>QGHH01000285.1 GCA_003640645.1 Fredinandcohnia aciditolerans | reverse complement strand
AGCGCGTCGGCGTCGCCCGCGCCCTGGCCTGCGAGCCCAAGATCCTGCTGTGCGACGAGGCGACCAGCGCCCTCGACCCGGAGACCACCCGCCAGGTGCTGCGCCTGCTGCGCGAACTCAACGGCGAACTGGGCCTGACCATCGTGCTGATCACCCACGAGATGGACGTGATCCGCCGGGTCTGCGACCGCGTCGCCGTGCTGGAGGCCGGCCGCGTTGTCGAGCAGGGCGTGGTGGCCGACGTCTTCCCGCATTTCCTCGCCGACGGCCCGGCCTCGGCCAAGGCCCCGGACGTCTGGGAGATCGCCCGCTGGGTCGCCGTCGGCCGCACGCGAGGCCCCGAAGGCTTCAATCGCCGGGGCGAACTGCGTCTGGCCGTCATCGAGCAGGCCCTGGCCTGCGGCGTGCGCAAGATCGTCGGCATGACCGACCTCTACCTGCTGGGCCCGGCCATGCGTTCGGGCTGGCGGGTCAAGCCGATCGGCATCCCCGCCGACTACGGCCAGGGCCAGGGCGTCGCGGTCGAGGTCGAGGTGTCCGAAGGCGCCGTGGTTGAGCTGCGCGAGCGCCTGGCGCTCGACCGCTCGCCCCGCCTCCACATCCAGCCCGGCCATCCGCTGCAGGCGCTGCCGAAACCCGAGATCGAAGCGTTCGCCGAGACCTACGACCAATC
>QGHH01000284.1 GCA_003640645.1 Fredinandcohnia aciditolerans | reverse complement strand
AGGCACATCTTCCGCCTGTGGACCGAGTACGCCCTGCCGGCGCTGGAGCGGCGCCTGAGCATCGGCGGGGGCGTACAGGTGCAATCGGGCTTTTACAACGTGGCCAAGACCATCACGCTGCGCCAGGGCGGCTACGCGCTGGTGGACCTGCGCGTGGCCTATCGCGTCGAGCCGACCCGCCAGGGCCAGTCGCTCGACTACGACAAGCTGGTCATGGAAGTCGAAACCAACGGCGCGGTCAGCCCGGTTGACGCGGTGGCCTACGCCGCCCGCATCCTGCAAGACCAGCTGCAGATCTTCATCACCTTCGAAGAGCCGAAGAAGAAGACGGAAGGCGAGGCCAAGCCCGAGCTGCCGTTCAATCCGGCCCTGCTCAAGAAGGTCGACGAGCTGGAGCTGTCGGTCCGCTCGGCCAACTGCCTGAAGAACGACAACATCGTCTATATCGGCGACCTGATCCAGAAGACCGAGGCGGAGATGCTCCGCACCCCGAACTTCGGCCGCAAGTCGCTGAACGAGATCAAGGAAGTGCTGGCCGGCATGGGCCTGCATCTCGGCATGGACGTGGCCAACTGGCCGCCGGAAAACATCGAAGACCTGGCCAAGAAGTTCGAAGACCAGATCTAAGATCGTTTCGCGCTGTTCTCCCTGACCGTTCCGCAAGGGCCGGTCAG
>QGHH01000283.1 GCA_003640645.1 Fredinandcohnia aciditolerans | reverse complement strand
CGGTCGTCTGGTGACCCGTGCTGCTTTCACCTCCAAGAAGGTGCAGATTGTGGCTATCAATGACCCTTTCATCGACCTGGAGTACATGCTTTACATGTTCAAGTATGACTCCACCCATGGCCGCTTCAAGGGTGAGGTCAAGATTGAGGGTAACCAGCTGGTCATCGATGGACAGAAAATCACTGTTTTCCAGGAGAGGGACCCCGCTAACATCAAATGGGGTGAAGCTGGTGCAGAGTACGTGGTGGAGTCCACTGGTGTGTTCACCACCATCGAGAAGGCCTCTGCTCACTTGAAGGGTGGTGCCAAGAGAGTAATCATCTCTGCACCCAGCGCTGACGCTCCCATGTTCGTCATGGGTGTCAACCATGAGAAGTACACAAACACCCTCCCAGTTGTCAGCAATGCTTCCTGCACAACCAACTGCCTGGCCCCCCTGGCCAAGGTCATCCATGACAACTTTGGCATCGTTGAGGGCCTGATGAGCACAGTTCATGCCATCACTGCCACCCAGAAGACTGTGGATGGTCCTTCCGGCAAGCTGTGGAGGGACGGCCGTGGTGCCAGCCAGAACATCATCCCCGCCTCTACTGGTGCTGCCAAAGCTGTCGGCAAAGTCATCCCTGAGCTCAACGGCAAGCTGACCGGCATGGCCTTCCGTGTCCCCACCCCCGC
>QGHH01000282.1 GCA_003640645.1 Fredinandcohnia aciditolerans | reverse complement strand
GAACATCGGCTTTGCGATTCACCTCGCTGTTTGCAAGAATAGAGCGTCTACACTGTTTTTTTAATTTATCGAAAACCCTAAGATGGATCCGCGCTTCACGTCATCACGCTCGATCCGCGCCCTGCGCGGCGCAAGCAATGACCGTCGGATCCCGTCCTGGCATCGACCCACCCGGAGCACGGCATGAGCCAACCATCCAGCACCTTCCTGTACGGCGCCAACGTCCACGCCAACGGCATCCGCCAGCACTACCTGCGCTACGGCGGCGCGGACGGCGCGCGCGCCGAACGCGACGCGCTCATCCTGATCCCTGGCATCACCAGCCCGGCGGTCACCTGGGGCTTCGTGGCCGAGCGCCTGGGCCGGCGCTACGACACCTATGTGCTGGACGTGCGCGGCCGCGGCCTGTCCAGCGCCGACCCCGGCCTGGACTACAGCCTGGACGCGCAGGCCGCCGACGTGCTTGCCCTGGCGCAGGCGCTCGGCCTGCAGCGCTACGCCCTGATGGGCCATTCCATGGGCGGACGCATCGCGGTGCGCGCGGCACGCAGCCAGCCGGCCGGCCTGACGCGGCTGGTCATCGTCGACCCGCCCGTCTCCGGCCCGGGCCGCCGCCCCTACCCCGCCAAGCTGGCCTGGTCCGTCGACTCGATCCGCCAGGCCACGCACGGCATG
>QGHH01000281.1:277-676 GCA_003640645.1 Fredinandcohnia aciditolerans | reverse complement strand
TGTGAAATCTGGGGCAAGGCCGAGTTCCTCAATCCGGGCCAGTCGATCAAGGACCGGGCGGCGCTCTACATCATCCGCGACGCCGAGCGGCGCGGCGCCTTGAAGCCCGGCGGCCTGATCGTCGAGGGCACGGCCGGCAACACCGGCATCGGCCTGGCCATGGTCGGCGCGGCGCTCGGCTATCGCACCTGCATCGTCATCCCCCGCACCCAGAGCCAGGAGAAGAAGGACGCCATCCGCCTGGCCGGCGCCGAACTGGTCGAAGTGGACGCGGTCCCCTACGCCAATCCCGACAACTACGTCCGCTATTCCGGCCGCCTGGCCGAGGAGCGGGCGCGGAGCGAGCCGAACGGGGCGATCTGGGCCACCCAGTTCGACAATGTCGCCAACCGTCAGGCC
>QGHH01000281.1:0-267 GCA_003640645.1 Fredinandcohnia aciditolerans | reverse complement strand
GAGACGACCGGGCCGGAGATCTGGGAGCAGACCGGCGGCCGCGTCGACGGTTTCGTCTGCGCCGTCGGCTCGGGCGGCACCCTGGCCGGCGTGGCCGCCGCCCTGCGCGAGCGCAATCCGGGCGTCGCCGTCGGCCTGGCCGATCCGTTCGGGGCCTCGCTCTACAACTGGTACGTCCACGGCGAGCTGAAGGCCGAAGGGACCTCGATCACCGAAGGCATCGGCCAGGGCCGCATCACCGCCAACCTCGAAGGCCTGAGCGTCGAC
>QGHH01000280.1:412-676 GCA_003640645.1 Fredinandcohnia aciditolerans | reverse complement strand
CGGGGATGGTCTCGAACAGCGGCACCACCATCAGGCCGTCTTCTGGCGGGATGTCCTGGCCGGCGGGCGCGATCAGGCCCGCTTCCTTTTGCAGCACCATCACTTCCAGCAGGTCGCTGAGCGTTTCGGTGTGCGAGACGATGGTCTGGCGCACGGCCTGCTTGCCATAGCGCTGGCGGCCGGCGGCGGCCGCGCGCAACACCGCCAGTTCGCGCGTGGTGTCTTCGCTGTAGGCGATCCAGGGCGAGGCCAGCGGCCGCGCCT
>QGHH01000280.1:0-402 GCA_003640645.1 Fredinandcohnia aciditolerans | reverse complement strand
TGCGCCAGCGCCAGGTTGGCGCGCGCCTGCGCCAGTTCGGCGCGCAGCAGGGCCACGCGCGCGTCTTCGTCCAGCGCCAGGTAGTCCAGCGGCTGGCCGTCACGGGTGGCGCCGGCGCGGCTGAACAGCTCGGCCAGTGCGCGCTCGTGCACGTCGGAGCTCTGGCGCAGGTCGACCGTGGCCAGATGGAAGCCGAACACCTCGACCGCTTGCTGCAGCCCTCCCAGGCGCAGTTTGCCGATGGGCGCGCCATGATGCGCGGACAGCGAGGCCGCGATGACGGCCAGGTCGGCGGAAAGCTCCTGCGGCGTGTCATAGGGTTGCGCCGCGACCGTGCTGCGGCGCGCCAGGTTCTGGCCGGTCAGGCGCAGCGCGGTGGCGGCCAGGCGCGCGTAGACGCCG
>QGHH01000279.1 GCA_003640645.1 Fredinandcohnia aciditolerans | reverse complement strand
AGAGCCATCCCAATGAAGTTGCGATTCTCTCTGAAGTACTCGGTTTCCCTGCTGGCCGCATTGGCATCCTGTGCGATCACCGGCCAGGCAGCAGCTGCGGATGCAGCGCCGGTCGGTAATGTCCAGAACGCCCGCGACAAGGTTTCCATGTGCATCGGTTGCCATGGCATCGAAGGCTACAAGGCGACGTTTCCCGAGCTTTATCACGTTCCGATGATCGCTGGCCAGAACGCCAAGTACATCGAGACCGCCCTCAACGAGTACAAGAAAGGCGCGCGCAGCCATCCCACCATGGATGCCATTGCCGGCAGCCTGTCCGACCAGGACATCGCCGACCTGGCCGCTTACTACTCGAACCTGAAATAACCGGGGGCAATCACAATGAACCGCATCATGCTTGCCCTTGCGGGCGCGACGCTGGCCATTTCGGGCGCGACTGCCCAGGCCCAGGACCTGGCGGCCGGCAAGGCCGTCTTCGACAAATTCAATTGCGCCTCGTGCCACGGCGCCGTTGCCAAGACAGCGGTGGACCCGGCCTATCCGACGCGGGCCGGCCAGCACGCCGACTACCTGGTGCATGCGCTCAAGGCCTATCGTCGCGGCGCCTCGGGCAGCGCGGCCACGGCCAACGTGCGCAAGAACCCCATCATGGGCGCCTTCGCCACCCAGCTCTCCG
>QGHH01000278.1 GCA_003640645.1 Fredinandcohnia aciditolerans | reverse complement strand
TCGACGGCACCGAGCTGGTGCTGGGCCCGTTCCAGGGCAAGCCGGCCTGCGTGCGCATTCCGCTCAATCGCGGCGTGTGCGGCGCGGCCGCCAGCCAGCGCCAGACGCAGTTGGTGCCCGATGTGCACGCGTTCCCCGGCCACATCGCCTGCGACGCGGCCTCGCGTTCCGAGATCGTGGTGCCGCTGGTGCACCAGGGCGAGTTGATCGGCGTGTGGGACGTGGATAGCCCGGTGCCGGACCGTTTCGACGAAGACGATCGCCAGGGCATGGAAGCGCTGTGCGCGATCTTCCTGGCCAGCCTGCGTTGACAGGGGCGCGGCGGCCCGGTAGATTTGCGCATCGGTCGTTCGCGGCCGGTTTCAACCCTTTATTCCATTCATGATTCCTCAGGCCATCCTGTCCGCTTTCCTGTTCCGCGCCCTCGGCGTGGATACGGTTTGCGCCGGCCTGAAATCCAAAAAACAGCCGCTCATCTGACCGGAGCATGCTGTTCCGTCAGATGGGCGACGGAACAGCGGCCTCACGGCGGCGCCACGGCGCCTTCGCGCGCACCCCCTAGTATCCCGAGCACTTCTGTACGGTCCAACCACGGTCCGCTTACACCGAAGGAGTGTTCATGCAAACTCATCAATCCCCGTTCCAAGGCGTCTGGATCCCCCTGGTGACGCCGTTTT
>QGHH01000277.1 GCA_003640645.1 Fredinandcohnia aciditolerans | reverse complement strand
CATCCACACTTCGCTCTTCGACCCCACCGCAGCCGCGATCGACGGCAGCGCCGCGATCGACGACATCGCGCCATCGAGCTGGCGCCCGCCGTGGTTGCTGACGATCAGCGCATCCGCGCCGCTGTTGGCCGCCAACTGCGCATCCTCGACATCCAGGATGCCCTTGATGATCAGCTTGCCGCCCCAACGCTGCTTGATCCATTCCACATCGTCCCAGCTCAACCGCGGATCGAACTGCTCGGCCGTCCACGACGACAGCGACGACAGGTCGCTCACGCCCTTGGCGTGGCCGACGATGTTGCGGAAGGTGCGGCGCTTGGTTCCGAGCATGCCGAGGCACCAGCGCGGCTTGGTCGCCAGGTTGATCAGGTTGCGGATCGTCGGCTTGGGCGGCGTCGACAGCCCGTTCTTGATGTCCTTGTGGCGCTGGCCCAGGATCTGCAGGTCCAGCGTCAGCACCAGCGCCGAGCAGCCCGCCGCCTTGGCCCGGTCGATCAGGTTGCCGACGAACTCGCGGTCGCGCATCACGTAGAGCTGGAACCAGAACGGCTTGCTGGTTACCGAGGCGACGTCTTCGATCGAGCAGATGCTCATGGTCGACAGCGTGAACGGCACGCCGAACTCCTCGGCCGCCTGTGCCGCCAGCATTTCGCCATCTGCATGCTGCATGCCGGTCG
>QGHH01000276.1 GCA_003640645.1 Fredinandcohnia aciditolerans | reverse complement strand
CGATAGGCCACGGGGGCGCCGGCGTCGCGCAGGCGCTTGGCGTAGGCCTCGCCCTGGTCGACCAGCGGATCGAACCCGGCGGTGACGACCACGGCCGGCGCCAGGCCGGACAGGTCGGTCTCCTTGATCGGCGACAGGCGCACGTCGGTCGGGCTGGCGTCGGTGGGCATGTAGTGGCCCATGAACCAGTCCATGGTCGCGCGCGACAGCGGATAGGCGTCGGCGTAGGTGGTCATCGACTGGGTTTCGCTGGCCACGTCGACGGCCGGATAGATCAGCAATTGCAGGGCGGGCTGGGCCTCGCCGGCCCGCCTCAGCTCCTGGGCGATCACCGCCGCGAAGTTGCCGCCCATCGAATCGCCGCCGATCGCCGCCGTCCCGGCCGGGGCGCCGAACCGCGCGGCGTTGTCGCGGCCCCAGCGATAGGCGGCCAGCACGTCCTCCAGCCCGGCGGGGAAGCGGTGCTCCGGCGCCAGGCGATAGTCCACCGACAGCACGGCGCAGCGGGCGTCCTTGGCCAGGTTCGAGCAGAAGGCGTCGCAGGTCTCCAGGTCGCCGATCACCCCGCCGCCGAAGTGGGCGTAGACCAGCAGCGGCGCGGCCGAGTTCTGTTCGGCCGGGCGATAGGCGCGCAGGCGGATCGGGCCGCGCGGGCCGTCGATGGACAGGTTCTCGGTG
>QGHH01000029.1 GCA_003640645.1 Fredinandcohnia aciditolerans | reverse complement strand
AAAAATAGATAAAGGAGAACTTGAGTTCACTCAAATTCTCCTTTATCACTATTCGAAGCTAGTTATGTCCCAGCCTCTTTATATTAAGTTGGATAACCTGTTATGTTGCCCAGCTACGTCCAGTTCCAGCGCATAGCCCCTCGAGGTCACAAGCTAATTCGTCTGGAAGGTCAAAGTTCAACCTTCAATCTGTCTGTTCTTGTGCTCGTCGGACTGCACAGCACAGGCTTCGGGAGCATATTCATCGCACAATGAATATGTAAAGCATTTTCGAGGAAGTGCTGACATTGGTGTTTGTCACAGGACGTGGCAGAAGTTAGTCGATGTTCCCCTAAAAAAGGCGCTTGGACTTTTGTTTTTACCACCAATCATCGTCTGTTTTCTTTTTACGATATAACTTGAATTTGTTAGTTGCGATTCTTTCTATAGTTCTTGTTTCAATACGGTCATGGCATTCTTGGCACATATATGTATGGATTGGGCGATTTCTCAAACGTTTCGCTTGACTTGATTCATCCTCGATGTCTTCAATTTTATCACAAATTACACATTTTACTTTCATTTTTTATGAACCCCTCTAGTATTATCTAGTTTCTTTTTTCCCATTATACAACAACACACACTTTTCTGACAAAGTTTGTCTTTTTTAGGGAGAATACTATTTCTATCGGATGTAACACGGTCAGATGAAATAACGTTGGAAGATGCTTATTATAGGATGGATGAAGTCCTGCACGAAGCATAGCTCCTTGCGTAAAGTCCTTCATAGAAAGGATGAAGTCCCGCCCGGAGGTCAGCCCCCTGAGTAAAGTCCTTCATAAACACAATGAAAGTAAAAAAAATTGTACCTTATACAAATTAAAGTCCCATATCATCAAAAAACTTAAGTACTATTACTGATAAATAAAAGCAGCACGAGAAACCATCTTCTCGTGCTGTGATTACATTCAATTATTATTTATTACCCATTTTATTATTGGACTGATCTTGTTGTTCTTTATCAAATTTCTTTTGTTCTTCTTTTTTTAGCTGGCTATCATTTGTTTTTGTAGGTTCTGTATTGTTATTATCAATTATATCGCTTGGAATATCAGGAACTAGTCTGCCGACAATCTGTGCTAATTCGTCCAAAATACCTGTAACAGGTCGTCCATCTTCAATTTGCTTTTTCATTTGTTTTAAACGTTCATACGTATCTGCGTCTGCAACAACAATTGCATTTGCTCCGTAAGGGTCATGCTGCAGGCTTTCAGCAACCGAGTACTTAATCGTTTGAACTCTTGACCTTTCTAATTTTGCATTTACATCAATTCCGACAATTGCATACTTCCCTAGAACAACAGCAGTTGCATCATTTACGTTTGGGACACTACTTGCTAGTTCGACAAGATGACTCGCTATTTCTTGTCCTGTTTTTCTGTCAACATGGTTTTCAATTGAATTTTGAACTTTTACACGAGTATCTTTCTCATTTTCTCCAGCATTATTTGATGTACCACAACCAGAAATAATAAAAATTATAGTTAAGAACAGAAGGATATTAATATATCTCACCGTTTTGCCTCCTATCGCTCAATGTGTTTTCTTTTTTTATTGTTCAATTATTCTTCTATCTTTATTCATTCAGACATATATTTTTATCAATGGTCGTCCTTATAAGAACAAAAAGAGGAATGACTAATATAATAAAATAAAAAATTCTTACACGAATGTATAACCTGTTTCACTCCTAAAACAAAAAATGAAACCGACTTGAGTAGGAGGCGTGATTTTGGGGAAAATTTATGTATTAGACACAAATGTATTACTGCAAGATCCCAGAGCAATATATTCATTCGAAGATAATGAGGTTGTTATACCAGCAGTTGTTTTAGAAGAGGTAGACTCAAAAAAACGTTATATGGATGAAATAGGTAGAAATGCAAGGCAAGTATCAAAACTAATTGATAATTTGCGGAAAACAGGGAAGCTCCACGAAAAAATCCAGCTTGAAACCGGTGGAAGTCTAAGGATTGAATTAAACCACAGATCCTTCCATGAATTACAAGATATCTTTGTTGAAAAAACAAATGATAATCGCATCTTGGCAGTTGCCAAAAATCTCTCATTAGAAGAACAAGAAAAAGAAAATGGGAAACAGGTAATCTTAGTTAGTAAAGACGCACTGGTTCGTGTTAAGGCAGACGCATTAGGGCTACAATCTGAAGATTTTCTAAATGACCGCGTCGTTGAGGTTGATCATATATACTCGGGGTTCCTCGAGATTTATATAAATCGTAACCTACTTGACCTTTTTTATGAAAAAGGGGAGCTTCACGTTACAGAGTTAGTTAACCATCCATTTTATCCAAACCAATTTATCTTATTAAAAGACGCACTTGGAGGTTCCTCATCTGCTATTGGAATAGTCGATAAGACAGGCAAAGTAGTTAGAAAGCTTAATTTTAAACAGGATCATATATGGGGCATTAAACCTCGAAATGTGCAGCAAACAATGGCGTTTGAGCTGTTGTTAAGAGATGATATTCCATTGGTGACTTTAATAGGCAAGGCTGGTACAGGGAAGACCTTGTTGGCACTTGCTGCTGGTTTGATGCAGACGGAGGATATGGGTAAGTATAAGAAGCTCTTAGTAGCCCGTCCGATCGTCCCAGTTGGTAAAGATATCGGATTCTTACCGGGAGAAAAGCAGGAAAAGCTTAGGCCGTGGATGCAGCCAATTTACGATAATCTTGAATATTTGTTTAATACAAAAAAACCCGGAGAACTAGATGCCATTTTAGCTGGAATGGGTTCGATAGAGGTGGAGGCATTGACTTATATTCGAGGAAGAAGCATCCCCGAGCAATTTATCATCATTGATGAGGCTCAAAATTTAACCAAGCATGAAGTGAAAACAATCCTCACTAGAGTAGGGGAAAAAAGTAAAATCGTGTTTATGGGAGATACTGAACAAATTGACCATCCTTATTTGGATGAATACAATAATGGGTTAACATATGTGGTAGAGAAGTTTAAGGACCAAAAAATAGGTGGGCATATTCGATTAGTGAAGGGAGAAAGATCTGGGCTTGCCCAATTAGCAGCAGATATTCTTTAAAGTATGAAGCCTGTCATGCTTCCTCGATTAAAAGGGTTAGTGACAGGCTCTATTCTCATGTATAGCTCGAGCACATAGCCTCCCGAGTCAGGCTTCATCATCCTGCGGCGGCCATGCCATCCTCGTTGAGGTTCCAGCGCTAATCGGTGTTGAGAATGTCGCTTACGTATTTCTGAATTATTCAATGATAAAACGAGTTATATGTTTTATTGGGTTCTCACGGTTTGAACCATCTCCAAAATAAAAATGGACAGGACCATCTTCACGTAATGGTTTACCTACATTTGAAAATCCAAGGATAGCATCATATGCTTCACTTAATGGAATCGTTGTTTCTTGTTCTTTCTGTACGATTTTTAAAGTTGTGGCATCTTCTAACGGTTCTGCATTTTTAATAAAATCACTAAATGGAATGCCATATGTACCGGTTAATATTTTTTCTTTCAAAAATTTCTTTTCTGTTTTGAGAGTAGGAGGGTAGATCGCACCTTCGCGGATTTCTCTATCCCAATGCTTTGAAACTGACTTTGTGTATTCGCTTAAATCTTCTTCCACTTTTTGATTTGAATCGAAATATGTAAGTAAATCTACTCTACGATCATCAAAAATCCACACACTAGGATCAAGTGTAATGTTATACTTAGTCTTTCCTTCAATCATAATAATCATCGATAAATCATTCCTTTCATTCATATTATAGAGGTTTTGAAACGTAATAGGAAGTATCAGACTTTTATTATTGGAGTGAAACCTGATAATTGCCTAATTGTGAATTAGTTCCATTTATAAGAGTGCTAGTCTTTTCTATTTATTCTTGCAATTTTACTGTATACAGGTTAATATTTATAGATAGGATTAGGTATCGCTTCGCAAACGGAGGGGTTATGAATTGACTTCAGAGATTTCGGTGAATCACCGTGAAAAAGCACTGTCTTTACTACAAGCAGATGCTGAAAAAATATTAAAACTTATTAAAGTTCAAATGGATAATTTAACTATGCCTCAATGCCCATTATACGAAGAAGTACTGGATACGCAAATGTTCGGATTATCCAGAGAAATAGACTTTGCGGTTAGATTGGGATTAATAGAGAGCAATGAAGGTAAAGAGCTCATCTCAAAACTTGAGCGTGAATTATCCGTTCTACATGAAGCTTCTACCCGAAAGTAGGAAAAATCTATAGATAAATTAACTCAAATTATCATGACTTTAGGATAATTTGAGTTTTTTTATAATTTGGGTTTACAGTTTTCCCGTTTTACAGTATTTTTTATTAAAGGATTTCACTTATTATTGTTTTAATAGTTTATAAGATTAAAAGAAAATGGAGGTTTTTTGCAATATATATTGCAAAAATATAGTACAATAAATAATTATACCTTCTATTTAGAGGAAGATGCCCAATGCTCAAGAAAATTTTAAAATCATATGATTATACTTTAGTCCTTGCTGTTTTTCTTTTATGTTGTTTTGGACTAGTCATGGTCTATAGTGCAAGCATGGTCATTGCCTCAGGCCCTAAGTTTGGAGAAAACCCATCATTCTTTTTTGATAGACAAAGAATGGCCTTACTAGTAGGTGCAGTTGCATTTTTAGTAACAATGATTCTACCTTATAAACTATATGCCACAAAAAAAATTCTTCTTTTAATTGTCCTAGGTTCAGTTGCGATGCTTTTATTAGTATTTGTCGTTGGACATACAGCTAATAATGCACAAAGCTGGATAATGGTCGGAGCAAGGGGGATTCAGCCCTCCGAGTTTACAAAGCTAAGTGTTATTATTTATCTTGCTGCAGTCTATTCTAAGAAACAAGCATATATCAACCAATTTGGTATAGCAGTTATGCCGCCAATCATATTTACTCTTTGTATATGTATGGCAGTAGCAATCCAGCCTGACTATGGAACAGCCTTTATAATAGGATTAATTGCTTTATCCATTATTTTATGTTCAGGAATGAATCTAAGAAGCTTAGGAAAGTTGATTTTACTTGGCCTAATAACAGCAGTTATTTTATCACCATTATTATATATTTTATCAGATGGGATATTATCTGAAGGCAGAATGGGCCGTTTTTTAGGTTTTATGCATCCATTTGAGGATGAAAAAAATGGTTATCAATTGGTAAACTCATACATTGCTCTAGGAGCTGGCGGGTGGAAAGGCCTTGGGCTTGGACAAAGTATCCAAAAGTTTAATTATCTCCCTGAAGCCCATACAGATTTCATAATGGCAGTTATTGCAGAAGAGTTAGGTTTATTTGGAGTTTTATTTGTATTAGTATTATTAGCATATATTGTTTTACGAGGATTTCAAATTGCTAGAAAATGTACTGACCCATTTGGTAGTTTACTTGCAGTAGGTATATCATCTATGGTTGCCATTCAAACTTTTATCAATTTAGGTGGTTTGACCGGACTTATTCCAATCACTGGAGTTACATTACCATTTATTAGTTATGGAGGATCTTCATTATTGCTATTAATGGCATCCATGGGGATTCTGATCAATGTTTCAATGTTTACAAACTATCATTCTATGTATAGTACAAAAGAAAAGAAGCCACAAAACCAACCAGCTCGTACTTACCAAAAAAACTATGTCTCTTATAGATAACTATTATCTATATGTTGATGATAAATTTACGTTCTTATTTAAAGGAGGATTTATATGGAGAAACGCATCAAGAAGGTACTAGTTGCCAATCGGGGAGAAATCGCAATACGTGTATTCAGGGCTTGTACGGAGTTGCATATTCGTACAGTTGCAATATATTCGAAGGAAGATGCAGGCTCTTATCATCGATATAAGGCTGATGAGGCTTATTTAGTTGGTGAAGGAAAGAAACCAATTGATGCATATTTGGATATTGAAGGGATTATTGAAATCGCAAAAGAAAATGATGTAGATGCGATTCATCCAGGTTATGGATTCTTATCTGAAAATATCGATTTTGCAAGAAGATGTGAAGAAGAGAATATTATTTTCATTGGACCTAAATCTACTCATTTAGATATGTTTGGAGACAAGGTAAAAGCTAGACATCAAGCGGAAAAAGCTGAGATCCCAGTTATTCCTGGTAGTGATGGACCATTGAAAAATTTGGAAGAGGCAGTGCGATTTGGAGAAGAACACGGTTATCCAGTCATTATCAAAGCATCTCTTGGTGGTGGCGGACGTGGAATGCGGATTGTCCGTAGCAAGGCGGGATTAAAAGAGTCATACGAACGTGCTAAATCAGAAGCTAAGGCTGCATTTGGTAATGATGAAGTCTATATCGAAAAGCTTATTGAAAATCCAAAACACATTGAAGTTCAAATTATCGGTGACAGTCAAGGTAATATTGTTCATCTATATGAACGCGATTGCTCTGTTCAACGACGCCACCAAAAAGTTGTTGAAGTTGCGCCAAGTGTATCTTTAACAGAGAAATTACGCCAAGATATTTGTGAAGCTGCTGTTAAATTAATGAAAAATGTACAGTATTTGAATGCTGGAACTGTGGAATTCTTAGTTGCGAATGATGAGTTTTACTTTATTGAAGTAAACCCACGCGTCCAGGTTGAGCATACAATTACAGAAATGATTACAGGTATTGATATTGTACAAACACAAATACAAGTTGCTGAAGGTCATTCGATACACAGTAATGCGATTGGCATTCCAGCACAAGAAGATATCAAAACACATGGGTATGCAATTCAATCCCGTGTTACAACAGAAGACCCATTAAATAACTTTATGCCTGACACAGGTAAAATTAGTGCTTATCGAAGTGGTGGCGGATTTGGTGTTCGTCTTGATGCAGGAAATGGATTCCAAGGTGCAGTTATCACACCATATTATGATTCTTTATTAGTTAAGTTATCTACTCAGGCCTTAACTTTTGAACAAGCTGCATCCAAAATGGTCAGAAACTTGAAGGAATTCAGAATCCGTGGAATTAAAACAAATATCCCGTTCTTAGAGAACGTTGTTAAACATGAAAAATTCCTATCCGGAGAATACGATACATCCTTTATTGATTCATCACCTGAGCTATTCATTTTCCCTAAACCAAAGGATCGTGGTACAAAAATGCTTTCCTATATCGGAAATGTAACTGTCAACGGTTTCCCTGGTGTCGAAAAGAAAAGAAAGCCAGTGTTTGATAAGCCGTTTTTACCAAAAGTAAAACATAACGAACCAGTACCTTCAGGAACCAAACAAATTCTAGATCAACATGGTCCTGAAGGCGTAGTGAATTGGGTAAAAGAACAAAAACAAGTTCTTTTCACTGATACAACATTCCGTGATGCTCACCAATCATTACTAGCAACTAGATTTAGGACAAATGATATTAAGCATATTGCAGATCCAACTGCAAGATTATTACCAGAATTATTCTCTCTTGAGATGTGGGGTGGAGCAACCTTTGATGTGGCATACCGTTTCTTAAATGAAGAACCATGGGACCGACTTGCTACATTACGCAAACAAGCACCAAATATTTTATTCCAAATGTTGCTTCGTGCATCAAATGCGGTTGGTTACAAAAATTACCCAGATAATCTAATTCGTGAATTCGTAAAAGAGTCAGCAGAATCTGGAATTGATGTATTCCGTATATTTGACAGCTTGAACTGGGTTAAGGGTATGACACTTGCTATCGATTCGGTTCGTAACAATGGAAAAATTGCAGAAGCTGCGATTTGTTATACAGGTGACATAACAGATCCAACACGTTCAAAATATGATTTACAATATTACAAAGAATTAGCAAGGGAGCTTGAGCAATCAGGTGCACATATGCTTGGAATTAAGGATATGGCAGGATTACTTAAGCCACAAGCGGCTTATGCTTTAATCTCTGCATTGAAGGAAACAGTTTCAATTCCTATTCATTTACACACACATGATACGAGTGGGAATGGACTATTTACGTATGCAAAAGCAATTGAGGCTGGTGTCGATATTGTTGACGTAGCAGTGAGTTCAATGGCTGGCCTTACGTCTCAACCAAGTGCAAACTCATTATTATATGCATTAGAAGGTACAGAAAGAAAACCTGAACTTTCTGTAACAGACTATGAAGAGATTGCACGTTATTGGGAGGGGGTTCGTAAATATTATCAAGATTTCGAAAGTGGGATGACATCGCCACATACTGAAATCTATCAGCATGAAATGCCAGGTGGACAGTATAGTAACCTTCAACAACAAGCTAAGGGAGTTGGCCTCGGTACAAGATGGGAAGAGGTTAAAGAAATGTATCGTCGTGTAAATGATATGTTTGGAGATATTGTTAAAGTAACCCCTTCTTCAAAAGTAGTTGGAGATATGGCGCTATACATGGTTCAAAACAATCTCACTGAAGATGATATTTATGAAAGAGGAGAAACACTAGATTTCCCTGATTCAGTAGTTGAACTCTTTGAAGGATTTTTAGGACAACCTCATGGTGGTTTCCCTAAGGAACTTCAACGAATTATCCTTAAAGGACGCGAACCAATTACAGTTCGCCCTGGAGAATTACTAGAGCCTGTTAATTTTAGCGAGATAAAAGATACTTTAACACATAGCTTACACCGCGATGTAACGAATAAAGAGATGATCTCTTACGCATTGTATCCAAAGGTATTTATGGATTATCAAAAAATGTTTGAGCAATTTGGCGATATTTCAATGTTAGATACACCTACTTTCTTTTATGGAATGAGACTTGGAGAAGAAATTGAAGTAGAGATTGAACAAGGTAAGACATTAATTGTTAAGCTTGTTTCATTAGGTCAAGCTCAACCTGATGGTACGAGGGTTATCTATTTTGAATTAAATGGTCAGCCACGTGAAGTAATCGTTAAAGATACAAATATTAAATCAACGGTTGTTGCGAAGCTAAAAGCTGATCGCGATAATGAAAACCATATTGGCGCAACAATGCCAGGTACCGTGATAAAAGTATTAGTAGAAAAAGGTGACAAGGTGAATAAAGGGGACCATCTCATGATTACAGAAGCCATGAAGATGGAAACTACTGTACAAGCACCTTACACTGGAATAGTGAAGGATCTTCACGTTGCAAACGGTGAAGCTATTCAAACAGGCGATCTCTTACTTGAACTTACAAAATAACCAAAGAAAGCCCCAAAGTTAAATTTGGGGCTTTAGTATATAAAAAATCCGAGGAGAGCATCCTCGGATTTTTTGACTTATTGCAC
This sequence comes from Fredinandcohnia aciditolerans, assembly GCA_003640645.1. Lineage (GTDB taxonomy): Bacteria > Bacillota > Bacilli > Bacillales > Bacillaceae_L > Ferdinandcohnia > Ferdinandcohnia aciditolerans. The sequence goes on along the minus strand of QGHH01000029.1, from coordinate 51,985 downwards.
TGTAATTGTTTGATTTGCATTTATAGACTCTTCATTTGCTTTCTCAGCCTCTAATCTTAATGCCATCTCATTTTTCTTGCTTCTTGAAGATAATAGAATAAAGTAGCTAAATACTCCAAATAAACAAGCAATAAATAAAGCGTGAGCTAGAGAAATAAATAGATTTAGTCTGGAAAATATAATGACTGCCCCTGAAGCAACTTGAATAGAAACTAAACCAAGAGCAATCATCCAGCCGCGATAGAGAACTTTTTCGTGCTTATAGTGCTTGTAAATGCGGATAAAAAGGTACAATACCCAAATAAATAATACACCAGCTAATGTCCGGTGCCCCATTTGAACCCATTCATGAATTTGAGTGGGGAGGCCGATATTGTTGTAAGTACACACAGGCCAATCGGGACAAGCAAGAGAAGCGCCAATATGCCTCACGAGTGCACCGGTATATACAACAACTAAACTGTAGATTGTTATGGCGTAAAATTGAGTTTGTAGTTTTTTGTCAATCACAAGTGAGTCGGCATCAAACTTTTTATCAATCTCGAAAATAAGTAACGTCAATAATAGTACAGAAGCAAAGGAAATAAGCGAAATCCCGAAATGAAGGGCCAGTACGATATCAGATTGCCCCCACATAACTGCTGCAGCACCAATCAGTCCTTGTAAAACTAAGAAAAAGAAAGATATAAATGCTAAAAATTTCGTTTCTCTGATATGACCGATTGCTTTCCAAGACCAAATAGATAGAGCTAATACTAATATCCCTACTACTCCAGAAACAACCCTATGACTTAGTTCAATGACTAATTCAAATGTTATTTCTTCAGGGATTAACTGTCCATGACATAATGGCCATGAATCTCCACAACCAGCTCCTGACTCTGTTTTCGTTACAAGAGCACCACCGATTAACACAAATAGCATACCGATCGTTGTTAAAACCGATAACCATTTTAATGAACGGCTCAAAAAATCACCTTCTTACTTTTATAAAACTATAACATTGTCTAGTATTTAACTTTACTTTGCAGATATCCCTAAATTCTACCTATATTTTACGATATATATCATACCCAAAGAATAGATAAATTTCAAAGGAACACTATTATCGATATTACACAATTTACGATTTGTTTACAACCCGCATGAAATTGAAAAAAATTTATTATTGTAGTAAAAAAGGTTGAAAATTATGAAGGAGTTTGCTAGAAATAGATAGGGGAATTGTTTTACATTTCGACAAGCACCTAAAAACAAGGGATTAACACTATTAATATAGTGATAATAGTGTTTAAATAGCGGTTTTGCGGTCATTTAAAGGTCACAAAAAAGTCATAAATTATTAACTAAATGTTCACAAAAAAACTAAAAAATGTGATTTAATATACAGAAAGGGTATTTTTTAATATAATTTATAATATCTACAACATAATAAACTGGATAACATAAAACTTGTACTTTTTATACATACCTCACATCTCGAAAACGCTTTATTTTTATTATTGCGTTTTTTAAGATTGAAGATAGTGCAGAATGATGGTATCACGTTCATTAATTGAAAAGAATGAGGCTGATAAGATTGCTGTATGCAATGTTTGAAAGTATCGTTATTAAAATAAGGAGGCTTCATGATGACGACGACAAGGTCTGTACTTAGTGCAGATGAAAAGATACAGAATGAAAAAAATCGTGATCAGGAATATCGAACCACTGCCTTTAAGGATTTCCTAGCAATCATAAAAATTGGGATTGTAAATTCCAATCTAATAACCGCCTTTACGGGTGTATGGCTTGCTTTGTTCTTTACGGGTCAAAGCTTTTTGCAGGAAATCGATATCGTTATATATGCATTACTTGGTTCTGCGTTAGTTATAGCTGGTTCCTGTGCGGTGAATAATTATTATGATCGAGATATTGACCATGTAATGGAACGTACAAAAGTACGTCCAACTGTAACCGGTAGAATTAATCCTAAACATGTTTTAGTATTGGGATTAATACTCATACTATTAGGAACCGGTTTTCTACTTCTCACTACAGTTACTGCTGCAGTGATTGGATTAATTGGGGTTTTCTCTTATATCGTTTTATATACAATGTGGTCAAAACGTAGATATACGATTAATACCGTAATCGGAAGTATATCTGGGGCTGTACCTCCTCTTATTGGGTGGGCAGCGATTGATCCAGAATTACACGTTCTAGCGTGGCTCTTGTTTTTTATTATGTTTATCTGGCAACCGCCGCACTTTTTAGCACTTGCTATGAGACGAGTTGAAGAATACCGCTCTGCGGGAGTTCCGATGTTGCCGGTTGTTCATGGGTTTGCAATGACAAAGAGACAAATCATGATTTGGGTTCTTTGCTTAATCCCACTTCCATTTTATATGTTTTCTTTAGGAGGCCTATTTGTAACAATTGCAACTCTCCTAAATATCGGGTGGTTAGTCCTCGGTATTAGTGGTTTTAAAAAGAAAGATGATATCAAATGGGCAAAACAGATGTTTGTTTACTCACTTAACTACTTAACGATTATGTTCGTAACAATGATAATCGTTACATTAGTGTAAGTGGGTTTCAAAATATAAATAATTCTTCTATATTCAAGTAGAAGGATTTAATATCTTTATCAATAAAGATAGTAGCAAAATATTATTGAAAGAGGGGTTTGATTAAGCTATGAAAAAATGGCTACCAAAAGTGCGCTTGTTCACACTGTTTAGTTTCATGGCGCTGCTGTTAGCAGGGTGTGGGGAACCATTCGTTTCTGCACTTTCCCCAGCAGGGGAAGTTGCGAAAATGCAATACGATTTAATGATCCTAGCAACATTGATCATGGTCATCGTTATTGCAGTAGTTACAATTATCTTCGTTATCGCCTTAGTAAAATTCAGACGTAGAAAAGGTGATGAAAACAAGATTCCTAAGCAAGTCGAAGGAAATCACACTTTAGAGATCATTTGGACTGTTATACCGATTCTTTTACTTTTAGTATTAGCAGTTCCAACAGTATCTGCTACTTTTGAATTAGCTGACGTAAAAGCAATGGAAGAGGGAACAAGAGACGAGGACGCAGTAGTAGTTAAAGTAACTGCTAATCTATATTGGTGGGAATTTGAATACCCAGACCATGGTATTGTAACTGCTCAAGAGTTAGTTGTTCCTACTGATGAAAAAGTATATTTTGAACTTATTTCTTCTGATGTTAAACACTCATTCTGGATTCCTGCTGCAGGTGGAAAACTGGATACAAACACAGATAACACAAACAAATTCTGGCTAGAGTTTAACTCTGAGAGTACAGAGGAAGCTGGCGGCTTATTATATGGTAAGTGCGCTGAACTCTGTGGACCTTCCCATGCGTTAATGGATTTCAAAGTAAAACCAGTTCCACGTGCTGAATTTGATCAGTGGATCGACAAAATGGTTGTAGCTAAGGATGCAGAACATGTTCCTGCGAATGATGTTGCGAAAGCAGGGGAAGAATTATTCAGTGCAAACGGCTGTATCTCTTGTCATGCAATCAATCCAGGTGAAAAGCGTCCAACAGCACCGAGCTTAGCGAACTTCGGTGATCGCTCTAGCATTGCTGGTAAATTAGAGTACAACAAAGAAAATTTAAAAAATTGGTTGAAGGATCCTGAGTCAATTAAGCCGGGTAACAACATGACAGGAACCTATGATAATAAAGGCTTATCAGACCAAGATTTAGATGCTTTAGCTGAATATCTAATGGGCCTTAGTGTCGAAGATTAAGATAAGAAATAATTGAATAAGGAGGTCACATTGTGAGTACTGTAGCTCAGAAAAAAGGGTTTGGCGCTACTTTATGGGACTATTTAACAACCGTTGACCATAAAAAGATTGCTAAGCTTTATTTAATAGCAGGTGGATTCTTCTTCCTATTAGGAGGAATCGAAGCTCTTATTATTCGTATTCAACTTGCTGTACCAGACAATAATTTTGTAACTGCTGGTTTTTTTAATGAAATCATTACAATGCATGGTACAACAATGATTTTCTTGGCAGCCATGCCGCTATTATTAGGATTTATGAATGCTGTCATGCCGCTTCAAATTGGAGCACGTGACGTTGCATTCCCATTTGTTAATGCTTTAGGTTTCTGGTTATTCTTCTTTGGAGGAGTATTCTTAAACTTAAGTTGGTTTATGGGGGGCGCACCTGATGCAGGTTGGACTTCATATGCTTCACTAGCATTACATTCCGAAGGTCATGGTATTGATTTCTATGTACTTGGTCTTCAAATCTCAGGTATTGGTACTTTAATTGGTGGTATTAACTTCTTAGCGACTATTATCACTATGAGAGCACCTGGTATGACTTATATGCGTATGCCATTATTTACATGGACTACGTTTGTTGCATCAGCTTTAATTTTATTCGCATTCCCTCCATTAACTGTTGGGTTGTTATTAATGATGTTTGACCGTATCTTTGGTACTGCGTTCTTCGTTCCATCAATGGGCGGAAACACAATTATTTGGGAGCATTTATTCTGGATCTTCGGTCACCCAGAAGTTTATATCTTAATTCTTCCAGCGTTTGGTATTTTCTCAGAGATTTTTGCTACATTCTCAAGAAAAAGACTATTCGGATACTCTTCAATGGTATTCGCAACAGTATTAATTGGTTTCTTAGGATTCATGGTGTGGGCTCACCACATGTTTACAACAGGTCTAGGACCAATTGCGAACGCAATTTTCGCGGTTGCTACAATGGCAATTGCTGTACCGACTGGTATTAAAATCTTTAACTGGCTCTTTACAATGTGGGGCGGTTCATTGAAATTCACAACACCTATGTTATATGCAGCTGCATTTATTCCGTCATTCATCATGGGTGGTGTTACAGGGGTTATGTTAGCATCTGCACCAGCAGACTATCAGTACCATGATTCTTACTTCGTTGTTGCTCACTTCCACTATGTAATCGTAGGTGGGGTTGTACTTGCAGTATTTGCAGGGGCACACTACTGGTGGCCAAAAATGTTTGGTAAAATGCTTAACGATACTCTTGGAAAAGTAACTTTCTGGTTATTCTTAATTGGTTTCCATTTAACTTTCTTTATCCAACATTTCCTTGGTTTAATGGGTATGCCACGTCGTGTATTCACATTCTTACCAAACCATGGTTGGGAACTTGGAAACTTAATCAGTTCAATTGGTGCTATTTTCATGGCATTAGGTGTAATTGTTCTTCTTTACAATGTTGTAATCACATCAATTAAAGGGGAAAAAGCATCAGCAGATGCGTGGGGAGATGGCCGTACACTTGAGTGGGCTATTGCATCACCACCACCAGAATATAACTTTAAGCAATTACCTTTAATTCGTGGATTAGATCCTTTATGGGTAGAAAAAATGCAAGGTAAAAAAGAAATGACTCCAGCTGAACCACTTGGAGACATTCATATGCCGAATCGTTCAATCTTACCATTCATCATATCTTTAGGACTATTCATTGCAGCATTCGGTTTCTTACACCATCCAGATGGCGCAAGCTGGTCCGTTCCAGTAATGATCATTGGTGGAATTATTACTTTTGGGGCTATGTTCCTACGTTCAATTATTGATGATCATGGATACCATATTCACAAAGCGGATTTAATGGATGATGATGACAAGAAAGGGGTTGAGGCATAATGCATGCAGAAGAAAAATTAACAGCTGAAACTTTCCCTGCAGAGCCTGAAAAAGCGACCCTTGAAGGTAAAAATAAGTTTATCGGTTTCTGGCTCTTCCTTGGAGGAGAAACAGTTTTATTCGCATCCCTATTTGCAACTTATTTAGCACTAAACAAAAGTAATGGTACAGGACCATCATCACAAGATTTGTTTGAGATACCACTTGCTTTTACAATGACAATGATCCTTTTAACAAGTTCATTAACTAGTGTGTACGCTATGTACCATATGAAGAACTTTAATTTTAAGAAAATGCAACTTTGGTTAGGTCTAACTGTACTTCTAGGTGCAGCTTTCCTTGGATTAGAAATCTATGAGTTTAAACATTATGTACATTTAGGTCATACAATCACGGGCAGTGCATTTGGTTCTGCATTTTATTTACTTGTTGGAACTCACGGTGCTCACGTACTATTTGGATTATGTTGGGCTCTAACAATCATGATTAGAAATGCTAACCGTGGATTAGATCTATACAATGCACCTAAGTTTTATGTCTTCAGCCTTTACTGGCACTTTATAGACGTAGTATGGGTGTTCATCTTTACTGTTGTATATTTAATGGGAATGGTGGGATAAACACATGGCAAATAATACTAATAACACAAATGTTGATTTAGCCTATCGCAGAAGAAAAAGTGCGGAAGAAATGAAGCAGCATGTTATTTCTTTTGCTCTCATGATTTTCCTTACTATCATTGCATTTATAGCAGTTGGGTCTGAACAATTTTCACCTTGGTTCGTCGTACCATTTATTTTACTTCTAGCAGTGATTCAGGTTATTTTACAATTGTATTATTTCATGCATATGAATCATAAAGGACATGAAGCACCAAAAATGTTCCTCTTCTCAGGAATATTAATCGCTGCTGTAACTGTTCTTTGCTTCACAACAATTATTTGGTGGTAAGAGTAGGAGAAAGTCGGTATAATGCCGGCTTTCTTTTTTTAGACACTAAAAGTTCATAAATGGTTTGTTTGCATGACTATTTCCCTAAAGGTATAATTAATAGTATGTGTACATTGTTTATATTATTAAGAGAGGTGAGATAGAGATGTCTATCGATATCTTTGGTTTTCGGGCATTATGGAGTCCCTATTTTTTAGTATCGCTTATCGTCATTACGATTCTATATTTTATGATTGTTGGTCCATGGAGACATCGTTTTGCTCATTCTGAACCTACTTCAATAAAAACAAAGATTTTATTTGTGATCGGAATTGCACTGCTTTATTTTTGTAAAGGAAGTCCGATTGATTTACTAGGTCATATGACTATGACTGCTCATATGACGCAAATGGCTACACTATATTTAATTGTACCGACATTTTTTATTTTGGGAGTGCCAAATTGGTTATGGAGAACCTTTATAAACTTCAAACTAATAAAGCCAATTTTTACATTTTTCACTAAGCCATTAATTGCTTTAGTTGTCTTTAACGGTTCATTTTCCTTATATCATATCCCACTCATTTTTGACTTTGTAAAGACAAATGTGTTCATTCATGCTGCAACAACGACATTTATTTTTATTGCTGCTTTCTTTATGTGGTGGCCTTTAGTTAATAAATTAGAAGAATGGAACACGTTGAGTGGACTTAAAAAAGTTGGTTATATTTTTGCTGACGGTATGTTATTAACACCTGCATGTGCACTTATTATTTTTTCAGATGTAGCTATGTATTCAACATATACCGAGCTTGGGTCATGGGTAACTGCTCTAGAGCTTTGTGTACCAGCCTCAATGCTAGCAAGTCTTAATCTTACTGGGCCAGAGATGTTTAATTTCATGCCTCCACTTGAAGATCAACGTACTGGCGGGGTTGTTATGAAAATTATTCAAGAATTTGTTTATGCGATTTTACTAGGGAAAGTATTCTTTGAATGGGTTCGTAAGGAACGTGAGGAAGAAAAATTACTTGAGGAGCAATTACTCAAGCCACAAACGAACTAATCAAAAATATAGAAAGAACGATGTGAGAGAGGTTTACTATGAATTTACCGATTCTGCCTACAGTGAGCACCACTTTTATTGTTTTAAGTGCAGTAACAGTTGCCATCGGTTGGTATCTGATTAAACAAAAAAGAATTGATGCACATAAAAGAGCAATGACTACCGCTGCTATTTTTGCATTGATTTTTTTCATTATTTATATGTCAAGAACGGTATTTGTCGGAAATACTTCATTTGGCGGGCCTGACGATGTTAAAATATACTATACGATATTTTTAATCTTTCATATTTTCTTGGCAACAACAGGTGCAATATTTGGAGTGATTACATTATACTTCGGCTTTAAAAACAAAATTGCAAAGCATCGTAAGCTGGGACCCATCACAAGCATTATATGGTTTTTTACAGCTTTGACAGGTGTAGCGGTATATCTCTTGTTGTATGTCTTTTATAAGGGCGGAGAAACAACATCGATGTTAAAAGCAATTTTAGGTTTTTAAAAAATGGTAGAATGGATTGTTTGTAATATGTATAAGGTGTTCTAGAATACAATATTCTAGAGCACCTTTTTATTTTGTTATTCTATGCACATAACTTTATCTTTCTTAGAGGGGAGTGTTAAGGATGATTGAGATCTTTACAGAAAACTTATTATTGGTTCCATGTTCTTTGGATATTGCCAAGTCATTAGTTTTTCATCGCAAAGAACTTGAAAAACGATCACCTATAACGATTCCACAAAATTGGCCATCTCCATTAATAACAGGTATTCTTCCGTTTTATATAGAAAAGCTTGAGAGGGATGAGAATCAATATGGCTGGGGTTTATGGTTAATCATTAATTATGCCGATAAACGGATTATTGGTGATATTTATCTTCATGGAAAACCAGATAAGAAAGGTAATGTCCAATTGACGTATACAATGAATCGAGATTATCAAAAAACGAACTTAACCTATGAAGCGGTAGACGCTTTAATTGATTGGCTAGTTACACAAGCAGATGCCAAAAAAGTACTTATGGAATGTAGTGATAGTAACTATCAATCCATCCAGCTTTTTGAAAAGCTAGGAATGAGATGTACAAAGAAGGATGGTAAGTTTTTAACTTGGGAGCTCCGTAAAGTTATTTAATTATATTTAGCAAAAGTCTAAATTCTGCAAAATGTGTAAGCCTCTGGTGGTGCCACAATTTTTCAGAGAAACTTTTTGAAGCAGTAAGTTTAAAGACTAAGAACGCCACACTTATAGCAACATCTTTATGACCCTCTTCCTTTAGAACTTATAATCTGGCGGCAATTCGTATATGCGTAATAAATAATATGAAAAGATTTTTCTAGACTAGTGCCCAATTCATTCCTTAATGCATATGGTAGGAGTAACCATGGTGGTCTTGAAATTGAGAAGGAGTGTGGTTGGGGTGGTAAGGAAAGCATTAGAAAATGGATCGCTTTATATTAAGAATGATGTCTTAGCAATGATTGCTTCGATTTGTGCCGAAGATATTGAAGGGGTTACGATTGTATCAGGATTAAAGGATGGGGTATCAGGAATTCTTAATCGTAATTTTCATAAAAACGGTATTACCGTAATTGAAAATGAAGAAGAAGGAATTGCCCTTGAGATAAAAATTGCCATTGAATACGGTTTAGAAATCAAAAAGACATGTGAAGTCCTGCAAGCAGCAATTTTGCATGAAATAAAAAGTATGACTGGGATTAGTTTATCTAGTCTTACCATCAAAGTTGAAGGTCTTACTAATACACAACCACTAACAACAACGTAAAAAAGGAACAGTTTTTGACTGTTCCTTTTTATATGCAATTTGTCTAGTTCTATTCACCATCGGTTCTATAGCTAGTCAATCGCTTCGGAAGGTAAAATCACCTTCTGTCAATGCATGTCTGAAGCTTGTCGCCGAAAATCGGGCGTCTTTCACGTTTCATTTTTATGCGTTTACAACCGCATCAATATTTTCTTTCACTTTCGCTAAGATGCGTTCACATTGATCTACTAATGCTTTAGGGAATACTTCATCTTCGCCATATTCAACACCATGTGGATAATAGTACTTACCAACGAAAGGTGTTAGTAATTTAATGACTGCATCAGTTGCATTTTCTTCGATTACTCCCTCAACTGCATGACCTTGTACACGAAGGTAGTAAATATCGCCTTTAATCTCATATTTACGGTCGTATGTAATTCTCTCATAATCCCACTGACCTGCAAGAATAAAACCTTCTGATCTCATTATGTCAGTTAATCTTGGTAATTCGATTGTTACGTTTTCTATCCCCGTATTTTCAAATCTCATTTAATATCCCTCCAAAAACCGTCAAACAACGATTTATATGTTCTCAGTATAATAATAGTACGAAAAGATACAAGTTGCAACGTTTGACATTAATATGTCACGAAAAATAAAAAATTATTTTATGTGGAATTTTTAAAGATTTGGTCAAACTAACAGGGAAAGGAGGGATAAGATGAAGAAATTTCTTTTAATCATTACAGGTTTATTTTTTATCTTAGGTAGTCCAATGATTGCAAATGGACAAGGTACGACTACATATACCGTACAGCCTGGTGATTCTTTATGGAAAATCGCTGTTCGCTATCAAGTTGGTTTGTCTGAAATAATTTCAGCAAACCCTCAGTTTAAAAACCCTAACCTCATTTATCCGGGTCAAAAGGTAACAATTCCAATTCTGGAAAATGTCAAAAGCATTGAGAATCAAGTTATCTCTTTAACTAATCAACAACGTGCAAAATATGGATTACCTGCATTAAAGATTGATTGGGAACTTTCACGTGTGGCACGTTATAAATCTGTAGACATGAGAGATCGAAATTATTTTGACCATACTTCACCTACATACGGCTCACCATTTACGATGATGCGCAACTTCGGGATTTCTTATCGAACAGCAGCTGAAAATATAGCCGCTGGGCAAAGAACACCTCAAGAAGTTGTAAATGCGTGGATGAACAGCCCTGGGCATAGGGCAAATATTCTAAAGCAAGATGTTACTCATATTGGTGTAGGGTATGCAGAAGGTGGTTCAAAAAGACATTATTGGACCCAAATGTTTATTGGTAAATAAGATAATAAAGTGAGTGTTAATAAGGAGGATACAATGGAATCTGTTCGTGATGTAATGAGTACTGAAGTTGAATATTGTACTCCCCTTGATAATGTGTATGAAGTAGCTGTTAAAATGAAGGATTTAGATGTTGGTGCAATTCCTATATTAGAAGATCAAAAATTAATCGGAATGATTACTGATCGTGATTTGGTAGTACGAGGATATGCTGAAAAAAGATCAGGCTCCCATCAAGTAACAAATGTGATGAGTGATAATCTTGTTACATGTTCTCCTGATACGTCACTTGAACAAGCATCCGAATTGATGGCAAAACATCAAATTAGACGTTTACCAGTTGTTGAGAATGGTCAATTAGTTGGGATTGTATCATTAGGTGACTTGGCAACAAATAAAATGTCTGATACACATGCAGGAGAAGCATTAAGTGATATATCTGAACAAGACCAATTACTCTAAACTAACAGGCACCAACTTGGTGCCTGTTTTATTATTCTTACATTAATCGCATAAATCTAGGAAAAGTTTAATATACATGATAGAAAAAGATTGATGTTAGGAAGTGGTTCTTCTGAAATTAGCTAAGATTGCAGTTACTATCATACTTTTAGCTTCTAGCATTTATTATATTTCTATTAAACACGGAAGAACAGAAATAGTGAATGGAATGAACGATTATACGTTGTTATCAGACCATGCAAATCCTGAAAAAACCACTTTACCTTTTCAACAAGAGATTCATCAATTTGAAGGGCTCTATTCGTATATTGGAGTGGAGAGTTCAAAAATAGTAGAAATACTTGGTGAGCCCGACCGAATAGACCGTTCATCCTATGATTATTATTGGTGGGTGTACAACTCTACTCCTCAAAATTATATCCAGGTGGGGATCGAAAATGATCGTGTTGTTACCGTGTTTGGAACAGGAAATGATGTACAAGTTGAACCATTTGAAATTGGACAACCTGTTGCAGAGTTACATTCAAAAGGCTTAATAAAACCTAAAATCTCTTTGAATGTGGATAAAAATCCATATCGATTTGAGTTAACTGAAGAAGAAATGAAGGCTAGACCCTTGATTGCGATGGGGAATGTTTATGTACAAGTATATGTGGATACATTTACGAATGAGATTTCGAGCATTCGTTTTTTAGATGGAGAGACACTGATTAAGCTGCGTCCCTATGAATTAGCATATCGAGGAGAATTACTTTCCGCAAAAGAAGTTTCAAAGGTAGAATGGAAGGAAGTAGAACAAGGAAACTCAGCCCAAATTTTAGACATAACCAATGTGATACGAACTAGGCATGGACTTCATATATTAAAACAAGACGAAAAGTTAGCTAGCGTTGCTTATTTACATAGTAAAGATATGAGTACAAATGAATATTTTGACCATACCTCGCCGATAAACGGGGGACTAGCTGACCGACTCGCTAATGGGGATGTGACCTATCAACTTGCGGGAGAAAATATTGCAGCAAAATATGTTGACGGTATTGCAGCTGTTGAAGGATGGCTGAATAGTGAAGGACATCGCGAGACTCTATTAAGCGAGGACTACAACTTTATTGGGGTAGGGGTATACGAAAAATACTACACGCAAAACTTTATTCAAAAATGGGAGTAAGCAATGCATCTAGGTGTATTGCTTACTTATTATTTACTAAGATTTGATATTTGTTGAACTGGAAATGATCCTTTGTCCATTCACCAATACATGAAATTTCATCACCTAAATTAATTTGAGGAGGTGTATATTCATCCCTTAGTGGAATAATCCGTTTTGCTTTAATTATACCTGTGGACGTTTTTATTTTTAACTCAGTCACAAGAACGTATTTATGATAATAATAGCGTTGCTTTTCTTCATTTTTACTGATAACTCTACCTTTGATTACGGCTTCTTCATTTACATTTTCAAGATCCTTCCAGCTTTCCTCGTATTTCTTTCTTTCCTTTTTTGAAAGTACATAAAAATAGACAATAATGAGTGGAATGACAATTGCTGTAACCATTCCTACACCTCGTTATTTTTTGTTTGGACGATCAATGATAAAGAAACTGCCTGTAGCATGAGCGATTAATGTTCCATCATCCCGGAATACTCTACCCTCAGTCACGCATATTTTTGAACCTCTATGAATCATTTGTGCGACACAGCGGAATTCTTTTCCGATTCCTGGGGCCACATAATTAATTTTCATTTCAGTTGTTACAGCTGCTTTGTCATGTGGGAGGACATTATGAACTACTGAACCCATAGCAGAATCAAGGAGTGTTGCTGTAATTCCCCCATGGACGATTTTTAATGGGTTTTGAATTAGCTCCGTATTTGGAATGGTAATTTCATAAGTTAGATCATCAAGGACTTTTCGACTTGTTTGTAGTATGCCACCAATATAAGATCCATTTTGTTTTGTTTGTTTACGAATTACGGCATCAATTACCCTTTCTAACGCATGTTTTTCTTCTTCGTTTGCTTCAACGAAGAATGTCTGTAATTTTTGTAAGATACGATCTTCCATGGTATTTACCTCAAATCCATAATATTTTTATTATTCTTATTTTAACAATTATATTGGGCTTAGTGCAATTTAAAATGGGCGAACAAATCAATTTATTAAAGATAAACTATAGTAGGCAATCGTATGAAAAAGAGGTGATTGGTATGGGAAAAAAACTTCATCCGTCCGTTCAAGAATTTAAATCTTTTGTAAAAAAACATCCAATTCTAGTTCAGGAAGTCCGAAAAGGAGCACTAAATTGGCAAGAAGTATACGAAGAGTGGTATATACTTGGTGAAAATGATGAGAAGTGGAAGAAATATAAGAATAGTAACAGTAAGACTGAAGAACGTGACAAAGAAGATTTTATCGGTAAAATCTTTTCATCCTTTAAAAATGCAGATATGAATAATCTTCAGCAGCAAATCTCAAATGTAAGTGAAGCCATTTCAACGATTCAAGCAGTCATCCATCAGTTTCGTGGAGAAGAAAAGCAGAATCATGGGCAGTCTTCGCACCGACATACTCAACCGTTTGCCTTTCGAAAAGATTAGGTGAAAAGGGGGAGCATGATGAGAAAAGATACCTATGAGTACCTCAAAACAAAAAAACAAATTCGAACTTTTGTACGACAAAACCCAATTTGGTACAGAAAATTAACTAGGAATCCTAATGATTTTCAGAGCCTTGAGATGGAGTCAAAATTGTATTTTAAACAGACTCTTCCACATAAAGTGCAAAAACTCAACCAGTCTTTAGAAATGGCCTCTTTCATGCTACAAATGTATCAAGGTATGCGACAGAGCGATTAAACGCAAGGCGACTCTTCTCTTTAAGAGTCGCTTTTTTGGGGAATGCGGGATATTTGTAATGTGATAGGAAAAACTAGGAAAAAGGAGTGGTAGAAAGTTGTACAAGATTGTTTTATCCCTTTTTTTTCTAAGTTTCCTTTATTTTTATATACATGAAGTTGCGGTTGAGGCTATGATGTCTGAAAACTTGTCGATCCAATCAAAACGAACTCTGCATGTGAATCACCATGTTAGGGGAAATGATGTATATCTCGAATGTATTATCTCAAATTTTTTATTTAAACAAAGTGGTGGTAGTAAGAAGGAAGGTGAGGGCCATCTTAATGTTATAGTAGATGGACGACGGATAGAAAAGATATCCACGGCTGCATTTATTATAAAAGGGCTAACAAAGGGTGAGCATACCTTGAAAATTCAAGTAGTCCATAATGATTTAACGAATTACGATCTCGAACACACGATTCATGTTCAAATAAAGTAATAAAGTATCCATAAGATGCGATTCGTTAAAAATCATGGTATAGTGATTATGGAGGTGTTTTTTTTGATAGCTACACTTGAAAGAGTTGAGATACTTGAAGAGGCGGAAAGCCTAGCATCAATGATTCTACAATCTGAAATAGCTGAGGAATATCGCAGCTGTTTATATACATTACAAAAGGATAAGGAAGCACAAAAACTTATCGCGGAATTTCAGAATATGAAGGAGAAATATGACGAGGTTCAAAGATTCGGGAAATACCATCCTGATTTTCGATCTGTTTCAAAAGAGACAAGGGAGTTAAAAAGGAAGCTAGATCTTCATGAAACCATTGCTGAATTTAAAAAAGCAGAAGATAATCTTCAAAAAGTTCTTGATGAAATCAGCGTGTTACTAGGTGGAGCTGTATCAAAACATATTAAAGTGCCAACAGGTAACCCATATTTTGATTCCATTTCAAGTTGTGGCGGGGGCTGTGGCAGCGGCGGCGCATGTGGTTGTCATTAATAGATTAGCAAATAATATGAATATACTACCCATATTTTCTGAAAAAAGTAAGTTTTCTACTTTATTTCATATTGTAAAATTTTAACTCATTGTGCTACACTATAAAAAAGTTATTGAAATAAGGAGAAAACACTATGATTGGACAACGCCAAGGAATTATCGTTTGGCTACATTCGCTAAAGCATTCAAAAATGCTGCGTAAATTTGGCAATATTCACTATGTATCAAAACGTCTAAAATACGTGGTCCTTTATAACGATATGGAAAATACCGATTCAATCGTAGAAAAGTTAAATTCGCTTGCCTTCGTAAAAAGAGTAGAGCCATCATATAAACCATTTTTAAAGATTGAATTCGAGAACCGAAAACCAGATCGCGCAAAGGAATACGATTATAAGATTGGACTATAAAAAGCTTATCAAAAGCATCCTGCTTTTGATAAGCTTTTTTTATTGTCGTCTAGCTCTAAGTCAGTTATAGCTGAATACAGGGTTAAGAATATTGAAGCGTTGAGATTCGGTATCTAAACCATCAAAACAAAAAATGAGGTACCCAAGTGAAGTGTGAAGAGGTTAGTCGTACCCTCAAGCAATTGTCGTACCGCAAGTGAGGGTAAGAAGAAGGGTGAATCGTACCCCTCATGTAATGGTCATAACACAAGCGAGGATATGAAAGATGAAACGTACATTCATTTTCTGGCTCGAGGCGCCAGCAACCCATACTATTTGCATAACGCCTCCAATTGTAGATATTTTTATTGCATTGGCGGTATGTATCGGTTCATTCTTAGAATCCCAATTAAGTGTTGATAATACAGTTCTTTTTCACTAAACATGGTGGATGGTTTAACGTCAAATGTAATAATGGATAAATCAAGATCGTTAGCTAATTCTGCAAAGAGAGAGTACCTCTTATTGGGTTTGATTTGCGGGTTCGGTATTCCTTCCCTACAAATATAGATAGCTTGAAAATCACCAGGATTAGTTGGTTGAAAAGCTATTGCTAAAGAGGATACCTGCCTATCTTGAACGGTAGTGTTAAAGGCAAATAGCTTCGAGATTCTGTTCCTATTATTTTTCATAAGCTCTAGGAGTTCATAAATATCAGAGTATCCTTCACCAAGCTCTATAAAGCGTTGTATCATACTAATTTCCCCTTACTTTCATATATTCCATGTTTACTGTAACACGATTTGATAGGAATTAACAATTACAAACAAAAAAACCCTGCAAGTCACTTGCAGGGTCCTTCCATTCCATGTTTTTCGTTACCGTTCACATGGAAGAAGGCAAAGGGAGAGGAGAAACCGGAGGAAGAACTTATGGGGAAACGTAAGTCTTCTCCGCGGTTGGCAACAACATCCTCGAATGATGTTGTTATTACTAATTATGACCAATTGAAAATTGTGTATACATGCTCTGGCGTATTTTTATTATTGAAGTAAAATTTTTCACTGCCCTTTCGTTTCGAATTTTTCTTAATTGATTAACAAACGATAATGTTTATGGTAGGATAATGTTATTCATTTTACATAGACAGTGGTGATAATAGTGAGGGTTGTATCTGGGGTAAAGAAAGGTCTGCACTTGAAAGCGGTACCAGGGACGTCTACACGCCCAACAACAGACAAGGTGAAAGAAGCTATCTTCAATATAATCGGTCCTTATTTTGATGGTGGAGTTGGTCTTGATTTGTTCGGTGGAAGTGGCGGACTTGGAATTGAAGCGCTCAGCCGCGGGATCGACAAAATGATTTTTGTTGATCGAGACCAAAAAGCTATTCAAACGATAAAAGGAAATTTAGAAACTTGTCGCCTTCTGGATCAAGCAGAAGTATATCGAAATGATGCTGTGCGAGCATTAAAAGCAATCGTGAAGCGGGACATTAAATTTGATGTAATTTTTTTAGATCCGCCATATAAACAGCAAAAATTAACTGAACTTATTGAAGAAATTAGTAAACATCAGTTGTTAACAAGTGATGGAGTTGTTATTGCAGAACATGATTCAGAAGTATTACTCGAAAAGTCAATTGGTAACCTAGAATTAGTTCGGCATGAAGAGTATGGAATCATTGGTGTATCAATATACAGATATGAAGAGGGATAGGAAGGGGAATAGAAATGACAAGAATTGCAGTTTGCCCAGGAAGCTTTGATCCTGTAACAAATGGGCATCTTGATATAATTAAAAGAGGCGCAAAAGTATTTGATAAAATCTACGTATGTGTATTAAATAACTCGTCAAAAAAACCTTTGTTTACAGTAGAGGAACGGATCGAACTATTACAAGAAAGCACAAAGGACATACATAATATTGAGGTAGAATCATTTCAAGGCTTGTTGATGGACTATGCAAGTCAGAAAAAAGCAAATGCGATTTTGCGTGGTCTTCGTGCTGTTTCAGATTTCGAGTACGAAATGCAAATCACCTCAATGAACCGTATTTTAAATGAAGAAATCGAAACCTTTTTTATGATGACCAATAACCAATATTCATTTTTAAGTTCAAGTATAGTAAAAGAAGCTGCAAAGTATCATGGTGAAATTTCAGAGCTTGTACCTAAGCCGGTAGAACTTGCACTCAAGGAGAAGTTTAACACCAACCATTAAGGCTATATATCTTTAAATACCAACAGTAAAAACCCTCGCATTTTAAATACGAGGGTTTTTCATTCTAATGGAATATATACCGATATAACAAAATAAAGATAATATGGTAAAAAGCGGTCCGTAAGTTAATAAACCACTCCAAACCGTTTCTACCCATAAGGGGGTATGCTCTGGTATTAATGGAGAGAAGACTCCCAATGTTTCTTCTGAGCCTCTGTTTTTTACGTAAAGTGGATTCCATAAAAATAATGTGATAACTCCAGCCAAAAAGCCGTGCATAATTCGAGCCATAAAAAACGGCTTAAAACTCACATCAGTTTCCGCTAGTATACTCGCTACCTGTGCTTGAACTGATAGTCCACAAAATCCAAGAATAAAGCTGACTGCTATCACTTTAGGAAGTAAATCGATGTGTTCTAGTTCGCTTGTCATCATTGATCCCGTTGTAATTTCAAATATTCCGGAAATAAGCGGGATGCTAAGTTCGGTAGGTAATTGGAACAGTTTTAATAATATCGATAAACCCGCCCCAATTATGGCAATAACATTTATTAAAGAGAGAAGCTTATTAAATACAGAGAATAGAATGATAAATCCACCAATCATTAACAAGGTATGAATTGAGGTGGTTACCGCATCACCTAATAATTGACCAAATGGCCTCTTTTCCTTCAATCTTGTACGGTGTAGTTCCTGTAAGGCTTTGACAATAATACTCTTTTTCTCTTTATCTTTTGGTGTATGTTCGTCGTCTTTTTTACCATAGAACCTCATAATTAACCCGACACAAAAATTACCGACATAATGACTGACCGCAAGCAAGATTCCTAACCTTGGGTTTTCAAAAAATCCTACAGAAATGGCGGCAAATATAAAAAGAGGATTTGAAGCATTCGCAAAGGAAACAAGTCTTTCTGCTTCGACCCTTGTTATCTGTTTCTCCTGTCTTAGCCGTGCAGCTAGCTTTGCACCGGCAGGAAACCCTGAAGCCATGCCCATCGCCCATGCAAAACCACCTACACCTGGAACACGAAACAGTGGTCTCATTAGTGGTTCAAATAAGACACCGATAAATTTAACAACACCAAAACCGATTAATAATTCAGAAATGATTAAGAAAGGGAGTAAGGATGGGAAAACGATCTTCCACCACATTTCCAAACCGACCCTAGAAGCTTCGAGTGAATCCTTTGGAAAATAAATTAGTGCAATGGTAAGTAAGGTTATTCCTGCTGCAATGGCTACTGTTTTGAACCTAGAACGTATCAATGGTACTCCTCCTATAGAAGTCTTCTTTTCTATACAATTAGTTCATTTAAGTGATAGAATAAGAGAGTCCACAGTTTTCAAAATTTTCTTTTTCTTTAATTCTGACGTCGTGAATGTAATCAAAAGAATCATCAATAATCAACCGATGGTTTGTACATCTATTTAAATATACGTGTATAGGTGGCAAGTTTAGACCAAAAGTTTGTACAAGTTTTCATTTCTTTTTTCATATACTGTTATAGTTTCAATGTTAGGGGATGATTCGTATGAACGAACCTGTAATCGGATTGGCACTTGGATCAGGTGGGGCGAGAGGATTTGCACATTTAGGAGTAATTAGGGTACTTTTGGCAGAAAACATTCCAATTGATCTCATCGCAGGAACAAGTATGGGTTCTTTGGTCGCTAGTTTTTATGGGGCAGGATTGGATATTGATCGATTATATAAACTTGCTCTTGCATTTAAACGCAAATATTATTTAGATTTTACAGTTCCTAAAATGGGATTTATTGCCGGAAAAAGGGTAAAAGAACTAATACGTGTATTCACACACGGCAAAAATATAGAACAACTTGATATTCCAATTGGTATCGTGGCAACTGACTTATTAACCGGAGAAAAGGTTGTGTTTCGAAAAGGTCCAGTTGCAGATGCTGTCCGAGCAAGTATTGCCATTCCTGGAATATTTGTTCCTGAAAAAATTGATGGTCGAATCCTTGTCGATGGTGGTGTGATTGATCGTGTTCCGATTTCTGTTGCAAAAGATATGGGGGCAGATATAGTTATTGCGGTAGACGTTTCACATGTTAAAATAAATGAAGAGGTTGCTTCAATATTTGATGTAATATTACAGAGTATTGATATTATGCAGAAGGAGCTCGTGAAGTATGGGGAATTTTCCTCTGATATCATGATCCGTCCGCATGTCGGACATTTTAGTTCCCGTGCATTTACAAATATTGAGGATATTATCCGAATCGGGGAAGAGGAAACGAGAAAACAACTTCCTATGATACAAGAGGCAATTGCAAAGTGGAAGGAGTCTGCATTAAATGAAGAGAAAGAGAAATAAAGCGTATTTAAAAGCCCTCGTAATTGGTGTGGTGCTTGCAATTTTAGGCACCTTTATCCAACTCCCATATTACGTGACAAAACCAGGAATGGCAACAGAACTCGACCCCATCATTAATGTTGAAAACGGTTATGAAGAAGAAGGAGAATTTATGTTAACAACGATACGTCTTGGCCAAGCCAATATATTTAGCTATTTATTGGCTAAGTTTCAAAAGTATCATGAAATTTTACCGATTAATCATGTGCGACGGGACAATGAGAGTGATGAGGAATATACGAATCGCCAATTATTTTATATGGAAGATTCACAGGAATCAGCAATTACGGTTGCTTATAAGTATGCAAACAAGCCCGTTAAGGTAAAAAACCATGGAATCTATATAATGGGTATTGTCGAGGGAATGCCTGCTGAGAAAGTGTTAAAGCCAGGCGATCGAATTTTTGCAGTTGATGGGAAACAAATTGAAGAACATACAGAATTTATGAATTATGTAGCTGATAAAAAAGAAAATGAAACGATAAACATTGAGGTTGAACGAAATGGAGAAGAGAAAACAGTCTCTGTTTCACTTGCACCTTTTCCAAAGGATCCAGACAAAATTGGAATTGGAATTGAATTAATTACTGATATCGAAGTGGTAGCTGATCCAAAAATTAACATTGATTCGAAAAAAATAGGTGGTCCTTCGGCTGGACTTATGTTTACACTTGAAATTTATAATCAGCTAACAGAAAAAGATCTAACTCACGGATTACGCATAGCTGGTACTGGAACAATCAACACTGAGGGACAGGTTGGCCCAATAGGTGGGATTGGTCAGAAGATAGTCGCTGCTGATAACACTGATGTTGACATTTTCTTTGCACCTAATGAAAATGGTGCAGCAGATTCAGACTATCGACAAGCTTTAGAAACTGCAAAAGATATTAAGAGTGACTTGAAAATTGTTCCTGTAGATACATTTGAGGACGCCCTTCATTATCTTGAGAATCTTGATGAAAATAGTAAATAAAACACAGCCGCTTCCAAAATGGATGCGGCTGATTTCTTTATAAATATTTTTGCAGTTCCTCATCATATCTAATAGGTGGAGTAGCATATTCCTGTCGCAGTAGTGAGGAGCGAAGTGGTTCAGGGAATATAGCTAAATATGTTTGGGTTGCCTTCATATCAAGTGTAAACAGTTCATCTGAAAATCCTGACACTTTTGTTACAATGGGAAGTTCTAATTCCTTTTTGATGTGATTCAAATAGTTCTGTCCTTTTTGAGACATACCTAGTAAACGAATATAGGTGGCTATTGGGTTTTCATTAATTGGTTTTAGCTGTTCCTTCGTTGTATTAGTTAATATATGTACACATAATCGTTGAAGTCTTGTCCAAGTGTATCGTTTTGTTTTTATTTTTTCCATAAAGTCCATAAACGAGGTAGCTGTTGTAATATGTGCCAGCAGTCTATTTTCAATTCCTTCTTCGGCCTCATAAATATTTGCTAATTCAGCAGATGTAGACGTTAGTAACCTATATTTTAATAAGGTAAAGTATTCCTCCCACCGATGGAATAATTGATTTTCTCGATAGTAAGTAGATAGCCATTTGGAAGTTGAGGGTGGAAGATAATTTTTAATGTGATCCATATTTTTCTCAGTTGAAAATAATGTTTTTCGAATACTAGTTGCACTTGCGATGGATTCATGAGAAATGGTTTCATCATGATAACCGGCAGAGGTTCGCATAATTGTTTCAGCTTTTACACTACTATTTTGATCATAGATAGCCTTTACGTAATGATAGCCTAAAATATTATTTGGTTTTGATAAATCAACGTATGTATCATGATTTGAAAGTGAAGAATAGGCAAGAGAAGCTGCTTTAGGATAGCTATATCCTTTTTTCATATTCTGCCGAGTGATGGAATCATAAGTTCGTTGATTTTTTTTCATAAAATCCACAGTGTTTTGAAAGTCGTCAATTGTTCCATTTTCACTACCAAAGCAAACTTCGTCACAATGAAGTGCACTTAATAGGGAAATTGCACCATTCGCAAAGTTTTGTGCTTTCTGAGTGGCAAACGCATAAGGTAATTCAATGACGATATCGACCCCTGCTTCTAACGCCATTTTGGTCCTTGTCCATTTTGAAACGAGGGCAGGTTCACCGCGTTGTAGAAAATTTCCGCTCATTACTGCAATCGTACAATCTGAATTCGTTTTCTTTTTTGTTTCTTCGAGATGGTATTTATGTCCATTATGAAATGGATTATATTCCACAATAACTCCTACAGCTTTCATCATTTCACCCTTTTTTCAATGTCTAGTATAAGAGCATAGCCCACCATCGTCACAAGACGTTCCGACAAGCTACCCTCTAGCCTGCCAATATAATGCTTGTTATGGCTTAATAAGGCCCTTATACATTTCTATTTAAAACTTTATTTTTAAATATCATTTTTTTGGAAAAGCTGATATAGTAGATAAGTATCTACACATTAAGTATAGTGTAAAGAAAAAATATTGACAAATGTAATCCGCAAAGCTATAATTACCTTTGTTGCCTTGAGGTGATTTCACTTGAAATGGACAATTAATCAATTAAATCAGTTAGCTCGAAAAGGTCTAATGATTGACGAAACTGTTGATGTAAGAGACTTAATGGAAATCGAAAAATCGATTCGAGATATTTCACCGGTACAAATAACCGGTCGTGCTGATCTAAGCTCCACGAAAGCGAGCTTTCATTTAGAAATCTCTGGATCAATGATTTTGCCTTGTTCTCGAACTTTGGTTGATGTTAAATTTCCATTCGAGATCAAAACAACTGAAACGTTTTTACTTAGACAGACATCTGAATTTGACTTAGAGTCGGAAGAGGATGTTCATCAAGTTAAAGGAGAAGTAATTGATTTACTTCCGCTTATCAAGGAAAATATTTTACTTGAAATACCAATTCAGATTTTTTGTGATGATGATTCGAACTCTGAAGATGCAGCACCGCAATCAGGACAAGATTGGGAAGTTATCAGTGAAGATGATAAACAGAACAAGATTGACCCAAGATTAGCAGGATTAGCGAAATTCTTTGAGGAAGAATAGACCATCTTGATCTATTTTTTTTAAGGAGGTGGGAATAATGGCTGTACCTTTTAGAAGAACTTCTAAAACTAGAAAAAGATTACGTCGTACACATTTCAAATTACAAGTGCCAGGTATGGTGGCATGCCCAAACTGTGGTGAAATGAAATTAGCACACCGCGTATGTAAAGAATGCGGTACTTACAAAGGAAAAGAAGTTGTTAACAAATAATTTGTTAACATGTTAAAGCGTATTGATAACATTTGTTATCGATACGCTTTTTACATTGTTAGAGCACTTCCTAGCATCCCCCATTCAATGAAAACACCTCAGATTCTTTCTAATGTTACTCAATCCAATGTTGCCAATCTCAATTTTTTACCAGTACAATATGATAAAAAGCTTAAGGGGTAAATTCATGTCAAAATACATAGTGAAACGAGATGAAGAGGGAATAGTTTGGTTTACTATCAATCGCCCTGAAAAATGGAATGCAATCGATTATGAAGTAATGGATGGACTAAAAAAAACCATTACTGACGTAGAAGAAAATGATGATGATAAAGTTTTAGTGATTACGGGTACAGGACAAAAAGCATTTTGTTCAGGAGGAGATTTATCCGTTTTTCAAAACCTTAAAACAGAGCATGAAGCATATCAGATGCTTAGCAAGATGGGGATGATTCTATACTCACTTGCTACATTAACGAAACCAACTATTGCTCTACTGAATGGACTAGCAATTGGAGGTGGATGTGAGCTTGCGACTGCCTGTGATTATAGACTAGCATCTCGTGGAAGTAGATTCGGCTTTGTTCAGGGTAAACAGGGGATTACTACCGGCTGGGGGGGAGCAACTCTCCTATTAGAAAGATTATCGATTGACAAAGCGTATCACCTACTTCTCACAGGTGAGATTTTTTCAAGCGAAGCCGGTAAAGAGCTTGGATTTATCCAACATATCTTGTCAGTGGACAATTCTATTATGGATTGTAAAGAATTTATTTCTAAAGAATTTTTACATAATACTAAAGTAGTAAATGCATACAAAAAGGTAGTAAATAGGAAATGGTCTCAAACCAGGTTGAAGGAGAGAATAAGTGAGGAGATCAAGGAGTGTACTACTTTGTGGGTAACTGAAGAACATCTAGAAGCAGTACGCAAAATCATGCAAAAAGAATAATTATTTCCATGCTAGAGTGTGAGTAGTCTATCTTTTCTATTACATGCATATGTATTAATAAAAAAGAAGTTTAGGAGGGAAAGATATGACTTCAACACGTCAAGATGCATGGACTCAAGATGAAGATTTATTGCTTGCAGAGGTAGTATTGCGCCATATCCGTGAGGGAGGTACACAATTAGGTGCATTTGAAGAGGTTGGCCGAACATTATCCCGAACCGCTGCTGCTTGTGGTTTTAGATGGAACTCATATGTCCGCAAACAATATAAATCAGGGATTGAGCTTGCAAAAAAGCAGCGTAAGGAATTGAAGAAGCAAAACAATGGGGAACAACTTCAGGATAATTCATTGGAACAAGTGATCATTGAAAATGTAGATAGTAAACAACAAGTATTGCAATTAAAAGATGTGATTCGGTTCCTTGAAGAATATGAAAAGACGGAAAGTGAGTTTCAGAAGGTCGTAAATGAAAATCGGAACTTGAACACTCAAATAAGTAAGCTTCAAGAACAAGTTAAAACATTAAAGGCACAAAATAATACGTTAGAAAATAATATTCAATTAATTGAAGAAGATTATAAGGCATTAATCGAAATCATGGAGCGTGCTCGTAAAATGGTGGTTCTCCAGGAGGATGAAAGAAGTAAGAAAGTTAAATTTCAAATGGACCGAAATGGGAATCTGGAAAGAGTTGAGAAATAAAAAAGGAAAACAGCTGACAATATGTTCAGCTGTTTTCTTCTTTTGGTGTCTAGCTCCATGTGCCTTGCGCTTATTTAGAAAAATCAGTCGATTTCATGTACACCATCCGGGAACCAAAGAAGAGGGTTTTCTCCAAGGTCACGTTCCATGTTGTAAGATGCAGGGGTAAAGCCCATTTTTTCCCAAAACTCAGCTGATTTCACACGTGGATTTGTTTTGATCGGTAGATTATATGTTTTTGCATAGTCCACTAATGCTTTCCCAAATCCTTTTTGCTGATAATTTGGAAGTACTTCAAGCTTCCAAAGCTCTAAATAATCTTGTGCAGGTTCAAAATATTTATTGAATTTTTTATCAACACGATAAAGACTCATACGTGCTACTAATTTATCACCAAAGAAAATTCCGTAAAATGGTGAAACGCTATCATTTTCGATAATGTTTGATTCAAGGTCTTCCAGCATGGATAATTCTTGAAGACCATATTCTTTAAATGCTTTAAATTCTTCAAGTGTTTTGTAGTTTACTAATAATTTCTCAACCTTTGCCGTATACATTTTGTATCCCCCTTGCGATTCTACTAAGAGAAACTGTAATTATGAATATAAAAACATTATACAACAAAAATACAAAAAATTCTGTAGAAAAATATAGAAAGCGTTTTCAATTGTGTGCAGGATTATGTAGATACGTGTAGAAATTATAGTGTGGGTGGATTTGATCTTTCAACGAAAGGGGAACAGATCTTGAAAAAAGTATTAATTGCAAACAGGGGAGAAATCGCTTTACGAATCATGAAAACATGCCACGAGATGGGGGTCGAAACAGTCGCTATTTATTCAGATGCGGACCAGAAATTACCATTTGTAAATAATGCAACTGTAGCGCATCGAATCGGTGAGGCACCCGTTTTAAAATCCTATCTTCAAATGGATAAAATTCTCGAAATTGCCGAGAAGGAACATGTTGATGCAATCCATCCAGGCTATGGGTTTTTATCGGAAAATGCAACTTTTGCAAAGGCGGTTGCAGAACAATCAATGGTTTTCATTGGACCCTCACCCTCACTTATTTCATTGATGGGCGATAAGGTAAAAGCAAGACAAACTATGATCGAAGCGGGTGTTCCTGTTGTGCCAGGAAGTAATGAAAGTATTCGAACAATAGATGAAGCTTGTGTGCTTGCTTCAGAATATGGCTATCCAGTAATGCTAAAAGCAAGTGGCGGTGGCGGTGGTATTGGGATGATTTGTTGCAATTCTGAGGAAGAACTACAAAAAGCGTTTCACGCAACAAAAACTAGAGCTAAGACGTATTTTGGAAATGAAGAAGTGTTCATCGAAAAATTTATTCCCAATGCAAGACATATAGAAGTACAAATTTTTGGTGACCATCACGGAAACATCGTTCATCTTTTTGAAAGAGATTGTTCGATTCAACGTCGAAACCAGAAAGTAATTGAGGAAACACCTTCTCCATTCTTATCTAATGAAACGCGTGAAAAAATATGTCAAGCAGCCAAAAAGGCAGCTGAATATGTGAACTATACAAATGCCGGTACGATTGAATTCATTGTCGATGAAGAAGAAAATTTTTATTTCTTAGAAATGAATACGAGACTTCAGGTTGAACATGCCATTACGGAAATGATTACGAATATAGATCTCGTAAAGTGGCAAATTCTTGTGGCAATGGGAGAGAAACTACCTTTGTCACAGGATGACATACTATCATCGGGCCACTCGATTGAGTTTCGTGTGTATGCAGAAGATCCGGTAAAATTTTTCCCATCTCCAGGAAAAATAGAGGAGTATACATTTCCGGATAATGATCCAAATGTGCGAGTAGACAATGGTTATGAAAAAGGAACAACTGTTACACCATTTTACGACCCGATGATTGCAAAAATTATTGTGAATGGTGACAGCCGAAAAGAAACGATTCAATCAGCTAAGGAGTATCTGAATCAAATTGTAATCAAAGGAATAAAAACGAATATCCCTTTATTCCAACGAATTATTAACGAGGCATCCTTTTTAAAAGGAGAATATACTACAAAATATCTCAATTAATAGGGGGAATTGATATGAAAGAAATAAAAGCGAGTATGGCAGGGACAGTATTACAAGTATTGGTTTCAGAAGGGGAAGAAATTAACGAAGGCCAAGTTGTGGTCATGCTGGAATCAATGAAAATGGAAATCCCGATAGAAAGCGGACAGATTGGTAAAGTTGCTTCTATTAAAGTAGAAATCGGTGATTTTGTAAACGAAGATGATGTATTACTTGTACTAGAATAGGAGGGTAATAATGCTTCATACGAAGGATTTGGATCAAATGTTAGTAGAAAAAAGCAAAGAAATTGAAGCAGGAGGGCATGAAAAATACCATCAAAAGCTGAAAGAACAAAATAAATTATTTGTTCGTGATCGTCTTGCGCTTTTATTTGATAAAGGAATATACCAAGAAGATGGAAAATACGCAAACAATTCAGCAGGCGACCTTCCAGCAGACGGGGTCGTAACTGCAATTGGGGAAATAAACGGTCAAAAAGTATGTGTAATGGCAAATGATTCTACTGTTAAAGCGGGTTCGTGGGGGGCCCGGACAGTTGAGAAGATCATTCGGATTCAAGAGACTGCTGAAAAACTTCGTGTACCGCTATTATATTTAGTAGATTCCGCAGGAGCACGAATTACTGACCAACTTGAGATGTTTCCGAATCGTCGCGGGGCAGGTCGGATTTTTCATAATCAAGTAAAACTATCTGGGATGATCCCCCAAATATGTATTTTATTTGGCCCGTCAGCTGCAGGAGGGGCTTATATTCCAGCGTTTTGCGATATTGTAATCATGGTTGATAAAAATGCTTCAATGTATTTAGGATCACCAAGGATGGCTGAAAAGGTCATTGGTGAGAAAGTGACCTTAGAAGAAATGGGCGGAGCACGAATGCACTGTACAGTTAGTGGCTGTGGAGATGTACTTGCTGCCAATGAAGAGGAAGCGATTCAAAGTGCACGACAGTATTTGCGATTTTTTCCTGCCAATTATTTAAACAAACCCACTTTTATTGAAGGGAAATTACCAAAGGAAGGTAAAAGTCTTCAAGAGATAATACCTGTAAATCAGAATGCTCCTTTTAATATGTATGAAGGTATTGATACCCTCATTGACGAAGGTAGCTTCTATGAGATTAAGAAACTATTTGCTCCGGAAATAATTACTGGGCTAGCGCGTATAGATGGCAGACCTGTTGGAATTATCGCTAACCAACCGAAAGTAAAGGGTGGTGTCTTATTTGTAGATTCTGCAGACAAAGCGGCTAAATTTATCACATTATGTGATGCATTCCATATCCCGTTAGTGTTCTTAGCAGATGTTCCTGGATTTATGATTGGTACAAAGGTTGAAAGGGCGGGCATCATTAGACATGGAGCAAAATTGATTGCTGCAATGAGCTCAGCAACTGTACCGAAAATTTCAGTTATCGTGCGAAAAGCATATGGCGCTGGACTTTATGCGATGGCTGGTCCTGCATTTGAGCCTGATTACTGTGTGGCACTTCCGACAGCTCAAATTGCTGTTATGGGGCCTGAAGCAGCGGTTAATGCTGTATATTCGAATAAAATTAATGAAATTGAAGACCCAAAAGAGCGGGTCGCTTTTGTTCAACAAAAACAACAAGAATATAAAGAGACGATCGATATCTACAAGCTTGCATCGGAGTTAATTGTTGATGATATTGTTCCAGCTGCAGAGCTTAGACGTGTCCTCATTGATCGTTTGGCCGCTTACGAAACAAAGGAACTTGAATTCGGCCAGAAAAAGCATCCAGTATACCCAGTATAAATAAGAAGGATGAACCGACCCCAAGGAATTGCCTTGGGGTTATTTCTGTTTTCTGTTTTGTTTTGCCTACCTTTTGTAGTAAGTATCTAGTCATTTTGTCGGGCTTTTTGGTAAAATAAAGGTAGGACAAACTATGGAGTTGGAACTATGAAAATTGGAATAATTGGTGGGGGTTCTATCGGGTTGTTATTTGCAGGCTATCTTGCAGAATACCATGATGTAACCCTATATACGAGAACTGAACGTCAGGCATCTGAAATTAATCAAAAAGGTGTAACAATAGAAATTGAAAACACGTCAAATACATACCGTGTAAAAGCTGTAACAAGTACAGCTAGTGTAATCGGGGAAGATATACTTTTCATCGCGGTGAAACAATACATATTGAAGGACGTCCTTTCACAGATCAAAGACATAGAAAAGGTACAAACGGTTTGTTTTCTACAAAACGGAATGGGGCATCTTGATTTCATGAAACAACTCGAAAATAAGAATATCCTTGTGGGTGTTGTTGAACATGGTGCATTAAAATTGAATGATACTTCCATCATACATACTGGCATAGGTCGTACAAAGTTTGGGATTATTAAAGGGGATATTATTACATTTGATATTTCAATCAAGGAGTTCCAAATCGAATTTCATAATAATTGGTATGAAATGATGACTTCAAAGCTGATTGTTAACGCAGTCATCAATCCATTAACAGCTTTATATGGAGTTAAGAATGGGAGATTGCTTCAAAATGAGTATTTCAAGAACCAAGTCAAGACTTTATTTCGTGAAATCACGTCTGTCATACCTTGTAATGAAGAACAAATGTGGGAGCTTGTGACGACAATTTGTAAGAATACTGCTCAAAATAAATCTTCTATGCTACGAGATTTAGAAGAGGGAAGAAAAACCGAAATTGATGCCATTTTAGGGTATGTATTAGCTGAAGCAAAGAAAATAGAGCGGGAAGTAGCGATAACACAATTTCTATATGATTCTATAAAAGGGATGGAAAGATAAGGGGGATCGGAAATGGTCAATTTTTTTGCGGGTATTGCGGCGACATTTGTTACAGTTCCTGTGCTTGGTTTTATACTAGTCTATTTAATTAGTAGATTTATAGTGAAAAATAACAGAAAATCGTTTTTTCTTTCGGTAGATATTACAACCGTATTTTTTCTCATTGCAGTTCATTATTTATTGCTCGTAATTGTTGGAAAAAGCATGCTTTGGCTAATCATCCTGATCCTTGTTATTGCCATTTTGCTGACTGGTTTTGTAACCTGGAGAAAGAGTCATGAAATAGATACTGTGAAAGTAATTAAGAAATCATGGCGATTTGTTTTTCTTGTATCTACATTTGCTTATATTCTTTTGCTTTTAATCGGATTGGTTCAACGAATTTTCGTCACAACCATAAATTAATCCATCATGAGCGAATATTTTTGGTTTATAGAAAAAGCGTGCTATACTCATCTAAGATACATACTGGATAAGAAAGGAAGAACAAGAATTTATGGAGGTTTTGGATCTCTCTTTGCCATCATCAAATCGATTAGTCAATGACTATCTTTTAAATAAAATGGATATAGAGAAATTTTTCGATTATGATATACATTCTCCCCTTGTCTATGAGATAAGAAAAAAGGACCTACAAAAAAGGCATTTTGAACGTGAAAAACTTGTTGAGCATTTGCTAATCTTTAATAAAAGATTCAATTATCATCAACACACGATCAAGAATATTAACAAGCTACTTGATCCGAGAAGTGTAGTGGTGATTGGTGGTCAACAAGCGGGTATTTTAACTGGGCCATTATATACGATCCATAAAATCGTATCTATAATAAAACTTGCAAAAGAACAAGAGGAGAAGTTAAATGTACCGGTTTTACCAGTGTTTTGGATTGCGGGAGAAGACCATGATTTTGCGGAGATCAATCATCTCTATGTAAATCTAAAAAATGGTATTCGAAAAAGGACTGTTCCACAATATCACAATCGTAAAACAATGGTTTCATCGATTGAAATTGAACAAGTGGGATTATTAGAGTGGATTGAAGAAATTTTCGAGACATATGGTGAAACAAACTATACGAATCATCTTCTGGAACGTTTAACTGTTTTTGTAGAAAACTCAAAAACATATGTTGATTTCTTTGTACACATTATAAATGATCTTTTTGGAGAAACCGGTCTTATCCTTGTTGATTCAGGATCAAAAGAACTTAGAGCTATTCAATCACAATTCTTAAGAAAAATGGTTGAAAAAAATAGAGAACTCCATGATGGATTGTTGCTTCAGCAAGAGGTATTGTCATCTTATCAATACCCAAAAATGATTGAAATGAACGAGTCAAGTGCTAACCTTTTTTATACCCAAAATGATGAACGTATTTTACTTGAGTATAATGTGGCACATGATGTGTTTAGTGGGAAAAACAATGAATGTATACTTTGTGGAGACGAATTACTTGAAGTTGCGGAGAAACACCCAGAACTTCTAAGTAACAATGTAGTAACAAGACCAGTTATGCAGGAGTTCTTGTTCCCAACATTAGCTTTTATTTCTGGACCTGGCGAGGTTTCATACTGGGCCGAGTTAAAAAAAGTGTTTGCTGTCATGGAGATTCAGATGCCTCCTGTTGTACCAAGACTCATGATGACAATTGTTGAAAGGGCGATCGAGTCTAATATCAAAGAAGTGGACTTAACGATTCCAGCTGCCCTTTCTGGAGAACTTTCAAAAGTGAAACAGTCTTGGTTGGAACAACAAACAGCTGATGTGGATGGGATTATCCTAGATGCGAAAAAAGAAGTAGAGCAAATTCATAAGAAAATACGAAAAGTGGGGCTTGAAGTTGATTCAGGATTAGGGGATCTCCTCTTGAAAAATGCTCAAAACATTCAATCCCAGCTTGACTTCTTGAAGAACACTATAAACCGAAGTATCCTAAACCGTAATGAAATTGAATTGAATCGTTTTAACCGGATTGAACAATCTCTTCTACCACTTGGCTCCCCACAGGAGAGAGTTTGGAATGTTTTTTATTATTTAAATAAATACGGAGACGATTTTATCCAAGATTTATTAGTACTTCCGTTTGAATTTAACGGAAAGCATAAGGTAGTAATAATGTAGAATATGACGAAAATCCTCGGAATTCCGGGGATTTTTTTTATTTGGTAATTTTATATAAAAACCGGTGGTGGAAAGTGGGGGATTGTGGTAAGATAAAGTCAGAAAGTGGGGACAATGGATATGTTCATGGGAGAATACCATCATACTGTTGATACGAAAGGCCGAATGATTATACCTGCTAAGTTTCGAGAAAACCTAGGAGAAACATTTGTTTTAACTAGAGGTTTGGATCAGTGCTTATTCGGTTACCCACAATCAGAATGGAAAATACTTGAGGAAAAATTAAAAACACTCCCACTTACTAAAAAAGACGCCCGTGCGTTCACACGTTTTTTCTTTTCTGGGGCCATTGAATGTGAACTTGATAAACAAGGAAGAGTAAATATTGCATCACCGTTAGTTTCATACGCTGGGCTTGAGAAGGAATGTGTAGTACTTGGAGTATCAAACCGTATTGAAATTTGGAGTAAGGAGAAGTGGGAAGAATATTTCGCTGCTTCCGAAGAATCTTTTTCTGATATAGCTGAAAATATGATCGGTTTTGATATATAACTTTATTCTGCAGGATTCACTTTTTTTATGGTGTGATGAATGCTTTATGAGTATAATGTTTTGGGAGGATTCAAACCCAGACTGAATAAAGTTATAGCCGCTGGCGGATGCCACGATTTTTCATAGGAGGTTTTTTGAGAATAAGATTAAAGACTCTGAACGCCATTTCCTGTGGCAACGTCTTAGTGATCTACATCGTATGGGTCTAAAAAATCGGGCGGCAAATAAGCCAAGGCGCATTTGAATGAACTCTTGTGTACAAAATAAGTGTATTACTGAAATAAGAGGTGCTAACATGTTCAAACACAAAACCGTTCTATTAGAAGAGGCTGCTGATGGATTGAAGATTCGTCCAGATGGAATATACGTAGACTGCACACTTGGTGGTGCAGGACATAGTTCATACATAGCTTCAAAACTTTCAAACAAGGGGAAGCTATATGCTTTTGATCAAGACGATATTGCAATTCAAAATGCAAAGGACAAGCTTGCGGAATATGGTGACATTGTTACCATCATCAAAAGTAATTTTGCCCACTTAACTGAGAAAATACATGAACAAGGTGTAACGGCTGTTGATGGAATTCTGTTTGATTTGGGAGTCTCATCACCACAATTAGACACACCGGAAAGAGGATTTAGCTATCACCACGATGCACCACTTGATATGAGAATGGACCAAAATGCAACTTTGTCGGCTTATGATATTGTCAACAATTGGTCGTATGAGCAAATGGTAAGAATCTTTTTTCAATACGGTGAAGAAAAGTTTTCAAAACAAATTGCTAGAAAAATAGAGGCTGCAAGAGAAAAGAAACCCATTGAAACAACAGGAGAATTGGTGGAGCTAATTAAAGAGGGAATTCCTGCTGCGGCTAGAAGGACCGGCGGACATCCAGCAAAAAGAATTTTCCAAGCGATTCGAATTGCAGTAAACGATGAATTAAAGGTATTTGAAGATGCTATTCACCAGTCAATTGAGCTTTTGGCAACAGGTGGGCGAGTCAGTGTCATAACCTTCCACTCACTGGAGGATCGGATTTGTAAGGTTGCCTTTAAAAAGGCAAGTGAAGGTCCACCTCTACCACCAGGAATTCCGATTATACCTGATGAATATAAACCTACGTTAAAACTTATCACAAGAAAACCGATATTACCTACAGAAGAAGAATTAGAGGCAAACAAAAGAGCCCGTTCTGCAAAATTGAGGATTGCAGAGAAACTTTGAGTTTCGCGGCGTCATTAATAATAAATCGAAGAGATACTTAAGGAGGGATATGATGGGTAATTTAGCATACAAAGTTAGACAAACAGAAAACTATCAACCAAATCAGTCACCAAGAACACGACCGGAAAGAAGACAGAAATTTCGATTTTCATTAGGAGAAAAGTTATTAGGGATTATATTCTCTGTAGCTGTGGTATTCTGCGCAATTCATATCATATCTAACCAAGTATCTATCTACAATACAAATATCGAAATCCAACAAATCGAAGCATCAATTAATAAACAAACAAAAACAAACAGTGACCTTTATGTACAAGTTCAAGAACTAAGTGAATATGAGCGTTTATGGGAAAAAGCAAGAGAACTTGGACTTGTTTTAAATGAGAATAACGTTAAAGTGGTTCAAGGAAAATAATCATGAAAATAAAGGTTAAAAATAACAATATAAACAGAGGAGCAGCATTTATTAGTATAATATTTGCTTTGCTCTTTTTTACATTGATGGCAAGATTTGTGTATATCCAAGGTACGGGTAAGGTTGATGGTGTTGTATTAGCGGCTTTAGCAGAAGAAAAATATACAAAGCAAAGAGTAATTGAAGCAAAACGAGGAGCTATTTATGACCGCAACGGAAATCCAATTGCTGAGGACACTTCTTCATTTACAGTGGTCGCAATCCTTGATGAAGAACTAACGATAAATGAAGATGATCCTAAACATGTAGTAGATCCTGAAGAGACAGCAAGTAAACTCGCGCCGTTATTAAAAATGGATGAGAATGAAATATATAAAATTTTAACAAAGCCTGATAGAAAACAGGTTGAGTTTGGTACTAATGGTCGAGATATCAGTACCTCGCTTAAGCAAGAAATCGAATCATTAGAATTGCCTGGCATCGCCTTTAGAAGAGAATCAAAACGCTACTATCCCAATGGGACGTTTGCATCACATCTTGTTGGTTATGCCGCTAAAGTAACCGATAAGGAAACAAAAAAAACGGACACCGTCGGGAAGATGGGGATTGAAAAAGACCTCGATAAATATCTTCGTGAAGAAGATGGTTATATGAAATTTCAAAGTGATACAAAAGGGTATAAGCTTCCGGACGCAAAAGAACACATTGTTGCTCCCGATAATGGAAGTAATGTTTATTTAACGATTGACCAAACGATCCAAACTTTCTTAGAGGACGCAATGAACACGGTTGTTAAGGAATATAAGCCAAAAAAAGTGATTGGTGTTGTTGCTAATCCAAAGACCGGTGAAATCTTGGCTATGTCAACAAGACCCAGCTTTGATCCTAATGTTAGAAATATCGAAAATTACTTGAATGATGTGATTGCCTATCCGTATGAACCAGGTTCAACAATGAAGATATTCACATTAGCAGCGGCGATAGAAGAAGGAGTCTACAACGGGAATGCAAAATTTGCTTCCGGTAGCTACTCTGTGGGTGGAGAAACCATTCGTGACCATAACAGGGTAGGCTGGGGTTCAATTACCTATGACGAAGGTGTGCTAAAATCTTCGAACGTTTCATTTGCAAAAATTGCAAATGAGCAATTAGGTACGGATAAATTATTGGAGTATTTAGGTCGTTTTGGTCTTGATCGACCAACTGGGATCGATTTAGAGGGTGAAGTTGAAAATAAGATAAACTTTAAATGGGAAATTGACAAAGTATCAACTGCATTCGGACAAGCATCCTCTGTTACTCCAATACAGCAGGTTCAGGCCGCAACAGCCATAGCGAACGGCGGAAAGATGATGAAACCATATATTGTTGATAAAATTGTAGATCCTGATACTAATAAAACAGTAGTAGACCATGAGCCTAAAGTAGCAGGTCAACCAGTGTCAGCTAAAACTGCTAAGCGTGTGTTGGATTTGTTAGGTAAAGTGGTAACGGATGGAACGGGAAGACAATATAATCTAGAAGGTTATCAAGTGGCAGGGAAAACAGGTACTGCTGAAATTCCGAGTCCTCAGGGTGGGTATTTATATGGAAGAGGGAATTATATATATTCCTTTCTTGGGATGGCCCCACTAGATAACCCGAAACTTGTGGTTTATGTAGCAGTTCAACAACCAGAGCTTAAGGATACGGACATTGGAAGCGAACCGGTTGCACTTGTATTCAATCATGTTATGAAAAATAGCCTACAGTATTTAAATATTCAACCAACGGATGAAAGCACTGAAGATAATGTGCATGTAGATCAAGAAATAGTAACTGATTCTTATGCTGGAAAATCAAAAGTAGAGGCACTAGCAGCAATTGATAAACAAAGCCTTAAAGCGACTGTGATTGGAAATGGAAAGAAGATCATTGCGCAAATCCCAAAACAAGGGGAGAAAGTTTTACCAAATGAACATATTTTCCTTCTTACCGACCAAGATGTAACCCTTCCGGATATGACAGGTTGGTCTTTACGGGATGTCATGATGTTAGCTGATTTAACAAATATTGAAGCATCTTATAGTGGTAATGGTTATGTTGTCAAACAAAGCTTAGAGCCTGGATCCATCTTAAAAAATGGAGATAAGCTCACAGTAACCCTTGAATTACCATATACATCGGGAGAAGATCCTGTTGAAGAAGAGAATAATGACAAGGAACAATAAAGGAACTGATTTTTCAGTTCCTTTTTTTGTTGCATATTTTTAGGTTTATCAACCTCCTGCTCCAGCGTATTTGATTTGTTCTATTCATTCCTGTACAAGCATATATTTAGACGAGCCTTGGATTTTAAAGTGATTTGCACTTTTTAGGGAGCTTACGTTTTAATAGGAGGTACAACAATATGCGTGTTTCGAACGTAACAGTACGAAGAAGGTTATCAATAGTACTATTTATAGGGTTTTTATTATTTCTGATTATTGATGTTCGCTTAGGGTATGTTCAATTTTTTGTAGGAGAGAAGCTAACTGCTCTCGCAAAAGATTCATGGAGCCGTGACATTCCGTTTGAGCCGGAACGAGGGAAAATTCTTGATCGCAATGATGTAGTTCTCGCCACCAATCAAAGTGCTCCGACTGTTTTAGTTGTTCCTAGACAAATTGAAAACCCTGCTGATGCAGCAGAAAAACTTGCTGCAGTATTAAATATGTCAAAAGAGAAAGCATTTAAAAAAATTACTCAAAATGAGTCTAAGGTATATATCAATCCTGAGGGCAGAAAAATATCCCATGAAAAAGCAAATGAAGTCCGTGCGCTTGGGATTAAGGGTGTTTACATAGCGGAAGATTCGAAACGTCATTATCCTTTTGGTAGCTACCTTTCCCATGTATTAGGCTTTGCCGGTATCGATAACCAGGGGTTAACAGGATTAGAAAAAAGTTATGATGAAGAGTTAAAGGGTGAAAAAGGAAGTGTTCAGTTTTATTCTGACGCGAAAGGTAGAAGAATGCCAGATATCGCAGATGATTATACACCTCCGAAGGACGGTTTGGACTTGAGGCTAACTATTGATACGAAAATTCAAACCGTAATTGAACGGGAACTTGATAATGCCGAAGCACAATACAACCCTGATGGAATCATTGCGATTGCAATGAATCCAAATAATGGAGAAATATTAGGAATGTCTTCAAGACCTGATTTCGATCCAGCTAACTTTAGGAACGTCCCACAAGAAGTTTATAACCGTAACCTCCCAGTTTGGAGTACGTATGAACCTGGTTCAACTTTTAAGATTATTACACTTGCGGCTTCCTTAGAAGAAGGTAAAGTTAACTTAGAGAATGATCATTTTACTGATCCTGGTTTTGCCAAAGTAGGGGGAGCAACCTTAAAGTGCTGGAAAAGGGGTGGACATGGGCATCAAACCTTCTTAGAGGTTGTACAAAACTCATGTAACCCAGGATTTGTAGAACTAGGCTCTAGATTAGGAAAAGATACCTTATTTAAGTATATAAAGAATTTTGGATTTGGACAAAAGACTGGAATTGATCTCCAAGGAGAAGGGACAGGAATTTTATTTAAACCTGAAAATGTCGGTCCGGTCGAATTGGCTACAACAGCGTTCGGGCAAGGGGTAGCTGTAACACCGATTCAGCAGGTAACGGCCGTAGCTGCAGCTGTAAATGGAGGGACCTTGTATAAGCCATATGTGGCTAAAGAATGGGTGGACCCTATAACAGGCCAGGTTGTTAAACGGAATGAGCCTGAAGCCGTAAGGAGTGTTATTTCAGAAGAAACATCCAAACAGGTTCGTTTTGCACTAGAAAATGTTGTTGCCAAAGGTTCTGGTGGTGGAGCTTATGTGGATGGTTATCGTGTAGGTGGTAAAACAGGTACTGCCCAAAAATCGAAAAAAGGTGGAGGTTATTTACAAAATAACCACATTGTATCCTTTATTGGATTTGCACCGGCGGATGACCCACAAATAGTGGTATACATTGCCGTAGACAACCCAAAAGGTACTGTGCAATTCGGTGGAGTAGTAGCAGCGCCAATTGTTGGAAATATTATGCGTGAAAGCTTACCGTTGCTAGGCATTGGAAAGCGTGATAATCAAATTGAAAAAGAAATCAAATTGTGGACTGACAAAAAATATCTAGAAGTGCCTGATGTGATTGGGTTGACAAAACAAGAGTTGCAACAACAATTAATGAATATAAAACTGGATATTAGCGGAGAAGGAAATGTTGTCGTTGACCAAGCTCCAAATGCAGGGGAACGAGTTCAAGAAGGAACAACATTACGAATCCATCTCGGGGAAGCCGCGGATAAAAAAGAATCAAAAGATAAGAATTAAGTAGCCAAAGGATTCCCCTTTAGGCTTCTTTTTTCTGTAAAAAGGAATACCTTTAATATAGAGGAATAAAATTTTTTGTAAGGTGTCCTTTTGTTAAATGTCTAATAGGTAAATAGGGTACTAGACAACATCGTAAGTCTAGAGTAACATGTTAATCTGGTGCCGATTCGACAGAGTAAATCTTTCGAGGGGAAATGGTAAAATTCATGATGAGATTACAAGAATTGTTAGCTAACTTGCATGATTTTACGGAAAAAGGTAGCGCCAACCCACTTATCACATCTCTTGAAATGGATTCAAGGGCTGTAGGAAAGGGAAGTTTATTCTTTTGTGTAGAAGGTATTACGTATGATGGCCATTTATTTGCAAAGCAAGCGGAGGACCAAGGTGCTGTTGCGATTATTGCCGAAAAAGAAGTCCAGGTATCCATTCCAGTTATCAAGGTAAAGAATACCCGAAGAACAATGGCTGTGTTGGCTAACGCTTTTTACCATCACCCGACACATCAACTCCATTTAATTGGAGTTACTGGGACAAATGGTAAAACGTCAATAAGTCACATAATTGAGGAGATTTTTAAAGAAGCAGGCCAGAAAATTGGCTTAATCGGAACCATGCATACCAAAATTGGAGAAAAAACCATTGAAATGAAAAATACAACACCAGAATCAGTCATGCTGCAAAAGTATTTTAATCAAATGGTTTCTGAGAAAATAAACACAGCAGTCATGGAAGTTTCCTCACACGCCCTAGATATTGGAAGGGTACATGGATGTGATTTTAATATTGCTGTTTTTTCTAATTTGACTCAGGATCATTTGGATTACCACCAGACAATCGATGAGTATCGAAGGGTAAAAGGTCTATTGTTCACTGGATTAGGTAATCGATTTGACAATGATAATCCAAAATTTGCTGTATTAAATAATGATGACCCTGCTTCACGGGTATATACAAGGTCTACTTCAGCCACCATCATCTCATATGGAATTCAACATTCA
This sequence comes from Fredinandcohnia aciditolerans, assembly GCA_003640645.1. Classification (GTDB taxonomy): domain Bacteria; phylum Bacillota; class Bacilli; order Bacillales; family Bacillaceae_L; genus Ferdinandcohnia; species Ferdinandcohnia aciditolerans. Next base: position 12,470 of record QGHH01000029.1, on the reverse strand, counting down.
GCTGATATTATGGCGTCACATATTCACATGACCTCCTCAGGAACAGAGTTTATACTAACAACTCCGTTTGGTTCTTACGAATTAAAAACGAAATTAATTGGCATGTTTAGTGTTTATAATGTGTTGGCTGCAATCGCTACTTGTATCATTTCGAAAATACCTATTTCGACAATTATTTCTGCAGTTGAAAAGGTAAAAGGTGTTCCCGGACGTTTTGAAATTGTCAACCTAGGGCAAAATTTTACTGTGATTGTGGATTATGCACATACACCTGATAGCCTAGAAAATGTTTTGAAAACAGTGAAGGAGTTTTCAAAAGGGAAAATCTTTGTCATTATTGGATGTGGTGGGGATCGTGATCGGTCAAAGCGCCCAATTATGGCTAGGATTGCTGCAAAATTTGCGGATATCCCTATTTTTACATCAGATAATCCTCGCTCAGAAGATCCTGTTCAAATACTAAAGGAGATGGAAGCTGGAGTAATAGGAGAAACATATATCACAATTCCTGATCGTGAAAAAGCAATATTTTATGCTATATCAAATGCGGGGGAGAATGATATAATAATCATTGCTGGCAAAGGACACGAAACTTACCAAATTATTGGGGATAAAATTCATTCGTTTGATGACCGCCTTGTTGCAGCACGTGCAATTAAGGAGTTGAAATAATTGTTATCCAATCAGGATTTATGGATTCTTTTTCAGGAAGCATATGGATTAAAGAGTCAGGACTTTTATTTTGAAGAAGTGATTACTGATCCAAACCTTATAACGAAAAAAGGGCTATATATTTCAATTGAACAAGAAAAAAGGGATGAATTATTAAAGCGTGCGCTTTATAATGGTGTGGTTGCAGCAGTTTGGCCCAAGGATGAGAAATTACCGGGATTTCTTCCCAATCATTTCCCTGTATTTGTAGTACCAGAACCATTTCCAGCACTGAAACAAATCCTAGAATTCTATCTAAAAAAAATCGAAGAAAATGGGTATGATCAAATGACAAAATTTAGACTATTTACACATGTAACGGAAGAAATGAAACAAAACAATCCCATAGTGGATGAAATAACAAAGCTTTCAAAAAAAGTTGCATTGAATGAAGAAGGGAGGGGATAAGAATGATAGAAGAAGTAGTCATTTACTCAATTGCAATAGGGTTTATAATAAGTGTCATTCTTTCCCCTATTTTTATCCCTTTCTTACGTAGATTAAAATTTGGACAAAGTATCCGTGAGGAAGGACCTATATCCCATCAAAAGAAATCGGGAACACCTACGATGGGTGGTATCATTATTATGGTTTCCATCTTACTTACTACACTATTAGTGTCAAATCGATTAGGTGAACTTTCTGTTACTACATATTTGCTTTTGTTTGTAACAATAGGATATGGGGTACTGGGCTTTTTAGACGACTTTATTAAAGTGGTATTAAAAAGAAATCTCGGTTTGACTTCTAGACAGAAACTGTTTGGTCAAATCCTTATTGCAATCATTTTTTATTTTATTTTCAAACAAAATAATTTTTCAACTGCGATCTCAATACCGGGTACAGATTTTGAATTTGATTTGAAACTTCTTTATGTACTTCTGTTAATTGTATGGTTAGTAGGGTTCTCCAATGCAGTCAACTTAACAGATGGTTTAGATGGATTGGTATCTGGTACAGCGGCAATTGCTTTTGGAGCATTTGCGGTTTTAGCTTGGAATCAAGCACAATATGATGTTGCAATTTTCTGTGTGGCTGTAGTCGGTGCGGTTCTTGGATTCCTCGTATTTAATGCCAACCCTGCTAAGGTATTCATGGGAGATACAGGTTCACTTGCACTTGGTGGAGCAATTGCAACAGTTGCTATCATGCTAAAGCTTGAAATATTATTGATATTAATTGGTGGCGTATTTGTAATAGAGACATTGTCTGTTATTATTCAAGTCATTTCCTTTAAAACAACAGGAAGACGTGTTTTTAGAATGAGTCCTTTGCATCACCATTATGAATTAGTAGGATGGTCTGAATGGCGAGTTGTAGTGACATTTTGGACTGTTGGATTATTGTGTGCCATTCTTGGAATCTATATTGAGGTGTGGATTTAATTGAAAAAATCAGAGAAATTTACTAATAAACATATTTTAATACTTGGACTTGCCAAAAGTGGCTTTGCTGCAGCAAAAGTTCTTCATGAGGTTGGGGCTACTTTAACAGTTAATGACCAAAAACCATATGAAGAAAATGAGGCTGCTCAGGAACTAGAAAAAATGGGAATAAAAGTAGTGTGTGGAGGTCATCCAATTGCCATTTTGGATGATCATTTTGACTTTATTATAAAAAATCCTGGTATTCCATATAGTAATCCTATTATTGATAAGGCAATCAAGAGAGGAATCCCTATTTTAACGGAAGTGGAGTTAGCATACCATATTTCCCCAGCAGATTTTATCGGGATTACGGGATCTAATGGGAAAACAACGACCACCACATTGATTTATGAAATGCTCGAAAAAGGAGAAAAATTTCCATTAATTGCAGGAAATATTGGAACTGTATCTTGCGAGGTTGCACAAGGGGCAACAAAAGAAAATATTATTGTGACTGAGCTTTCATCTTTTCAATTAATGGGAATTGCAGAATTTGCTCCTAAAATAGCAGTGCTCTTAAATATTTTTGATGCCCATCTTGATTACCATGGAACAAAGGAAGAGTACATCAAAGCAAAGGCGAGAATTTTTGAAAATCAAACAGAAGCTGATTATTGTGTAATTAATATAGATGACAAAGATGTCATGTTTGCTGCCGAAAATGTTAGAAGTAAGAGAGTTCAATTTTCAACCACGAAAATATTACAAGAAGGCGCGTATATAAAAGATCATGCGATTTATTTTAATGATGAGAAAATCATTGAAATTAAAGATATTGTTTTACCAGGTGTTCATAATCTCGAAAATATCTTGGCTGCAGTTGCGGTTGCTAAGCTTGTATCAACACCTAATCGTGCTATTATCGAGGTGTTAACAAGCTTCACAGGTGTTAAACACCGCCTCCAGTATGTAACTACAATTGAAAATCGCAAATTTTATAATGATTCAAAAGCGACAAATATTCTTGCTACAAAGAAGGCGATTTCGGCCTTTGAGCAGCCAGTAATTTTGCTGGCAGGTGGACTAGACCGTGGAAATGAATTTGATGAACTTGTAGATGAACTAACACGTGTGAAAGCATTGGTTCTATTTGGTCAAACAGCTAAAAAGCTTGAAAGAGCTGGCCAACTTGCTGGAATAGAAAACGTAAAAACTGTCGATAATGTTGAGGCAGCGGTAAAAGCAGCTTATAATCTTTCAAATGAGGGTGATGTCATTTTATTATCACCTGCATGTGCTAGCTGGGATCAACATAAAACATTTGAAGAAAGAGGAGACATTTTTATAAACGCCGTGCATAAGCTTTAGTAAGGGCTTGGACAATCTAGAGCTCTGAATCTAGAATGTAGAGGTGTTTTGATTGTGACCCAGAGAACGACCCCGGATATCATTTTAATTATTACAACACTTACACTTTTAGCAGTTGGATTAATTATGGTGTACAGTGCCAGTGCAATATGGGCTACATATAAATTCGATGATTCGTTTTTCTTTGCTAAAAGACAATTATTATTTGCAAGTGTTGGAGTCATTGCGATGTTTTTCATCATGAATGTGGACTATTGGACTTGGAGAACCTGGGCAAAAGTGCTAATCATAATTTGTTTTGTCTTATTGGTTGCTGTACTAATCCCTGGAATTGGAATGGAGCGCAATGGTTCTCAAAGTTGGATTGGCGTTGGAGCATTTTCAATTCAACCATCAGAATTTATGAAATTAGCAATGATTGCGTTTTTGGCAAAATTTCTATCTGAGAATCAAAAGAAAATTACTTCCTTTAAAAAAGGATTAATGCCATCACTGGGTCTTGTTTTTCTGGCGTTTAGTATGATTATGCTACAGCCTGATTTAGGAACGGGAACAGTAATGGTTGGAACTTGTGTTGTGATGATCTATGTTGCGGGGGCAAGAATCTCCCATTTTGTAGGACTGGGTTTAATTGGAGTAGCGGGGTTTGTTGCCTTAATTTTATCGGCTCCATATCGAATAAAAAGGATTACATCCTTTTTAGACCCATGGGAAGACCCGTTAGGTACCGGGTTTCAAATCATTCAATCTCTTTATGCAATTGGACCTGGAGGCTTATTCGGTTTAGGTTTGGGGCAAAGTCGACAGAAGTTTTTCTACTTGCCAGAACCTCAAACTGACTTCATTTTTGCCATTCTGGCAGAAGAGTTAGGCTTTATCGGTGGTTCGTTTGTCATCATATTGTTTAGTATTCTACTTTGGAGAGGCGTACGGATTGCTTTAGGTGCACCTGATTTATATGGAAGTTTCCTAGGAATCGGAATTATTGGAATGATTGCGATTCAAGTAATAATAAATATCGGAGTTGTAACTGGTCTCATGCCTGTAACGGGAATAACACTTCCGTTCTTAAGCTATGGAGGGTCTTCATTAACCTTAATGCTAATGGCAGTCGGCGTCCTTTTAAATATTAGTAGGTATTCAAGGTATTAACCCAAAAACATATGAATATATGTTATACTTAGAAAAGAGATTAACCCTGTTTACTTGAACAGGGTTAATCTAATTTTACGATAAACTTCCAAAAACGGGAGGAGTTTCCTTGAAAATAGTTGTTAGTGGTGGTGGAACAGGAGGGCATATTTATCCTGCGCTTGCCTTAATTAAAGAGATAAGAAAACTTAATCCTTCGGCTGAATTTCTCTATATTGGCACAGAAAAAGGGTTGGAAAGCAATATTGTAACACGTGAAGGGATCCCATTTAAAACAATCCATATCACTGGATTCAAACGAAAGCTTTCTTTTGAAAATATTAAAACTATTACTCGGTTCCTAAAAGGTGTCCAAGATAGTAAGAAGTTTATAAAAGAATTTAAACCAGATGTTGTAATAGGTACAGGCGGTTATGTATGTGGACCTGTTGTATACGCAGCATCAAAATTACATATACCAACAATCATTCATGAACAAAATAGTATACCAGGCCTTACAAATAAATTTTTAAGCCGATATGTTGACAAAGTGGCAATCTGCTTTGAAGAAGCTGGTCAGTTTTTCCCTAAAGAAAAAGTAATCCTCACAGGAAACCCAAGGGCGTCTGAGGTAATTGATAAAGATGGAAGTAAGGGGAGAGAATCTGTTGGTCTGAATAGTTCCCAAAAATCCGTTTTACTCGTTGGTGGAAGCAGAGGTGCCAAGCCGCTTAACGACGCATTTTTGAGTGCTTTATCTGAAGTAAAGGAAAAGAATTATCAATTTCTCTATGTTACAGGTGAGGTTCATTATGATAATGTACTTAATCGGGTAAAAGCGGTTGGAAATCCAGATAATGTAATCATCAGACCGTTTATTCACAATATGCCGGATGTTCTAGCCGGTGTTGACCTCGTTGTAGCTAGAGCAGGTGCGACAACCTTAGCTGAACTAACTGCATTAGGACTACCAAGCATCTTAGTACCAAGCCCATATGTAACAAATAATCATCAAGAGAAAAATGCAAGATCCCTAAGCGATAAGGGGGCAGCCATTTTGAGACTTGAAAGAGACCTTACAGGTTCTCAGTTAATTAAGGACATTGACTCAATTCTTTTAAACCCATTAAAACTTGAGGAAATGAAAAAAGCTTCTTCAGAAATTGGGATACCAGATGCTGCAAGTCGTCTTTACAATGTAATGAATGATCTAATTTAGGCGAATGTACCATGAAAGCAACAATGAGCATATACTACAGTAATGTCTGTTCTGAGTCGAGATGCAGATGAAGGAGGTAATCATGGAAAAAATAGTGAAAGAACTTCAAGAGTCGAATGTTGGAAAGGTTATAGAGAATGAACCTTTGTCTAAGCATACAACTATCAAGATTGGTGGTCCGGCCGATTTATTTATTGAACCAAATAGTATAGAATCCTTAAAAAAGACCCTTGAAATAATAAAAAAACACGGAATTAAATGGCGAGCGATCGGAAGAGGTTCAAATCTCCTAGTTTCTGATAAAGGTATTGAAGGTGCAGTTATTAAACTAGGCAATGGTATTAATCATATGGACTTACAAGGTACAATATTAACTGTTGGTGCTGGTTATTCAATCGTAAGTCTTGCTGTACAAATTGCAAAAAAAGGATTGTCAGGACTTGAATTTTCAAGTGGTATTCCTGGTTCCATCGGTGGTGGAGTCTATATGAACGCTGGTGCACATGGGTCTGATATTTCCAAAATATTAACTAAGGCACATATTTTATTCGATGACGGTAGTCTGGAATGGCTTTCAAATGAGGAAATGGAATATTCCTACCGTACCTCGATCCTTCAAAAGAAACGACCTGGAATTGTAGTAGAGGCAACGTTTCAATTAACTGAAGGGGATAAAGCGGATATTTCTGCAGTCATGAAAAAAAATAAAGACTATCGAAGGAATACACAACCATGGGATCTCCCTTGTGCTGGAAGTATTTTCCGAAATCCACTTCCGCATTATGCAGGACAATTAGTAGAAAAATCAGGTTTGAAAGGCTACACAATTGGCGGAGCAAAAATATCCGAAATGCATGGTAATTTTATTGTGAATGCCGGAAATGCAAAAGCGCAGGATGTTCTTGATCTCATTCAATTCGTAAAGGAGAAAATCTATACTCTACACAGTGTGCGGATGGAAACAGAAGTTGAAATAATTGGTCGAATCTAGACAGATTCTACACCCATTTCTTAGGAAAATATGATATAATACAATAACATGTATGTGTTACTGTATAAGTTTCTAAACGGCATGTATACATGCCGTTTATTCTTTCGTTCAAAGGATTTTTACACTGCATGTTTTTGCCTATATAAAATGAACATGTTGTTATATTAAGATGGTTACAGGAGATTTTCGATTCGCGGGGTGAATGTATTTGGCAAAGCAAAAGGTTGTTACAATAGAAGACCGAATTCCAAAGCTTAAGCAAAGAAGAAAACAAAAAGCTAATCGTCGTTTGATTATGTACATAACCTTTTTCTTTTTATTGCTTTCCGGAATTCTTTATTTCCAATCTCCTCTAAGTAAAATCGGTGAGATCACTATTACAGGCAACCAAAATATCACATCCGAACAAATTTCAAAGCTAAGCAAATTAAATGTTGGGACAAGCTTTTGGAAGGTTAATCAGGATGAAGTTAAACAAAATATAAAAAAACACCCTGAAATTATGGACGTTACGATTCAAAAGCAATTTCCCAATAATATAAAGATAAATGTCAGTGAGCTAAAAAGGGTAGGATATATAAGTGGTCATAATACTTTTTACCCAATCCTTGAAAATGGGAAGATTATTGAGAATGCCCAAAAATTTGGTTCAAAAGCGATCCCAGTGGACGCGCCAATTTTAATTGACTGGGATGATGAAGCATTAAAGTTGCTTATTAAGGAACTGAATAAAATCCAACCCTCAATTTCAAAGCTTATTTCTGAAATTCACCATACTCCTACAGAATATGATCCTCTTCAGATGACCCTTTACATGATTGATGGGTATGAAGTAAAAGCTACTGTACGAAATTTCGCGAAGAATATTACAGCATATCCTACAATTGTCAGTGAATTGGATCCATCACTAAATGGATATATTGAACTAGATGTAGTACCAACGTTTATTCCATACGAACAAGAGAGCACCAGTGAAGAAGGAGAGATGGTAACAGATGAAAGTGAAGGGTAAGCATGTGGTTCTTTCATTTGTTTGCTTAGTCCTTGGCTTTATGATTTCATTCTCGTACCAATTTACAAAAGAACAAATGGAATCAAGTCATGTCACTGAACAACAATGGAATGAAGAGACAAAAATACGAACGGAATTGAATGAACAAAATGAAAAAAATAATGAGCTTCAACTGAAGCTCATTGAGAAACAAAATCAAATTCAAGCAATCGAAGAAGACCTTGCCAAAGAGGAACAGGAACAAATTTACTATAATCTTGTTGAAGAAGTAGAAAAATATCGGATGGTCGTTGGTGAAATTGGTGTAAAAGGCCCAGGAGTTTCAGTTACACTTGAAGATTCCTCTTACGTTCCATCAGGACAAGATGTTAATAATTACCTAGTGCATGAGAGTCATTTATTTAAGGTAATTAACGAACTTTATGTATCTGGTGCCCAAGCGGTTTCGGTAAATGGAAAACGACTTAGTCATGATTCGTATTTATACTGTAATGGACCAGTTGTAGTGGTTGATGGCAAACCATATCCGGCACCATTTGTGATCACAGCAATTGGTGATCCCGATGTCCTCATACCGGCTCTAAATATGAATGGTGGAATTACAGACCAATTGATTCAAGATAATATAGTCGTGAAAATTGAGAACAAAACACAAATTCAAATGGACCCATTACTTAAAGCGAATGAATAAACCGGATGTTTGATATAGAAGGCTAGGTGGTTTTCTTGGACAAAAAAACAGGAATTAGCTTCACTGTGATTACGTGTATAATTGGTTTTATGGTTGCTGTCCAATTCCAAACCATTAAAGAACCTGAAGTACGAGATACACGTGACTTATGGCAATTGCGTGAGGATTTAAAGCAATCAAAAGAATTATATACAGAATTATTAACAAAAATTTATACATACGAAGCAAAATTGGAACAATACAAGAATCAACGAGATGACAGTAAAATGCTTATTCTTAAAGATACGCTTGATGAATTAAAGAAACAGGCTGGACTTACTCAAGTATCAGGTCCTGGGCTAACGATTACAGTTGAGCAATCTTTCAATGAAGCAGGAAGACAAGCTACAACTATTTCTCCGAGTTTGTTGAGATGGCTAGTGAATGAGTTGAATTCTTATCAGGCAAAGGCGATTTCAATTGACGGCCACCGTGTTATTACGACAACGGTCATACGAGAAATTCAAGGAAGACCTAAAATTGATTCGTATTCTCTAAATCCATTACCAATTGAAATAAAAGTTATTGCAGACGATGCTGAACGACTTTATAACAAGCTAAAAGCATCAGAAGCAGAGCGTCAATTCTTTATTGATAACCTGCGATTAAAAATATCAAAGCCAAGTAAAGTTGTAACAATTCCTGCATTTGATGACCCAATTAGGATTACAGAAATGCAACCTAATATGGAACCAGATAAAAAGTGATAAAGGTGGAACATAGTCATGTGGCTTCCAATTTTCGGTCTAATAGTCGGAATCATCCTCGGACTGTTATCGGAGTTCAAAATTCCAGCAGAGTATTCGAATTATTTATCGATTGCCGTTTTAGCAGCTCTTGATACTTTGTTTGGTGGCATTCGTGCCCATCTACAAAATATTTATGATCAGTCCGTATTTGTTTCTGGTTTCTTTTTTAATATTTTATTGGCAGCAAGTTTAGCTTTTCTAGGTGTGCATCTTGGTGTAGACTTGTACTTGGTAGCCGTTTTCGCATTTGGAGTAAGGCTATTCCAAAATATTGCGGTGATCCGACGAATAATTTTATCCAAATGGAGCCTTTCTCGTGATAAAATAGAAAAAAATTGATTTTTATAAAGGGAAAACCCCTATGGTTGTTGAATATTTTTCATATACAAAAATTATTATGAAAAATGTCAATTGTTGTTCGAAAAATGTTATAAGAAATGTGTTATGTAAAAAAGGAGGTGCCACAGAATGAACAGCAATGAAATATGTGTTAGTCTTGACATCGGTACATCCAATGTTAAGGTTATCATCGGTGAGATGGTTGATGATTCTCTTAACATAATAGGTGTGGGTAATGTTAAATCAGAAGGTTTGAAAAAAGGTTCAATTGTAGACATAGATGAAACCGTTCATTCTATTAAGAAGGCAGTTGAGCAAGCAGAAAGAATGGTAGGCATTTCTATTAATCAAGTAGTTGTATCCGTCCCTGCTATCAATGTTCAGTTACAGGATGCACATGGAGTAGTGGCAGTTTCTACAGAGTCTCGTCAAAATCGCGAAATAAGCAATGAAGATGTTCTACGTGTAATCGATGCCGCACAATTTATTTCTCTACCACCAGAAAGAGAAATTATCGATATGATTCCAAAACAATTTATTGTAGATGGATATGATGAAATTAGTGATCCACGGGGTATGTTAGGTGTTAGGCTTGAAGTAGAAGGAACTATTATTACAACTTCACGTACGATTTTACATAACCTGCTGCGTTGTGTAGAAAAAGCAGGACTCGATATTACCGCAATTTCCTTACAACCTCTAGCATCAGGTTCAATTTCCTTATCTGATGATGAGAAAAACTTAGGGGTTGCTCTCGTGGATATTGGTGGAGGTTCTACAACTATTGCACTCTTCAAAAATGGTCATTTAAAAACAACATGTGTTCTACCTGTTGGTGGGGACCATATTACGAAGGATTTAGCAATTGGCTTACGAACATCTACTGAAGATGCTGAGAAAATCAAAATTAAACATGGACATGCCTTTTACGATGATGCTTCTGATGAAGAAGTGTTTGATGTTCCAATTATTGGCAGTGATCAACATGAAAGATTTACCCAATTACAAATTTCTGAAATCATCGAAGCTAGATTAGAAGAAATTTTACAATTAGCACAAAAAGAAATTAAGAAAATGGGTGTAGGAGATCTTCCTGGTGGCTTCGTTCTTACAGGTGGTGTAGCAAATATGCCTGGAGTATTAGAGCTATCTCAAATTGTGTTACGAAACAATGTTAGAATTGCAAAGCCAGACTATATTGGTGTTAGAGAACCTCAATACGCAACAGGTGTAGGGCTGTTACAGTTCGCTTATGAGCAAGCAAGAATCCAAGGAAGAAAAATAAGCACTACTGTCCAGGTGGAAAATCCTGAGAAAAGACCTGCTAGACAGCCTCAAGCGAAAAGTCACCCTAAAAACTCAAAAGAAGAGCAAAATATCGGGAAAAAAGTTAAAAGGTTTTTCGGTCTCTTCTTTGAATAGTCAGTTTAAAAGAGAAGTATATTTGCAAATTAGGAGGATCTTATAATGTTAGAGTTTGATACAAACGTTGATCAATTAGCTACTATAAAAGTAATCGGTGTAGGTGGCGGTGGAAATAACGCGGTTAACCGAATGATTGAACATGGTGTTCAAGGCGTCGAGTTTATCGCAGTTAATACAGATGCCCAAGCCTTAAATCTTTCAAAAGCTGAAATAAAAATGCAAATCGGTGGGAAATTAACTCGCGGTTTAGGTGCCGGAGCCAATCCGGAAGTAGGAAAGAAAGCTGCGGAAGAAAGCAGGGAACAAATTGAAGAAGCTCTCAAAGGAGCCGATATGGTATTTGTTACTGCAGGTATGGGTGGTGGAACAGGTACAGGTGCTGCACCTGTAATTGCCCAAATTTCAAAAGATTTAGGTGCTCTAACAGTAGGTGTAGTAACAAGACCTTTCACTTTTGAAGGTAGAAAGCGTCAAACGCAAGCTGCCGGCGGTATTGGTGCAATGAAGGAATCAGTTGACACGCTGATTGTCATTCCGAACGACCGTCTCCTAGAAATAGTTGATAAAAATACGCCAATGCTTGAAGCATTCCGTGAAGCAGACAATGTGTTGCGTCAAGGGGTACAGGGTATTTCTGACTTAATAGCTGTACCAGGCTTAATCAACCTTGACTTTGCTGACGTAAAAACAATTATGTCTAATAGAGGTTCTGCTCTTATGGGTATTGGTGTAGCAACAGGTGAAAACCGCGCTGCTGAAGCTGCAAAGAAGGCTATATCAAGTCCATTGCTTGAAACATCAATTGATGGTGCACAAGGTGTCCTTATGAATATTACAGGTGGTACAAACCTAAGTCTTTATGAGGTACAAGAGGCCGCAGATATTGTTGCATCAGCTTCAGATCAGGAAGTTAACATGATTTTTGGATCTGTTATTAATGAAAATCTAAAAGAAGAAATTGTGGTGACTGTTATTGCTACTGGTTTTACAGAAGCAGAAGTAAATCCAACACGTCCAGCTCGTCCTTCATTTAGTACTAAACCACAAGCCCAAGCACAACCTCAACCACAGGTTCAGGTTTCGCCAAGAAGAGAGATTAGACGTGAGGAGCCGGTTCAGGAAATAAATACACGTAGTGCAGTTCATGTAGAAGAAGAAATTGATGTACCAACATTCCTACGTAACCGTAACAGAAGAGGATAAAAAGAAAAGCGCAAGGCGCATACCTATCGGCAACAAGCATAAGAACGGCGCTGACAGAAGGCACTTTTTGTCTTCGGAAGCGATGGGCTTTTACATTGAGCCAGACAATAAAAAAACTTCATAAATATCTAAAAAGGCATTCGACAATTTTGATATGCTCCCCTAAAGGTAGACAGATGAAATAAAAAATCTGTTTCCTTTGGGGGAGTATTTTTGTATGGCTAA
>QGHH01000003.1 GCA_003640645.1 Fredinandcohnia aciditolerans | reverse complement strand
AAACTCCCCGTGAATCCCCTTCATAACCATGATGAAGAGGAAAACCTCATGAAAACTCCCCGTGAATCCCCTTCATAACCATGATGAAGAGGAAAACCTCATGAAAACTCCCCGTGAATCCCCTTCATAGCCACGATGAAGAGGAAACCCAAACGAAATCTCCCCGCGAATCCTCTTCATATCCACGATGAAGAGGAAAACCAATCGAAATCCCCCTGCGAATCTCCTTCATACCCGAGATGAAGAGGAAATTCAAACGAAATTTCCACTCGAATCCCCTTCATAGCCACGATGAAGTGGAAAACCAATCGAAATCCCCCCATGAATCCCCTTCATCAACTTTCTCTTATACAAACGCTATTTTTGTAAGCGGATACAATAGATAAAAGCCTATTATTACATCATATGTATGTATGGATTGATAATTTCGTTAATTGCAGGTTTTTTCCTCTAAAAGGCTTTTGTGTATCCAAATGGCTGCTTGCATGCCGTCTCCCATGGCGATCGTGGTTTGTTCAGAGTGCACGGCTATATCCCCAGCTGCCCATACATGATCGACGTTTGTCTTTTTTGTCCTGGGATCAACGATGATATGCTTATTTTCTGTTCGTTCAATGCCAAGCTGGGTAGCTAGTTCGGAACGGACTTCGTTTCCTGGAAACCCCAAAAATCCTCGGTCCCCATGTATGACTTCTCCACTTTTCAAGCGAACACCGACAAAATTTGAGGATTCCTCTTCAAGCAATACTTCCTCCGTATCATCCTGAATATGTGTGATTCCGTTTTGCTTTAACTTTGACAACAATTCGCTATCAAGTTTTTTCCAATCATGATTAATAAATGTGATGTCTTTTGTAAAGTAGGTTAAAGTGAGTGCCATGTTTGCGCCAGATTTTCCAGAACCAATCACAATTACATGTTTATCTACTACCTCATATCCATCACAATCAGGACATACATATATTGATAAACCAAGGCATTTGTAGATGTTTTTGATAGGAGGGATATTGTCCTTTACACCCGTTGCCAGTAACAATCTTTTAGCAAAATAGATATCTCCACCGCGGCAATATAACTTAAATACCCCATCGGCTTTTTCAACCTTTGTAACTTCATTTTGTATAAAAGAAACACCAAGTTTTTCAGCCTGCATTTTTCCAAGATTTCTTAAGGTTTGTCCACTCACACCGTCTGGCCAGCCTAAAATATTATGGTAAGACCTGCAAATGGTGGAACGTCCGTCATTTGAATCAATCACTGTTATTTTATGTTTATATCGTCCAAGTTGGATTGCTGCCTGTAGACCAGCAATACCTCCACCGATAATTGTAACATCATATTGTACAGACATACTTTCACCTCGTATAAGACATATACCTTTTATCTTTTGTTTATAATGGAGGATTCTATTCAAAAAAAGTAAGTTCACATAATGCAATTATGGTAAAACAAAAAAGTTAACTTTACATAATATTTTTATGATAAACCACTAGCTTAACCTCTTATTAAACCCAATAACAAAAATAAAGCTCCTTTCACTAGTTGTGAAAGGAACCTTCTCTTTAGCTCTGTATATTTTTTATCGTACGTAAGAAGCTCCGACAATTATTAACAAGATAAATAGTACAACGATTAATACAAAGCTGTTGTTATATCCAAATCCACCATATCCATATCCATGTCCGCAATGATCATGATATCCGTAATGCATAGTGTCATCTCCCTTTCTTTTTCTTACACTGTTAAGATATGAGCCTATGGGTTGTACTGTATGTGCGAGTGCCTATTTTTTGGGACTTTTTATTATTTCTTTTTTTATTATTTAAAAATAGTATAGTAGACAAAGAGTTTAATTGAATTTTTATACAGGATGTTTTATAATTACCCAATAGAAACCTATAATCAGAAAGCAGGGTCAATATGAAAGCAGAAATACTTAAAGCTATCGAAGAAAACAAAGATCGTTTTTATGAAATTAGTGCATATATTGGTGCCAATCCAGAGCTTGGGCATGAAGAATTCAAAGCTTGTAAAATTTTAACGGATGAACTAAAGAAACATGATTTTAATGTAGAAATAGGAACAGCTGGCCTCCCTACTGCGTTTGAAGCTACATTTGATAGTGGTAAACCTGGTGCGACGATCGGAATTATGTCTGAGTATGACGCACTCCCTGAATTGGGACATGCATGCGGTCATAATCTAATCGGGACAATGGGAATTGCAGCTGGAATTGGATTATCAAAGGTCCTTTCTGAAACTGGGGGAAAAGTAGTTGTATATGGTACTCCAGCTGAAGAGACGAAGGGCGGAAAAGTAACAATGGCGGAACAAGGTATTTTTGATCACCTTGACGTCGCGATGATGGTTCACCCACTTAGCCAATATGAAAAAAGTGGTGCTTCCCTTGCGATGGACGCAATCCAATTTGAATTTTTCGGAAAAGCGGCACATGCTGCGGCAAGCCCTCATGAAGGCATAAATGCGCTTGATGCTGTGATTCAAACATTCAACAGCATTAATGCGTTAAGACAGCATATTACACCAGACGCACGCATCCATGGAGTCATTCCAGAAGGTGGAAAAGCTGCAAACATCGTTCCAGATTATGCTGTTGCACAATTTTATGTTCGTGCTTCCTCACGTTCTTATTTAAATGAACTGGTAGAAAAGGTGAAAAAATGTGCAGAAGGTGCTGCCCTTCAAACAGGAGCTACAATGGAATGGTCGAATTATGAGTTCTCTTATGATGACATGATTACAAATGAGGAACTTTCAAATGTCTTTAATGATACGTTAATTGAATTAGGCGTTAATCCTGAGGAGATCAACGAACGTTCAGAGGGCACTGGGTCATTGGATATGGGGAATGTCAGTCAAGTTGCCCCTTCTATTCATCCATATGTAAAAATTTGTGATGAGCCTTTTGCTTGCCACACACACGGTTTTAGAGAAGCAGCTTTAAGCAATCAAGGTAAAGAAGCTATGATTCTTGGTGCGAAAACAATGGCTGTAACAGGATATAAAATTCTATCAAACCCAGAACTACTTGAATCAATAAAAGCAGAATTTGAAAAAAACAAAAGATAAGAGAATGATAGACGGTTCCTTGTAATTTAGGAGCCGTCTATTTTTGATTGAATTGTTTTTTTAATGTTCTAAAAAAATAATTTGTACAATATTCTATGGTAAGACCATGCATCTAGGTACAGCATGTGTTTTAAAATTTATCAGGATGGTGACGTGTATGAAATTACTTTCGTTTCGAGCTTCAGATGGTGTTCGTTTAGGTATTAAGACAGATAGCGGCATAATTGATGTGCGTGCTACTGCTGAAAAAGCAGGTTTGATAGCCCCTGCTTCAATCGATGAAGTGATTTCAAATGGCCAGTCTGCAAAAGATCAGCTTCAGCAGATTGTATCGGTAGCAAATGATTTCTTAGACGAACCTAGTATTACATATGCACCAGCTGTACAAACGCCAAATAAAATCATCTGTTCCGGTGCAAATTATCGTGCTCATGTTGAAGAAGCAAACTTTACCGTTCCGGATTACCCAATTTATTTCTCTAAATATCAAAATAGTCTTGCCGCACATAACGAGGATATTGTACCGCCCCCTGCAACGAAGCAAGTAGACTACGAGGTTGAGTTGGTTGTGGTGATAGGTAAACAAGCAAAAAATATCACTAAAGGGGAAGCGCTTGATTATGTTTTTGGATATGCGACAGGAAATGATATCTCTGCGCGGGATCTTCAAACAAGGACTAACCAATGGACATATGGTAAAGCGATTGACCAGTTTGCTCCAATTGGACCTTATCTTGTAACAGCTGAAGAAGTTTCAAATCCTCAAAATTTAGAATTGAAGTGTTGGGTAAATGGAGAATTACGCCAAAACTCAAATACAGAGCTAATGATTTTCCCGATTGCTGAAATGCTCAGTGATTTATCACAAACAATGACCCTTGAACCAGGTGATGTGATTTTTACAGGAACACCAGAAGGCGTAATTTTAGGCATGAAGGAAAAAATCTGGTTAAAGCCTGGGGATGAAATAGTCTGTGAGGTTGAAGGGCTAGGTAAATTAGTCAATCGGATTGCGGAGTAACCTTTTTCGGACATTCATTCGTGACTAGATTTGTGGGCTTCTGCTTGAATTTATTTCACCCATTATGATTACCGGTCACGAATGATTTTTCATAATGATTGTAAGCGATTACAACTGTGGGATATTTTAAAGGGGGCGACTAAATGGAAGGTACTATATTTTCACTGATTCCACCGATTGTTACGATTGCTATTATTCTGATTACAAAGAGATTATTTTTGGCATTAGGTATTGGAATCGCAATTGGTGCACTGCTTTATAATCAATGGAATATCATTGATAGTTTTGTGAACGTTTACCACATTATGGCCGATGTACTAATAGGTGATGGCAAAGTCTTGTTGTTCGTTGTGTTAATAGGCATACTCTCCTCCCTTCTCTATCTATCAGGTGGCATTTATGCTTTCTCCGAATGGGGAGTAAAAGTTGCCAAAACGAGAGTTCAAGCTCAAATGGCGACAATGTTAATCGGATTTTTCACATGGTTTGATGATGCATTTAGTTGTCTATTTCGTGGTAGCGTAATGAGATCCGTAACGGATAAATACCAAGTATCGCACTCTAAACTTTCCTACTTAATCCACTCAACCTCTGCACCAATCGCTCTACTTATACCAATTTCAGGACTTGCGGCTTTTATTACTTCAATCATCGCAGGTGTTCTAACTGACACTGAGATTACCTCCTATCAGGCTTTAGAAGCGTTTTTATTGGCAATACCTACCAATTATTATACAATTACTACCATCGTCCTCGTATTTATCGTTGCTTATTTTGGAATAAATGTCGGCCAAATGCGGCGCGATGAAGAACGCGCAGTTACAGAAGATATTTTATTTGATACAAAACGTGGTAAGGTACCAGGTTCCGAAGATACGAAGCTTCCAACAAGAAAAGATGGAAAAATGGCTGATTTACTTTTCCCTGTTTTAACCTTAATTATCGTAACTGTGATTTCTGCTATTTTGATTGGACGCTCAAGTGCCGAAGGACCAATCACAGCTTTTGATGTGTTAATTAATACAGACATTATTCTTTCCTTGGTATATGGTGCGATTGCAGCCGACCTTGTTATTTTAACAAGATTGGTAATGAAAAAAACTTCTGGCGAACATTTAAAGATTTCTACGTTCGCTGGTATTAAAACAACACTGCCAAGCGTTATTATTCTTTTCCTTGCATTAGTTACAGCTAAAGTCATCTCTTCTTTAGGAGTTGGGAATTATCTTGCAACATTAATTGATGGAAATCTAGAACTTGCTTGGTTACCTGTTATCTTCTTTGTTTTCGCAGCTTTTATTTCTTATTCAATTGGAAGTACACTTGGTACAGCTGGTCTTATGATTCCGATTGGTGCTGAGATCGTAGCAACAATTGATGTTACTTTCCTCATTCCGGTAATTGGTGCCGTGTTAGCAGGAACTGTATTTGGAGAGCATACTTCTCCTTTATCTGATACAACGATTCTTGCATCGATTGGAAGCTCGGTCCACCCTATCGATCATATGGTGACACAGCTCCCATATGCAATGCTTTCCAGTGTCTCTTCTATCTTTGGATTCATCGTCCTAGGATTTACACAAAATATTGTGATCGGTTTGATAACAGCTATTCTAGTTATGGTTGTGGGTGCATATTTATTTAAAATGCGGCTCAACAAGACTCACACCTTAAATGGGGAGATTGCCAAATAAACAAAATACTTCTCCTCCTCCCCCCTTTATATTTTATAAGGGGGGTGTTTTCTAGTAATCTAAAGAAAATTTACCATTCTTGCAATCGATATGAAAGGTGATAGAAAAATGATTGAACCAGTGAAACGTATGAATGTTACAGATAGTATTGTTAACCAGATTAAGGACCTTGTTCTCCAAGGTAAACTTAATGAAGGAGATAAACTTCCCCCAGAGCGAGAACTAATGAATTTATTCGGTGTGGGTAGGCCTTCACTAAGGGAAGCACTGAAGGTTTTGGAAGCGCAAGGTTTAATTGAAAAGACACAGAAAGGTACGATTATCACAGGTAACCATGATAAGTTTTTCTCTGACTCCCTCATGTTCCAGCTCTATTTTTCCTCTGCCCAATGGCAAGATATTTTTGAAGCCCGTAGATTTTTAGAAAAAGAATTAACATACCTGGCAACAACGAGGGCAAATTCTAAAGACATTGATGAAATCGAACAAACCATTGTTGATATGGAACTTTCCATTCGTGAAAACAATCAAACGGAATATGTTCGTACGAACCTGTTATTCCATAAAAAAATTGCGAAAGCATCGAAAAACCTTGTTTTATTCAACCTATATGAATCGATAAATAATTTAGTGAAGCACGCTCAGGAAAGTGGAGTTACTGTATATGGGGTAATGAACGAGTCCCTTAATTACCATAAAGCAATCTTTACAGCGATGAAGGAGCGGAATGCAGAACGTGCTAGCGACCTCATGGTGCAACACATCAATAGTGTTGAAGGATACGTACAAAGGAGCCAACAGTAAGTTGTGGACGGTTCTCTTTTTTTAGAAGGGAACCGTCTGTATTTACTAGTTTTTGGAAGATAGACAGGTTGTAATCTACCTGTAAAGAAACTGTAATACTATTCTATTTATTTTTTTCATAGAAATGAGTCATAGAGAGTTACCCAGTACTTAAATTAACTAGGAGGACTATCACTATGAAAAAAATACTATTAGGACTAGCGATTTTTATAGCATCTCTATTTTTTGCAGATCAAGCGTTTGCATATACTGTACAAAAAGGTGACACGATGTCAGAAATCGCACATAAACATGGTATGACTTTAGAAGAATTAGCAGTGATGAACCCGCAAGTTGAAGATTTAGACCTGATTGTCGTAGGTCAACATATAAATGCAGAAGTAGATGATAACTCACCTAAATTATTTGAAGGTATGCACATTGAAAAGAAACAGGAAGTTGTAGTAGCAAAGAAAGAACTTAAACATGATACAGTAAAAGCAGAGAAAGTAGTTACCGAAGTTAAAAGTGTTTCTACAAATTACAATTTTTCTTCAGAAGAACTAGATTTGTTAGCAAGGATTGTACGAGCTGAGGCTCAAGCAGAACCTTTTGAAGGAAAGGTAGCTGTTGCAGCAGTTGTGTTAAATCGTGTAGAAAGTAAGAAATTCCCTGATACGATTCGAGATGTAATTTATCAGCGTGGCCAGTTCCAACCTGTACGAAATGGTCAAATTAATAAACCTGCAGATGAAGAGTCGATAAAAGCAGTGCGCGCCGCACTCACTGAAATGCGAAATATTGCGAAAGACGCATTGTTCTTCTATAACCCAGCAATTGCCACAAATCGTTGGTTAGATTCAAGAACAACTGCCGTTAAAATTGGTCGCCATGTATTTAAACATTAATTTAGTTTTATGAATTCGAAAATAAGCTAGGGAACTAGTGAAGTTCCTGTTTACTATAGAATAAATGCCTGAGACCTTATGAGGTTCAGGCATTTTTTGATATTATCCGTTATTACCTCATCTTCAAAAATTGCATACGTTGGTTAAATAATGTTGGATACGATAAAAATCCGAGCATAATGCTTGTTACAGCTGCTGTTGTTAGGAGTAAAAAGAGCACGAGTAATTGAAATTGAACTGCTTGAATGGGATTTGCGCCAGCGATGATTTGACCGCTCATCATACCCGGTAGTTGAACAAGTCCGATTGTTTTTTGACTTTCAATGGTAGGAATCATACTTGACTTGATTGACGTAATCAGTTGTGTATGGATTGCTTGTTTTGGTGTCCCGCCTAAGGACAGGATAAGTTCGGTTTGCTCCTGATGGCTGTCAACCTCAGACGTAAATCGATTTAAAAATAGAATGGCAAGAACCATTGAGTTGCCAACAACCATTCCACTGATTGGAATAATATATTGGGCTGTTGCAGGTGTAATCTGGAATCCAAGTAAAATTGCTTGAGTTAACACCTCCATAAAAATCAAGGTAACAGCGATTTTCCATGTGATCCCTTTGATGGCCTTTCCTTTTTTCCTCGCATTTTGAGTAGCTGCAACAATCATGACAATAACCATTAGAAAAATATAAATGAGACTCTCTGTATCGAAGACAAATTTTAAAATATAGCCGACTGCAAATAATTGTATGATTGAACGGACAACTGCAATAGTCGTGTCTTTTTCCAAACCCAGATTGAACGTTTTTGATAAAAAAATCGGAATTAGCACAAAAATAAGCGCTATTGCTAATGCAAATGTACTCAATCCATCTCCCCCTTCACAAATTGTTTTACTTTTTCATGAGTCGGAGATTTCAGCAATGTACTCTCACCTGTTTCAATAACTTCCCCTTCCATCATAACCCATACATAATTGCCAATTTCAATGGCTTGTTGGAGGTTATGGGTAATCCAGATGATGGTTACATTGTACTTCTGGTTGATCTTTACGATGAGTTCCTCAATTTCATGTTTCGAAACTCGATCGAGTGCGGATGTTATTTCATCCAATAGCAAAATTTGCGGATGGTTGACAAGCGTACGTGCAATGGACACCTTTTGGCGTTGTCCACCTGACAAATCACGAACATCTCGATTAAGGTATTCCTCTTCTAACCCAACATCATCTAATAAATCCTTGGCTGTTTTTTCTTCTAATTCCTTATTTTGCAGTGTCATTGGTAAAGCAAGATTATGATAAACAGTACCATTTACCATGGGTGCATTTTGCAGGCCAATTCCAACAGCACGACGTAATTTATCCGGTTCATATGTTTGGATATCTTTTTCCTTTATGTATATCTCACCTGAATTTGGTGACAAAAGCCCATTACAAAGCTTTAAGAGCGTAGATTTCCCCGCTCCGGAAGGTCCAACCAATGAAGTAATCGTCCCCTCATAAAAGGATCCCGTAATATTTTTTAAAATATGTTTTTCATCCGCATAAAAATTAACCCTGTTAAAATGAATCGCTCGGTTTAATGTTTGCATTTGTTCACTTCCTTTAATGCGATATCAATAAGATAACATACGAGCCTGCTGAATAGATAAATTTTAATTCATTTTTGTATATTATGTACCTTTTTTGTCAAAGGCAATTTAAAATATTACTATATGAAAGTAATTAGGAGTGTTTTTAGTGCAGAATAAGGATAAAGTTATCATAATTGGCGGAGGAATTGCGGGAAAATTAGCAGCGCGCGTTCTTGCTGATTCTTTTCGAGAAGTGATTGTTATAGAGCGTGATGCTGAAGCTACTTCACCCATCCCAAGAAAAGGAGCGCAACAAGGGAATCATATTCATGCATTGTTACATGCAGGTGAACAAGGACTTGAGAAGCTTTTTCCTGGAATCACTGAAAAGTTTTATTCAACAGGGGCCGTGAAAATTAATTCAACGAAAGACCTTGCTTGGCATCACCACGGAGTTTGGAAACAACGCTATGATGGTGGTTACACAACCACTCTTCAAACCAGACCACACTTAGAATGGCATATAAACCAATACATAAAAGAGTTTAAGAACATAACTATCCAATACAAGCAAACTGTTAAAGAATATGTATTTGACGACGGAACCAATCGAATGATTGGCGTTGTGTTGAAAGACGGCAGTGTGATAAATGCCGATTTGATTGTGGACGCGAGTGGTGCAAGTAGTTTTACATATCGTTGGTTGAATGATCAAGCCATACACATCCCGCTTGAAAAAGTGAAAATTGATTTAACCTACGTTAGTCAAATTGTGGAATTGCCCAAAAATGATAACCAGGATTGGAAGATCAAGCTTCTTTACCCTAACCCACCTCACGAAAAACTTGCAGGTTCCATTTCAAAGGTTGAGGGGAATCGATATTTGGTTACATTCATAGGATACCATGACTGTATTAATGAAAAAGAGGTTGTTAAAGAAAATAATTTATTACACCTTGCAAAAAGGTTACAGAAGAATGATATCTATAAGACATTACAAACTGCCAAGCCTCTTACCGGTATTTCTGTTTTTCGCGTTCCAGAAATCTCATGGAGAAAAGTTGAGAAAATCAACAACTTTCCGGCTGGTCTTATCATGATTGGTGATTCAATATGTAGAATTGATCCGTTTTTTGGTCAAGGAATGAGCATTGCTGTGTTAGAAGCACTTGCTTTAGAAGAAACTTTACAAAATCAATCGTTGGAAAATGTAGCTCGTGATTTTCATAAAAAGGCATCTCAAATCATAGCACCGATATGGAACATGGTGCTTACAGAGGATTTTCGCTATCAAGAAACAACTGGTAAAAAACCTGTTGGACTCCCCATTCTCCAATGGTACGCCCGGCAGGTATTTCTTTTATCAGCTAAAGACATCCAGATTTATGATTCTTTTATAAAAGTGATGAACTTAAAACATCCAATGACGATTTTGATGAAACCAAGCATTGTTTTAGCGGTTTTGAGGAATGGGTTAACGAAAAAAGGGAAACTGTAATTAATTACAGTCTCCCTTTTTTTACCGGTTAGTTTTTAAAAGGCGTTATGATTTGTGTAAGGTAATTCCTTCGTGTATCAGTTTGACTTGCTCATTTATTTTTTGTTTAACTCTATTAAATTCTTCGGTCTCTTCCAATGTAAGAGGAATTTCTTCAATCGCTTCTACGCCATTTTTTCCTATTCTGGCTGCTTGACCAATTGAAATTCCATCCTTCCCAATCACTGACGAAGTAATAATTTCTTTTGTATCTTCAACGATTGCTTTAATAATCTTTACTAGATTTATAGAAGAAAGCCACCCTGAAGTTCTTCCTGAATTCAGGGATTGATAGTCAGAAAACCAATTTCTTATTATTTGAATGACGAGTTGTTTTTGTTCTTCTGCCAGCTGAATTTGTTTTTGATTAATATAAATACGACTAAAAATTGGAATTTGATCTTCCCCATGTTCACCAAACACAAAGGCTTCTATGTTCTCAATTGGCTCCTGTAAAACTTTTGATAGTGCCCAACGGAAACGGAATGTATCATTTAAAGAGAAACCTATCATTCTTTTTTTGGGAATTGCAACTAAGTCCTGTAATAGCGTGTGAATAATATCTAAGGGATTAGTTGCTGAAATGATAATCGGATTCTTTGTGTATTGATTAATATGACTAGAAATTTGTTGGATAATTTTATAATTACCCTCCAAATAGTCCATCCGTGATTGCACTTGTTTTTCGGGTATTCCCACTGTATTGATGATAATGTCAGAAGCTTGTAGCAATGAAAAATCACCACTTGTAATCTCTACAGATGAAAATTCAGCTGCTGCCTGCTCCATATCCATTTTGTGACTTGCAGCAATGTTTTCTTTCAGGTCAATCAAGCTAATTTCATCGACAAGGTTTTGTTGAGCTAGTACAAATGCTGTTGTTGCTCCTAGAGTACCTGCGCCTCCTAAAATACTTACCTTCAATTCTTTCAACACCTTTCATATTGAAAAATAGTACTGGATAACGTCCCTTTACACCAATTCCATAAATAGTAGATTTGGATTTTCTAAATAGCTTATGAAATGCTTTAAAAAGTATGAAGCCATTGCCCCATCAATTAATCGATGGTCAAAACTCAGGCTAATCCCCATGATGTCACGAATAACAATTTCTTCGTCTTCTGTAACGATTGGCTTTTTCTGAATTCGGTGAACACCAAGGATTGCTACCTCAGGATAATTAATAATTGGTGTACCAAAGATGCCTACACCGGTTGAACCAATATTTGTGATCGTAAAAGTCCCACCCTTCAACTGTTCCATGGATAAGGCATTATTTCTAGCTTTCTCAGCTAAACTTGTAATTTCACTTGCAAGTGCTAACATGCTCTTTTGGTCAGCTTGTTTAATGACTGGAACAATGAGTCCATTTGGTGTATCGGTCGCAACCCCAATATTAAAATACTTTTTTAATATGATTTCTTCTTTCTTATCATCGATTGAAGCATTTAGATAAGGGAATTCCTTTAGTCCTGAAATAGCTGCTTTTATGATAAACGGCAAGTATGTGAGATGAACCCCTGTTTCTTTCGCTTTTATGGACATTTCCTTGCGCAGTGTAACAAGCTTACTGACATCTACTTCTTCTAAAATTGTAGACTGGGCAGCGATTTGTGTAGATTGTGTCATTTTCTTTGAAATACTTCGTCGCAAACCTCTTAGTGGAACTCTTTCTACTACCTCTTCTCCTGTTTGGATTAGATTATTTTCAAAACTTGCTTCCCTTTCCTGCTTAAAAACTTTTTCCTTCGTTGGCTTTACTTGCTTTTTTTCTTCCTTATACTTATGAACATCTTCAGCGAGGACCCTGCCGTTTTTCCCGGATGGAACAACTTGTAATAGATCCACATTTAGTTCACGGGCAATTCTTCTAACGGTTGGGGTTGCGATTACTCGTCTTTTGCCCATTTTGGATGATAGCTTTTCATCTATATTTTCAAATCGTCCTGTTTCCTGTTCATTAACCGATTCATTGATAGTTTCCAATGATGCCTGCTTATCTTGAATTTCAAAGCTAATAATAACCGATTCTACCTCGGCAACATCGCCTTCTTCGTAGAAAATTTCCCTTACTCTCCCACTTACAGGTGATGTAATTTCAATCAAGGCTTTATCTGTTTGAACCTCTGCAATTGGCTCATCCTCATTAATGGTCTTTCCCTTTGTAACAAACCATTTTACAATTTCTCCCTCCGCAATTCCTTCACCTACATCAGGTAATTTAAATTCATAAATCATTTCATCACCTCCAAAAGATTAGTAATGTAATACTTTATCAACAGCGCGTAAGAGTCTATTTTCGTTTGGCATCCATTCATGTTCTACCTGTGGAAAAGGATATGGAGTATCAAACCCTGTGACTCTTTCAACTGGACTCTCCAAATACAAGAATGCTTCTTCCATAATTCTTGAGGCGACTTCGGCCCCAAAACCACTTGTTTTAACCGCTTCATGCATGACAATGACTCTACCGGTTTTCCGCACTGAGTTAATAACTGTGTCTGTATCAAAAGGGACCAAAGTTCTCAAATCAATAACCTCAACAGATACCCCCTTCTCGCTTTGTAATTTTTCGGCCGTCTTTTTTGCGATATGTACTGGAGCTCCCCAACTAACAATTGTAAGATCCTCTCCTTCTTTTACAATTTTGGCTTTCCCAAGAGGAATCGTATATGCTTCATCAGGAACCTCTTCTTTTACAGAACGATATATTTTCATTGGTTCAAAAAAGACAACAGGGTCGGGGTCTTGGATTGCTGCTAATAACAATCCTTTTGCATCATATGGACTACTTGGAATAACCACTTTCAAACCAGGCGTATGTGTAAAGAAAGATTCATAGCTATCACAATGAAGTTCTAATGCATGAACTCCGCCTCCAAAGGGTCCTCTGATGACCATTGGAGCAGTAAACCTTCCACCGGTACGGAATCTTACTCTCGCTGCTTGCGAACAAAGTTGGTCCATTGCTGAATAAATAAACCCCATAAACTGTAGCTCGACAATTGGTTTCATTCCATTTGCAGCAAGGCCAATTGCTGAGCCGACAATACCAGATTCTGCGAGTGGTGTATCTACAACCCTATGCTCTCCGAACTTTTCTTGAAGCTGTTCGGTTGCTCTGAACACACCTCCATTTGTTCCTACATCAAGTCCCATTACCATAACGCTCGGATCTTGTTCTAGAGCTATCTCCATTGCTTCGTTTACAGCCTGAACGATTGTTTTGACCGGCATTGTTGTAACCCCCTTATTTAGTAATAAATTGCTCACTACTTATTTCTTCTTTTTGTAAAATCAAGTCAGTGGTTGGAGTTTCATAAACATGATCAAAGATATCTGAAAGTTTCGTTTTTGCTGTGCTTTCAGCTTCTTTTACAGCTTCATTTATCTCATTCTTCATTCTTTCTGCTGTTTCAGCGTCCTCTTCCTCAGTCCAAAGTCCTTGTTTAAGGAGAAAGTTTTTAAATAAAAATACCGGATCTCTTTTTGATTTCCATTCTTGGGCAATTGTATCTTCACGGTATCTAGTTGGATCATCTGATGTTGTGTGTGGTCCAACTCGGTATGTAACCGCTTCAATTAACGTTGGCCCTTCTCCATTTCGCGCACGCATAATCGCTTCTTTCGTAACTTCATAGACTGCTAATACATCATTCCCATCTACTCGAACCCCTGGCATACCGTAAGCGAATGCTTTTTGGGATATGGTCTCAGTTGCCATTTGTTTTTCAATTGGAACACTGATGGCCCATTTATTATTTTGACAAAGGAATACAGCTGGTACTTTTAATACAGCAGCCATATTAAGACCTTCATGAAAGTCCCCTTTCGAGGTAGCACCGTCTCCAAATGTCGTTAAGGCTACTCGATCTTCTCCCTTTAATTTACTTGCCCAAGCAGCACCTACAGCCTGAGGAATTTGAGGAGGAATCATAATCGCTAATGGAAAAATATTTACGTCGTCTGGAACAAGACTTCCGTCTTTGTGGCCCATTGCATAAAGCAAGGCAGTTTTCATGTCCTTGCCAAAAGTAAAACAAGCTGCTAAGTCTCTTCCATAAGGAAACAACCAATCTCCCTTTTCGAGGGCAAAAGCACTACCTACTTGGGCAGCTTCTTGCCCACTATACGGAGGGTAAGTTCCTATTCTTCCTTGCCTTTGTAAACGAAATGCCCGTTCGTCATATAATCTGGCCATTAGCATTTTTTTATAAAGCCCACGTAATTCATATTCTGATAGATTCAGAGTCTTGTTTTGTAATAGCTGGCCATCATCACCAATTCTACGGACTAAATCACATGTTTTTGTTTCCATCATACTTCCTCCCTACAATGAATGAACTATTTATTGACACAAAAGGAATACATGTTATCATTTTAACTATAAATATATTATTTTCTTTAAATTCAGACTTTTCTCTCGTTATTTGTATGCTAAAGGAAGTGAGTCAAATTTGTTTCCAAAAGTTTTTGAACGGATTCCCCTGAAAGCTAAAATTATTTTGTTTTCCACTTCTGTCATTGCTATTGTCTTAATTGTTTCCGGCTATTTATCTTACATTATTCTGTCAAAATCGATTGAAGAGACAGTTGGTGAAAACGCTCTTGAAATTACCCATCTTATTTCTAAGATGCCCGCAGTACATGAAGCTTTAAAAGAATCAGATAAAAGGGTTGATCTCCAAGAAGTCTATGAAGACTATTTGAATGAATCAGATAAAGAACTTTTTTTTGTACTAGTGAATCAGGATGGTGTTCGATATACCCATCCAGACTCATCCTTAATTGGCTTTCATGTAACCGGTAATGATATAAAAAGAGCTCTTTCTGGTCAAGCCTATTATTCTTATGCAAACGGAATATCTGGGCCTACCTTACGAACTTGGGTCCCCGTTATCGACCCTGATACAAATCAACAACTAGGAATCCTAGCAATTGGATACTCTCAAAAGAACATCAGTGGTTTTGTACAAAGAAATATGGATTTACTTGTTTATTCGCTTTTAATTGCGTTTTCAATTGGAATTTTTGCAGCTATTATTTTTGCAAAACAAATCAAGAAAATCTTACATAATCATGAACCTGAGGAGATTGCTAAGCTTTTCATCCAAAGGGAGGCAATGCTAGAATCTTTAAGCGAAGGAATAATTGCTACCGACCAAGAAAATAATATTACACTTATAAATTCAGCGGCAAAGCAGATTCTAAACCTTCCTCAAGACATCGATAAAAGAAAACTTTCCGAAATTATGGATGAATTTTCACTATTAAAATCCCCTCTTAATCACCAAAATATGGAATTATTTGTGAATGATACGGTGATATTAGCAAACTACTACCCCATTTCTAAACAGAATAAAATTTGGGGACATATCATTACATTTCATGACATCTCAGAAGTTAGACGCTTAGCTGAAGATCTAACTGGTGTTAATGAATATGTTGATGGTTTGCGAGCAAAAACTCATGAATTTTCAAATAAACTTCAAACGATATCAGGATTAATTGAATTAAATCGCTATGATGAAGTTAAAGCATATATTTCCAACACGAATATTCAACAACAAAAATTATTAGAATTTTTAACGCGAAATATTCTAGAACCTAAAATTTCTGGACTTTTATTAGGAAAAATCCAACAAGCAATCGAGCTAAACGTGAAAGTTACCTTTACTCCTGGAAGTAAAATCGGAATATTACCTCCAAAAATTCCAGTTGATAGTGTAGCACTTATTATCGGAAACCTTCTCCAAAACGCTATTGATGCGGTTAAACATGCAACATCTGGGGAAGTACAGCTTACATTTTTGGACAAGGATAATCATCTCACTATTTTAGTTGAAGATAATGGAAGCGGTGTCAATAAAGAGAATGTTCAGACTATCTTCACCAAAGGCTATTCTTCAAAAGGAACTTTAGGTTATGGATTATTCCTTGTGAAACATCATGTAGAAAACTTATTAAATGGCTCAATCACTTTATCACAAAATGATGGAGTTTGTTTTAGTGTGCAAATTCCAAAAGAAATGGATAATCAAATTTTGAAAGGATGATTACAATGATATCAACCTTCATAGTCGAAGATGATCCAATGGTTGCTAAAATCAATGCTGATTATTTACAAAAGATGACCTCCTTTTCGCTCATAGGTCATGCGAAAAATGGTAAAGATGCTCTTCAGCAAATTATGAATCTGCGACCACAACTCGTGTTATTAGATGTCTATATGCCTGAGTTGACTGGTATTGAACTACTAAGGGCATTGCGCAATAAGAACGTGATGGTTGATGTGATACTTGTTACTGCCGCAGATGCTCCTCATCTAATCGAAGAAGCACTGCGTCATGGAGTTGTTGATTGTATCCTTAAGCCATATGGTTTTGAACGATTCCAAACATCACTTGCTTTTTATGAAAAAAGACAGACAATGTTTCACTCTCTGCCACGAATTCGTCAATCAGACATCGATCAACTCTACTCGACTACTTTAACAGAAGAAAAAATTGATTTACCAAAAGGGATTGATCCTGTAACCCTTACCTTAATAAGAGATGAACTTAAGAAAGCAAAGAAATCCTTTTCGATTACTGAACTTAGTAAACTCGTAAAAATTTCTACCCTTACCGTACGTAAGTATATTGAATTCATGATTCAAAATGATGAAATTGTGTTAGATTTAGAATACTCCGATAAGGGACGGCCTAAAAAACTTTATTCTATTAAAATATAAATTTTAATTGATCAGCATGAGGAAATTCCTAATAATACTTCATGCTGGTATGTCTTCCGTTAATTCCTTTTTCTTCTTTTTAAAAACTTTTAATACGAGTGGTGCAAAGATAAATAATGTAATACATAACAAAATGATTATTGAAATTGTACTGCCAACAAAGATATCCAAACTTCCATTTGAAAGACTAAATGCTTGACGTGCAGAAATTTCGAGTTTTGGTGTTAATACAAACGCCAATAATAATGGAGCTATAGGATAATTATTTTCTTGGAGGATGTATGCAATAACACCGCCAAACAACATAATCCAAACATCGAACATGTTGTTATTCACACTATATGAACCAATAATACAAATAACGGTAATAATCGGCACCATTAGTGAATTTGGAATTAGAATGACTTTCATTAAGATTGGAATAAAGGCTAATCCCGCAATTAAACTAATAATATTTCCTATATACATGGATGAAATTAATCCCCAAACAAAATCAGGATTGCTTTTAAATAGTAGTGGCCCTGGGTCTAGTCCCCACATGATTAACCCACCTAATAATATAGCCGTTGTGGCAGACCCGGGAATTCCAAGTGAAAGCAATGGCACAAACGCACCAACTGCTGCACCATTATTACCTGATTCTGCAGCTGCAACTCCTTCCATAGCCCCTTTTCCCATTTCTTTCTTATTTTTACCAACTCTCTTTTCTAACACATAGGAAAGTAATCCACCGGTTGTAGCACCTGCACCTGGTAATACTCCTAGAAAAGTACCAAGTATACCTGAACGAACACTAGGTATTGCAATCCGTTTTGTATCTTTTTTATCTAATAGACTTTCTCTAAATGATAGCTTCTTTGTCTCTTTGACATTGAGTTTTTGAGTAATCATAACGATTACTTGGCTAAAGCCAAACATTCCTATAATCATTGGAATAAGTTCGAGTCCACTTAGTAATTGATCTGAACCAAATGCAAATCTGGCTTGCCCTGACATAGCATCTACGCCAACTGTTGCGAACATAACTCCAAGAACAGTTGCAGCAACACCTTTCGAAGGGCTTTCCCCTAGAAGCCAACCGACTGAACAAAGTGCTAATAGAATTAATAACGCAACTTCTGCTGGTCCAAAAGCTAGCCCTAGATCAGCCAATGGGGGGCCAATAAACGTTAAAGCCAATATTCCAATCGTCCCTCCAATAAACGAAGCCATATTAGCTGAAAATAATGCTTTACCTGGTTTTCCTTTTTGAGTTAGCGGATACCCGTCAAACGCTGTTGTAATAGCTGCAGAATCACCGGGAATATTAATTAATATGGCACTATATGCACCTCCGTACATACAACCATAATATACAGCGGCCAACATGATTACTCCTGTAATTGGATCCATCCCAAAGGTTAATGGTAAAAGCAAGGCGACTCCTAATGCTGATCCCAATCCAGGTATGGCGCCTATAATGATACCAAGTATCGCCCCGATTAATGCAGCTAGCATGTTCTGTAACGAAATTGCTTCTGCAAACCCAGAAAGGAGTAATTGAACAGTTTCCATAAGCATATCTCCTTTCTATTAAAATCCTACAAAACCTTCAGGAAGTGGAACCTTAAGTGAGATTTTGAAAATGATATATATAACAGATGTTGTTGTAATTCCATAAATCGATGCTCGTAAAGTAGAATATTTTTCAACAATAATGAGCCAAGCAATAATAAAAATGGCAATTGATAGAATCATTCCTAATACATAGATTGATATGATCATGATTAAGCTCCCAATAAAGGGGTATAATTGTTTTTTCACGAATCCAAACGGTTTTTTATCATTTTTAATAAAAATATTGAGTGTGAATACGGCTAAAACGAGACCTGCAATGAGAGGAATGAAACCACTGCCTGGCGCATTATTCTCCCAAAACGTATAGTTAAACCAGCCTTGATGGATAAAAAAGAGTGCGACTATAAATAAAAGAATGGATATTACTCTAGTCATGTTATATTCCTCTTTTCAACTAAATTCAAAAGATTAGAGTAGTATGGTGAAACATTGGCAGAAGGTGGTATGGACCTTCCGCCATCCATATTAATCAATAAGCCCCATTTCTTTTGATGCTTCTAAATAAAGATTTAGAACTTCTTCGTAAAATGCTTTACTTTCTTCAGCATTCATATATTGACTGGTCAAATCGTATTTTTGAATATAATCTTTTTGCCAACTCTCTGATTCATGAACTTGTTTCAATACATCTTCCCAATAAGCGATTTCTTCATCAGTCATTCCCGGTGGTCCAACATATCCTCGGAATGATGAAATTTTGATATCTCCTAATCCTACTTCTTCAAAAGTTGGAACATCCTCTAATACACCACCAATACGTTCCTGTGAAGATGTAGCTAATGCTCTAACCTCGCCAGCTTCTATTTGGGATTTCACTTCATTTGGGTTGGCTAGAGTAACATCAATGTGTCCTCCAAGTAGTGCGGAAGTAGTTTCTCCACCACTTTCAAAAGGAATATACTTTAAATCGCTTTCCCCATACTTGTTAATCAAATGACTTAAGATGTGAATTTCTGTACCTTGACCTGTTCCTCCAATCGAAACCGTCTGTGGGTTCTCTCTGGCTGCTTTCAATAGATCATCTAATGTTTTATACTTACTATCCGCTTTAACAATGATTAAATAGCTGTCTAAAGTCAGTGTACCTAATGGTGTTAAATCTTCAATTGTGACATCATTCTTGTTTAAAAATGGGCTGATAATTTGGCTGGAGTTCCAAGTTAAAATTGTATTATTAGTGCCTTCCTTCTTATACGTATAGGAGTTAGCTACTGCAGTGCTTCCTCCAGGCTTATTAACAACCATCACATTTTCATCAATCAATTTATTCGCTTGGATAATCTCTGCAAGCATTCTCGCATTTATATCACTTCCACCACCAGCACTTGCTGGAACGATTAGTTCAACAGAGCCATCAAGTTTGACGGTTGAATCTGTTTCACTTTGACTCTGATTATCTTTCGAATTTTTATCTGTAGAAGCCTCTTTTGAAGAGTCTCCTCCGCTTGAGCATCCAAAAAGAACGAGCAGTAAACACAATAGAATAGCTATAAGATGATATTGTTTTTTCACCAATATTCCTCCAATTCATTTTCAATAAATTTAAAAGGTATCTTTTACATGTGTTCTTTCAGCTACTTCTTCATCGAGTTCAATTCCTATTCCTGGGCCTTCTGGTGCAAGTAGATATACACCATCTTCACCTCTTACCTCTCTAATATGCGGCCCTTTAATTAACACATCCTGAAAATAATCACGATTGTGAGAGAAATATTCTACCCATTTCACATTAGGCAGACCTGCAGCTAAATGAATATGAATTTGTTGAAGATTCCAAGGTGAAATTGGAATATTGTGAGCTGAAGCAAAATGATAGATACGTAACCAATCTGTGATTCCGCCAGTTGCCATGGCGTTTGGCTGTATAATATCGAGTGCTTTCTTTTCAATAAATTGTCGAAACTCCGTTAATCCACTGTTTTGCTCACCACCGGCAATATAGGTGTTTCCTGCATACTCTCGAATTCTCGCATATCCTGAAATATCCTCAGGTGCAACAGGCTCTTCAAGCCAATAAATATCGTATTTTTCCCATGCCTTAAGTTGTTGGATGGCTGTTTCGGTATCCCAAGAACCGTTAATGTCCACCATTAGTTTCACGTCTGGACCAATCGCTTCCCGTACGGCTTGAACCCTTTTATTCGCCTCTTTAATCGGAACAGCGACAGAACCTGCCCGAATTTTTAAGGCTGTATGTCCTTGTTCTACATATTCGACGGCTTTTTTCGCCAGTTCAACAGGTGGTAGCTGGTGTCCTACATTTGCGTAGGTCAGTATTTTGTTACGCTTAGAACCGAACAAGTCGGATAACGGAACATTTAGTTTTTTAGCCTTAATATCCCATAATGCGAAATCAATTGCAGCGATACAATCTCTTATCATCCCCCTCATACCTAGTCGCCATGGTCCATCAAACATCTTCAACCAAAGCTGTTCATTGTATAACGGGTTTTCACCTAGAATGATATTTTTAAAGTTTCTATTCAGTAACCTTGCTGCCACATCACTTGCAATTCCATGAGGGTAAACTGGAGAACTTATAAATCCAGTACCTGTAATTCCTTCATCTGTTTCTACCTTCACAACAACAACCTCATGACCACTAAATGCCATATCTGATTTTCCCATACGTTCATATCTGTCTACTGTCATACCCGTAATTTTCATTGGCCGATTACAGAACTCGTTTTTAACGATTCTGTTCATTCCCCCCTTAATTTCATTTTAGTAAGCGCTTTCTTAAGCATCATTATAGTATCTATTTTTTTTGATATCGCCTTTAACTTTATTTAATTTACTTTAAAAAAGTTTAAAAAATAGATTTAATACATTGAAAATTGGATTTTCTAACATAAAAAAGAGGCTGTAATAATTACAACCTCATTCTAATCATTTAAATTTGTCACTCATATTAAAAAACTTATCCTAGTGCTACTCCTTCTTTTAATTCCTCATGATAGATCCAGGCATTTTGTCCAGGTGTTGTTGCACCTATCCATATAAAAAGTGGATCCGGTCCATGCGATCCATTAAACGTGACGACGAGGTGTTTGTAGCTTTTTAGATTAAATTCTTCATCTTCCCTGAAGAAGGATAACTGCGGATTGTACAACCGATTTCCTTCTGTATATTCGTTTCTATATTCACTATATTCGGGCAGATCTTCAGGACGTTTTACTTGGCTAAATGTGACGACAATTTTTCGAGTTTCAAAAAAGAGTGATACATATTCATAGGATAGGCCTGCTGTTCGGATTTCAGGCGTTACATTTAATTCTGGATGTTGTTTCGAGATGTGATAGATGGAGTCGAAAACATAAGAGGCGCGTTGTCTGGAGATGAAGTTTCTTTCGGTGACGAGATCAGGTTTTCCATCTCTATCCTTATAAAAACGCTCTAATCCACGCTTTATCCCTTTGATTATTAATTGTCGTTCTGCGCTACTTAAATAGAATTCATGACTAGAATCTAGCAAGAATCGAACCTCCCTATTAATCATTTTCCTTATTATACCGTCAAGGGGGTGTCGAAAACTGTTAGATTGTGGATGAATCTATTAATCTACAATAATAAAAAAGAATAAGCTACTATAATTTTAAGCCTACTCTTTTTCATAATTAGTTTCATATTAGAGTACTACAACTATTCAAACATATCCTTCGTTGCTTCTATCCAGGTTTTAGCCATTAGCATATTCCCGAGCGAGTTCATATGAACACCGTCTATTGTAAGGGGGAAGTTCTTCTTATGGTTTAAGAATGAAATGAATGCCTGATGTGTTGGAACAATGACGGCATTATACTTTTCTGCTAATTGATGAATGTTTTTAATATAGGGTTTTAGCATACTGTTTCCTATTCCCAAAATATCTTCTGAAATAATGGTTGGTTCCATTAAGACAATAGAGGAATTGGTTTTTTCCTTAATCTCTATCAGTAGATTCTCTAACACTTCTTCAAAACGGTTTGGTAACACTTGTTCCATCTCAGGAGAATCTACTTGTCTCCACACATCGTTGATACCAATGGAGATTGAAACAATGTCGGGATGATACGAAATAACATCTTGCTCCCACCGCTCAGCTAGGTCCGTTACCCGATTTCCGCTAATCCCCTTGTTTATGATTTCAAATTCTCTATGTGGGAAGCTAACCTTCAAATAATCATGAAGCAATCGCACATATCCCGTTCCAATGCTATCACTCTCGTTAATCCCCCACCATGTAATGCTGTCACCGATAAAAACAATTCGTTGTTTCATTCTTTTCCCCTCCATGTACGTAAGAGATCATCTAGCTTTTCACACACATGATCGATGTAAAATGATATCAGGCTGTTGGGATCTTTTATTTCTGTTGTTGAATCGACTTTAAAAGGTACAAGTTCTCTTTTCCATTTTGTTAAATCAGTGATAATCTCACTTATTGCTTCATGTTGAACTACTTTTTCAGGATCAATTACACGGGATGGAAACAGAGGTACATTCCATTTGGATACTTCAGAAAGTACAGATTCCAATTTTACAAGCAATTGTTTTGTACTTATTTGATGATCGTCAAAGATGGAGTAGAAATCTGCTTCAATCTCATGAAAGTCATCCCCCCAAGTTAACCGTGCAAAATAATAACTGTTCATTAACTGTAACGATTCCCATGGAAAATGCTGATCCAATGATTTCTCATCTTCTTTAGTTATGTAGGGGACAATTAGATTAACCATTGAATTGATTCCTAACTTAGCGTAAACGTCAATGTCCTCATGAATTCTGTGAAATAAAGGAGGAAATAAATCCCCTAACATGTACTGGTCACTATAGTATTCAAAAATAGTGATATCCTGCTGATTTACCTTAGTTTTTTGACACCATTTTTGTAAGGCCTCAAATGCTCTTTCTTCCTTCATAAAAGATTGCTGATAATTTCTTCCCCAAAAAGCAAATAGCGTATTTACTTTACTAGAACCACTTAACCCTTCATGAAGTTCTAACATATTCCAAGATAGACCTGCATTGTAGGCAATATGCTCTACTTCAATGCTAGGAATCTCCCTTTTTATGAGTTCAGTAAATTCTATGTAGCGTGCTAAAAAATCTTGGTTATCATTTATTCCAATATCGGCTGGCCATAAGGATACTCGTTTAATGGATGTTGATTTTTCACAATAGTTTTTTATTTTATCAACAAGTGTAACTTTCCAGCTATCATTTGAAAAATCAATCTGTTTTTTCTCAGAAACCGAGGATTCCATTAATAAATAGTGCATACTATGTCCGCCAATTGTAATCGATAGGCCTCGTTTATTAATCTCTTCTTCTATTACATGTTTCACTTTATCCCATAGCATAAAAGTAAAAAACAGTTCATTTATATAATGTTTCGCAGCCCAATCGATGAGCTTTGTTAGGAAAGGAATATCATTGTAATTTTCAATTACGAGCCCTCTTCTTACCATATTTCCGCTATGGATTTCAGAGGGTTTAAAATGAACGTCTTTGTAACCTATTTTTTCTTTAGATAAAAAATGAACCCATTTGTACCCAAACATGTTTTTACAAAGATGATAAACCCCATATAGTACTGATCTTGTATTGCTTCCAATAATATAAATTTCTCGTTCTTTTTGTATAAAATGAAAAGCATCAACAGCAGGATCATTATTAAATAAAGACTGTTTAATTAAACCTTTTTCTAAAAAATTTTGATCCAACCCTAAAACAAACGAATAAGTTATAGGATTTTGAACCTGTTGTGAATACTTTATCAACTCTTCTTTAGCAAATATAATTGCTGGGTTACTAGTTAGAGTTGTACATCTAATCGACATTTGGACACCTTCCCACATTAATCTAATAGAGATTGATCTAATTCTTTTAAGATGAGGCCAGATAAGATGATCGCATTTGTCCATCCACTTTCTATTACATATGCACCCCAACCTGTGTCACCATTGTTACCGAAATACTCTCTACCTTCTAAATGATAGGAACGCATCCAGCCACCATCAAATTCCTTTCTTTGAGAAGATATTTGAATGTTTGATAAAAAGTCGGCGAGCTTCTCATGA
This sequence comes from Fredinandcohnia aciditolerans, assembly GCA_003640645.1. Classification (GTDB taxonomy): domain Bacteria; phylum Bacillota; class Bacilli; order Bacillales; family Bacillaceae_L; genus Ferdinandcohnia; species Ferdinandcohnia aciditolerans. The sequence goes on along the minus strand of QGHH01000003.1, from coordinate 363,277 downwards.
ATTTTTTTAATTTTAGTGTCTCCTGTTGCTTTCCATGCTTCCCAAACATTCATGAGTAAGAAATTGTTAGTGTACAATTGATCTGCAATCCCTTCACCATTCATTCGGAACACACCTGTATCCTCTGTACCATATCTTTCAGGATCCGGATTATCACTTTCTTCGATTCCGCCTTGTTTATGCATGTTCTCAGTTAAATAATCAAGTACTTCATATAATCCTTCCAGAATGGTATCGCTCTTTGTAACGGCGTACATTTCAGCTAATGATAATAAGAATCTGCTATATCCAGCCGTTTTGCTATACATGAATTTCAACTCATTTTTATTTTTAAGCATCGTTACCGTACCTTGGTATGCGGTTTCTAAAAACTTCTCATCCTTGGACACATAATACGCTTGGATAAAGGCCACATGGGCAATTGCTTCAAAGTGAGGATTCATACTTGCCATCGTTGAATTTTGGAAATAAGCAGTTCCTTTCTCTAGTAACTCTTGTTCACGGATACATTCTGGTCGAAGTCCATTTTTATTCTGCGTGTTTAATAGAGCATAAGCTGTTAATAGACCCCTTTCTTTATAGATGGTTTGACCTGTTTTACGGTACAAATATAAGAGAACCAGTGCTACCCAACTATTATCATCAGTGAATATTTGGTCTGGCTTACTCTTTGGGCTTTGAAACCATTTCCAAAAACCATATGTAGCTGAATTCGGATCTGTATCCTGATAGCCTGATTCAAATAAGTAGTTCAATAATCGATGTGAACTCTCGGTCCATTCAGGGTCTTTTGCATATTCTCCATACAGGTAAAATAAAAGGGCTGTATGGGCATGACAATCTGGACGTCGATCCTTACTTACATCGCTTCGAATTGAATGGATATTTTCATAAACTCCGAGACTTCCATCTTCTTTCGGTAAGATTCCAGATTTTAAAAACCAGTCCATTCCATTTTCAATTGTTTGTTTAGTATCAGATTTCTCACGTATTTGAATAATTGGTTGAATTGATTGTAGTGGTAGGTGATACTCCATTTGTAGCCATTTTACAACTGAATTCCATAACCAATTAGGTCGTAACGTCCAATTCTGTACATTACCTAAAAAAGAAAACGTTGAAAAAATGGTTTTTCCCTTCCCATGTTTTTTCACAATAATTCCAGGGTATTGCCCTTCCTCTTCAGTTTGATGGGTTTCCTTGAAATGACCGATATCTAAAAGCCGTTCCGTTTCGAAAGTAAAGCCTGTTAAAAAGGCACCTTGCCATTCGAGTAACTGGCCTTTTTTACAATAGGAAGTATCTTTAGAAATCACCAGCTTTTCTAGACGTCGATTCGTTACTGTGAAATCCTGTTTGAAACCAAAAAGACGAGATGAAGGAAAATCCTCACAGTTTATAAGCTCGCCGTATAGAATTCCACCATGATCAATAAAATCCCAAAGTTTTTCAAGAATGTCGTACGATAGTTTCATTGGATTACCAATGTCATACCCATTGATAAAAATAACTGAGTATTGATGAAGGTTCTCTTTCAAAAGTAGATTGATATCCGAAAAATAATGAGTATAGCTTACAACGTGTTTCATTTGCATACTTTTGTCAACTAAAGCGATCAAAGTTTATCCACTCCACTCTTTGTCTTCATTTAAATTTTGTGGATTTTGGGCCAATCAAGTTCTATTCCAGCTTTGGCGATACGCGATTGAAAATCTGATAGTTTATCATCTTGATTTCTTACCTCAAGGGGGATGATTTCATGATCAATACAATAAGCCGCTAAATGGCCTGCTACCTCACCGATATTCCATTCCACTGGATGTAATCGATAACAACCATTTGTAATATGAGTAGTACCAATATTCTTACAAGCGGGTAATAAATTTTGAACCCGGATAGGTAGTAAACTCCCGAGAGGAATTTGAAATGGGTGGGACGAAATATCAATATACGTGTCCAATCCTGTGCTCGGATGAAGGTCTATCCGATAACTTCCAATCCCTACACTATCGTGAAAGAACGTAGCACTCTCTTTCCCATCGATTTCACCGCTGATATCCTGTTCCTTTACGGTATATTGTGCTTTGATTCTTCTTGATTCACGGATATAAGGATACATGGCTAGGCCGTCTTCTGTTCCTAAAACATCTTTCCTTAGGCGTATACCAGGATACCCTGTTCCTCCATCTGGACGAGGTGCTTCCGTTTGCATCCAATATAGCAGCGATAAACTTAATTGCTTGGCATTATATAAATGTTTCTCTTTTTCTTCATCCGTTACATCAATAATGGGTCCTAACCAATAATCGTTTTGTGGCCAGTTAACGATGGTTACATCACTTTGAAACGTACCTGGTTCAAAATTATCTTTATCGAGTATCCTCCGGTAATTCCATAATGAAAAGCGTTCTGGTTCGTAAAAAAAGGAATACTCAATCGGTTCTAATGTGTGAGGCACAAGTCCCCACCAACTTAATTGTTTGGCTGGCCAAAACTCTGCCTGATAGTTCTTCCAAAATTTATATTGAACAGGTTTCTCAATTGTGTGATCTTCCCCTTCAATATGATCAATCGCAAAACAATACGTAAAAGCCTGCATATTGAAAGGTTGATTTTCCTTAGGTGCATGGGCTTCCCCTGTTACCCCTTGAGATTCAGCACCGATTACATATTCAACATTAGCGAGTGGTAAAACGTCCCCCATTTCAGTTGCATCCAAAAAATAATTCCCTCTTAATTGGTATGTATGGCCTGTTTTTGTATGTCCAAGGGTAACTGATTGAACTTGATCATTTTCGGATTCAGCTTTAAGGATTTTATACTCTGTTAATAACGTCAGCCTTCCACTGCTTATATAGGGCGAAAGCAAATCGTAAAGAACACGTAATGCTACTCGCGGTTCATGACTTATGTTACTAACAATGGCATTACCAGGGTTGAATTGATCATTCATCCGTTCTTTGGTCTTAACTGGATATTTGGAAAGATAGTATTCTCTGATTTTTTTTCGGAAAGTCTGATAGGTTTTCGTCGCTCCAAATCGTTCAATCCATGGATGCTCATCCGGTGGTACACCTTGACTTGTAATTTGACCACCAATCCATTTCGTCTCCTCGGTTAAGACCACTTTTTTCCCAGATTGTAAGGCGGAAAGTGCAGCCGCACATCCTCCGAGTCCACCCCCGATAATCACAATATCCGTTTGCAATTCTTCAGAGACCTTCATTGTGAGCCCCCTTTCGTTATCAAGAGCTCGAATCAAATCGAGCTCTAAGATTCAGAACTTTTTCAAATTCTTTTTTACTTATTTTAGTTTTACGGGTGTTCCCTTTTCAGAAGACTGATAGGCTGCAAGAGCTACCTCTACAGCTTTTAGGCCTGAATGTCCTGATGCTAATGGAGACTTTCCTTCTTTTACACTTGCAATAAAGTCCTCGATTAGACCTGCATCCATATCATCGCCCCAGTTAATCCATTTGAGCCCTTCGTGATTTGAATAATAATCCATTTTTTGCGAAAACGCGTCTATCTTTAAGGTGCCATTTGTTCCGATTATTTCCATTGTTACATCGCCCCATGTTGGATATGAGCTGTTTCTTGACCAACTGCAATCGAGTGTAGCAAACATTCCATTTGTAAATTCCATTGTCAAAATTCCACAATCATCAATGGGATGATCAATATATACGTTACCGATTTCTGCGTACACTTCCTGCACTTCGGCTCCAGTAAACCATCTCATGATATCAACTACGTGTACTGTATGATCAAGGACCGCTCCACCGCCAGATTTCTCCTTGTCAATAAACCATCCTCCAGGATTTGTTCCCCTGTTTGTTCCCTTTATTGCTAAAATTTCTCCTAGTCTACCTTCTTCAATCACTTTTTTAGCATGTTGAATGGGTGTGTTAAATCGAACAGGAAAAGCAGTACCTAACAAGACTTGATGTTGTTCACATACGTTTATCATTTCTTCAATATCTTTAAGATTGGTAGCTAACGGCTTTTCACATAAGACATGTTTTCCTGCTTTCGCTGCAGCAAGTACGTGTTGATGATGAAGATAGTTTTCAGAAGTTACAATGACAGCATCAATATCAGATTCAAGTAAATCATGAAAATTTTGATAATAAACTGTATCGTATAGTTGAGAATTCTTCATTCCTATTTCTTCATTCTCATCGGATATACCAGCTAATGTGACACCTTCCATATTTTTGATGACGGATGCATAACTATGTGCGTGCATATGAGCAAAGCTTATTATTCCAATCTTCATATCAGTTCTCCCCTTTCTTACTTAGTGATACAGGTACACCTGTTTTTAAAGATTCGAGGGCAGCAACTGATATTTCCATTGCTTTATATGCATCTTCTGCTGTAACAATTGGCGTTATATTCGATTTCAAACATGATAAGAAATGCTCTAATTCAATATGATACGGTGACTTTTTCATAGGACTCTGAGGAACCTCAACCCCATTTTGTTCCTGGTTGGATTGTCTAATTGAAAGTACGACGGGCTCTTCTTTTAAACTATCATATTCGATGATTCCACTTTTGCCGGCAAATTCAAATTGAGATGAAAATGTTTGATGGGCCCACGTACCTTCAACATGAGCAATAACACCTGATTCAAAAACCAATGTAACGATCGCATAATCAAGATGTTCCAGTCCTTTATCAGATAGCCCTTTTGCAAAAACTCGATCCACATCTCCGAAAGTCCAACGAAGAAAATCAAAGTCGTGAATGATTAAATCAAGGATCACACCACCACTTTTCGATTGGTCTGCATACCAATCACTCCATCCCAAAGGAAAATTCCCGCCTCTTCTTGTACGTACGATACCAATCTCACCAATCGCTTCATTTTTAACAAGCTCTTTTGCCTTTGAATATTGTGGGAAAAAACGTACCACGTGTCCGACAAATAATTTCACATCTTTTTCTTTACAATAATCAATCATTTCTTTGGCATCCTGAAGGGAATATGCTAAAGGTTTTTCACATATCACATTGATTCCTAAATCTGCTGCTTTTATCACATACTGTTTATGCAGAAAAGTTGGGGCACAAACATCGATCACATCAATGCGTTCGAGATTCTCTACAGCCTCTTCTAACGTTTGAAAAATCTGTGTATCATGTCCACCCTTGATTTGCTCTGCCTGCTCTTTTCTGATATCAACAATTCCAACGACCTTGACATCTTCCATCGCATAATAGGCACTTGCATGTACCATTCCCATTGTTCCGGCACCTATCAATAATACGTTCTGCATACTATCAACCTCTCTTCCCAAATTCCGAAAATTACTTTTTGGGGTTATATTTCTAATCGTCCATTGGCAATAACTTTTCTGTACCAGTGGTAGCTTTCTTACTTGATACTATCTTGTGTTTGAAAGTCAATATAAACTGGCTAAATGCAACAATGGTTTTCCCATCCACCCCAATCCTGTAATGCTTGTGGAAGGTCCCAATGATAAAGTGTTAACATTGGCTCAATTCCTTTATCCACTAAGGAGTTAACGAGTTTATGGTAATAGTCCGATCCTTTTTGATTTAGCTCTCCTTGACCTTTTGGATAAATCCTCGGCCAAGAGTCAGAAAAGCGACACACGTTCGTCCAGTAAATCGACATCTTCTTCATAACGATGATAGCTATTACATGCGACATCCTCACTGTTACCATTATTCATTACTTTTCCGGGGGTATGGGAAAAGGTATCACAAATGGATAACCTTCTCCCATCCTCGAAGGCTGTGCGCATTCAACTTGATAAGCAGCTGTTGCAGTTCCCCATTTCAACCCTTTTGGAGGCATACCCCTTCCCTCGTATTCAACCCTACCAATTAAAATTACCCGCTGTAGCAATTCGATTGTAGAAGTGATTACCTAAAGAACCGTCAGGTATCCCGTTCGGACCATCATGAACTAATCTCTTTTCCTCTAATTCTTCAATACTTTCGATTGAACCTTCTAGCCAATTCGTAATTCGGAGTTTAGCCGTTTCCATTCTGGCAAGCAATCCCCCATAGCGGAATTCAATTATTTCCCATCCGAAAGGTTTATATAAGGAAAACCAAACTTCTCTATGTTTGTTATGGAGAAGACTTATTTCTTTCGTCAATTCTTGTAAATCGGTTAAAAGAAGTTTCATCGTTTCTTTATCACTGTTGTCGTAGGCTGTTTTTAAATGAATGCCCATTTCCGACTTCATACTAAGTACAGTTGCAAGCTGTTCATAGAATTCAAATAGTAAAGCTGAATTAGGGTTCCTATCCTTAGCTGTCCTAAAAGAAGGAACTAACTTTTGATAATGTGCATTCATTTCAAGTCCACGGATATTTTCATCAAATAATCCAATAAGGAGATCCTGCCATAATAAAAATTTAGAAGCATTTGAGGAGTTCAGATTATTCTCCATAACACCTGGAGTTTCATCTAATTGATTGAGGTTCAGGAAATCCTCCAAATGGTTTCCCGTGCAAAAATGGAAACGCTCAGCTAAATGCTCCTTAGTTACTGATTGTTTATAGGTATGTTCTGCATAAAGCTGGATTACTGGTAAAGCAGTTGTAAGTGGAGTTTCTCCTCCATTGTCGCCCCATAATGTCGTAATCACTTCTTGTAATCCATCTTTTTTACAAGCTGATAAAGCAGCTTCTGTCGTTACAAATGCGCGCCCATAGTTAGGAGAAATCCCATTCCATGTCCAAGCCCCACCAGCAAAAAGAGTATCTCTTTCTAATTCTTTATGCTTCTGAATATAAGTCCGATAAAACTCTTCATCTGCATGATAATAATCCCAATACACAAGTTCTACATTCTTTGGTATGGAAGCAATCGCTTCTTCTGGAATATGTACATCTTCATCGTAATATTCGCCATGTTTTGAACCTAAGCGGAAATACATATCACTCCAAATCATTGGTTTTAGCCCATGACGCTCTGCAATTGATACAACCTGTTCTAAATGCTTATTCATTATCTCAAAACGATTTTCATATCCATTTAAATCTAAATAGCGGCCAAGACCAAGTTGATGCGCTTCATCCATTCCAATATGAATGCGATTTGATTTAAATGGTTTCGAAGCAGCCTTAATCATGCTTTCAATAAACTGGTATGTTTTTGACTCACCTACTAATAGAATGTCAGCTGTGTCGCGCATATCCTTCGCGTAGCCCCATTTCAATGCCATTGTTAAATGGGCAAGAGTTTGGATACAAGGTATCATCTCAATTCCTAGAGCATCTGCATATTGATCACAATTCTTTAGTTCGTCTTCTGTGTATCTACCACGCATATATCCGAAATACGGATAATCTGGAACTTCATAAGTATCCTCTGTATAAAGCATGACAACATTTAATCCCATAATAGAGAGTTTTCTAAGCAATGCTTGAACCTCATCTGCTTTTAAGACAGCATTTCTAGAAACATCCAGCATGACACCGCTTGTTTGAAAATTGGGCTGTTCAGTTATCTCAAATTCACCATTTTTTTGATAATTCTCTAACCACACACCAATTGCCCGATAGAAATGAATTTTTTCCTGATAATAGATTTCACCTTTTCCATCCTTATTGGTAACATGGATCGGACCTTCCCTTTGGATAACGGAAACTGGGTAGCCCATTTCATTTAATTCAATCCCCAGGTCATCATTTAATAACTCTAATCCTTTTCTAATTGAATTTGTTTCACCCAATAAATGAATTTTCATCTTTTATACCTCTTTTCTCTTCTTACAATAATTTAAACTCAAATTGTTTCTAATCATTTTGTTTGAAAACAAAATTCCCATCTATAATTGTGCTTTCTACCTCTAGATCATTTGTTAAAATGACAACATCCGCATCATATCCAACGGCTATCCTGCCTTTACGTTCACTTACTCCACAGACTACAGCTGGATTATAGCTCGCCATTTGTATTGCTTCTTCAATCGGAATACGAGTTTTCTGAATGATATATTGTACTGCCTTGTCTAGCGTTAAAGAACTTCCTGCAAGGCTTCCGTTCGCTAATGATACTTTTCCACCACTTTTATAGACTGTCTTCCCACCGATATGATGACACCCATCTGGTAATTGGTTGGTCCCAGTGCAATCAGAAATTAAGGTAAGATGATCCACCCCTTTGTTTCTGTAAAGGAGTTCAATTATTTTTGAATGCACATGAAAGCCATCTGCGATAAGTTCACAGTGTAATTCTTGTAAATCAAGTGCTGCAAACGCAGCTGTTAAATTGCGATGTGTAAGCGGACCCATTCCATTGAAACAATGAGTAACTCTTGATAGGCCGTATTGAATCGCCATTTCGATTTCCTCATATGATGCATCTGTATGTCCGGCAGAAACGGCAACCATTTTTTCCTTCAAGAATTGTATGACATTGGTTGCGTTTGGTAGTTCAGGAGCTAATGTTATAATTTTTATCAAATTCCCAGCCATTTGAAGTAGCGATTTAACTTCTTCTATAGCGGGATTCAGTATGTATTCTGCTTTTTGAGCACCTTTATATTTTTGATTAATCCATGGGCCTTCTAAATGAACACCCAAAAGGCGAGCACCACCACGATTTTCAGCAACTATGAGTTTATTTAATAAAAGGAAGGTTTTAATATCTTCTAATGTGGCTGCCCTTGATGTTGACAAGAAACTTGTCACACCAAATGATGGCAGCCCATTTTGAATGCGATAAAAACCTTCCTTTGAACAATCCATAAAATCTTGACCATTTAGACCGTGTATATGTGTATCTATAAAACCAGGACAGATCCACCCTTCTACTTGGTAGCAGGGTAGATCCTCCATGTCTTTCTTACCAACGAAAATGATTTTTCCATCTTTGATTTCTATGATGATATTTTTTTCTATTCTCTTATCTGTAACAACATTTCCTTGTAAGTAAAAGTGGTTACACATCATTTAACTTCAAAATCCTTTCCGTTGTTATGCCCAATTCAGCGTATTTACGTAAACTTTATGATTTTTGTAAGAGTTGAAGATTCTTTGTTTAACAGTTTTTCAAATTCTTGTGGTGCATCATCAAATTCAACTGTTTCTGAAAGAAACGCTCTGACATCAATCTTTTTTTCGTTAACAAGTCGAATATATTCTTCAAGGTTCCTACCTTCTGTCCAGCGGACATATTCATAAGGATAATCAATTGCTTCCTTCTCATAGACGGTGTCGTATCTTCCTGGACCGCCAGCCCGAGAAATGAGTAACTGAGCCTCCTTACCAAACATTAAGTCTCTTGGAAAGTCGGGTTCGATATCACCTACGATGACTGCCTTTCCTTTGGTACGAATCCATTTCAAACATTCATGTGTAAGTGGTGAACGCTTTCCTCCCGCACAAAGTAGTACGGCATCTGCTCCACGTGATTTCGTATCAATCCAAAGGGCTTCTTCCATCTCATCAACCGTTGCAAATGATTTAATATTGTCTTCCTTTAACATGTCTACTCGACTTTCGTGAAGATCATATGCAATCACATTATAGGCTGCTGCATGGGCAATTTTTGCAATTAATTGCCCTAAAACTCCTAAGCCTACGATTACGACCGTTTCACCAAATTGAAGATTTGCAATACGGAGCGCATGAATGGCAATCGCACCGAGTCCACCTAGAGCTGCTTCTTTTGGTTCAACCGTATCGGGGACTTGTGCATACAAGGTTTTAGGAACTAGAAGATATTCATCATGATGAACATATGGTGCACCGTAACAAGCAACAAGGTCTCCTTTTTTCACATCGGTGATGTCACTGCCACATTCAACGACTTCGCCCATTGCACTATATCCAAGATGTACCTGTCTTTTTTCACTAACGGCTAGCAACGATAGTTCAGTGCCCGGTGAAATGACCGAATATAATGTTTTAACTAAGATATAGGAAGGCTTTCCTTTTATGCTTGGTACTTCATCTTCAATGATTTCAACTTTCTTGTTGTTAGCTACAATTCTTTTCATATGAAATCCTTCTTCCGTCAATTATTTAGACAGCCACTTTGATAGATTCGCTTTAACAAATTCATCATCATTTAGGTGTGGGTAGCTCGTATAAATTCGATTTAACTCATTTGCTTGACCCGGACTTAAAACCTCACGATCAACTAAACACCAATTTCCTTGAAGTAGTCCTTGTCTAGCTAAGATTTCATTAATGCCAGCTATACTGCCCTTAAAGCTATTTCGAGAATCAAATATCGCGGCATTCGCATCTGTAATTTGTTGTCCAAGTGTTAATAAACCAATTGGTACTGACTTTTGACCTCTTACTACTTTAATTTCTTCAAATGTCTCGACAACTCGTTTTGTCCAAACAGACCAGTGTCCAAGTAAACCACCGACAATTCTCTTTTCTACCTTCTGTCCTCCGACTGTGAATTCAAAGGCTGTTAACAAATCATTTATTATATTATCATCATTACCCGTGTAAAGAGCTATTTCCTCATTACGAGGCGAATGGCAAACAGCACGGACAACATCAATTGAACAGTATCGATCAAACGGAGCTATTTTTATCGCGTATACATTTGGAATGGAAGCAAATCGTTCCCAAAACTCATACGAAAAAATACGTCCACCTACTGCAGGTTGTAAATAAAATCCGAATACTGGAATAACCTCTGCAACTTTTTCAGCCCGCTCAAGTAATTCATCCTCTGATAAATGATTCAAGCCACCCATACTCAATAGTCCTAAGTCATAGCCGACCTCTTTACTAAACGCCGCTTCTTTTAGTGCCTGTTCAGTAGGTCCACAAATTCCTGCCACTTTAATAAAGTCATCAGGAGCATTGGCGCGTTTTGTTTCTTCAATGGCAATTGATAGTACTCTTTCATAAAGATTAAACTCAGGATCACGAATTTCAAATTGTGTTGTATGCACTCCTACCGCGATACCACCTACACCTGCATCGATATAGTATCGAGTTAAGGCGCGTTGTCCTGTTTCATCAAGTTCTCTTTCTTCAGTTAACGCTAGTGGATGGGCTGGAATCACTGTGCCCTCATGAAGCTTTTTCTTAACAGCCTCTTTCAGCATTAAAATGCACCTTCTCTTTCTTGGAAGTGGGTTGGTTTATTGATTGTGTGTCCATCATTTACAACCCAATCAGCAATCATATCAATCATTTGTTGAACGGTAACTTTTGGATAGCCAAATAATTTATGTGCTTGAGAAGCATTATTTAGTAAGGCAGTTGGACATTCATTATTTACAAATACCGGTTCCTTTTCCATTCGTTTACCAAATTCATTAGCGAGCCATCTGACTGACAATGTTTCAGGTCCTGTTACATTGATGATTTTTGGTGGATAGTTTGTATGTAATAAGGAACGAATTGCATATTCATTTGCATCCCCCTGCCAAATTACATTAACATTTCCCATTGTTAAATCAATCGGTTTCTCTTGATGTACTGATCTTGCAATTTCAAGTAACACGCCATAACGTAGGTCAATCGCATAGTTTAAACGAAAGTGAACAATGGGTGTTTGGTTTTTATGCGAAAAATAAGTTAAAACTCGTTCTCGACCTAAGCAAGATTGTGCATATTCACCAACAGGATTAGGTGTCACATCCTCTGTACAACCATTGCTTAACACAGAAGTGAGTGGGTATACATTTCCTGTTGAAAAAGACACAATTCGTGAATTCTTAAACTTTTCTGCGACACGTCCTGGAAGATAAGCGTTCATGGCCCACGTCCGATGCTCATTTCCAACTGTTCCAAATTTCGTACCTGCCATAAAGATAATGTTCTTAACGTTTGGTAGGTTTTGTAGATCTTCTTCCCTCAAAAAATCCGCTTTAATAGTTTCAATTCCATTCGCTTCTAATTCATCTATTAAACTCTCATCTGAGAATCTCGCAACACCAATTACTTTTTTAGGTACACCTGACTGATCAACAGCTCTCTTCGCAAGTTTTGCTAATGTCGGTCCCATCTTCCCACTAACACCTAAAATCATAATATCTCCATCTAGTTGTTGGATGTCCTTTATTAACTTAGTGCTAGGTGTTGACATAAAATCCTCTAATTCAGCAATCGTTTTCATTTAAATCCTCCTAGAATATATTTGATTTTCTTTAGGAAAAACATGGTTATTTACTAATTACCTACATTGTATATTCGGGGTTATTAAAAGACAAGTCACTTAAAGGTCTTTTAATAAATGATGAATATTGATTGACATTTCGAAAAATTCCTCTTAATCTAGTAGTAAGATTATTAAAAGACATATTAAAGAAATGTCTTTAAACGGAGATGACATGATGAAAACAAACCAATTATCAGATCATGGTACTGAAATTATTATTGGCATTGTTAGTCCTGAAGCACTTGAAAAGGAAATAATGAAAGCGCTTGAAGCGTTTCCTAATTTCCAGCCAATTTTTCTACACGCAACCCCCTCTTCGATTGAAACGGAGGTTATGACTACTTTGATCAATAAAGTGGAAGTACTTTTGTTTACGGAATTTCCAACGTATTTAAAAGCTAAACAGCTTATTAACTTTTCAATACCAGCGCATTATGTTCCCATAATGGGAACTGGGTTATATCGGTCATTATTCCTGATAAACAATCAATTCGATACGAAACATTTCTCGATTGACACGGTTGAAGAAAAATATATTCGTAGAATCCTTTATGAATTAGACGAAACGAACTATGTATGTACTTCCTTCCCTAATTCCAGTCAGCCTGATTGTTTGGAGGAAATTGTTGATTTTCATCAGGACAACTATCAAAAATATGGCTCCATCGCCATCACCGGCGTGCAGGAAATTGCGATTAAGCTTTCGGAAATGTCAATTCCTTATGAATGGGTTACCCCCACTTATCAAGATCTAATTGTATCCCTCGAACGTGCATTACTTGCAACGGAAGCTCGTAAACATAAAGAATCTCAAATTGTCTTTGGGATTATTGATATTGACAAATTTGATAAAGCTACAGAAAAATACACATCGGAACATGAAGTGCAATTATTTAAACTAAAATTTCAACAAATCATGTTAAATTATACAAAGCTCCTTGATGGTCATTTAATTAATTCCGGTGGAGAAGAATTTTCGTTTATCACTACACGTGGTATTTTTGAAAGAGAAACACGCGGTTATAAATTCATCCCCTTATTAAATACGGTTAAAACGGAGCTAGGTGTTTCCATTAGCATTGGAGTTGGTTTTGGTCTCTCAGCTGCGGAAGCTGGTAACCATGCAAGACTCGCACTCCGACAATCAAAAGAATTAGGCGGAAACGTATGTTACATCGTCCGTGAAGACCAAAGTGTAATTGGCCCAGTTGATATGATAACCGATACTCAATATGAAAAATATGACCTATCTATTACAGATGCAGAACTACTGCAAAAGGCCGAAAAGGCCGGAATGTCTGCTGCTTATATGACAAAACTTATGGCAAGAGTAGCACGGCATAAGAAATTTGACTACACAGCTCAAGAGTTAGCGGACACATTGAACATTACAACAAGAAGTGCTCATCGAATCCTATTAAAATGGATGGACGCTAACTTAGTAGATATAGTAGGCGAGGAAAAAATTACCTACAAAGGAAGACCAAGACGAATCTATAGACTTAGTTTTATCATTGATGAAAACGAATGAAGGCAGTATCTAAAATAAAATGGCGGGTAAAATGGTTTACCCGCTTTTTTTATTTTGCATTAGTAGTCGATTCTTCAACTATATATTCACCCGTTTTCCTGAATCTTTACTCTCATTTGCTGCTTCAATAAAGCGAATAATTTCTTGCGTTTCATGTAAGGGAACGCTGGATTGTCCTGTGTTAAAAAAACGAATAATTTCTTCTAAGAGACTAGCATAAAAGGGTTTTGAGGAAGAAGAAATCGATACAAAGTGACTGCCTTTTTCAAAATGAATGATCGCACCGAATTCACCATTACCGCCCCTACTCCCTCTTGCAGTTCCAATTCTTCCATCTTCCCATTGCGTTACAATCAAATCTGAATGTTCAGTAGATACAGTAGTAACCTGCTGTGCCCCGGAGCCTAAAATGGCATAAAGCATCTCGATCGTATGTATCCCATACCAAAAATACCCCGGTTGAGTATCAACCATATCCATCGGACCGAAACAGTCAGCTCCAATGATTTTTCCTTTATCTTGAATCGCTAGTGCCTGTCTTACCTCTTCAGCAAATCGTAAAGCAGATGAACTCATGATTGGTGTACCATATTGTTCAGATAGCTTCACGATTTCAATAGCCTCTGTAGAAAAAAGACAAAGTGGTTTATCGATAAATAGTGGCTTCTGATAACCTACAAGTTTCTTCACCTGCTCTAGATGTACTCGGCCATCGACAGATTCTAGTAGGATTGCATCACATGTCTCTGCTACTTCCTCAATCGTCTTAACCAATTGAACACCATACTGTTCCACTTCTTTTGTAATTGCCTCAATACGAGAATAACTCAACTCAAAATCAGAAGAACCTACCGGACATGCTACAGTTACTTTTCCGCCTTTAACAAAAAAGGGATTGGTTGGATCATTTAATAATTTAGTAAAAGCTGATGCATGTGAGGTATCAAGCCCAATCATCCCTATTCTTATATTCCTCATATCGAAACTCCTCTATAAAACCAAAACTTGATTATTTAAGTCCTGAGAGCTGAATACCTTCTGTAAAATACTTCTGGAAGAACAAGAAAATTAGAAACGTGGGGATAAATGAAATTGTAGAGCCGGCCATCTCAATTCCAAAGTTCCCTTCCTTACTTAACGTAGAAGCTAACCCAACCGTGATAGGATACATTTTCTCATTTGTCATATAAATAAGTGGTTGGAATAGATCATTCCAGTTACTTACGAATGCAAACGTTCCAACAGTTGCAATGGATGGAAATGCTAATGGCATATAAATTTTTCGAAACACATGAAAATCATTGGCTCCATCCATCCTTGCTGCTTCATCTAATTCCATAGGTATGCCCTGCATAAACTGACGTACTAAAAATACGCCCATAATTGCCCAAAGCTCAGGAACAATCAATGCTTGATATTCATTGATCCACCCAAACTTTGAAAACATGATAAATTTCGGAATGATCAGCAATTGCGATGGAATCATGATAACAGCCATGAATGTCCAGAATATAAATTCTCTTCCAAAGAATTGCTTTCTTGCAAATATGTAGCCTAATAGTCCTGCAAAAAACATTTGTGAAAATACAGGGATAACAGTTACAACTACAGAGTTCATAATCCAGCGTAAGAAGTTATCATTCCGAAAAAGGTACGTAAAGTTATTGATAGACGGATCATTAGGAATCCAAAACAATGGGTCCATTGCTGCAAATGTCGTTTCTTTAAATGAACTTAACACCATGATTAAAAATGGCAGGAGAAAGCAAAACCCTAGGAAGATAGTGACAATATATTTTATTATTTTAGTAAACAAGTTTGTTCATCTCCTTTACAACTCTCAACAATTAATAGATACCTTGATCTTTACCGAAATATTTTCTCTGAATTAGTGATATGACTAAGATTATCGCGAATAATACATAAGATAAAACGGCTGCGTAGCTAAAGTTCAAATTCGTGAATCCTATTTGATAAAGATAGAATACTATGGTACTTGTCGAGAAATTTGGTCCTCCGTTTGTTAATAGGAATGCAGAATCAAAGATTTGGAAAGAACCAATAGTCGTAATGATTAACACATAGAAATGAATCGGTTTTAATAATGGGAAAGTAATTAACCAAAAGGATTTAAAAGGTGAAGCACCATCGATTTTTGCGGCTTCATACATATCTTTTGGAATGGACTGTAGCCCTGCAAAATAATAAATCATTGTACTACCAGATACTTTAAATATACTCAAACCAGCCAATACAAGTAGGGCTTGTGAAGAATCAGATAAAAATAATTGGGCATCAACTCCAATAAAGCTTAACAGGTAGTTGATTAATCCCGCCTCCGTTCCTGAAAACAGCCATTCCCATATCCCTGCCACAACAACGAATGATGTTACAACAGGCAGGAAGAATATCCCTTTAAAAATTTTCGTAAAACGAATTCCTGATTTTATGACAAGCGCTAAAATCAAACCTAGTGCCATTGTAGGGACGATATAATAGAAGGAAAATAAAACAGTATTCCAAATTGATTTTAAAGCAATCGGATCATCAAATAATTGCTTCCAGTTTCGTAATCCAACAAACTCAGAAGTACCAATAATTCGATAATTAAGAAACGTTAAAACGAAGCTATACACAAATGGAATGACTTGAAAGATTAAAAAATGGATTAAAACTGGTGCCAGTACAATATAAACAATACCATTTTTTCTCATTTCTTCTATTATCCTGTTTTTTAAAGGAGGCTTGACCTTTTTTAAAGTTTTTAGAGGTACCTTGTTATGAGTTTCTACGACCTTTTCCAAGCTATCACCTTATTTCTTTATTAATTAAGAAAAGTTTTCGTAAACAAATGAACTTTTAATAAACAGAGAGTCTTATTCACAAAGGAATAAAACTCTCTTTACGTAAGAAGCTATTTGTTTACGGCTTAGCTAATTCAGCTTCAATTGCTTCAGCTGCTGCATCTGCTGCTTCTTGAGGAGTTTTATCTCCTGCCATCATTGTTTGTATTTCAGCTTGAATAAATGGCATGATTGCACGCCCTTTAGGATGAATAACACCAGGTAATGCAAATTGTGTATAAGTAGCAAGTTGGCTCATGTATTTGTTTGAATCAAAGATATCCTTTGCCTCTTCTTGAGTTGGGATATACTGAGTAACTGTATTAAAAATACGTTGGTTTTCAGCATTTGTAACTGCTTTTACAAATTCTGCTGCAGCTGCTGGATTATCTGTGTTAGATGGTACCACGAACATACCAGTTGTACCGTATGTCAATTGTTTTTCACCCGTTAATGGTGGAGCAATGGCGAATTCAAAATCACCTTCTTTTTCCATCATCGTAATACTTATTCCAGACCCTAATTGTGCCATTATTTTTCCAGCGAACCATAACTCATCTTGTGTAGTTGCTGTAATAGAATCTTCAGGAATATAACCTTTTTGATACATATTGTTTACGTAATCGAATGCTTTTACACTTTCTGGGCTATTAATTAGTACCTTGTTATCATCTGTTACAACATCCCCACCAGCTTGCCAAACCCAAGGGTAGATTGTTCCGTTCATGGAACCTCCTCCCAGGTAATTTAATGCATAGAAACCTTTTTCTTTAGCTTTTGCTGCCCAAGCTTCGAATTCTTCCCATGTTTTTGGAAGGTTTGCTGGATCTTCACCAATTGCTTTCACGACATCTAGATTGTAAAGGAATGTATAAGCTTCTTGAAGGATTGGCAATCCGTATTTTTTATCTTTCCACGTTGTTGACACTAAGGAGGACTCTACGAATCCATCAAGATCACCTTCGTCTAAGTATGGATCTAATTCAAGAAGCATTCCTACATCTGCATACTGTGGCATTTGGTCAGGAATGGCATAGAACACATCCGGTCCATTGTTAGCTGCTAAAGCCGTTAGAACTTTTTGGTCACGGTTTGCCCATGGAATGGTTTCAATATTTACCTCTACATCAGGAAACTCTTTATTGTAATTGGCAGTGATCTCTTTCCACATTTCTTCTTCTTTTGTAGCATCTCCTGTATAAGGATGTACCCATACTGTGATTTCCCCATCAACTTTTCCATCTTCTTCTTTAGGTGTAGTATTAGAGTCATTGCTACAAGCTGAGAATAGTAAACTACCTGAAAGCAAAAGTGCCATGAACGAAAAACGTTTCTTTTTCATCTACGAATTACCCCCTATTAAGTTCATAAATAAAATTGGTAAGTCTAACAATCTACCACAAATTCTGTTTAGCCATCCCCTCCTTACATACTTTTTGTCTGAATAAACACATAATTGAAAGCCTATACATTGGGTGTTAAAAAATTTTTATAATTTCAAATACTTTACTAATCTTATTCTAGTTCGTTTGTATTATTGTGACAAGTCTATAAACTGTCTTTAATAAAAAGTTAGAATTAATTTAGTACCCTTACAATTAATTAGCAATCACACATAGTTCAATCCTTGTGGAAAAGGAAATGGAACCGGAAATAAATTCTTACTATTTGAATCTATATTTTTATCTCCTTTTAGGATAAGCTCTTCCAGCTCCCGATTACTGATTGAAACGGAATTCTTCTTATATATTAGACTTTTAATGTTTTCATCTGTAATAGAAATCTGTAGCTTATCATTAAAATATGGAGCGAGCTGTTGCAACAATAAATCTAGATTCATAATCTTAATCGTTCCTGGGAATGATTGTTCTACACTTTCCAATACTGGGTCAAGCTTTTGTATTAACTCTTTTTCATAAATAGGTACATTGAATAGTAAAGAATCAATCCCATATGTAAATGCTTCTTTAAGCAAACTCACAATGGCTGCCGGATCTCCTCCCCATTCGATTATTCGAGATTCTACGTTTTCTTGTTCCTGATACGTAACTCCGAAAATGATAAATGCTTTTATCTGCTTGTTTTCTTCTGCCACAAGAACCTTGTGCTTCATTTTGAAAATACTAGCAAACCCCGCTGACTCATTAAGCTGTGCCATTTCAAATATACTTTGTTCATATCGAACTGGTCGACGCTGACTAATTTTTCTCATTTGAAACCAGTCGGTGGGCTGCAGTTCACGAACATGATAAGCCGTCTCTGGTTTCAGGTCTACTTGTTGAATCTTATATTGCTTCAGCTTTCCATAAAATGTGCAACCTTGTTTGATGTATAGTGGTAAATCTCCAGAAATAAATAGAATGGAAGCGCCAGATTTATTCACATGATCAAAAATCATTTGTAAAAGTGTGTTCGCTATCCCTCTTTTCCTGTATTCCGGCTCCGTGCAAACAGCACCAATTGAATAAGCTTGAACTTCTGCACTTTCAATATGAAGTATAGATGGCACCAATCCAATAAAAGAAACTAATGTCCCATCGATAAATGCACCATACGATTGGTGGAGGGCGTGTGAGAAAACTTGTGGAAAAGCGGCCCCCATGGAGATATGTCCTTCTTTACGAAACACTTTATCGGCCAACTCAATTGCCTGCTGAAATTCTCTTTCTTCTAATAAACGGAATTCAACCATTTCATTCACCTCAACTTTTAACATTTCATCACTAATCACAAGGATTTGGAGACAACCACTTACCCTCTTGCAAAAAAAATGTAATCGCTAACAGTTTGAAACATGTTATAATACAACTAAACTTTCTGAACTTACTTTCTATTTTAGTAGAAATTTATTAAGTGACAAGTCTATTAAGTGTCTTTAATTTGATCCATGCATTTATTTTTCATAATGAGGTGACATATAGTGGGTGGCTGGGAAAGGTTCAATAATTATGCGGTATGGATGCTAAAAGTGGCTTATGTAAATTTACTATGGATTGGCTTTACGATTGTTGGATTAGGACTATTTGGATTATACCCGGCGACAGGTGCCATGTTTGCAATTGTTCAAAAATGGTTGCAAAATGAACCAGTTGATCGTATCTTTCAATCATTTTGGAAAACCTATAAAAAAGAATTTATCTCACTTAACAAGTTTGGCCTCTTCTTTATTGTGATTGGCTATATATTAGTGTATGACTTTATGTTTGTATATAAAAATATGGACAAGCTACAATTACTGTTTCCAATCCTACTTTTTTTAACAATTTGTTATTTGGTTACGTTACTCTATTTCTTCCCTGTATACACACAATTTGAAATGAAATTCTTTCAATATATTAAGCAATCATTCTTAATTGGAGCTAGCTCTTTGTTAGAGACTATTCTCATTTTCACTGCATGTATGCTTTTAGGTATTATCATAAATCTAATTCCTGGAATCATCCCGTTGTTTACTGGAAGTGTACTAGCCGTTGCAATTACATGGTGTAGCAACAAAGCGCTCTATAAAATCAAAGGCAAGAAAAAGAGTATCACCTATCAGTTGAAATAGCAGCAGATTAGAGTGTCTTCAATGGACACTCTTTTTTGTGGTCTAATTATGGTGGTGCATTTTTTATCCGGATTTAAAGTCCGTTAAAAGTCTTGATTATTCCCATTATTCTTTTACACTTTAAGTAAGTTTAGTAGAATGTTTCCACCTAAGGAGGATAACAAAATGGATTTTAGTAAGTTATATTATTATGTGCCTACTCCGAAAGCTCGTGAGCCAAGGAAGTTCGTGAGAGATTTAGTTATTTATGGAGCAACTCCTGCTGGAATTACGGCAGCGATTCAAGCAAAACGAATGGGTCTTTCTGTTGTTATTGCTGAATTTGGTAAGAATATTGGAGGTATAACTGCAAGTGGTTTGGGTGCCTCTGATATTGGAGCAAAGGAAGCAATAGGTGGTTTATCAAGAGTATTCTTTCAGGAATTAGGAAACTATTACAATACAACCGAACAGTGGACCTTTGAACCGAAGGCTGCCAAATTTGTATTTGAAAAATGGCTCAAGGACTACGATATTGAAGTTGTTTATCATCAGCATGTCGTAGAAGTTAAAAAAGAGAATAACAGCATAACAGAAATATTGATAGAAGATGGAACTATATACATTGGAGACTTTTTCATTGATACTAGCTATGAGGGTGACGTAATGGCCAAAGCAGGTGTCACATACTTTGTTGGTAGAGAATCAAACGCCACTTATAGAGAAAGATACAATGGAATTCAGTTTGGACATCCCCACCATCAATTTGAAAAATGGATTGATCCGTATGTAGTTGAAGGTGACCCTTCAAGTGGAATATTGCCTGGTATCACAGAATCGGCTCATGACACGCTTGGCTATCAAGGTCAAGGTGACCATCGAATTCAAGCTTATAATTTTCGCATTTGCTTAACAAATCGTGAGGACAATCGTGTATCTTTTCCAAAGCTACCGTCCTATAACCGAGAGCGTTACTCGTTATTATTGCGTTATATCAATGCAGGTGTTTGGGATGTAATGAATCTTCATACGATGTTACCAAACGGAAAGACAGATTTAAATAATTATGGTGGTTTTTCAACAGACCATATTGGAATGAATTATGAATGGCCAGATGGAGATTACAAAACACGTGAAAGAATCTTCCAAGACCATTTTACATATAATCTGGGATTGCTCTATTTTTTAGCCAATGATGAACAAGTTCCAAAAACGATTAGGGATGAGGTCTCTCAATGGGGATTAGCTGGTGATGAATTTGAAGAAACTGGGCATTGGCCTCATCAGTTATATATTCGAGAAGCAAGAAGAATGATAGCTGATTATGTCATGACAGACCACAACTGTTTAGGTGATGTAACAGTTGAAGATTCAATCGGACTTGCCTCGTATCAAATGGATTCTCATCATGTTCGAAGAATCATTATTGATGGACGTGTTTACAATGAAGGTGATGTGGAAATACCAATATCCCCATATCCAATCTCCTATCGTTCGATTCGTCCAAAGGCTGAAGATTGTACAAACCTACTCGTTCCGGTTTGTTTATCAAGTTCACACATTGCTTACGGTTCAATACGTATGGAACCTGTATTTATGATTTTAGGTCAATCAGCAGGAGCAGCAGCAGCTTTAGCTCATAAAAATAAAACAACTGTACAAGGTGTATCTTATGATCAATTAAAAAATGAACTACTCTCTTACGGACAAGTACTACAATGGGACGATTCAATTGAAGATGACCCTGTATTACGAATGAAAGAGACGTTTGGGAAGAAATAAAGAGAAGGACTACATTTTCATGAAATGTAGTCTTTTTTTCTTGTTACGGTAAAATTCTCACTGTGATTGTTTGGTTCCCTCGAATATCTAAGAGTCCTTTGCTATTTAGAGAAGAAACCTTAGAGTTTTTTTAAATAGAAATACTAGTTGTTTCTATGTTTTTGTTTGCTTTGAATCGAAGAACAGAAATTTTGCTATCTTCATCAAGAGACTTCCCTGGAGGAAAAGTAAGTGCTATTTTTATTTTGTCAGATTCCTTCTTCACTTAAATTTCTGTACCTTTCTCACTAAAGGGGCCAACCCCTTTTGCCTGAATGAACTTAATGTCTCTAGCATTATTATTGAGTTGAGCGATTACTTTATCAAGTTGATTGATTTGGTTAGCATGGAGGGCTACCTCAAACATATCACCTTGTTTAACATGTAATGGACCATTAAGGTGTAACTGTCCTGGATGTGTTTTATTCGTAATGCTTACCTTATACATGAATGTACGGTTAGAACGTGATGTATAGTAGAGATGACCATCCTCCCCTATCGTGAATGCTTCAGAATCCTCAAAGTAATGATAATCAAGGGTGGTAATTTGGCAAGTCTGAAAAATGTCTTTAAGTGAGCATTTAGCTAAACCCGTCTTTCGTATGATAAAACGGCTCTCCCCCTCTCCTACTATCGAACTAAAATCTTTATCGTCATATTAAAGACTATGGTCCTTCATTATCCTTTAATTGAAATCAGAAAATTTGTAATAGTTTTTCACTCTTGTTTCTACAACGGGTGTGCTGAATTGAAAGAATGGAGGTGTATTTCGGAATCATAGTTCGTGCAGTTTCAAAAAGGAGAGTGGATCCAAAGTGGTTGTATTTGATTTTCGTCCTCCCTCCTCTATCAGAATATGAAAGGATGAAAAGTGATGAAAGTAAAATCAATCATGTATTCTTTAGTCACAATGTTAGTCTTCTCGTTAGTTTCAAGTGTATTTGGTAACCATCAAACATTTGCTGAAGATGGTGATATACGTGAGATTGGAACTGTTCTAAATTCAGTTTCTGTACCTGCAGCTGATTATGGAAAAGGTCCAAATGGTGAAGATTGGGTTTATGCAGTCGCAAACGGCTCCCCTGCAGTTTTTAATGTATTAGATGCAAAAACAGGTGAGCGCGTTGCGAGTTTTCCCCTTGAAGGAGCAAGTGGTGCATGGGGTGTCACAGTCGATCCAATGGGTAATGTTTATATCGGAACAAACTCTAGTGCGTCATTGTTTAAATATGTTCCAGGTGCAGACCATGTAGAGAACCTAGGAAATCCAATCCCAGGTGAATCTTTTTTATGGCGGCTTAAATCCGACGAGGATGGTCGTATTTATGGAGGCACCTTTCCAAGTGGAAAAGTATTTCAATATGATCCTGACACGAATGAGTTTCGTGATTATGGCCAAGTCAAAGAAGGACAACAATATGCTAGAGGCCTTGATGTGTATAAAGACAAACTTTATGTTGGACTTGGAACGCAGGGAGCAAATCTTTTCGAAGTAGATATACATACAGGTAAAAAGGTAGAGATTCCGTTACCTGAAAAGTATGCAAAAGCAACCTATGTTTATGATATTGATGTCATTGGTAATAAAATGTTTGCCAGGGCAACAGGTTCTAGTAATACAATACTTGTGTTTGATCTAAAA
Source organism: Fredinandcohnia aciditolerans (assembly GCA_003640645.1). Taxonomy (GTDB): domain Bacteria; phylum Bacillota; class Bacilli; order Bacillales; family Bacillaceae_L; genus Ferdinandcohnia; species Ferdinandcohnia aciditolerans. Next base: position 339,784 of record QGHH01000003.1, on the reverse strand, counting down.
ACAATGAAAATCGTTGATGAAATTGATGGTGCAAATGGACTTGATGTTTCAGAACCTGGTCCTAGAAACCTGGTATATTTTATCAAAAACGAACAACTCTATTCTTATGATTTAAATTCTTTAAAACTAACACCGACTGGATTTGACAATCTATTTTCTGCGAGAGATTTCGGTTGGGCGAAATTTGAAACTAAAGAATTCCCTGGAAAGACATTAGTTTCAATTGCTTGGGATGGAAAGATTCGTCACTACAATCCAATTACCGGGAATACTAGAATTTTACAAGGACAACTAAGTGGTCAACCGGTTAGTATCCAATCCCTAACACAAGGACCTAACGGTAATATTTTTATTGGGGGCTATTTATCTGGTGGGCTTGCCCAGTATGATTATAAAACGGGTCAAGTTACTGAAAATAAAGGACTTGGACAAATCGAAGGTATGATTGCCCATCAAAATCGTCTTTATATGGGAATTTATCCAGGTGGATTCTTATATTCCTATGATCCTTCTGAAAACTATGAAATGGATATAAATCCAGTTGAACATTTCGGCTTAAAATCGGAAGGTCAAGATCGGCCCTTTGCTTTAGCATCAGCTGGTGATTTATTAGCGATTGGAACAGTTCCAGATTATGGACTACTTGGTGGTGCTTTAACGATATTTAATCCAGCAACGAATGATTATACTCTTCACCGTAATATCGTAGAAAATCAAAGTGTCATCTCATTGGCATATCGGAATGGACTTCTCTATGGCGGTACTTCTGTTTGGGGTGGTCTAGGGATTGTTCCAACAGAGGAAGAAGCGAAATTATTTGTCTATAATATGCAAACCGGCGAAAAACAATTTGAAACCATTCCCGTTCCTGGTGAAAAAGCCATCTCCGCTTTAACCTTAGATAAAGATGGAAACCTATGGGGGCTTACTTCAGGCATCTTATTTAAATACGACACAACAACCAATCAGGTTGTTAAAACAAAAGAATTGTATCAAGTGGATTGGAACTCAATAAGTCATTTATGGCGAGAAGGTTTTCTACAATTTGCTGATGATGGCTTTTTATACGGCCAAGCTCGCGGAGATATTTTTAGAGTCAATCCTGATACATTGGATCATGAAGTATTAGCAGAAGACACAAAGCTATTTGCAATGGATCCGGATGGAAATATATATTTTGCAAGAGGAACTAAACTATATCAATACGAAAGATAGATTAGTAGATAGATGAATTTACATTTATAACTATCCTTTTATTTTAACACCGACAGGCAATTTCTTTTTGCCTGTTGGAAAATTTGCGAAACAAGGAGGAACATGCATTGAAGAAAAAATTGAAACTATTTTCTATTGTTCTATTAGCTATAATTCTCGTTTTCTCTACCCTTCCCTACTTTCAGCAAACCAATGTAGTAGCGGCTGCAAGTGAATGGAAAGAATTGAATGTCGATAATGGTGATTTTGAGACAATTCCGGCATCCGACACTGATCTGCCATCTTGGGTGTATTGGACCAGTGGTTATAAGACGGGAATGAGCATTTCAGATGAAGTAGTAAAAAATGGTAATCAAAGTCTTGCTGTTGATAATAACGGTGTTGTTGGCTTGTTCAGCCAAGCAATTGATATAAAAGCAGGTAATCAATATAAATTGACAGCACAATTATATGCCGAAGAATTAACTGGAAAACCAGGAATTTGGCTTCGCTGGATAGATGAGAATGGCAAAAACTTTTCTGATAACCCCAAATATTTTGATGTTCCTGAATTTAATAAGTGGCAAACTGTGGAGATTGAGGCAACTGCTCCAGCTGGGGCTACAAAAGTAAAAATATTTATCTATCAATCTTCTACATCAAATATGAAAGGATACTATGATGATGTTAAATTGGTTGAAAAAGAATCGAATATTCTAGACTTCCCAATTGAATACGGTAAGCCTATAAATCATGGTCCCGCTGCATTGGCAGCCAAATCTCAAGGAGTCGCGATTGGTGATGGTGAACTCTACTACGCAACGAATGGTTCACCAGCTACGTTTTATGCAGCTGATGCTGAAACAGGAAAAAAAATATTCTCTGAAGATTTACCTGGAAGTGATGTTGTGTGGGCAATGGTTGTAGGTCCGGATGGTAATGTTTATTTTGCAGGTACTTATAATGGAATTCTATACAGATATGTCGTAAAAGAAAAACGTTTAGAACAGCTTGGGAAAAACCCATCTGATAATTGGGTTTGGCAACTTGAAGCTTCACAAGATGGAAAAATCTACGGAGCAACTTATCCAAATGCAAAAGTGTTCGAATATGATATTAACTCTTCTCAATTTAAAGATTTGGGGACTTTTTACGAGGGTCAGCAATATGCACGCGGACTTGGAATTACGGACGAAAGCCTTTATGTCGGAACGGGTACAACAGCTTATTTAATGAAAATGGACCTTGCATCCGGTGAAAGAACTGAAATAAAGTTACCAATTACAGGTGTATCCACATCTATTTCGAATATATGGGAATATGGAAATAACATTTTTGTTGCATATGGAACTTCAATGGTGACAATCGATAAAACAACAGGTGAAGAAAAGAATACAATGGATTGGCAAGATGAGCATACCTTTGACGGGCTTATCTCATCCCCTTCTCCATATGATGAAAATATAATTTATTACATTAATAAAAATTCACAGCAATTGTGGACCTATGATATGACAACACATGAAACAGCAAAAGTAGAACCAACGGTACAACTTCCTGCTACTCCTGCCAAAGCGATGCGTTGGATTAAGGATAGCAGCGGCAAAGATGTGTTAGCCATTTTACATCACCAAATTGAATATTCGATCTATGACCCTACTACCAATAGTGTGAAAGTTAGCTACCCTGAAGTCGACATGCAAGGACTATTAATGCAAAGCTTAGAAATTGGTGAAGACCAAAAAATTTATATGGGTGGCTATCAAGGTTCCTTTGGTGTATTTGATACTTCGATTGATCAATACATCCTTCAGGAACGTGATCCTCACCAAATTGAAGGAATAGGATTTTTAAATGGCGATGTCTATCTAGGAACATATGGTGGTGCTAAAATATTTAAATATGATCCAAACCACCCGTTTAACTTCTCTGGTGGTAATGCAGGCGAAAATCCTGAGTTGGTAAAAGACATTGAGGATGATCAAAGCAGACCATTTACTTTTGCATCAGGAGATAACAAACTCTTTGTTGGAACCATTTCGGATTATGGAAGATTAGGTGGAGCGCTTACCATCTATGATGCTAAAACGAATAAATGGAACACAATACGAAATATTATTAAAAATCAAAGTATCATCGGGTTAGCCTATCACGACGGAAAAGTCTTTGGAGGATCTACGATATCTGGAGGTTTAGGTATTGATCCAACAGAACCAAAAGCGAAAATGTTTGAATATGATGTAGCAACGGGTAATCATGAAGCATTTGAACTTCACGTAGACGGCTTAGAAAAGCCAGAAATGATTGGTGAATTGTCAGCAGGTCCCGATGGTAACATCTGGGGTGTAGCGTGGGGATTAGATAAGGCTGGTTCCTTTAACACTGTGATTTTCGCCATGAATCCTGATAATCGTGAAATCGTGAAAAGTACACAACTTTACAAAGGAGTTAACCGCGGAAGTCAATGGCGACCTTTCTTCATTCGCTGGGATAACCTTGGATATTTATACACTACTGCTGGCCGTACATTAACGGTTATTGATCCAGAAACAATGAAGAGCAAGCAATTGGTATCGGGTACTGTCAATTTAATGGATGTTGATAATGAAGGAAATATATATTATTCCTCTGATCATAACTTATATCAGCTTCCTGTTCCCCTTGAGAGTGGAACATTATCAGTCGATAATGAGAAACTGTTACAAGGTACAGAGCAAGAAATTGATTTAACCGTTACACTAGCTAACGGAAACAAAATCGATTTAGCAGGAGCTCAAATTGATTGGTTTAATTCAAATACTGATGCAGTTAGCCTTGAGGATGGACAAATTCGTGGAAAAAATGCCGGAACGACAGAGATCTACGCAACTGTTTCATACAACGGTGGAGAAGTTAAAACGAATACACTCGTTGTCACAGTCCAAGTTACAACCGAAACGTTAACAAAGCAAATTAACGAGTTCGAAAAAGCACAAACCATTCCTCATTCAGTGGCTCAACAACTAAGCAATAGATTAGCACAAGCTGAAAAGCACTACACAAATGGTAAGATAGAACAAGCAATTAAGCAGCTTGAGGATTTCCGTAAACACCTAAACAATAGCAGCATTGATCGCGAACTCAAAATTACATTAAACAACAATGTCTCGGCTATTGAAGAAACATTTAGAAAATAATCCAACAAAAAGGCCATCTGTATTAGCAGAAGTAGTTCCGCTTTTGTGGAGAAACTTGCAGATAGTTTAAGTTTACTCTTTTGATAGAGTAAAAAGTTGTATATATAACAGTGTTATTATAAAAATGGGTATAAAAATAGCAAAGTAATTGCACCCTTAATCGCAAACGTGACAATAACTATTGTCGTCGTGCGAATAAGGGTGCAATTTAGTTGGTGATTTTAGCTTTTTTGAAATCGTTATTACCTTTTTTTGGATCTTGCGAATGGTTCTATTATCAAAATCTATATAAAAGCATACGCATTTCTATTTTGCGTATGCTTTTATCGCTTTTTTTCATAAAAATGATACACAAGTGGATAATTATTACACTTTTTAGCTCTTTTAATATCAGTTCTACCTTTTTTTGGATACTACGAATGGTTCTATTCTTTAAATCTATAAAAAGCATACGCATTTCTTTTTTACGTATGCTTTTATCGCTTTTTTTCATAAAAACGATGTGAAAGTGGATAATTATTACATTTATGAGCTCCTTTAATATCCCTTCTCCCTTTTTCTGGATCTTGCGAATGGTTCTATACTCTAAATCTATCTAAAAGCATACGCATTTCTTTTTTGCGTATGCTTTTATTGCTTTTTTTCATAAAAACGATGTACAAATGGATAATTATTACATTTATGAGCTCCTTTAATATCCCTTCTCCCTTTTTCTGGATCTTGCGAATGGTTCTATACTCTAAATCTATCTAAAAGCATACGCATTTCTTTTTTGCGTATGCTTTTATTGCTTTTTTTCATAAAAACGATGTACAAATGGATAATTATTACATTTATGAGCTCCTTTAATATCCCTTCTCCCTTTTTTTGGATCTTGCGAATGGTTCTATACTCTAAATCTATCTAAAAGCATACGCATTTCTTTTTTGCGTATGCTTTTATTGCTTTACATCAAAAAAACGCATACGCAAGTGGATAATTATTACATTTGATAAATCTTTTAGTATCACTTCTCCTAATTTGGACCTTACGAAGTTGCTAGTAAAATGACATTCTATATAAAAGCAACCAATTTACTAAAGTCAAAAAAGCTTGAGGGTTTGAACGTCCCCTCAAGCTTTTTGGTGAATTATTTGTATTAAAAAATGTAATTTATTCTTCTTCAATTTGCATCAGCAGAAGACCTTTTTGGTTAATACAGAACCTATTAAAGTTACCCTTAATTACCAGGTTTGTTTGGTTTCCCCGGATTATCTGGCTTGCCTGGTTTGTCCGGTTTCCCTGGTTTATCTGGCTTTCCTGGCTTATCCGGTTTCCCTGGTTTTTCAGGTTTTCCAGGCTTATCTGGTTTCCCCGGTTTTTCTGGTTTTCCAGGTTTATCTGGCTTTCCTGGCTTTCCTGGCTTACCTGTCCAAACGATTGTGTATGTTAATGTTGATTTTCCATCTGTGCCAGTAACTTTAATTTCTGCCTTATCCTTAGAATGTACAATGTCTACAGTAGCACCAGACTGAGTAGCCACTGCTACGATATTTTCAGTTTGCTTACCGTCCAACGTATAATTTGTTGCTCCAGGGTGAAAATCTTCAAGTGCTTCCCCATTTATTGTAATTGATTTTAAAGTTGCGTCTGTTTCTGGAACAGCAATTTTATGAAGCTCACTACCTACAGCATAATAGATGCTTCCATCATTGCCTAGAGTCATGCTGTTTATGAAATCTTCCGCAAGCACTTTATAATTTAATGTTTCAGGGTCAATCGCAATTAGTTTACGAGATAAAGTTGTATAAAGCATGCCATCTGGACCCCACACGAGTTGGTAAGGGAACCATTTGCTACTATTATATAAGCTTGGTCGAATCATTCTGCTATCAACAACTTCATAGGTTTCTGGATCCATTTTAAAAATAGTTCCTTCTACAGCACCCCATAAATAACCATCTGGACCGAATGATAAATCACCTATCATACGTGGTGTCACATCAATTCCGGGAATATCCGGTGTGAATTCTGCAATCTTCTCGCCTTTTTCAACATCCCATACGAAAATTTTGGCTTCTGTCGCTTTAGGGTCAATTCCTAAGCCACCCCATACAGAAGTACCACCAAATAATTTTCCATCATGATAAGCTAAGCTAATTATACTTTGGTCCTGAACAACATTTCGTTGTTGGAACCATTCACCTGTATTTTCATCATAGATAGCAAGAGCCCCACCTAGTACACCATAATCAGGAATTGTACCAACAAATAGCTTGTTATCCCCTGATGTAATCGCAAAAGGACGATCTTGTTCATCTTTTATATCATATTCAAGCTGTGGATTGCTATTTAAGTCTACAGGTTGAGTTGGATCGTAACTGTACATAATCGCACCCACATATGTGCCAAAATACACTTTGTCATTCAAGAAGCCAATCCCCTCTGGTTGAGCAAAGGAAGAAATATTTACTTCGATTTCATTTGTGAACGGATTATACACACTCATACCACGCTGATATCCACCCATATATAGTTTGCCATCTGGACCCGTTTCAAGTGACTGAATCGCTACTGCTGTTGCCGCAAGATCTAAAATGACGAAATTCAGTTCATTTGTTTCCGGATTATATAACATATATTCTCCGTACTGTGTGACTATTGCTAATACCGTCTCACCAGTAGATAGTGTAATCCAAGCCATATCCTTTACTCGAGGAGTATCGGGAAGAATTGGAATGTCTTCAATTAACGTTTCTACGTTTGAACTAAGGTCATATTTGAATAATTGTGTTCCATTTTTGTAATAAATCATGTTCGGTTGATTAGGATCTGGTTCGGAAATCATATTACTAAATGAGAATGAACCCTCAACTTCCATTGTCTCTGGATTAACGACAATCATGTTAATTGTTGAAACGGCCACAAGTAGCTTCCCATTTACAACCCAAACATCTTGGATGAATCCATTTTCACCTGAGTGTCCTTCTAGAATTAGCTCCTCTTTTTCACCTGTCTGTCGATTAATCTTATACAAATGTTTTATTGTTCCAGTTCCAACGTAAATATAATCCCCATCTACTGCGAGTCCGCGTGCATAATCCTCGTCCGAAACACTACCAAAATCCTTAAATTCACCTGTGTTTATGTCATACTCGAAAACACCTGAACCTGGATATGTTGCACCATAAATTTTACCATCATCTGTCGCTTCTAAATCCCATACCCAAGCTGCGGAAGGATTGGCCCCGAGGTCTTGAACTTCTTTTAATTCTGGGACATATCGGTATAATTTTCCGTCAGAAGTGCTAGCGAAGTATACATTTTTATCAGAACCGATGGTAATTGCCCAAACTGCCTCGGTATTCTGAATGACTTTTGAAAACTTAAGCTCCCCAGTCTCGGCATCTAAAACGGAAAATGTACCTGGAGCACCATTTGAATGATAATATACTTCATTTTCACCTAGACTATTTTCCTGAATTGCCCCTGCTTGTCCTAATTGAACATGAACCATCTCCCCTAGATTAGTTGGAGCTGTATATTCACGATCAAATTTGCCATCATCCGTAACTTTTTCGAAGGTAACATCGTCAAAATAGACCTCTGTAAAGCTGATGCCACCTGAATAGAATGCTAGTCTTGCATAGGCTGCATTTTCAGGAACTACACTAAATACTTTTAGGTCAGTCCATTCATTTTTTGGTAGGTTCCCATTTAATTCTCTATGTTGTGTAATACTTTTATTGTCTGCATCAAAATAACGAATTTCGGTTACCACGTTATGAGTCTGACTTACAACATTTGAATGAACTGTTAATAAATAGGATGCCTCTGCTTCAACTGCAATTTTATCACTTAAGACACTTACACTCGCTGTGTCAGTTGTGTCATGCAAGTGCAGGCTTTGGGCACCAGTACGAGTTCGCTCCGAACTTACTTCAATTCCTGGACCCTCAAATTCGGATGTCCAACCAGGAATGTTTCCATCTACGACAGCTTCTTCAAAACTAGGATTCATCACTTCCGTTTGAATATCATCACCTGGAGGCTCTTCAATAGAAGTACCTTCAATCGTTACATCATCAAAATAAGCCTCTGTGATTGAAGGATGACCTGAGTTGAATCGAAGTTCAACTTGAGTTGCTCCCTCTGGAACCTCAAAAGGAACTTGAATTTCAGTCCACTTATCTTTACCTAAAGTAGCAGCATTAAAGTTAATAAAGGTAGCATTGCCAACCCTTTGTCCTTCATTGTTGTAAAAGTGAACCTCATACCCTATGCTATGGGATTGTGTAACAACATTCACATATGCTTTTGCAATATATGAAACACCTTTGGTAACAGAGATTTTTTCGCTTGTTACCTGCAGGTTCCCACCTGGATTATTGCTATTTTCATCTTTAAAGTGCAAGCTTCTGTTTCCTGTACGAGCTTTTTCATCACTAAAACTAATGCCTGTCGATGGATTATTGGTAACAAGACTCCACCTAGGATTATCAACTTCTTCAAAACTACCATTTGGCACTTCAACTTGTATCGTTTCAGCATAAACAGGTAGCGTAGTAGAAGTAGTAAATGGAGCGATTAGACCAAATAATAGAGTAAAGCAAAATGTGAGCATGACCGATTTTTTCAATTTTCTAACTCTCAATACAACAAACCTCCCTTTATTTAATTAAATATATGTAATACGTTATTTGACCTCCTTTCTTTATCAAAAAAGCGTTTACATATATTGATAGACTAGTAAACACTTCCTTATATTGATTCTACTTAACTATATTACTCATAAAAATAGGTCTTTCTTCCGATACTCTGTCATAAATTGGACTTTAAATCAGAAGTGAGATTAAAAATGAATCCTAATTACAGTTTTTACAAAAATACACATTAAAAAGAGGCTGCATAAGTGCAACCTCTTCTTCTCTACTAATATGGAAATTAATGTCTGGGACAAGGGACCTGTCCCTCCGACCCACTTATTTGGTTTGGGCGGTTCGATCTTGGAGTTGGTGAACGGATACTTCACCCCAGCTTAGGTCTTTGACGCGGTAGGTTTCGATTAGGTTTTCGTCTAGTTCGATTCCTAGGCCTGGTACATTACGGTCAGGGACATGGAGATAGCCGTCTTGATATTGAATTCGATTTTTCACGACGTCTCCGATATAGAGTTCAGGTCCTGTTGGGTCGGATGTATAATTTAGATTTACTAGATTTGCTCCCAAATGGGCCATTGAAGCAGTACCAATTGAAAGTTCTTGTGTGGTTCCTAAGATGACGCTTTTACGAGCTACTTCGGCAACTGCTGCTGCTCTTTTTGCTGCTGTTAATCCACCAATAAAGATTGGGGAGATATTAAAAATATCTACCGAATCGTGCTTGATCATTTCGTACTGATGTTTCGTGGACCAAATATGTTCACTGATTGGATACTCGGTTCTCATTCGAATATGATTCAAGCCCTCATAGTCATTGGCAAAAGCAGGGCTTTCTATCATCTCAAGTCCTAAATCATATTTAGTTAGTCGCTTAACTGCTTGTAATGTTGCTTTCCAATCAAGTAAGTGACTAAAATCAAGTGATTTGATTTTCACTTCGTTGCCAAACTCGCTTTTAACAGCTGCTAAAAAGGCTTCATCAGCGTCAATATTTTTTCCAACATATAAGCGGAATGTATCAAATCCTTGGTGTAATCGTTGACGGACGACCTCGACGTTCTCTTCCACTTCTTCCATAAATCTCATACGGAAAATTGGGTAACATACTTTAATTTTTTCTCTTATTCTTCCACCAAGCATATCCGCAACCGAAATGCCTAGGTACTTCGCACATAAGTCATAGAGGGCAACATCGACTCCATTACGGATGAAGCTCCCTTTTTCATAGTAATACATAGCTTCAGGGAAATTACCAGACAGCTCCTGGTTAAGCTTCATAATATCAAATGGATTTTCACCAACCAGAATAGACTTTAGGACATTTGTTAAATCCTCAACATCTGGTGCATAGCGTGGGAGGTGGGAAAAATCGGACATCTCTCCAATTCCTACGATCCCTTCATCAGAAAAAATCTTAACAATAATATGCTTATTTACAAAACCGGTATGACGTGGAATACCAACAACTGTTAACGTAATATCTGTTATTTTCATTTACCATCATCCCTACTTTACTATTATTTTAGACCTTGATATGTACGATTCTTAAACTGGTGTAATGGTTACTGTTTTAATAGAAGTAAAAAATTCTTTTGCCGCCTCACCTTGTTCTCTTGAATGGGAACTAGATTGCTTCATACCACCAAATGGAGCTTGTAATTCAACACCAGCACTCTCACCATTTACTTTGATTAAGCCTGCATCTATCTCATTAATATACGTGAAGGCGTTACCAATATCTCTTGTAAATAATGATGCTGATAAGCCGAACTTACTATCATTTGCTTTTTCAAGCGCTTCTTTCAAACTATCAACTTTAAATAAACATAGAACTGGTCCGAATATTTCCTCTTGTGCAATTGCGCTTTTGTGGTCGACATTCTCAAACACAGTAGGTTCAACATAAAATCCGTTACTATATTCATTACCCTCTGGTACTTTACCACCCGTAAGTAGTGTAGCCCCTGATTTTTTACCTTCTTCTAAGTAATGAAGTACAGTTTTGAGTTGAGATTTTGATGCTAATGGACCCATATATGTGGATTCCTCTAAGCCCGAACCTATTTTTATATCAGCAACTTTTTCAAGTACTTTCGCTTTATACTCCTCATATACTGCTTCGTGAACAAAAGCTCGGCTAGTCGCTGTACATTTTTGTCCAGTATGTTTCATAGCACCGCTAACTGTCAATTCAGCAGCTAACTCCAGGTCTGCATCGTCAAGAATAATTGCTGGGTTCTTCCCGCCCATCTCCAGTTGGTACTTTGCCCCACGTTCAACACAGCTCATGGCAACCACTTTGCCAACTTCATTAGAACCAGTAAAACTAATCGCATTCACCTGAGGGTGATTGATTAAATAATCACCAACAACTGAACCTCTTCCCGTTACAATGTTAATGACACCTTTCGGAAACTCTGCTTCTGCAAAAGCCTCGATTATCTTAATCGCTGTAATAGATGTTTCAGAAGCAGGTTTTAAAACCACTGTATTTCCATATACCAATGCCGGGGCGATTTTCCAAATCGGAATGGCAATTGGAAAATTCCAAGGTGAAATGACTCCAACTACACCTACTGGTACACGTGTTGTAAATAATAGGTTTTTACTTCCGCCCGATGGGATGTTATCTCCCACTTTTCGATAACCTTCCTGCGCATAGTATCGTAAAATCTGAACGGCTCTAGTTACTTCACCCTTTGTTTCTGCTAAGGTTTTTCCCATTTCAAGTGTTGCCGTTCTTGCAATATCATCTAACTTCTTTTCTAAAATATCAGCTGTTTTATGTAAAAAATGACCTCTCTCTAACGCAGAAAGATCCTTCCAAGATGATAAAGCTTCTTTTGCAGCAACAACTGCGTTATCGACATCTTCTGTGCTTGAACTAGGAAATTTCCCTACTGTTTCAGAAAAATTGGCAGGATTTTGGCTATCTAATAACTTACCACCAGTTGATGTACACCACAGTCCATTAATGAAATTCTTATAGATTTGACTCATAATTTTCCCCTTTCTATTTGACGAGATTGGGTACAAATCCCCATGATTCAAGCAAATCAGTTAACTCCTTACGATCGGCTTCATTAAGAGCAGAAACGGGTTGTCTTGTAATCCCGGCGTTAAGTCCGATTTGCTCCATTGCTTCTTTAATAACAACAACATTATTTCCACTATTGTATTTCGCACGTAAATTTTCAAAAGGTACTACCTCTTTCCATACCTTCCAAACAATTTCGTCATTTTTTGATTGAAGCGCATTCAACATTTCAAAAGATTTTTCGGGAAAAAGATTAACAAGTCCTGAAGTAAAACCAACTGCCCCGGCATTGAAGAAAAATGGTGCCCATTTCTCGGCCGTTCCACAAATCCAGGCAATATGATGTTCGGGTGATACAGTTTGAACAGTGTTAGTAAATCTAGGGAGGTCGTTTACAGCATATTTAACTGCAACAAGTTTTTCTAAAGGGGCTAGCTTGACCAGTACATCATCACTTAAATTAGGATCTTTAAAATAAATACAAGATGGTAAATCTACACCTTCAATAATTGATTTGAAGTATTCATATGCACCTTCATTTGTAATATATGGATGGATCGGCATATGAATCATGACGCTGTCAGCACCAACTGTTTTCGCGTAATTTCCCATCTCGATGGCTGTATCGACCGAGTAACCAATACCAGCCAATACAATGGCCCTTCCATCTACATACTCTACTACTCTTTTAATCTCTTCTTTTGCTTCCTCAATGGTAAGGGAGTAAAATTCGCTTGTATTGCCACAAGGAACAATGACCTTCACACCTCTTTGAATGAGAAATTCAACATTCTCTTTTACTCCGTCCCAATCAATTTCTCTTGATTCTTTTTTAAATGGGGTAATGGTAATGCCAGAAATGGTTTCAAATTTTTCTTTCCAGTCAGCGTAATTCATCTTATCCTCCTCTAATCCCTGATTATTTTTCTGTCGATCCTTTTAACACATCATGCAAGGTTCGTAAAATATGTTCTTTCATAAGATGTTCAGCTAGGTCTGGATTCTTAGAGATAATCGCATTACCTATTTTGCGATGCTCAGTATAGCCAGATACTAATTCCCCTTTTTCCTTTAGTGCTCTTTTACGAAAAGCTTTATCAAAGCTTGCGATATTATCAAGAATTTGCGTAACCATTGGATTATCAGCAATAGCTCGAATCATACCGTGGAATTTGGTGTTTTCCTCTACCAATCGCTCTACCTCATTTTGGTGCAAGAGGGACTCCATTTGCTCCAATTGTTGCTGTAATTCCGCTTTTTGGCTATCATTGATTTTCATCGCTGCAAGCTTTGCACAAACTGCTTCCACGCCTGCTCGTAAGATTTGCACTTCTTGTATATTTACATCCGCTAAACTTGATACATATGTACCTTTTCTAGGAATGGTTTCAACAAGCCCTTCTTGGCTGAGCATACGGAACGCTTCTTTGATCGGAGTGGTACTCACTCCCATCTTTTCTGAGAGCTCCCTTTCTTTTAGATGATCCCCAGGTTTGAATTGACCTGAGATAATCGCTTCACGAATGGATTCAAGAACAACATCTCGTAAGGATTTCACCTGTTCTGTTTTCAAAGAGAATAATTCACCGTTCATTATTTCCACCTCCAATTTGGATATTTTTTAGTTTGTGATATCTGATATATCATATATTAGCACTTGTTTTATTTTTTGTAAATAACGAGTAGTAAAAAATTTCAGATTATTTTAAGCGATTGATCTCATTATAAGCCATTAATAAAGGCGCAACACCATGTCCGTTGTTATCTACTACTTTCTCACCACGAACATAATAGTCATAGCTACCATCACGAATTCTGCCTAATTCAGGGTGTTTCCCTAAACCAGCACTTCTACAAATACCTCCTAAATACACTTCCCCATCCTCTTCGCGCATATAGGTTTCTGCTGTCCCATTAAATGCAGCTACTCCGTATTTTTCGTAGTCTTTTGATAAGTATTCTAGGCGTACAGCTTTTAAAAGAGCATAGGCCATCATTGTTGTTCCACTTGTCTCTAAGTAATTTCCTTTCTCACCTGGATGTTCCACTACTTGATACCACATCCCATTTGGCTGCTGATAAGGTAACATTCCATCAATCGTTTCTTTTAAAAGGATTTTTAACTCGTCAGAATCAACATCTTCACCTTCTAAAAGTTCTAGTACATCCACTAATGCCATTGCATACCAACCAACTGCCCTGCTCCAAACATGTGGTGAGTGACCGGTTTCCTTATTACACCAAAACATACTACGACTCTCATCATAGGCATGAACGTATAGATTCGTTTGATCATCAAATAAATACTTGCGGACGTTTTTGAATTGTTCGATTGTATCAGAGAAATCTTTCTCATCTTGAAACTCCTTGATATATCTCACATAAAATGGCTGCCCCATATAAAGCCCATCTAGCCAAATTTGATTTTCATAATTCGTTTTGTGCCAAAAATTCCCGCTTTTTGTACGAGGATACGTTTGTAACTGTGTATACAATGTATCTAAAACCTTTTTATACTTTAAATCTCCTTCTCTATTAAAGAGGGTAAATAAGACGTTTGCCATACGAATTTGATCTATGTTGTAGTATTGAGTATCAATCTGTTCAATTTCTCCCTTATCATTATAAAGTCTGTCAATAAAATCCTTTGCAAATTGATACTCACGCTCATCACCTGTTAGCTCATAGCTATCTAGATAAGCTTTTAAAATGCATGATTCAATGTAATGCCAACGATGCGTAAACCATTTTCCCTCTTGCTTCATATAATCCTGTTTAAGCTTTTCAACTAATGGATATGTCATTCCAAATTCCCTCCAATTTTATGTAAATCTTCTTTAGAAGATATATCATATTTCTTATTATTTAAAATTAAGATGTAACCGTTGTCAACAGTTTGTCAACTGGATTTTAAGAGCTTAAAAGCTTGTAAAACCATTGATAGTAAAGGATTTAAGATGATAATAATCTATCGATAATTTTAAAAAGTTAAAAAATTCTCAAAAAGCTATTTACTAATCGTCCATCATCCATTATGATAAAAAACATGATATATCAAATATCACTCAAACGTAGGAGGTTGATGTAATGAAAAAGCCCGGAAAAGTTTTTTCTCTTCTTTGTGCTGCTACATTAGGAATGGGTTTACTAACTGCTTGTGCTGGTGAAAGCGCTTCAAAAGATTCTAATGAAGAATTTACACTATCAGCTATGGTTAAACTCCACTCACCAGAAGTCCCTAACAAAAAGATTTTAGACATCCTCGAAGAAAAAACAGACATGAAACTTGATATCCAATTCGTACCCTCTACTACTTATGTAGAAAAAGTAAATGCACTATTTGGATCGGGTTCATTCCCAGACTCCGTTGTTTTAGATCTAGACATGCTTACTCAATATCATGAAGCGATTCAAGATGGTCAGTTTTGGGAAATTGGTCCATATTTAGATGAGTTTGAAAACTTAGGTAAAATGAAGAAGGAAGTTGTTGAAAATACGAAAGTCGACGGAAAAATTTATATGATTTATGAAGGTAAGCCTCTCTCTCGACAAGGCATGATATACAGGAAGGATTGGGCGGAAAAGCTGGGTCTATCAGCTCCAAAAAACATCGATGAATTCTATGAAATGTTGCGTGCCTTTACGGAAGAAGACCCTGACGGAAATGGAAAAGATGATACAATTGGGTTAACAGATCGAAATGAATTAATTTTTGGTGCATTCAAAACGGTTGCCTCTTGGTTCCATACACCAAACAATTTCGGTGTTGAAAACGGAGAAATCAAACCAGAATTTATGTTCCCTGAATATATGAAAACACTTGATTTCTTTAGAGACTTACATGAAAAAGGATACATAAATAAGGATTTCCCGGTTACGAGTAAAACTGACCAACAAGGCTTACTAAAGAATGGTAATGCGGGCGTATATGTTGGCTCAATGGGTGACGTACAGTCACTTTATCTTGACACAGTTGCCAATAATCCAGAAGCAGTGCTCGATGTACACAACCAGGTGGCTGGACCTGATGGGAAATTTACGGTGTGGTCTTTACCGGGTTATGGAAATGCAATTCTTTTCCCTAAATCCTCTATTAAGACTGAAGAGGAATTGAAAAAGGCGCTTAGCTTCTATGATTATCTGATGACACCTGAAGGAGCAAATCTCGTATTCTGGGGAATTGAAGGTGAGCACTACACCGTTGAAAATAATGAGGTTATTATTAAGGACCAAAATCTATTTGACAAGGAAGTCTTACCAATTCAAACACTTGAAATTGCAGAACAAGAAACAAATGGTCGTTTAAAAGCAAAATATGATTACGAGCCAATGGCAAAAGCTGAAGAACTATTTATTGACAATGAACAATACTTAATACCTGACCCAACAGTTGGCCTGCACTCCCCTACTTTCAATGAAAAAAGCTTAATGCTGCAAAAAATCATTGATGACGCTACCTACCAATATATCATTGGGCAGCTTGATAAAGCTGGTTTTGAAGCTGCTGTCAATGAATGGGTGAAGCAAGGCGGAGACAAAATCATGGAAGAGTTTACCGCTGCATATAAAAAGAAGTAATCATAGATAGAGCCTGCATATCAATGCAGGCTTTGTTTTATGTTAGATTCCAATATATTATGTGTCATCTTGTTTAAGAGGAAGTGTTTGTAAAAAACGTTGAATTTCCATATCCCAGAATTCCCAGGTATGACCATAACCGTCAGCTACATGGTAGGAGTAGTCATAAGAATGGCTCAGTCCATGAAAAAAGTCACGTACCTTACCGTTTAAATCTAACCAAGGATCTTCACTACCACATGCATGATAGATTTTAGGAAGAACCTGGTTTGATTTTGCCGCTTCAATCGCAAGATATTCAAGATCATGGTCTGTATTTTTTATATCAGCGTCACCAAAAACTTCAATACGCCCTTTTGCTTTCTTTGAACCATCATTACGAAATGGAACATCAGCCTTATTTCCAGCCGAGAAAGCGCCGATAGCAGCATAAAGGTCTGGTCGTGCTAAACCGATTCGTAAACAGCCATACCCACCATTCGAAAAGCCCGATATGTAATGATCTTCGCGTTCTTTAGACAGGCGAGGAAACAAATGACGGATAAGACCCGGAAGTTCTTCTGTCATAAAGGTGAAAAATTTTCCACCATGTTCCATGTCTGTAAAACATGAATTCATTCCTCCAGGCATAATAACAGCAATTCCATATTTCATCGCGTATTTTTCAATATTACTCATTCGAAGCCAAGCAAATGCATCACCAGAACCACCGTGTAGGAGCCATAGTACTTTAAGTTTTTGTTTTTTCTGAAACGGTTGCTTTTCCTGAGGGTGAATGACATTTAATGTAACTTCCATCCCAAGCACTTCAGAATATACATAGGTTTCAATTAGTGCCACGATCAGTTCCCCCTCTTCGTAAGACTGGGTTCTTTTCGGTTAACCATGAAATGAATTTTTCTACCGCATGATCCCAATGTTTCCAATCAGTATGTTCACCAATTGTTTTTTCAAAGGTTGTTTTCACTCCGAAATTTTTTAGATATGTATTGAAGGATTCGTTTTCTTCCAATAAATTATTTTCTTCAATACAAGATATATAAAATTCCGATAGTGGTTTATTTAAATTTAGTAAAGACTCTGCTGCTTTGTATAAATTGTTAGGACTGTTATTAAGTTCGTCCACTTGGCCAAATATTACTATTGCCCTTTGCTTTTCTAAACGGTCCGCAATCCCTAAAACGTTTATTGGACTTGAAAAAGCAGCTGCCACACTAAACGTATTTGAAGCAGATAATCCTGCTTTTAATGCTCCATAGCCTCCAATACCATTTCCGGCAATGAAACGTTCGTCTTTAGTTTGAGAAAGCGGAAACATATTTTCACAAAGCGCTGGTAATTCCTCGGTGATAAAGGTAAAATACGGTTTTCCATGGTACATATCTGTATAGTAGCTTGTATGGCCCGCTGGCATGACAACAGCAAGTGAAAGTTCATCTACATATCTTTCTAGACTTGTTTTTCGTAACCATGAAGTGTGACCCTCCCCCATCTCATGTAATAGATAGAGAGTTGGAAAGCTTTGAATATTTTCAGTAACTGTCTGGGGCAATAAAACGGCCATTTCGACTGGCATGCCTAGTATTTCAGAATGATATTTTACATGTAGTAAAGCCATTCTAATCTCCCTTCTAAAAAAACTATAAGAAAGAGCGACCTCCTACTGAAGTATCGCCCGAACTTTTTTTACTATTGTATCACTATTTAATTCTTTTTCTTCTCATCCATTGTGTTGCAGCCCACTTGTTACCAACAATAACTGGTGCCCCCCCATGTAAGGTTTGCTCATTTAAGTCTTGGTCATTATAGAAGTATTCAAAGTACACAGCCATCCCCTTCTGAGGAGATACTGAAAAATTAAGTTTTGGAAAATACGTTTCCCCACCATGCTCCACATCGCTTAAATACATCACCAGTGTACTGATTCTGGGGTTGTTGATCACCTTGTTAGTAGATGTAAAAAAGTCAAAATGAGCTTTATATTCTTGCCCAATTTGATAATTAAGGATTTGGAGACCTTCTCCATGTTCAGTAGGTATATTCATAATCTGAGAGATTCTTTTTTCAATTCTACTAACTATTATATTTTCACTTTCTTCTAAGAATGTACTACTACTCGTTCTCATATTATCTACGCGTGCATTACTAATTTTTGAACGATGTATTTTATCCTTTGACAAGTTAATTAAATCATCACATTCTTCATCACTTAATACATTACCTAAAATCACGATTAAAGGCTCTTCCAACCTAGCAATTATCTTGATCTCTCGGTCTTCTGTTATGATTTTATTGCCAATATGATTAAAAATAGTTGGCTCTTTTGTTGGTAAGTCTGTAGCATCCATTGTCATCTTTCATCAACCTCTACTGAAATTTAGATTTTTAAAATAAATAGATTGATAGTAAACAGAAATATTGATTGTTCTTGGTTCCCTCCTGTTTTAAGAATGGATGTAAATGTTGAATAGTTTAACTAACTAATTTTTGCTTTTTTATTTTACACTTTGAAAATGTATTTTTCTACTATTTTTTTGTAAAAAATAACAAATAAGTTTTCTAATAGTATTTTATTAAATTTTTAGGATGATTTATATTAAAAAGCCGATAACCCTAATTAAGGTGTCATCGGCTTATCGTAGTGTTGGTTTAAAGTAAAACACCTGTTACTTCTAATGGTGTTAATGCTTTTGTGTTATTTATAAAGACAAACGCATCATACCGCTCAGATATTACTGATGGGACATAATTACCAAAATGCTCATATTGCGGATTGTAGACAACACCAATTGCACGGTGCCCAAGTTCTTTTTTAAATATATTTCTATTTTTCTCAGTAAAAACAAGTAGCTTATCGAATTCTCCCGCCTGATACAGGAGATCTTCCCAGCTGCCACCAACTGCGGGAGGGGTATTCATTCTTTCAAAATCCACACCCCATTCGCTAGCTGCGATAACCGTTCCATGATGTGTACCGAAACCAACGATAAACACATCTTCAGAACCCATTTCTTCCCTTATTAGTTGTCCTACATTTACCAAGCCTTCCTTTGCCATATCAGTTGCTCTTGCATCACCGACATGTGTATTATGTTCCCAAATAATCCCTTTCGAATGATGATGATAAAAGGAATCAATTTTTTGTATCACCTCAACCATGTGGCGATCTCTGATATTCCACGATTCATTATCGTTCGTAATCATCGTTGTATAATAATTTTCAGCATTAGCCGTAATAAGTGCGTTTACTTCTACATTTAAATTGCTTTCCTGTGAATCTTGATAAGCATGTTTATTCGCTATTATTTCCATCAAAAGCTTTGTAACCTCTTCATGGCATCCATCGTTATAAAAAGAAGAGGACAATGCATACTTTTCCGCTTCTCGATTAAAAGGTTCAAAACAGGCGAAGGCTTTTCTCGCGATCTCAAGATCAGGAGAGTTTCTTTTTTCTAAGTACATTAGTATTTCATCCATTGATTCCCATAAACTATAAATATCAATTCCATAAAAACTAACCTGTTTTTCATTCGGTTTATCTTGGTTAAATTCTTTTAACCATTCAATTAGATCAATTATTTCTTCATTTGCCCACATCCAGGTTGGCCATCGTTTAAACGAAGCTAGAACATCTCGGGCGTTTTTATATTTATTTGAGTAGCCTTTGATATAGCTATTCACCTGTTGGCAAGCCGGCCAATCGCCTTCTACTGCTATAAAAGTAAAATCTTTTTCAAGGATCAATCTTTTAGTGATTTCCGCACGTATTTGATAAAATTCAGAAGTACCATGTGAGGACTCACCTAACAATATGTATTTTTGATTTGTGATTGCAGAAATTAGTGGGTCAAGGTCTTCTTTAAAATTTGTTAACGGAATTGAGTGTTGTTGGATCGATTCTATTATTTTATCTACCATAATAACCCCTCAGTTTTTGTATTCTGCTTGATACGAATTCTCACCCGAATGGACAGAGAGAAGTGTATCAGCATAACCAACTAAACGATTTACCAGTTCATCTGAAATGGCATAAACGAGCTGATGAAGTGACTCCTTATGCAGGGCAGGGTCGTCAAATATGATTGTGGTATTTATGAATATTTCCTTTGTATCATATAGGTTATAGTGGATAATAACCTTACCAGCTGCACCGCCAGTCGTTGGATCCTTGTAGTTCGGTAAAAAAACATACCATTCCTCTGCCGAAGGAGATCGAAAGTTTTTTGTGAATGTTAAACCTTTCATTTCTTCCTCAATTTGTTTACTCATTTGTGGATTGATTACTTCAATAATCTTTTCTTCCATAGCTTACTCCGCTGGATTTGCATCGACGGCTATCTCGTAGGCATCTAGCACCATGTCACGTTCAGATGGATTTTTGATTCCTGTCAAATACTGACCATCTTCCGTATTCTCTACCTGCATCACAAATGCATCGTTTTGGTCCTGTTCAGAGCGTAACAATGCATATGTTTTTTCCTTCATATCAAATAATGCCTCAATCGAAAATTCTTTTTCATCTCCATTCTCATCTTTCACAACAATCTTATCTCGATAGACTTCGCTCATGTTGTACACCTCCTGTAATTTTCATTCATATTTTTTCCTAAACCATCAAAATTACTAAAGGACTTTTGAAATGCAAAAAGCAGTGTATTTTCTAAAGTGAAATACACTGCTTCTAAAGTGATATTGAATAAACTTTTGCTTTGTCCTCTACAACCACTAAAATGGAAATTAATATCTGGGACGAGGGACCTGTCTCTGTGTCCCATTATTCTTCATTGAACCAAAGTTTTGTGTTGTCGTCGACTTCGCCGTTGTAGTTGATTAGGATTTCTTCGCCTGCTTTTATGTCTTTGTATGCATAGAAATCAAAAGTGTGATTATCGAAGTTTATATCATAAATGGCATTAGGTTCATAGGAGTGGTTAAAAAGCATGCCATATCCGAGAAGGATTGCCGTATGATTAATTCCATATTCAAACGCGTAATCAGCAAGTAATGTTTTTTCTATGTGCTCGTGCTGTTCATTCGGATAAGAAATCACGGGTGCTTCATGGATTAGTTGTCCTTTTTTAATATCCATAGTAGCAAATACCCCTCTATTGAATTCCCCATCACTTAGTAAAGATTTTTTTATTTCAATCATCTTGTTTGCCCTACCTCATTTTTGACTTCTTACTAACTTTAACATGAATGAGCGAAAACAAAAAGGTGCCAGTTTACTGACACCCCGTATCACTTGATATTTATTATGTGTTATCGCAAATTTTGTTGTTTTTATATTGTTGACTTCCGGTTCAGGTGGAGGCTTTCCGCGGGCGTGGCTTGAGCCTCCTCAACGAAATGCGGGGGCGGCTTGCACAGAAACGAGAAAATTGGATACTCCGACAAAAGGCGCATTTTGCCTCTGAAGGAGGAATTGAAATTTCTCGAGTTTCTAGCCGCTGCAACTGGAAAAGTCGCTACCGCTCCTGTGGGGTCTCGAGTCTCACGCTTTACCCGCAGGACTTTGAATTTGCTTTTTTGAGATAACCCACGCACGAAGAAAATGTGAATACATTTCGAGGAGTCACCACCTTACGCTCCAATCAACTAGGTTTGCGCTTTATTATCAAAATACAACAATCTCTTAGAAAAGATTCTATTTAAACAAATCAATCAACTTCTCCCAAAAGCCTTTGGCTTCTTTTTCTTCGACCTCTTTTGTTTTTGGTTCTTCTTTTATAATGCTTTCTGTTTTAATGACGAATTGGACAAGATTAACATTTTTATTTTGGTCTGATACAAAAGAGAACGCTTCGAAATCTGATTTATCATATTCAGATATCATGCGGTCGACTTCTTCCTTCATTTGTTCTGGTAAATCACTTGTAGACTCATATAATTCTCGAGTACCATTGTGAAGTTCAGCAACACCGTTGTCAAGGTCACCTGTACCACCTGATAATTTCAAAATTCCCTGATGCATTTTTTGATAAGATTTCGATAACTGACCAACTCCACCTGTGTATTTCACCAAACCTGAATGAAATGTTTGATAATTGGCGGATAATGCAGCAAGGCCATTTTGTAGCTGAGAAAGAGACTCAGTAGCACCCGATGCTTTTAATGATGCTGAAACCTCGGTTTCAGCAATAACTCATGGATATTGTTTACGGATACCTCATGAAAAACTGGGCCGGCAGCCATCTCGACGAGAATGTTTCCGAATATTTCAGTACCTTCATTATTAGCTGAAGTATTTACGTGATCAAAAGATGGTTGAATAACGGAATGGACAAATCACCAAAAGAACTGGGCGAATGGGTCAATAACATCATAAACAAAGGCGTAACAGCAGTGAAATAATTTGACAAACCGTCAAGGGTGGGTCACAGGGACAGGTCCCTTGTCCCAAGCATGAAAAAAACGGGACAGTGAACCTGTCCCGCAATCCCATTATTCAATTGTGATGGTTTGTTCTTTGGTCATTTGATTTACTTCGACTTTTAGTGTTATTTCTCCTGCTTTTAGAGTTTTTAGTTCCCCTGTTGTATGGTCGAAGAGTGCAGCGTATTTTCCTGAAGTTTCTGCCACGGTTAGTTCTTCTCCACTACCGATAAAGACGTTATCACTAGCTTCCCATTGAACAGTTGCTGGGTAATGTAGTGGGAAGTTCAGGTTATCTTTTTGATGACCAGTTGCCTCAATTTGTACTGTTTCTCCTGCTTTTATTGTTGTTGGTGCTTGAAGAGTAATATCTAATAAAAGTGGATTCACTTCAGCTTGAATCCAATTAGTACCAGAAACAGAACTTTGTCCATTTGATTGTTCTGGCCCCATAGCCTTGTCAGGTACAGGATTTGGGTCTACACCGAACATCGTCCACTCGTAGAAACCACCTGCATCACTGGAGCCATATGGTGCTTTTCCTGAAGGTCCGACAACCATATACGGAACACCTTCGACACGATCAACACTTACAGTATGAGCATGACCACCGATAAATAGTGCTCCCTTTCCTCCTGAAGTTTGACGAAACTCCGTTAAGAATTGTTCAAGAAGATTGGACTCTTTACTATCACTAAGTTGACTGTTTTTCGTAGGTAGTGGATCACGAGTTGGATGATGCGCCATGACAACTACGTTTTTCACATTTGGATCCTTTGCAGCTTCCGTTAATGTCTTTTTTAAGTCGAGTAGCTGTTGGAAATCACTCGTACGGTAACTTCCTGTCGATGAATCAAGTAAAATAAATCTTGTTCCTTTGTGATCAAACGTATATCTGTTATTTTCATAGACTTCTAAGAAATTATCCAATGTACCTGGTCCCATAATTTCATGGTTTCCTGGTAGATAATAGATTGGGAGTTTATCTCCAACTTCTTCTTGTAATATTTGCTCAGCAAATGCAAAATCTTCTTTCCATGCTGTATCAACCAAATCACCATTAATTACAAGGAAGTCTGGTTTTGCTGCAACAATTTGTCTTAGAGATTCTCTTGCCATTTGTACTTGAGAACTATTCGGATCCTTTGCAACAAACTGGCTGTCAGCTAGTACCGCAAATGTCCAACGTCCTTTTTCAATTTCTCCATTTTGAATAATGAGCGGGTCCGGATCTTTAGCTACTTCTGGAACCTCTATAGAAGTGGGGACTTTAACAGTTACATCATCAAATACCAATTGACCTGTGTATTGCTCATTTTTGTTCGTTTCAACTGGATAGATTCTCCAAAGCTTTACAGGGTATCGTACGCCTTCAGGGACCGTCGTCTCAACGTACTTCCAGCCTGACCAATCTACTGCATCAGCAAGTGATAATGTGTATCTTGTCCCTGCTGCATCTTCAATGACAGTACGAAGCCATGCTCCTTGTCCATCCCCTTTTACCCAAAGTCCAATTTTCTGAACATCACCTGGTAATTCAATCGTAGGAGATGCTTGTAAATAAGCAGCACGAGTTGCCGTTGTTGTTGAAAAATCGTATGCTAACTCGATCCCTTTTCCATCCCTACCAGCAACATGCTTCATAGATGCTCCAACTTCATATGGATATTTTGTAAAGGACCACCCACTTATCTCTTCAAAATCATCGACTTTCTTTGTAGCTAGGCCAATTGTAACTGGCAGATACGTAACCTCGTCTTTTACTTTTACTGTGATGAGCGCCGACGCACCATCAGCTTTAGGTATAACGGTAAAACTACCATCCACATTTTCCATGATCGAAATTACTGACTCATCATAGTCTAAACTTACATCTCTAGCTTCAATTGGTGCGCCGTATCCGTCTTTGTCATAACCATTAACAGAAAAACTTGCTTGTTGGCCTAATTCCAAACTTAGGCGTGCTTGTGATGCTTCAATTCGATCCAATTTACCAAGGACGGTGATCTCCATCGAACCCTTTGAAGATTTTACTTGTGCCTGAGCAATGGCATTACCTGACTTTTTAGCATGGAAAACGCCATTTTCCGCAAATTTACCAACGTCTGCGGGAAGAGCCTTCCATTTCACTTCACCAACTGGAACGGGAGAGTAATTTTCATCGTGCCCTAAACCAATAAACGTTCTTGTTAATCCAGGGAATACACGGTTACTCATATCAGATTTAAATGTAGTATTAACTGCAAAGCTCTTTAATTCACCACTTCCAGCCTTTGCAAAAATTCCAATCCCATTCGGTACTGATCTTTCAGTGCCATCCGATGGCTGATTCACAACCTTCAAATCTTTCGTACCAGGATTTTGTGCAACCATTGTTGTAGAACCTCCACCATCAAGGTTTAAGGCATAATGTGCACCGTATTCCTTCATCAGTTCGGCTAATTCTTTAAATGTCATACCTCGACTGTCTGTTTGACGTCCATCAACTGCTGCTAATATCATCGTTTTGCGATCCTCAGAAAAACCAACAGCAGTTCGTGGTGCAGAAGTCGTATCATCTAAATTCGAAATAACAACTCCACTTTCAACAAGTTTAATATTACCTCCAACAGCAAATGAAACATCGATGTCAGTCTTTGGAGCATATTCTACACTTACTTCATCTCCAACAGATAAAGCTCTTAAGGTCTCTGCACCTTTTTCACGTCCAACAAGTACAAAAGCATTTTCAGGGATGGCACCATTCCCTGCACCTTCTACTACAGTTGTAACTTTTCCATCTACGACCATTACTTCATACACGGTGCTTCCATCCTGAGACCTTTCAGCGCTTCCCCAGACAGAATTGTATAATCCTATACCATCTTTTGAAATTGCGTATTGATTGAGTGCGTCAAGTGTGATTTCTCCGCTAGGTAGCTTAACTTTTCCATCTAATAGAATAGTAGAGATATGACCCAAACCATTTTTATCAACACTGGCAGTGAGTGTATGACTACCTTGAGGCCCTTTTACCATTTCCCCTTTACTAACTACAGTGCCTAGAGGAGCTTTCGTATTATTAATATCGAAGAAATCTCCATTGACCCCAGCGATTGCATCTGCTTCCTTCGCCATTTCTGACAATGGTTTCGCAGATGAAACACTGCCAGGATAAAGTATATCGGTTGAAATGCTATCATTTCCTAGGTTAATGGTCATTACTTCTCCATTTAGCCAGCCTCGTGCATCAAATCTTTCAAAACTAGCAAGCATAATACCAGGACCAATCGTGGTTGTACTTTCCTTCGAAACAAGCGTCTTGCCAGCTGGTCCAACAAAAATGACAGGTTCTGTTCTGTCGGACGAAGTTGATCGAGCTTGAGCAACATCTGATGGTTCATTGTCTGCATGAACAGTAGGTGCTAATGGTACTGTTATGGCTGAGGCAAATAAAACATTTCTCCACCACTTTACATTCATTCGTAGTTCTCCCTTCTACTAAAATATAATTTTATAATATATTGAATATTCTTGAAGCGTATTTTCATTATACCAAGAATCTCCTTCCAGAATAACTGCTGAATATAAAGGGGTTATGAATAGACTGTAAAGTTTTTACAGTAAAAAAGTAGGAGATTTGTTTACAATAGTTGCAGAATAGTAGAGGAATTCATTAGAAAACGGGTCTTTGGATTTGAATTTTACAGGAGTAGTTTTAGTCATGACAATTTTCATGGTTTAAAAAACAGGAAAAAAGGCCTGTATAAATACAGACCTTCTTTCAAAAAAATGGTTCTGGGACAGGGGACCTGTCCCTGTGTCCCACCAAATTCTATTCTATTAGATGATTCCTTGGATTCGTAGGAGGATTTCGGCTACGATGGCGGATCCAAGGTATGTTCCTAGTAGAACACACATGCCAATAATAATTGTTTTCCAGCCAAGTTTAGCAAAGTCTGCCCATGAACGACCGATTGAGATACCCGCATAGGCTAAGATTGGAGTTGCGATTGCTAATAGATTCACTTGCCCTGTCCATTCTACAAATTTTTCTTGGAATGGCATACCTGGGATAGTGATAATGAATGCTAGAATCCCAATATAGGCAATACTTGGAATCTTTTTATATGGAATGGCTTTATGAATAATTAATCCAGCCAAGCTCACTCCAGCTAGAACAAGTATTCCTGGAATCGCTGCAAGTGGCATAACATCATAACCAATCCAGTTACCTGCAAGAACTGATATAGAACAAATGATAAATAATAAGACCCACTCTTGTATACTTTTTAACATTGGTTGTTACGCCCCCTTTGAAGTCGAATTCGCTGCTTTTTTATCTCTTACTCTTGAAAGAACATTATATAATTTCACCGTTAATGGTAATCCTATGAAAATACTTGCGTATAGCCCTGTTACAGAGGTTAATAGGTTACTAGCACCTGAGAAGGCTGTAAGGGTATCTGCCATTTCTGGATAAGCAGCTACAAGTGGTCCAAGTGACGCTGCTGCCATACTTCCGCTTCCTACTCCAGTTGCCATTGCAAATGCGAGCGGATGAATTGGTGTTGCTGTGGCAAGAAACCCCGAAATTAACCCTAAGAAGATTGATCCAAACACGGTACCAAAGATATAAATGGCCATCACGCCACGACCTTCTGGTGAAGAGAGTCCATATTTATCTGTAATGAGGGCCAAGTTTGGTTCCCTTCCAATCGAGTGTGTCATCCCAATAGCTTCTCTTTTGAGGCCAAGTAAAACGGCTACTGGCAAAGCTACTAAAATTGTCCCTAGATTTCCAATCTCTTGTAAGATTAATGCTGGACCAGCTTCAATTAACTGAGGTAAAGCTGGACCGGCTTGTACACCAAATTTTGCAATCAATAAGGTGACGGAAATAAAGACAAGATGTTCTGCATTTTTAGACATCTTTTCTGTTACAAGTGGAGTAAAATAGACTGCGATCCCCACGATTACTGCATATAACATTGGTAGTAATAAAATGACACCTGTTCCGATTGGAATACGATGTGTGCCGATTAATTCTGTGACTACCACAATGGCAAATACTAAAAGATGTAATTTCCAATCCTTCCAAAGATTCGTTGCATTTTCACTCATTGCTCTTCCCCCTTTTTAATAGTGATGCTGTTTATATGGTATTTATTTTACAGCCTCTTTTGCATGTACTTTCATATATTCTAATGTTGCTTTGCCTAATACCTTTGCTGCGATTAAAAGTGCACGCTCATCGATATCAAATTTCGGATGATGGTGAGGGTAAGAGTCTTTCCACTCTGGATTCTCTGCACCTGTAAAGAAGAAGGTCCCTTTTACATGTTGTAAATAATAAGCGTAATCTTCTCCGCCCATAACAGGTTCTGTTTCAGCAACCTTGTTTACTCCTGGAACGTCTTCCGCCATTTTTGCAACAAATTCGGTTTCTTCTTTATGATTGATAAGTGTTGGATAACCGCGTGTAAAGGTAAATTCATAATCTGCACCATTCACATCACATGTTCCTCGAACCACTCGTTCCATTTCTTTTTCGATAAAATCACGAGTCTCTTCTTTGAAAGTACGCACGGTACCAATCATTTCAGCATAGTCAGCAATAACATTGTATGGATTTTTTGCCTCGAATGAGGTTACAGATACAACCGCTGAATCCAATGGATCTACTTTACGGCTGACAATTTGTTGTAAATTATTTATGAGTTGGCCTCCAACGACAATACTGTCGATTGTTTGATGTGGGTAGGCACCATGTCCGCCTCGCCCTTGAATTTTAATATCGAAACGGTCAGGAGCTGCTTGGATTGCACCCACTCGATAACCGATTTCTCCAACTGGCATTTGAGCTTGTAAATGTGTGCCGAAGATTACATCGACACCATCTAGGCAACCATCTTCGATCATAGAAATGGCACCACCTGGTGGTAATTCCTCTGCATGTTGATGGATGAATACTACTGTACCCTCAAGTTCTGCTTTCATTGCATTTAACACCTTCGCTAAACCAAGTAAAGTTGCAGTATGGCCATCATGCCCACATGCATGCATCACACCATCATTTTTTGACTTGAACGGTACATCCGTTTGCTCTAAAATCGGAAGGGCATCGAAGTCTGCACGTAAGGCAACAGTCGGCCCAGGACGATCTCCTTTTAGATAAGCTACTACTCCATTGCCACCAACACCTGTGCGAATTTCGTGACCTAATTTTTCATGATAAGTTGCAATGTATTCTGCTGTTTTTACTTCCTCAAATGATAACTCTGGGTATTCGTGTAGATAACGGCGTATAGAGACAATTTCATCATAAATTTCGTCTAATTTTTCAAATAAATTTTCCATTATAAATGCCCTCCTAGTGGTTTTTTATTGTTCCATCATTTCTTTTAAGACGGTATATACCGCTGATGAATCTAGTTGACCCTTCCCTTTGTTCTTACCTAAGTGAAAGAGTTGATGTGTGATGTCACTGACAAAGGTTGAAATTTGTGAGTTTTCAGCCAATTCACGGTATAAGTGGATATCCTTTGTCATATTTGCAAGAGTGAACTTTACATTGTCAAATGATTCATCTAATATATTCACACCGAAAACATCCATCGCTCGGGTTTGACCAGATCCTTTTTGTAGAATACCCGCAAGTTTCTCCTTTGTAACCCCAGCTCTTTCTCCAGTTAAAAAAGCTTCACTTAATAAGGTAATCACACCTGCTACGACCATATTGTGACAAAGCTTTACGGTTTGACCTGCTCCACTCTTCCCTACATATTCAATATGTTTACCAACACTTTTTAAAATTGGGAGAATGGTAGGAAAATGGTCCTCACTCCCACCAACCATTATGGTCAATGTTCCGTTTGCAGCTCCTTCAGGGCCACCGCTTAGTGGACAATCAAAAAACTGGATCCCGTTTTCCTCGGCAGTTTTTTGAATTTCCCTCGTAAGCTGTACGTCATTTGTACTCATATCCAAAATGTAAGAACCTCTTTTCATTTTAAAAAGAATCCCGTTTTGGTCTTGTAAAAGTGTATCTTTAATAATATCAGGTGAAGTAAGTGACATGATTAAATAGTCAATCTCACTTGCCATATCACTTGGAGTTGCAGAAGCAATCGCACCATGGTCAACTAAACTCTTCACCGCAGCTTCATTAATATCAAACACATGGACTTCGTAGTGATTTTTGAGTAAATTCTTCGCAATGCCACTTCCCATTAACCCGCATCCGATTATACCGACCGCTGTCATCGTAATCCTCCAGTCTTATAAACTAGTCATTTATGCTTTGATATAAACTGTCTTGTACTCTGTCCAAAATTCGAGGGTAGTTGATCCTTGTTCTCTCGGACCTAAGCTGGATGCTTTTTTACCACCAAATGGATACTGGTTTTCAAAATAATTCGATGGAATGTTAACATGTGTAACACCCGTTTGAATATGTTTCACGAAATGCAATGCCTTTTCTAAGTCCTTCGTATAAATTGTTGATGATAAGCCAAAGTCACTGTCGTTTGCTACTTCTAATGCTTCTTCATAGGAATCTACTTCGATTACGGCAATAACTGGCGCGAAGATTTCTTCTCTAAAAATAGTCATTTCTGGGGTAACGCCACTAATGACGGTTGGTGCGACGAAATAGCCCTTGTCTCGTCCTTGGTCTGTTAATCTCTTACCACCACACTCGAGTGTTGCACCTTCTTCAATGGCTAAATCGACATGTTTTAAGTAAAGATTTAACTGACTTTCATCGATCACTGGACCATTGTCTACCTTTTCGTCAAAGCCATTAGTAATACGTAGGGCGTTTGCAGCATCTACTAATCTACTAATAACGTCTTTTGAAATACTTCTTGGAACAATTAATCGGCTCGTTCCTGTACATCGTTGTCCATTATCAAAAAATCCGCTAATGACCACGTTTTGTATCGTTTCATCTAAATTGGCATCTTCAAGGATAATGGAGGCATTTTTCCCACCCATTTCCGCCTGCATTTTTCCGCCACGAGTTGTGACTGCCCTTCCTAATGCTAATCCTACGTCGGTTGAACCGGTAAAAGATACAGCTTTAATTTTTTGATGATTACCGATCGCTCGTCCGATCACACCACCTGGACCTGTTACCATGTTAATAACTCCTTTTGGTACACCGGCCTTTTCAAATAGTTCGATAATTTTCACACTAATAAGTGATGTGTTGCTAGCCGGCTTAAAAACAACCGTGTTTCCCGCAACAATCGCAGGGGCAATCTTCCAAATTCCGATCCCCAAAGGGAAATTATAAGGCGCAATCACTCCAACAACGCCAAGAGGTTCTCTCACGGTGTATCCAAAAATTTCAGCATTCTTTGAGGGTACTGTTTCCCCTTTTAAACGGGTTGCTTCACCACTGAATTGCTTCATCGCATCAATCGTAATAGTTACTTCCGCTAGTGAGTTTTGATAGGTTTTACCGACTTCTTTCGTAATAATAGTTGCTAGTTCTTCTTTTTGCTCTTCAAGCAAATAGATTAATTTAAACAATACATCCCCACGTTCAGGTACTGCAACCTGTGACCAAGTCTTAAATGCCTTTTCCGCTACTTGAATCGCTACCTCAACATCGCGTTCATCAGATTTCTGAAAATAACCTAATACTTCTTCTGTGTTTGCTGGGTTGATACTAGCATATACATCACCTGATTGGGCAGACACCCATTCACCATCTATGTAGTTAAAATACGTTTGAACCATCGGAATCACCTCTCCTCTTTGTTGTTACTAATTATAATATTCTAAATTATAAAGACAAATGTGGCAACCCACAAAATTTAGAATTCATTTTTGTGAGTTGCCACAATTAGAGACGTAAAAAGGACAAGTGGACAGGTTCCATTGCTATCTATTTTTCTGTTTCGCTACATATAATTGAGTCGCAATCATGAGGTCGACCCAATCTTTTTCATTGTTTAAGCTAGATTGAAGAATTTCTTCTATCTTTTTAAGGCGATAGTATAATGTATTTCCATGGATATGGAGCTCAGTAGCCGTTTCCTTGTGATTTTTATTTTTGGAAATAAAACAAAGCAATGTTTCAAGTAAACTGGCATCTGAATTTAAGAGCTTTCCGATTTTATCCTGAATGTACATGTCAATTGTATGTTGCTCCATCTCATGGAATAGTCGTTCCATACCGAGCTTCGAATATTCAACGATGTTTGAGGTCTTATAGGTCTTTGCATAGCTGATGGAACGTAGTGCTTCCTGATAGGATGTGGCTAATTGCTGCAAGGAAGTTTTTCGTCCAATTCCAACTATGATTTTTTCTTTGTTTAAAATTGACTCGACTTCTTGAATGATTTTTTTAATTACCGTGTCTGTCACTCCTGGAAGAAGGATTATGAGCTGAAACGTATGAGTGACGACAAAACTTTTGTTACATATGTTATTCAGCATCTTCTCAATAGATAGGACGAGCCATTGCTTTTCTTTTACTTTGTTATTTTTCCAGAGTGAATCTACTGCACTTTCAACAATTATACATTGAATGTCATTTGTTTGATCCCATTTTAAATAATGCATAATCCGTCCGACATCATAATGTTGGACCTCGTTTAACAACTGATTAAACACTTCATTCCGAAAATGCAGTTCCTGTTCAAGGAGTGCACTATCCTTCGTTATTTCAAGCGCCATCGCTAAGCTTGCATGCTCGATAATGATTTGTTCATTTTCAACAAATGCAGCAAAAGGTTTCTCCAGATCAAGTACCCCTAGAATTTCTTGGCCACGTACAATGGGAAAGTAGCGGTCATTCCTCTGAAAAAGGTTGGTCTCATGGTAGATGACCCGAGATTGAATCATTTCCTCTAACAACGGAATGATTGACTTGATTCCATAGCCTTCAATAATCACTTGATAGAATTTTTTATGAATTGAAATTGAATCGGTTAATAATTGATTCTTCTTCAACAAATGATTATAAACCCGGGAATGTTCAATTGCGATCGCGCTTTGGTCGGCAATATTTTTTATAACTTCCATATCAGCCATTGAAAAAAGACCATCATGGTTAAAATTGTCGACGATTAGGATACCGAAACAATGATCTTTGTAAACGATCGGAACACAAAAAGCACTTTTAATTTTCCGACCATGTACACCCTTCAAATAATAATGATAGTTTTCTGGAGACATTGTACTCATAGATTCATCAATTTCTTGCTCAGAATTAAAGAGGATGGCCTTCTTTTTGGTGAATACCTGGCCTGTTATGGATTCGCCGGGATCAAGGGCAAGCTTCCTTAAGCTTTCTACATCAACACCTTTACCCTCTTCAAACTTAAGCTTTCCAGTATTTTCGTCATATAAATAAATAATAAACGTATCAGTAATGTTTACCAATTCACTTGCTGCAGTAATTAAGTTTTGCAACACATCTTGTAAATGTAACGACTGCGTAAGCAACTTATTGATTTCTAATAGTTTCTTAGCTTTATGTAAGTCCAGATAGGATGTCTCGATTTGCTGAAAGTTCAAGTTAATTCACCTTTTTCGAAAGTTCCAAAATAGTCTGAAGCATGACATCGGCTCCAACCTCAATATCTTCCCATGAACTATACTCATCAGGATGATGACTAAGGCCATCCTTACTGGGAATGAAGATCATCCCTGCTTCTGTTATTTCTGTTAATGAGTTCGCATCGTGATTGGCACCACTCACCATATAGTGATAATTTACTTTTGAGTTTTGACAAGTCTTCTCTATTGCTTTTTGGACATTCTCAGATAAAGTGTTGGGATGCTTTTGTACACCCACTGCTATTTCAACTCGATGGTTTGCATTCATCCAGTCTGTTAATCGTTGTTCAAATTCCTTCATCTCATGCCAATCGCTACCTCTGACCTCAATCGTTAATTGAACATCACCAGGTACTACATTCTCCGAATTCGGAAAAACCTCTAACTTTCCGACAGTCGCAACAATATCATTGTTTTGCTTAGTAGCTCGTTCACTAACGTACTGGATAATAGAGGCAGCAGATACTAAAGCGTCATTCCTTGCGTTCATAGGGGTAGTGCCAGAATGACTTGCTTTTCCAATAACATGAATATGCATTCTTGAAATACCAGCTATGGCAGTCACAATCCCAATCTGGTTATTCGTAGTCTCTAACACACTTCCTTGTTCAATATGTAATTCTAAAAAGGATAGATAGTCATTGTCACTTTTTCTAGCCTCTTTAATTTTGGACATGTTAAGGTCAAATTTCTCCAATTCCACATCTGATACATCCCCATCTTTAATTAAACCCGCTGTTACTCTACTTCCAAATGTACCGCCTAATGGGTTCGCTTCTTCACCGACAAAACTAATAAGTTCAAGTGGAACTCCTTTATAGCCATGTTCTTTTAGCACCCGCAGACACTCAAGGCCAATTATTACACCCAATGCTCCATCATAAAGGCCACCATTTTTTACAGTGTCTAAATGTGAACCAAAAGCAATTGCAGGTTTATCAAGGCTACCTAATCTGCCATGTACATTCCCAACGGAATCTTTAAATACCGATAAATTTAGGTCCTTTAACTGTTCTTCTAACCATTCATTTGCCTTTTTTTCTTCACTTGAAAAAGCTAATCGATTAAAACCGCTATTACCGGAATTAATAGATCCTATATGTAATAGATTCTTTTTAATATTTTCTACGTTAACCTTTGGAAAACTCATAATTTCCTCCTCTATACTACCCTTGGGTCACGGGGCCAGGTCCCTTGTCCCATTCTAGAACTTGTTTTCATTATAGAAGAAAAATTGTTAATTATCCAATAGCTTTTGTTTTTGAGAAAACCGACAGTTTGCCTTTTAATTAAAAAGGCTATTTTCGCAAACTTTTTTTTTATATCGTTGACTTCCGCTTCAGGTGGACGCTTTCCGCGGGCGTGGCTTGAGCCTCTTCAACGAAATGTGGAGGCGCCTAGCACAGAAACGAGAAAATTGGCCGACTAAAGCGCCACGTCCTGTGCGTCGGAGACTCCGACAAAGAGGAGTATTTTGCCTCTGATCTCGAGTTTCTAGCCGCTGCAACTGGACAGGTCGCCACCTTACGCTCCAATCAACTAGTTTTGTTTTTATTATAAGAAAGCAACAATCTTTTAGAATAGAGCCAATAAAAAGAGGTTGCATTAGCAACCTCCGTACAAACTATATTAATCAATCAACATTTAACAAAAGTCAGAAACGTGCTGGGTGGGACGATGTACCTGTCCCTCTGTCCCAACGGCACGCTTCCAGTGTTGGATTCCGGCATTTAGTCGGATCGCTTGGTATCCCTGTGACGAAAGGTACTGAACAGCCTCTGTTGCGTGTACACAGTAGTAACCACGACAGTAGACAATAATTCGACGATCTGTCGGAAGTTCGCTGACTCTGTCCATAAAGGAATCATATGGTATTGATATAGCACCCTTTATATGCGAAGCATTATACTCAGATTCTGGCCGAACATCGACGACCAAATAGCTATCAAAATCTTCCATTTTTAAAAACTCTTCCAACTCTAGACTTTCTATTTCTTCTGGTCTTTCGATAAACTCAGTACGCATCTGGCGCACTTCATCAAATCTGTCTTCCGTTACTTTTTGTAAAGATTGGATTAAGTCACAAACTTTTGTATTTCCCAATGAGTAGACCATGAAGTTTCCCCGTCTACGGCATTTTACGAATTTAGTATCTAGGAGAATCTGTAGGTGCTGAGATGTATTCGCGATGCTCATTTCGGTTTCGTTCGATAGTGCTTCTACTGTTTTGGGACCTTGCGTCAACAAATCCAGAAGCTCCATTCGTTTCGGACTCGTTAACGCCTTTCCGACTCTAGAAAAATAATAATAGATTGTATCGTTAAATTCTCTCTTATCCATCATGACCTCCTGGATTTATCCCCCCTCATTTAATACATTCCGAAGGACTTCTACTATATATCTAGTTTAATAGAAAACCTACAGTTTCATACCAACTATTTTCATGTAAATCTAGTTTTTATTCGATGTAATCGATACATCGAAAGGAATCCTAAAACAGGTCCGGGTAATAGGATCAAAAATGTATATTCCCAACCAATAACTGATTCGATTAAGGGTACGAGGAAAATGACAATAATCGTAAGTACATAACCTAGTGCTAATTGGATTGTTAATGATGAACCGACATAGCGCTAATCGACGTGCTCGGTGATAAGTACTGAGAACTGAGCAGAATCTGCAATAATACTTACTCCCCAGATGATTCCTAAAATGGAGATAATCCAGGGTGAGCTACCGAAGAAAAATCCAATAAAAAGTGTGAGTGTCCCAGAAACCCCTAATGACCATAATGTTACTTTTTCTCGGCCAATTCGATCGGCAAATAAACCGCCAAACCAGGCTCCAAAGAATCCGGAACCAATTACTACGAATGTTACAATTGAAGCGGATGTAGAAAAATTTACAATCCCACTTGTTTTAAAGCTCTCTGCTAAAAATATCCCAAACCAGGACCACATCGCGTAAAGCTCCCACATATGACCAAAGTAACCAAAGTTCGCAAGGCGTACCTTTTGATTTTTAAAAGCACGAGGAATCGCATTTGGATCAAAGTTTCCAGTGGGTAATGCATAGGGTCCTACTTTTACGAGAAGCATTAGTAAACCAGATAATATGGAACATAATCCCGTTATCAATAAGACCAGTTCCCATGACGAGAACCCGATTCCTTTAAAAAAATGGGGTCCAGCTGAACCAATCGTAAGTGCACCCACGACTAGCCCCAAAGCCATCCCACGCCTCTCTTTAAACCAAGTGGAAACAAGTTTCATCCCTGGACCGTATACACCTGATAAGGCAACGCCTGTAAAAAAGCGAAACAATAACGCAACAATTAAACTTTTAGCTAGTAAAGCGGTTAAAATTGTCGTAACTCCCGCTAGTATAGCTGACCAAAAGAATAAAATATGTGGTTCAATGCGATCAGGTAGATTTAAAAATGCTGACAGCACTGAACCGATAATAAATCCTAAATTGACCATAATCGTAATAAAGCTGACTTGACTGCTACTCAACTCCCATAAATCGATTAAAGTTGGCAAAACTGCCGTCATTGAGAACCATGTTGTCATTGTGCCAAACATGGCAAGTGATAACAAAATTAACTTACTGGTGTGATATTTTCCTTTTTCCAGAGAATCATTCTTATTCATCTAAAGCAGCAGTATACGTAACTGCCGTACCCTCTAAGCATAGTTCATTTTCGTATTTTTTAATAACGCTTTCATTCTTATCTTTATTTTTAACCCTTTCTTCACTGAGCACCCTAAGAATCGATGGATAATGTTTCATATCTTCAACAATCATCACATTCCTCCTAAATAGTTACCTATTCAGTTCAAATCTCTTTCGGGTTTTGTCGAGTATTAAATAATTCAATTGAATAGTTGTATTACTACACTACTGGAGAGGTTCGAGATTTATTCGTAAAGTTGAGGAAATTTATTCGAAAAGTTTTACGGAATTTGTGGTCTATTTTGAGGATTGACAGCATATGATGTTAGGTTAATAGAATGGTGGATCATGTCATTCCTTTTCTCACTAACCAAAAAATGGGACAGAATAAATCTGTCCCAACAAGCGGTTTCATTTTAATATTACAATAACAAATACGCTACAACGGTTCCAATGATCCACATACCGATGGCGAATGGCATGTTTTGTACGGTAATCCGGAATGGGCTTTGCTGTGTGCCCATGGCTGTTAATGTCACAAGCAATCCGTAAGTTCCTACTGTAAAGGTAGCCACAGAACCTGTAATTAGAACAAGTGCAATACTCACTGGATTGATTACTTCAAACATCGGAGTGACGATTCCTGTTAAAATACCCACTGTTGCAATCGGATGAATACCAAACATACTTAAGAATACAAAGATCACTTGGATAAGGAACAAGATTAACATTGGATAATCCGAAACAAAGGCAAGTGGTTTTTGAATCACTTCTAAAAATGAAGTATCTCCTATACTAGTCGAAAATAATGACAAAGAGATAAATAATACAATAAAATTCTGCATGGTATTTGTCTTTGTTTTCCAATTATTCCAGCCAATTGTCCAGAAACTTCTCCGTCTTTTCATTAGTAAAGACCAAATGAAAGCAAATGGGAAAATAACAATTGTTACGGTTAACGTAAAGCTTAAATCAAATAGATTTCCTATTACAATAACGTGAATCAGGAACAAGACTAGTGCGATGACGAAATGAATCATCTTTCTCACTAATTGTTTCATATTGATTGTTGGCTGTCGCTTAGTAGTCACTTCATCAAACTTGTATTTTTTATAAAAAATTCGTCCAAACAAAGAATCTAAAATAAACGCAATAACTGCCATTAGAATGAGCCATGGTAAGAGGGTTACATATTCAACCCCTGTTGTAAATATGGAAACTGCTACCATAATCTCCAATGGACTCCACAATAGGGCTAAAGAGTATCCTCTTAGTGAAGCTGTTGTGATAAACGAATTACGAATTTCTTTACTAAAAGAAGATAATGTGCTCTTAAGTACATCTTGAGAGATGGTTGCTGCTGATAGATTTAAAAAGGCCGCAAGAATATGCGTAATGAGTGAACTCCTTGGGTATAATTTCCCTAAATCTGAGACATTCACTTTCATCAATAGATTCATATTCCGATCAAATCTTCCACTTCTGACGATGCTATTCATCCAAGGCAGCATGGCTAGTAATGTCAATAGAGATAAATTCGAAGTTAATAAACTAGGAATAATCTGAATGGACTGACCTGTTGTAAAGAATAAATATCCTCCGATGAATAGAAAGGCTCCCCCAAGTATTTTAAAAAGCCCAGATGCCAAAGGAAATGACACAATGAGCATGATAATAGCAAGTACTCCGAGTATGTAATTAATTGTCTCACTATCTATAAAAATATTAATCGTATGGAGCAAAAATACAAATGAATAAAAAATATAAAGATAGCGGAACAATGGATATTGTTTCATTTTTTCCTCCTTCTTGATGTTAAATCAAACACATCAAAGTATAGCATAGAAGGAAAAAACTACAAGGACAATTTCCAGATATTCCTTGGAAGTAAAGATGAAATGATGCCGTCATAAAAAACAGCTCTGCATCCATTTATGGAAATTGCAGAACTGCTATCTCTCTGTATTCAAGCTAGATTTGGGTCAGGCAACCTGCTCCGAACTAGGGGTGAGGAAAGTAGATCCGGAATAGTGTCCCTTCGTTTTTTTTGCTGGTAACATCTAATTTTCCTTTCATGAGTCTTATGATTTTTATAACCGCCATCATACCTAGGCCAGTACCCTCTCTTCCTTTCGTCGTAAAAAACGGCTCTCCTAAACGATTAAGCTGTTCGTCTGACATTCCTTCTCCAGTATCTTTGATCTCAATAACCACACCATCTTCCACTACTTTTGTACGAATAAAAAGATTTCCGCCATTTGGCATCGCTTCAATACAATTTTTTGTAATATTTAAGAAGCATTGTTGTAAGAGCTGTGGATCTCCTTTCATACGAATTGGTTCAATCATGGTATGGATATCAACACAGTTCATATTTGCCATTGGTGTAATCACATTTATCGAACGTTGGAGTTCTTGCTCAAGATTTACGATTATATGTTCTTCATGTACGGATTTAGCAAAAGTTAAATAGTTTCCAATAATATCATTTGCACGGTCAATTTCTTGGAGGGAGATTTCGATGAACTGATTTCTCTTCTCTTCGTCCCATTCATTTTTATATAACATCTGTAAAATGCCTTTCACTACAGTAAGAGGATTTCTGACTTCATGAGAAATACTTGATGCAAGGTGACTAACTACCTCTAATTTCTCAGCCTTAATGACTTGCATATTCATGTAGGAGCTCTCTTGTAGCATTTCAGAGAAATACACAATAAAGAATGTACTTATTAGATGAACTAAGAAGAAAGTGATAATTACCTTATAATCAGACAAAAGTATATGTCCAAGCAAAAATCGGATGACTAAAACTAATGTACAAATAAAGAAAGAAAAACTACATGCAATCAGGATTCTTCTATGCTTTGAAGCTCTATCAAATATATTTCGAACTAGAAATATAACAGCTAAAATGAATAAACTTGCAATGGCTGAAGCATAAAAACCAATTCCAAATTCTCCTAAATAAAGCCGAATGATTAGAAAAATAATGACTAAAGTGACACTAGCTTTTCTCCCAAGGTATAAACCACCAACCATAATGGCAACCGTCCGTAAATCCAAGATAATCTCATCACCAATATGAAACGGAAATAGCATACAACTAATCATGGCTATGATGACCGAAATTAATTGAATTCCCTTTTTTAGTTGGCAAGACAAATTCTTAACATTTGTTTCAATTATATAAGGAATAAATAAAATAAAAACGACCAAAAAAAGCAAATTTAATAATAAGGTTTCTATATAATTAAACACACTATCCCCCCTATTTCTGGTTAGAAGAATCATCTTAGGAAATTATCCGACAAAAATTACCAAATAAAGAATGTTCTATGAAAATATTTTATGTTTATACACTCACCTTTTTTTGATTTCATCGAATAATTTATTCCACTGCTAATGGAATATTTAAGAGGGATAATTCGTCACTTTAAAGGATTGCTCCTATAAATTCGTCAAAAAATAATAATTTCCTTCTTTTTTTTACTCATATTGTCGTATTTTTATTAAGGTTTTAGTAAATTTTTGAGGCTATTTCCGAAATCGAAAACATTTTGTTGCAAATTGCAACAATTTGATGATTTTTATGTCTTAAGAGATGAAAATATTGAAGAAAGTAAAATGGATAAATCATTCTATTACTGAAAATCCGCCGAGTTTACTGTTGATAACTGGAGATACTGCCACTATTCCGGATTTACTGCCACTACTAAAAAAGCCACCCAGTCCGGGTGGCTCATAATTTTTTATGTGTGACACTAACATCGGAATGTTCTCGGTTTACTTCCCCTTCAACTGCTTAAACAATCTCGCTACATTCACAACCCCAACATTTTTATATTTTCCGAGAATCACAAGCTCCTTCGGAAGTTGTCCAACTGTATGGATTCCATCTTCGTTTAATTGTTTAATAAGGCTGGGTACGCCTATAAACTCGTCTTTAATAAGAGGAATCTGTTTAAGAGAATCTGTTAGGATCATGTAATCTGATTTGTAAAATAAAAGCAGTTCTCCTGGTCGTTCAAGAGTTACTTTTCTACGAATCTTTTCTTCTTCAATAAAGATTTTTAACTCCTCGAAGAATTGTTTATCATTGTTTTCATTAAAACGTTTAACATACTTATGCAAGGCTTCGAGATTGCTTGGTAATTCGCTCATAATACGCGCTTGCTGCTCAGCACCTAGTCTAATTAAAAAAGTCTCTGATTTATCAAATCGTTGTGGCAGCAAAAAAGCATCACGTAGAAAATATGGAACTTCCAACGTATCCCCTTTATACTCAATCGTACGAATCGTTGTATATCCCGGCTCTGCCATTTTTGATGGAGTAACTTCTGTTGTAACTGCAACCTCATTTTGAACCTTCGTATCGGGTGTTCCCTTTTTCATAGAAGCAACTAATACATCTTCTAGTGATTTCAACCGAAGCTCTAGTTCGGTAATATCGTAACGCTCTTCCTTTGGAGTTGTCGGATCCTGATAAGCTGGTACTTCGATTGTTAAGGAGCTATACACTTCAACAAACCATCTCACAATTTGGTAAATTGCTTCCCATGATAACAGTGCTTCCGAATAACGAAACCTTCTCTTGTCATGTGAGGCTTGATTACCTAGTTGACGAACTAAATGAAGGGCATCCCTTATCTCTGATGTTAGAATTCCTTCATTATCTAAAAGAGTGAGTCTTTCTTTTAGGGTTATGCGAGGATCTTCTTTCATTTTTTCATATTCCATTACTTGCTGCAGAATATTTTCAACGAGTACCCTTGAATGAGTTAACATTGTACGTGGACTTGTAAAAATGGAGTGTTCCAATTCCCCCGCCAAGAAAGCTAATTCTTTGGATATCGGCTCTAGAAATCTATAAAAATACTCAGATGAATTCATATCATGACGTTCCTTTCTTACATGCAAACTGAAGGCCTGAATCTGTATATAGAGACTCAGGCCGTCCAAAGATTCTTTTATTTTAGGTGAAAAACAGATGACAAGCAAGGATGATATCTGAATTCGGGTATTTGCGAATGTTTAGTAAGTTTCCACCTAACTAGAGACATTTGTATTTAGAGGAAAACAAAAACCTGGGACAAGGGACCTGTCCCTCTGACCCATTGGAAACTTATGCCTTTTCAATTGGACGGAATTGTGGTAATTTTAGGTTATAAGTTAATAGTTTTGTATTTTCACTAGGGGAACTCTTGATAAGAGCTGAGAAAAAAGTAGTGTACTTTGAAACCCTCATTACCTGAACAGGCTTGTACCTGCGTAGGGATGTGGTTAAGGCAATCGTTTTTTATGTGTATACATAACAACCACTTTCCTACTTTGGAGAGTGGTTTTTTGTTGTGCTTTAGCCGTTATATTCCTTTTTTTACGCTGCAAGTTGTTAGACGAAAAGGAGTAGTTCAATGAAATTAATTGCTGTGACGGATGATCGACAATCCGTAAAAGCTATTGCTGAAAAAATTATTGCGATTAAAGATGTAATTGATTACGTGCAGATTCGAGAGAAATCAAAATCTGTTCTCGAAATTGTGTCCTTAATCGAATATTTACTAAACAACGGTGTGAAGAAAGAGAAAATCATCATCAATGACCGACTTGATGTTGCACTATGTATGGATATACCTACTGTTCACTTACCTGAACACAGCCTACCTGTAAAGATGGTGAAAAAATGTGTACCGCAAATGAGAGTGGGTTGTAGTGTTCATTCCTTTGAAAAAGCAAAAGAAGCGGAGGCAAATGGCGCAGATTACATCCTATATGGACATTGTTTCGAAACAAAGAGCAAACAAGGTCTAGCCCCAAACGGGATTGAGCCTTTATTTCAAATGAAAAAAGAACTGAGCATCCCTGTTTATGCAATTGGTGGCATTACGTTAGAAACATTACCATCTATTAAAGAAGTTGGGGCAGATGGTGTGGCAATCATGTCCAGTATTTTTGCGACAGATGAACCTTATTCCATCACAAAAACATTCAGTGAGGCGATTCATCATGAAAAATAGGTATGAAGTAGTTGTTATTGGTGGTGGAATTATTGGTTGCTCCATTGCTTATTATTTAGCCAATGCGCAAATGGATGTTGCGCTATTTGATGGAGGGCAAATTGGTGCGAAAACAACCAAAGCTGCTGCTGGCATGCTTGGTGCTCATTCCGAAAGCGATGGTGATTTTTCCCTCTTCTTCCCTTTTGCAAGATCGAGTCAACTTGAGTACATACGATTAAAAGATGAACTCTTTGATTTAAGTGGTATTGATATTGGATATCGAAATGGCGGCATTTTAAAGCTAGCATTCACTGAAAATGAAATGCTAGACCTCCATTCACTTTTAAAGCAGCCAACTGTAAAAGAGCTGAGCGGGCAAGAAGTCCAATGTATGGAACCTGGGATTAGCGATGACGTTTTAGGAGCTGCCTATATCAAAGATGATGTGAACGTTATTCCGACTAGTACATGTGAGGCTTTTGCAAAAAGCGCCCTAGTTCTTGGTGCTTCTATTTTTGATAGCTGTCACGTCTATGAAATCGAAAAACATGAAAACAACTACATTGTAAAAACAGCTAAAGGCAATGTCAAAGCAAAGCACATCGTTATAGCAACTGGTGTCTATAGTAATCACCTTTTTCAGAATCTAG
This sequence comes from Fredinandcohnia aciditolerans, assembly GCA_003640645.1. Lineage (GTDB taxonomy): Bacteria > Bacillota > Bacilli > Bacillales > Bacillaceae_L > Ferdinandcohnia > Ferdinandcohnia aciditolerans. Next base: position 295,906 of record QGHH01000003.1, on the reverse strand, counting down.
GAATCTCTGAACAACTGTCACCTGTAAAAGGAGAAAGTATCATTGTTAAGCACGAGAAACCTCTTTTGCAGCACACGTTGTTCCATGACAAATCATATATCGTTCCAAGAAATAACGGAAAACTCGTGATCGGGGCAACGATGATTCCAGATGACTGGAGTGAATCGATTAGACTTGATAGTGTTCAGAGTTTAATTAATAAAGCGAAAATGATGCTCCCCTCCTCTGCTAACTGGAAAATAGAAGGGTTTACATCTGGTTTAAGACCTACCACATTTGATGGACATCCATTTATTGGCAAACACCCTGAGGAGGATCAAATTTTGATTGCTTGTGGCCATTTTCGAAATGGGATTCTCCTTGCCCCTGCAACCGGGAAAATGATACATGACCTAATTTTAAATAAAGAGGTAAAACAGGAATGGATCGATGCTTTTCGTATTGATCGAAGACAAAAAACGTTGATTTAGGGAGGTGAGAAAATGAAGATTAGGCTTAACGGAGAGCAGGTTGAACTTCCTGAAGAAGTAAATTCAGTGGATAAGCTTTTGACTCATTATAACTTGGAAAATCGGATCGCGATTGTAGAGATTAATGAGGATATTATTCAAAAAGATGACTATAAAGCGATGAGACTTAAAAATGGCGATATTATTGAAATCGTCCAATTTGTAGGAGGAGGATAATCATGTTAACAATAGCAAATCGTACATTCCATTCTAGACTTTTATTAGGAACAGGAAAATATCCATCTTTTGAAATTCAAAAGCAAGCTGTTGAGGTTTCAGATGCTGAAATTTTAACGTTTGCTGTGAGAAGAATGAACATTTTTGAAGAAAGCCAACCCAATTTTTTAGAGCAATTAGATTTAACAAAATATACACTACTTCCAAATACAGCAGGAGCTAAAACTGCCGAGGAAGCGGTTCGAATTGCAAAACTAGCTAAAGCATCTGGTTTGTGTGACATGATTAAAGTGGAGGTTATTGGAGATGACAGGTCCCTTTTACCAGACCCAATCGAAACGTTGAAGGCATCGGAAATGCTTCTTAATGAAGGTTTCATTGTGTTACCGTATACGTCAGATGATGTGGTGCTAGCTAAGCGATTAGAGGATCTCGGTGTACATGCAATTATGCCGGGGGCAAGTCCAATTGGTTCAGGTAAAGGAATTATTAACCCTTTAAATTTAAAATTTATAATTGAGCAATCTCAAGTTCCGGTCATTATCGATGCGGGAATTGGTTCACCTAAGGATGTTGCTTATGCGATGGAACTTGGCGCAGACGGTGTTCTTTTAAATACGGCTGTCTCAGGTGCAAAGGATCCTGTAAAAATGGCACGTGCTGTCAAGCTTGCTTTAGAAGCAGGAAGACTAGGCTATGAGGCCGGACGCATTGAAGAAAAAGACTACGCAGTAGCGAGTAGCCCATTAACAGGGTTGGTTAGTTCTTAACAATTACTGAAAACCAATGGCCTGACCACTAAAGTATACTTAAATGCCAGGCCATTGGAATATCCACATTCATGAATATAATTACAACTCCAATGGAAACCGATCTTGCTTAGCGATTATTTGACCCTAGTCCAGTTCCGTCTCGACAACCATCATATCCAGTAGTACCTGCACCAGGACCTCCATTAACACCAGCGCCTGTTCCAGCTCCACTGCCTGCTGTTCCAGATCCCATCGCACCAGCACCACCGGTACCAGTAGTTCCTGTCCCAATACTTGTAGTGCCAGTACCACTTTGACCATAATAGAGGTCATCATTACAATCTTGATTACGGTCATTCATGATGTTACTACGACCATTGTTATTGTCAAATCTGTCGTTTTGATTGAAACCATGCCCATTATCGTTTCTTTGATTCAATATTTTGACATCCCCATTATTTTTGGTATCAAAGTTATTATCGTTACCTTGACATCCTGCAAGTCCGACAACTAATAATGCTGCACTTAAAATAGTTTTGACAGGTTTCCTCATGTATTAACCCCCTCTTTATAGAAACGTTAAAAAATTTTAACGCTCATATATAGAATGGCTTAACACATGTCTATCTAAATCTGTTAGATAACGGTAATACAATGGGTGTTTTTAAAACCAAAATCCTTAAAGATGACGTTAAAACCCAACTGCCTTAGTATCAAATATGGACTTTAGGTTTTTTATCAACTCTACTTGATCCTCATTTGATATTAAATCAGTATAAATTTGTTCTTCCTTCCCATTGTTCATAATCAATAGAATGACATCACTAACTTGAACAACTACCTCTACCTGGCTAAATAGAATTTGTTTTCTTCGAAAAAGAAATCCTCTGTATATTGATACACTTCCGCCTTCAAGAATAAGATAGTCTTTTTTATTTAATTTAAAATAGTATTTTGCTCTAAGTATCGCAATCAAAATTGAAGAAATTAAAATAATAAATATAATTGGATTTGTAAAATTAACTGCATTAAAGAATATATCGAAATATATACTTAAAAAACCAATAATGAGTACGTATAATAGTGAATTTGTCCCTTGTCTAATCCATTTTTTTTTTGATGTAAATTTATACCCCGTTACTCGCCACCTCCTTTTCACAGACGAAATTTAGTGATAGTAACATAATATTCAATGTTCTTCATCATTATGATTCTAATAATAATTTCTACCCAATACGCTTCACAGTTCTTTATTTCACTATTTGTCTTTTCCTTTGTTTAGTAATTCAATGACTTTTTCATTTTGTTGTATGGTTTTTCTTAATTTACCATCGATTGATAAACAAGTAATAGCTATGATGATAAAACAAATTGTAACAACGAATTCCATAGTGAATACCTCATTTTTGTAAATAAATAATAAACCTAAGTCCCAAAATTCCCAAACAACATCATACTAATTGAGAAAATAATGATAATTAGTAATGTAAACATACCAATTGACGTAATAGCGACAGTAATGATTTTCAAACGTCCTTTTTCACTTAATAGTGCGGTTATAAATGATCCAGTTAACAAGCATAGCAACAACAATAAGTCTAATGATTCAGGTAAAGGTTCTATTGCTTGTGGGATTACAAAACCTAGAACGATAAAAAGACTTATTGAAGCCAATGAAATCAAACCTAGATATTTTTTCAATACATCCACCTCTTTAAAAAAAACGCGAATATCTTCAATTAACTCTCTCCGATTAATTCTACAAATTGGTGCAATTTTCCTTCTCGATAATTTGAAACAATTTCCTCTATGCATATTTTATTACCAATTTAGGCAATGTAAGTATTAATACTGGGTTAGAGGAGGAAAAAAGGTGTTTCGCATGAGAAGACTTCCTCAAGAGAAAGGGACAAAAGGTAAAGAAGCACCAGAGAAAAATCAATCTGTGGATGTTTCAATATCAAATAGTCTTGATGAGAATGTCCTGTTTTTTTCCTCACTATATAAAGATAGTTCAGATGTCGTTTTTCATTCATTTACAATTGGAAATAAGATGGCTGCTGTTGTTTATATAGAAGGCTTAAGTGATCTCCAAAAGCTAGATGAACTTGTACTTGAAAATTTAATGAAAATGACAGAAATTCAAGAGAAAGATCCCCTTCTTTCTTTAAAAAATACGATTCCGATATCGAATATTAAAATGATAGATACGTATTCAGCCTGCATTGATGCTGTTGCCAATGGCAACCCACTCTTACTGGTTGATGGTCTTAAAGAGGCCTATTCTTTAGGGATTGTAAAATATGAAAAGCGTTCCATTGAGGAACCACCCGCTGAGACTGGAATACGCGGACCCAGAGAGGGTTTCACTGAGTCCTTAGGCGTAAATACATCGTTGGTTCGGCGGATCATTAAAGATCCTTCCCTTAAAATGAAGCCACTATATGTTGGCAAATATACAAAAACAAAAGTAGTCATTTCATATATTGAGGGACTAGCTGACCAGGACTTAATTCTAGAAATGGAAAATCGCTTAAAGCGGATTGATATTGATGGAGTTTTAGAAAGCGGATATATTGAGCAATTTATTGAAGATCATCCCTTTTCACCTTTTCCACAAGTTTTATATACGGAAAGGCCGGATGTTGTTTCTGCCAATTTGTTGGAGGGCAGAGCGGTATTAATGATTGAGGGTACCCCTTTTTCCTTAATAGCGCCAATTAGTTTTTTTAGCTTATTTCAATCCCAAGAAGATTATTATGAGCGTTTTTGGATTGGTACATTTATTCGAATTCTTCGTTTTATCTTTTTAGGAGTGGCAATCTTCCTCCCTTCTATTTATGTTGCGATTACGACATTTCATCAAGAAATGCTCCCAATCAATCTGATGCTGAGCATTGCTTCGGCAAGGGAAGGCGTCCCCTTTCCAGCTATTGTTGAGGCTTTTTTGATGGAGCTTGCTTTTGAAGCTTTACGGGAGGCTGGTTTGCGATTACCCAAGCAAATTGGTTCTGCAGTTAGTATTGTAGGTGCCTTAGTAATTGGCCAAGCCGCGGTACAAGCAGGAATTGTCTCTGCACCTATGATTATTGTGGTTAGCATTACAGGAATTGCTTCTTTTCTAGTCCCACGATATTCCATCGGTCTTTCGATTCGACTGTTACGATTTCCAATTATTTTTTTGGCCGGATTTTTAGGATTAATCGGGGTAATGCTTGCTTTAATCGTCCTAATCATTCATTTATCAACGTTGAGATCTTTTGGAATTCCATATTTAAGTCCAATTAATACCTTACAAAAGAATCCAATGCAAGATACGTTTGTTCGTTTTCCATTATGGAAAATGAATTTACGACCTCATTTAACAGGTAATGTTGATTTGGTCAGACAAGGAAAAACAACAGAACCACAACCAGATAACGGAGGAGACTAATGTTTTTCTCCAACCTATTTTTATGCTAGATGGCGGTGAAACATTAAATGGTAGAAAAGGGCAGAATTACAGCGCCACAAATTGAATTTATCATGATACCAACGATTATTGGGACCGCAATTCTTTCCATTCCATCTATTGATGCAAAATTTGCTGGCCATGATATGTGGATGACTCCTATTTTAGGCTCGTTGATTGGATTTTTAACAGTCTACATCGTCTGGAGATTGCACGAATTATATCCAAAGCAAACCCCTATCGAATATAGCGAGAGGATAATTGGTAAAGCTGCTGGGAGAGTATTTGGACTTCTCCTTATACTATTCTATATTCATAATTCAGGGATTGTCGTTAGAGAATATTCAAGTTTCATTTCGACAAATGTAATGACAGATACCCCAATAATCATCTTTTCGTTTACGATTTTGTTTGTCAGCGCATTAGCAGTTCGTGGTGGATTAGAGGTAATTGCGAGAACCGCTGTTATTTGCACGACACTATTTATGAGTTCCTCAGTAGTTCTGTTGTTATTAATAAAAGACATTAAGCTTGGATATCTATTGCCATTTTTAGAAAATGGATTATTGCCTGTTATGAAAGGGACATTGATTCATAATTCTTGGTTTAGTGAATTTTTCCTATTAGCATTCATATTTCCGTATATCAATAATCAAAAAAAAGACTTAAAATCTGGTTTACGAGCATCCCTAATTGTAATGTTCATACTATTATATGTGAACTTTTTTGTACTTACTGCAATTGGAACATCTGCAGCAAATCTATTTTATCCAGTATATGCAATCATTCGTTCCATTACTGTTTACAACTTCTTTGAAAATTTTGAGGTACTGATAACAGCATCATGGGTCCTTGGAAACTTTGTAAAAATTTCTGTCTTTTTATATGCAGCAAGTCTTTCGCTCGCACAATTATTTAGGTTCTCCAGTTACAAGATTATCGTCTTTCCGTTAAGTGTATTAGTCTTTATCTTTAGTTACTGGGATCTCCCAAATTTAGTGGTAAAAGTGAACTATATGTCTACAATTCAGCCATTTTATTTACTAACGATTCAAACCATCTTCCCCCTTTTGCTTCTTGGAATTGCACTAATCAAGAGGAAAAGGAGTGAAAGTACTTGATACTTAGGAAAAGTTGTATCATTCTACTATCATTATTCCTACTTTCTGGATGTTGGGACTCTGAGGAATTACAAGATCTTTCAATCATCACAGCTGCAGCGATTGATCTCGTAGAGGACGATAAAATTCAAATCTCTGTACAAATTTTTATTCCCCGTGCCATTACAACGGGCCAAACAGGAGAAGACCCAAGTGCTGGATCAACATTTATACGTGAAGGAACCGGAGATAGTCTTGCAGAAGCTGTATCTAAATTACAATCGAATGTACCCAGAGTACTTTTCTGGGGCCAATGTAAAATATTTATAATGGGAAACGAACTAGCAAAAAAGGGAATACAAAAGGAAGTCGACTATTTGCTTCGTCATCCTGCACCAAGAGGTTTCTCCTACATCTACGTCAGCGAGGAAAAAGCAAGGGACATCCTCATGCTAGTACCTCCATTAGAGCGCTATTCTGCAGAGGCGCTTAGAAAATTATCAACGCATGAAAGTGGAATAGATTCGACTCTGATTGATGTGGATACCCATTTGATGGGTGAAAGCCAAGCAGTAGCATTGCCTTTAGTTAAACCACTGTTCTCTCCGGAAAAAGCTAGACAAGAAAATGAAACAATACCAACCATCACTGGCACAGCTATCTTTAAAAAGGATAAAATGGTTGGGCAATTAAATATGGAAGAAACACGTGGGCTTATGTGGTTATTAAGAAAAATAAAGAAAAGCACATTATCCATTAAACCTGAGGGCTATAATGAGGAAATTATCATGATGCCGACCATTGGAAAGATAAAGTTCAAACCACTAATCGAAAAAGGGCGTTGGATCATGAATGTTGATTTAGTTATTAGAGGGGATATCGTCCAAAATGAAACAAATATGAATTTATTTAATGAGCAAATCATTGAGCGACTACAAAACGAATTTGAAGCCGTTTTAAAAGAAAGAGTGAGTCAAACAATCAAGAAGCTGCAGCATGAATTTCATACTGACCCGATTGAATTTGGGAGAAGGTTCCATCAAAAATATCCTGAAGAATGGAAGAAAGTAAAGAATCACTGGGATGAAAAATTCTCAGAAGTGGATATAAAAATACATGTAGACGCCACCATTAGAACACCAGGTGACATCGGTCCCCCTGCAGCTTTTCCTCACGACGAGGTGGTAAAATGATGAACTGGAGTGTAGGACTGACTGTCCTAGTGCTCGTGGGTCTTATTATCCTTTTTGAAAAGAATCGATTAATGGGCCTCAAGAAAGTCGAAAAGATTATATTTGTGTCAATTCTTATTGTCTCGGTGGGATTATCTTTCTTTAACCTAGAAAAAGTACCTGGCCCCACCACTTTGTTGCATTACATTTTTGGGTCTTTAGGAAAGTTCATGCAATAAGAAAACAAGAGACTGTTACCTGCTTATATAGTCTCTTGTTGCTCCTTCTTACGATATACAAATAGAATAATGATATTAAGGACGATTGTTACAATAAGAAAAACTGCCGCAACAAATACCTTGTTAATCCTAAGTGCAAAGCAATCCTCAAGCTTAACTCGATAATATGGACCAATAAACGAATATCAAAAAAATGAGCAATAACGGTTCTAAGGTTATTGCTATCCGTTCATTAAGGATTTTCCGTTATTTATTAAGGTTTTTGTGTTTCTCAAGCATTTCCTTTAAATAATCTTCCGATTTCCCTCTTGGAATGCTGAGACTCTCCCAATTGCTGTCCTTTAATAGTTTGCCGATATACACAATTTGGCCGACATGATATGCGTAATGAGCCATTTGTCTTTCAATAGCATCTATAACCAAATGACTTTCTCCACGAATGTAAATCTTTTTTAATAAGTCTTCCTCACATAAATCGTTAAGTGTAGCTAATAGCACTTCCCATCCTTTTTCCCAAATCTTAATTGCCTCTGACTTAGAAGATATATTGTCAATAAATTCATCATCACGATTACGATATTCTTTTTCTCCATCTGAAGTCAAAAAATCAGTCCATCTTGAAACCATGTTCCCGCTTACATGCTTTAGAATGATGGCAACACTATTAGACTCATCATTATAAGACCAATGGATTTCCTCTTCACTTAACTGTTGGATGGTCTTATCCCCGAGGCTTTTTACACTTTTAAATCGTTCAATGACGATTCTCAAATATTCGCTTCCAATATTCATGGCGATCCCCCCAAATAATAGATGTTTTACACAGGAATATCTTAAATTCTAGGCTGTTGGTATAATGCTTTACATTTCCTTAGTGGATTACCCTGACTTCCTCTTATGACCTTTACGCTTGTCATATTCACTCCAAGCTAAAAAGCATAACCCAGCTAAAAATGTAAATGTGCTAATGTTTATAATAGTTCCCGAAACCGATGCGCCACCAATGAATTCACCAATCCACTTAAAACCAATCAAAATGACTGAAATCCCTATAAAGGATATGCCAATGCTTCTTTTTGCCAAACGACCCACTCCCTAGAATCATTTCCATAAATCGATCCATTCCAATACTATCCATATTTTAACATAAATACCCATAAAATAAATAAGATTCAAATAATTCACGATACAAATATTTGGATAGTATCCCACTCTTATATTACATTTCAGAAAAATCTCGGTAAACTTATTTTCATTAACCTAACTCAACGGAGTTATGTTAATATTAATCTTAAAAAATTGGAGGGATAAACGTGGATTTTCTTTCTATACTATCTTTTTTAAGTGCTGCAATCATTCTTACTCTGATGCCAGGTCCCGATAATTTATTTACCTTGGCGCAGAGTCTAGCAAAGGGTAAAAATGCAGGTATCTTTACGACACTGGGGCTTTGTACAGGATTACTAGTACATATTACAGCTGCAACGATTGGAATTTCAGCTTTAATTTATCAGTCTGCATTTGCATTTACGGTCGTCAAATATGCAGGCGCAGCCTATTTGTTATTCTTAGCCTATAAGTCTTTCAAAGAAAAAGATACGGATCTTATACTTAAAAACGAGGACACTTTAGACTATAAATCTCTATACAAAAAAGGGGTTATTATGAACCTACTAAATCCTAAGGTGTCTTTGTTTTTCCTAGCCTTCTTTCCACAATTTATTAACTATGAAAATGGTCATGTTTCATTGCAAATGCTTGTCTACGGCATCCTTTTTCTAATCCAAACTTTGGTTATTTTCTCGTTAATCAGTATCTTTGCTGGGAAAGTAGGGACATTTTTACGTAAAAACCCAACAATCTCTAAAAAGATCAACTATATTCAAGGTTCATTATTCACCTTAATTGGATTAAAAATTGCTTTTAGCAAGGAATAATCGATACTAATTGCACTAAAATAAAACACAAAAATAAGCAATGTCTAATATGTAGTGACATTGCTTTTGTGTGAATTTATTTTTATTTAAACCCTATTCCTAATAAACTAGATGGCAGGGTATCTACAATATAAACATTGATCGCTACTACCATAAGTTTACTAAGTGTTTATTTTATCTATAATCAAAGGCAATTCAGATAAATCGTTAATGATAAAATCAGCTTCAACAGTAGTCCATTGAAGATCTTTTTTCCAAATCGCTTTTATCCCGACACTTTTTGCAGCTTTCACATCATTTACAGGATGGTCCCCAATAAATATGCATTGATTAGGTGAAACATTAAGTTGGTCCAACGCTCTTATAAAATTTTAGGATCTGGTTTTCTTATTTCTTCCCATTCAGATACTAAAATCGTGTCAAAATACTTCTCTATACCAAGTGCCTTTATATTGTCCATCTGAAACTGCCCTTTTCCATTTGTAATGATTCCTAACATAATGTTCCTTCTTTTTAATTCCCTTAACATATTTATAAGATTAGGAAAAGGAACGCAATTATTTTTAAACTCACATATATAATCTTGAAGTAATTCCTCCCACGTAATATCACGAATCTCATATTCATGTATTAATTGTTGAAACACCTTATCTTTCCATACATACCCACGATTGTCTAATTCTATAAATCTCGTAACATATTTCTCTCTTGGAATATGACCAACAAATTTTTTCAACCTATTATATTGTGCATTTATAAACATATAAACTGATTCATCTCTATTCAGTAATGTTCCATCTAAATCGAAAATAGCAGCCTTAATCATCTTCATTTTAACCCTCCCAATATAAATAAAAATTTAATCAAAAAAGGCATTAATTTTTCTTAGATTAATGCACACATTAGTTGATAAAGCTAATTTACATTCTCTGCAATTCTTTTTAGTTCTTTTGCACGAGAAATGATAAAGTTTGTCATATACTTTTCCAAAAATAACTTATCTGCAATAACTCCAAGTGGACCAAAAGGTGACTTATACTCAAATGTATCAATCATTAGAGTCCCACCTTTTTCTTCTTTGAATTGATGGGTATGAGTAAAGGAACGAAAAGCTCCTTTCACCATACTATCAACAAACATGATAGGCTTTTCCATTTGAGTTACTTTTGCTGTTAGCCTTTGTCTAATACCAAAGTGAGTAGCTTCCCAAGTAACAGTATCGCCAATAGTTAATAGCCCTTGTGTAATTCCATCGACAGCTTTTTCTTTAGTTTTAGCAGTAGTTTCAATATGTATATCAACGTTTCTTGCAAGGTCAAAGCATACCTCCACAGGTGCTTGGATAAATTGCTTATGCTTTATAATAGGCATTTCCTATCCCCTTTTTAAGAATTATTTATTCAACCCTACTGCCCCGCAGCTATATAATTTCAACAAAATTTGCGTTAATCCGTCTTGGACTTTCGTGTCGGTTACTTCCATAATAGTAATCGGTATTAAGGAGTGTCTATCTTAGCTTTAAAACCTATTACTGATTAAATTCTTTAAAATCATCAATGTATAGAGCTACATAGCCACAATTGGGACACACTGAAGCTTTTGTTTTTGCCGAAATATTGTTGAAAAGTCCTTTCCTTTTTTGACTTATTTTTAGTCCAGCAATATCACCCTCAACAGTCACTTTACAATCCTCTATCATTTCAGTTTGACATTGAATACATATTCTTTTCATCTCTAAAGCCCCCTATTTCAATAAAATTTTTAATGTGTGAACTTCGATTATTTTAGGATGTTTTCGCAAACTTTGTTGTTTTTTATATCGTTGGCTTCCGCTTCAGGTGGACGCTTTCCACGGGCGTGGCTTGATCCTCCTCAACGAAATGTGGAAGCGGCTTGCACAGAAACGAGAAAATTGGCCGACTAAAGCGCCTCGTCCTGTGGCGAAGTCGGCACTAGCACGTCGTGTGCGTCGGAGACTCCGACAAAGAGGCTTATTTTGCCTCTGAAGGAGGAGTTGAAATTTCTCGAGTTTCTAGCCGCTGAAACTGGACACGTCGCTGCCGCTCCTGCGGGGTCTCAAGTCTCACGCTTTTCCCGCTGGACATTAAATTTGCTTCTTTGAAATAACCCACGCACGAAGAAAATGTGAATACATTTTCGAGGAGTCGCCACCTTACGCTCCTATCATCTAGTTTTGCCTTTATTACCCGAAAGAACAATCTTTTAGAAAAGAGCCTTTATTTTAAAATATTTATATATTTTTACCTACCGGATCACCACCAAAATTGGTCATTTACTGGTCTTCCCCATTTTTTAAACGATCGATATCTCTTTATATTTTCTATATAGATTGAATAAGTCCTTTTAAAACCAGAACCTTATTGTGAAACTTGCTTAATTTTTTTGGAGAATATGTAGTATTCAAATACCTTTCAAATTGACACAATCCATTTTTTTAAAGTTTTGACACACGTATTAGAGGTTGCTAATATGATACTAACAGAACGTATTAGTGAATTCTAATATGATTAGGGGGAAATGTTTTGCTGCAAACAGATATTGATACGAAAGTTAAATTTCTTAGAGGATTTGCTGATAAAACACGTATCCAAATTCTTGTAAGTATAAAAGACCAAGAAAAAGCGGTCTCTCAGATTGTGGATGACCTTAAAGGGAATCAATCTAATATTTCACAGCATTTAGCATGTTTAAAGGGTTGTGGTCTCATAGTCGGGAGACAAGAAGGAAAATACGTTTATTACAGCTTACGTAATGATCAAGTTCGTGATTTATTAATGATGTTTAATACCGTATTTGAAGACGTGCAGAATGATGTTGCTTGTTGTGACCGTCACATAGATTAGGGAGTTGGAGTTAATGGCTGATAAATGTTGTGGTTCGACTGAAAAAACCGCAGTTGCGGGTACGGAAAACACATCTTGTTGCAGTAGCAATAACAAAGACAAAAGTTTAGAGGCAATTAGTTGTTGCAGTAGTAATATTGATGACAAACCTCAAGAATCACTTGCTTCTATTAGTGAAAAGGCAGAGTTCCGCATTCACGGTATGGATTGTCCTTCATGTGCCTTGACAATTGAAAAAGGATTAAGTGGTTTGCGAGATATTCAAGAAGTTAAAGTAAACTATAATACTGCTAAATTACAAATAGTCGGTAATAACAGTGCCTCATTTGACCAAGTGGAAAGTGAAGTACAAAAACTAGGATATGGTATTGAACCACTACTCAAAAACAAAAATGTAAGAATCTTCAACGTTGAAGGAATGGATTGTGGAAGTTGCGCGAAAAGTATTGAAAACCACTTGAACACCATCCCTGCAGTAAAAGGTGTAAGTGTGAATTTTTCAACTGGCAAAATGAAAATTGAACATGATAACAGTGTTGATGATATCATTTCTGAAGTTTCTAAAATAGGTTATAAAGCTTCAGTGTTTACTAGTAAAATATCAAATGAATCACCTAAACCCTTAAGTGTTAATGGTGGGATTATATTCTCTGGAATAATGATTGCTCTAGGATTTATTGGATCCTTTACAGGCATCTCTACCCTATTCACAACACTTATGTATGCAGTTGCAATGCTTATAAGTGGGTATAAACCTGTAAAAAGTGCCTATTATTCAATTAAAAGTCGTTCATTAGATATGAATGTCCTCATGTCTACTGCGGCGATTGGCGCTGCCCTAATTGGAGAATGGTTAGAAGGTGCAACCGTTGTATGGTTATTCGCATTAGGAACCACTCTTCAGAATATGTCGATTGAAAAAACAAGAAACTCCATTCGAAATTTAATGGACCTGGCTCCTTCTGAAGCCTTTGTAAAAGTAGGATTAGATCTCATCAAAAAACCAGTTGAAGAGGTTTCGATTGGTGATATTTTGATCGTAAAACCTGGAGATAAGATCCCACTAGACGGTGAAATTGTACTAGGTGAGTCCAGTGTAAATCAAGCACCGATCACAGGAGAATCGATTCCAGTCGATAAAGAAATTGGAGATACTGTCTATGCAGGAACAATAAATGAAAGTGGTTCACTTGAGGTAAAAGTAACTAAGTTGGTGGAAGATACAACAATCGCTAAAATTATTCACTTAGTGGAAGAAGCTCAGGAGCAAAAAGCTCCAACACAAGCATTTGTTGATCGATTTGCGAGTATCTATACTCCGATTGTGTTTATTCTAGCATTAGTCGTCATGGTTCTTCCTCCACTACTAGATTTTGGAAGCTGGGCTGAATGGTTCTACAGAGGACTTGAATTATTAGTAGTTGCTTGCCCCTGCGCCTTAGTGATTTCAACACCTGTTGCAATCGTATCTGCCATAGGAAATGCAGCAAAGAATGGTGTATTGATCAAAGGCGGTACGTTCTTAGAAAAAGCTGGTGCTATTACTGCCATAGCCTTCGATAAAACAGGTACGTTAACAGAAGGTAAACCAAAGGTATCTGAAATAATTACCCTAGATACGGATGACGATCAGCTATTGTCAATTGCTTTGACATTAGAAGAATACTCGACACACCCAATCGCAAAAAGCATTGTGGAATATGCCCAGGCTAAAGGAATACAACCCAGAAATGGTGAATTATTTAAGAACATTGTCGGTAAAGGAGTACAAGCAACTCTTGATGGAGAACTCTATTACGCTGGGAATCTAAAATTATTTGAAGAAAAGAATGTAACGTTAGGGAATATAACCGAAACTGTTCAACGACTTCAGAATCAAGGTAAAACAGTCGTAATGATCGGTACAGAAACTAAAATAATCGGTATTATTGCTGTTGCTGATACGATTCGACAGACTACTGTAAAAGCATTAAGAGGATTAAAACAGGCTGGGATTAACGAGGTTTTCATGTTAACCGGTGATAATGAAGGCACAGCTAAAATGATTTCAAAGGAAGCGAATGTCTGCCGTTATTTTGCTGACCTTCTACCAGAAGACAAGGTTACGGCCATCAAACAATTGCAAAGTGAAGGCTATAAGGTAGCTATGGTTGGAGACGGAATAAATGATGCACCTGCTCTTGCTACTGCTGATCTAGGAATTGCTATGGGTGGTGCTGGAACTGACACAGCGATGGAAACTGCTGACATTGTCTTAATGGCAGACAATCTTGAAAAACTTCCATATACGGTAAAACTAAGTAGAAAAGCATTGACAATCATTAAGCAAAACATTTGGTTCTCATTAATCGTCAAATTTGTGGCTCTAGCTCTAATCTTCCCTGGTTTGTTAACACTTTGGCTAGCAGTATTAAGTGATACCGGAGCTGCAATCATTGTGATCTTAAATGCTTTACGACTTTTAAAAGTCAAAGAATAATCGTTGAAGTAGTTCAGATAACGTGGGGTTCAACATCACAGGATAAATAATATACGGATTAGTAATATAAAATACAATGTAAATAAACCACAAGGGATTTTCCAACCCCAAGCTTTTTACTAGGATGTTAATACTTATATGCTATTACAATGTTTCTCCAAAGCATCGGATCTAGCATGTATAATTAAACTACCTTCAGACTGAATCATTTATGATTTGGTCTTTTTTTACAATAAAGTGTTAATGCTGATTCTTAAAAACACACCCCTTAGGCTTAAAACTTGCCTTTCCCTATTCACTTTCATTATAATTGAAATATACAAAATATTTCGTTACTAGTTTCATATGTTCGTTACAACAATTTACCCTCCCCTATGTTAAGACTTCATTGTTTCGATACATCTATCTATCATAATTCGCTTTATTACTTAATATACTTTTCCTGATGTTCTAGAAATCTAATATTCTATATTTCATTCAACTATGACTAGTGTAACAATGTCGTTTTATTTATTAGTAACATCTTAGTTTCTTAAACTAGATGAAATAATAAATTTACTAATTATTCACGAAGGAGAGATGTAAGTAATGGAAACTAAAGGCAATGGCAACATCACAGGATGCCCGTTTCATGGGGCTGCTACTAGTAACAAAACGAGTGGTACTACGAATCGAGATTGGTGGCCAAATGCATTAAATTTAAATATTCTCCACCAGCACGATACAAAATCAAATCCTATGGGAGAAGACTTTGATTACGCAGAGGAATTTAAAAAGTTGGATTATGATGCCCTAAAGCAAGATCTTCGTAATCTCATGAAAGAAAGTCAAGATTGGTGGCCAGCCGACTATGGACATTATGGTCCAATGTTTATTCGTATGTCTTGGCATGCTGCTGGTACATACCGTGTTGGGGATGGTAGAGGTGGCGGTGGAACGGGTAACCAACGTTTTGCACCACTAAACAGTTGGCCAGATAATGTTCTACTTGATCGAGCACGACGCCTTCTATGGCCGATTAAGCAAAAGTATGGGAATAAGATCTCCTGGGCAGACTTGCTTGTTTTAGCAGGAAATGTCGCGATTGAAGATATGGGTGGCCCTACAATTGGATTTGGCGCAGGACGCGCAGACATTTGGCAACCTGAAGAAGATGTTTATTGGGGAACTGAAACAGAATGGCTTGGTGAAAATCGTTACTCTGGCGAACGTGAACTTGAGAATCCGCTTGCTGCTGTTCAAATGGGACTTATTTATGTCAATCCAGAAGGTCCAGATGGGAAACCAGATCCAATTGCAAGTGCGAAAGACATTCGTGAAACCTTTGCTCGCATGGGAATGAATGATGAAGAAACGGTTGCACTTATAGCTGGAGGTCATACATTTGGTAAAGCACACGGTGCAGGAGATCCAAGTAAGGTTGGTCCAGAGCCTGAAGCTGCTCCAATTGAAGCAATGGGCTTAGGTTGGCAAAGTTCTCATGGCAAAGGGTATGGCCGTGACACCATCGGCAGTGGAATTGAAGGTGCTTGGACTGCGAATCCGACGCAGTGGGACAATGGATACTTCGATCTTTTATTTGGATATGAATGGTGGCTAACGAAAAGTCCTGCAGGCGCATGGCAATGGCTTATAGTAGACCCTGCTGAAGAGCATCTTGCACCAGATGTAGAAGACCCTTCTATTAAGGTTCCAACAATGATGACCACTGCAGATATGGCATTACGTCATGACCGGGAATACGAGAAAATTTCTCGCCGATTCCATCAGAATCCAGATGAGTTTGCTGATGTATTTGCTCGTGCATGGTTCAAACTTCTACATCGTGACATGGGTCCTAAGTCAAGATATCTTGGTCCAGAGGTTCCAGAAGAAGATTTCATCTGGCAAGATCCTGTACCAGCTGGAAACGCTGAATTAACAGATGCTGAAATCGCAGAGATTAAGGCAAAAATCCTAGAATCTGGACTAACAGTCAGTAAGCTTGTGACAACGGCTTGGGCTTCTGCAAGCACGTACCGCGGCTCTGATCATCGCGGTGGTGCAAATGGAGCACGCATCCGCCTAGCACCACAGAAGGATTGGGAA
This sequence comes from Fredinandcohnia aciditolerans, assembly GCA_003640645.1. Taxonomy (GTDB): domain Bacteria; phylum Bacillota; class Bacilli; order Bacillales; family Bacillaceae_L; genus Ferdinandcohnia; species Ferdinandcohnia aciditolerans. The sequence goes on along the minus strand of QGHH01000003.1, from coordinate 279,138 downwards.
GTAAACCAACCGGAACAACTTGCACAAGTGCTCCAAGTATTAGAAGGCATAAAAGAAGATTTAGATATCGATATCAGTCTGGCTGATTTGATTGTTCTTGGCGGAAGTGCTGCAATCGAAAAGGCTGCACAAGATGCAGGTTTTGATGTAACGGTTCCATTTGCTCCTGGGCGAGGTGATGCAACACTAGAGGAAACAGATGTAGAAAGCTTTGACGTACTAGAACCTGTCGCTGATGGCTTCCGTAATTATCAAAAGAAACAGTATAGTGTAAGCCCAGAAGAGCTTCTTATTGATAAGGCTCAACTTCTTGGTCTTACTGCCCCAGAAATGACGGTTCTTATTGGTGGATTGCGCGTTCTCGGTACGAACTACGGTGGCACCCAGCACGGTGTATTCACTGAGCGTGTTGGCCAACTTACAAATGATTTCTTTGTTAACTTGCTCGACATGGGTGTCGCATGGAACCCTGCAGGAGAAAACGTCTATGAAGGCCGCAATCGCAAAACAGGCGAAGTTGTCCGTACAGCTACAAGAGTAGACCTTGTATTTGGTTCAAACTCTGTTTTACGTGCCATTGCTGAAGTTTACGCACAAGACGATAACAAAGAGAAATTTGTAAAAGACTTTGTTGCTGCCTGGGTAAAGGTAATGAATGCGGATCGCTTTGACCTGAAATCTGCTGAAAAGAAGAAAGCTCAACTAACAAGTAAATAATTGTTGAAAATATCAAACCCCTTCTGTGAAACCACACAGAAGGGTGTTTTTAGGACAGCTGCCCCCCACTACATCATTTGTTGGACTTTTTGATGGTATTTTTCTTTCTCTAGGATTTCTTTGATGAGTTGGTCGACTTCTTCGAGTTCAGCGCTTGGGTTTTTCCACCAGTTTCGGCTCCATATCCGGTGAATCGTCCACCCTTTGTTTTCAAGGAATTTTTGTCGGTACACATCTCTTTCTTTCGCAGATGGTGAGCTATGATACATCGCCCCGTCACATTCAATTCCGAGAATATACCTCGATTCATTTTCTGGATGCACAACCGCTAAGTCAATTCGATAATTGGACATGCCGACTTGCGTATCGACTTTATATCCCATTTCCGTTAATTGTTCATACACTTGTGTTTCAAATGGTGAATCAAAATGAAGTGCCTTCTCTTGTCGCTGAGTATTCATCTCTTCATTCAATTCTGAAAGCACAGCTCCGATTCTCTCCTTCTGTAGATTCGAAACAGCCTGCGCGTACTCTAGATAACTTTTGAAATACTTTGGTCCAACATTTTTCGTTTTCGATACATCCAGTTCATTTGGCTCAATACTGGATACAACATATATCGCTTCTTTTGAACGAGTTACCGCCACATTCAGACGGTTTTCTCCCCCCTGCTGTCCTAGCGGACCAAATCGATTATAGACTCTGCCATTTTCGGCTTTCGCATATCCAACGGAAAAGATGATGATATCCCGCTCGTCACCCTGTACGTTTTCGATATTTTTCACAAAAATTTGTTCATCTAAATCCTTCCCCATGACCTGATGATACAGGGTATTAAATTCTTCATCTTCCTCGGCAAGTGTATCTATATAATCAAGAATCTTATCCTGTTGTTTCGCGTTAAAAGTAATGATCCCAATTGAACGCGACGCATCCTTTTGAAGTAAGTCTTTCAGTAAGAGGACGACTTCTTTTGCTTCCACCTCATTACATTGATTAATCCACTTGCCATCGACTTTTCGCCATTGAATAGCTGCTGGATTCTTGAGATGTTCCACATTTGGAGCGATTTGAATATTGCCATTGTAATAGGCATGGTTTGAAAAATTAATCAATTCCTCAGATTTAGAACGATAATGCCATTGTAGCATTTTACTAGGAAACACTCGTTTTGCTAAATTTAGAAGACTTTCTGAAATTACCATATCGTCCTCATCAACATCATCTTCATCAATTTGGATACCGCCCTTAAACAGATTACTTGGAGGTAATTGCTTTTCATCCCCGGCAATAATGACTTTAGATGCCCTGTAGACAGATGGAATTCCATTTTCAACTGTTAATTGTGAGGCTTCATCAAAAATAACCAGATCAAACAAATCCTTGCCTAACGGAAATATCGCCGATGCAGTCTCAGGCGAGACAAGCCAAACGGGTAACACATCTAATAATCCGTCTTGAGCATATTTTTTTACAAGCTTTCGAACTGGCCATATTTGTCGCTTCTTTCCAGTTTGGTAGATGATGTCCTTTATTGCTTTAGAATGCTGTTCCTTCACTGATTCAAGGGCTTTAATTAAGCGATTTTGCAAAACTTTAGCTGAAAGTTCTTTCTTTTCTTCTAAAAGATCCTTAAACCTTGAGCGTAATCGGTGAAACTCTTCCGTTCCAATCTTTGTCAGTTCTGGATGCTTACGTTCAATTTCATCAATCCAGTAAATATAGGCAGATTGCTTAGTATTTTCAACCCACTCTTTCGCAAGTTCACGGTTAAGCTGGTCTTTACTTTTATCCTTTAATTCATCAATGAGCGACTTGACAAAAGGCATACTCTCAACATAGATTCTGTCCATATTGCGAAGGTCATCAAAATCCTGAATCACATATTCCTGCTGTTTTTGGAATTCGGGTAATGGAATATCCCCTTTCGAAATTTGCTCCTTATATTTCTGCAACTTTTCATCCTTAAAATATGGAGATAACTGTTTCATTTCGTTCGCCATGTCAGTTGACACATTTGAAAGTTCATACAGGATTCGTAAACTTTCCCTAAGCTTTGGCCACTCTGTCGAAGATAAGCCCTTAAATTTGTCGCCTACGATTAATTCTTCAACAATCGTTTTTCCTGTAAAGGAAGTCCACCACCAAAGTCTTAGTTTCTGAAGTGTCTTTTTCTCCTGAGGATTTAAGTCCTCATATATTTTTTCGAGTTTACCGCCAACCTCCCAGCTATACTCCGGAGTAATCTCGTCCTTTTCAAAATGTTCTAGGTATGTAATGCTTTTCTCAGCCTTCTCAGTGACCTTCTTATGAATCTCAACAATGGTCAAACGGTCCTTTATTTCGAGTTTTGCAAACGATTTACGGTCTTTTAGTGGATAGTTTTCCTGTCCAAATCGGCTAAAATAATCACCATATGAAAAGATGGTTGTTAAGACTTCTTCTAAATTATTCTTATTTAAGTCATTAATCACAGCCGTTAAGTTAAGAATGACGTCTTGTTGATTAACCGGTTTACCAAGACCGTACAAGTCGTAAGCTCGATATCCATGAGGTTGTGCTTCATACAATCCCTTTGCAATTGCATCCAGCTTTTGCTCACATTTTTCAATTTTTTGTGAAAGTTGTTCATATTGAACCTCTAGTTCTTGTACAAATTCATCTTTTACTAACCGATTATGAAGCTTTCGGTAAAGACTAGTACGGTCCGTTTTTTCATCATGTAATAGACTTACACTCGCTGAAAGCCCTAAGCTGTCGAGTCTTTGATAAACCACATCTAATGCCGCACGTTTTTGACAGACTAATAATACCTTCTTTTTATCAGCAATCGCATTCGCAATCATGTTAACAATGACCTGTGATTTTCCCGTACCGGGTGGCCCATGAACGACCATGCCTTCGATCTCTTCAATCGAATTGATGATTTCCTCCTGGGATGCATCCGTATCAAGGACAAAAAACTTTTCCTTTTCATCTTTTTGGACTGTTTCAACTGATTTCGATTGACCTTCACCGAGATTATCGGTTGTAAAGGCAGAGGAAGATACTTCCCCAACATTCATCAATTCCCCTGCTAATCCAAAATCAGAAACGCCGTCTTCCATTTGTTGCAGGAAGTCCTCATAGTCTTTTAAAATAGCCGAGTTTCCTTGTGGAAAATGACCGAGAATCGCATAATTATCTAATTGAAACTCTCCCTTTTTAAAGGATGGGATGAGGTCAGAAGTCAGATTTTGAAAGGATTCAAGATCTTGAGCATTTGACCAGTTGATATTAATGTTGTATTTTTTTAGCCACGTTAACCATCCTAGAAAATTCATTTGAGAAGATTGTTCAACTGCCTCATCATACATCTCATCAGGTACATAGAAATTGCTCATTTTTTGCATCGCTAAAAAGAGTGGGCGATTTAACATTGGCTCGGAATCTTCCATTGGATGAAGAACCCATTTTGTTCCATGTTCTTTAACCCTTTCTAACTTTACAGAATGGAGGAACAAAGGAGCCCGTATGTACGTTCCATCAAGCATCGCACCACTTATGAACGGATAGCCGATATATAAATCATATAATCCTGTTTCGTCCTCGATCGATTTTAAATTCCGATAAAGGGTTGTCAATTTCCCAGACAAAAGTAGAGATTCTTCTTCATTTACATTCTGTTTCACTAGTTCAACGTTTCGACTATTTTTAATCAGCGCATCTAAGATATCTTGAGGATTTTTATTGAGTTTACCTACTTCGCTTATATCAAAATTCCATTTGTTATATATCTTTAACATACGAATGGACCGATTCCGCCGACTAATGTCATTCAACCGATCCTTTAAAATCGTTAATTTCTCTTTCAATTTAGATCACCTTATTTTTCAGTTCGTTCAAATACATAGTTTCATTATATACTTCTTTTTGCAAGAATATTTCATCAAGATGGGAAATTGTGGCTGTTTTGAGGAAATGGTATAAAAAGCTCAGGGCATATGCTCTGAGCTTTTTTTGCTATTTTAGTTTAGGAATCTATTCCATTCAATCTTCGGCCGACGTATTTTTTCCACCAAATATTGTATTCCATATAATATATAAGCTTTGTAATGTATATATAGAAAGAACTGAATATAGGATAGCCGATGTAAACGGAGGATTTTAATTTTTTTGAGAAAAGGCATGAACAAAAACGCAAAAACTGCATGAGCGATTGTATTCAGCAACACATACATTTTAAAATTTCCAAACGAAAATCGAAGGAGCCAGATCGACACTGGAAAATATGGCCCAATGTCAAAAGGTAGTTCATCCCTTAGAAATGATTTTGGCTTATCATAAAACACCCAAAATTTCCGTTTATGTCCAATTATATGATTTAAAATTTCAAATATAGTTATGATAATACTTGCTAACGAATACCGTTTGATGCGGTGCTTACCTACTAATAGTAAAGATAACCACGGAATAATGATCATCGCTAAGTTAAATACGACGTGACGTCTTGATGCCATAAGTGAATTTCACCTCGACCTGGATTATTTATACTATCTTAAAATGTCCAGATTTGAAAATAAAATCCAATTATTATTAGCATAGATATTTCTGATTTATTATTTCTTATAAATCAAAAGTCAAAATTATCTGGGTCTGGCCCTACGCGAAGATTTTGATTCAGTCCATGAATAACATCCATTTCCTCATTCGTTAATTCAAAATCAAAAACATTTGCATTTTCGATAATTCGATGTTCTTTTGTAGACTTTGGAATGGTTACCACTTCGTTTTGCAGATCCCATCGTAAAATTATTTGTGCAACTGATTTATTATGCTTCCGCGCAATTTCATGCAGTATATCATTATCTAGCAATTGGCCCTGCATTAATGGTGACCATGCTTCAAGTTGGATACCATTTCGCTTACAAAACTCATGTAAATCATTTTGAGATAATCGTGGATGATATTCTACTTGATTGATCATGTTTAATTTCAGCATCTTTCATGAGTTCTTCAAGATGGTGAATTTGAAAATTACTAACCCCTATGGGGTACGGAAACGATTCGAGGATTGAGGGGCCACACAGGGAATAATTTACATTCTATTATTCACCCTCTTTTTCCTCCATTTCCTTTAGCTTGCGATAAAACGCTGCCTGACTAACCTTTGTAATGGCACATATCTCCTTTACCGTTTTATCTGTTGTCTCTCGTAATTCAATGGCATGGTTCATTCCTGGATGTTTATCCGTATATTTTTTTACTCTTCCTCGATATTTGCCCTTTTGCTTGGCCAATTTAATCCCAGAACGTTGCTTCTCTTTAATCATTTCTCGATCTAGCTCACTAAATGCTGCCATTACAGTTAAAAAGAATTTACCAGTAGGTGTCCTTGTATCAATTCCTAAATTAAGGATAACAAAGTGGATGTTCCTTTCACGAAGCTGTTCAACCAGTTGCAGCAACTGAACAGTGTTTCGACCAAGACGATCCATTCGAGTCACAACTAAAGTATCACCAGTAGCAATTTTGGAAAGAAGTTCGTCCAATTGTTGCTTCTGTTTAGAAACACCACTAATTTTTTCCTTTACAATTTCATCTACTCCAAATTTTGTGAGTTTTTCAACTTGGGTATCAAGGTTTTGGTCTTGTGCACTTACCCGTGCGTATCCATAGATCATATTTCGTCCTCTTTTAATATGTATTTTTGATAGGTGTTATTGAGAGTCTATCAAGCTAATGATATCAAGGAACCAAAATTATATCAATAGGGTGTACCTTATTGATAAGAAATGGATGATTGGTTTTTACCGTTCAGTCCATAAATTATTACTTTACTCCAGAAAAAACACCCTATGCATAAAGAAAGAGTGGAATTCTTATTGAGATGTGCCCGATCATGAAAGAAATTAATTTTAAAAGGTTTTCCTTTACAAATTAAGAAAGGATATGTATGACAATTTTATAACCGTAATCGGGTCTTCATAATTATCAAAACCATACAATAATCAACAAGAAATTGATAACCTGTTGAATAGCTGTTGATTGACAATAAAGTTATTTAAAACTGCAAATCCTGTTATTCCATTAATTACGGATTGTGGAGGAGATCCACTGAAGATAATTGGGAATTTATGACAAAATATAAAGAGGGTTATGAAATAATCTAATTAAAAGAGGTTAATGGAACAAGAATGTTCCAAAATATATAGGGGGCCAAGTTCTGTTAAAGAATACTCAACTTTTGGCAGAACCTCCTTATGCATCTTATGCGTTAATATACGGTATTATATAAGTAAAACAATTGGAGGCGATTGTATGAAAGGCTGGCTATTTTCAGGTACAAATAAACCACTAGAATTAATTGAAAAAGAAGATCCACAAGCGATTCCAGGTCACGTTGTGATAGATGTGAAAGCTGCTGGTTTATGCCATTCGGACGTTGCAGCATTACAAGATCCGGGTTGGATGCCACTTTTCCCAAATGGTCCTGTTATTATGGGGCATGAGTTTGCCGGGGTAGTTATTGAAGTGGGTGAAGGTGTAGAAGATATTAAAGTTGGAGACCGCGTCGGGGCTAACCCAATGAATAGAGAAACAAAAGTAACTGCTGGGTATACCTATGACGGCGGGTATGCAGAAAAAGTACGTGTACCTGCAGCTCAATGCGTAATCATTCCTGAAGGCGTTTCCTTTGTAGAAGGAGCTGCTTCAACAGATGCAGGTATCACAGCTTATCGAGCTCTCTTCAGTATTGGACAAGCAAAAGAAGGTACAAAATTAGGAATTATCGGTATCGGTGGACTTGGTCAGTTTGCATTGCAAATGGCGTTGATTAAAGGTTGCGAAGTGTACGCTACTGATGTTTCTCCAGAAGCTCGAAAACTTGCTGAAGAACTAGGGGCTAATAAAGTTTTCGATACTATTCTAGATATGAAAGAAGCGGAATGTGACGTTATTGTTGACTTTGCTGGTTTTGGACAAACAACTGCAGATGCACTGGAAGCTGTAAGAGCACAAGGAACTGTTGTAATTGTTGGTATGGGTAAATTAGAATCCAATATCAATACTTATTTAATGATTACAAAAGAAATTAAGCTTCTAGGAAGTAATGGTGGGTCAGTAGAAGACTTAAAGGGTGTATATGATTGCTTCTCTACTGGAAAAATGAGTCCAACTCTTATCACAATCCCATTTGAAGAGATCGACAAAGGCTTAGAAAAACTCAAAAATCATGAAGTAAAAGGCCGTTTAGTAGCCGTATTTGAATAAATATAAGTTTTCTTTGTAACAAAGGTTGGGACAAAACTCTCCTCTGAAATGAAATAGCCTGTGAAATTTTACAACAAGGAAAATTTCACAGGCTTTCATATTTTTAAAATAAAATTATCCTTACTTAGGTTTCTGATTACCCAAATTTGCACCATTATCATGCTTAAATGTTTGGCCTTTAGAAGGGGCAAATTCTTTCGCAATCTCTTGTTGGCTTTTCGGTTGTGATTTCAATGAAGCAAACGCATTAGACATTCTACTTGCTTGACTGTTTGTAGGAAGGAACTCTTTGGAAATCTCTTCTTGGCCCTTCGGTTGTGATTTCAATGAAGCAAAGGCATTTGACATTCTACTTGCTCCTAGTTTCGATTGACCTTTATTTGTCTGACCACTCTTTTTATTTTTCTCATCATCAAATATTTTCAATGTCATCATCTCCTTCGTATTTAATATGAGAGAAGACGAATATAATTATGTCAAGAAAGGTTTGTCAAAACATCTAGTCGCTGAAAATCTTTTATTGTGCATTATTCAATTCGATATTTTTTGCATTTTTTCATAAATTCGTCTTTATCGATACAACATAAACCCATAACGTTAGTTTCGTGTTTTTCAATATTCCACAATCGGGCGCATATCTATTGTGCTTTTTTCAGTAATAGGCCAGATATCGGAATAAGAATTATCAATAACCTCCTAAGTACGCGGGACATATGATGAATTTATAATCAAAGGTCTTTGGAGGAATGTTTCAATGAATAACACTTTTTATATATCCCCTTATTATTCGAACGCTTATTATGGTCATGGGCCAATATGTAATCATGGTAATATGTTTGATCCTGGCTATGGAAATATGTCGTATGGAATGCGCTATGCAAACCAATATTGGCCATATCCAAACACTCAAGGATATACTGGTACCATATTAAATGACTATGGAAAAGAACCTTTTGTAGTGAATATTAATCAGGCTGCTAGGCAAAACAACACATTCCGAACTACTATATGGACTGGAGATAATCTGCAAGTGACCTTAATGAGTATCAATGTCGGGGAAGATATTGGTCTAGAGGTTCATCCTGACGTAGATCAATTTTTACGTATTGAGGAAGGTCAAGGATTTGTACAAATGGGCGAGAGTAGAGATCAGTTAAACTTTGTAAGGCATGTATATGATGACTCTGCTATTATGGTCCCTGCTGGCATGTGGCATAATTTAACAAATACGGGAAATATCCCGTTAAAACTTTACACAATCTATGCACCACCCGAGCATCCATTTGGCACTGTGCATAGAACAAAGTCAGATGCCGAAGCTATCGAAGGTTAGAGACCTATGGTCTTCTGGAATCGGGCGCGATTGTGGCATAAGGATTTGATTTTTAAACGACTTTATTGTTACTTCCATAATCAGTAACTTCACAAGAAATTAAGCAACTTTATTTTTACACCGTCCACATTTGCGAACGGTGTAATGCGTTTTTTCAGCTTCAAAATTAAACAATTTTATTATCATTACACAATAGCTAGGTTTAATTCATAAAAGACGGTGCAGCTTATATTTAGCATAAAGTTACCATTAATAATATCGCCAATGTTCCTCATCCTATAAAGGAAAAATATATTTGGAGGTAATTTCATGGCACAATTAAGAGATATCATGACACCAAATGTTCTTACAGTTAACGAAACACAGACCGTACAGGAAGCTGCAGCGTTAATGAGCAAATATAATATCGGAGCTATCCCAGTAATAAATAACAGCAGGCAAATTGTTGGAATTGTAACGGATCGTGATATTACCCTTCGTACGATAGCACAAGGAGAAAATGCACAAACTCCAGTATCTCAAGTTATGACTGCACAGCAAATCGTACAAGGTACACCTGATATGGATGTTCATCAAGCAGCAAATTTGATGGCACAGCAGCAAATTCGCCGGTTGCCGATAACTGAGAATGGACAAATTGTTGGAATAGTTGCGTTGGGTGATCTAGCCGTACAAAATCAATATGCAAACGAGGCAGAACAGGCACTACAAAGCATTTCAACTCCTTCCGCACCTCAACAATAATAAGGGGTTACTTTTATTGCATAAATAATTATTAGTAGAGGCCTCGATCTGTAACACTTTTTATAATAGAAGGGAATCTCAGGTCTTTAGTTAATCCAGAAAAGTTCTGTCATGGTTGGTCATCTCACTTTTTTAAGTTTTGGGAAATTTCGTTTTATAGCTGGATATATTATTTTAAAGAAGACGGAATTGTATGAGATTTCAAGACAAAGTAGTTAATGTTACAGTTGCAGTAAGCGGTATCGGGAAAGAAGTCGTACGAAAATTAGCTAACGCACAAGTTGAAAGTTGTATTAGTTGAAAGGAAGACACAATCAAAGCCGTTCAAGCTTAGCTTGGTTTAACAGAAGAAAATAGCTTAGCAGTAAAAGCAGATGTTTCTAATGAAGAAAGTGTTAAAAATTAAATAGACCAAACAATCTCTAAATTTGGTCGCATTGATTGCTTTGTAAATAACGCAGGCGTTGAGGGTCCAGTTAAACCACTTGAAGAAATTACAGAAAAAGAATTTGATTTCGTTTACGGAAATAACGTAAAAGGCATACTTTTCGGTCTTAAATACGTATTACCGATAATGAAAGCACAAAAATAGGGTGCAATCGTCAATACTTCATCAGTAGCAGCTAATAACGATTCAGTACCAATGAAACGCTATGGGAGCCTGAAGAAGTAGCTAAGTAATTGCGTTTTTACTTTCTGACGAAGCTTCTTATGTAAGCTCATCTTCATTCACTATCGATGGTGCTCTATATAACGTGTAATTAAACGAATAACGATCGCTTGGGCTTTCCTATAAGGATCCTTCAAGGTAAAAATCCTCCAAAATGAAAACGCACGAATGTTGATAACTGCATTCGTGCGTTTTGTTTTTCTTAGTAATTCAGATGAAATACCCCTTTTGGAAATTAACTCTGCTTTGTTTTTCCTTTTAAATAAGAGACACCTAATAACAAAAATGGAATAGGAAGCAGGACAATCATATATGCGTATATATCTAACGTTTTATCTAGCCGATAATGTTCTTTTGACAAATAGTAAGTACCTAGAAATACGAGTAAAACAAGCCCCAAAAACCAACCTCGCTTTATCCACTTTGAAGAAACCTTTGATTCAACTATGTCGTAAGCGATTCGAAGGTATAGGCTGCAACGTATATATGTTCCTACTGCCATTAATAGTAAACCATAAATATCAAAACGATCAATAAATCCCAAACTAATAATTCGTACCGGCTCTAATGCCGGATATACGAAATTGTCAGCCTGCCCTAATCCGAAAATTGTTATACTGCCGGTAGTTGTTGAAAACATCATTAGTGCATTCAACAAGATTCCAATACTCCATAGTAAAAACATTCGTTTTTCACGAATGTTTTGAATGGGCACACATAAAAGTAGCAACAATTCAATCCATATACTAGTGAGAAGCAAAGATCCCCATAATATGGGACTCCAACCAAACTCAAACATGGGTTGAAGCTCACTCCAATCTTTCATCCTCGTGTCCAATAGAGTGACTGTATGCCCTGACACCATAGCAATTATGGATAATACACCAGCCGTTAAGGCGATTCTTTTCATACCTTTTATAGCTACATAGACAAAAAAGATCAAAAACCAAACGAGTATAGCCAACAGAGGGGTCTCAGGCAAAAAAGCAATATAGACGAAATCAACTAACAGAGCAAAAGAGAAAATGGTTAAAAATAAAAAGTAGATAATGAAAACCACCGTAAGCATTGTTCCAAAAAATTTCCCCAATAAATTGTGAAGCATATCAGAGATATTTTCTTTTGGGTATTTAAGCCTCAAGCGATAAATGGAGATTGCAAATATAAATGCTACCGGGAGTGATAGAAATATGGAAATCCAAGCATCTCTTCCGGCAACATCGAGCATTAACGGGAGAATCACGACATGTCCCATGATTGGAAGTGTCATTACTAATAAAAAAAGTGTCTCCCATTTTGTTAACATGACTGTAATCTCCTTCTTCTTTGATCATTTAATTCCTTAGTTTATAAGGGTTGTTATAAGGCTTTTTGTGATGTCTATTTATACTCTTATTTATAAGGCCTTGATGAGTAATGTTCGTATGAACATCAATTATTATATCTGCGTTAGAAAAAATCTCATTCCATTCAGATTGGATATTTTGCCATTGTTTTGGATATTTCCGATAGGTTTCTAGCCCAATTCCTGAAATATCTGTCTTTAATTCCTTTTGAAGTTTATCCAAAGTTAAACGTACGTATTTTTCAGCTAGGTTTGATACTTCCTTTTCAACCTTACTTATCCATTGTTCATTTATATTGCTTTTCGTCGTATTATCAGCTAACGTTCCCTCTATCTCGATATTAAGATGTGCTTTAAGCTGATTTCCAACTAGTGTCGGCTTTATTTTTGTCTCTGATTTCTTTATCTCTACAGAGACCTTCTCCTTCTCATTCAGAGATACAGTTTCACCTCCACTTTTAGCCTTGTTCAAAAGGACATTTAGCCCAACCGTTTCATGTGTATTTAGTTTACCGACCATTTTATCATTTCTAATGACGGCCGTACCGTCTAATGAAGTAATAGTTTTATCCTTTTCTTTTTTTGTTTGAATGATCGGCATATAGGCATTAGGAATAGGTCCCTCAATTAACTTATAAAATTCATATAATTTTACGGATGTATATTCTGCAATATATTGTGTTTGTTCTAAAGCAGAGACGATTTCAGCTGACGAAAGATCTTCATAAAGTGTAGAAGTACTCAAAATATCTATTGGATTACCTTCTGTAATGAAAAGATAACTATTTAAACGAAACATTTGATCTCGCCGGCTTTCATCAAGGTAGCCAATAAAATCTTCTTTTGCTAATTCCTCACCAATCACCCATAAACGAGCATGATCAAAATAAAGCCTGCGCTTCGCATCTCGTATGAGTGCTCGTGTACCTTGTATTATTGAGTCCGCGTCTCTTTCTAATAGAATATGCTGGCCATTTCCTCCACCCCCTTCTCCACCACCTTGTTCACTTGCTCCAGTTGGTTTTATGATTTCGACGCTGATTCGTAATTTACCGTCAGATTTGTCCAACCCTATTCCATGTACAAGTGCGGAATTATCAAGTTCTTGGCTACTCCAACAGCCCATTAATAAAAATAAAAAAGGGATGATAAATAGAATCCTTCCCATCATTTATCACCTGTCTTAGGTAATGATTTAATTCTAGGCGCACGCTGATTCGGTATGCTTTTTGGTCGATGTTTTTTCCACCTTAACGGCAAACGAATTAGTGAATCTTTCCAATCCTGAAAATAAAAAGGCGCAAATGGCGCCATATAAGGAACCCCAAGTGATGTTAAAGAGATCATATGTGTTAATAAACCAAGCATGACGACAATTAGTCCATATCCCCCAAATAAGCTGCTAGCAATAAATAACCCTATCCTGAGTAACGCAGTAACATCTGCGATTGGAGTAATGACGAAGGCGGCAATGTACGATATAGATACAACAACAATGGTCGGTGCACCAACCAGTCCGGCTGAGACAGAGACTTGTCCAAGAATTAAAGCACCCACAATACTTAAAGCAATGCCAATTTGTTGAGGAAGTCTAACACCAGCCTCACGGACAACTTCAAACATTAAAATCATCATGAAAACTTCCATTGTAAGAGGAAATGGAACTGTCTCTCTTGCTTGGATGATCGGAACAATCATTTCAGATGGAATCATTACCTTGTGAAAATTAATGGCTGCAATATAAAGGGCTGGTAAAGAAATACTGATTATAAATGAAAAAAAGCGCATCAGGCGAATGAAGGAACTATAATAAGGACGAGAACTGTAATCTTCTATGCTTTTCATATTTTCAAGAAATAGAGATGGAATATACAAACTTACCGGATCTCCGTTAACTATGATCATAATTCTTCCTTCCATTAATAAGGCTGAGGCTACATCAGGACGCTCTGTATTTCCAATAGTAGGAAAGATTGAAAAGGGATGGTCTTCAATGAATTGTTCAATTTCCCCTGAATTATTGATTTCATCCACTTTAATTTGATCTAATCTTTGTTTGAGCCGTTCGATCAATTTAGGATCCACAATGCCCTTTATATATCCCAGCGTTATATCTGTTTGACTAAATTCACCAATTTTTATGGTTTCAAACTGTAAAGAAGGATGTGGAATTCTTCGCCGTAATAATGCAATATTTGTAGGTGATGATTCAATAAATCCCTCATGTGCCCCTCTCACAGCCCGATCTGATTGGGGTTCGGCGATTGCACGAACCTCGTACCCTGGTGCGTTTAGCACCAATCCTTCACTATATCCATCCAGCAATAGTAACGTATTGCCCTTCAGTAGTTGGAATACAGCTTTTTCTAGATTATCTTCATTTTTTATATTAAAAATAGCAATCCTCTCTTTTACTTTTTTTAATTCTTCTCCCTGAGGACTTTCGAGTGATTCCTCGGTCAGTTGCTCTAATACATTATTGCGAATGGCATCTTCATTAATTAACCCATCAACTAAAACTAACAGTGCTTTCAATGAGTGGCCGTCATGTAACGGAATGATGAAATCATGAAAAATGATATCCTCACTTGAATCTAACAGTTGTTTTAGTTTTTCTTCATTTTCATGAACATCCGATGAGAATGAAATTGAATAATTTGATCGTTCTTCTTTTTGTAACTTTTTCGTATTTCGCTTTATTTTTTGCAGAATGGATTCGATTTTTAAACAGCGCATAATTTCAATTCATCCCTATTCATTCTCTTAAAAGTTGTTATTTTATACCTATATTATGAGTTTTATTTCAAATAATATGTACCGTTTTTGGAAATGATAAAGTAATGATTATTAAGTGTTACCAATAATTTACCGGAGCACTATTATGGTTATTAACATAAGAAGAATTATGTTGTCTCTCTTGTACCAGAACTATTCATAACAGGTATGGTGTTAACCTATATTTTGTATGATAGCAATCTTGGTTTTGGTTTATCTTATCAATTTTCACATCCCGGTGGAATTGTCATGACCATTCTGTTTGCTGCTTTATTCTTCTGGAAAGGGAACAAAAACCGGGGAGAAAACTTATCTGCAGATATAGAATTACCTAATAAAGCAACATAAGATGTTGCAAGGCCGAATCAAAAAGGTTTCAGTTTTGGAAATATAGCATGATTTTTTTATAAAAATTCAATAAATGGCACCTTTAATGGAGAATAGTTTTAAAATATTTTAAGAAAACGGGGTTATTATAGTCGCTACTTTTGACTAAACTAAAGAATCCTTCCGAAACAAAAATCCTATTTTAAACGACCGAATATACCTTCATTTTCCAGCATTAAGCTTCTATTTGTTTTACCTTACAATTATTTAGGGAATTCCTTTTCATTAGTGTTTTCTAATAACCAAAGTTCTGGAATGGTAACAAAAATATATCCTTCCTTCTTCAAATATGGAATAAGTTCATCTAAGGCTTTTACTGTTCCTGTTAAGTCTTGTGTCCAATGTCCGGCACTATGCATTAGGACAATAGCTCCAGGGTGAATAGAATCCAACACTTTTTGTTTTACTACGTTTGCCGGTAGGCTTTTCCAATCTTGCGAATCTACAGACCATCCTATACCACGATACCCCATTTTCTCCAATTGTCTGACCTGGTCTTCATTTATAGCCCCATATGGAGCACGAAACAATTCAGGTTTAATACAAATAACCGAAAAAATTTCTTGTTCACTCTTTTCAATTTCCCATATCATACTTTTTACATCTGTGTCCGTTAGTTTGGGATGCCAATAAGTATGATTACCAATTGCGTGCCCTTTACTATATATCTGTTTTACGATATCAGGATAGGTATGCACTCGTGTCCCTAATAAGAAAAAGGTAGCTTTTACCTCATATTTATTCAAAACCTCTAAAATCAAGGGAGTAAATCGAGTGTCTGGACCATCGTCGAAAGTTAGTGCAATCACTTTTTGATTAGTATGTGCTTTATAAAGCATTGTATTTGAATATTTTGCTTGTAATGGGTATGCTACTGAAGCCTGAGCTGAATTAGTGGAATAAGCTAGCCCCACAAATAAGATAAAAAAACCTTGTATAATAAGAAAACAACGTTTATAAAACATGTCATTCCCTTCTTTCTAATACTTACCTTAGTATTGAGTTAAATGCAGTCATTATATCCATCCACTTGTCAATTTTTTAATCAGGCACTGTTTAACTTGATTGTTGATTTTTTGAAAGAAATAAGCATATTCAAATTTAACTTTGAATATGCTTATTTTTCGAATAACCGATAACGAATAAATCAAAGTTGCCAATTTTAAATCAAAAATAAAGCTACGTTGAGGCAATAGGAATGTCGGTGTTTAAATTGAAGCGAATATGTATTCAATTAATTTTACTCTTGTTCCTAATACATGCTCGATCGGGTTCTTATTCATACATATCCCTCACTTTTAATTATTTACCAGTTACTTTATAAGTAAAAGTGTCTATTTAGGGAAACCTCTTACTAATGTTTTTAACTTTATAAAGGAGTTTAAAATGAGAAAGAAACAAAAAGTTAGAAATAGGCATATCGTTTTGATACTAAGCGTTATATTAGTATCCATTTTCAGTAATTCTTGGCGTGAGGTTCCTAAGTATTATAAAAATATGGTTTATGTTAGTTCATTTAATGCAATATATTATTTACTATGTAGAAGACATCTCGTTTGGGAGTTTATTCCTTATAGAGTAAATTGGTTTTTTCTTAGAACAGTCCATACACTAATAATAACTCCACTATTAGTGCTCGTATTCTTAAGCAAAATGCCAAATACCCTGTTTAAACAATTTATTCATTTCATACGGTGGACTATAATAAGTACCGTTGTTGAATATTTGATTCACAAAAAGCACTTAATTCTATATGCTCACGGTTGGAATGTTTTATGGTCAGGATTACTATACGTTAAGATGTTTGTATACAGTCATTTATTTACTAAACGTCCTCTACCTACGTTGTTCTTATCTCTTTGTTCAACTGTTTTTTTTATTTTTAAATTCAATGTCCCTTTGAAAATCAAGCGCTCTTCAAGGTACTTTGAACCATTAGTTGATTTATATTACCATACATCTTTGAAGGATTTATTTACGAGGAAAAAATTATAATTGAGATTATTCTCTATACAAAACGTAAAGAAACAAGTCATGAGATTATCTCTAGAAATAAGAGATTAAGAAAAGTTTACGACAAAAAACGAGAAAAAGGAAAGCCTTTTGGATTAGCCATATATGGCGGACTCCATCGTCAAGACACTTTTTTCAATAAATAAGGTGGGGTCGGTCTTATAGTCTTTATAAGAGCTAAAATGGAAATAAGAGTAAGAGGTACTCTCATTGCCATAAGGGAAGGTTGACCCTCAACATTTTTTGAGGAAATCCATCCTAATTGAAACTTCCTTTTCAGAGGTGGTTCTGTCAAAGGCGAGCTTGCGAGTGCATGCCTTTACCCTTGACAGGTTCTCCTGTGAAAAGGATACTCTTTAGTTGGATGGATTGAATTTCCTTTCTTGGTGTCTAGTTTTATGGGTCCATTATAATAATCGCTTGTGCGAATAAGCTCTTACATTGGATTTATGCATTATTGAGAAGTAAAACGACTTTTCGAAATATAGTTTAGAAAACACATCTAGGGAAGCAAAACAAAACCTTCCAATTGGAAAAAGGAAGGTTTTTTGGCATACTCATTTTTTGCTGGATCAATTAATTCTTTCTAATTTTCCTGTCTCAACATGGAACAGACAGCCAATAACCTCAATGCCTTCCCCATATTTTTTGTAAACTGGATGACTTTTTAAATTTTCTATTTGTTGTAATATATTCTGTCTGGAATACTCTTGTTCAGACAGATTACATGTTTCTGGTAATCCTTTTTTTATTTTTGAAATCCAACTCTTTAACTCTTTTTCGTTATTACCGCTACAAGCAGCTGTTATCCCCCCGCAGCTAGTATGCCCTTTAATAACTATTTTTTTTACTTTTAAATGCTTTAGTGCATAATACAAGCTTGCATTCAAGCTTGCATCATCATCAGTAACTTGATTTGCAATGTTTCGGTGAACAAACATACTCCCCAGTGGCATGTTAGCAACAATAGAAGGACTGACCCTAGAATCAGAACAAGCTATTACAAAGTACTCTGGTGATTGCCCTTCTTTTAACCTTTCAAAATAATGAGGATCCTCTTTTAATATACTATTAACAAACCCTTGATTGTTATCAGCCATTATTTGCTTACTCATGAGATCACCCCAAGTTTTACATTTCAAAGAGCCTGATCTACAGACAGAAAATCAATTTTCCCCTTGTACTTTTTATCTAATCCTGCTTTTCTAAAAAGTTCATAGACTGGTTGTTTAATTCCAGCAATATAAAACTCTATATTAGATTTTTTGTAGCCTTCTATGATTTTTGTTAATTCGTCAAGCGCAATAGCATCCATTGAATTAACCCCCGAAAAGTCTAGAATGACTTTATTAATGTTTGCCTTTTCAAGGATAGCTTGTTGAAGTTTTTCTTCAACAAATGCGATGTTCGCAAAATATAACGATGCATCTATTCGGTATATTAACAAGTTCTCATATGTTTTGGCATTTGGATAATACTTCACATTCTTAAAAATATTTTGATCACTAAGATATCCTAATTCAGCTATATGAGGATATGCACTTCTCCAAATAAACAGCAGTAAGGATACACCGATTCCAACTAGTATTCCTTGTTCAATCCCCAATGTAAGAGTTGCTATAAAAGTAATTAGTAATGTCCATCCATCTGCTTTTTTTACCTTGAATAAATGAACTGCTTCCTTTGCATCAATTAATCCATACACAGCAACCATTATAATTGCTGCTAATACAGCTTGAGGAAGAAAGTAAAACAACCCTGTAAAGAATTGAAGCGTAATAAAAATTAATACTGCTGTAATAATAGAAGCAAGACCTGTTCTAGCTCCTGCTTGATAGTTTACTGCTGTCCTTGAAAATCCTCCTGTAACTGGAAAAGCAGAGAAAAATGACCCAAAGATATTTGCCAGGCCTAAACCATTTAACTCTTGATTTGCATTAATTTTATATTTTTCTTTATTGGCAATTGACTTTGCAACTGCGACAGATTCCATAAAACTGACAAATGAAATCGTCAATGCAATCGGTAGTAAAGCCGTAATTGCCTCTATATTAAACATTGGAATTGAAAATGCTGGTATTCCATTCGGAATATCACCAACAATCTTAACACCAACTTGGTCTAATTGAAGAAAACGAACTACTAAAATACCCAAAACTACAACAACTAATGGTGCTGGAAATTTAGGTGCCATTTTTTTAAGTAATATAAGAATGATAATACTCCCTAGGCCAATTAAAAATGTTACCATATTTATTTCATTGACTTTCATAATTGCATTACTTATGATAACAAAAATCGAACCTTTCGGAATATCGATTCCTAATAGATTTTTTAACTGACTAAGACCAATGATGATTGCAGCTGCAGATGTAAACCCACTTATAACAGAATGTGATAAAAAGTTAACAAGAAAGCCTAGGCGGGAAAGTCCTAATACTAATTGGATCACACCTACCATCAAAGCGAGTAGCAGTGCATATGCAATATATTCATCTGTCCCTGGTTTTGCAAGTTGAGACACACCTGTAAATACTAAAAGTGAAACCATCGCAACTGGTCCAACTGCTAATTGTCTAGAAGATCCAAATAGTGCATAAATAATCAAAGGGATCGTTGAAGCATACAATCCTATAACAGGAGGTAAGCCAGCCAACATCGCATAAGCCATTCCTTGAGGAATTAACATAATAGCTACAATTAGACCAGCTGATAAATCTCCTCTTAAATCATTTTTGTTATAATGACCTAGCCAATCAATAGACGGGATCAGTTTTTTTAACATGATCTCTTCCCCCCTTTAAATACGAATTCTACAATTAGATTTCAGGCTGTTGACAAACGCTTGCTTTCTTCGTTGTCTGCCTTCAACTGTGTTCATGATCATTTCGAGAACCTCTGCCCACCGCAAGGCTTCGCCTCAAAAGGAAAACGCTTTCAACTAGCCTGAAATTTATATAAAATGAACTTTATCTATGCTCAGGACTATTTTTCTTATATTCAATAGTAGTTTGTAAATGTGGATAAACCTCTTTTTTTATATGACCTTCAGGACATGACTTGACATACATACTCTTCATCCATTTTTGATCCGAAATTACCAACTTTTTTCCACAAACAGGGCAACGTTCTTCCGTAAGACTTTTAATAAGATTTCCCACAATATTCACCTCTTCCTAGTTTCCTTGAAACATTTTTCCGGAAATGAATAGGGTACTTTTTGACATTATTATGGAAAGAATTAAATCCTACAAACTAGTAAAGATATAATTTTTACTAATTTAATTTGAAAGTTTGGCTAATCCTATAATTAAATTAATATAGTTTTCTTTTTAAGAAAAGGGTATCTTGATGATACCCTCAGCCTTTTTTTATCCAAAACTTAAATATACCGTTATCCTCTTGAACTTTTAGAAATTCATGACCACCTGATTTTGCCCAAGCTGTCAGGTCATTTTTAGCCCCTTTATCAGTTGCATGGATCTCTAAAACTTCTCCAGACGCTAATTCATTCATTGCTTTTTTCGTTTTTACAATAGGCATCGGACAAGCTAAACCTTTTGCGTCTAAAGTTTTATTGACATTCATTTCTTGTACCCTCCATATTTTTGAATTTTGTTAAACTTGACTGTGAAATTTTCTCTTAACTGTACCCGAACTCTGTCCTTCATTACAGGAGTCCTCTTAAGCGCATGACATGCATATGAAGATCAGTCCGTATGATGGACTGCACAACGGTTTGGACCAATTTCTAATTCTTGCTTTCTTTCAACATCGGCTTCTTGAACACCACGGTTAATCATAATAATTTCTTCAAAGTTAGGTGGTTTTACAGAACTTGCTGATTTTTCAACATCGTTTAAGAAATCCTCTCTTGTTGCATTGAACATTTTCTCATTACGGGTACGGATGTTACCTAAAGTATCGCCAATGTAACCTTCTGCATTCAGCTCTTCGTCAAAGTCAGCATAATGTGCTGGCAATACGATCACATCATCTGCAATTTCAGATACTTTATTAAACACAGTGTTATATAAGTCGTTTGCCCATTCTCTTACTTTATTTCCTAAGTCAGGACGGCCTAGCCCGCTTACGAAAATAGTATCACCAGAGAATAATAATTTTTTGTTTACAAAAAATGATACACTTCCTGGTGTGTGTCCAGGTGTTTTCACTGCAAGCACTTCTAATTCAATATTTTTAAATTCAATTTTCTCGTGTTCTTCAAACGGTTTGAAATCAAAGATTGCCCCTTCACTTTTCATAAGGTAGTACGAAGCACCTGTTTTATCTGCTAATTCTTTACCGCCGGAAATGTGATCTGCATGTAGATGTGAATCAACAATATGAGTTATTTTTGCTCCCTCTTTTTTTGCAGCTTCAATATACTCATCCACAAAACGTGCTGGATCTACAATTAATGCTTCATCATCTGAAACAACCATATAAGATAAACAACCTTTTCCTACGCGTACAAATTGATAAACTTTTATATCTTCATCTTCGTAAACTTTTGCTTTATATAAATGCTCACTCCAGGACTTCATTCCACCGCTTAAGTAAGCTGTATCAATCCCTTCATCAGAAAGCATTTCCGCTACCATCATAGATGAACCTTCTTTTGCACATACGACTAAAATTTCTTTATCTGATGGAAGTTTTGACAAAATCCCTTCGACTCCATCAAGTAATTCAAAATATGGAATATTTAAATACTCGAAGTTTTCACCTTCAATTTTCCAATCGTTAAAATCACTCACATTACGAACATCTAAAATAAATAAGTTTTCTTTATTTAACACCTTATCCGTTACTTCTTTTGCTACCAGTTTACGTACTGCCATTTTTAATTACCCCCATAGGTATTATTTTGGTTAAAATTTTTTTGTAAGTTGATTAGAATGTTAATGTTACATCAGAGTCTTTTGCAAACTCTAAAAATGTTACTGCTCCACCGACTTCAATGCCCTCTACAAAAGCTTCTTTTTCTAATCCCATAACATCCATTGTCATTTGACATCCAATAAACTTAACACCCATTTCCAAAGCCATCTCCACCAGTTCTGGAATAGATGGAACATTAGCCTTAGCAAATCCCTCTGCAAAGTGTTCTTTACCCTCTGGCATAGGAAGTTGCTTGTATGCATCTTTATGAATTAAGTTTAATCCTTCAAATGTAAAGAAAATAGCTACTTCTTGATCTGTCGCAGCAGCTGCTGTTGCGATATTAAACACTTTATATGCATCAAATAATCCACCATTACTTGCGATGATTGCTACTTTTTTACTCATTCCTCATTCCTCCCAGTTTTTAATGCCAACATAATATTATTTGGATCAAAGCCAACAACCCACTTACCATTAACTTCTGTTTGAGGCACTCCCATTTGCCCTGTTTCGTTTACAAGTTGGTTCATTATCTCTGGTTTGGTTTCAACATTTATCTCTTTGAAAGGAATATTTTGATCTACTAAAAAGTTCTTTAGCATAACACAATATGGGCAACGTGTGGTAGTATAGACTGTCACTGTGTTCATATTAATACCTCCTATTTGCTTAAAGTTTCCTTCTTTCCTGTCCAAGCACTCATGCCTGGAACTATATTAACCACATTAGCAAAACCCTTTTCAGCTAATTTTTGAGAAGCAAGATCACTGCGGTTTCCTGTTCGGCATACCACATAAATTTCATCATCTGTGTTTAATTCGCTTAGACGCTCTTCCAGTTCTCCTAAAGGAATAGAAATAGCATTAGGAATATGGTTAAATGCATATTCAGCTGATTCTCTTACATCAAGAACCACGATGTTTTCATTAGCATCTAGCTTCTTTTCAAGTTCTTCATTGCTAGTTACATTAGGATGTTTTCTTTCAATTAAACCATCATTAGATGATTTTCTTAGATAATGTTTTAGTACTTCTCCTTCTTCGATTGTCCCAAGATACTGATGACCAGCACTGTTCGCCCAAGCTTGAATATCAGCTTTTGACCCTTTATCTGTGGCTTGAACTTCCAAGACCTGACCAGCTTGTAAATCATTCATTGCCTTTTTTGTTTTCACGATTGGCATTGGGCAAGCAAACCCTTTTGCATCTAATAAAAAGTCTGTTTTTAATGATTCCATAATATAAAAGCCTCCTATTTTTACCCTGATGGGTATTTTATTAATTAAAAAAATTTACTTAGTTTCGCCTTCCCATGCAAGCATCCCGCCTGACATATTAATCACATTAAATCCATGACTTTCAAGAAATTGAGATGCCCGAGCACTTCGTGCACCAGACCGACAAACCATGATATATTCTTTAGCCTTACTTAATTCATGCATTCGGAATTCTAATAATCCTAGTGGAATATGAATGGCTCCTGGAATTTTTCCAGTCTCAACTTCATCTACTTCACGAACATCAATTAAGTTTAATGGTTTACCTTCTAACAGTAAAATTTCTACTTCTTTTGCAGTTAATTGCTTCATTCTTTTTCCTCCCTTTATCTCCAGGCGCTCATACCGCCCTTTACATTCGTCACTTTTGTAAATCCTAATTTTTTAAGCATTTTACTAGCCTTTTGACTTCTCATTCCACTTTGACAAATGACAATTACTTCTTTGTCTTTTGTCAGCTCCTTCTCTGCTTTTTGTGCAAGCTGATGAATTGGGAGATTTTTAAATCCTCTAATACTATTCCCCTTAAATTCCCCTGGAGTTCGGACATCGACAAATTGTTTATTCTTATCTTTTAATTCATTTTTTAGATCTGATGTTGAAATCTGTCTAACACCTTTGGCCGGGATTATTCGATTTATGATAAAGAATAGAAAAAGTGCAATCACTAAATAATTTAGATATTCCAAACCTAGTCCCTCCTTCATGAACGGGAAATTTCCCCTAACTGATTTAGATAAATAAGTTCACGTTACCATCTTCTGCATCAGCTAAATACGCAGCAACCCCTGCATATTCGATATTATCCAAAAGCTCTTCTTTTTGTAGCCCTAATAAATCCATTGTCATCGTACACGCAACAAGCTTTATATCTTGCTCTTTTGCCATTTCGATCAAATTTGGTAGTGGCATTGCATTATGTTTTTTCATCACATCTTTAATCATTTTAGGACCGAAACCTGCAAAGTGCATTTTGGATAGCCCCATCTTATCTGCGCCTCTTGGCATCATTTTTCCAAACATTTTTTCCATGAAACCTTTTTTTACTTCAATATTCTCATCTTTTCGTAAAGCATTTAATCCCCAGAATGTATGGAAAATGGTTACTTCGTGATCATAGGCAGCTGCACCGTTTGCAATAATATACGCTGCCATTGCTTTATCATAATCTCCACTAAATAATACAATTGTTGTTTTTTTGTTTTCTGTCATTATTTTATCACTCCTCAGTTAATATTTTACTAATACCCCTATGGGTATGATAATAACTAAAATAAAAGAGGGTGTCAACCCTTTTTTTTATCTATTTTTCACAAGCAGATTTACGGCTTCTCTTACTAGTTCTTCAGTATTCTTTTCACCACTTTGCTCTGCATAACGTACACAATCCACTAAATTAGAACTAACCACAACCCCAATTGTACGATCAATGGCTGTTCTTGCTGCAGATAACTGGGTGATGACTTCTTTGCAGTCCTTATTTTCTTCCATCATTCTTAAAATTCCTCTTAACTGTCCTTCAACCCGTTTTACTCTATTTTTAATTTGATCATTATAATCCATGTCCTTACCTCCCTTTAACCATTCGTTTCTATTTTTAAAAAGTTTTCCTTAAAGGGTAATTTGTTATGATCAGCTATTCTATATCCGACGACCCGAAAACCCCTTTGTCTTAAAAAGTGAATTCCAATAATTTTTTCGAGTATGCCTGATACAACTACATGTTTGGAATTTCATTAAAGTTTCTCTTAAGATAGGCAGTTGGAATATTGATTGTTCCTTTGTCGATAAAAGGAACAACATTAACAAGTACTATATTATACCCATATGGGTATAATGTCAACTAGATTAAATAATAGAGTGGGTAGATCAATACATATTGAAAGTGGTTGATAAATGCCGTCTACTGAGGAATAGGTGTTTCCTTTTCAAAGAAAATAAAATAGCATCGATATTCGAGGCTTATTTTATTATTTTTTATATAGAACTATTGTTACTAATTTAAATACTACTATTTATACAACTAATTAGCCGATCTTCAATATCCTGAGCAAATTGTTTCATCTTTTCATCATTCAGAAGACTAATGAGTGCTGTTGGTTTGGGCATCCCAATTTTCGTTTTTCCATGGTTGTCATCATAAACAACTATTTTACAAGGCAAGAAGTATCCAGCCATTTCGTTTTCATTTAACACTCTCTGTGCTTCATGTGGGTTGCATACTTCGAGCACTTTAAACTCTTTATGGAATTCTAGACCCTTTTCCTGGAACTTTTTCTTAAGATCAAAACTCCATAAA
Source organism: Fredinandcohnia aciditolerans (assembly GCA_003640645.1). GTDB lineage: Bacteria > Bacillota > Bacilli > Bacillales > Bacillaceae_L > Ferdinandcohnia > Ferdinandcohnia aciditolerans. Next base: position 253,438 of record QGHH01000003.1, on the reverse strand, counting down.
ACACCAAATTTTTCTTCTTTTAAGCTTTCCTCCAGACTTTTAATTGCTTTTTCCATATTTTTATCTGTAACAGCCGTATAATCAAACATAATTATCTTCCTCCCTGAGTCTATTTCATATCAATTGAAATAACTTAATCGCTCGTTTCAAAGAAATAACATTTAGAATTGCTAAAATTAATTTGCTTTTAGAATTCTCTTACATTCACCAAATGCTTTTTTTCATATCAGGTATTTTATTTATAACAAATGTCATGATTACTTTGTTTGCACTATGGTCTTTTAGCTGTATGTTTTCCAAATCACTTTAGATATATTAAATAATTTGGCGTTTTTCCTGATCTGATCTTTCCTTTAATAACTCCAACATCTTAGGTTCAATATCAACAGCATAAACAGTTGGTAGGCTATTGACAGTTTCGTGCAATCAAGTGAAAATAATATTTATAATTTACTTTACCATAAATACCTTATAGCCTTTAAAGCGTTCCTCATTAATTTGGGCCGATTGCGGAACAAACTAACATTCAATTCTGCTAATCAACAGCTTCTTCTTTTTTATTAACTTTGAACTCTCTAACAGATTCTAGCAAGCTATCAGATTTCCTTTCTCCGAGGTTTTCAAGAAAGTCAATAAATTCTCCTTCGCCATTTTCATCGCCAAAATCGTCCATTAAGTCATTAAGTTCCCATTCAATAGTCTGTAACTCTAGGGTTGAACAGGTGTTTAGGAAGTCCATCGTATCATACATATCATTACGAAGTTTCGTATAAATCTCCCACGAGTCTTCTTCCCACCATCTTGAATCTCTTCGGTTCATCATCCAGCGAATTTTATCAATAACTAGCATTAAGGTCACTCCTTCACCTTGTTAAATGCATACTTTTTTCCCTTGCTACAGGCACCTCAAACGGAAGATTAGGAGGTTTACGGTTTAGATCAATGCGGTATTTGCCGAATCGATTGACGTGAGCTGTAACATAGGGGCTTAAATAGGAAATCAGCTCTTCATCATAATCATTTCCGTCTTGCATGTAGTCATGGAGAATACGAGATAAAGAGAACACATTATAAAAGATAAGACAATTGGCCACTAGGTGGTTATATTTAATGACCTTACGCTGTTTTTCCCTGTCATTCTCAGCGATAATCCCTTCGCCACCAAAGAATAGCCACTTGGTAAACCCATTAAAAGCTTCACTTTTATTGGTAGCTGCTTGAATCGTTCCTCTCAGTTCCTCGTCAGCCATATATTTTAATAAAAACATCGTTCGTATCACTCTTCCAAGCTCGCGAAACGCCTGATACAGCTTATTCTTTTTGCTGTATGTACCTAGTTTATTAAGAATGGTAGATGGGGTAATTTTACCTGACTGGATCGACATAGCAACTCTAATCATATCCGGATAATGAGTCTCAATGAGCTCCCAATCGATTTCTCCTGAAAAAAGATCATCAATATGCTCATATACCTCTTCTTTACAAGGACGAAATAATTTTAAATCTTTCCAATTACGAATTCTGGGCATTAACTGAATACCTAGTAAAGAAGAAAGCCCAAAGACCGTTGTACTCTGTCCTTGAGTATCTGAATGGAGAATTTCAGGTCGAATTTCGGCTTTATCATTCATCAAAATATCTAAAATATGAATCCCTTCCCATACTCCGCAAGGAATAAAATTGCTGAATAAAGCAATATAGGTATCCGAAACATGATAATAGCCAATTCCGCCATATCCTCCATAGCGAATATGGTTTTCGGATAAAAGATTTTGCTCATATAAATCCCATTTGGTTCCATCGGCTGAAGCTCTCTTTCCATCACCCCAATATTTTGGAAGATCGAATTGGTTATAGGCATTAATAATATATTGAATCGCTTTGTCTAGGTTTTCTATAGTTACATGACGTTGATTAATCCAAGCTATTTGTTTTCTGTCTAGACTTCCTATTGATCGAGCTGCTTGAGTCGGTCCTAAATTACAACCATAGCAAAAGGCATTTGTAATATACCGTTCAACGGCATTGTCTAATTTCGCTTCATGTCCTGAAATGGGACCAAAAAAACGGGTCCAATTTAACCAGTATTCAGTATCGGCCAACATATCCAGTACATTGATTGGTTCTAAGTTTTCGGCTATATATCCTTCAAACTTCTTTAATTCAGTGGGGATTTTTTTCTTCTTTAACTTTCCAATCACAACTTCGCCATTTTCAATTCGTACCTGTTCATTGTGAGGAAAGGATTGATCTGTTTGGCTTGTAACTTGTTTAAAATCTTGCTGTGTCTTTCTAACGAAATCAGTTCCAGAAACAGGCAAATTTACATGCTTGCAAAAATCGGCTAAATTCTCCTCATAGTCTTTCCATGTAATAAGCTGCTTTCGGTAATCTGCATATTTTTCACTTCCTTCTATATATAAGTCTCCTGCTTTTAGCTCTAGCATAATTTGCGACAAGACGCATACTTCAAAGTGACGGCGATTGATTTCATCAGGCATTTTTTCCTTCTTCTTTTTAGGACTAAGCCATCGCCACCAGGAATCAGGAATCCAAGACAAGTCTAATAAAGATGTTATATCCCAGTCCTTTCGCAACTTTCCATTCTTTTCAATATGAACAATTGATATGTATTCCTTTTTCGTATATTGATGAGAGAGGAGAAAAGAAATCGCCTCTTCCAATGCTTTATCTTGTGTTGTTGAACGAAGTGGAATGGATTTAAGAATTTTAAATAATGTAGCTCGGTGGCTTTTATAGAATTGCCATAGGAATAGATAATAGTTGTCTCCACTAAGGGCTAAATGGTTTTCGCAATCTTGTAACACTTGCGCTTCTTGCTCTTGGAGTACCTTTTGCATCTCCTGAATTTTTTCTTCAGGGCTGCCTTCCGTTTGATAAGCAAGTAGTAATTCCTGGAGGGTTGATATTAACGAATCCGTACGTTTTTGTGTTTTTTCTTTATGATCCTTTAAACGTTGACGGCCTTTTTTATGAATGCTCATCATCCTTTTAATGAGCATTTCTCCAATATCATCTAATATTTTTGACAATTGCATTGATACAAAGGAAAGCGCAAGCGCATATCTTTTTTTAGACTCCATTTCCATCATACGAGAGGCACCTAACGTTTTGGCTTCAGCTGCCATTTGTTTTACTTTGATATAAGGAATATCTTCAAGGAAATCGGTCGGAATGTGCTGGTTTATTAACCAATTCCGACGTACAATGAGGTGTAATAAAGTAGCTCTTTTCGCGTCCTCCTTCAGTTCATTCCAAGGACTGTAAGCAGTGCCCTCGGGTACCTGAAAAAGGTGATCTATATTCTTTTTTTGTTCATCATTTAGTGCATGATCAATCTGATGATAGATGGCACGATATGATTTAGTTCGAACATCATTGGCTGCATCTTTTAAGGTATTATAGACAGGTAATTCGTATCGTTGACGGATTAATTCTTCAATGGCAGCATTAACTAGATCGGCCGGGTCATCCTTGTTAAATGCTAGTTTGCTCATTGTATCAATCAAAATTTGATGGGCCTCATGATCAAATGGCCGAAGCTGAAGGTAATCCCGAACAAAGCGAAAATGCCGTTTGGCAGTTCTTGTTTCACTATACGTTTTCCACTCTTCTTTCGCAGGCAAAGGCAAGTATGCTTTTTTCGCAATATGTCTGATAATGGCTTCTGGAACATCGACAATACGGATAAAAAATCCAAGCTTCTGTACGGTTTTGATTAAAACAAGTAAGGCTAATTCCTGCAAAGTGCCTTTAGACTTAACCTCTGCCCATTCTATTTCATTCATCACTGGGGTGTACACTTCTTCCAAATCTTTCTCGGTCAGATTACTCTTAAATCTGGGGTATATGGTATCCTGAATACTTGGCAAATCATATCCCACCTTTATCTGAATTTTTAGATTCCCTATTTTATAATAAATAAAAACCTATCGTTTTGATAGGTTCGGTTAAATTATCCATTATTTTCCATAGTGGCCCCTCAATGTGCGAATCGTTTCCGTACCCCCTATTGCTTTTACGCGCCCTTCTTTGTATAGAGTTTCTAGAGCTCTCCAAGCTTCTTTAAATTTTCCTTCAACAGGCCAGTGAATGAGGTATAAATCTAAATACTCTAATCCAAGTTTCTTAATACTTGTCTCATAAGAAGCAAGTGTTGATTCGTATCCTAGATCTGCATTCCAAACTTTAGATGTTACAAATAGTTCTTCTCGAGAAATCTGTGCTTCTTTTAGACCTTCTTGAATCCCTTTTCCAACACCTTCTTCGTTCCTATAAATCGCCGCTGTATCAACACTTCGATACCCATTTTTTATTGCCGTTTTTACTGAATTGATTAATTCAGGTCCCTCTTCTACTTTAAAAACCCCAATACCAAACCAAGGCATTTTTACACCATTATGCAAAGTAGTTGTATCTTGTAAATGTTTAGCCATTTTATAAAACCTCCGAATAATATTTTTTTAGTTACTAAGACTATTAATTTTTGTTATATTTATTTGATCTTTTCGTTCTAAAGCTGCACTTATACCTGTTAGGACAGCAGCAATTAATACCATCAACGCACCAATCCACGAGGTGTGAATCAATCCGATTGAATCAGTTATTAACCCACCTAAATAGGAGCCGATCGCAATCCCTGCGTTAAATGCTGCAATATTTATTGCAGATGCTACGTCAACTGCACTTGGGACAAAACGCTCTGCTAGCATGACAACATAAACTTGTAACCCTGGCACATTCATGAAGGCAAATATCCCCATTAATAGGATCGTAAGTAGCCCTGCAATTTTAAATGGAGCTGTGAACATCAAAATAAATAATACGACTGCTTGTACAATAAACATATAAAACAATGCGCGAACTGGATTATGATTTGACAGTTTTCCTCCAATCATATTCCCTATTGCAATAGCAACCCCATAAATGAGTAAAATAAGAGCAACAGATTCTTCTTTATATCCCGTAATATTTTGGAGTAATGGTGATAAGAAAGTGAAAACAACAAATGTTCCACCATACCCTAAAGCGGTAATAATGAAGATAAGTAATAAACGACCATTTTTTACGAGCTTAAGTTGATCTCGAAAGGTTGTTTTTACACCTTTTCGCAGATTGGATGGCACTAAAATGCTATTTGCAATCAAAGCAATGATACCAGTAATAATAATTACGAGAAATGCTGCTCTCCACCCGAGTTGTTGTCCAATAAAAGTCCCAAACGGAACACCGGTAACAGTCGCAATTGTAAGTCCGGTAAACATAATGGATATGGCACTCGCTCTACGATTTTCAGGAACTAAATCAGCAGCTATTGTAGAACCGATTGACATAAAAACACCATGAGAAAACGCAGATATGACTCGTGCCACTAGTAATAATCCGATTGTAGTTGAAACAGCAGCAAGGCTATTGCCAATAATAAATACAATCATGATCCAAAGTAAGAGCGTCTTACGAGACACTTTTGATGTTAGGGACGTTAAAATAGGAGCCCCAAATGTTACCCCTAAAGCATATATCGATACAGTTAACCCGGCTGTGGTTACTGGAATATTTAGATCCGCAGCGATAAGTGGTAATAAACCAACGCTGATAAATTCAGTTGTGCCTATCGCGAAAGCACTAACTGCTAAAGCAAGTAATGCAAGTGTGCTTGATGTGTTTCCTTTAGCCACGATGTATCCTCCTCTTTGTTCTTCTGTAATAAATAACTAGTCTGTTCGGCCGACAAATGCTATTATGTGTGATAGGTTTTAAAATGAAAAGTACGCACTTTTTTGTAATATAGACACCAAAAAGTATTATAGGTACTTTTTAGTACCTATAGGCAGGAGGAATAAAAGATGGAAAAAAAGAAATACAATATATCTGTTGAAGCAACACTAGAGGTAATCGGTGGTAAGTGGAAATGCGTGATCCTTTGCCATCTTACACACGGGAAAAAAAGGACGAGCGAATTAAAACGACTCATGCCGAATATCACTCAAAAAATGCTTACACAACAATTAAGGGAACTTGAAGAAGATGGAGTCATAGATCGGATAGTTTATAATCAAGTCCCACCAAAAGTGGAATACCAATTAAGTGAATATGGAAAAAGTTTAGAACACATCTTAGATTCATTATGTGCGTGGGGAGAAACGCATATTGTTAAAGTTTATGGTGATAAATCAGAGGTTTTAGAGGAAAACATTTTAAATAACTAATTTGATTTCAGAGTAAACAAAAAAGCCGATCATACTAGTCTTAATGTCAAACTAGTATGATCGGCTTTTGAATTTTTTAAAAGGTAAAAGTCTATTTATTAGTTGCTGTAATATCTCCACTGTCTGTTTCTAGTTGAATTAAAACTATTCCTTTTCCAACAAGGGCATTATTCTGATACTTATCAAATAAATTAACGTCTCCGGAGAACGTACTTACTTCAAATTGAACGTCGGTTGGTTCTTTTTCTGTCTCAATTTTAATATCACCACTGAATGTTTTACTAAAAATGCCTTTAGAAATCTCACTAGTTGATATAAAGACGTCTCCACTGTCTGTTTTTGTATTCAAAGCACCATTTATCTTATTTAATTTAATATCACCGGAGAACGTAATGGCGCCAAATGATGTAACAGGAGCATCCTGGACATATAGATCACCACTGTCCGTTTTCGTTTCAATAGCACCTTGAACTTTTTCCATGTGGATGTCACCAGAAAATGTTTTGACTGCCATTTCCTTAGAAGTTATATTCTCTAGTTTCACATCTCCACTATCCGATGATAAGTTTATTTTTGTTGACTGAAGGTCTTCCACCAATATATCTGATGAGAATCCTTTTATGTTAACCTGTTGATACATCTTATCGGGTGCAAATATTTTTAATGTCAACGCGGGGATATAGAAATTAAAATTAAACCATTTTTCATTTTTAGATTGCAAAGAAATGGAGAGAGTTTGACCATCTTCTTCTACTGAAAATTTTTGAATCTGTTTTTCTGCACCTCTACCAACAAGTTCAACCCTAGCTTTTTCCATGGTGGGGACAGGAATGAGCTCGATATCAGTGCTATCTACATTTACTTGAATGGATTTGATCATCTCATTTTCAATTGGTTTGGTTTCATGGATCGTAACTTCCTTATTTATCGAACCATATGTCACAGCACTACCGATTCCACCTATAATGACTAACAATAGGGCTATGAACGATAATTTTTTAACCATGATTGGTCCCACCTTTCACAATAGATAAATTAAATTTCAAATAGCGTAGAAATACATTTTTCACACCATTCGATGCATAATACATTCCGATCAATATGAATAAACCAATTCCACAAAATGCAAGGGAAAAGAATACATCATACCATTCAAAAATGTCAGGATTGACGATGGTATTTACGATTACTAACAATGGACTCAACACCCCTGCTACTCCTGTTATCCAACCAGCCAGTAAAAAGGAAAGTACGACAAGAAATGGACCAAGCACAATAACTAAATTAACAAAGCCTAGACCAATCACTGCCCATACGGCCCTGAACATATTTCGAGTAGTTGTCGTTGTTTCCATTTTCTCTATATGATAATTGGCCAATAATTCTTTTGCCAATTGTTTAGGTGAACCTAAGGAAGTTGCAATTTCAGTTTCCGTTTTTCCTTCCTCTATACCAATTGAGAAATACTCCTCATAATCTTGTAAAATATCGTCTTTTTCATCATTTGGTAGCCGACTTAGATGCCTCTCTATTTCTGATAAAAACTGGTTTTTATTCATGGTTGATCCCCTCCTTAATTAACTGGTTGACTCCTTCCGAGAACTCCTTCCACTCTCCTACTAATTGGTGCAAGTATGTCCGTCCTTTATCTGTCAGTCTATAATACTTTCTGGAAGGTCCTTCACTGGATTCTTGAAGATATGTTGTAAAATATTCTTCCTTTGTTAACCTTCTTAATAATGGATAAACCGTTCCTTCTGAAATTTCAATTTGGTTGGAAATCTTCTGTACAAGCTCATACCCATATCGATCTTTCTTATCCAGCAATACAAGCACACATAGTTCTAAAACACCCTTTTTAAATTGAACGTTCAATGCAGTCACCTCAACTCTTTACCATTTTCTATACGACAACATACACTACTATGTAATGTACAGTACCTAGTCATAAAATATAGCCATTGAGTACAATATAACACCATCTACTATACATTGCAAGGTACTGTCGTGGAGATTAGCTTTATGCATTTTAGACAAACCCAAAAAAGCAAAGACAGAATCGAATGTTTGCGTCTTGGCTAGTGTGTTCTGGGACAAGGGACCTGTCCCTGTGTCCCAGCGCCTATACATCTTGGACTGTTTTTGCATAGGCTGTAAGGAAAAGGAGTTGATGCTCATGCCTAAGTATAGGAAAAAGCCCATTGTTGTTGAGGCTGTAAAGCTTACTGGACCGATTACGATTGAAACATCGAATGGTTCAATGAAGGGGCTACCCGGAGATTATTTGATCACAGATAAAGACGGAGAACAATACCCTTGTGATAGGGATCAATTTGAAGCAGAATATGAGCCAGTAAAAGGAGTAATGAATATCAAGAGAATTGTTCGAAAATCCATTAGGTTAATAAAAACAAAAATGTATAAGACATGACCCAACTAGTAGTGATTATTAAGCATTATGGTCTTTCTCTCCATTTTGCTTATTTTTTTGAAACAAACTCAACAATTGGAATAAAGTTGAACAGCACCGTCTGGCACAATAAAAAAGACACACCTTTTTAGGAGTGTGTCTTGAAATCGGTAAATTTTATGTCTAATAACGGGTTGTCCTTTCGTTCTTAAACCTAGTTGATTACATTGTTAAACCACACATAAAATCAATTTTACGAACAAGTTGCGGAAAGTCGATGAACGGATTTCTATTTTTTTGAATAAGGAATATTTCTTTGTTACGATGTTTTTCATATAAAGAAACTTCATGAACTTGATGCCAGTTTAGTAACATTTCAATATCTTCATGAGTATATCGACTAATTTCTCCCGGATATCGTAATAAAAAATATAATGTTGCTCTTGCAACCTCTCCCTTCCCACTTTCGGGCTCAAACTTCCCCTTCTCTGATTTACCACAGTCGTCTCTAATGGCTTCCGTTTCCACATTAGGTGGATAATCCACAAAATCAAAATATGGATAATTGGATCTTGCTGAATTACACTCTTTTTCACAAGTAAAAAGATGATGGAGATCCCCTCTCATCGGATTTTCTTCGTGAAACCATGATTGGGGAACTACATGCTCACAATTAAACATATTTTCTTGATTAATAATCGTAACTACCCGCTGAAAGTCATCATTATTTAAGTTGCTTATTAGCAACATGTCTCGGGCTTTTTGTCTTTTTCCTTCAGATTCATAGTCTTCTCTCACAACTTGTTCAGGTTCCTTAGTCTTTCCTGAATAGATACTCTTCAGCGTTCCGTCCGCTTGTAGGTCTACCTGCGTATAAAGAAGTTCCCGGGTTCTAGCATTATAAGCTAGCTGATTTACATGTGTTCTCGTTATTAACTGATTTAGTTGTTTATATAACTCTTTGTTATCCTCAAGGTTAAAATCAATACTACGATAATAATCACTTATGAACTGCTTTTCTTGTTCTACGTCATAATACTCCTTTTCGTCTTCAAATCTCCTTTTGTTATATGTTAACTCTACTAAAGCGGCTTTTAAATCAGGATCTTCTTCCTTTAGAAAATTCATGGATTACTCCTTTCCTGGTTTCTTTGTAAACCGTTCAGAAGGCCATTATTCCTAAGGGGTCACATTCATATTTGAAGCAGGAATCATGTCATGTAGTTTCTCAACAACGTTAAGGAGGAGAAATCCATTTCCTTCGGCGCTTTTTCTATGGCCGAGAGGTACGGTTCGTCTAATGAGTTGGGCATAGACTTCTGCTTCACTCAGTGTTCGATCAAATTCTTTTTCACTTAGATTAATAAGTAAAGCAATTGCACCCGCGACATGTGGGGCCGCCATGGAGGTTCCTGTTAGTTTGGCGTATTGATCATCCGGATACGTGGAAACGACATCTACCCCCGGTGCCACAAGGTCGATTTCTGTATGAGTATTGGAAAATGGAGCAAGCTGCAAATCCATGCTAACGGCTCCAACGGAGATGACTTCGTTATAAGCACCAGGGTAGGCATACTCAAATGTATCCTCTAATGAATCCCCTTCATTCCCCGCTGCCACCACGACAGAAATATTTTGATTGACTGCATGTTTAATCGCCTCATGTAATTCAGGTACATCTTGGGGGCCACCTAGTGACATAGAGATTACCCGTACTCTTTCATTGTTAGGTCCCTGCCACTCTACTGCATAGCGGATGGCATTAATGATCCAATCATACTGACCTGCCCCTTCTCCCGTCAAAGCTTTTAAACTTAATATTTGAGACTTTGGAGCAATCCCTACAACTCCATCGTTATTAAGGCTAGCCGCAATCGTACCCGACACATGTGTCCCATGACCATTGTTGTCTTCAAATACATCGGGGTCTCCTTTATAATCACTTGTAAAATTCCGTCCAGCAATAATCCGATCCTTCAGATCGGGATGAGACGTGTCAATCCCAGTATCAATCACTGCAACGACAACACCTTCCCCCTGACTGCTATCTTCCCATAATGAAGGTGCCTGTACCAATTGAACTCCCTCTGGTGTTTCATTTGCCTGATCCACAACTGACTGAATGGTATACGGTAATAATTTGACCTGATTTTTCAAGATGAATCTCCTCCTTCAAATCTAGTTTTCAAAACAATTACCTTCATTCCCCTTCTGTCTTGTGTTTCCTTGTTGCTTCGATATGGGAACGTTTGTTTCATTATACTAACTGGACAAACTTTTATCAAGATAAAATACTGAAAATTAAGAAAATGAATAGATGGTCCCAGATAAAATTCTATTTATCCTTAAAATTACATATGTACATCAGACTAATTCTAATTTTTAAACATTTCTATATTCCATTGACACTCATCATTCCTATCGATAAAATCAACTAATAATTTCATACATTTACTCGTATAATCTTGGAAATATGGTCCATAAGTTTCTACCAAACTACCGTAAATGGTTTGACTACGAGAAGAGTTCGGCTTTTTGTGTACGCCTGCAAAAAGCTCTATTTCCTTCTCTGTGTCAAACCCTGGGTAAAAGCCCAGGGTTTTCTGTTTATATTGAGGAGGAAGTAAAATGGAAAAAGAATTAGTAAGGAAAAGAATAGCTGTCTCTTGTAAGCAAATCCCCGCAGATCTTGTTATTAAGAATGGAAAAATCATAGATGTGTTTAACCTTGACATCATTGAGGCTGATGTCGCGATTTCAGATGGTATGTTTGTTGGAATTGGTGAGTTTGAGGGTAAACAAGTCATAGACGCGAAGAATCGCTATGTATGTCCTGCTTTTATTGATGGCCATGTGCATATTGAATCCTCTATGGTCTCCCCTTCTGAATTTGCGAAAGTGGTCCTTCCTCATGGCGTAACAACCGTTATTACGGATCCTCATGAAATCGGGAATGTTTCAGGTAGTGAAGGATTATCATTTATGATTGAGGACTCTAAGAATCTCCCGCTTGATGTTTTTCTTATGCTCCCTTCAAGTGTACCTGCTACTTCGTTTGAAAATAATGGAGCAGACCTCAAGGCTAAGGACTTGGAAGCATTTTACAGCCATCCACGAGTTCTGGGGTTAGCTGAGGTAATGGACTTCCCTTCTCTCAAAAACGCGGAGAATTCGATACTTGATAAAATTGTCATGACTGCTAAACATCATGGATTAATGGATGGCCACTTAGCAGGAGTAGATACAAATGCGATTGATATCTACCGAACAGCTGGTATCAAAACCGACCATGAATGTAATACGGCACAGGATGCACTAGAGCGGTTAAGACGAGGAATGTATGTATTAATTCGTGAAGGTTCTGTTGCAAAGGATTTAAAAACACTGATAAAGGTCCTCACTCCAACTAATGCACGTCGTTGTCTATTCTGTACAGATGATAAGCATTTAGATGATTTGATCGAAGAAGGAAGTATTGACCATAATATCCGGTTAGCGATTGAAGAAGGGATCTCTCCTCTCCAGGCTATCCAGATGGCTACATTAAACGCTGCTGAATGTTATCGTCTCCCCGATAAAGGTGCAATTGCTCCTGGTTATGACGCAGATTTCCTGTTACTGGACCAGCTTGAGACGATTCAAATAACAGAAGTGTATAAATCTGGGAATCTTGTTGCACAGAATGGTCGCTTTGTTGGAAAATCAGCTGCTAAACATGTTCCAAATACACAGTTAATGTCAACTGTTCATGTGTCTGAGTTACATGAAAAAGACATTCAAATCCCATTCCGTAACGGAAATAAAGCAAATATCATTGAGATTATTCCAAATCAATTGATCACAAACAAACTAGTGGAACAAGTTACAGTGGAAAACGGTGATTTTCAGCCATCCATAGAAAATGACCAACTTAAATTAGTCGTCATTGAGCGTCATAAAAACACAGGTAATATCGGATTAGGAGTCGTTAAAGGATTTGGTTTTACAGATGGGGCGATTGCTACAACCATCGCACATGATTCTCATAATATTGTTGCAACAGGCACTAATGATGGTGATATTTTGGTGGCGATACAGGTACTTAAGGACATGAATGGTGGCTTAGTGATTGTCAAAAACAAACAAATTATGGCGTCTTTATCCCTGCCGATAGCAGGACTAATGTCGGATAAAGACTCACAAACTGTGAATGTGGAGCTTGACCAATTAAAACTGTCATTAAGTCAATTAGGGTTTGTCGGTGAGTTTAATCCGTTTTTAACCCTCTCCTTTCTTACATTGCCCGTAATACCATCTTTGAAATTAACAGATTTAGGATTATTTGATGTGGAAACATCTACACATATACCAGTACAAATGAACTAATTTTAATGAACCCCTTGAAAATATGGAATAAGAACAACTAAAAAAAAGTGTCAGGTACCATTGGTCTTGGCATTTTTTTATGTTAGTTAAGTAGCGCACTTCTTATCATTTTTTGATACAATCGGCTTTAAATGAAATCATAACAAATAGTAAAATGTTTAAAATTACACCAAAAGAGGGAAAAACTATGTATCCATTTACTCGAACTATTTTTGCGATCTATTTCGTCGCTACACTTTTGATAATCGGTGGATGTTCACAGGAGGAAAATCAACCTAATAACAATAATGAGAATATCACAAAAACGACTGAGGAAACGGAAATTAATCGTGATGAGGATACCCCATCCCCTACTGAAAAGCAAGAAAAGGCAACTCATTCATTATCTGAACTTACCGTTCATTATATGGATGTTGGTCAAGCTGATTCAACCTTACTTCAATATACGGATAAGGGTGAAGAATATACCATCTTGATCGATGCGGGTAGTTGGAATCGGGACGATGTCATTCATTACTTAAAATCCCAAAATATCTCCGAAATTGATATCGCAATTGGCACACACCCTGATGCAGATCATATTGGACAACTCGATAAAGTTATCAATACGTTTAGTGTAGGAGAAGTATGGATGTCTGGAAACACGAATACATCCCAAACGTTTCAAAGGTTACTTCAAGCAATCGATCAAAATAATGTCGATTATTATGAGCCAAGACGAGGCGATGAATTTGAAGTTGGCCCGCTCCAAATTGATATTTTATATCCGATCTCTGTTTCAGAAAATGACAATGAAGAATCTATTTCGCTAAAGCTCACGTACGGAGAGGTTTCCTTTGTTTTTACGGGTGATGCAAGTCGAAATGATGAATTACGGATGATAAATGGTAGTATTGATGTAGACGCTGATATCCTCCATCTAGGTCATCACGGTTCAAGCACTTCTACTCACCCTTCTTTTCTAAAAGAAGTGAGTCCAGAAATTGCAATCTACAGCGCTGGAAAAGATAACAGCTATGGGCACCCACACAAAGAAGTGGTCGATCTAATTCAAGGTTCCAATATTAGACTTTATGGAACGGATGTAGACGGTACGATTCTTGTCAAAACAGATGGCAAAAACTATGAGGTGTTAACCAAAAAAGACGGTAAGATTACTCCCCCTACTTTTGGAGGTGTACCTTCATCAAAACCTGAACCAACAAAAAAGGATAAACAAGAGCCCGGTGATAAATGTATGAATATAAACACAGCTAGCTTTGAACAGTTACAAGAAATCATTCATTTAGGGCCAGCACGTGCAAAGGAACTGATCAACTTACGGCCTTTTACATCCATTGATGAGTTATCGCGCATAAAAGGAATTGGTCCGTCAAGAATGGAAGATATAAAAGCACAAAATCTAGCTTGTGTAGGAGGATAACATGAAAGGCTATTTGGATCGAATCGAAGAAAATCAACATGCAGTTATTATAGTAGAAGAAATCAATAAGGAATTCATCCTTCCCATCAATCAATTGCCTAAAGAATCATCAGCAGGATCCTATTTTGATATTACCATCGATAATGGAAAAATCATTTCCATGACACTAAACGAGAATGAAACAACCTCACAACAACAAAAAGTAGATGATATGATGTCTAAAATCCGGAAGAAGAATTCTGTAAGCAAATTTAAGAAAAATTGACTTGAGTGCCTTTCCCCGGAAAGAAACGTATTAATCAATTAGGGGCAGGCACTTTTTTTAGAACAAGTCATTTTATATTGTTTTTCTGATATATTTTAGCGGAATTACCAGCTACTATAGATAAAATGAATGCGATGTATAAATGAAACGCATTTTACGAATTGCGAAAATTGAGTTATGATTAAAAAGTCACAGGAATGTCACATCATCTAGCGTTTTAAGGTGAAATACATGATAGATGCACTTTACCAACAAGGTTTAGATTTCATAGGTATTTCTTCTTTTACTAGATAACTAGGAAATTAGAATACACATGAATATGGTATAAATCAGTTAATGTCTTCCCCTTTTAAATGTGAATATGTGAACATTTTCTCGATATAGTATATTAAAACCAGATAATACTTAGTGAAAATTCAACATGAAGGAGAATTGAAAATGTCAGAAGTATTGATTCAAGAAAAAGAGGCTACAGGCACAGAAAAAGAATTACTTGATCAATTATTAAAACCTGAAGTGCAAGAATCGCTCACTACTTTAGTCGAGCAACTACCAAAGTTAACAGAGGCTGTAAATCTCTTAACAAAAACATATGATTTAGCTCAATTAGTGGCTACTGACGATGTTCTAAAAAATGATACAGTCAGTGCAATCAAAGAAATTTCTGAACCTGTTATTGGATCAGTTAAATCAATTGCTGCTACTGCTATTGAAGCAAAAGACCGTGCTGAAGCTTCAAATGAAGTGATCGGGCTATTTGGTGTATTAAAATTATTGAAAGATCCAGAAGCACAAAAAATGTTACGTTTTGTAAGCGCATTTCTAGAAGTTCAAGCTGAACGTAAAGCTTAATTAATAATCAGTACCCTTTTTATTACTTAGTAAGGACGGAGGATAAATCATGTCAAAAAAAATCGTCATCTTAGGTGCAGGTTACGGAGGTTTATTAACTGCTCTAACATTACGTAAATATGCAAGTAAAGAAGAAGCGCAAATTACAGTGGTGAATAAATACCCTACTCACCAACTTATTACAGAATTACACCGTCTTGCGGGTGGTACAACAACTGAACGCGCAATCTCTTTCCCGTTAACAAAGCTTTTCAAAAATAAAGATGTCAACGTGGTAATCAGCGAAGTAACGTCTTTCTCAGTAGATGAAAAAGAAGTCCAACTTGCGGATGGTTCTGTTTTGGATTACGACAACTTAGTCGTTGCTCTTGGTAGCCAAACTGGTTTCTTTGGTATCCCAGGTCTTGAAGAAAACAGTTTTGTATTAAAATCAGTTGAAGATGCAAACCGCATCTACCAACACATTGAAAGCAAAATTGCAGCTTATGCGGAATCTAAAAATCCAGCAGATGCAACAATTGTAATCGGTGGTGGTGGGTTAACTGGTGTTGAACTAGTTGGTGAAATCGTAGACCACTTCCCTGAAGTGGCTAGAAAATATGGTGTTGACTTTAATGACCTAGACATCAAATTAATTGAAGCTGGCCCTAAAATCTTACCAGTACTTCCTGATAACTTAATCGAGCGTGCTACTGAAAGTTTAGCTAAACGTGGCGTTGACTTCTTAACTGGCTTACCTGTTACAGGCGTTGAAGGAAATAAAATTTCCCTAAAAGACGGTTCAACAATCGAATCGAACACATTTATCTGGACAGGCGGCGTTGCTGCACTTCCAATCGTTCAAGAATCTGGCCTTGAATGTGATCGTGGTAAAGCAGTTATTGACGAATATTTACGCTCTAAATCACATCCAGAAGTATTTGTGGTTGGTGATGCGTCTGTGGCACTTCCAGCAGATGGGGGTCGCCCATTATATGCGCCTACTGCACAAAATGCATGGCAAATGGGTGAAACATGTGGATATAACCTTTTCGCTATCCTTAAAGGACAAAAGCTCGAAGAATTTAACCCAATCAATTCTGGAACGCTTGCTAGTCTCGGACGTAAAGACGGCGTAGCTTCTGTTGGTGGAAACAATATTCCTTTAAAAGGTCTTCCAGCATCCTTGATGAAAGAAGCTAGTCATGTTCGTTACTTATCTCATATTAAGGCCCTTTACGGTTTAGCATATTAAGATTTAAATTAAAGGCTCTTTTCTAAAAGATTGTTGCTTTCTGATAATAAAGGCAAACCTAGTTGATTGGAGCGTAAGGTGGTGACTCCTCGAAATGTATTCACATTTTCTTCGTGCGTGGGTTATCTCAAAAAAGCAAATTCAAAGTCCTGCGGGTAAAGCGTGAGACTCGAGACCCCACAGGAGCGGTAGCGACTTTTCCAGTTGCAGCGGCTAGAAACTCGAGAAATTTCAATTCCTCCTTCAGAGGCAAAATGCGCCTCTTTGTCGGAGTCTCCGACGCACAGGAAGTGCTAGTGCCGACTCCGCCACAGGACGTGGCGCTTTAGTCGGCCAATTTTCTCGTTTCTGTGCAAGCCGCCCCCGCATTTCGTTGAGGAGGCTCAAGCCACGCCCGCGGAAAGCGTCCACCTGAAGCGGAAGACAACGATATAAAAAACGACAAAGTCCGCGAAAACAGCCAAATTAAATAACTACAAAAAGCCAATTTTCTTGAAAATTGGCTTTTTGTATTAGGATCATGGGGCGTTGCTGGAGTATATGTTGTAAAGTCTATGTGTATCTTGTTATGCCGCTATTGATAATAAGAGTTGCGTAATTACCTAAATACTTGCACATGATAAAAGAGACCATATTAATCAAGGGAGGAACTGCGATGAACTTTAAAAGTAAATTACAAGAAGCTCAAGATATTATCCATACGGCACATCATCATTTAAAACAAGTGAATTCGAGTAGTCCTGAATCAGAGGCATGTCATTTTGCCCAAAGTGAACTAGAAAAAGCGCAACAAATTATCCAACAGGTTCAACAACAAATACATAATTAGATTAGAGATTGAAAAATGGCTGGGACAATTTAATCCAGCCATTTGAATTTATCATTCATTTTTTTGTGGTTGAGTTGGAATTTCAAAATCAGGATTTATTTCTTTTGCAATTTCCGTTGCAAGATCGTAGTTTACTTCAAAAGGATTCAGTTTTAATTCAGAGGAATTTTGAAACGAATTTTGGGCTTGCTGAAATCTCTTTTGAACTTCTTGATTAATCCGGCTATTTCTACCTCCAAATAAACCAAGTATAGTTACACCTAATATAGAAATCCATATCCACATTCTATTGTTTCGTTTTCGTTTGAATATCTTCAGTGATTTGTTACCACTCAAGCTATTAAGTACGGATGACAGTAGTTGCATATAGTTCATAACTCTTCCCTCCTCACTATATTGTGTGGAGTAGAGCAAACAATATATGTGGAAATAATTAAAAACCCTTGAGTGTATGATTCAAGGATAAGATCAAATAATAGGGATAAAACCTCAGAGGTGATCCTTATGGATGTGAAAATCTTTCGGGCGATACATCAATTGACAGGTCGTTCTTCATTAATAGATCAATTCATGATACTTGTTTCAAACAAGGTTCGTTATGTATATTTCTTAATTTTGATTGTGATGTGGTTTAAAAAGTATCCATATAGACAAATGACGAATAATGCTGTCATTTCTGCCTTTATTGCACTAATTCTAAATCTCTTCTTTAAGTTATTTATTTCAAAACCCCGACCTTTTTTGAAAAGTCGTGTTGGAATCTTAATTCCTTCAAAGATTGATTCTTCATTTCCAAGCAAACATACCCTACTCGTTTTTGCAGTTTCGACTTCGATTTTACTATATAATCGTGTTCTAGGCTCAATCATGACTGGATTGGCTGTACTAACGGGTTTTTCGCGAATTAGGGTAGGACATCATTACCCATCTGATATAATTGGAAGTGCCCTTCTAGGCTCAGTAACGAGCATGTTTATTCACCAAAAATCAAGAGAAGGAAATGTAAAAGCCTTTGCTAAATGATATACTAGCCTTCATTTGAATAACCACTACTAAAATGACACCAAGCCTCATAAATGGTGTCTTTTTTCGAGACATCATGTACGTTCACAAAAGGGGAATGGACTACTCCAACTTTTTCTCAAAACAGTCAACAACCTTCCCTTCCAACTCGCTTTTTCCATAAAATGAATATCCTACTGATCTCCAAAACCTTTTTGCCTGCTCATTGTTGTCTAATACACCAAGTCGAATCTTCTTGAAATGTTGTTGTTTTAGACTTTCTTCAAAAGCAACATACGCCTTTTTTCCGTAACCTAGAGAATGATAAGCACCATGGATCATAAATAAACCAATCCAAGGATGATTGTCTTTTGGGTTATGATCTAAAAAATCAATTATTCCAATAGGTTCTTCATTCATCTTTATTAAATAACTATTTGTTGTTGAGTTGAGCAGTTCACTTCTTACTTCTTTTATTGTTCTTACAGGATTGCCGTTTTCTATCATGTTGTATGTCGGATTTGAGTTCATGATGTCTAATGCCAGGTTTAATGATTCTTCTGTGATTGATTCGAAGTTCATATTTTGAGACTCCTTTTTCACATAGTTGTGCCAGGTTACCTACTTTCTCTCCCCTTCCATCTACTTATACATTACTTCGAGTTGTAGTCCTTCTCTATTTTATTGATTTAAGAATAAAAACTTCAACCTCGTTTACTAGTATACGTAATATGCTATAATTTGGAGTGTAAATAGAAGTTAGAGGTGACCACTCTTGGCGATTCATGTTGTACTTTATCAACCAGATATTCCGGCTAATACTGGAAATATTGCACTCACTTGTGTAGCAACGGGTTCAGCCTTGCATTTAATTAGACCACTTGGCTTTTCAACAGATCCGGAAATGTTAAAAAAAGCAGGCATCGATTTCTGGAATGATGTGAACATCACGTATTATGATTCATTGGAAGACTTTTTTTCAAAAAATCAAGGTGAATTTTACTTTATAGAGACGTTTGGTGAAAAAACACATACAGGCTTTGATTTCAGTGATGAAACGAAGGAACATTATTTTATGTTTGGAAAAGAAACAACGGGTTTGCCGAAAGATTTACTAGAAAAGAACAAAAATCACTTTTTGAGAATACCCATGAACAATCATGTTCGTTCACTCAATCTTTCAAGTACTGCTGCGATATTGGTATATGAGGCATTACGCCAGCAAGGATATCCGAATTTGAAATAAAAAATCTTCCGTTTTGGAAGATTTTTTTATGGGCCAAGTGGATATGAATTTCCCCTTAACTTCTCCTTCTTCTTATCATCGCAATTACTAAAAGGATGATTGGAAAGATGACTTGAAAGGGTAAGTGAAGCAACATAGGAACAAATTTGTAACCCTCATGTAAGTGTTCAGCAAAACTACTAGCCATCGTTATGGATAATAATAAAACAACCAAAGCCATTGGATAACATAAGCGTGTATGACTTTCTATTGAGAACAAATTGGTAACCCCTGTGACAACCGCATAAAAAAAGATCCCGATTTTAAAAAATCCCCCAATAATTAAAGCTAACATAAAAAAGATATCGAGTCGTTCAATAAACTCCGCTACTTGAATCATTTGAATGGTAGCCAGGAGTGGAAATGGTGCACGAGATGTCAGATTAACACCCAACACACTAATGTTCATTAACATGACAAGCGTTAGATTGATCCCACTTAAACCGATTGCACATAAACCGGCAATCCTTGCTTTACGTGTATTATTTAAGTAAGGAAAAATCATCGCAAATACAACACTCTCTCCAAATGGAAAAAACAAAGTCTGAGTAAATGCTGCTTTTACAACAGGCATAATGCCTTCACCTAATATTGGCTTTAGGTTGTTTACATCAATTAAACCAGAGATCACAATGAGGATAAATCCCGTTACCGCTAGCACATACATGATGCTAAAAAGCAGTTCCCCTGTTCTCCCTAATACTTCGATTCCTTTTCGAACCCCATATACTACTACGATAATTAAAAGTGCATTGACAATAAATAATGGTGTTTCTGGATAGGCGAATGTCACCAGCATTACACCAAAATCCCTTAATACTCTTGCTGCTAGATAAGCAAAATATAAGATGTACATAAAAGCAAGTAGCTTCCCGAGTGGTTTTCCAACAATTATCTGTACATACATGGTTGGTAATTTGTCGGGGTAATATTGATAGAGACGGAAAAAGATAATAAAAAGTATCATTCCACCCAACATCCCAAGGAGAACGGCAATCCAAGCATCCTGCTTAGCGTCCATTGCAAGTGGCAGAAGTAATGCACTTCCTAATTCAAACAGCAAGACAAGTACAAATAGCTGATAAGAACTGATTTTTGCCTTCTCCATGTGACATGCTCCTTATTTCTATTTACGATTTTCCTCTATTTCGGTAAGGAAAGATTTTGTACGTATACCCGTCCGTCGCACAAACGCATCTACTTTGACATCCACGACTAATTCTGGAAAATATACTGAATTCCAGTCAGACTTCAGCTTCTTCCAAAGCTTTGGATCGGCGCGTTGCACTACTTCACCAAATCCAAAAACATCCGATTTATTTTTTTGGGCCTGTTGTATGGCCTCTTGGATTTCTTTCTTAATTTCCTTTTCAACTTCTTTTTCGATCTTAACTAATATAAATGGATCAGTTAAATCGACTGGTACTTCTATTTCCCCTATATCACCTTCAGCACTTACATCTATGGTGATCAAAGGTTTCTCATTATTAATCTTGGACAGGACTTTGGTTTTTTGGCGAATCACTTCGTATGCAATGGCTTCTTCATATCCTTGCCAATCAATATTCACATCTGACTTTTCAATTTTATCCAAAATCCATAAAGTGCCTCTTGCCGTGCTCCCTTGTAACCAATCAACCAGCTTTCCGTCTCTAAAAAGAGCTATTCCTTCAGCTTCAATAACCGCTTTAGGGGTCGTTTCTTCAATGTTTGCCATTTTCATAGCCTGATCAATTTCACCTTTAATTCGAAACCCCGTAATTAAAGGCTCTTTCCCATCTGATACTAGGTTATTAAGTACTTCTTTCATATTCGCACTTAAATTTGTTCCCAAGTTTTTTTCTGTTAACTTTAGTGTTTTAATCACTTTATTGGAAGGGATTTTATCAATTGGAGTTATTGTTCTTACAATATCTTTTGCCTCCATATCTTGAGCAATGATCACCTCCGATGTAATTCGAAATTCTGGGTCACGGTCCATAGCATCAAAAAGTTGAAGAATTCCATCCTCTCGTGCTAGTCGCTCACCAACAACTACTAAATTTGTATGGGCATAATATAATCTTCGTGATATGCCGGTGGAAAACTTCCTACTAACTTCAATAAGGTTAGTTCCTGTTTCACTATACACACTAATTGGTGGGCCAAAATTTGATCCACCATCTTGCTGTCCACCTGTAACATTCCCAGGATTAATTACTTGAATCGTACCTACGTATTGCCCCTTATCATTTTTATCGATACCAAAAGCAGAAATTATCGCGATGTCAGTAAGCTCCTTCTTGCTCCAACAACCCGAAAGGAAAATAAGGACAGAGAATAAAATGAGAAGAACAATACCTCTATTCATCTTGGTCACCTTTTTCTTGATTAGACTTAAGCATGCCGCGTCCTATAGGCGGCTCAGGTTTCTGGTCTTTTCCTACGCGATTCATATTTCCTTCACTGATCAATTGTGGCCGCTTCTTTAGTGCCCACCATGGTAACCGGAAAAAGGTATCCGCGTTCTCCTTCAGAATAAATGGAGCCATTGGTGTCATATAGGGAACACCAAATGAACGCAAGCCACTAAGATGAATCGTAAGCATAATAATCCCTAAGATAATTCCGTAAAAACCAAATGTAGCTGCAGCAATCATAAATACAAAGCGAACCAATCTTGCAGAAATCGCCATCGCAAAGGATGGAGTGGCGAAACTAGCTATTGCTGTCATTGCCACCACAATGGTCATGGCTGGTGAAACAATTCCCGCCTGAACCGCTGCTTGTCCAATTACAAGGGCTCCAACAATAGAAATCGCAGAACCTACTGCCCGCGGCATTCGAATTCCGGCTTCTCGCAGAATTTCAAAAGTGACCTCCATAATGACAGCTTCTACAAATGCCGGAAAAGGTACAGCTTCCCTTTGTGCCGCTACAGCTATTAATAACTGTGTCGGAATCATTTCCTGATGAAACGTGGTCGCAGCAATATAGGCTGCAGGTGCAATAATCGAAATTGAAAAGATCAAAATCCGTAAAAAACGTAGGGCCGTCGCAATATCAAATCGCGCATAATAATCTTCTACTGCCTGAAAAAATTGAATAAAAATAGCGGGTGCAATTAATACAAAAGGAGTCCCATCTACGAAGATGGCAATTCTCCCTTCAAGAAGATTCCCTGAAACCGTATCAGGTCTTTCCGTATGATAAAGTGTTGGAAAGGAAGTAAATGTTTGGTCCTCAATAAACTGTTCAATATATCCAGACTCAAGAACACTATCAACATCGATTTGATCAATCCGTCTACGGACCTCTTCGACAATTTTCTCGTTTGCAATTCCATTTATATACATAATGGCAACGTCTGTATTCGTCACCTTGCCCAACTTCCTTGCTTCCACCCACAAATTTGGTGACTTGATACGCCTGCGCACTAAAGAGGTATTCGTGATTATCGACTCTGTAAATCCATCCCGAGGACCACGCACCGTCACTTGACTAGTTGGTTCCTCAATCGAACGTCTATCGCCGCCTCTTGTATCAACAACGAGCACCTTCGTTTTTCCATCTACAAGAATGATCGTTTCCCCATCCATTAACGCGGAAAAAAGTTGTTCCCAATCATTGGCATTTCTTATACTCCCAAATGGCAAAGCCTCATCTTCAATTACCTCTAATGGATCTTGTTGAATCAGCTTCTCCTGCAAAGCAGGACTTTTTATGATGGATTCAATTAAAAAATCTTTTATGGACTGGCTATCGACAAGCCCGTCTATATAGACAATCGCGGTTTGAATCTTTGGTTGTAGCCCGATGCTAACATTTCGAATAATCACATCAAAACTATTACCTGTTTTATTTTTAATCACATCAAGATTATTAGATAATCGTACATCAATGGAATCAGGAATATCCTGTTCTGATGGCGGTTGCGTTTGGTTTTCATTCGTTGTGTTACTTTTTTTATGTTTATTCTTGAAAAAACCAGGCATTTTTGTAAAACCTTTCTATTCTATAGTATTAACTGTTCTGCCCAGTAGATTAATATTTATACCTTGTCATATAAGCCTTATAGAAAGGAAATAATAATTTGAAAAAAGGTGTGATAAAAATGAAGATAATCGGGATTACTGTATTGATGATGGGCTGTCTAATGAGCTTCTCGTTTTGGCTAGATTATCTGGAGGGTTTCGACCTGCAAACAGCTTTCAGAAATGCAACAAGTCCCTTTCGAGTCATGGATCCTGCTGAAACGCTTGTTTTTTTGTTTTTTATCTTGTTGGTGCTAATCGAAATCATCGTTTATTCATACAAGAAAAGAAAGGGAAAGGCGAAAGCTGGATAAGAAAGGTTCTTAGCGGTTCCTAATGCAAATTTTCTTTATAACATGAACCCTTTAAAAGCACACAAAAAAGCAGCCTAGAAAACTAGACTACTTTAAATTTCAATGTTTTAAAAAAATTTATTGGCCTTTTACTCTTTTTACAAACTTAGTTAATGTTTTTTTAAGCTGTTCTGACCCCGAACTCGGCCGAAATTCTTGGTTATCAATCACTAACGGAGCACCTATTACAACTAATGGCGCACCATACTTTGGCATTTGAGCAGCTTGTTCAATCGATAATCCTCCGACAGCCTGAACTGGAATGGAAACGGCCGATACAACATCTTCTAAGCAATCAAACGGTGAGCGTTCTGGGTCTTCTCCTCTTTCATCAAAACCAGTATGAACAATAATGTAGTCAACACCATTTTCCTCAAGCATCTTTGCACATAATACTTTGTCAGATGAAGCCATGATATCCCCCATCACTTCTACACCATAATCCCTTGCTGCTTTTACAACTGCTCGGATGGTCGCTGGATGAGCAACACCCATGACAACAACATGGGTAGCTCCAGCCTTAGCCATCATTTCTACTTCCAAATAGCCACCATCCATTGTCTTTAAGTCTGCAACAATCGGCTTATCGGGAAATCTTTCCCGTAGTTTTCTTACTGCATGTAAACCTTCTGCAAGTAGTAATGGGGTTCCTGCTTCAATCCAATCAACCCCAGCCTCTATAGCGATTTCCGCCATTTCTATAGCTTCATCAATGTTCGTTAAATCGAGTGAAATCTGCACAATTGGTTGCATCTTCAAGCCCCTCTACTAATTTCTATAGAATTTAAAAAAGGAAAAACGTTTTACTCGTAAGCTGCCTTCGGAAACTGTGTTGCATATTTTCCTCCACTCACATCAATTAGAGTGCCGGTAATATACCCCGCCAAATCGGATGCTAAAAAACAGATAAGTTGTGCGATGTCCTTTTTCTCTCCCCATCTTCTTAACGTTAAGCTGTCTAATAACCGCTCTTGTTTTTCTTGTGGCAACTCGGAAAAGTGATTGAGAGTGGTCGGAATCATTCCAGCTGCATAGCTGTTGACCGTAATATTCCATGGTCCTAACTCTCCAGCAAGCACACGAGAAAATTGTTTCACTCCAGCCTTAGAAGAGGCGTATGCAGCACTGCCAATACTTGGGATAATCGCTGCAAAAGATGCTGAATTAATAATCCGACCGAATTGCTGCTTTTTCATAATGGGAATAACAGATTTGCACATCAGGTACATCCCTTTTAGATTTACATCATGACAGTAATCCCAAACCTCTTCTGCTAATGTTTCAACTTCTCCGTTCCCAGCAACACCTGCATTGTTAACCAACAGGTCGATCCTGCCATACTTTTGCACCGCCTCACGAATCACTTCAGAAATC
This sequence comes from Fredinandcohnia aciditolerans, assembly GCA_003640645.1. Taxonomy (GTDB): domain Bacteria; phylum Bacillota; class Bacilli; order Bacillales; family Bacillaceae_L; genus Ferdinandcohnia; species Ferdinandcohnia aciditolerans. The sequence goes on along the minus strand of QGHH01000003.1, from coordinate 227,803 downwards.
CTAGTACTATCAGTAACATCACAGTCAAAAAACAAACCCTCTAATCCTTGTTCTTTAAATTCTTGTGCTAACTGGTCAAGATCATCTGGGAATACATCAATCCCCACTGTTTTAACCCCTTCTCGGGCTAAGGTCAAAATGATTTCTTTCCCAATTCCTTTTCCAACACCCGTAACGACTCCTACCATCCCATGTAAATCAATCAGCACTTCGACCATCCTTTCCTGATGACGCTTATCCTTTTACTGCCCCTGATGTAATACCACTTACAATGTATCGTTGTAGAAGCAATGAAATAATCAAGATTGGTAGCGTAATGATGACAGCAGCTGCCATTAGAGCTCCCCAATTGATTTCTGAATAAGAGATAAAATTAAAGACGGCAATTGGTAATGTCTTCGTGTTATCCCCAGCTAGTACTAAAGCAAACATAAAGTTATTCCACGATAGGATAAACGACATCATAGAAGCTGTAATAATTCCTGGTGAAACCAATGGAAGCAAGACCCTAAAAAATGCGCCTTGCAATGTACAGCCATCTACGCGAGCCGAATCCTCTAGTTCTTGTGGCAGTGCTTCAAAGGAAGAAATCATTATCCAGATAATAAAGGGCAAACCGACTAACATATGACTTAATGTTAATGCCGTATAAGTGTCGACTAAGCCAAGCTTTGAGAAAATGATAAACCAAGGAATCATAAACGAAATACCAGGAATGATTCTAGCTATTAAGATAATGACTCCGAATTTATGAAGCTTATATTTTGCAATCGCATAGGCTGCTGGTAATCCCAACACCAATCCAAGAACGGTTGAAGCAAAAGCAACAATAAAACTATTTACGATAAACTTAATAAAGTCATATTGCGCAAAAACTTCAGTGTAGTTTTTAAAGCTAGGTGTAAAAATAAAAATGGAGTCCGTAGACATGATTTGAGCTTGGTTTTTAAGAGAAGCAATGAACATCCACACAAATGGGAATAAGAATACTACACTCACAAAAGCGATTAAAACATAACGTATAATCTCCATTCTCCGTTTATGCTTCATAATGTCACCTCCGTCTTCTTACGGAAGATCAAGATTAAGCAACTCATTATCAGCACAATCATAAAGAATACCATTAAAATAGCGCTCGTATATCCTAACTTGAAATACTGAAATCCATTGGCAAAGCCGTAAATATTTAAGGTTTCCGTTGCGTATCCAGGTCCACCTTGTGTCATGGCATAGATTAAATCAAAATGCTTCACCGCATCAATGGAACGTAGAAGAACTGCTGCGAATATGGTAGGAGCCATTAGAGGTAATGTGATTTTCCAAAAAATTTGCCATGCATTAGCGCCATCAACAGCCGCCGCCTCATAATTTTCATTCGGTAATTGAGAGAGTCCGGCTAATGTGATTAACGTAATCATGGGTGTCCATTGCCATGTGTCTACCATCGCAATTGCCGGCAATGCCTGTTTCGGTGACGCAATCCATAACTGTGGATCAATTCCAAAATAACCTAAGAATTGATTCGCAAACCCGATGGATGGTTCGAAAATTAATAACCAAACTAGTCCGATTGCAACCGGTGTTGAAACCATAGGAAGTAAAAATAAGGTCTTTACGAGATTACTACCTTTAAAGTTTCTAAAAAATAAAAGTGCAATCGCTACCCCCAATACGGTTTGAGTAACAACTGCCAAAATCGTAAAATAAAACGTTCTAAAAAAGGCTGGCCAAAACCGTGGATCATCAAAAAAGATTTTCTTAAAATTGTCTAAGAACACCCATTTCGGCGGTGAAACGCTCGACATGCTCCAGTCAAAAAAACTTAAATAGGCTGTATATCCAACAGGAAATACAATCATAATGAGAACAAAAAGTACGGAAGGCAACGTAAAAATATACTTAAGATGTTTTTCAATCCAAAGTTGAATGATATTCATCCCCCTTCTATGTATCGCTATAAAGAGGATAGAGGGGTATTAACATTTAGTAATACCCGCTCTTTCCCATTCAATTTTTAATTTTCATCATCTAATAATTGCTGGAACTGTTTGTTGGCTTCTTTTGCAGCGGCTTCTACATCCCCACCTTCAATGCCCGTCACAATCGCCGTACCGATCATGTCTCTTGCCTCATTTACTTTAATAACTAATGGACGGTCATATTCTTTTCCTATCTTATTCGACTCAGAGATGACTTTAACGAGCTCTTCAGGGAACGCCTCTGTTCCTTCTGGTGAATCCCATACAGATTGTCGTGGTCCTGGAACACTCTTCTTTTGTAACTCAGCTACAATGTCTTTACTTGTTGCCCACTTGATAAATTCCCACCCAGCATCTTTGTTTTCGGATTTAGCATTCATCGCCACGCCCCATGACGTAACGTTGTATGGCGTTTGTCCTTCTGGTCCTTCTGGGAATACGGCAAACCCAACCTTTTCACCTACAACTGATTTTTCAGGATCTAGTAGGTTTGGATAAATACTATCAGCATCTGTGTACATAGCTGCTTTACCTTGTGCAAATAAACCAGCAGCTTGAGGCCAACTCATATTTAAGACGCCTGGAGGTCCTGCATCCTTTAGTAAATTACCGTAAAACTCAAAAGCTTTAATCGCTTCTGGTGTATCAATCGCAGCTTTTCCGTCTACGATAAAGTCCCCACCAAAACCGTATAGATAGCTTGAGAATTGAGTTACAGCCGCAGCACGTTGTCCGCGTGATACCATTCCGTAAAAGTCATTGGAAGGGTCATTTAATTGTTTTGCAATTTCATATAGATCATCTAATGTTTTTGGAGGTTCAATATTATTTTCTTCAAAAATATCTTTTCGGTAATACAAGATTTCACGTTCAGTAACGGTTGGAATACCAAAAATCTTTTCACCGTCTTTTAAAGAATTAACGGATGAATCTGTAAAATCACTTAAATCCCAGTCTGAATCACCTGTATAACTTGTTAAATCAGCAACCCACCCATTGAGATTAAAGAGTTTTCCTTCTTGCAGCGGACGAATCATAAATACATCGATACTATCAGAACCTGCAGTAAATTCTGTTGTAAGTTTTTGAGTTAATTGGTCCTCAAAATATTTTTCTAGCTTTACTTTAATGCCTGACTCCTGTTCAAACTGAGGAATTAATGGTTCGATCGCTTCTGTCCATGGATGGTTCGCAGCAATAATCCTTAATTCAACGTCTTTGTTCTTATTGTCATTTGAATCTGATGATGGCTCTTCTGAAGCTGGAGCATTGCTGCTACAAGCAGCCAGTAAGCCTATGAACAATCCTAAAACCAGTAAAAAGCTAAGCCCCCTTATTTTTCTCACTCGCTTTTCCCCTTTCATACGTAATATGGTTAAGACGTAAAGCGCTTACATTTAATAGTCCTTACGTCAGTTACCCGATAAAAAATATTCGTCTACTTTTCTCTTTAAAAATTCGACAGATTCCTTCATTTCCCCTAAACCATTCACCCCATCTTCGATTGAAATCCATCCAGAAAAATGTATATTGGCTAATAGTTGAAAAATACCATCATAATCAATAATGCCCTTCCCAATGACACCATGTGCTAATCCCTCTGAATATCCTTGTACCAAATGATTCTCGATATCTTTCATGGAATACCCCTCTTTTAAATAACGATCACTGGCATGCATAGTAATTAAGCGGGACTTTACTTTCTCCAGTAACGCTAATGGGTCATCACCTGCAAAAACAGCATTTGATGGATCGAAGTTCACGCCAAACCAATCAGATGATATCCCTTCCACAATTTCTAAATAGATATCCGACTTCTGGGCAAATTCCGGATACATCCAGAAACCATCTTTGTAATGGTTTTCCATGACGAGGTAGACTCGCTTACTTTTTGCATAGGGAAGGAGCTCATTGATACAATCAATGGTCCACCTAATTCCTTCCTCCCTTGAAACCTCAGGTCTTCTTTGCCCAGATAGAACCCGACAGCTTCTAAAATCATCTGGCCCTAGAATAGCCATGCTATCAATCATTTCTTTCATCTTGCTTATTTCTTTTTCTCGAAAACCTGGATCGAGATGGGTAAAATCTGGTGATGCACACATCATTGGAATCACTAGATTCACTGAAGCAGCGGCTTGCTTCACCTTCTCCAAATATGATTTTTCAGTAGATTGTAAAAATGTAGGATACATTTCCATTCCATCTGCACCAAGTGTTCCTGCTTGCTCAATCCATTCAAACACATTCATTTTTCCATTAGATAAATCATCGATATACCCTTTTGGGAAAACTGAAATTCTGACTCTGTTTTCGTTCATTGAGTTCTCCTTTTCGATTGTTTTAGTTTGGTACAATAACAGATTTTGCGTGTTTTAACGAATCCATTTCATCGAAGGCATTTTGCCAATCATTTAGTGAATAGACCTTTGCCATTGGTAATGGGTCAATTTCTCCTTTTTGCATTAATAGCAAGACCTTTTCCCACATCGGATACGTATGGCTAAAGGACCCTTGCAGTCTAGCCGCTTTTTGAATCAGTGGATCAAGACTAAAGCCAATGGGTTCAGGTCCCCATCCAATCTTTGTAATTTGCCCAGCAGGTCGAACAATCTCAATACTCTGCTTTAACGTTTGACTTACACCAACCGCATCAAGCACTAAATCAGCACCAAAACCATCTCCGTAATTGGTTATTTCACGTACAACATCTTGTTTCTCTGCAATAAGTACCTCATCTGCACCAAATTGTTTCGCTACTTCTAACCGGTTTGCATCTTTTTCCAAACCAACAACTGTCAATTTTCCTGGTGCAAACAATCTAGCAATCTGAATACACATTAATCCAATCGGCCCCGGCCCAAACACCACAACATGATCGCCGGGTCGAATTCTCGAATGATGGGCGACCGCATTATAAGCTACACATGAAGGCTCCGTTAATGCTGCTTTTTCGAACGGAATCCCATCTGGTATGTGGTGAACGATGGCTTCACGTGTTTTCACATACTGAGCCATGGCACCGTCAGCTAAAACACCAAAGCCTTTTCGGTCCGGGCATAAATTATATAGTCCTGATTTGCAATAAATACAGTTCTCACAAACATATGAAGGCGTCTCACTGACAACGCGATCTCCCTTTTTAAATTGGGTTACTTCATAACCTACCTCTTCAACGGTTCCTGCAAATTCATGTCCTAAAATGACAGGTCGTTTTACAGCAAAGCCTTGTATATCATGATACATATGTAAATCACTTCCACAGACTCCAACAGCTTCCACTTTCAATAAAATGTCTTTTGGTCCTATTTTAGGAATCGGTACTTCTCTGATTTCAACCTTATTTTTACCAGAATCGTAGTTTACAAGCGCTTTCACATATATCACCTTTTCTTCGTTAAATTTTAGGAGAAGAAGAGTTTCCTACAGAGATTTCAGGTTCGATGAAAAGTTGAACGATTTGATGTTGACCTTTCCTATTCATTTGTTCTAATAGCAAACTTGCTGCACGTCTCCCAATTTCACGTGGAGATTGTACTATTGCAGTTACTTTGGGTATGATGATATCCCATTCATATTCTAACTCTCCAAATGACACAACCGTAAGTTGATCTGGAATGGTAATCTTGTAGTTTTGACACGCCTTTAATACACCTGCCGTCATATTATTGTTTGACGAAATGATGGCTGTAGGCACGATTGTTTTCGATAGAAAATATTCTATTGCTCGTTGACCTCCTTCATAGGTAAAATCACCAAAAAACTGGTGTTCAGTTGTATGGCCATACTTCGTTAGTGACTGCAGAACACTATCGTACCTAAGTTTTCCGTGAACAGTGTTCAAATCTCCATGAATGACACCTATTTCTTTATGCCCTAATTCATGAAGGTAAGTAACTAATTTTTCCATGCCAATAAAATTATCATCTGCCACTATATGAACAGGCAGATGAGGGATGGGTCGATCAACAAGGACCATTGGAATGTTTCTTTCGACTAACGAAAGAATATCTTCGTTGACTTGACCAGTCGAACAAAGAATAATTCCGTCAACCCGTTGCTCGTAAAAAAGTTGTAAATTTTTTCGTTCATTAGTAGGATTTTCATTTGTGGAGCTGATGATAAATAGATAGTCTTTCTCAAAGATAACTTCTTCAATACCTTTGGCCAAAGTCATCTGGAAGGGGTTTGTAATGTTAGATAGAAGAACAGCAATTGTTTTTGAGACGGATGACTTCAAACTTCTTGCTATCATGTTTGGGGAGTAGTTTAGGGCTTTTATTGCTGCGTTTACTTTGTTCTTGAGTTCAATATGGACGTTACCAACATTATTTATGACTTTCGATGCAGTACCAATAGACACACCAGCTAATTCTGCAACATCTCGTATCGTCACCTTTTTAGTCATGGTATACTTCCTATTTTTTATTAATGAAACGTTTCATCGAATAGAGCATAACAACGAATTAGAATATTGTCAATTAACTAAAAATTATAAAAAGAACTGATTTCGACCACTGATTAATTTGATAATACCTTTCAAATCAGGCTTGCCTGCTACATCATATATTTTTAAATGAGATATAAATTTTTTCATAGACTGATTTCGACATTCGTATAAGAAAAAAATGACACCATTACACAGGGATGGTGTCATTTTACTTATAACTATTCTGGAAAAACACTATGTTAATAGTACTCTATTCATGTTTTAATTTATCTATCAAATCTATAAATTAGTCATTCATGTGAGATACAAGGCCACGTCCAATGAAATTAGCAGACACAGGCTTTTTCCCTATTTCTCGTGACCAAACTGATAATTGTCCGATATGGTGAATTTCATGTGCAATTACATGTCGCATTACCTCACCCCATGTGTCTGTTTCAACTCTTCCGTCTGGGAGGGTATCGTACAATAGGTTATTTTCCATACTACTATCCCAATTTTTAATAAAATTCAGCACTTCAGTTCGAAACTTGGTGTCCAATTTACGAACCTGTTCTAAGCTTTTATAATCCTCAAAACTCTCTTGAAAATCTGGTTTTCCTTGTAATAGGCGAATCCAACTCCATTCCACATCCACTATATGAAAAAGTGTTTGCAAAATACTACCTACACCACCAGTTCTGGTTCGTAGAAGTTCCTCTTCACTTAACTCTTCACACCATCGATACCATTCTTCCCTGACCATCCAGTTATAACGAAACAATGTCTTCAATAAAACCCCTCCAATTTAGAATTAAACTAAAAATGAGTCTATTATAATTATTCAACTGAACTAGCCTAAATACCTTCTTCCAAACCTGACACGTACCTTTTATCACGTAAAGGTTGGATTTGGTAATAGTATATCAAGGATGGTATATTTCATAGAGTGTGTAAATGTTTTAATCACTACCCCCACCACAACTTGAGCAAGAACTGCTGCAAGACGAGACAGAACTACACGAACTACTTGAAACTGAACCACAACTTGTGCAACTGGATGAACTAGCGGCACTTGCTTTCATATAACTAGAGAATTCATCATAATGAAAATAAGAAACAGATAAGAATGGAACGAGCATAGCGTTGAAGTTTTTCTGAATTTTACTTTTTCTCATCTTTTCTTGAACTAGACGCTTTTCATAATCTTTGACGCTATTTGCTGTTTTTTTCATAGAGGAGATCAACGAGAGTATGGTACTAAAATAGTGGCTATCACTTTTAAAATACTTATCTATCAGTTCGTTTTCTGATAAAGTTTTAAAATCCTCAACGATAGTTGGGTTTACGGGATGCCTGAAAAACCCCTTATACAAATGGATGTTCTCTTTTCTAATGAAAAAAAGCTCAGCATATACCCAATCAAAGAATCCTCGCAAATCGGGATCAGATATTTTAGTTACATTAGGACTGTGATGCAGGATACTACCCGCATATTTTTTTGAAAAATCATCATACTCACGTGTAAACAATAGCATCTCATGCCATAAGTCATCAACTTTGTTGCTGAACATTGGCGATTCTTTTAATAGAGAAGTCAAGATAAAGTAGCGTTTTAAATCGAGCAAACGCCAGTTGTATTCATTTTCTTTCAACTTTTTTTCTTTCATTACTCGCTCTTCTACATGTTTCATATAGCTTTTACTAAGGGACTGCTCCAGGTTATCACTTAGTTTCTTTAGCCCTTTTAGTGGTTTTGTCTCTATTGATTTAGGAGATAAACCATATGTAAATGAGAGTTTTTTATGTAAAAAGAATACAATTCCAATCACAACTACAAACAGGAATAACCAACCCATCCAATTCCCCCTTCATATTTAATATATTTAATATCTATAGCAGCCCAAGAGAATTCTTCAGATACCCATCTTAAGCCGATACTTTATTTACGTGAACTATCCTGGAAAAGTTTCACTTTTCGAATAGTGACCAATAAAAAATGCCTGGTTCATACTGTGTATGACCAAGCATTCACCTTCATTCTAATAATGTTTTATACTCATCAACATCATCAAACTCTGTACCAATATATGCGGGTGTGGCATCGACATTTTTCAAAGTGATTGGTTTGCCATCATTTAGTTTCTTGACGATTAGATCAAAAGAGTTGTTACTTTTTAAAGTAATCTCCAACTCTTGCATTTCGCCATTTATTTTAAACAAACCATCTTCTATCTCCTCATAAGTTCCCTTATCTACTTCTCTATTATCAATGTATTCAACAAAACTATGATCTCTAGGTTGAAATGTGAATATCCATTCACATGTTCACTTTGATAAGCACCTCTTAAAGGTGGGATCGTTTTAGGTATACAACCTATAATTGTCAAAATCAAGACAAGTGCTACTACTAATACACCCACTGTCTTTTTTCTCATAAAATATCCCCCTGCATATAGAAAGGCAAACGGATATGTCCGTTTGCCTCTATTTTATAACAATAATAGACCTATTGAAATTGGAATAAAGCTATATAGGAGGATCATAACACAGAACCCCATGATATCGCGAATATGCAAACCTGCAATGGCTAGTGCAGGCAATGCCCAGAATGGTTGGATCATATTGGTCCAGGCATCTCCCCATGCAACACCAACCGCTGTTTTCGCAAGGTCTGCATTAATAGCTGCTGCTGCTTCAATCATAATCGGTCCTTGAACAGCCCACTGACCACCACCGGATGGTACAAATACGTTGATAAGTCCTCCACTGACAAATGAAAAGAATGGCAAGGTGTGTTCATTTGAAAAGGAAACGAACCATAGTGCAATTTCCCCTGAAAGTCCTGATAATGTAACCATTCCCATTATCCCAGCATAAAACGGGAATTGAATGATTATTCCCCCTGCATTCTTGACTCCATTCGTTACTGTGTTTAAGAACTGTATCGGTGTTTTGTGCAACATAATTCCTATGAATAAGAAAATAAAGTTTACGATATTAATATTTAAATCAAAACCTTTTGTAACAAAATGATAGACGATAAAGCCCAACCCCATGATGCCAATTAACATCGAAACAATCACACTGTTCTCAATTTTTTCGGCTGGTGTCGTTGGGTTGGTTGATGTTGTTGTAGTAGGTGTGTCATCGGGTAACTTCCATCCAGATCGATCTTGGTCGATGGTATTTGAACTTTTCATTAAGTAACGGTTAAATATAGGTAAAGTAATGACGAGGGCTGCCACAATAAAGAGATTGGCTGGACTAAAAAGTGTTTCACTTACTGGAATGACTCCCATTTTATCTTCTAAAAAATGACCAGGTGTTGCCACCGTCAATGGAATGGACCCTGAAAGACCTCCATGCCATACTAAAAATCCACTATATGCTCCAGCTACTAAAATACGAAAATCTGCAGATGGTACTTGCCTTGCCACATGGATTGCAAATAAGGCCCCTACGACTAGACCGAAACCATAATTGATTAAACAAGCAATTGCTGACACAAAAGTGACAAGCATAACTGCTTGGGCCGGTGTTTTCGCCAAATTACTCAATTTAGCTAGAAAGTTCTTGATAATAGGTGCATTCGCTAATACATACCCCGTTACCACGACAAGAGCCATTTGCATGGTAAAGGCGAGTAAATCCCAAAACCCAGTTCCCCAATGTGAAACCATCTCAACGGGTCCGCTTTCTGTAAACAAGATGCCTAATACGAACACTAAAAAGGTAAGAATAATCGCAAAAATAAAGGCATCAGGAAGAAAACGTTGAACCAATCGGACAAAGAAATTTGTTATCGCTTTCATTTCTTCACTCCCTTAGTCATTATTTGCTAAAGTATATTCTTAGTCGTTTTTGAATATGAAAAAAGCCTGTATTTCCTGACTTTTGTCGCATTTCACGTTTAAGAAAAGATAGGTATTAACTCCTTTCTTCAGTAGTTAACTAAAAAAAGGCCTCTTCCAAATCGGAAGAGACCTTTAGAATAACAACGATCTTATAATAAAGTACCTTGTACTTGTTATTTAACTTGATGTGCCTCTGGTATATTTTTATATAATATTGACCAGGTCGTTGTCGCAAACCATGCACTATCCATTGATTTATTCAATCAGACTACACTGACTGCATCTTTTGCTTAAACAATGGCAGAATAAAGAAGACACCGATTAAGAATAAGATTCCGGATGCTAGATAAACTCCAGATAAGGTAAGCGCTCCTTTCATCAAACCAGACATAGACATGCCGATGACCATCATCCCCATGAACATTGGGTTCAATACGCCATTCACTCGCCCGACAAAGTTTTCTTCTGTATTGCTCAAGATTAGCGTGTTGATTCCAATATGAATACATGGCAGGAATAAACCGTTAATGAATTGAAGTGCGATAGTCAGTCCAGGGCTATGAGAGTAACCAATTCCTACAGTCGCAACGACACTTACTAAAATCCCTATTGACAACAGCTTTTGAGGCGTCACTTTTTTGGACAGCGCAAAAATGACGCCACCTCCGATCAGCATTCCAATTCCGCTTGCCATTAGCAACCATTGGATAAAATCCTTAGGCATGCTCAAGTTTTCTATGGCAACAAAGATTGCTAACGGTTGGACCAATCCGACTGCCAACCCACAGGCTGCAAATATCGCACCCATTGATTTCAAAACTGGGTGGTTTAACACATAACTTAAGCCGTCCATAAGCTCCTTCTTGAAATCCGGTTGTGTATCCGTTTTTTCCTTTTCTAAATCCTTAGGCAAGGATAGTAAAACGACTGCAGAAAGGAGGAACATGACGCCCATGACTCCAATAGAAGTGTATATCCCAAATTTCTGATATACGAATGTTCCAATAAGCGGACCGATAACCATGAAAATCGCCATGAGTGATTGGAACATAGCCATGACAGACTGCAACTGTTCTTCAGGTACGTGCTGTTTGAACAAACGCATTGCAGAAGGCATGGAAAACTGTGAAAGAATTGCGGAAACCAATGTGGCAAAGAATATCACATACCACGAACCATAAAGCAATGTAAGTAATACGACAAATATCGAAACGGCTGACAACAAATCACACCAGACCATTGTCAACTTTGGTTTCCATCTATCCGCAAAGGTTCCTCCGATAAAAGAAAAGATGAAAATCGGGGCGAACTCAGCTACTGAAATAAGAGATACATATACCGGATCATTATTTGTAATGTCGGTCACATATAAAAGTATTGCAAAGTTACGTATCCAAATCCCTAGTTGCAGTAAGAAATTTGAACTCATGATCGATAGAACGATCCGATTTGAGAATATGTTGCTTGAAGGCTTTGCCTGCACGCCTTTACCTTTTGTCATTCCCATAAAACACTGCCTCTCATTTATAAAATTTTTTCATATCCAGACTCCTACTATAGTACCACGCCCCCCGCTTTGATGGGTAGAGTAATTATGAATCTAGAAAACTTTTTACAGCTGACAAAAAGCCGTGTAAATTGTCATCATGAACAAAATGCCCAGCAGACTCTATCGTCACAAATTCACAATTCGGAATTATCTTAGATACTTCCTCCAATTTATGCTGAGGAATATGACTAGACCCACCACCTAAAAGGAGCGTCGGCATGGTAATATCAGTAAGTCGAGCCCACCATTCGGGATTGGGTTCATTAAGTTGCTGCAGTATCGATGGTACAACCTCCCAATCTAACGGTAGAATATCAGCAGGTTTAGAAGGAATCTCAATCGGCTTTCCCTGAAAAGGTGGTGGTGTGTCTTCAACAATTAACCGTTCAATCCTTGACGGAAATGTTTCCGTGAAAAGATAGGATACTGTTCCGCCCATCGAATGACCCATTAGGGTAAACCTTTCTAGATTCATAGCATTCGCAAAATGAAGTAAGTCTTCACTCATCAGTTCAAAACTGTATTTACTAGTTCTTGCACTCCCACCGTGCCCCCGTTGATCTAAAGCTAATACACGGTAATTTTCTCCTAATACAGCAGCCACTTGATCCCAAGTTTCTGCACTTGTACCTAATGCGTGGAGTGCAACAATCGGGGGTGAAGAAGGTTTCCCAGTCTCGCGATATTGGTAAGTAAGTCCATTCAATTCAATTTGATTTACCCGTGTTTCCATTTCCAACCATCTCCTTTGTAGGGTTTCATTATTTGAATCGCGATTTATTTAGTATCACTATTTACAAAATTCCTTGATAATTTGCTGCTTTAATTCCTCTATTGGAAACTTCTGTGGATAGGTTGCAATCATCAACATGATCCCTTGTAGCACAGAAGAAAAATATAACGACCGTCTCCTCGGTTCACTTTCTCCCATTCTTTCAAATATTTTACATTGCAATTCAAACAGTCGCGCGTTCTCTTCGATTATGAGACGACTGTATTTAATCAAATCTACATCAGCCTCTGGTTGAGTTTGAAGGTGAAGATAAAACCGATGGACTTCAGGATTTTTGTGAATATTGTCAATGGCTCCATTCACAATGGATGTTAGCTGTTCTTTAGGTGTTTCTAGGGAGAAAGCTTCTGACATGACTTCAGCCACTTCCCCAATTCTATCCTTAACCATTTCAGAAAGCAGTTCTTCCTTTCCTTTGTAATAGTTATAGAGTAATCCTTTCGAAAACCTCGCATGTTTCGCTATATCACTTATCGAAGTTGCGTAATATCCTTGTTTCATAAATAACTCCATCGCTGCAGCGCGTATTTTTTCTATCGTTGCTTGGCGTATACGTTCATTCTCTTCGGGTGTACGAGGCATTTTTACTTCCATCCTTTATAAATGTAGTGATATCTTGATATAAAACTTTAGCATAAGTGAGGGGTATCATGTGATCGGCATCCTTAATTTCGATAAAACGGATGTTTGGAACCTTTTTAAATTCTTCAGCAACTCGAAAATTATCTGCTACATCCAGTTTGCCAATCATAAATAATGTTTTAGTTTTTAATTCTCCTAATCGTCCCACCGCTGGCGGCTGTGGCCAATCCATACAGAAATCTGCAGGCCACTTAAGCATTCGCTCGAAGTGTTGCCTGAGCATTTGAACAATGAGATCTTTTTGCGGAGTACGAATCACCACTTGATAGGTTGGTGAATAAAGGGCAAGCTCTAACATCTTATCTATATTTGGGGCAGCTTCTATTATTTTGTTATGATATTGTTCAAACTCTTTAGAATAGATAAAACCAGTTAACGAGGGGGGAATTAATACAAGCTTTGATACTCTTTCAGGGTAAGTAAGTGCTAAATCGGTTGCAATTTGTCCGCCCATAGAATGGCCGATAAGTGTTGCTTGTTTAAGTTCAAGGTAATCCAACAGTGACCGTACATCTTCAACATAGTTTGTATGTTTTATAGGGTTTGGTGACTCGCCTGCACCTCGGCCATCAAAAGCAATCACCTTGTAATGCTTAGACAAAAGAGGCACCAATAAACTCCACAGTCTTCTATCAGACCCACCACTATGAATAAGAGCAACAGGATGACCATTACCAGTAATCTCGAAAGATAAATCCATTACAACCCTCCTCATTTTACAGAACTTTCCACATTATTTTATTATTGAATGAACGGTTAGTCAATCAAAAATTAATTTTAAATTTCAAATCCTCTGAAATTTCATTTCTCTTCTCCACTGGGCTCTAATACCCTATCACACCAAGGCGCCGACTCTTTTTCTCGAGTTTGGATGTATTAGAAAACTAGAAGTAAAAAAGGCCTCTTCCAAAACGGAAGAGACCTTTAAATTATACGATTTATAGTTTGTTTAAGATTTCTTTAATAAATGCCGGCTCGTCTTTAGGTGTACGAGACGTAATGATATTTCCGTCAACCACTACCTCTTGGTCTAAGAAGGTTGATCCAGCGTTTTTCAAATCATCTCGGATTCCAATGTACGAAGTTGCGCTTACCCCTTTTAAAATATCAGCACTAATCATGACTTGTGGTCCATGGCAGATACCAGCAATTACTTTACCTTGTTCATTGGCCTGTTTTACAAATTGCACGACTTCATCATTGACACGAAGGGCCTCTGGAGCAGAGCCACCAGGAATAATAACCGCATCATAGTCGTCAGCCTTTACTTCACTAATGGAAAGGTCAGAAGTATAAGACACTGTACCTTTCTTCCCTTTAAGTTCTATACCTTTTTCAATTCCAACTACAACAGTTTCGTGACCCGCTTCACTCACTGCATCATAAGGATTCTTCATCTCTGAATCTTCATAGCCATTATCAAGTAAAAAGCATACTTTTGCCATCTAGTATCACTCCTATGTATTGGTATTTATTTCTATTTTAATAGATTTAAGTTGTTACATCAAACAAAGTGATTCTGAAAATTTCTTCCTTTTTATAATTAAACTAAAATTACTACTAGGTTCCACGACCTGAACATAACGGGCAGTGTGCATTACCTGGATAGCCTCCAGTACCAATTTCAATAGCTTTTACTCCCGACTCTTTTACATGAGCAAGCATTTCATTAAATGGTTTATCAGAAAATAATACTGTAAAAACACCTAATTTCGTTCAAACTTTCCCTTCTAGTAATTAAAAACTAGTAAATCAAAAAAGGTATATTCGCTCTTCTTTTATTCGGCGTAAATTAGGGCTACAAATGATAAGAGCTATATTATCTATTTCGAAAGAAAAGCTTTTTCTGTATTCACGCGAACTATCTGCTTCGTTTCATTTGATTCAAGTGCTGCTAATATTACCTGAAGTGACTTCATTCCTTCTTCCCCACTGATAGGTGGAATGGTATCGCCGATAATGCAATTTACAAAGTTTTCAATGACATGCGTATTGGTTTGCCCACCTTCTTCATTTGATTGGATTTTATCAAGCTCATATTTCACAACTTCACCGTTTTTGTATTCCACGATTAATGAGTGTACAGGGTCAGCTTCAAGCCTTAGTACTCCATTTTCACCATAAATAATCGTTGAATTATCGCCCCCAGAAACATATGACCAACTCGCTGTTAATGTACCAATCACACCGTTTTCTGTTTTAAGGATACAAACGGCATTATCATCTACATCTGTATTTTCCTTTGCATTTGTCTCAACAAATGACCCAACTTCTACTATTTCGCCAAGCAAATAACGAATTAGATCCGATTTATGTACGCCAAGGTCTCCCATTGCTCCGATAAATGCTCGTTCCTTATCGAAAAACCAGCTTGTCGCTCCGTCAACGCTCCATTGTTCTGGCCCGGGATGTCCGAATGTTGTTCTAAAGCTATAAACTTTGCCAATTTCACCACTATCAAGAATCTGCTTTGCTTTTACGTGTGAAGCAACAAAGCGCTGATTATGGGCAATCATCAGTTTTTTATTGTTTTCTATTGATGCTTGAATCATTTCTTCAGCTTCTTGCCTTGAAGTAGCCATTGGCTTTTCGCATAGCACATGTTTTCCGGCATTTAATGCATTAATCGTAACTGGCGCATGCATAGCATTTGGCAAACAAACACTTACAGCATCAATTTCTTCATTTTTTAGCAATTCTGTATAATCCACATATGCGGTTGCCCCGTATAATTCAGCCATTTCATTAGAGCGTTCCTCAACAATGTCACAGACAGCCACAATTTCAACATTTTCTTGTGCCGCATATTCCGGAAGGTGACGACGTCTTCCTATAGCTCCACATCCAATTACACCAACTTTTACTTTACTCATAATAAATTCCTCCCTAATACGTTTTAACATTGTTATTCTTTAATTCTTCTATTCCGTTCACAGGAAGTGGGGCAGCCTGTTCATAAGTACTTTTCATTATATAATGCATACCATTTAATGAAGATTCGTAAATGCCATGCATCACTTCAAGTACATGATAGGACTGTTTTCCAGATGCACGTGGAGGTCTGTTTGAGTGAATGGCAGCTACCATATCAGCAACCTCAAGCCCGCGACTGTTTTCTGTAAATCCATGCGTTAAGTGAAATTCTTCCCATTCGACCTCCCCTGGTTTACGAATCAAGACGGGCCCACCAAATGTATTTGGATCAGGAACACTTAAAGTTCCTTCTGTTCCATAAATTTCAATAAACGGTGTTCTTGACCCCCATACATCAAAACTTGTAATAAGCGTGCCAACCGCACCATTTTCAAAATCAAGAATGCCTGCGACATGTGTAGGTGTATTGACTTGTATCTTTTTTCCGTATTTTTCCTTACTTGTAATGGTACGCTCAGGAAGGGATATTTGAGCTGATCCTGTTACACGTCGAACAGGACCAATTAGATTAATAAGTGCAGTAATATAATATGGGCCCATATCAAACATAGGTCCAGCTCCGTCTTGGTAGAAAAATTCAGGATCAGGATGCCAGCTTTCCGGCCCATGTTTCATCATAAATGCAGTTGCTGCAATTGGTTTGCCAATTGCCCCATCTTGGATTAACTTTTTACAAGTTTGAATGCCCCCTCCTAAAAAGGTGTCTGGAGCAGCACCAATCATTAATCCTTTTTCTTCGGCTTTTTCTAATACTTTTTTACCGTCGTTAAGGGTTGTTGAGATTGGCTTTTCAACATATACGTGTTTTCCTGCATCTAAAGCCTGTAAACAAACATCAGCATGTGCACGAGGAATTGTTAAATTTATAACAAGCTCAATTTCAGGGTCTGCTAGTAGCTCTTGAACTGTTAAATTCTTTCGGATTTTATACTTTGATGCTTTTTCTGCAGCTTTGTTTAAATCTAAATCTGATACAGCTATCACTTCAAGGTTCTGAAACGTTTGACAGTTTGTTAAATAAACATCGCTAATATTGCCACAACCGACCACACCGATTTTCACTTTTTTCATTTCTGTCCATCCTTTCTTTACTCCTTTACTGCACCGCCAGCAAGCCCTTTTACAACTTTTTCTTGTGAGAATAGATAGACAACCAAGATTGGAAGACTAGCAAGTGTCAAAGCGGCCATCAAACCAGGAATATTTACTGAAAATTCTCCTTTAAAATCTTGTAAACCTAGAGGTAATGTCATGTTTTCTGGACTAGAAATTAGGACTAGTGCAAATATAAATTCATTCCACAAATGAATGAAATTATAGATTAAAACTGTCATTAAAGCAGGTGTTAGCATTGGGAGGAGTACTCGCCAAAAAATCTGAAAATGATTGCATCCATCTATTTTCGCGGCTTCCTCAAGTGATTTCGGAATTTCTTGCATAAATTGAGTTAAAATAAAGATTGAAATTGGCAAACTAAATGCAATATATGGCCCTAACAATGCCCAAATAGTATCAAGTACCCCCATGCTTTGCGAAAGTTTAAAAATGGGAATAAGCGTTGCATGAATCGGAAGCATCATTCCTGAAATAAACAATAAAAACAATAGTTTATTTAATTTAAATTTCATTCTGCTTAATGGGTAACTTGCTAGAGCCGCAATAATCATTACTGCAAAAACTGCTACAGTAGAAACAAGTATACTGTTTATAAAGTATCGGCTTAATCCCATTTCAAAGACAGTTTGGAAGTTTTCGAGATTAAAAGAAGAAAATAGTGCAAATGGCTTCTCAAAAAATTGACCCTGTGTCTTCAATGATGTTGAGATCATATATAAAAAGGGAAAACCTGTGAAGACTAGCAATAAAACTGCAACGACATAAAGTGGTATCTTTTTAAATCCAATCGTCATACGTAGGCCCCTCTCTTTTTACGATAATAATCCATCACTTGAATAATAATGGTGACAAAAAGTGCAACAAAGAACATCACAAAGGCAATTGCACTAGCATACCCCATGTTAAAGTTAATAAATGCCTGCTTAAACATATATGTACCTAATAACTCTGTCCCATGGTTAGGACCTCCGCCGGTCATAATATAGAATATATCAAACGCTTTTAACGACCCGACAATTGCTAATATCGAAGAACTAACAATGGTTGGCATCAATAATGGAAGGGTTATACGAAAAAACTTCGTTAAAGGATTCGCGCCGTCAATTTCCGCTGCTTCATACAAATCTTCTGGAATTCCGACAATCGCAGCTTTAAAAAGAATCATGTAGAAAGGTGCGAATTGCCATACAATAACGAGGAGTACAGCAAAAAGGGCAGTGTTAGTCTGGCTCAACCACGCAACATTTTCAAAGCCAAACAAATTAATAAACTGATTAATCATTCCGTTGATTGGGTCAAACATCAATACCCATAACATTCCGATTGCAACTGTTGACATAAGAAACGGGAAAAAGTAAATGCTGCTGAAAAACCTAATCCCTTTAATTGGCGCAAACAGCATAAGGGCCATGATTAAACCTAATGGAATTTGAACAAAAACGGATGTTAATACAACCCAGGTATTGTTTGTAAGGGCCATCCAGAAAATAGCATCTTTGAATAGATCAATATAGTTTTGTAGACCTATAAATACTCCGACACCCATTCCATCCCAATCGTAGAAGCTGTACATTAACGTTGTTAAAATTGGGTATATCACATAAATTGAATAAACGATTAACGCTGGTGCTACAAACAATCCGATGGTTAATGCACTTTTAAATTTGTTTTGTTTTGTACGAGATGCAACATTTACAATTGACCTTGTGTTTGTTACTTTAACTTCTGTTGTTTCCATTATATATCCCCCTCCTTTTTTATGTATGTGTAAGAGAGGGGAGGCTCCCCTCCCTCTTTAAGTTACTCTAAGACCTCTTTTGCTTTTGCTTCCATTTTCTCAGCGGCTTCTTCTGGTGTCATATCCAACCCATAAATGGCTTGGGTCGTATCTTTATGCAATTCTGCCAATTCTGGAGGAAGTGTTTGATCATATGGCATTTGCAAATGTGTTGCACCTTGAACAACCTCATAAAAACGTTTTGTAAACTCGTCTGCTGGCTTAACATCTTTTATACCTGATAGTGAACCTGTACGATCCATATAATTTTGAGCAGTTTCTGCACTTGTAAGTTCTATGGCTAATTCAGTTGCTAAGTCAGGATATTTACTGTTTTTCGCTACCGACCAAACCGGTCCTGTTGCAGCTCCTACTTGGGTTTGATCACCTTTCCCACCTTCAACAGTTGGGAATAAGAAAAAGTCTAGCTTTTCTTCAAATTCAGGTGCTTCTTGTCTTACGTTGTTTACGAAAGAGATTGTCATATCCATCATGGCTGCCTGTCCGGAATAAAGTAATTGGCGACCTTGTCCTTCATCATAAGGGACACCATTAAACCCAGGGTTAAACGCTTCTCTTTCAACCATTTCTTGTAGATATTCGCCTGCTTGAACATATGCTGGATCATCGAAACCTCTGCCTTTTCTATTAAACGCGCTATCAAATAATTCAGGACCTGCAATACGGCTTGCAAAGTTCATAAACAGATAGGCCCCTGGCCATTTTGTTTGATTTGCTAAAGCGATTGGAATAATATTGTTTTCTTTTAATGTATCAATCACTGAGAGCCATTCATCATATGTTTTAGGTGGTGTTAATCCGTATTTTTCAAAAATTTCTTTATTGTAAAACACAACATCAATTGATAAACCTAAAGGAAGACCATACACTTTATCATCAAAGGTTGTATTAGCAAGAGCAAGTTCATTAAAATGAGCCTTATCGGTTGATTCCGTAAGTTCTAACACCTTACCTTGGTCAACAAAGTTCTTTAACCAGCCTCCCCCCCAGTTACTAAACACATCGGGAGCTTCATTACCTGACATCGCAACAGAAAGTTTTTGTTTAAAAGCATCATTCGGTATGCGAAGAACTTTTACGTCAACATCAGGGTGTTTTTCTTCAAATCTAGCAACGGCTTCTTCATAAATCTTTTCTTTTTCACCTGGATCAATATGCCAGAATTCTAACACTTTCTTACCCTCATTACTTTTACTGTCCTCTGCCTTTCCTGATGATGATTCGCTTGTTGAACCACCACCATTTAACCCACAAGCAGCTAATAATAATACAGCTAACATCGTAAATATAGTAAGCAACTTTTTCATTATTCAACCTCCTGATTATCTAATATAAAAAGTAAGATTCTAACTTTATTACCTATTACAAACTATTATTTAACTAGATAGCACTGACTTCTTTTTCAAATATTGAATACTCATTTCAACACTTTCAAGTGGGGATCGCCTTGAACGATCTTGTTCAACAATGAACCATTCTACCTTTGATGCAGGTCCTTGCTTTAATACCCCGTCTATATCTACTCCACCTGTCCCTAATTCAGCGAAAAATTGTTCACCGTCTGTTGTCATATCCTTTAAGTGAACAAGTGGTGTTCTTCCTTTATAACGCTGCAACCACTTAACCGGATCTTCACCAACTTTTGTTAACCAATAAATATCTAACTCTGCTTTTACCCATTCAGGATTTGTTTCATCTAGAAGTGTTTCAAGTGCGGTACGTCCATTCGATAGGAGTTGTAATTCGAAATCATGATTGTGATAACAGAATGTAATCCCTTCTTTTTGACACTCTTGCCCAATATGATTCAGACTTTTGATTAGGTGTAGATAATCTTCTTCTTTTCGTCGTTCTGGAGGAAGGAAAGGGCAAACAATTTTGTCGTTTCCTATTGCTTGTTCGTAGCTAATAATCTCACGTAAGTTTTCTTCTAAAGAGGATATAGGAATATGACTTGATGTAGCTTTTAAACCAAGATGATCGATCACTTTTTTTAACTCATTTGCAGGAAGACCGTAATACCCAGCAAATTCAACCCCTTGATACCCGAGTTCTGCGACTTTTTCTAATGTCCCTAAAAAGTCATTACTACACTCATTTCGTAATGAAAACATTTGTAGTCCAATCGGAATGTTTATCATTTTAACTCTCCTTTTACTAAGAATTTTCTTTTTATGTAACGAAGCTTCTTTTTTCACCTCCTTAAAAATCTATTAAACCGGTTACATTATTTCATCAAAAAACAAGCTCGAACCTTGTTGTTATGAGAAAACGTAAAATAAACTTTGAAACCGATTACATTTTTGTTGTATAAAAAAACTATATAGCTATTTTTCTATAACTGTTGCTTTCTTAAAACCGCAGGAATCTCTAATCGTCAACCTCGCATTTAGTACATGTTTTAATCTTGTTAGCTTTTCTCCATTAATTTGCTGGAGTAATAACTCCATTGAGCGTTTCCCCATTTCAAAAAATGGTTGTTCGATTGTAGTCAAGGCAGGCTCGAAAATCTCTGAAAACTTAATATTATCAAAACCTACAACAGCTATATCTTCCGGTACTTTGAGTCCCTGTGATTTTGCAGCTTTCACAACACCCATTGCCATGACATCATTTCCAGCAAACACGGCAGTTGGCGGATTTTCTATAGCCAATAACTTTAGCATCTGATTATATCCAGATTCAAAAGAATAGTCACCTTCTTGTACTAGTAAACTATCTAAATCCACTTCGTGCTGTAGTACTGCTTGGTGATACCCCTTTAATCTATCCCTGCTTATTGAAATTTCAAGTGGTCCAGTAATATGAGCTATCCTCTTATGACCAAGCTTAATCAGATGTTCCGTAGCTTCTCGTCCACAACTAATATTATCAATGGCTACGGTAGGAATATTTAATCCCTCATTGTAATCCGAAGTTAGAACAACCGGATACTTTGCTGCAACCTCATTTATCACCTTTTCCTCAAGTGGGATTGTTAATAAAATCATCCCGTCCACTTGTTTTTGTTTTAATTCATTAATAAAGATTGATGTTTTCTCAGGATCTCGATTGGTATTTCCTAACAGAACTTTAAACCCGTGCTCATTTGCTGCAGCATCAATCCCTCCAATAATTTGAGGGAATACATTATTCATAATGGTTGGAACAACAACGAGTATTGTTTTTGTTTCCGTTCTACGAAATTGTCTGGCAAGCAAATTCGGTTGATAGTTTAGTTGTTCTATTGCATGTAGTACTTTTTTTCGAGTTTGTTCTTTGACTGTCTCTGGATGTTGCAATACCCGTGAAACAGTAGCTTTTGATACATTTGCTAATTTTGCAACATCACTCATTTTGGCCATGATATTTCTCCTTATCGTTTCCCATATTAGCTTGTTTAGTAAGTCTATATATTATTTTAAGAGAATGAAACAAATGTAACCGGTTGCATTTTATATGTAAAAAGGTTCCAAATGCTTGTTCTTCACCATTAGTATAAAGAATCCTTTTTTAACTTTCAAGTATTTTTAGAAAATTTTATTTATTTAAAAAACACTTAGAACTTTTGGCCTATGTTAGATACAAATTTTATTTTTAACGTGATCTTTGGTGAAAAAGTTATATTAAGGTTGGTAATTTGTATGAAGATATGAAATTAGTCAGCTTGTACGCTTTGGAGATGAACGAGATATAGTCCCTATTCGAGGTTCATAAGATGCTCTTCACGGATATCTGACTTAATTTGTTTTCTTCATAATATGAAGAAGAAATTAAGAATGTTGCTAGACAATTTGTATGAAGAAAGGTCGAGGAAGCTCGACCTTTCTATAAATATTCCCTGTTGAAACTTCACTTAAATGGTTTCTTACACTTTATTAAAACGTCAATACCACCTTTGAAACCTTCATTGGTTCAGTTTCCACTAGATGAATGGCTTCCTGAATTTTTTCAAATGGGTAGATATGCGATATAAAGTCTTTCCCTGTGATTTCTCCCTTGTTGAACCAATCAATGACTTCCGGGAACTTATTAGCATGTAGTCTAGAACCACATATATCTAACTCATCTTTTGTAATTAGTAATTGCGGTATTTTAGATGGTCTATCGGTAAAACCTAAAACTACAATCCTGCCGCCTTTACTTACTACTTCAATTGCTTGTTCAAATGAACTAGCATTTCCAACTGCGTCTATCACAACATTTGCACCAATATGTTGTGTATATTTATCAATCTTTTCATTTACATTTTCTTTTCCTGCATTAATTACATAATCTGCTCCTAGCCTTTTTGCATTTTCAAGCCTTTCATCAACTAAGTCCGAAACAATACAGATGGCTCCCTTGTTTTTAGCCACTTTTAGTGCACACAGTCCTGCAGGGCCGGAACCCATTATAAAAACATAATCACCTTTTTCCACTTGCCCACGTGAATTGACTTGCGCAGCAACTGTAAATGGCTCAATCATTACCGCTTCTTCATAGGAGACAGAGTCTGGTATTTTAAAAATGTTCTTTTCTGGTGTTACAAGATATTCCCTGAAACCACCATCTTCATGTACACCTCGAACCCTTAATTTTACACATAAATTTGGTCTATTCTTTTTACATTGATAACACTCTTCACAATTAATAATAGGATCTATTACAACTCGATCTTGTACCTTAAATTTCTTTACTAACTCACCAACCTCAACAATTTCACCCACGATTTCGTGCCCTAAAACTCTAGGATACGTCGCTACTGGAGAAGTTCCATGATAAATATGTATATCCGAACCACAAATGCCACCTGCTTTAACCTTGATTTTCACATCATAAGCATTAGTGATTTGGGGCTCAGCAATCTCTTTTATTTCCAATTTTCCAGGTTCCGTTACATAAGTCGCTTTCATCTACATTCTCCTTTTTATAATATCGAATGCTTCTAAGCGCGTGTTCTATTTTCTACAAAAAGTTCTATTCGAATCTGAGGCTTATTCACTCTATAGAGACAATACTTCTTTCCATATACCATCATCAACAGGTATTCCTTGTTCCATATTTCTGTTGCGATTATTTAATGAGTTTTCTCCAGGGTAATAGACTTGACCGCCATCTTGTTCAGGTTCAGAAGCTTTAATAAATTCTGCAATACCATCTGTAATCTTTTCTGTATAATCCTCTCCATTGATTTGGCTAGGGTCCAAGGCGATAAATACTTGGGAACACCCTCCACAACTTCCTTCCTGTACCTTATCAATTTCATTGGTTGATAGTCCACCAGACATGATAGCCGCAATAGCATCTAATAAAATAGAAAATCCAGAACCTTTCCAATACCCCATTGGTAAAATTCGCTTTGTTCTCTCAATTGGACCTGGTTCTCTTGTTAGGTTTCCTTCCTCATCAAAACCGCCTGGGAATGGTAATAGCTCATTTTTCAACTCCGTCGTTTGTAGTTTTCCGTACGAATATTGAGACATTGCCATATCCAAAATAATATGTCCCTTTTTACGCGGAACAGCCATGACAAACGGGTTATTTCCTACCCTTGTGTCTTTTGCTCCCCATGCTGGCATAACGGACTCTGTATTGGTCCAACAAATCCCAATAAACCCATTGTTTACAGCTTTTAATCCATACGTACCTCCACGCATCCAATGGGTTGTATTTTGTAAAGTAACAATTCCAACACCATACGTTTTCGCAATTTCCATCGCTCGATCCATTGCAGTTAGTGCATTTAGTATTCCAGGGCCACGATTACCATTGTAAATCTCAATAGCACCCAAATTTTTAACTAACGTTGGTTCCGCATCAACGTCTACCCAACCTCTTTTGATATAATCCACAAAACGTGGAACACGATTAAGCCCATGAGAAGCGACACCATCGCAACTAGTCTCTGTATGAACCCTTGCACAAATTTCTGCTTTTTCTTCACTCATGCCAGCATTGACAAATGCCCTTTTTATCTCACTTTTCATCGTTTCAAAGCTGATCCTCGTCATGTTCATACTCCCCTTCTAAGAATAGTGTAAAAGTTTAACTTGGCAGTTAGATTTTATTATTAAAATATCTAAACTCCTGAATAAGCCATAAATCCACCATCAACTGGAACAGTTATACCTGTAACAAATCCTGACATATTCTCATCAGCTAACCATAGTAATGTACCTAATAAGTCTTCCGGTTTACCAAATCTTCTCATTGGAGTATGTCCGATGATCTTGTTCGATCTCTCAGTTAGAGAACCATCTTCATTCGTTAATAGATTACGATTTTGTTCTGTTAAGAAAAAACCTGGTGCAATAGCATTAACACGAATTCCAGAATCAGCAAAATGAACTGCTAACCATTTGGTTAAATTTTCTATTCCAGATTTTGCAGCACTATATGCCGGAACCTTTGTCATGGGGGAAGGTGCACTCATCGACGACATGTTGATGATAACTGTCCCTTTTCGATTTACCATGTCCTTTGCAAAAACTTGAGTTGGGATTAGTGTCCCTAGTATATTAAGATCAAAAACAAAACCAAATCCTTCTGTCGTTAAATCAAAAAAAGTCTGAAGTTGATCATTCTCAAGATCTTCTATGTTAAAAGTTTCTTTCGTAGTAATTCCTTTCGGATGGTTTCCTCCTGCACCATTAATTAATATATCGCAAACGCCTAGTTTTTCAGTTATGATGTCTCTTGCTTTTTGTACATCATTCTTATTTAAAACATCACAAGAAATCGCCAAAGCTTCTCCTCCTGCATCGGTGATGACTTGTTCAACTATTTTTCCCTTTTCTAAATTCCTGTTAATAATAGCTACTTTGGCACCTTGTCTTCCAAGTTCCTTTGCCATCGCACTACACAACACTCCACTACCACCTGTGATAACAGCAACTTTACCTTTTAGTCCCTCACTTCGTAATAACATTAACATGTTCTCCCTTCATTCTTTGAAGTGAATCCCATATGCCCCAAATATACATAATGCCTAGTGCGCGATCATATAGTCCGTATCCAGGTCGACACTTTTCTTCCCATATGTGTCTACCATGATCTGGTCTGGCATATCCTGTAAAACCAATATCATGGTAAGCCTTTACAATTCCAACGATATCAAGTGAACCATCACTCTCTCTATGCGATGTTTCAATAAAATCTCCATTTTCAAATCGCTTAATATTACGAATATGTGCAAAGTGGATTCTACTTCCAAACTCCCTAATCATTTCAGAGATATCATTTGATTCATTTGCTCCCAAGGAACCACTACATAAAGTTATTCCGTTGTATGGGCTATCTACGATACTTAATAACCTTGAAATATTTTCTTTATTTGTAATTATCCTTGGTAAACCAAACATAGACCACGGTGGATCATCCGGATGAATAGCCATCTTAATGTCATATTCTTCTGCAACTGGTATGATTCTTTCTAAAAAATACTGTAAGTTGGCCCAAAGCATTTCATCTGTAAAATCCTTATAGGCTTCAAATAACTCCGAAAGTCTTCCCATTCGTTCAGGTTCCCAACCTGGCAAGGTAGAATCTTGATAGTTTGAGAATCTGTTTACAAGTTCTTCTGGATTCATGTTTTCTACCTTTGACTTTTCATAAAATAAAGCAGTAGATCCATCCTCCATTTCCCTAAACAAATCTGTCCGAATCCAATCAAACACAGGCATGAAATTATAACAAATTACCTTTACACCGACACTCGCTAGTTCCTTAATTGTCTGTATATAATTTTCAATGTACTTCGTTCGTGTTGGGAGTCCCAATTTGATATCTTCATGGACATTTACACTTTCGACTACATCTATATTAAAGTGATATCTGTCAGCTAAGCTTTTCATTTCTTGAATTCTTTCATTTGGCCATTTTTCACCAGGTTCAAGATCGTGTAGTGACCATACAACCCCGGTAACTCCCGGAATTTGTTTTATTTCGGAGAGGCTCACATGATCATTACCGTCTCCAAACCACCTAAATACCATTTTCAATTTTCTTCACCTACGGTTGTCATTATTTTGTTCGAAATATATTTCTTAGAATGTTACATTTACTTCATTACTTATATTTGAAAAAAAATTTACATTAGTAAATCTGGTAAAAATAAAACAATTTCGGGTACCAACAATAACAATGCTAGTAATGCGATTACCCCTAGTAAAAATGGGACTGATTCTTTCACATAATCTTCAATTGGAACTTTCATAATTGAGGTTGTCGTATACATCGTTACACCTACTGGCGGGGTCATTCCTCCCATTGTAACGATTGTCATCATTAATATTCCAAAGTGAACAGGGTCTACACCAATTTGTTCGACGATTGGCAAAAAGATTGGTGTAAGCAATAAGACAAGTACAGTCGATTCAACGAACATGCCTGCAACAATAAGAAAAACTAATATTAAGATTAATAGTAGGGTTGCGTTACTTGTAAGACCTATTAAGAAGTCTGCAGCATTATTTGGTAATCTTTCGTATGTAATGAGGAATCCTAAGATGGATGACGTTGCAATAATTAATAGAATCGATGCATTATCAATGACAGACTGTTCTATTGATTCGATAAAATTTTTCCAATTCAGTTCTTTATAAACAAAGAAACCGATAACAAGTGCATAAACAACTGCAAACGCACCTGCTTCAGAAGCAGTAAATACGCCAAAGCGAATACCCACTATAAGGATAACGGGGAATAATAGTGCCCAAATACTTTCTTTGAAAGAAACCCCCACTTCCTTGAGAGTTGCTTTCTTCATTACAACATTTTCATCGTAACCTCTTTTTCTAGCAATTACATAGGATACAACCATTAAGAATACCATCATAAGGATCCCTGGGATTACCCCTGCTAAGAAAAGCTTTCCAATCGAAACTTCCCCGACGTAACCATATAAAATAAGGCCAATACTTGGTGGAATAGTTGCTGTAATCAATGAACTTACTGCGATAACACCAGCAGAATAGCCACCCGAATAACCCCTTGCAACCATTTGATGCCCTAGTATTCTACTTTGCATCGCTGCATCTGCATTTGCAGATCCAGATACACCACCCATGATGGTACTAAGAACGATTGACACGTGAGCGAGGCTTCCTCTTAGATGACCTGTAAGAGAATTTGCAAAACGAATAAGACGTGATGTAATACCAGATGAATTCATTAGATTACCTGCTAAGATAAAGAATGGAACGGCAAGTAATGGAAAGGACTGTGTCCCTGCAACCATCCTTTGAGTTACTATTTCAATTGGTAAACTGGGCGCAAATAGAAAAAACGATAAACTGGCAATACCGATTGCAAAAGCAACTGGCATATTTAGAAATAGTAAAATGAAGAAAATAACAGCAACAAGTAACATTTATATCACCCCTTTATATTTACATTTCCCGAAACGTTTTTTGTAAAATTAAATTTTCCTTTTATTTTAACAAGGAGAGTTATAATCATTAGAATACTTCCAATTGGCACAGATAAAGTTACCAAAGAATAACTAAGTGAAAGGTTATTAATCATTCTTTCTGAATTCTCAACACTCAATAGAATACCGTAATACCCTAAGAAAATAAGAAATGCTAAAACAAATAAGTTCATCAGAATTTCTATCCCAAAGCTTACTTTCACTGGAAATTTTTTTGTAAGAAAATCAACACTAATGTGTTTATCTTCTCGCAAACAACGGTTAGCGCCTAAGAAAATTGCCCAAACAAATAATAATTGAGCAAACTCAACAGACCAAGAGATGGGGTACCCCACCCATCTCATGACAGCCGCTAAAAAGACAAAAATTACAATACCGATCATTAGAAAATTTGTTATAAAATTTTCAGCCTTCACGTAACCTTTAGCCATTTTTTTTATCATATTATCACTCTCTATTTTCCTAGTATTTTATTAACCTCTTTACGTAAATCTTGGTATCCATCAAACTTGTCATAAACCTTATCCGTCGCTTTTTTAAACGGTTCAGTGTCTACTTCATTAACTTCTACACCAGCATCTATTAATTTTTGTTCAAAATCTGCTGACATTTTCAAAATATTATTTGATGCAACCTCTGCCGCTTTTATTGACTCTTCATAAATGATTTCTTGATATTCCTTTGGAAGAGTTGCCATCCAGTCTGCTGACGTAACAAGTCCAGTTAATAACTGGAAATGACTTGTTTTAGTAATATAACCAATTACCTCTTGTAAGTTGGCACCAAAAGTAGCGGAATGATGTGCTTCTGCAGCATCGATAACGCCTTGTTGTAGCCCTGGATACACTTCAGCCCATGCTAAGCCAACAGGACTTGCTCCCATAGCAGATACAGTTTCTAGCGAAATTGGTGATCCTGCTGTTCTCATTTGAATCCCCTTAAGATCTTCTGGTTTTTCAATTTTTTTGTTTGTTAATAAGTGGCGATCCCCTTGATACCAGTTAAAAGACAGAACTTGCAGATTTTGCTCATCTGCCAACCTTTGTTCCCAACCCTTAAATAAATCTGACTGTACAACTTTATTAGCTTCTTCATAACTATCAACCAAATAAGGTGCTGATAATATACCAATTTCATGAACCATCTCCGCTAATCGACCAGCATCTGTTAGAACTGCTACATTTGCCCCTACTTTTGCTTGTTCGATAATGTCACTATCTTCCCCAAGTGAGCCCCCTCCAAAAATCTCAAACACTACTTCACCATTTGTTTTTTCTTCTACACTTTCTTTAAGTGCTACCAATCCTTGATAAATAGGATCTGATTCCGTCAATGCTGTGGCTATTTTTAATGTGTACTCACCTTTCTTATCACCGGATCCATTACCATCACCTGCTGCTTGATCACCTTTACATGCAGTTAACAATAACATGGAAAGAATAAGTAAAACTGAAAATACCTTACCTTTAACATTCATCTCCTATTTCCCCCTGCCATTTTATTTTTACGTAGATCATGGACTACGTTTTCAACCCCAATATAAAGCGCTTTCAATCCAATCGAAAAAAAAATTGTTATTTAAAATACTGGCTATATTCCTTCTTCAAGTCATCCTGTTCAAATAGCATCTTCGTTAAATGTTCTTCCATGGCTTTTTCCGCTAACTCAGGGTTCCTCTCTTCTATCGCTGTAATGATGGTTTGATGCTGAGACAATATTAATTCCCAATTATAATTAGCGGCCAAACTTAACATTCTAAATCGGTTTAAATGAGCATTCATTTGTTGAATAACATTCCAGATAAGTGGCCTACCACTTTCAGTTGTTATCGTGTGATGGAATTCTTCATCCAGTTCGTATAACCTTGTATAATTTTTTTCTTCCACACACAATATTTGCAAACTGAGATTATGTTTTAGTTTTAAAAGATTTTCACTTGATAATTTATAGCAAGCTTCTTTCACTGCTGCTCTTTCGAGATGTTCCCTAATAAACCTTGCTTCTTCTACATGTTTCAAATCAATTAGAGAAATGTATGTACCTCTTTGAGGATAAACCTCAAGTAAATCTTCTTGAGCCAATTTTACAAATGCTTCTCGAACCGGCGTTCTACTAACATTGATCATTTCAGAAATCTCTTTTTCTGAAATACTTCTTCCTGGTTCTAACTTGAGAGAGATAATGTTTTCTTTTAATACTTCATATACATAGTCTCTTGTTGAGTAATTGCTAACTTTATGTTTTGCACTAATGTCTAACATTTAGATTATAGCCCTCCTTTTCTTTACGACTCTTATATTACCACACTACCATACAAGTATGGTAGTGGTTTTTTTAGAAAATATTTATTTTTTTAAAAATAACGAATTGTTTATTATTCCCTGAAAATATTTATCCCTTAGCAATATTATTTCGATAAATAACTTTAAAAATGAAAATTACTTTTTCTTAGGAATCGAACAATAGATTTGATATTGCACAAAATTTTTGTAGTAATCCATAATAATATTATTGAATAATTATTTTTCTTTTTATTTTATACCTGTAATTAAAACAAGGCTATCTACCTCTTCTGTATGTAAAACAAAAAGAGATGAGTTCCCTCATCTCCATTTCAAAATTATTTTTTTGTGTATTAGTGATAACCATACTTTATTATCCTATACTGTTAGATCCCATCACAAATAATCGAACTAATTTTTATATCCCATGGCCAGAAAGCCACACTTCTACTATTAATAATAGTTCAAACAAAAACAATTTCTTACTCTCTCTCACCCGTCATTTCAGCAAATTCTAGTATACTACCATTCGTCTCAATGACTTGTTTATACCAATAATAGCTTTTCTTTTTGATGCGGCGAAGATCGTGCGTTCCTTCTTCATGTTGATTCACGTAAACAAATCCGTAGCGTTTTTGGAAACCATTTAGCCAGCTAAGAAGGTCTGTAAATGACCAGGTGCAATATCCTAACATATCCACGCCATCACTAATAGCTTCTCGAGCAGCTTGAAGATGTGCGTGCAAATATTGAATACGGTACTCATCATTTATGATATCGCCTTCTTCAAGAGTATCATACTCACCTAATCCATTTTCACTGATTAAGATTGGCAACTGGTAGCGATTTGTAATGCGGCGAAGGGCTATTCGCAGTCCAGTTGGATCAATGGTCCAATCCCAATTTGTGCGTTCAAGATTCTCATTTTTGATTGTTTTATAGAGACCAGGTACACCCGTATCTTGGGAACTGCCTTTTTTTCCGGATGTATTCATTTTACCTGCAGACACGCCATCTAATGTGTTCTTTTCAAAGGTTGTGGTTTGGTAATAATTTAATCCCATGAAATCAGGCGTACCTTCTTTTAATAAATCGAGGTCGCCACTCTCAAGTGTTGGAGCCACACCTTTTCGTTCTAAGTAATCCCAAGCAACCCTAGGGTACGTTCCCCATGCATAGATATCCATCCACCAATGAGCATTAAACTCTTCCGCATTTTCTGCGGCAAGGATGTCGTCAGGGTGAGAGGTCGCAGCATAGGATGGAGAGTATGCGAAACTTGGACCAATCTTGCCGTCTGGTACATAGTTACGGAACTCTTTAATCGCACTCGCATTTGCAAGATTCGCGTGATGATTCACTTGATAGAAGAGTTTTTCATCCTTTACGCCTGGGGGGTGAAGGGCTGTTCGATATCCAAAACTAGTAAAAATGTTTTGTTCATTTAAGCTCACCCAGTACTTCACTCGGTCACCAAAATGCTTAAATAAGGTAACGGAATAGTTGGTGAAGTCTTCGACTATCTTACGAGATTCCCAACCACCGTACTCATCTTGAAGCACCTGTGGTAGATCCCAGTGATAGATGGTTAGAATCGGTTCAATATTATGAGCTAGTAGTTCATCAATTAGATCACTGTAGAACTGGATGCCTTTTTCATTTACTTGCCCTTTGCCTGTTGGAAAAATACGGGTCCATGCAACGGAGAATCGGTAGGCTTTCAACCCCATTTCCGCCATCAGACGAACATCCTTTTTATACCGATGGTAATGGTCGACTGCTGTATCACCTGTCGTCCCTTTAAACGTTTTACCAGGAATTCGAACAAAGTTGTCCCAGTTAGAGGGACCCTTTCCATCCTCATCCCATGCCCCTTCTACTTGATAGGCTGCTGAGGCAGACCCCCATAAAAATGTACTAGGAAATGGCTTTAATTCCTCATGTATCAACGTATTCCCTCCTTATCATTTAAACGAACAACTAGTTGATTCAAAACTGAATCGTGATGATTCTCTTTGTAAAAAATGGCATAGCGCGCCAATTAAATTTGAGTCATTACCAAATTGGCATGGATAGATTTGAATGTCGATACATTCGTCATTTGGCTTCATCACCTTAAGCTTTTCATTAATTTGATCAATAAAACCTTCCCGATTACTAATGGCGCCTCCAATTAGTATTTTTTCTGGATCAATGATGTATTGCAAGTTATAAACCCCGACTGCCAAGCGTTTAATAAACTTATCAATTTCATCTTGTACTTCGAGGTCGCCTTCATCCGCCATTTCAAATACTTTTAGCCCATCAAGTGTATGTGGATCTAGGTTTTTACGCTTTGCGACCTGCATAACTAAGCCAAACGTAGCGGCAAGCGAACTCCAAGTTTCCCCGATTGGTTGATTCAAATAATCTTCGAGAATCATATAGCCAAATTCACCGCCGAATAGATTCTTTCCACGTCGAACTTTTTTATCAAGGACAAGTGCTCCGCCGATTCCAGTACCAATCACAATGCAAATATAGTCATTGACATCTTTCGCAGCACCAATCCATCCTTCCGCTAATCCCGCACAATTCGCATCGTTTTCAAGCTCGACCGGAAGTTCCGTTCGTTCTTGAATTAATTCCTTTATATTGGGACCATGTATATATGGAATCGCCGTAAAACCTTTAATATATCCAGATTCCACATCTACAGCTCCAGGCATACTTAAGGTGATGCCACGTAGAACATGACTTTTTTGAAATTCCTTCACCACTGAATCAATCGCATCTATAAAAGAGTCAATGCCATCTTTCGGTGTTGGAAGAAAAGACTTCTCCAAAAAACCACATCTTTCATCCATAAGGGAATATTTGATTGTGGAACCACCAACATCAAAAACTGCATAATAGTTCACCGTAACCCCCCCTTACACCTCATCCATTCTTGTTGTTCTTCTTTTTCTACTAAATTCAGTCAAGATAATCTGAATTTACCAGAAGGCTTTCTTCGTGCCACACGAATCCCTAACGATCACTTCAGAGTCTGTAAACACAGGTTTTAATTTTGATTTTCCTTCAATCAAATCATTTAACATGTAAGCGGAAAGCTTTCCGATTTTCTCCTTCTCCTGTTTCACTGTGCTTAAGGCAGGATCACTATATCGGCAAGCCGCAATGTCATCACATCCAACCACTCTTATATCACGTGGAACTTGTAATCCAGCTTCTTTAATAGCCCTGATCGCACCTAGTGCCATTAAGTCTGATGCAGCGAAAATAGCTTCTGGATAATCCTTCAACCTTAGTATTTCCTTCATGCAACGATAACCACTTTCCTCATTATAGTCACCGTATTGGATCCACTCGTCTCTTTTCTCAAGACCAAACTGAGTAATCGCATTATTAAAACCTTCCAACCGGTAATTCGAAATGACAGAATCTCTCATTCCGCCGATAAAGCCAATTTTCCGAATCGAATTCAAATAAAAATGTTCAACCACTTTTCGTGATAAATTCTCATTATCTGTTATGACATAGCTAGCCCTAGGTCCTGTCAATTCAATATCGATTCCTATACAAGGGAAACCGCTTTCCGCAAGCTCATAGGTCGCATCCTCTACTTTTTCACCTGCAATAATTAAACAGCCATCCACGTTAAAATGCTTGCATCTAGCTAAATAACTGCCTTGATCTTGTAGAAAATGTTCGTTGGAAAACATTAAGATATCGTAGCCTAGTAATCCAATATTTTTCTTAAAGGTAGAAATTACCTCATTGAAATAGGGATGCGTCATATCAACATTGATCTTACCAGCATAGATTAGACCAATCAGATTGGATTTTTTTGTTGCTAGTGCACGAGCTGAAAAGTTAGGCGCATACCCCATATCATTAATAACCGTCAGGACTTTACTTTTTGTTTTCTCACTTATCCCACCGTAATTATTGATCACCTTTGAAACGGTTGCCTGAGAAACTCCTGCCATTTGTGCAATGTCTTTTATCGTTAAACTCATCGTGTTATCCCTTCTATTCCGTTAAAAATCTTCCTACTGCTAGATTACTAAGAGTTACAGAGTGAAACAATAGCTTGGCAGGAAAATTCATGATTTTACGGACCCCTCCGTAATACTTGAAATAAACAATCGGTTAAATAATAAGAAAATAATTAATAATGGAACCGTAGCCCAGAATACACCAGATAAAATCATACCGAAATCAACATTATGCGTATTGCTCAATTGTGCCAATGCAACTTGAATGGTATACATTTCTGGATCACGTAATACTGTAAACTGCCAGAGGAATTCTCCCCAAACGGCTGTAAAGACAATGATACCAAGCGTCGCAAATGCTGGTAAAATAATCGGTAAAACAATTCCTCTGTAAATACGGAAGTTCGAACATCCATCTAATTTCGCAGCTTCAATCAATTCATCCGGAACGGCTTCAGTAATATACTGTCGCATCAGAAAGATTCCTAATGGATTTAAAAAGAATAAAATCATAACCCCTGGTAATGTATCCAGAAGCCCTGCTTTTGAAATTAAGAAATATTGAGGAATTAATCCTAGCTGTGGCGGTATGATCATCGTTACTAAGATGGCAACAAAGAATATGTTTTTGCCTGGAAATTTAAACTTTGCAAACGCAAAGCCTGCTAATGAACTAATAAAGAGTACGACGATTGTAACAACTGCGCACAGTACAAACGAATTCCACATTCCACCGAAGAAGTCAATTTGATTAAGTACCTTCTTAAAATTTTCAACTAACATTGTTCCTGGTGTTAAAGTTGGAGGAATACTGTTGTATGCAGCACTAGGCCGTGTCGCCATCACGAACATCCAATAAAATGGAAACAAGGAGAGGACAGCCGCAATGAGTAAAAACAAATATACAAGTGTTCTGCTTACGGAAATCTTTTTTCGTTTTTTCTTTGCTACAGTACTCATTTACTGACACCCCTCTTTCTTCCAAAGCCTTGCGTTAATCTAATATTAAGGACAGCAAACACAGAAATGATGACTAACAGTATTATCGCTGTTGCTGAAGCTGTTCCAAATGACTGTAATCGAAACGCATCTCGGTATAGGTACATCACAATCG
This sequence comes from Fredinandcohnia aciditolerans, assembly GCA_003640645.1. Taxonomy (GTDB): domain Bacteria; phylum Bacillota; class Bacilli; order Bacillales; family Bacillaceae_L; genus Ferdinandcohnia; species Ferdinandcohnia aciditolerans. The sequence goes on along the minus strand of QGHH01000003.1, from coordinate 191,939 downwards.
TCATCGCTTCATCCCTTGTAAAAGCATCCGCACCTAAGAAAACAGTAGGTTCAGAGAATAATTGCATGGCGCCAACGGTTGAAGTGAAGACAGTTAGGATGATAAACGGCTTCATCATTGGGATTGTAATATACAAGAGCTGTTGAAACTTATTGGCACCATCGACAGTAGCTGCCTCGTATAAATCATTCGGTATACTTTGAATCCCTGCTAAATAAATGATGGTATTGTACCCTACCCATCTCCAGAACACCATGATTGATATGGCAATTTTCGTTCCCCATTCCGATGCGGCCCAAGCGATAGGATCCAGTCCAAAGAAATGAGTTAGCACATAATTGGCAAGTGAAGATTCATGATTACTAAACAACACACTAAAGATAAGGGCTACTGCCACCATTGACGTTAAATAGGGCATAAAAATCGTGACTCGAAAAAATCCTTTAAACTTAAGAAACGTCATATTTAATAAGTAGGCAAGAATAAGACCAACAAGTAATTGTGGGGCCGTACCCATAATCCCCATTACGATCGTGTTATAGACTGATTTCCAAAACAGTGGGTCGGTCAACACGAGTTCAAAATTAGCTAATCCATTAAACGTCATCGGGCTTAACCCGTTCCATTTTTGGAAGGCTAGGTAAAAACTAAATAAAGCTGGGTAAAGCCCAATAATGGCAAAAATGATAAAGAAAGGCGCTATGTATAAATATCCTGAAATCATATCTTTCTTTTCTTCAGATCTGAATTTCTTTTTCCTTACGATTGGTACATTATTGATTGATACTTTCTTACTGATCGGATTCATTTTCACGCCTCTTTTCTGTTTCAGATAGAATAGGCTACAACTTCTACGTCTGTTCACCATTCACAAGTGTTTATGTGAGGATGGTCGGCCTACTTTCATAAGCCGACCAGATCATTTGATTATGCTAGTAACGTAGAAGTCTACTAGATTATCGTTTCATTAAATCTTCTGCACGCTTCACAGCAGCTTCCCATTCTTTTTCTGGGTCTGCACCTTCGTTTTGAACATTTTTAAGTGCATTTAAGATTTCATTATGAACCGGGAAGTACTTTTCACCTTTAAATCCAATACCCGCGATATCTTGAGCAGCTTCAGCAAATACTGGAGCAGACGCTTGCCCACCAAAGAATTCATCTTGATTTGACTTGAACTCTTCCATATCATAAACGGCATGAGCAGATGGGAATAGCCCATGGCTTTGGAAGGATTTCAATTGATTGTCTGGTGATACGAGCCATTCAATAAAATCGTACGCTTCTTGTGCATGTTTTGTTTCTTTTGGCACTGCGATATATGAACCACCCCAGTTAGCTGCAAATTCTGTTGGCAATGTAGCGACTTTCCATTTACCTACAGCATCAGGAGCATTTCCTTCCATCCAGCCTTTTAACCAACCTGCACCTAACTCAGCAGCAAACTCACCCTTGTTAACAGCGTTCGCCCACTCAGGACTCCACATTTCATATTTCCCAACGATGCCAATATCATTTAGGTGTACAGCATAGTCGTATGCTTTTTTTACTTCACTATCTGCACCAAGATTTAATTCATTATCAGGAGTTAAATAAGCTGTCTTAGCAGCATCTAAGTATGCACGATATGCCATTTCAATACTATCCACAAAAGGCATTCCCGTTTTTTCTTTAATCTTCAAGCCAGCTTCTTCAAATGCTTTCGGTGAATTAATAAGCGATGCCACCTCATCTGGACCTGTTGGAAGTCCAGCTTGCTCGAATAAATCGGTGCGGTAGTACAACGCTTTAGGACCGATATCCGTTGGAAGACCAAATAAGAAATCGCCATCCGCATTTTCTCCAACTTCCCATTTCCAATCTAAGTACTGATCCTTCACATCATTTGCACCATAATCATAAAGGTTAGCGAATCGATCTTGAGCAACTTTAAAACGGTCAAATTGATCAATTTCAAGCATCGCGATATCAGGTGCGCCACTTCCAGCAGATAATGACGTAAAGAGTGCATCATGATGATCGGCTGTTTCAGATGCTTTAACTTTAATTTTAATGTTTGGATTTTCTTTTTCGTATTCCTTCGCTAAATCTTCATACCCAGTTGCACCAAACGTCCAGAAGTCTAACGTAATTTGTTCCTTTTTCCCGCCATCATCATTTGTACTACTAGACTTTTCAGCATTATCTCCACTACAAGCCGCTAAGGAAAGTGCAAGCATAGATGATAAACCAAGAGCAGCAAATTTTTTCATACGTTTCACGTGAATGCCCCCCAAATAATTAGTATTTACTAAGATTTCAATACTTCTATGATTCGATATAGAGATGAACACCCCCTTATGGTAATAGAATTGTTTTGGAAACCGGTTTCGTAAAAGGGTAAAAAAATAATATGTATCCGCTTTCAACTATATATTAATCTCTTAAAATGGCAAAATCAAGACATTTTTTAAAAAATTATAAATATTTTTATACTAGATGTTATTTCAAATGACATGTTTTATGCAAAAAGTCTTCGAAAAAACCAGCGTTTTAGCATTAAAATGAATCCTTTTGGAAACCGTTTTCTATGATGAAACGGAGTTAAGATGCTCTCCTGTTTCCCTCCTTCCACTGATGCTGGTAAGACTCTTTCCATAACAGTCTCCAAAATTTTTAATTTTACCTGCCACTCAAGATGAATAAAATATAGATAGTCTTTCTTGTATATACGCTATGACTTCTTTTGGCACTTCCCTGATCTTAATGTCCTCACCTAGAAAAAGAAGCCAATTAGCTAGTTCCTTAACTTCTTCTGAATGATGAACATCAACTTTAGTCTTTAGAAAGGCTGTTGTTTGAAAAGGATCCGTATAGGAAAGAGAAAGTTTTAAAGGGTGATATTTTTTGAACTGGGCGATTGCTAGTGGACCAAGTTCAAGGACAAAGTTAATATCTTCTTCCTGTTTTCTGAGTTTTTCTACTATCTTCTTCTCACTTATTCGTTTTTCCGGTATGTACGGTTTTACATTTGTGAGCTGATCGACAGGAAAAATCTTTCGCTTCTCTTCCTTTAACTCAAATCCTTCAATGAGCCATACACTTTTTTCACGATATAGGTTCAAGAGATAAATTTCATGGGATTTATCCACCTTCTCTTCTTCGATGGAAATCAATAAATATCGATCCAATAAAAGATGTTGGATGAGTTGTTCTAACATGGGATGTGGAAGGTCCGAAAGATCTAGTAAGTCGGGATTGTTCGGGTTGGTTCCTTCAAATAGTAGAATTTGATTTAACAAAATAAGATCATCCTGTTGGCTTTCTGAGATGAGTCCAAGTAATTTTTCAGCTAAAGATTGACGACTCTTTAGATACGGCAGTTGTTGATTTCTTGTGGCCATAAAAGCAATAAAAAGTGCTTTCACTTCATCGTTGGTAAAGCGAACCTCGGGAAGGACTGAATTATGCATGACAAAATAACCACCATCCCTGCCTACCTCGGCGACAAGCGGCATTCCCATCGCCTCAATTTCTCTGATATCCCGTATGGCTGTCGAGCGAGAAATGTTAAATTCACTCATGATTTCAGAAATGGTAAAATGGGAGCGGTTGTTAATATAGCGCATGATGATATTAATCCGTTCAACTTTTTTCATGGCAACTCCTAAACAGTATCATTTTTTGACATGGTTTAAGGCTATTATAAACATATCAAGTGAAAAGATAAATCGTTTGATAATCTTATTTGAAAAGGATGGTTTTGAAATGGCGAATTATACAATTGAAGAAAAAGACAGTTTTATCGTGTTAGGTATCGGAACAGAGCTTAAGAGTGACTACAGAGACTTTGCTGGTATCACCAAGGAAAAAGCCGACTTTTGGCATGAAGTTAAAGAAGATGGAAGACTTGCCACTTTGAAAGAAATCGCCACAAATGATTACATTTTTGCGGTAAACGAAGCAGTAAATAACAAAATGATGCATTACGCTGGCGTAATGACAGAGAAAACAATCCCTGAAGCAACCAGAGTCATCCAGTTCCCTGAGGGTCCATATCTAGTAGTAAAAGGTGAAGCGGAAACGGCTGAAGAATTAAGCCAAACACTTACTGGCATAGCCTTTGGTCAGGCTTTAGCAGAAGCAACGGATTATGCCTATGTTGGTGGCCCAAATACTTCGGTTGAAATGGGACAGCGTGACAACGTAGTCTTTGGCGAAATGTGGATTCCGGTTGTTAAGAAATAAGTGGAGGGATGGAAATGTCCTATATCGTTGATTTTAAAAATGTATCTACAGTTGGTTTGGAGTCTTCACCAGTAGCTGATGCACTAGCTGGTTTACGCGCACATGAAGCTCGATACTTTATGAACAAATATAAGCATCCATTTACCGTGAAACCAGCTAGCGAAAGCCAGGAGAACCTCGACTATGTGAACAGAGTGTTGAAAGAAGAACGTGATATTGAATTTGCGGCCAAACCATTAGAAACATCACGTTTTCAGGTAGAAAACATTAACTGGACCTATGTCTTTTATGAAGATGGTCTTGGAGTGAATGTTTTGTATACGATTGATGACCCTAAGAAACGCGCCGTTGGCTTTAAGCTTTCCGAGGGAATGGAGGTTCCAAAGGAGTTAGAAGGTAAGTTTAAGTTTGCCAGACAGAAGTCTAAATTAGCTGGAACAATTCGAGGCTCGTTTTTTGTCATCAAAGGTGAGTATTAAAGTCAATAAATGCAGCACCTCTCTTTTGACTAGAGGGTGCTGTTATTTATTTAGGGAAATCTCTAACATCGACCTACTTCTAGATCTTCTTAATAAAGAAGATAATTTGGATATACATATTTGCCATTTCTTCTGGTGTTTCAGTCAGATTATTTTCCAACCATTGTTCGATTAACCCTAAAAATGCTGAAATAGCAAAAGAAGAGAAATAATCCTGAGGAATCGTCACGTGATTAAAGAACTCCCTATTTTGTTCCATTTTCTGAACAAAGTGATTCATGAAAAATTGCTTTAGTCTTTTTTGAAATCCACTTAAGTTATTCGCCCCTAAAAAGGCTTCAAATAAGTGTGCATTCTCTTGAATATAACGAAATACCTCAATAGAAAGTGTAGGAATTTCTCCCTTTTGTGCCACCAAAAGCATGTCCTGGGGCTTTATACGCTGCAAATGTAATTCAAGTCCATCAAGCAAACTATCCTCCATTTGAGCAAGTAGATCATATTTGTCTACATAATGTAAATAAAAGGTTCCTCTATTGATCTTCGCCTGTGTTGTTAGATCTCGAACCGTAATATTCATAAAATGTTTATTCTGTAGTAACTGAAGAAAGTTACTTTGGATTTTTTCTTTTGTTTGTTCATTCATTTCACTATAGATTGATTTCACGCTACTTCCTCCCTACCACTGAACAGTTTGAAGAAATGTGTTCATTGCTTTCATTTTAACAACAAAATAAAATAAGTAACAAGGCAATCAACACAATGTTGAGTGGTACAAAATCAGTGGAAATCTACATGCCCTAGACTTCTAGCCCTACAATTTATAAATTTTAATTAATCTGAGGTGAATATCAATGAAAAAATCTTATATATTGATGATCGCAGCATCCATCGCTGCACTATTTATGATTTTGAAAGCTTTTTTACTTAATGAAGATATCAAATTCTTTTTACTCACATTCTTTGCGATTGGTACAGGTCTAGCCTTGCTTCGTCTTTTTGTTAACAACTCCATCAAGAAAATGAAGGGGAAAAGTATTCGAACCAAAATCCTTTTCTTCGCGGTATTGCTTGGCTTTGGACTTCCGTTTCAAGCTTGGTTTAGAAAGAATGTTCTTTTCAGCATGGATTCTTCCTATTTAGTTGAATCTATTACGATTATGGTCATTGGTCTAATCTTTATGACAACCTTATTTGGGTATGTAAGTGATAAAAGAATCAAACGAAATACAGTAGAAAATCACATAGCAAAAATAGACTATTCGGAGGAATAGCAGTGAACTTCGAACTAGTAAATAAGCGCTTAATATTGGGTATTAATCCAAGTAACAATATCGTGACATATTAAAGCACATACTATTGAACTATGAGATTAATAATTTAAATTGAGGAAGAACAGCACTCCGCAGCTTTTTTTAAATGAAAAATAGGCAAACACATGCAATTAATGTTTAAACGTGCATATGTTTGCCCTTCTCTTGTGTCATATCTGTTTTTCCTGTCTGTGTGATGCTTTTTCACTCTGATTTTTCTTAAAAATCTTCTTCCCACGCTTCTTTTGCATCCAATAGCCTTTGTGATAAAAACTCGTAAAAATTTTGTGCTGTGTTGTAGTCATCAAGTCCACCATGTCTGTTCCACGCTATTACCGGACACTCACTTTTTTCCATTTTGCTTGTATATAGACAATATACATACTCTCCAGCATTTTCAATAACAACTAGATCTTTTTCAAAACCTAAATCCCAATACCTCATTGTATCAATAACAACAGTAGCAATATTGGACTTAGCAACTCCTAAAATATCAACTCTAAATAAACCACCTGAACCATACATAGTTAAAAACCACTTATAACTTTCTGGGAATTCAACCCCCAGTTCTTCTTGGACAAAGTTGATTTGACTATCGTCAACACCACCTGTAAAGTCATCTGATTCCATATGTTCATTAATAAAATTTATTAATTCAACTTTATCCATTCAAAATATCTCCTTTTACAACTCAGCTTTATCTATTCGTTTAGCTCTACTTTTCACAAATAAACACTTGATACCACGATTAATCAAGTGCTTTAATTTTACTTCTATATTGTATTTCGTTTCTAATTGTATCTATAAGCCGTTAAACTATAAATTATATTAATCTATGTATTCTGCGGTACCTATAAAGTACAACTTGTAGGCATTCTTACTTATAAAATTAACAATATTATCGTTCTTAGTATAATTAAAATTATAAATTAAAATTATCGTATTGTATTTTGATTTTAATTCTATGTTATTGTACTGCTTTATTATTTGGTTATCGTACGAAAAATCCAACAAAAGTTTTTCTATATCATCTTTAGCATTAGGAATCCAATCTTTTTCAATTAAGTCCCTATTATAATAACCTAGATTAAAATCTTGCTCAAAAATAGAAGGGATACTATCTCCATCTTCACTATATTTGATTGCTGTGTACTTTTCGAATTCTTCCTTGTCATTAAAGCATCCTAACCATAAAGATACGTCATTTTTCAATTTTTTATCTCCTTAAAACCTTCTAGTAGATCTTTCACTTAAAGAAGTGCAGTTTTCAAAGCAGCACATAACATTGAATCAAAACTTTCGAAGGATTGGATTAACGTTCTAGAGGGTTTATCCAATTCAACGTAATTATTTTCTTTCGAGTCGTAACAATACCACGCTGTATCAAACTATATTAGCCATATATTCGCAATTTCTTGATATAGTTGTTCCATCTTTTTAGTCTCCATCGATCTTTCCTCCTACATAATAAGTTATTCTACTTTGGTATTTGTCACCATTTATTAATTTGAAGGATTGGACTATCAAACAAAAAAGCACTTGTTGCCTAGAGACAATCAAATGCTTATTGTTATTAACTAACGTAATATTCACATCATATACTAAATATACTTTTTATGAATTTACTCGATTGGTCCCATAAATTCAGCAATAATAAGAATATGTTCTCTTAATTTAACTTTTTTTAGATTCTCTACTTTTTCTGCTCCACCTAAGCCTAATAGTGGGGTATAACCAAAACACTCTTCATAGGTAGGGTCACCGTATTTACTAATCGCCTCAGGATAAGGTTGCCACATTAATTCATCGTCCATAAACTCATTATCTTGAATGTCATCAAAAAAGAATTCAAATCCGGATGAAACAACATTAACAAAACCTTTCCTATAATTTAATAAATTTACATACTTATTTTTTTCCCAAACTATAATATCACCCATTGCGGTTGTAAAAATAGGTATCGCCTGCTTATGCCTTACATAACTTCTCTCTAAAATATCTAAATAATCGTCTGGATTAATAATTCTTAAAAAGTTATTCGCCAAACTACCAAGACCATATTTTTTCCATGTTTCTATTAATTCTTCAGGTAGTTTATTCGTATATTTTAAAATCATATCTTTATCAACTTTTTTATGTATTATAAAATCGCTAAGTATAGTTGCCAATTCAGCTGCCCTCCTCCCCATTTTTCTCCTTAAACAATGTATCATCGTAATTCTGTAATTCTTCCATAAAATCTGTTTTTATTATAGCTTAAAGGCACAATAAAAGGCGTTGGTTCACCACCAATGTCCTCCTTTACTACATTAACATATGTTGTCTGCGCAGTATGAATACAATAAGAAAGACGATCAGCAATGATCGTCTACTTAACAGATTTATCAAAAGATGATTTTTTTAAAAAATTTACTTACAAAAGTACAGTTTTCAACGCATCATATAACATTGAATCAAAACTTTCAAAAGATTGGATTAACGTTCCAGATGGTTTATCCAATTCAACGTAATTATTTTCCTTCGAGTTGTAACAATACCACGCTGTATCAGAATCACCAAAAAAGATATATTGTCTTTGCCAATCATTTTCATACCAAAGCTCATTCATCTCAATAAACCCATGAACTTCTTCTTCTACATCCTGTTCAAGCAATCTCTCATCAACACCATAGAATACTAATCCATTAAAATCTAATCCATTTATTTCTTTTAGAAAATTAACATATGTATCAGGTAAAACAATGTTTTCAAATTTTTGATGAACCTCATTTACCATGTTAGATATTTCTGCATTAGTTGCTGGGTTTCTAAGGGTGCCTCCATATTTTTCTTCAATTTCTGCTATTTCTTTTAATAAGTCTTTCCATTGAGACATTGCAAAATCTTCCCTTCTACCTAAAACGATAGGGTTGATTAATATACTGTTTTACTTTAAGTATTCAGCTTCCCATTTATCTTGTTTTTCTACTGGGCTAATCTCAGAAAGATTTTCATATCCATAATTAATCTTCATTTTTCCTGTGTTTTCTAAAATAAAGGTTAGATTAGTCCATTGTTCTTGTTCTTGCTCCTTGAATTCCTCCCATAATCTTGAAAAACACTTGTATAGTTCATCCTCCAATTCTTCTAATTCATCTTCATCAATTGTAAATAAATCTACTATATCAAGGCTATAAATAGGTTTATCTCCAGTTTCAGGGAAATAATAGAAATAAACTTTTTTATATCCTTCTCTGTATTCAGCGTATAATAATATTTTTTTCCATTCTTCAGGAACTATATTAACTAATATATTCGCAATTTCTTGATATAGTTGTTCCATCTTATTAGTCTCCATCGATCTTTCCTCCTACATAATTAGTAAGTCTATCCGAATATTTTTTACCATCTATTGTATAGTTAATTTTAAATTCACTTGGTCGAAGAGAATTGCCGTCGTATTTTGGCTTCACCTTAATCGCTACTTCGCCTCCCTCGTGTAATGCCTTCCTCCATGCATTTTCTAATGTCTTATACTCGCTTCTATTTAAAGTAGCATTCATTGGTACAAGGTTGTCAATTTCACCTGAACCTTTGAATATGCTAGCTATCAAATGGCCACCATCATCGTTAGATAATCTATCTTTTCCACCAACAATTCTTTGAGCATACTGGTTACGTTCTGCTTTACCAAGTTGCAACTTGGCCTCTGCACTCGATATTCTTCCATTACTATCGGTTTTATAGTGATAACCTTCATTTGTTGTATACTCGATATCAGGTTTCAAAGCTTTCTTTCCATCAACTTTTGTAAACTGGTCTCCATAGACTACCTTTTTCGAAACGTTACCAGTATCCTTAGTTACACCCTTAACATCCACTTCATCCACTTGCGAACTCTTAATTCGCTGGATAAAATCCTTTGCTTCACCAAATGCATCCTTAACGGTTTTATTAACTACTCCTACACCTGCAAGTGCCTCTTGTCTGATTTGTGGAATCGGAATGTCTCCAATTCCTTTCTTCACTTTATCAAACCAAACCTTTGTTGCAGCGATTGGACCTTTTACCACTTCATTATACACGGAGCGGAATGCTTGTTGAACCCTTTTCGGATCTAGGACGTTTCGTATTTTCATAAAAGCCTCGGGTGATTTTGCTAGGGAAGGGAGACCCGCTTTTACACCTTTTACGGCTGCTTTCCCTCCAACACCAGCCGCCTTTGCAGGTGGGACAAATGTCAGTGCGAGAAATCCTACAGCCAGTACACGATCTCCTGCTGAAAGCTTCTCACCGGTAATGGGATCATACTCACTAAATACTCGCTGGATGTCATACCAGCCAACAAGTTCCAGTAAAAACTCTCCAACTTTACCAGACATCTTTTGTTCATCGGTTTTCATATTTGCAGCGGTCAGCTTAATTAACTGTTGGGCGTCATCAAGCTTACTTTTGTATTTCTTAATCGAATATTTTAAATCAGCTTCTAAATTATGTATGGAGCCTGGAACCACTCCTGGGAAATTAGCAAGCAGGGAAGAAAAATGCCAATTAATCGCATCTAAAGCATCGTCACATTCCCGCTCTGCTTTACCAATTTGACTAGCAAAATCCTCTAATTCCTCGGCCTTTACCTTTATTTCACTCATCGCAAGGCCTCCGCTTTAGCTAGTAAACTTCGAATCTCCTTGTTGATTTCTTTGATCAACAGCTCACCCTGATGGTTGATTTTGTTCCCCGTACTATTGATCTCCGCTGCAATTTCCTCATACGCATCTCTTGTTTGTCCCTTCCATTGATACGCATAACACCCGTGTGCAGACCGAAAAATCTGTTTGCTATTGCCCATTCTGCTTAATGCCTGATGAATATTCGAACGATAGCCTTCTAAAATATCAACCATCATTAAATATTTTCTACGTTGCACTTTCCTCTCGATTTCGTCTATAAGCTCCATATTCCTCTCCTCTTAGGTAAATGTTTATATTGTAAATTTTACCAGCAAGGAGTTTGTTTTTTATGATTCAAAAGACACAAATATAAATCCAATACAGAGGTCAAAAGGGCTATTTTTTTAACTAACGAGTTACTAATTTCTTAATTATTTCTCAACAATAGATAATGAAATTTATTGTTCATTCGTTCTAAATATAAAATGGAGATGATCTCACTCATCTCCATTGTTGATTTAGTATAATATAATTGCATAAAGATTATCTTAATCTGTGTTGTGCTGATGTTCGGTGTGCATCTGTTCATCACTAGAAGAACTGGTTTTATTATCATAAGTACTTATCATGATTATTGAAAATAATCCTACTGTAACACATGCAGTAATAATGGATAAACCTTTAATTCGATTACCTTGTGTCTTAGTTTGTTTTAATATACCCGCTTCTTGCTTAATCGTTTGACTAAGTAAAACAACGGAAACAAGTAGAATGGCAATTAAAAAGATTGTTAGAATATAGATAAAATTATATGTTAACATAGCTCCTAACATTGCTCCCATCATTCCACCCATAGCACCAGCCATTAATCCGTCAAGTATCGCCATTGAGTTAAATGGTATACCTATAATCACCCCTGCCCCTATTCCGATAATCATGGCTAGCAAAGAGTTTATTGAAAAACTTACGTTGAGAGCAAGAATAGTACCCATTATAAGGCCAGCCATAGAGCCAATAATCATTGCTGACATCATTGCAGTTGTACACGTAAGAGCTTCTCGTACTTTGTATACTAATCGATAAACACTAGCAGTAACAATGAAAACAATAGAGAATGCTAATAATTGTATAAGTATAGACATCTTCATCTACCTTTCGATGATTTAGAATGGCAATCTTTTAATTGAATAAGTAGTCAGTGTTCTAAAATCGGGTAGCTTTATATAGAAGCTACCCGATAAAAAAATTAGTATTAATGATTGATTGAAAGTCTAGACATTAACCGTGATGGCCACCACAAGAACAGCTATCATGTGAATGTAAAATATGATTGGAGTTAACACGGTCCTTCTCGCTAGGTAGTTTCCAAAGTGGATTATTGCAATACTTTGGATCTGCTCCTACCATGCTCATGAATAGAGGATGATAATTTTCACAAATATTTAGCTCTGTAAGCACCCAATCCTCTGGATCATTCGCATAATGTTTCCAATAATCTCCTCCCATATTTAAACCAGGGACTGCAGGAATCCAAGATTCAGACAACCATAAATCTGGGTCACCGTATTTAGCAGCAATTTTGCGAATATCTGGGTCATCCAATCCCATTAAATGTCCGTCTTTAATTATTGTTTCGGTTCCTCCACCTATCATTTCACAAGTTACAGTTGGAAAGTATAGATGCACATGCCAGTGTCCAACAGGTAATCCCATTTTTGCTGCTTCACGTTCTGCAGAACTTGATATAATTGTCCCATATCCTAAATGAATAACTCCGCTACGCATGCGTTCATATAGACAATTTAACCAACCATTAAGAAATCCTCTTCTAGGACGGTGAATATGTGGATTCGTACCAATGGAGGCTTCCCACCATCGAAATAATCCTTTATCAGGAAAACCTGGATATTGTAAGTGATCTGTTTCAGCCTTTACTTTACGAAGTTTGTCACCAAACTCTCCTCCCTCATGGATGTCGGTAATCTTTCCATCTTGGACATCTAGTTGAATCCAAGGAACTGGCCCGATATGATTACTAGTACCAGCAATAACGCCACAAGCATCTTCTTTTGGAATATACATCCATGGACGTCCTAACACATGCCCAGGTAAATATGTTTTACCAAAACCGGTGTTTCCTGCCCAAAATCGATTAACCAAATCTGGATTGTAGAATTCTCGTTTTGAATCCCAATACTCATCGTGGTTCGTATAACTTAAATCCGTACCTTCAGGATCTGTAATTCTAATTCTGCGCGAATTTCGAACCTTATCCCAGGTCCATTTATCAAGGGCTTCAATAATTTCATAAGGAATCGTATGGGCTGGGCTTGCTGTGAGTTCAGGTGTAATAAAAGGCATCCGTTGAATTTTTATATTCGTATCCCTTAAAACTGGGCCACCATATCCCCATAGAAGTTTGTCATATTCTCCTTCCTTCTCCATTTCCTCCCATTCATCCATCCACTCAGCAAGTTCTTTCGTACGAGCAAGGTAATACTCAACCTCATTATGGCCCTTCCATTTTACAATAGGTCCTTTATCAACATACTTAACTTCATATTTTGTATTGTATTTCTCTAGAATCATCTTACATGCATCAATTACCATTGGGTCGTGCCAGTTATCAACTCGAAGCAGTACTCGTTCACCAGGTTGCAAATCCCACCCTGCATGAAGTCCATGATTATATGGACGTTTTGCTACTGCATCTAAGTATGGGATTAATTCTTCAGCACTATTAATATCAATCGTTGGAGGACAACGAGGTGTTTGTTTGTTTATTAATGGCGGACTTGTAAAATTCGGTTTTGCTAGTTTAGAAGTATTCTTTTCATCTTTTATCATGACATTCTCTCCTTATATGCGCTTTTCGCATTTTTAATTTGAAAATTCAGACCACTAGAAGTATAGTAAACTTTATTCAACTCGATGCTTTAGTAAACGTGACTCTATCCATTTAACAGAACTCGTAATTAATATCCCCAAGATCACAATGACGACAATGCCTACAAAAACACGATCTATATTAAAATTAGCAGATGATTGTGCTACAAAATAACCGATTCCACCTGTCGAAACAAACATTTCAGCTGCAATTACTGCTACTAAGGATTGACCAATCCCAACTCGAAGACCAGAAACAATCTGCGGTAATGACCCGGGAAGTGCTACTGTTATAAACGTTTGTATAGCAGATGCGCCAAAACTACTTGAGACTCTAGTTAAATTTGGATCTAGGTTCTTTACTCCCGTCATCGTATTGAGGATAATTGGAAAAACGCCTGCAATAAACACAATAACAACCTTACTCGAAAAACCTACACCTACCCATAGAGTGATTAATGGTAACAATACAATACGAGGTGTACCAAGCATAGCAGTCAAAAAAGGATCAAATGCTTTTCCTAGAGGTCGGTACCAACCAGTTACTAAGCCGACCAGGATTCCTATTACGGCTGCCATTCCGAATCCAAGGCTGAAGTTTCCGAGTGTGAAAAGCAGATTATCAATCAAATCTCCACTTACTGTTAATTCGTATCCTACCTTTACAATTTGCGAGGGACCACTCATAAAAATTGGATTTATAATGCCTATTTGGTACAGCGTTTCCCAAATAGCTAAGACAAGAATTACAGTGATGAGCCCAAGATTATTTAATAAAAAACTCCCAGTATTCAATTGATTTTTTCTACTTGTGCTATTTTTCTTAAGTATTAATCCATCTTGCTGACTTCGACTGTTTATTTCTTCTTTCATTTTTATGCTATTCAACTGTTTCCCTCCCTTTATACCATGTCTTTTTCAAGTTCTTTTTCCTGTACAATAAGATCCCAGATGTATTTCTCATATTCCATAAATTCAGGACTTCTTTTAATTTCTAAAGGGCGAGGTCGTGTTAGGTCAATCTTCACTTTTTCACAAATTGTTCCGGGTCTTGCAGTCATAACAATTACTTGGTCTGCTAGGTAAACAGCTTCAGCGATGTCATGAGTAACAAAAATGATTGTTTGTTTCGTTGCTCTCCAGATTCGTAGGAGTTCTAGTTGCATAAACTCTCTCGTTTGTGCATCTAATGCGCCGAACGGCTCATCTAATAGCATAAGGCTAGGTTTTATAGCAAGTGCTCTAGCAACATTTACCCGTTGTTGCATACCACCTGATAGTTGGTTTGGGTAATGATTTTCAAATGCTTCCAAACCTACCAATTTTAAAAGTTCCCTTCCTTTAACTAATCGCTCTTGTTTTGGTGTACCTGCTAATTCAAGGCCATACGTGATATTATCAATTGCAGTACGCCAAGGAAATAGTGAGGCTTGTTGGAACACAACACCTCGATCGCGCCCAGTCCCCTTAATGGGATTACCATTCAAGTAGAGATTTCCTTCGCTTATATTTTGAAAACCAGCAATGGCTCCTAGCATTGTTGACTTACCACAACCGCTTGGACCAACAATGCAAATAAATTCTCCCTCATTAACTGTCATATTGAAATCAGTAACAGCAATTATTTCATCACCATTTTTAAGTGGATATGTAATCGATACATTTTCTGATTGTAACTTAGCAATAGTAGTCAAATTTTCCACTCCTCCCTTAATAAAGAGACTCTATTCTTCATACAAACTATCTATAAAACCAGATTCATCTAATTTTTTCACTAAACTCATATCAACAAGATCGGATGGTTTCATCTTCCTAACCTCTTCACTGTCCGAGTTATCAATAAAAAATTGTGCTGATTCATCAGATACATAAGGTTTTTTAGGAAGTGTATCAACATTGACGTCATATGTTTTTTCTGCTAATTTCGAATCATCAATTCCTGTATATTTTGAAATTATTTTTATTGTTTCTTCTTTATTCTGGGTAATGAAAGCATTCGCTTCTATGAGGGATGCAACAAGTATTTCTGCTAACTCTGGATTCTCTTGATAATAGTCTGCTTTCATTGCAATACCTGAGTTAAGGACCTCTTTTTCTTTGAAATCGTACAATTGTGGATACCCCATATCATCCATCTTAAATGAAGTTGGTGGTGCAACAACGTAGAAGTCGCCATCCCCTCTCATAAACGCAGCAGTGCGGTCACCCTCTCCACCCATATTGAGGACTTTTACATCTTCTCTAGGTGTCAACCCATTTTCTCTAATTAGGGATTGAGCTAAATGATCATATAATGAACCTTCGGCAGCGGTAATTACCGTCTTACCCTTTAATTCATTTCCTAGATCCGATTTTTTTGCGTCCTTTTGTCCATATAAATAAAGAACACTTCGATCAGCTACTGCTGAGAGAATAACAGAATCGATTCCTGCAACCTTTGCTTTTCCTACAGGGTCAATACCAGTTAAGCCGGCTTGGATACCTCCACTGTTTAATGTTTCTTGAACCTTAGGGGTTCCAGCAATATAAACTAAATCTGCATTTACATTGTATTTTTCAAATATCCCTGTTTCTTTAGCCACCCACAGAGGAAGCATGGATGCACCTTGTGTAGGATAGCCAATTTTAATGTCTACAGACTCATTTAGTGGCTTCGGTGCATTTTCGTGCTCTACTTGAGCTTTTGAATTAGATGTTTCAGGTGTACTAGAAGACCCCTCAGAGTTACATCCACTTAATAAAATTCCAATCATCAATAAAATTGGTAAAGCAAGTTTAAAATTTTTCATATACTCACCTCTTTAATAGTCTAAACAAACAAGTAATCGCTTCCATAATAAGAATTGATAATTACGACAAACTTAATTAATTCCTATGGTTCTCTCCTTTCTCAAATTTAATATATTAATAACTTAACATATTCTAAAAATTAAGAAAAATATTTACTTTATACACTATTTATATGTTATAAATATAAATAAAGGAAAAAATTAGAAAGTAGGATATTAAAATCATTTATCCATCTCATTACTCAATCCCCCAAAAAATGCTTTGGAAACAATATAATTTCATTCGGAAGGATGATATAGTATGGAAATTCGTCATCTAAAATATTTCATTACAATTGTGGAAGAAGGTAAAATCTCTCAAGCAGCTAAACGCTTGAATATGGCTCAACCACCGTTAAGTCAACAACTTAAATTTCTGGAAAGTGAATTGGGTGTAACTTTATTTGAGAGACATACCCGAAAACTGCTTATTACTGAGGAAGGTAAATTATTTTACAAACGTGCTAAAGAAATACTCGATTTTATGAATGGAAGTATCGAAGAAGTAAGAGAACTATCGGAGGGAACAAGGGGAACATTATCTATCGGCACTATTGCTTCACTAGGAGCAAAACTATTACCAGAAAGAATTCGAGATTTTCAAATTCATTACCCGGAGGTCCAATTTCAAGTATGGGAAGGCGATCCTAACCGAATTATGGAGTTAGTGGAAAATCGGATTATAGAATTAGGTATTGTCAGGTTACCAATTAACCATAAAATATTCGAAATGCTAAATTTACCAGATGAACCCATAGTTGTTGCAATGAGCAAAAAGTGGAATGAGAATAACACTCAACCAAATATTCAACTATCGGAACTGAAAGAAAAGCCCTTAATGTTACTTCGGAGACAAAGTGGTACCTCAATGTATAATCATGAGATGTACACAGTAGATATGGTTAAAAGCGCTTGCCTGAACGCTGGATTTGAACCTAAAATTATTTGCGAAAGCAGCGACATTATGACACTACTTAACTGGGCTAATCATGATATAGGTATTGCTCTGGTTCCCAAATCCGCAATAAATCTTATACCGAATACCGACCTTATTTTTAAAGAAATTTTAGATCCTCCTATTATGGCTAGGCCCTCAGCGGTGATTTGGTTAAAGGGTCGTTACCTCTCTTCGACATCAAGAAAATTTATTGAGTATTTTCAATCTGATGAAAATCGCAAAAATGATTAATAGTTATTTTTGTATCTTAAATAATAGAATTTAAATATTCTCCATATTTTTCTTAAATGTTATGTATTAAATTATATAAGATAAATATAATTGAAATAAAAGTAGGAAAATCAATTTGTTGGAGGGATATATGTGTTGTTTAAAAAAGAAGATGTGGAGGTATTTCCTATTTCAGTTCCAACTTCCAATGAATTAAAAAGTATTAACTTCTTCTTAGTTAAACAAGGCAGAGCCTTATCCTTAATTGATGCTGGTCTAAACAATGAAGAATGCTGGAATTCTTTACAAAAGACATTAAAAATGCATGATTACACCCTAACTGATATAACAGAAATATTATTAACGCATCATCATAGTGACCATATTGGCTTAGTTAATCGAATTCTTTCCACTCACTCAATTCCAATCTACGCCCACCCTGACGCCATCCTCCGATTAAAAAGAGACGGTCGTTATATGAATATGAGAGTAGATTTTTTTAAAAAGCTATACCAAGAGATGGGTTGCGGTCAAGTAGGCGAGAAACAAGTAATTGATATAAATAACCCAATTATACTAAACGATGATAATAGAATTGATTGTGAAATTCAGGAAATTAGCAGTGACCATCTATTAGGTTTTACTATTTTGGAAATCCCAGGACATGCTCCAGATCTAATCGGATTTTATAATAAACAAAACAAATGGCTCTTTGCTGGTGATTTATTGATTGAAAATATGTCTAGCAATGCGTTCATTGAACCCGACTATAATGGCAACCGAATTAAATCTTTACTACAACTAAAACATTCCCTAGAAAAATGCTTGCAATTACAAGTTGATTTCGTATTTCCTGGTCACGGCCCAATCATACGAAGGCCTACTGATCTAATAAATAAAAGATTAAAAAGGATAGACGATAATGCCAACAAATACATACACATAATTAAGTCCGGAATAACAACTGTAAGTGAGATTGCCCAATTTATCTATAGAGAAAAGTACGAAATTAAATTTTTTAACATTATGTCTGAGGTTATCGGATATTTAGATTATCTCGAGTTCCACGGGAAGGTTAATAAGACAATGGAGAAAAGAATTTGGCACTATTATTGCTAATAATTAACTTTTACACTATTAGAAACCTGTTTTCCTTCTTTATATCTAACACCAGATTTATTTATTCTACACGGAGCGGAATGCTTGTTGAACCCTTTTCGAATCTTGGACATTTCGTATTTTTATAAATGTTTCGGGTGTTTTCGCTAGGGACGGTAGACCCGATTTACACCTTTTACTGCGGCTTTTCCTCTAACACTAGCTGCCTTTGCAGGTGGGACATGTGTAAGAGCTAGAAATCCTACAGCAAGAACACGATCTCCTGCTGAAAGCTTCTCACCGGTAATGGGCGATCATATTCATTAAATAGACGCTAGATGTCATACCAGCCTACTATAAACTCCATATTCCTTTCCTCTTAGGCAAATGTTCAAATTGTTAAATTTGAACAATATGGAGATTTTATGATTCAAAAGACACAAATATAAGTTCAAGGTAGAGGTCGAAAGGGCTATTTTTTGTATTTTTCTATAAATTTTTAGAATAAAGTGACTAACAATATGTAATTTACAAAATAATATTTATAGTGCCACAAAATAGTATGTTATTTCATTGTTATTTACTTTTTTTGATTTATACATGGCTTGTTTAACAAAAAAAGCCGAGGATGCTCACTTTTTGTAGGTTCTAAACAACCTTTAATCTGCAAAGATTAAAAATCAGTATACTTTTTATTATTCCCATAAGACTTTTCAACTGGATACTTCTGTCTGTTCTTACTAAGTTTATCCTTAATGGCTTTTTCCAGATTGATATCTAATTCATCAGCTATTAATAGTGCGTATATTACAACATCTGCTATTTCATCTGTTATATTATCGATTTTATCAACTACAACTTCATCACTTGATTTCCATTGAAAGTTTTCCAATAGTTCACTTGCCTCTAGCGAAAGAGAAATAGCTAAATCCTTTGGATTGTGGAATTGTTTCCAATCCCTTTCATCTCGGAACTCAGTAATTTCTTCAATTAATGAATCAAAGATGGATGTTTCAAAATCAAACCCCTCCTCCTTTAATTCTTGATAGATTTGTTCGGCTTCTTCATATTGTGATCCAGGAACAACTAATGAAACATAGGATGTTGGATTACCCTGTATATCCTCATCATCACTCCATTGTGTTTGCCAATCAATTTCAGGGTAGTTTTCTCTTAATTCTGCAACGATTTTATCGATTCTACTATCATCACTATTAAATGAATCTAAGTATTCCAAGTTTAAACCCCTTTCTTTACAACAGATCATTTTATAAATTTCTATTTAAAAGATGCTCCTACTGATAATCAGTTCCTTCTTCAGCGACCATCGCATTCCCATAGTCGTTTTCACGCCTTTTATAAAGTTCCATTAAGCGTGCTCTTAATTTCCTATCACTAGCAAATATAAAAAGACCCTTAATGCCTCGTTTTAATAGGATGTTTATTGAATTCAATATAATTTTCTCTTTTACACTTTCTGGATCATCAAATTCATCTCTACCTCTGAAGGCTTCTGTGTCTTTGTAGTTTTCTGTTAGGATTTTCAATTCATCCTTTTCCTCGTTATACGAAACGGATGGACCAAGAATGACACCCACATAATTTAAATCAAACCCTTGAATGGTATATATTGAACCTGCCTCTCTAATTGTTTCTTCCCTTTCAGCCCAAGTGGTATCTCCCTCTGTTGTATTCCAAGGAATCGTTAGTTGATCTTCTTTAATGTAGTACGTTCCGCCATCTTTCTTATGAACATAGTCAAAAGTAGAAACAATTCTTGACAGTCCCAATTCTTTGTTCTTTTCCCGTATTACCTTATACATGGTAGCTGCCGAATCAAAAATTCGAAAATCAAACTCTTCTTTACTAGGAATCGGAGTAATCTTTTTCTCGACAAAATGATCAATCCACGTAATCATCTTAAGGCTAGCACGCATCCTAAATTGATTTTTTAAGATATATTCATCAGAGTTACGGTTATCAACTAGGCTTAGTAACTTCTTTTCGTCCCAGTAACTCTTCATTTTTAATACTTGCTTATCATCATAGACGATAATAACAACCTTACTATATTTCATAATTTCTTCGAGATGGTTATTCTCTTTAAAATTATTGAAGCTATCAGGCCGAGTCAATAACAAATGAGCCTCATCAACAAACACAATATCGGCCTTTTCATTGGCTTTTTTACGTTTATTAATAAAAGAAGTAGGTTTGTCAAAATTATTTTTTTTGAGTGCTTTCACTTTACCCGCGATTTTATGGTATGTTTTTAACATTTCACTATGGTTCACTAATAGAAAATTATTCGTACTGTAGAGGGCTGAGGATTTCTCTCTAGTTAGTTCCTGTATACGATTAAAAACGGCACTCAATACAACGCTCTTCCCCGTACCCGCTTCTCCTTTGACAAGAAAAACAAAGGGTTTATCGTCGTTCACATGGTTTTCACAGACTTCTATAATCTTTTCTTTTAACTCAATTTGTTCAATAGATAACTCTTTAAAAGGCGATAGCTTAAAGATATCTTTATTCTCGATAACCTCTCTAGAATGAGTAACATAGTTTTTCTCTTTTAACTTATCCCAGATTTCATTAAATAACTTTTCATTATAAAAAGGTTTATCGTAATAATTATGGCTAATACTATCCGCTGTCTGACTCTTATTTTGTAGTTTATAACGTTCATCTGCTAGAAAATAATTGATTAGCTTCGTTTCGATATTATAGGTAGCCGAGCGATTAAATTTTTCATGTATAATCAATGTCATCTTTTCCAATGTTTTTCGTTCCGGATTATTCTTATGGCTTTTCATCCGATTTCTAACCGCTACTGTTTCTCCGATGTAAACCATTGTATTATTATTTAAAAAATACACAATAGGATAATCCGAATACGACTTTTCATATAGTGAATCTATCGAGGATTGAGTAAATGGCATTGTTTCAATCTGTAATGTACTCATTTGGAAAATTACCTTTCATGAACTTTTTATTATACTCTATATCTAAAATACCACAATATGGGTTTTTATTACGATTGTATCTTTACATATCTTGAATACTTTTCTTTAGTAATATGTGCCTTCCATATAAAAAAGTGCAGTTCTCCTGAACTGCACATCATAATTAAGGTTAGTATAGACTTCTTAATCCCGCTTGTAATAAGGCATGACATCCAAAAACACTTTTGGATATTGTGAGTTTCGTAAGACTGCTCTGAATTGCTTCATGTTTCGAATACCTTCCGCTAGTTCATTGATTTCTTGTCTCGTGCTGCCTCCCTCAATTTGCTTGGCAGCGGCTTCTGCATGAATATATTGATCATTTGATAGGAATAGTTTGGTTTCCGTACAGCCATAAATATCTTGTGCTATATCTGTTGGAAATTGTGTAGCTATCATCATACCTATTCCAAAAGATCTGCCTTCCCTCATGAGTTCTAGTAGAGCATTAGATTGACTGACTCTATGGGCTTCATCCAAAACAACTACCCTTGTTAATTTTCTTGGTTGCTCTTGTGACAATAGATAATTATGGATTGCAAGAATGACCATTTCTGCAATTGCGGCTTTTATCTCATTCATTGGTAATTGAGAGAGCCTTAGTGTATAGCTCCCAGACATTAATTCCTCAAAGGATAATTTCGTTTCCTTTCGGAATAAGTTCAGTTGGAATAATAGATCCATCCGTCCGAGTAATGTTCCATGTTTTTTATCATCTTCCAATAAAATGTCATGAACATCCATGAAGGTAGGATATTCTTCTACTTTATATGGATAAGTTGGTAAATGCGGCTCTATCCCCTTACGCTTGTACGCTTCTATAATAGCTGTTCGTAATTGTGTTGATTGCTGTGGTCCCAAGTTATATATTCGTTTTAGTATACCTTCTATTTGAATAATTTGATTAATCGCTAAAAAATACCCCTGGTCCGGATCCACATAAGGGATTAACGGATTAAATGGTAACCCATCTATCATGATATCGAATTTTTCCATTTTTTCAGTTTTAAGGAATTCTTCATTAATGTAATCATCTTTAAAATCAAAGGCTAGTAACGGAATATGATTTGCTCTAATTTCATGAATCAAGGCTTTTGTGGTCTGGGTTTTTCCTTTCCCAGGATCCCCTGTGATGATGATATTGTGATTTGCTAAAGGATTAGAGATATTTCTTCGATGATCCCAATTAATTGGTTGATTTGTCCCAATATCATGACCAATGAGAAGAGCTACTTCAGAATTAATTGTCTCATCTTTAGCAGTCTTTTCGGTATCAGTATTTATGTCTATTTTTGTTTGTTCTTCTAACTCATCTACGATATCATTATCCTCTACATCATCAACAACTATTATTTCTGGCTCATCCTCCGGTAACTCATCTTCTTGAACTTTTTCTTCGATTCCAGTTTTATCTGTTTCAACTGCTACATCCTTTTCAATCCTTACACCGTGCACAGACTGATAGGAAGATACATCAATTTCATCTGGTTGATAAAGGTTGGTTAACAATGTACCAGGATCAATATCCAAATACTCGTTTTGCATTTTTTCCGTAATTTCTTGTGTATTTTGTGTTAAACCAGCAAAGGCATCAGTTTCTAAAAGAGTAAGATTGATAATATCATCTTTTCTTTCAGCCTTCCTAAATGGGTAATCCTTTCTAAAAGTTAGCACGGCACCTTTTCCGATAAAAGGATTTAAATGCTGTCCGACTAAAAATTCATCATTTAGTAAACGGGCTTTCAGATTGTGTACATATTGATATTTCTGGCCTGACAATAACCCATTTGCATATAGCTTTTTCGCATTGGAAAGGAGTATTTGCGCAAAGAAATTTCGGTAGAATTTTCTCGTAAAACGACTATCATTACCCGCTTCGATTAAGTGTTCATAAAATAGGCCAGTAGTCTTTTCAATTTGTACACTTGCTTTTGAAGTTTGAAGACCACCTATTTTTACTTCCACAGGATAAAAATGAATGAACAACTGCTCCTTAATCTCTTCAATACCTATCATTAAAATATCATCACTGTGCTTTCCTGATGATTTTAGATTCTTAGTTGAAAAGATACCATCCGATTTTGTTAAATTTACAGCTGAGGCCACCCTTAAGATCTCCTCTAAAGAAATTGGTATCCATCTAATATTTGAGTGAGATAAATAACTTTCTAAGTATTTCATTGCAGAGACAATACTGATTTTTTCCCTTGCAAAATGTCCCTTACTTCCAACAATACTTAGCAGCCACTCTCCATTAATAGAGTTAAAAGCTTTAATTGCTAAATCAATGTTACTATCAGATATCGTAAAATTATGTTCGTGTAAGTAATTAGCGATTACCCGTTTATACTCTGCATTTTTTTCCGTTACTGTAATGGCATCATAACGGTCAGAAGATGTATGTTGGTCGTTATAATGTATCACCAATAAGTTTGGACTTGAATTTTGGAAGAAATCTAGATCTACTCCTGGATCAATGAACGTGACCCATGAAGAAGATTTATAAATTTTTTCTAATAAATGTTTGCCTTCTGTCGAAGTGCTTTTCACAATAGTTTTATTCTTACTATAAGAGTTTTTACCTTCATTTTGCATATTAAAAGCAAGCTCATTATAAGAGGATGCTATACTCACAAGTGATGTTTCTTCATTTGGTGCATGAAGTAATCCGAACCCTGAGCGGTAATCATTTTCACTTGATATCGCTATAACCGATGACAATAATCCGTTTAATGAAAGACCAGATTCCATTTTATCCATTGGGTGTGATGCGTTTAAATCTTGTGTAGGTAATTTAAAGAATGAAATATGCGCATACTGAAATTCTTTCGCTTGCGTACTGTGCCCCTTGTAATAGGTAATATGTTCTCTGATAAAACGAAGGACATCGACTTGATCGAAATTTTTTGACTTCAAATCAAGATTGAAAATATCTTCAACCTCTGCAACGGTTTGCAGACTTGAGAAGACTTCAAATGCGCTTTGGGTTTCAACACCGCGATATAAAACAACTTCAATTGGAATCATCCCTTTGGGGCCCTTTTGTTCTAGTTGTTTTTTCAAGTATTGACAAATTCCTTTAACAACTTCTTTATCATTGTGAATATGAATCACATTTAATAACAAAGGTGAACGAGAGCTTTCTAGGAATAAATAATTAAAATGATGGATATATTGCTTAATTTTCTCCTCAACAACCTTAGCTAAAAATTCATTAGCGGTTCCGACAGAAACAATTTGTTCATTTTCATATTCATGCCACTCAGGATATTCAAACTCCATACTTGGTCTATACAAATTAGCCTTATCGGAATAAATATACGGCAAGAGGTTCTTTGGATGTAATCGTTCAAGGATACTACGATCAATAATTTCATCCTTTACTTCCTCTTCAATTGCTAGTTGGTACGCTATGTTTAGTGGATGAAATGGCGTTAACCATATTTTTCCGCCCTCTACTTGCATACCTAATTTAAAGATTCCTTTTTGTTCATTGTTCAACAAGGTATCTTCTTTAATCTCTTGTATAGCCTTATCTACAGCCAAAACAAGCTTAGTAGCTAACTCCTGAAGATCACTATTCATATAGGTTAAGCTTGGTAGTGTCTTGTTCTGTTTAAAATAATTTAAATATGCATCATAGCATTCAGTAATCTCAATAGGTAATGTGAGCGTATCAATATGTTGGTTTTCTACAACATAACGATAGCTATTTTCAATCCAATCACTTTCATGATATAACAGCTCTTTGAAGCGTTCAAATGGATAAAAGATTGACGTACCTTGTCTTAACTTCTCATCTTCAAATATAAAGTTTTCTTTATGTTCCCGTTTTAATTTCCAAACTTGTCTTGCACTTATCCGTGAAGATTTTGAATCAGAATCTTTTATCTCTATAGGAATGTACACTTGAAGGTATTTAATTGAGAAAAATAGTGAATTATCCTCCCAAGCTGAGTAATCTAACTCAACAGTAAGCTTCTCTTTGTCAGGCAGATTAACTGTTTGATAGCCCTCTTGTATGACTTGGTACTTTTCTTCGCCAAAGGAACCAAATGAAATTTTGTCTCCTTCATATTTTAGAACGATTCTTGAATCAGAACCATTTACAACAAGGTGATAATTCGATTCTATGCCTTCAAATTGTTTTGCTGAAAATGGGACAATCAGAAAATTAAACTCGTAACCGGATTTTGATTCGTCTTTATGCTTATATTTAACTTGGTAAAATTTCGCCTCATTCAATGTAGAAGGTAGCTTTACCTTTAGTTTTTTGCCGCTTACCTCCGCATAAGGTGTACTCTTTTTATGAATGAATTGGTTTTTCAAATAGTCATCAAATTCGAACACCATTTCAATAGATTCGCGTTCATCTGAATTAAAAATGATTAAATGACGTTTTCGTTGTCCAGCTTTGGTCTCTTGAAATGCTTTTTCCCAAAACTCAAGACTCTTATTACCCTTCTTTGTATTTCCAGCAAGGTATTGAAGTGAGCTACCTTTATTATTGTCATACGAATTTTTCACGGGGGAAAAGTCGTTTTCAAACCAATTATCCTTTTTTAACTTATTTTGCATCTTATCATCAAATAGCTTCTCAAGTTCTGTTTCCTGTGTTCCATAATCATGTATACGTTGTACATTTTCGAAAAGCCAAAAGTTCTCTGCTAAACGACTGCGAATGTCCGCAGACTTCATGTTGGAGCTTTTATTTAATTCATTATCAATGAATAAATGCAGTGATTTGAAATCACCAGTTTCAATCTTACCTTTTTCGATTAACGAAATGACATCTGCATAATCCCATAAAGAGGTTTGAATAACGACATCTTCTAACTTTTTATCTAAATGAAATCGAATAACCTCTTTTTCTGGCTCACAAAGCTGTTCATTTGTTTCCAATTCTTCTTTTATGTATTTTGTAATTGATAGGATGTTAAATGGCATCCCTTCTTTTTGTAAATCGCTACTGCCTCCTCGAATACTATCAAGCGTTTCATAACATATACTTAGTAGGGCCGTTTCCTTCCATTCATTATCTTGTTCACTAACTTGGTTTCTTAATGTAACTAAGTAATCTGGCGTTACATCATTAATAGTTGCTGCAACCACTACTCTTACTGAGCCCATCATAAGGCAAAAGGTTTGATATGGTGAACCTTGTTCGTGCTTATACACGAATGGTTCTGCGATTCCATTTTGACCGAGCGTTTGATAAAAATCCTTAACGTTATCTTTACTATCGAATTGTAAATAAAACCGTTCGCCACCACTTAATTGTTCTGATTCGAGAAATCGAATCAACTTTTTACTCATGTATTGATAAAATTGGTTTAACATACTGGGCATCACCACTATCACTTTTTTTCTCAATTAAATTGAGTTTATTAAACAACTTTATAATCTCTTCTCGAGAATAGCGATCAAAATAAACACCGCGTCTTTCAAACTCAACAAATAACTGTTTAAGTGAAATCTTTTCCTGTTTAACCGATACAGCTGTAAGAAGAAGGAGAAAATCCTGTGTCACATTTAAGGTATAACCTAACGAACCCCTTGTTTTTAAGAAATAAACCTTCCCGATTTCATTAATGTAAAGAGCATATCTTGAAATAGTCTCTTTAGTTAACCCCAACGATATCTGCTTCTGCAATTGACGATAGGCTTCTTCGAGACTTCCTTTCTGTTCAATCCCCTCAACATTATTAAGTACAATTTCAGAGTATTCCTTCGTCCAATCAAATAAATTTGAGTACACCTTTTCTCTATCTGCCTCTGCCAGTGTCTCAAAATGCTGAACAAGATCTTTGTATAATAGATTTTCTTGATTTAAAAGATAATTAACATGCTCAAGAGTATTCATATGACTAAGTAGTTGTTTGGACGCCTCTGTTATCAGCTTAAAGCCATTTGTCGTTGCTTTTCGATTACGATTTGTGGCTTCCCAGTCAAGATTATAGAAAACAGGACTCGCTACCTCTTTATCCATTTCCTCATATTGATTTAACTTCAAAGTTAATTGTGTTACCGAAAAGAAGTAATAATAAGCTATAAACAAACTAATATTGTTCATAAAGAAATCACGATTAAGCGTTAAAGTACGTAAATCTTCTAAGAATAAATCCTTAATAAAAGGAAAAGCCATCGCATATGTTTCTTTTGTGTTGCCAGCCTTTAATTCAGGCAGTAATTTATGAATCAATCTTACCAACACATGTTCATTTTCTTTTATTTGTAGTATTTCTTCTAAAATTTGGCTGTTGTGCTTTAATAACACATCATAGATATACTGAGCAATATCCTTTTCCCCAGTCGCCTCTTTCGAATCGGATAATAAAAGATACTTGAACATCATCGGATGAAACAAGCGGATACCGTTAGCACTATAGAGAAATGTTTTTAAAATATCTTCAAAATAAGGTCGATCTTCCTCATTCATTTGAACATTTTCACTGACTTTTGTGATAAAGGTCTCGATGTCAAGCTCATTTTCATCATCTGTCTTATGATATGTTTTCTCTTCAACAAGACGAAAAAACTCTCCAATTACAGGTGCAAAACCATTTGCAAATTTAGCACGTTCAGGATTTCTCGTCTTAAAAGGTAGTAATGTAACCCTTTTATTAATCGTATGCTTTAATGTTTTCTTCCCGTTTTTTGTTTTCACACTTAGAGATTTTCTGAGTGCTTCTAACGTATAAACCTCAGGTTTCATGTACTCATTCACCCCTCCCTATTGAACTTAAAACCAAAAAACTCTTCATATTCCAGGCGGAACATGAACTGTGTCTTCATGTCTTTTATTAAAATTTCTTCCTGCTGCTGTCCAAATGGAAGTAGACTGTCAATAAATTTAATAAATTGAATCGAGTCCTCTCGATCTTTCCTATTGAGTCGATACCCTTGAAGTACCTTACCAATCATTTCGTATAATGGTAAGTCAATTTCCACATGGTGAACCTGTTTATAAGGAGCGCATCGAAATCCTAGAAATAGTGTTGGAGTAAACCGGAAGATAATCTCCTGTGATTCGTTTTTAATCGTTACCATCTCTTTTTTGATTTGAATAGGAGCCGCAATTCTTATCAAATTCCCTTCATCATCAAGATAAAGGTATCCATTTGTTGGGCTTCCCTTCCAGAGATAGATTGATTTCTCTACTTCAAAGTATAAATCTAGTAGATTACGTCCATTATCTGTGTTGTAAGCATATAAATATTTCATATAATTTTCGTAGACCGTATCCTTAAACGATTCTTTTAAATGTGAGTCATAAAGAAAAGATGCTCTAATAAGTAATTCACTTAATTCCCTTTTAGTGTCTTTATCTAAGAAGGCAATATTTTCAACAGGTTCTAATAATTGAATCCATTCTTGTGCAGATGAATCAAAAATGATATCCCGATAATAGACGTAATAGTTCCCTGAGTTATAAAGTGAAACCAGCTTTTCGTCAACCTCTTGTGTCCGAAAGTGAATTGGATCTTGATTGCCTAACATTTTCAAAACAGGTGACTTATCTCCACCCTCAAATAATAGATTGGGTAGCAAATGCGGCAGCATATCATTAAAATCATGCGTTTTTAATTCCTCTGCAGCAGCAGGTACGAGTATATCGTGAACAAAATTAAGTAACTCACGTGATGAGATTATGAGTTTGTCCTTCATGATTGTTTTGATTATTAGTTGAATAATCTGTTGCTGCATTGACTTCGAACTAAACATTTTAAAATTAATAAGTAATGGATTATACGAAAATTTATCTTTATCCTTTTGATAGGCCACATAAAATGGATTATCAGAATCCTCTTTTGTGATTCTTTCAAAAAGTGTTGACATATAGGTAGATATAGGACCGTCTTTAGTTAGTTCAAATGAATGGTAATCAGCAAAATTCACAAGCTTGAATGTATCATGCTCAGCAGGTGATGAAATGACACCAGATTCAAATACCCTAGCTTGTTCTATATAAGCCTTTAGTTTCTGATATTTCTCCTGTGCATAGGTTGATTCAATAAAGTTATGTAGTACACCAAGGTTGATGGCTAAAATCAATTTCTCACTTGATTCATCAATAAGAGAATCAGAAAATGGTTCAAGAACCTCAGACAGCGTGTCCATTGAGTTTTTCTTCGGGTCAAAACTCTCTGTTGCGTCATTGTGGATTTTAAATTGACTTATTAGCTCCGGCTTTGTCGTAGATAAATAGCCTAGTAAGTGGGATTTTCCATCTCCAACACTCCCACATAAAAATATTAATTTGCTACCAGGTGAGTCCTTACATTCTTGTAAATGTGACTCAAATGTATCTTGTATTGGCCGTTTAACATGCATATATTTCTTAAAATCACTTAATTCCTGGTATCCCTCAACAGCCTCTTGTGAAGATTCTCTTAATTTGCTCAACTGATAAAGCAAATAAGAGTTATGAAGGGTTGGTAGTTCACGTTCTTCTACTCTTTCTACCACTTTCAATTGTTCCTCTTTTTCTAGAAAATCAGGTATGTACTCAGCCAATAGTTTTTTTACCTTCTCATCAAGTGTTTCATATTGTGGATCTTGGTATGGTGGAACCTCCTTGTCTGGACTTAACACATAGGATTCAACAAACCACTTTACTATAAAAAACAAATTATGATGGACCTTAAATGCGTCCGAAATAGGTATTTTCTTATCATTATGTATAGCTGCATTACCCATTCTCCGTATTCTGTCCAACGCACTGAATACATTATCTTCTATAATACCTTCATTTTTTAGCAACATATTCTTTTCTGCTTGATTTGCATGTGACGGATAGTCCATTTTTTCTTGTATATAAACTTCTTTTACTAGGAGTTCCGCTAGCTTTCTTGCCTTAAAAAGAGAAGCATCAATGTCTTTAAATAAAAGTAGCTCAAAATCCTTTCCAAGCTCGGCCCATTCCTTGCTAAAAACTTCAATAAATTGCAAGGCATATTCTTGTTTCATTACATTTTCACCCCCACAAATTCTTAACAAAAGGGATATACCATTGTTAGTCCCTTTGATCCTATCTAAATGCTAACATGCAAGCTTTTTTACATTCAGTAAAAAGTTAAAAGGCATATTGCATTACTTTCAACAATTACCTTTTCAAAGTAAATTATATCAAATATTTCCATCAAATAAAAAAAGTAGCCATTAATTTGGCTACAATCTTCATTTTAAATATTAAGATTTCTGATTACTCTTTCTACGAGCAGCAGGAAATTAATAATATAAAAGTAACACTATCCTATGCTTAATAAAAATATCTTTACTACTTTTAAATATCCTTATACATAAAGACTTAAAACCTCTTTAAAGACGATTGAAGGATACCTAATAAGCAATTCAGAACTAATTGTTCTTTCTTCATTACCCTTCACAATAAGTATTGTTGAGGTATCCTCTTCTAATTTAATCGTTAGGTCATAGAAAGAGAACTGGTCCACATTTGAAGCATAATCAAGATTGTGATTATTCACTTGAACCTTAATTTCATCTGATATTCGTCTAAGCATTCTCCAAATAACTGTTTCTTGGTGATTTTTCATATATAGCTCAGGTAGTTCTTTAGCACTTGTTAACTGATTGAATGTTGTTATGATATTGGATGCAATTCCATACTTTACTGGTTTAATAATCTGTTTTGTCCTTTGCCAACCTATGATGTGGAAGATTATATCCCCATCCTCAGATGTAATTTTATCAATTCTTCCATAGTCCGCTATCCCATTTGGGATTCCAACTTCTGCTGTAGTATAAAGGGCAATATATTTTGATTCTTGCCACCCATTTTTTAAATTAATAGCAGGGATTTGAAATAATCTACCATGGATAAATCGCTTATATTTTTCTAGGCTTGAAACGGAACCAACTAAAACCCTTTCTACAAGGCTAGATTCCCATTCCTCCTTAGTACCACGTGGAAGAATTCCCTCCTTATTTATTTCCTCGGGACTTAACTCGATTAATCGTTCTACAAACTGCTCAACTAAATCAGTTGCTTGAGGTAAAAATGGCAAACCTCCAATATTAACTTGATTAATACTTTGGTAGAGAGGATGCTCTTGATATCCACTTTCATCTGCCCATGGGAACAACACATAGGCGCCAAAGGAAGTTCGTTCATATGGACCGTTATTCATATAAACTAGAGAGTCACGGTATCGATGCATAGTGTTTATATCATCTTCCAAGGGCCCAGGTGTTTGATAGCGTTTCTTATAAAAACTTCCCACTTGGGCATAATCTACACGGTATTTCGCATCGAACACATAATTGTATGTGAAATCTTTTCCTTTTTTCGAGATTGTCAGCATGGTATCTGGTTTTTGATTAATTGTTGGAAGGCCAGTCTCCGTTTTTTGATACGTTAGTGTTATTCGTTCCTTCGTAATGGGATGTTCAAATATACGTTCAGCTTTCTGGTTACTATCTAAATTCACAAATAGCCCATCCCGACTTAATTTAATGATATCTTGACTAATCATCGTATATTTTTTACTTAAAAGTTGTCCTAGTTTTAGATAAGTCCAATATTCGTACAGAGTAGCAACATCTTTTACAGACATTTGGTAGAATTTTGATTGAAGCATAAGCCCTTTCGTAACGGTAAGATACAGATGAAAGGCATCGCGGTACCCTGGTGCCATTTGAATTACTAAGCTCATAACAGACTTATCCAGCTTACCAATCTGTCTCCAAAATGGATTCCGGCATTTCAGCTCTAAGGTATCCTTCATTTTAGAAAGACGTCCCACTAGTTCAGCGTCCGGTTCTGTTTTCCACTTTGTATTATGATTGTAAAGAGTTATAATTAAATCTTCTATCTTATCCATGAGGCGTGTCATCATCCATTTAACATATCGGTTTTCAAGTGTATCATACACTAACTCTTTTTTGATTTTCATTCCTTGAATTGGCATCATTGTTTTTCCATGAATGGAGATACCTTTTTCTACTTCGATGTATTGACTTTTAGTCTGTAAATACTTACGTGTGTAGGTATTGATTTTACCTAGCTGGTCTCCTCTTGCTTTTATATATGTAGTTTCCAGCTTATGATGTGGCTGTCGTTCTATTCTATTTAATGCTTGAGTAAACTGCTGAAAATGTACAGAAATCAACCGATAAAATTCTACTCGGCTTGGATTTCTATCCAGCTTTAGGCTTGCACCCAAATATGTCTTTCTAATAAAATTGAATGCTAAATTATAGATTTCATCGTTTACTTCTTCTAACAACTGCTTGTAATCATTTCGATAATCCAGTTTAGCTGGGAATATTTCCAAAGTTAGTTCTAAAAGCACATGACCTTCCTGACGAATTTGTAACGTTGAATAACCTACTTCATTTTGAAAATGTAGATTCCCCATTAAAAGATAACCTTCTGGTAAATCAACTTCTGTTATTGCTTGTCGGAACAACGGATATTCATGATAAAATTCCAATTGACTTTTATTTTTGGGATATATAATTACCTGATAAACACCATTCTCAAAAAATATAGGTCTTACATTTATGTTATTTGTTAGTTTTTCTAGATTAACATCATAAATTAAAACAGAATTAACATTATCACCGGAATAGGAGAACTCCATCAAATCATGAATATGCATCTTTCTGTACTGAATCAGTCCCTCATATTGATAATGAAACGGCTTACCTTTAATAACTAAATAGAACTCCTTCGTGTCGACTTTTACTAATACAATATCATTACGAGATCCAGAAGGAAGTGAAGCCATCCTCTTGCAACCTCCTAATCATCTCTAGTATTTTCTCAGCACTTTTCGGATATTTGGCTTCCTTTATCTCCAATTGGTAGTCATCTTGATACGTATAAACCCTGCCAGTACAATACAGATACAAATCGCTCAGCATCTTATTCGTACGTTGGTCACTACCATTTAACCTCGGGAGAATTTTTTGAAGGATACAATTATCAAATGCATAGTCATGATCCATTAAATTTTGAGCCTTGTTATAGTATAAATAGAAAGTAATCTCATCGCGAATACGGTAACCGAAATGGGTTAAGGTTGGTTGCAAGATTTTATTTATACTCTCTAATTCATATGTTATTTCTTTTACAAAATCTTCATTACCTACATATAAATCTTTCAAATGAAGATAATTCGATTGAAATAGACTATTCGGCACTTCTATTGGTTCTATAACATGTGAATCATCAAGGAATGATAAATTAGCAAGTTCAACTCGATTAAACTCAATGGTCATCGCACAATCTAGCACTTTCTTGCTAAAAGGATGTGTTGTTTCATCCATATTGACTGTTCCAAGAATATAAAGATTTGTTGGAAGTCTCGTATCTCTCCCAGCAGTTTGTTCCGGAATAAGGATGGTTGTAATCATCTTACCGTCCTTCCATTTTCGACTCTCCATTACACTTAGGATGTCGCTAAAATAGTGTTCGACCCTAGCTAGATTCATCTCATCCAGTAAAACAAAATAAGGTTTCTCAGGATTTTTTTCTGCATTTTCTATTACTTTGGTGAGTGGACCTGGTCTAAATTCACCCTTTATATCTACATAACCTAATAAGTCAGAACCATCGTTCCAATCAGGGCGAATCGGTATCAAAGTAAATTGGCCATTTTCTTCAGTTGCCCCAACACTTTCAGCTAACCATTGAACAATTTTCGTTTTCCCTGTCCCCGATATACCTGATAGGATAATAAAGGGTTTTGTTTTAATAGCTAAAAATAAGTTGTTAATTTCTTCTTTTGAATAAGTAAAACCTTTTGATTTTATGTATGAGAAAATATGATTAACAACTTCATTTGGCGTTACCAATGGATATTGTTTTTCTATAACTTTATTTGGATAAATTTCATTTAGTAATTTCCGGATAAACGTAAAACCAGTCGAAGTTATTTCAAAAATAGTAGATGAGCTCATAACAGGACTTCCTTTTAACCCTATATCTTTCATAAAATTTGGTCCTTTATACATTATAGGTATATCCAAAGCCTGCTGCCAATTAACACCCACTCGTTGTTTCCAGTGTGCACCAGTTGCATGAATGAATTTACTTGGATCATTTTCCTCATAAAATTGTTTTGTCACCTTACCATATCCCAAAAATCCTTTGTTACCAGAATACGCAACAATATAATCTCCAACCGATATTTTTTTAATTAAATTAATATGCTTTGTTACAGACGATGTGTGTTCTCTTCCGTATTCATATTGCATAGCCGCTACATCCATATGTTTAGAACTTTTCCACACTTTGGGTTCCGATGCGTAGTATACATTGAAAAGCCAGTATTTCGGGTTAAGATTACCGACTGTATATGCAGAATGAGAATCAATTGACTTGATTCCTTTTAATGCTTGATATTTTCCAGAGTTAATCCATTCAATCCAAGGTTTTGGAGCATTTTTAGTAAAAGGGGTTCCATTGTGCAAGTCCTCAATCCATAATCTGCTAATATATTGAATATCCAGTATAGTAAAGATAGCTTGGTAATTCTTAATTTCTCCTTCTTCTTTTTCATGGGTAATCACCGTTAATATCTCACTGTTATGTAAGTCGGGTGCTCCTGGTACTGCAAGACCCCGAAAAACAACGTCTCTCCCTTTTTTTCCTTTTACGAACACAAAGAAGGGTGGTATATTTTTACGATTACCTTTTGCTAATTCTTCATAAGAATTATGAAGAATTAGATTACCCTTTTGTGCTGTTTTATGAATATCTCGTCCAGGTACTCTGTTGTCTCCATAAAAGTAAAATCTTCCTGTTTCTGTATCAATGCGGTCTGGCCATTCTTCGTGTGATAGGTCTGAATAAAGAATACACAATTTTGTATCGATACCATTTCGAGTACCTACAGATCTAAAGCCACCTTGGTTTCCACACCCCATTAGCTTTGATAAAGGATCGTCACCTGTATTTCCTTTAGTACCTCCCTCATAGGTTGTATCTATTTTTAAGTCAGCTTCGGAAAGTTCGTTAAATGCTATAATATCAGTTCTAGTCATTTTCTAATACGTCACCTCTTTGTTTTCTAATTTGTATGATAATAATCATTATTAACTTCTTTAAATCTTTTAACTCTAATACTGTTTGTGTAATCTTGTCTTATCAAAAAAAAGCATAAATTAATATGCTTTCTTTATCTGCTATTCTAGTAAAGTTACCAAATTCCCCTATATATTCCCCTTGCCGATAAATATTGAGTGAATAGTATCAGCAATTTAAATCTATGAAATTCCTTGTAAAATACAATGCAGTTCAAAAAGGAAGGACAATTTTCCATCCCTCCTACTTTACTTACAACTCAAATAACTTTAAAATGTCATCAATATCATCAGACGGTTCTGGAGTTAACACATCTCCTTCAATTGCTTCTAACATTCTCTCTTCTTTTTCTTTTAGTCGCACATAAATCTTTTCATCAATCGTATTTCGCGATTGGTCGTTTTCACTTTCTAACATAAAGTAGTAATATTGCGTATATTGTCCTTCTGGTAATCCCAATCGATGTATACGATCTCTTGACTGAAGCATATGTGTAAGATTGAAGGAATACTCCAGATATATGGCATCATGACAAGTTTTATGAAGTGAAACTGATTCTGCTAAAGTGTGTGGATTGGTAATAAGCACTTCAATTTCATTTCTTTTAAAACTTTCAATTATAGTGTCGCGTTCCTTCTGAGGTGTGCTGCCATAAATAACAGCTGCTCTGATACCTTTTGCAGTAAGTTTCCGATATACCTTATCAATCGTATTTACAAACATACACCAAATAATCGTTTGTTTGTTTTCTCTAAG
Organism: Fredinandcohnia aciditolerans; assembly: GCA_003640645.1. Lineage (GTDB taxonomy): Bacteria > Bacillota > Bacilli > Bacillales > Bacillaceae_L > Ferdinandcohnia > Ferdinandcohnia aciditolerans. Next base: position 155,477 of record QGHH01000003.1, on the reverse strand, counting down.
TAATTGTTCTGTAAGAAGTAAAGCCTGATGGAACTTAGTCGACTCAGAAACTCTCCGGATAATATTTACTTCATCCTCGCTAAACGATACTGTGTCCGTTTGTAATTCCTCATTCCATTCTTCATCATATTCTTCACCGTACATTTCGATAAAGTCTATTGTCTTTAATAACAGTTCTGGATTAGTTGATGCTTGGATAAGGCGTATATATAGATGGAATGGTGAATTTCCATATTTTCTATATAGCAAATCAATAATTTCTTGCTCCTCATCGTTCATCGGGCACTTGATAATCATATCTTCATTTGCTTTTGGTACCTCAAGTTGTTTCTTATTTGTTCTCCAAAAGAAAGGATAGAGCTTTTCATTAATTTCCTTTACTTCAGTAGGTCCTGGATCCTTAAGTTCTCCGATTTGAAAGTTAAAGAACATTTTATATTCTTCCATATAAAGGATGTTTAAAAAATTATAAATATCCTGATATGAATTAGGAATGGGTGTACCTGTTAATACAAATTTATAGATTGGTTTTTCAGCAATACGTTTAGCAACCTGTGCACGTACACTCTGAACTCCCTTAATTTTGTGCACCTCATCAAAAACAAGTATCGTCTTCCCATCAATAATGTCACTCAAAGCAGATTCATATTTACCCAACGATTCATAATTGACAAGGATTAAATTCTTATTTGATCCATTAAGGCGGAGCTGTACTTCCGCTCCCTCCTCATCATGGATATCTAGTACACGAAGTTCCTTTTTTTTCCCGAAGTTCTCCTTAAATTCTAATTTCCAAGAAAGGAACGAATTTTTTGGCCCAATCACGACAAGTTTATTTGCTTTATTGACTTCTAATGAATTAAGATAAGCAAAAGCACCATATACCATTGATGTTTTTCCTGCCCCTGGTACAGAGAAATTAGCTGCTTTTTGCATTTGAGTCATATAGAAACCACTCCACATTTGCTGATCTCTTAATGTCCTCTCCAATTCCTTAGTCACTATTGTTTGGAACTTTTTATAATCAGTAATTACTCGCGAATCTTGATTTTTTATTAACAATCCGTATTGTGAGCGCTCTTCAATCCAATATGAATGCTGATCAATATACTCCAATAGCTTTTGGCTTACTACAAAATTGAATTTCTTTTTGTTTGCATACTTCTCAAGAATTTTAATCACTTTTTGCATATCAATGTAAGTTAAGTCTGAACGCAAATTAGGATAAACATCTTCATAATAGGGTTTTAATTTTCTTGCTAAGGCAAAGTCATCAGGATTAATCCGATAAGATTCCAAGTTATCTTGAAGGATTAATTGTTTATCCTCAATGGTTAAAATTAAAGCGTCTTTTGTTAACATATCGGCATCCACAATAATCCTCCCCTTGTCGTACGTCATAATTTTTTTCTTTACGACTTCATTTATTTCTTTAATAAAGATATTTTTGTGTTGTGCTTTATCATGCCATAACAAATCAAACTCTTGTTGCGCCTTTACTAACTTTTGTATATCAAATTCTGAGGCCAACCAAGATGCTGTAATATCAAACCCCTCATAATTATGAGATATTGCTGCATATGTCTCATTATTTGAACCAGTAAAGTATATTACGTTTCCTTCCACATCCGTGCATAGTCCGAATTTCGAATGAAATAACCCATTTTTTTTGAATCCAATTTTAATATCAACTATTCCTGTTGCGATTAAATGGGCTAAATTTAAAAAGTTTACCTCTTCTTTTATGGTCAGAGGTTCTTCTAACTTCGCTAATAATTCATCCTTTATACTGCTCCTAAGCGTATAACCTTGCTTAATCAGATCAAAGTCTTCTTCACTAATGTCTTGTGAAATAATTAAACGGAATTGACCACCATTCCTCATTAAGCCACTAAGACCCTTGGCATAAGAAGCTAGAGCCTTAGAACTGAAGTACCCACTTACTCGGTCATACTGAACGGAACTAGATAGTACAGGGTTATAAAATGCTTCGACAGTATCGCCATCTGTTGTGTAGTAGCTCGGTTTTAATGCTATTTGTTTAAACATTAACCTTATCCTTTAGCAGATTCACAGTTGATTGAATTTTTTCGAGTAATTCTTTGAATTCCTCTTTATTGTCTTCTCCCATTCTAGATACCGCTGTTGTATCAATAGAATCCATTGCTTGAAATGAACGATCCAGTAGATCTACCGGCTTATTTCTAGCTGCATCAATACGGTTTACTTCAATCTTCTTTTCAATAATTTGATTACTCTCCTGTTTCAATTCCTTTTTCGCACCAATTTTTTCATTAATTGTTGTGATGTCAACAACTTTCTCTTCGTGTAATGTTTCGTATACTTCTTCAACAACATCCTCGAATTCATCAAGGAAGTCCTCCGCATTTTTGGTATTAATAATATCTCTACCGATTTCACGAATGTATCTTGTTAAGTCACCTTTATTGGATGTTACTATGGAAGCAAATAAAGCGTTCTTCACATCCTCCTTCTGATCTTCGCCCGTACGGTTCAAAATGACCATAACTTCTTGCAAGGGACCATCTAAATTTAAATCTCGTGCAATGTAATACTTTCCTTCTGCATTGATAAACTGAAGAAATTCAACCATTAACACAGCCTTGTCTCTTAGCTTCTCAACTTCTTTTTCCTTTCTGTTCGTTGAATGAGCATATTCTTTTATGGTAAAGGTTTCTTTTTCAACCAAGTCTCTATAGACATCAACTAAATTATCAATTGGATTATAGTCAACAGGTCTTTCCTCACCGTGTTGCAAATTCAACTCCAAACGTTTTATATCTTTTGGAGATATTCCTTTTTCAGTATTCAAAATAACAGCTTCAAAATAATAATCCTTTCCTTCTTCCGCATGCAGTTCACGGAGGCAAGTAAAGCGACGATTACCATCAATGATTCGGCCATTTTGTAAGACCACACCTGGTAAACGTTGTCCAAATAATTTAATATTGTTTTTTGTTTTATTTAAGGCATTTTTATTTGAATCTACAATAAACGCATGTACAATTTTGTTATATTCCTCTTTATTTTCTATGTCTAGCGGACCTTGCTCATCCTCATACTTGCTTATATATGTAGCAATTCGTCCGTTTTGTTCATTGTAAAATAAATATTCTAAAGGGACTCGATATACCTCATAGTTATCTGTTTTCCCTTTAATGGTCAATTTTCTAGTTCCTGAAGTTTTTGTTATATCCTTGCCAATTAGTTCAATTAAATTTAGATCTCCCATTATTCATAAACCTCCTCAAAGTAATCCTCTTTGTCTATATAAAATTTATATAACTCCTCTGAATAGAAAACATCCATTTGTCTGAGTAAAAAAATGGCTTTGGATGATTCTAAGATGACATTATAGCTTTGCTCTATTTGATCAATTAAATCTTCTAGTTTAATCACGCGTTTTGTCGACACATACTTATAGAGAAAATCGCGCAGCGAAACCGCTGAATTAGTTTTCCTAAAGATATACGTATTTGATACTTGAGTTCCTCTAAATTCTTCAAATGCAAAGATTAACCGTTCGTAGAATATGTCTGAAAAGCCCAAGCTATCTAAATAATGTTCAAACCCTTCTTCCCTTACCGTATATAGTGTGAAGAACCTGTCATCTTCCTCAATAAAATTCAATAATGAGTGCTTATAATCCAAAATTACATCTAGTGTTATTCCAGCCTCTTTCAACTTCTTAAAAGTGATATATACGTCCTTCTCAATTGTAAAAATCTCAAAGGTTTTCTCTAAATTATAGAGTACAGCTTTAAAGGATTGTGTCTTATAAACATCTAAATGTTCGTTGGTAAAGTAATCCTCTGACAAAATAGTGGTACGGAAGTATTCATCAATACTATTATAAGTACTACTAAGCACAAAATTACTTTTTATTTGATAGTTTACTTTGGATAAATTCATATTATTGATGAATCTTTCATCAAAGTCCTCTCTAATCGACTTTCCTACCTTTTTCAATTCTTCTACTGTATATATTGGATTTGTGAGTACACTCTTTAATTGTTGATATTCCTCTTCCGTCATTTCAATATAGTCCGTTTTTATATAGTCTTCGTGTATATATTCAATTAAGTACCCTAGGATGTAACTAGTTAGTGAATCTTGCCGTAAACCATATTCTTCTTCAACATATCGAACAAAGTCTTTTAAAAGAATTGGTGAGTATTCCTGGAATAACCCAATAAAAAACTCTTTCTTTTCTATATTCCCTATCGTAAATTCAGGCATTCTTGTATAGTTGACATTTTCCACATCAACGAGTCGTCGGTACAAATTATGTAACTCATATTCAGTACGAATGTCAATTTCCATCATTAACTCTGGATTCTCTCTGAAAATTTTCTTCATACTATAAACACCTGGACTAAGGCCTAACTGCTCTGTTAAGCTCTGAATGATATCATTGGATATTGCTTCAAAATCATAGTAACGATACGTATTCCCCTTTCCTCTTACCGTGTTCTGGCAACGATCGCTTATTCCACGTAGTGAGGATTCTTCTGATATATACGATTTTGGGAGGTTATTCTTAATGATATACTCATTAAACTTTACTACCATTTCTGTATCCGTAACAGGATCTAAAGCATATCTTGAAACAACTTCCTCAAAGATGCTCATTTTCGATATTTCCTTAATCTCACCTTGTTTATTTATAAATTGATTATAATAACGAAGAATAAATCTACGTTGTTGATCGGTAAATTTCGAACTAAAAATATCGGATAAAAGTGTCAAGTTACCTTTAGTATACTTTGCATTTAGATAGTTATATACTTCAACTGGTTCTTCATACAATCTACAGAACAATTCCTGAGAAAAATCATACCTCTCAAAGTCAGTTCGATAACGTAAATCCTCTTCAAAAATAGGCATTCTTTTAATAACTCTTGTTTCAATATTACGTATTCCTTGTCTTGAATATTGATATGCATTTGCTAACTGGAAGAGTGTTTGACCTTGTAAACGCTTGATAAAAATTTCCTTATCCTTAAATTCTTTACTAAGATAGTCAAGTAATTTTGGATAACATCTTTTGACTCCATCTGTGTCCAAATTAACATAATTTACTTCAGAAAGTTGATGAAGCATAGATTGTATTATCTTCTTATCTAGTGTTTGTATCGTTTTTTCGTTTAAGATTTCTTCCATTTTTTCAATAGTAATTGATTCATCTAGGTGTAGATTTTCTAGAATTTCTAGAATTAACTCCCTTACTATTCGCAATGGGATTCTAACTTTATTAGTCTCGACAGCTTCAAATGCAGACATTATTTTTTTATAAACGCTAGTACGGTTACCGCCAACCATTTCATTGTACTTCTCTAAAGAAAGCTCATTTAAGTCTTGGTACGTTATATTAAGGTCTATTAAGTTTTTTATAATTTGACCCGATAATCCCTCGTGAGCAAGATGATAAAGATTATCTTTCTGTTCTTCATCTTTAATAGAGGGAATAATTTCTAAAATGTTTTGATAAAGAGACGGTTTATGAGTTGCTATAGTAATAGTTTTATCTGTTCGTTGTTTAAAGTCCTCTATGGTCAAACCAGTCTCCACTAATTTTTTAACCTGATTAATTGATATTCCGTATAGGCACAGAGCATAAAGGCTGTACATAGGGGATTCTCCTCCCTCGTCTACCTATTTATATATTTCTTTATAGTAAATCTCCTGATCCTCGTACAATTTTAGGAGATCCTCAGAATAAAAATAAGTTGTATTTTTCATTAATTTTATTGCATGATCATAATCAAGATCCAACTGACACAACGACTGCGATCTTTCAATAAGTTTTTCTACAGTTATGGATTGATTATCTTGTAATAAATACGCCATTAGATCATTCACAGTTACGTCTAATTTAGATTTAATAAACACTACTTGTTTAGCAATTTTTAAATACTTTAGACGTCCAGGGCGCATAAGTATACTCTGGTAAAATATCTCTTCAAATCCATAGTCCATTAATTCATGGTAAAAACCATTATCCTCTATATAACGGAGAGTGAAGAACTTGCCATCTTCAACAAACCTCTCCACTGAATCCTTATAACTCATTAAGTTCTCTTTAGTAACTCCGCCATTACGAAGACTAGCATTTGTTATATAAAGGTTCTCTTCAATTTTTAGTAATCTAAAATCGTTTTCGAAATTTTCAATTTTCCGCATAACATAAGGTGATTGAAAAAAAGGATTTTTGGGTATTTGAAAATAATGACTGTTAAAAACAATTTTATCGATATATTGATCGATACTTTCTATTTCTTCTGAGATTACAAATCGATTATTTAATTTAAAACCGATTTTTGAAACGAACTCATGAGTAACATCCATCTCTGTAAAGTCTGATTTCACCTGTTTGACTTTAATAATGAACTCCTCTACAGGATATACTTGCTCTTCTAATTTGGCTTTTAATCTCTTACTAACTTCCCTAGAGAACTTTAAGTGACTCTTTACTTGCTTTGACTTTTTCAGATTAACCTCAGGTAAATCTTGTAAAATCTCTCCAATGTAGCTAGCATTTAACCAATATGCCTGCTTCGTAATCATCTGTCCATCTGGTAATTCTACTTTATCGTTGCTATCGCTTGCTTTTGGACGAATATGCGCGACAGCAGTATCAGCGAGTCCAGGTAAATTATTTTGCCTATATATTTTGTTTCCCACAATCTTCTCTTTAAATTTAACACCATTCATAACAATTTCCCTTGTAGTTTCCCAAAGTCTTTTGACATCGACCTCTAGCGTTTCTTGCGGCATCTGCCAAATCTTCGTACCCTTAAAAACTAAAATCTGTCCATCTGCTCTCTCCTTATATTGAAAAACAAAGAATAAAAAGATAGTATCAACAAATTTTTTTCTTAACTTACTAAATTGCCAAGACTCTTCAACAATTTCCATAAATCTCACTTGTTCAAACGACATCGACTCTCTAGCATTACCATTGGACTTTAATCGAACTGTTTTTATAGATAATTGCTTAGGGAGGATTTCATCCGCCAATTGCTTTTTATTTACATTTTTGTAATCTAGCATCCTGTTCACGATTGTAACAATAGATGCTTTATTAGTAACTAACTCAGGATTTAAACTTATACTATATGAAATCTCATCAAACGATAGCCCGATAAATTCTTGGAACTGATTTGATATCAAAGTTTCAAGTTTACTTACATCTAATGTCAAACTAATCACCTATTAATCATAATTTTTAAAATTCCTTATAATATTTTAACATAATTTTACTACTATCCCCATTTTTTATTTAGGAAATTTTACCTATTGCTTTGATACGAAGTAATCGACATTGAAAATAAAAAAGCCCTTAACTTTGACAGTTAAGGACCTCAAAACATATTTTATACTAATTTAAAACAAACTCAATTGCTGTGGTTCCTCTAGAACAGCTTTCGAAACTTCTTCTTCAATCTCGAGGATTCTCATACCCATACGCTCAATTAATCCAACGACGAGTGCATTACCCATACAAAAATATCTCATCCGTTCAGACATTCCTAGAGTCCAGTTGTCGGGGAATCCATTAAGTCTTTCACACTCAACTGGTGTAAGAACTCTAATTCTTTTTGTTTCAGGGTCCTCTATAACATGGCTACTTCGGTTGGTAGTAGCTTCACTTGTTAACATTGTCCTGCCTGGCTTGTCCAACGGCTCTGGGAAGGACATGCCGCCTTCAGAAAAAATGTACTTATGTCCACTTGCCGAAGTTCGTTCAATCCTTTTAGGACCTTTTAAATAGCGGAACTTCTCAATTGCATCCTCAGATAAGTAATATTTTTCATCAACATTTGATTCAATAATTTCCTGAAGAGTTATTGGTGTTTCTTCCATTGGAGTTAACTCCTCGGTATAAACAACCCCGTTCCTCATAATACCGGCATTGAGATATTTTGCAGAAAAATGATTAGAAATAAATAGTAAATCAGTAGATAACTCAAATTCACTAGGCTTATGCTTTGATATATCGTCAGTGACCGGAAAGGCCTTTGCAAAAAAGCCTTCTTTTCGCACCAACTCATTATTAGCATGTTTTTTTCGTGCTTGTACAAATGGACTATCATTTCGAATGGCAAAGATAAATACCCGCCGCCGTCTCTGAGCAAACCCATATTCAGCAGCATTAATAACACGCCATTCTACTGAGTATCCAATCTCATTGAGGCTCTCTAGCATTACAGAAAAGTCTCTTCCCCGCTGTTTGGATGGAGATTTTAACAAGCGGTCAACGTTTTCAAGCAACAGGTATTTCGGTCTAAGCTTCGTAGCTAACCTCATAATCTCCCAAAAAAGAACTCCTTTTTTTCCTTGTATCCCCTTTTCTCCTGAAAGGCTTCGGGCAACGGAATAGTCCTGACAAGGAAAACCTCCAACAATAATGTCTGGGTCTAGATCTAATAATTGTGCGATATTAACTGTCGTAATATCTTGATTTGAATGGATTCCTTTTCCCTCAAAATTTCTTGCATAGCAATCAAAGGCATCTTGGGCTTTTTTTGATGGTTCCCATTGGTTACCCCAAACCGTCTCAAATCCTTTTGTTGCTTCGAGGCCAAGTCTAAATCCACCAACACCTGCGAATAACTCAATTACTTTCAACATAAACGTACATCCTTTCGGTATGGAATATACTTAAGTAATAGTATATTGAAAAAGTTTGATAGGATCAAGAAAAATCTTAAGTTGCTATCAAAATTACTAGTATATCAACATACCAATAGAAATAGATTTAATAATCTTATCACAAATCCTAAATAATTTCAGTCTCAAAATATATGGTAAACAATTGATTTTATCAATATAGCTATTGTTATTAGCAAGGCATTTTATTACTTATAAGTATACATCAATAGAAACATTTGTTCTACATTTTTATTTGTATACCATCTGATATATTTATTCAGAATCGAACATATCAGCTATCTGATTATAAATATATATTTTGTTTAACCACCATGCTTGTCTAGTCATGTAGTAATCAGAATACAAATCTATTTTATCATCTGGACTATTAATCCAGTTGATTTTTGAAGGTAATTTGTCAGAGTATGGGCTATTTTCATGATATGCTGTTTGGCTTGCCGACAATTTACTGAACAACTTATTATTTAAAGAAGATTTGATAAAGTTCGTTGTCCTTTTGGTTGGAGTCCAGGTAATCTCAACTCCCGTTTTTATCTTATGAATTGTATCTTCCCAAACCATACGAGCTGAAGTTTCAATATCTTCCTCAGGCATTTCCCAAAATTTCGCACCTTTAAGCCAGTAATCGTCTCCATCTTTTTCGAAAACAACAATTAAAAATTTAGTATCTTGAAGAAACTCTCTTAGTTCCGATTTTTCCCATGTTTCTTCGATAACTTCTGCAAATTTGTATTCTCGAATTTTAAATTCTTCTTTTAGATCCTTCTTCCCTTTATTAACAACCACGGTCTTAGGTTTAATGTCAGCCTTCGTAATCTCTTGACCGAAATCATCTTCTTTTCCACCTTTAATACCAATCATATGCTTTAAAATTTCTGGGTTAGTTGATTTCGTATTATCTTTAACATTAAATTCCCTTGCTAAATCAGCACGTTTTTTTCCGATAAAAGGTCTTATTTTATCGAGGATAATATCCAATAACGATTTAGTTTCCAATTCTAATGGATTAGTAACAATAGCGGGAGATGCATCCTCACCTAATACATAAGTCCTGTATAAATAGGTCATATACCCGCCTTTTAACGAATATGCCCTTTGCTTTGCAGGAGTTTTGGAACAAGGTTGGTCACGGTAAGATTCTTCAGCCTTCTTCCCTTTCGTACACGGAGAAAGATACGTAGTGAGACGCTCAGACAATTCATGCGCTCGTCCTTTTTTAATATAATCAACGATGATATGCCAATCCTGTTTGATAATGGCGAAGTCCACAGGATTTTTCATCATTTCATACAAAACAACATCTGTAATAACGAAGTCATCCTTCTTTGTATCAGGTTTCCACCTATAAAAAGCAAGCTCCATTGTGCTGTTTTTGTGCAGGAAGTGACTTGTTTCAAATGGTTCTTTTACTACCTCTTTATAGTTGATAATGTTTAAAACTAATCTCTCTTTAGCGCTTAGTGTACCATTTTTATTCTCTTTGATTGGAGTGGCTTTTAGTTCAACACCAGCTTCTCGCATATCTGGTTCGCTATCGCTATCCTTTACTTTACCAAACCAAGTCTCCCACGCATCACCAGCACCGGATTTGTGCGCCCCAGTAAGTGGTTGGTTATTATTAATTTCTCTTAGGGTCTTTCCAATAGCTTCTAGCCCACGATTATGGACTTCAGCTTTCGTTTTGTATAGTTCATTTGTCACTTTTTCATCCCCTATTGTATAAATGATACTATTTAATATAGTTTACAGAAGTCAATTTTATTTATACGAATGCTATATTTTTCTTTTAGATCATTCTGGTTTTTGTGTTTTAAACTGTTTATTGCAAAATAAAAGTGCAGAGCTTTGCAACGAAAAAATGCAGAGTCCGGCACTAAATTTAATAAGTGCATAAAAAAAAGACTTGCCAGTAACCCCAAGTCCCACTACATTAATTGTGTCGAGCAATTTTGGAGTGGAGGTAGAAAGGATGCTAGCAATGTCTGATATTAATTGTATCAAACACTTACGAAAAACTGAAAAGTTAATATAAAAGACACTCTCCATACTGTGGATAGTTAAAATAATATCAATACTCGCCAATCATTTTGTGAAATGAGTCCTTTTAAAGTTCTTGCTTGGATATTAAGTTACACCCTGTTATCTCTTGTCTGAACTGGACTCAATCAATCTATGTAAATTTTCTCTTCCGTCTCTTTCTTAACCAATCGTAAGTATATGCGGCAATTATTGAAGCAACTATCCCAGCAATAAAGGAAACAATATAATTTATAATAGTTGCTTTCTTACTTGTTTTATTAATAGAGCTGCTTATTAATTCCATTTGTTCATCAGTCAGACTTTTTAATTTCATAGCTTCAACATATTCTTTTTCTATTTTTTCCTTATTTTCTTTTGTATTCATCATATCGCTTCTTAATTCACTTAAATAGGATTCTAAGTTATCTATACTAATAAGTGCATTTTCCACACTGGAAATTTTTTCATCGAGATTAGTATAGCTTTTTTCATTTTGCTTATCACCAAATAGAGACAAATAATTTATATATAAAATATATACAGATGCAGCAAAAAGAAGTGTAGCGAAAAAGGTTAAGATTTTTCTAACCTTTCTTTTCTTAACAAAAGGATTAAAATATAAATCTATTAATCGTTGATTGCCTAAAATAATATTGCTTATTTTTTCTCCATCAATAAGTAATATTTCCTTGCCTACGGTTGTTTGAATAGTTTTATTTGAGGTACTAAATTTACCAGATATAATCACAATTATCTTATCAAAAGAGGTGTTGGCATTAAGGATTTGCATAAGATTCCGTTCACTTAAAGAATCTACATGTTTACAAACTACTACGAATTTTTTTTCCAAACCTTTTGTATCAATATAAGTTCCAGTAAAATCATATTTAGTTGTACCAATTCTATAATCTCTTAATATGGTTTTGAATTCATTCATATATGTAAGAACATCAAAACACAGATTCTCAAACTCTTTTGGTTCCATTTCATAAAAAGGAATTTTCGATTTCATTCTTTTCTCCTTAATTTACCTTTATTTTAGAAAAATGGATTTATATCCATATAAATATTTTTTACATGAGCTATCCTCGTTTTAGCCTATAACAATATAGATTTCCACGTATTCTGTATCGTTCTAAGGTATCCATAATTAATCTTATTTTGCAATCATTTGCGCTCACTGTACGCCAAATTTATTAATTCAATAACACTATCCAGAGAAACTATTTCTCTAAATGGTTTTGGTGCCTGACGCACAATGCGTTAATACTAGGGGGATTGGCCCCATACTTTAGTTACTCCCTATTTGGGGTCTGCATCTAATTCTAAACTCTTTTATAGGGATATACTCACCTTTTTATATTATATTATTCTAGAAAATATAGTAATTCCCTCACTTAGATTTATAGTATAATATTACCATAATCTCCTAGGAGAAAGGTGAGTAAACATTGTCTAAAACAAAATCTCTAACACACGATGCAATAATGAAGGCTTTAGATTGGTCTTATGATAAAGCAATTAATGGTGGTGTACCTGGAATGGATACCGCAATCGAATTAGCTGATAGCTATTTAAAAAAGAGTGGAACCTTGGATGAAAAAGTTAAAAGTTTAATACTGTGGAAAACACCAAAAGTGCTACTAGTGGATTTTTGACAGGTTTAGGGGGGCTTATTACATTACCTGTAGCTGTACCCGCTAATATAACTAGTGTTATTTTAGTTCAAATGAGAATGGTTGCAGCTATTGCACATATGGGTGGTTATGATCTAAAAGATGATCAGGTTAAATCTTTTGTTTATGCCTGTTTAGCTGGAAATGGAGCTAAAGAGATTCTTAAAAATGCAGGCGTTCAGATAGGAAAAAAACTTGCAGTAGCTGGTATTAAAAAAGTACCGTTCGAAGTAATAAAAAAAATCAACAAAGCTGTAGGCTTTCGTTTACTAACAAAGTTTGGAGAAAAAGGCGTGATAAATTTAGGTAAGATGGTGCCTTTAGCGGGAGGAATTATTGGTGGGACCGTCGATGCAGTTGCTACAAATACTATAGGGAATGTTGCTTACAAGCTGTTTATTCAAGAGCAATACTCTAAAAGAAAGGATGAACCTGAAATTATTGATATGATATAGGATAAGAGGATGTATTAGATATGGAATAGTCTAGAACAAAAATTGGTGTAAGCTGAGGGTGACATCTATAGTAAAGTTCCGTCACAGTGACGCTCCCAAGATTGTCGAATTACAATTATTTTATCACTCAATAAAAAGAGCCAGCCCTCCACATGGTAAGTAATTACCACACTGGTGTCTGGCTCCTATACTTTTTAATAAAACACTTTATCAACGTTATATTTGGATCGGAGTTTATTAATGATATATGTTTCGTAAATTTCTCGTTCCATTGGGTCTTCTACGATGCAAATATCGATTTTATGGACTTCGTCTCTGTGCGTTTTAATAGGTGAAACCGCGTCTTCAAAATGTTTTTTAATTCGTTGACGTAGTTTGCGCGCTTTCCCGACAAAGAGAAGCTCATCTTCTTTATTAAATAATAAGAAAATGCCACCTTTGTCTCTTGGTATAAGATGGAAATCAATAAATCCGTGAATATCCTTGATTATTGGTTCATTTTCTTTCGGAATTTGTTTCCGTTCTGTAATCGTAATATCTGGAGTCGGTATACTAATTTTTATCATGTTCAATCACGTCCCTTTTTCGTATAAAGATAAATGGTATCATATGTATGAAAGAAATACGATTTAACAGTTAATTCGCTTCGCTGCTTCCTTCTTCCGTTCTCTCTACTAGTGTAAATAAAAATCGATAAATTAATCGATATGCTTCCTCTAATGACATCCCCTCTTTGAACCCATTCACGTAATTCAAAGGGAAATTTAAGTCCCATAAGCCATCAGCTTGATTAAACATCAATTCAAATTTTGCTTCATCTCCACTTAACTCTTTTCTTAGATTTTCTTTAAGAGATGTCTCGAACTTCTTCTGCAATTTTAACCCTACCATGACGTCATATGTACCAAATACATCATTCACCTCAAACGCAATTGCATCAACGCCGATTAGTTCTAACCATTGTGATTCAAAGTATAGAAATTCATTCTTGTGTTTTTGAAGGTAGTCAATCGGTTGTTCTAAAAATGAGAATGATTCTTTAGAGAGTGTTTCTTCTGTTTCTTTATCACATCTTTCAATGTAGGCTTCACGGAAACGTGTAGTCGGATCCTTTTCGCTTAATGTAACGTCATGTGAAATTAATTCATATCTTTCTATGTACTCTTTTTCCTCTTTATATAAAGCCGCTTCTTTCTCGTCACTCATCAGCTCTGATGAGATGAATTTTTTCATTTGTTTATGTAACATCGGTGTATCCTCCTAAATTTGGTGCTTACCTCGGTGGGCTATAGCTTCTTTCGTACCAAGGGTAAAGCAACCACTTTGTCTTTATCGAGAACGTTTTCTACCTCTCGTAGAATGGTTTGAATTGCTATTTGATCGCCTATCATTTGGTTTTCTATTTGAAGAAAACGGTGCAGCCTTTCTTCCATCTCTTCTACTACCTTCAGTGCGTTTATTTTCGTATTTTTGCTCACTTGCTCTCTCATAATCCTCACGATCAGGGATACTTACGCCCTTAATCACTTGTATCTCGAATTTTTGATGAATCCCTTTTTCAATCATTCGTAGGAACTCCATATCTTTAGGAGCCACTAAAGTAAAGGCAACCCCGTCTCCACCTGCACGGCCAGTTCGTCCAATCCGGTGAACATAGCTTTCAACATCTTGTGGGATGTCATAGTTATAGACATGTGTTACCCCTTCAACATCCAGTCCCCTTGCTGCAACGTCTGTGGCAACTAAGAACTGTGTTTTCGCCTCACGAAATCGTTTCATCGCTTTTTCACGTTTGGACTGTGTTAAATCACCATGCAGCTCGTCTGATTCATATCCGTTAGCAATCAATGCTTCGTGCAGCTTTTTAGCTCGAACCTTTGTACGACAGAATATGATCGCTAAAAATGGACGATGTTCTTCGATTAAATGAAATAAAGTCGCTTGTTTTCTACGGTCAGTGGTTTCTATCACCACTTGTTTAATCTCTTCAACCGTTACCTTTTTTGCTTTCACTTCAATGAACTCTGGCTCGTTCATATATTTTTTGGCAAGTGATTTAATTTCGCTCGGCATTGTTGCCGAGAACAGCATGGTCTGTCTAGAAGGAAATGTCTCTTTAATGATGTCATCTACCTCTGGAAGAAAACCCATATGTAACATTTGGTCGGCTTCATCTAACACAAGCATCCTAATCGTTGAAAGATCAATCGTTCCACGGCGAATATGATCTAATAAACGACCAGGCGTTGCCACGACAATATGCTGAGCTCCCTTTAACTTTTTTAATTGATGCTCAACATCCTGACCCCCGTATACAGCTAGCACATTGACACTCTCTACGTTCTCGATCATTTTCTTAATTTCTTTTGAAATTTGCTGAGCTAATTCTCTTGTTGGGGTCAAAATAAGTGCTTGCACATCCGACTCGTGCACATCAATCTTCTCAAGAATCGGAAGAACAAAAGCCAACGTCTTACCTGTTCCCGTTTGTGCTTTTGCAATCACATCCTTCCCCTCAAGCACGGATGGAATCGTCCGTTCTTGGATGGGAGTTGGTTCCACGATACCTAATGACTTCAATGTATGGTTAATCTCTTTTCGAATACCAAGTTGTAAAAAATCTAGCAAGGCTATCACGTCTCTCTTCTTATCATAATGCCTTTTGTTTGTTCATAGGCTTATTTACTATAGCATATTGGTTAGTATTTACAGAGTAATTTGGAATATTTATTATTGTCACAGTGACGCCCCAATTTTTATCATTTATCGTAAAAAAGCGCCTGACCCCCAACACAGTAAAGCATTACCGGGCTGATGGCCAGGCCACAGAATACTCATTATTCATATGTAAACCTATTTTCTTATATATTTATTTGTCATATTCAAAAAATCCAGCACTATTTAGGAATATACAAACGTAACTTTTTACATTTCACTATAACCAATTGCTTGTTCAATCCATATCCAATATATTTATATTATCTTTAGCCTTAACCACTGCAATTGGCAAAATTCTGTATATCTTTAACAAAATCAGTTCTTTCCCACATGCCATACATAAAGTGGGCGTGTTTTATTTACTGCATAATCCCCTATTACTCTCTCTTTATAGATAAGTGGATTATGAGAAGCAATTGTTCGTGCATTACGCCAATATCTATCAAAACTTTTGGTTTGGGATGTGGCCGAAGCACCTAATCCGTCGAATAATAATGTTGTAGCATCAAGTGTTAATCTTGTTACTACAATTTGAGCTTGTGATACTTCAATTTCCGCTTCGTCATTTACTAATTCTTCCTCTTTAACGCTTCCAGCAAGACGAAGCTCATATGCTTTTTGTAATGTTTCAGCTGCTTTTAGAACAATTGCCCCAGAGGAATAAGCCAAGCTATGAACTTTTCCAACTACTTGTAGAACTTGCGGGTCTTCACTTGAACGTGCTGCTGCTGAATGAGTATACGTTCTTTTGCGTTCTGCTACAGCTTTCGAAAGGTCATTTGCAGCTGAAATAGCAATTCCAGCTAAAGTAGCTAAATGCATCATTTGGAAAAAGGCTGCTAAATATTTGGCAATAAACTCCTCTGTGAGAATTTCACTTTCCTTAATTGGAACATTACTGAATCTTGTTGTTCCGCTACCAGTTAATTTTTGTCCAAAGCCATCCCAATCATCAATTACTTCTACGCCTTTTGCATATCTTGAAATAACAGTAAAGACTTTATTTACTTCCTCTTTTGTTGCCAAAACAAGAATCCAATCTGCATAAATGGTGCCTGTCGAATAATATTTTGTTCCGTTCAACAATAGCTGGTCGTCTTCCCCTTTTGTCACGTTCGTTAGGAAGCTACCAGCCTTTGCAGTACCAACTTCCGACCATGCATTGCCAACAATATCTCCCTCTAATATCCGCTTGATCCACGTACTTCTTTGCTCACCCTTTGGTGAGTTCAACACCATCTCTACAAAAGCAAAATGTGCTCGTAGTGCTTGAGGTAGATTCGAATCCGCCTCTGCTAATTCAATTAGAAGATTAAATAACTCGGGTAATGTTGCACCCAATCCTCCCTCTTCACGCGGAATCCGAATAGCTCCGAAACCAGCTTCCTTTAACAAGTTAATTTCCTCAAAAAGTAGTTTCCTATCATTCTCTCGTTGAACCGCACCTTCACGTATTCGATGGAATATATCTCTATACCTTGATGCCAATTGTTCATAGTTATGACTAGGGGCACTCCCCCATACACCTCTTGCTTTTTCAGTTGTTACTGTCATTTTCTCTTCCTCCCTATTCGTTCATTAAATTAATAAATTGATAGATGCCCAACACCTTATGTGGCAAAAGCTTCTTTATAATGTACATCTCGATGAGAAAACCTAAATCACCCCCTCCAAAAAGATTGATTGTTAACGTGACTAGTTATTAATCCTGGAGTCATCATTGAATCCTATTTTCCACACATCAAAGAATTTTTTCATCAACAAAATAGACACCTCTCTTTCCAAAAATAGTATGAAAAGAAAGATGCCTTTAGTTGTCTAATCGGCAAATTATATATTTATCTAATTATCTAACTTACTATTCTTTCATTTTGATGACCTTCTTCATATTTCCATTTTCACTTTATTATCTGATATTTTTACGGCCAGAAAAACTTTTGAAGCTCTCTTGTTAGTCCTCCATTTCCAAATCGTATAAATTGATCATGTTCATGCCTCATTCCTTTTTCAATCGTGTAATCTAGAAAAGCCAAAAGGTTGATACGACGGTAATGTATATTTATTATTCCATTGTCAAAAAACCAGTTGTCAATCGTATTAAAAACACCTCTATTTATCCCATACTGGCTATTACACCATTTATAAAATTGCAAATCAGGAAGATTTAGATGTTCACTTTGCTTAAATGAATGAACTTCACTTGTCTTTAAACGCAACATAGTGGATCTTAATTCATATGACATGTAGAATGCCCTCCTTTGTTGTTCCAATTTAAGTTCGTACAAAGTTTGACGAATGTATCGCCCGAAATAACTGGTGCAAAATAATTATTGATCCGTTGTGGTTGCAGCTATTTCTCTTCCGGATAACGGCAGCTAATTGCATCCCCAATGACAATCGGTAGGTAACCATTGCCACTTGCTAACAAAACATTCCCTTCTACGCATAAATTAAGATAAATTCCTTTAAACACAATGACTTCAACATTTTTACGAGTGAATTTTAAAGGAAGTGGTGTGCCAAAAAATCAGATCGTAATACCCGTTCATTGAATTGTAGATCCCCTGCTCTTACGAGTTCATGTAACTCACAACAAGTTCATTGTCTATTTCTTTTTTCTTTTGATAAGGTAAGGTTTTCAATCCAAGTCTCGTATTGAACGTTATCAAAAATTGTTTGTGACATTAGATTCTCCTCCATTTTTGTTTTTTTATAAAAAAAGGCATTATGCTATTCATTTGAATAACATAATGCCTTTAGTTGACTAATCAGCATAACTATCTAAATTACATAAACATATGTTCAGTAGTCATAATCTCTTTGCCATCATCAGATATGAACCTAGTAAAAATCAAAAATAAAACCTCTTCTTATAATAAGAAGAGGTTAAATATCCGAACACATTTATCTCTTCTTATCTTTTCAAGCATTCAGCTTGATGGAATTGGCACAGTACTAGAAAGCCTGTTGCCGAGGTGTCATTGGGCCATTCCCTCAACCTCTCTGGATAAGAAATTATAATTATATTAAATTGAATATACAACACATGCATTTGGAAGTCAATACCATTTTAACATAAAAAGAAATGTAGATTTTATTTTAAAGAATCAATTCTCCTTCCATATCTATGCAAATAGCCTACTTTGCATGTAATAATCATTATGGATGCACTGGAGCCATCTCATAAAGGACCTGTCACCAACACAATAAAGCATTCCTGCACTGAAGGCCGGTCACTAAATGATCTTTCTTTGGAATTGACAAAGAAGTAGCCCCATTATAGAGGGCTACTTCACGAATTTCGATTATTTTAATTTATAATCATATTTCTCTACTATCCATTTAGGTATTTCCATACGTGCCGTCATTAATGGATCGACAACCTGACAAATTCGTAAATCACCGACAAGTGATAGAAGCATCCCGGCCTCGTCTATTTCAATTCCTAGTTCGTTCACTAAAAATCGATGCATATTTACAGTTGCTGTTTTTGCAGCTTCATCTAATGTTTTTTTAGATGCAATCGTAATAATACTTTCTTCACTATCAAGCATTGGTAGTGGTAGTTCTTCCCCTTTTAAAACCTCTACACTTACCGTTACTTCGCCTGGGATTTCAAGCCCACATATTACGATTTCTCCATCAGCCATCACTGCATGTAAATCGCCCATTGATAAGAGGCCACCCGATACATTTATTGGTAGATATAATGTCGAGCCCTTAACAATTTTTTTGCAATCCATGTTTCCACCATGTGATCCAGGTGTACCTGTTGGAATATCCTCGTCTTTAGGTGCTGTTCCTATAACACCAATCATTGGTTTAATCGGAATTTGTATTTTCTCATTAAAGATTGCTTTATCATCTTTTATTGAGATAATCTTTGTCGTTTCGCCTGTCACTATATCCCCTAGAACTCCAAGTTTGGGGGCTGTTGTCATAACACCTTTATTGTCAATTTTTATATCAATAATTTTTACCTTTAAAGTATCACCGGGCTCAGCCCCATTAATATACAAAGGTCCTGTTGCCGGATTTATTTTATCCCATCCTACTGAACTAAATGGTTGATCTTCATTTTGAATTTGATTACTAAAGCAATCTAACGTCTGAAAAACGACAGTACTACCGGCCTCTACTATTTTAACAGGTTTGTTTGTGGGAGACATGGTCAAAACTGATAGTTCCCTGCTGATATATTCCATCGTTCACCTCTTCTTTACCTTTGTACAAAAGCCTTTACTTCCATCTACAAGATAGGGAAGTCGATAACCCGTTCTCAACTATTTACGTAATTAAGTATCGACTTCCTTCTTACCTCCTATAAAATGGTCAACCCGCTGTCAGTGTATAGTTCACCTTACCATCAGGACTGATATCAATTAGTGCCCCTCTTAACATTCCTTGGTCATAGTCAGTGCCAGCGTTGATACAGACTGTTCTTCCTATGTTGGTGACACCACGACTTTCGTGAACATTTCCATGTAAGGAGAGTAATGGCTGGTAGTTTTCGATCGCTTTCCGCACAGCATTGCTTCCAACAGGTCCAGTTGCAAGTGAATCACCATCTAGAATAGGTTTTAAATCTGAATCATACTGAGTTCCTTGATCCAAGTCAGTGTCATATGGTGGGATATGAATATTAAATATACATTTACTCATATCCTTGACCTGTGAGGCTAATTGATTAATCTTCGTATCTAGTTCCTCCTCACTGAACTCACGTGGATACTTGAAGACGCTCGGCTTACCACCGCCGACTGATAGAATTTCATAGCCATTTATCTCAATTATTTTCCCATCTCCATTTTGGACATGCCTTCCTGAGTTAAGAATTTCATCAAGGTAAAAATCATCAACACTCCCAGGTATCATGACACATGGTACATCAATGGCACTGAACCGTTCGTCAGCAAGTGTAATCCACTCTTTTAACACTTCTACTTGTTTTTCTTGAATAATTCGCTCAGCATCTTTTTCATTTAGTTGATTTAATTTTTCTTCTGTAATAATTAGTGGGTAAAAACCAGCATCGCGCAAGTTTCTTTCTAAATCTGGTAGTTCACTAGACTTTTTCACCTTTACTGTTGAACCATAATATTTACAAGTATAGACTCCCCGTTTTTCAACAACGGGAACAACCATCTTTCCTGTAAAGTCACCGCCATATATCATTAATTCTGCATGATAAAATGTAGCTGCATTCGTAAATTTTCTAAATGCTGTCTCTGCACCATGCAAGTCGCCTGCGTAGAATAGTTTCAAAGCCCTCACCCCATATCACTTTATTAGCATTTTTAAATAGGAATCAATCAGAAGGTATCTCTTGGAATTGTATATCGATATCTATCCCTTTTTTGGCATGTGAACGCTTCATGATGAAATAGATGATAATTGGAATTAACATTAATAACAACGAAACAATAATCATCGTAAATGGTAAGTCACCCCTAAAGAATGGGATTAATAGGTAATAACAAATCGAAACACTAATCGCAGTTGTTAACCAACCAAGAATCGTAATGAGATGAACACCAAAGATTTTTGTTTTTACAACAGGTGGTGAGGAGTTAAATAGAACTTTCTTTCTCGTTGTAAAGACAATTCCAGCGATTCCTAAGAAAATCCATGCTAAGAACCATGTGAAAATGGTATAGGCAATATTTGCAGTCCAAGATGGAACAAAAATATCAAGCATTAAAAACACCCAAGCACCCGCAATTACTGTTCGTAACGCGTAAGTAGGAGAATTCGTTTTTGGATTAAGCTCCATGAATTTTTTTGGAATTAAACGGTCAAATGACCATGCAACAAAGTTTCGAGAAGGACCAAAACCTAAACCTGCTGCTGATCCAAATGTTGCGACGGCAAAGGCTACTGCAATTAAGAAAATGAAAATCGGACTCTTTGTCATTATTCCAATCATGATTGTAATAAACGGATCGTATCCTTCAAACGGATAGGCCTCATGACCAGCATTGTACAGGTAATATAAGCTGTTCGACCAAATGTCTCCAAAGTTCACATAGCTCATCCCGTAGAATATAGCCCAGATGACCATTAAGATAGCTAATGATCCAAATAATGCTAATAATTGAGACTTTTGGACATTTCGAACTTCCCCGGCAAGATTTGCACCAAAGGTTGAACCAAGGGTATTAAGAATGACATACGTAGAACCAGCCATTACGGTTGCTCCGAATAAGAACTCTGTTGTATAACCATCCTGTTTGGCAATCGTTATAACATCTGAGTAATTTAACCCAGTAAGTTGTGTAAAATTAGCAGCAAATGTTCCTTGCCCAGTAATCAAGTTGGCAACCACAAATACAACTGCTCCTACTAAAGTTGCGCTTAATGTAATATAAGCTAAGCGAACCATCCACTTTGTTCCCTTATAGTAGATAAAATAGATAAATAACAATAAAGCTGTACCAATAATTGCATGCATGTACTTACTGTCAAAAAACTCTGCCAAACCTAACCATGTGGCATTATTTCCATTAATGAGGGCCATCGAGTAGAAAAATTCGACAATGGACCATTTTATAATCCAGTTTAATAGAATTCCTGTCCACGAGATTGAGGTAAAAGTGATCATAAAGCTAGCCATAAGACCTAAGGAAGGATGTAATATTCGGCTAATGTAAATGTATTCTCCACCGGACCTTGGCATAGAGACCGAAAACAACCAATACAAACCTGCAATGATAAACATTTGTGAAACAGCTAAGATCGCCCAAACCATATGTGCTCCTGGATATAAAAATGGAGCCCACATAATATAAACAAGGGCAAACATCAAGCCAGGATTTGCGGCTGAATAAATCATTGTATCAATAGGACTTATCTGACGGGCAGTTCCTCCAGTTGACTTCTGTTCAAACAATGCGAGACCAGCTTTTGACATTTCCTCACCCTACTTTCTTCATATCTTCACTCACGTACCAACTCTAACTATTTATCTATCTGTAACCTCGCCTCACTAGATATATAGTAAATTTTCAATTGTTGTTGTAAGGGCTTACATTTAGTTAAATTGTCGTATTTTCTAGGTAGTTTTTAGCTAAAGGATCCGTTTCAATCGTAAATCGATCTCCAAGTTCTCTCGTCAAGTCATTATCTCGACTTCCTACCCAAGCAATTAATTGCAATCTACGCATCATTATAAAGGTTGGTATTTCTTGCTCCTCTTCCACGGACAGAGAACGAACCCTACGATATCCCTTTATCCAAGAAGCTACTAAAGAAGGTACATAGGACTTATGTTCGATAAAGCTTAAGGAGGTAGCCAAATCATATAAATACCACCCAAAACCACAATCATCAAAATCAATTACCTTAATCTCTTCACCTTCAACAAGTAGATTAGCTAGTCGCAAGTCTGAATGAATTAAACCATATCTACTGTGGTCCTTCCCAAATCGGTCTAATCTCTCTTTAATCTTGAGGGACACTTTCTCATATATTTCGAGCCTTTCCGGAGTAATGGCTTTCCCATTTTTCCATCTTCCCCATTTAGGCTCTGGCCCTAAAATGGTGTCGTAATCCCATGTTAATCTAGTTATATCTCGTAAGTTTTGATGATGGTTTTGACTATGTTCATGCAATTGTGCCGTAATTTTACCAAGGATTTCAAATTGGCTAATCAGCTTGCTTTCGTTATCTTCCTCTGGAGCACTGCCTTCTAGAAAAGTGAAAAGGGTACAGTTGAAAACCTCATTTTCGTGTTTGACGGTTTGAACATACTCCTGATTATCCCCGGGAATTGGAAGCGATACTGTAATATCTGTGTGTTGTCCAATAGACTCTAATAATTTGAGTTCACTTTCAACCTCAGATTTTGTATGATATCCGGGTCGTCCCACCCGTAGAATATACTTTTGTTTTGTTTCTGCTGGATTATGAACTAAGTAAGTCGCATTTTCCGAGTAATTTAATAAATCAACTTTACTTCCAGCAAGAAACGAGAAATGCTGTATCGCCTTGTTTGCAATTTGATTAAATTTGTCTATGGGATCCTTTAAGGGCTCCGCTGAAGACTGGCTCATGTATGATTCTCCTTTCATTCTAGACTGTCATTCCCTTTAACTAGATTACTAGAAGCTTATTAGATGTCTTCTGCAATTAACAGTTCCACTTCCTTCTTAGCAAGAAGGGTCTTCCACTCTTGTGGACATTCTTTGTCTGTAATGATCATCGATATCTCTGATAAGGTACACATTTGAGCAAAAGTTGTTTGCCCGAATTTTGTATGATCACCCAGAATGATTACCTCATCCGAACGCTCTATCATTTTTCGAGATACACTCGAGCCACTGATATCATAGTCAGTTATTCCGTTTGTTAGAGATATTCCCCCTGCAGAAATGAATGCCTTGTTAGCCTTCAGCATTTCTAGCATCCGTTCAGATAACGGTCCACTCGTATATTTTTGGCTTCGTCTAAATTCTCCACCAGTAAAAATCACACGTCCTTTAAAAAACTCAATGGCAAGTAGCATGACTGGAATAGAATGTGTAATTAACGTGACATTCGTTTTATTGGCTAAATGAGGCACAATTTCTAAAGGAGTCGTACCATTCCCAATCATAATAACGTCACCATCTTCAACTAGATTAGCTGCCGCCTTACAAATAGATTGTTTTTCTTTTTTATGAATAGTCGTTTTCTCATCGAAAGGCAACTCCCTAATTTGCGTCTTCGTTTTGATTGCTCCACCATACATTTTCTTCAGAATTCCTTCCTTTTCTAGCCGATCTAAATCACGGCGAATTGTTTCATCAGAAACCTGAAGCTGACTGGCTAACTCTCGAACGTATACCTTTTCTTCCTTATTTAATTCTGCTAAAATTGTGGATTTTCGTTCTTCGAAAGATACTGACATTTATAAATCACCTACTATAACATGACATAAGGTATAAAGTATAATGTTGAATGGAGTCTTTTAGTTTTCTGGTAAAATTTGACCACCATCTACGATAATGGTTTGACCTGTGATAAAACCTGCTTCCTTGGTTGCTAAAAATAATGCTGCATAGCCAATATCTTCAACTTTACCAAGCTTTTTCATTGGAATGGATGCTGCCATTTCTTTTAAATACTCATCCCCCATGCCTTCTAGTCCTTCCGTTAAAATATTTCCTGGCAAGACTGCATTAACGGTGATGTTCTCACTTGCTAATTCCAGTGCTGCTGTTCTCATGAATCCTAGTTGAGCAGCCTTACTTGCCGCATAATGAGACCATCCTGGATATCCAGTAACAGGACCTGTAATAGATGAAGTGATAACAATCCGACCATATTCAGCTTGCTTCAGGTATGGAATGCATGCCTGTACGGCGTGAAAAGTCCCTTTAACGTTCGTATTCATGACAAGATCCCAATCTTCATTGGTCATATCCTCAAGATTTGCAGAAGGAAAAATCCCGGCATTCGAACATAATACATCAATACTTCCAAACTTTTCATAGACGTTTTTCATTACATCGCCCATTGATTCACGATCTGTTACATCACCACTAACTGCAAATACATTCCCATTATCACCCGCTAATTCAGTGGCACAAGCTTCTGCTGCTTCAAGATTACGGGCTACAACTACAACATTTGCTCCCTGCTTTGCAAAAGTAGCTGCGATTCCCTTTCCAATCCCCTTACTACCACCAGTAACAATTACCGTTTTTCCCTTTATTGATTGATACACTTTACCATCTACCCCCTCTTAAACTAGTAAAGAACTGATAACCACACCATCATGAAGGAAAAATGTCTGTACTCTATGGTTGTTGTGTAATGTTGTGGATTTTAAACTTAGTTATTTGTATGCCCCTAAAATACCTAATATTCACAAAATTGTTACAAGTCATATTGAAAGGCTGCGTTTACATTTTGATTAGAATTGTTATGTTTTGAGGGTCATTTTTATAAAGTAGGAATTGTAGGAGTGCAAATAGGATAAGGATTATATCTCCTATCTCTTTTCCTATAAACTTATGAAATTATGTTTATAGTCCTTTTTACATCACTTGCAGATTTATCCAGAAGTTTCGTTTCCTCATCTGTTAAAGGAAGCTCTATGATTCTTTCAATTCCCCTTCCACCTAATACTGTTGGAACGCCAAGATATATATCATGGTATCCATATTCCCCTTCTAGGTAAGCAATAGCTGGTAATACACGTTTTTTGTCTTTGACAATGGCTTCTGCCATTTCAACTAAAGAAGTAGCTGGGGCATAATAAGCACTTCCATTTCCGAGAAGGCTTACAATTTCTCCTCCTCCGTTTCTAGTTCTTTGGATAATCGCTTCAATTTGTTCTTCCGCCATAATTTGATTCAATGGAATTCCGCTTACATTGGAATAACGAATCAGCGGTACCATACTGTCTCCATGACCCCCAAGTACAAATCCTGTTACATCTTCCACTGATATTTGTAAAGCCTCTGCTACGAATGTATTGAATCGAGCGGTATCAAGAACACCTGATTGGCCAATCACACGATTCTTAGGGAAACCCGTTGTCTTAAAACATGTATATGTCATAGCATCTACCGGATTACTCAGGACAAGGACATAACTGTCTGGTGCGAATTCTTTAATCTTCATTGAAACGGTGACCATAATGTCTTTGTTTGTTAACACAAGATCATCACGAGACATGCCAGGCCTTCGTGCAATACCTGCAGTAATTATAACCATGTCAGCGTCCTTAATTTGAGAGTAATCGGACGTCCCTTTAATCGAAACATTAAATTTCTGAACAGGTCCAGATTCAAGCATATCTAGTGCTTTTCCTTGTGTTGGTTTCTCCATCTCTGGTATATCCACTAATACAATATCACCTAGTTCTTTCTGGGCTAACATAAGTGCACATGTTGCTCCTGTGAATCCAGCTCCAATGACAGCAAACTTTCTCCGTTTAAAAGTTTTCATCTTTATTCACCTCAATTCTTTAAAAGACTACTCTATCGTTTCATTTTCATCATAATCCTTTTTATACCATTTATTAACCTTATTCATTTCATCTTTCTGTCCATTAGAACCTTCAACTTTCATCTATAGTTCCTTTTTCTCCATATCTATGTCATCAGTATTACTGACTGAGTTACTCTTTTTAATAAGCTCCATTGTTTCAACATCTGGGTGGGGAATGACTAAATAGGACACTACTGCACCAAATCGATTTGCCGTTTCTCTTCCGACCTCTATTGCAGCTTGAACAGCACTAACATCGCCTTCTACTAAAATAGTAACAAGAGCTGCATCCACCTTCTCCTGACGGACTAGCGTTACATCGGCCGCCTTCACCATTGCATCCGCTGCTTCAATCGAGGCAATCAGTCCCCTCGTTTCGATCAACCCTAGTGCTTTCCTCATTTTTATACCCACCCTTATGATTATATTTTTTACCATTCATTCGTAATCTATTTTTCCTATCGTTTTAGCTTTGAATTTTTGAAACAACTTTCTGAACAAGTAACTGTAACTCTTTCCTATCAATAGTGTTATTATCAAACGTAAGATTTCCTAAAACACTTTCAACAACCTCTTGCACCTTATGATCAAATGTGGAAATTGATTGAGATGACTCATTGGATTCTTGTGGGATTGTAACCTCTTTCGTGGAAAAAGCTAATCTCTTCACATTCATAAGATGCCTTACGGAAATATTATCACCCGTTATATTACCCCCATATGATCCACAGCCTAAGGTAAAAGAAGGCTTTAGACCAGTAGTTGCCCCAACTGCCCCCATTGTAGATAATGTATTCACAATGATACGAGACACAGGCATTTCATTTGCAAATTCTTCGGCAATTTGATTTTCGTTCGTATGGATTGAAAGACTATGCCCTCTTCCACCAAGGTCCAACAAACCTTTGCAAATTTCCTTTGCGTTCTCCTTATTAGCTGCTGTAAAAAGGGCAAGAACAGGTGACAGTTTTTCGATTGAAAATGGCGCTGACTTTTCAAGACGACTCTCTTCCGCAATGATTACACGGGTATCTACAGGTACTTTAATTCCGGCCATATGTGCAATTTCTACCGCAGACTTTCCTACAATTTCCGGATTAAGCTGTCCAATAACTGGTGAAATAATCTTTTCCATCTTTTCTTTTTCTTCGCCTTCAACAAAATAGACCTTATTCTTTTTCAGTTCTCTAATTGCCAATTCCTTCACATGTTGATCAACTACAAGTGCTTGCTCCGTTGCACAAATTGTCCCATTATCAAACGTTTTACTATCGACAATATGTTTTATAGCCTTTGCCACATTCGCCGTCTTCTCTATATATACAGGTACGTTACCTGGTCCAACACCGTATGCTGGCTTTCCCGAACTATACGCTGCCCGAACAAGACCGATACCACCTGTTGCTAAAATGACATTGGTTAGCTTGTGTTTCATTAGTTGTGTAGTTGCTTCTAATGTTGGGTTCGTAATCCAACCAATTAACCCCTCCGGTGCCCCAGCTTCAATAGCTGCCTCGTTACACACCTTTAATGCTTCAATCGTGCAATTGGTTGCCCGTGGATGGGGACTTACAACAATCCCATTTCCACTTTTTAAGGATATCAACGTTTTAAAAATAGCAGTTGAAGTAGGGTTTGTCGTTGGAATGATCGCTGCTACAACTCCAAAAGGATAAGCAATTTCCGTTATTTTTGCATGATGGTCACGATGAATAACCCCAATCGTTTTTTCATCTTTTATAGATTCATAGACATTACGAGAACTGACTTCATTTTTCATTTTTTTATGCAAGACAACACCCATTTTAGTCTCTTGCACGGCCATCTCTGCAAGTCTTTCTGATGAACGAAAAGCAGCATCTGCCACGTTTTTTACAATACGATCTATTTGCTGTTGTGAAAATGTCTCGTACACCTTTTGAGCGTGATGCGCTTTATTCAGAGCATTTCTCATTTCCTGGATTGACAGAACGTCCTTGTCCAATCGCATTTTCTATCCTCCCCTCTACTAATGCTTGGTTTTGATTCCTTCACCACAAGAAGAATGAGCATCAGTATTTTTGTATCGAAATATCCATCTACCGCCTTTGGGTGAGAGTTCAGAGATCTAGCTATTTATTATCGTTCGATAATCAACTGATTAATTGTTAGATTATCCGCAGAATGGATGACGGAATACGCAACGAGAGCACCTGTGCGTTCAGCTACCTGTTTTCCAGCCTCAATTGCTAGTTTTACCGCGCTGACATCTCCAGTAATATACGTTGTAACTAGAGCTGGGTCCGTTTTATTTAGTTGAAATACTGCTACGTCTGCGGTTTTAAGCATCATATCCGTTGCTTCTATTGTCGTTGCAATTCCTAACGTCTCTATCATCCCAACAGCTATTCCCACTGATTTCATCCTTTCTGATCTTCTGGGTCAATAATTCCAATAATGATTGCATCAATTGGTACAGGCCGTTCGAGAAAGGTCGATGCTGATGTTCCTCTTGTTATAATTACTTTATCTCCTGCTCCTGCACCAATCCGATCAACTGCTACGAGAATTGAGTCAAATATGGTATCTTTTGAGTCTAAAGCATCTATTTTCACCTTTAGTAATTTTACTCCTGTTAATCCTTCCTCTTTTCTAGTGGCCCATATGCTACCTATCACCGTTCCAATGACCATTCTTCAAGCCTCCTAGGCTGTTAACTATTTTTCAATTAGCCACATATACCTAATAAGAAATAGTAATACCACGTTCTTTTGCTTTATCTATTGCAAGTGGGGTGATAATCATCCCGGGTTCAACAATAAGCTGACTACTATTGAAATTCTCCATATCTACTTCCGTAATTAATGTTTTAGTTGGTTCCACTTTCTTTTTACTACTAGACTGCATAACTGGTTGGAGCTCCTCCAGAACTTTAAACGACACTCCAAATTTTTCAATCATTTCCTTATAAGCATTGATTTTTTCTATATATACAGCATATTTGTGTAACGTTGTATTATCCTGTAATAACTTCTCCAAGGAAGGTTCAATTACAAATATAATCGGTATTTCATGATACATTAATTGTGAAAAAAGCTTACTTTCTGGAGTATCGGTTAACCCAAGCGCAGCCCTAACTAGGGTATCTTGGTTAACATGGATAAAAGCAGCTTGTTGTATATTCGTATAAGATTGCTGTTCTGAAGGGTTTGCTTTTATGACATTCCAATAACGTTGTAAATAATGTAGATCATCTTCTAGAGTTTTTGTCTCATTATACATAACAAGAAGACTTGGCTTAGATTTAAAATGCCCAGGCTCAACTTGGCTAATAATTTCTTCTACGATTCTTTCAATCATCTTTGAATCTATCATCGTACGTCACCTGAATGAACTAGTTCCCCAAATTCACCAGTACGAATATTTGCAGCATTCGCCTCGTCCGTATCAATATGCATCTCGAGAACGTAATTTGGTGATATACGCACCTTTACCTTTTCAAAAGAAATAGGTCTATATTCATTTCTTATTTTTATACGTACAAAATCCCCATCCTGAACTCGGAACCTGTTTGCATCATTTGGAGACATATGAATATGAGCTTGGGCGATAATAAGACCCTTTTCCATAAAGATACTTCCTTTTGGGCCAATGATCGTAAAAGGAGACGAGTGTTCAATATTACCGGACTCTCTAATAGGTGGTTTCAATCCTAACTTTATAGAATCCGTTATACTTACTTCGACCTGTGTATGTTTTCTAAATGGACCTAGTATCCTCAGGTTTTGAATGCTTCCCTTCGGCCCTGCAATTGTCACAGTTTCATTTGCTGCAAATTGACCAGGCTGTGAAAGGTTCCCTTTTTTTGTAAGGGAACCTGTTTTTCCGAAAAGCGTTGCAAAATCTTCTTTTGTTAAATGACAGTGTCGGCCTGAAACACCGATTGGAACGAGTGTATCGTCTTTTTCATACTTATTTTTTGAATGAGTTAGTTCCTTTACGATTTTATCTACTAAATGATCAATCTCACATTTTTTCATTTAGTACCACCTCGAAGAAAATTATTTGCTCTCTCCTGTTACCGGTAAGATCCCAATTAATTCATTATGAGGGCGAGGAATGACATGTACAGAGAGAAGCTCTCCGACTCGTTGTGCTGCTGCACTACCCGCTTCAGTAGCAGCTTTTACAGCACCTACATCACCTGTAACAAGAACAGTAACTATCCCGCCTCCAACATGAACCTTACCGACAATATTTACATTCGCCGCTTTTACCATGGCATCTGCTGCCTCAATTGAGCCTACAAGTCCTTTTGTTTCAATCATTCCAAGAGCGCCGTTTAATCCTGACATATCTATATTCCTCCATTATTTATATTTTTTTATTATTTACTAACAATAGTTGGTAAATTTCACCATAGACGTGTTGTTATTCGACCCTTTACTACTAATGGTGCCTCCAAAATTAGAAGTTAAATTGGAAATATGGGCCCATTCATCTATTTCCTTCTCTGATAGAGCTACATCATATTGTCTTTCACCATTTTTTTCCTTAACCCCACTACCATTAGTAAAATGTAGCATGTTCCACTCTGTTATTTCGGTGTCAGTAAGCGGTATTGAATATTCCAATTGTTTTTCCATCATGCCCATTTTCTTTAGTACAAGTTTTGTTATCTCCTCAATTAATGCTTTATCCATCTCTTCACCTCTTATTACTTGGCGGGAAAACCAATGTATTGGTGTTCCTTTTACCATTTCGGCTTTTACTTAGATCTAAAAGGGCTTTATTTTACTCCACATATCATCCTCCTTAATAGAGAAAAATTAATTGACAAACGCTAGTTGTCTAGAAGCCTCTTTTATGCTCTTTTCACAGCGTTCTAACAATTCATCACAATATTTTTTATCTAATAACAAACCTGGCTTGAACTGCAGCACTTTTGTATCAAGCATCGAATAAATTGCCCAAACACCGTTGTTGTAGAGATGTCGCATAACATCCTTAGCTGCATCTTTTTCGCGAAACTCAAGACCCATAATAACCCCAAGCTGACGGATTCCAACAAAATAATCTGGATATCTATTTTTTATTTGTTCTAATCCTGTCCTCAAATAACGGGATACATATTCTACATTTTTTATAACCTCCGGACGTTGGGAGATCTCTAATACTTTATCTGCAACAATACATCCCAGCTCTGCCCCACCAAAAGTTGAAATATGTGCAAGACCATCTTCATTCATCCAACCACCCGCACGTTCGCTTACAATAGTTGCTGCAATAGGATAAATCCCCCCACTTAGTCCTTTTGCAGTGACAAGAATATCAGGTTCTACGCCATAATGTTCGATTGCCCATAGCTTACCGCTTCTCATCAATCCAGTTTGGACCTCGTCAGCTACATACAGTGAACCATATTTTTCACAAAGCTTTTTCACACTTTTTAAATAGCCTTCCTCCGGCATCGGAAAACCATATGTCGCTGGTACAGTTTCAATTACGACACAAGCTACATCTTCTTCATAAAGTGCTTTTTCCATTTCATCAAGATCATTGAATGGAACTTGTTTAAATAATCCTGGCTCTCCCTGACTTAAAAAAGGGCCGGAATATCGAATGTGTCCTAGTGAGACCGCCAACCCACTATGCCCATGGTATCCATTTTGGATGGAGACCACTTTTTTCCGTTTTGTTGCATACCGAGCACATTTAATTGCAGCATCTATTGCTTCACTGCCTCCAGATGCAAAAATTGAATAGCGAACACTATTTGGAGTGGAACGAGAAAGCGATTCTGCTAATTTTGCACGTCCGATTGATGGAAAATGGTGGTTTCCAATATCGAAGTCTTCCATTGATTCTGTCAAGGTCTGTATAATTTCTGGATTTCGATGTCCCAGATTAAAAGTTCCTCCATTTAAATGAAGGTTCATTAGTTCTTTACCGTGCATATCAAACACATAATAGCCCTCACGTTTGCCCATCACAAAGTCAATACCATCTTCCTGCCATTGGCGGGTTTTACCTGGATTCCATGACTGTATTGATCGATCTAAAACTTGTTTTTTTGTCATATTTACTTTTACCATTTGATTTAACTCCTTCGTTCAATTAATAGTTTTTTGTTAACTACCAACCACTTATTTATGTCAAGCGAATCTAGTATTTTGCCTCACCATTCAGTTTATAGCGATTTGACGGTTTGGATGTTTAATTGAATGCCTCTCTGATTGCACTATCATGAACGTTTAGATAAAAACTGTTCATTCGATCTTCAAAATCTACTACAACACAGAATTTAATGTAATCTAGTACTCTTACAAATTCGTGCCATTTAAAGAAATCAAAATGACTTTTTTCTTTCCCCAAAAAAGATTGATATCAAAAACACCTACCCCCTAAGTAAGAAATTGAAGTGGCCCAGTTACATAAAAATAACCATCAATTTGAGGTTTTATTTGAACTTTTGTTGTTTTATTTTGATTTTATGATTTACTAACAGAAGATATTCGGAGATTGTCCAACATTTTAAGAATTTACACAGTTGAGCTGTAGGTGTAGAGGTGCGTTTCTTAGCTTCTTACGGTGACGATTTTGCTCTTTACATGAAAAACGGCACAACGAGTGGTAAAACGAGCTACCCGTTGTGCCTTGAAATACTTTTTTCTGAATATGAAATAGATTTGACTTGCATAGGAGAGTGGCCTTTCCTTTCAATACATTTTTGGTGGATGACTATATAATCCTTTATCGCTGTTTTTTAAAGTTTGTTGTATTTCTTCATAAATAAAGGAAACTTCCAATAAGTAAAGTTCCCTTGTTCTTAGTACACCTTATATGTGAGCGATTTTACAAATCTACTTTCATGTCACGCAATGCACCTTGTTTAACGTATTTTATTAGTTTAGCAGCCTCATCTCGAACACGTTTTATTCCTAATTCGGATAAAAACCAGTTATCCTTTCTGGTGAAAGTATCATCAGCTGGACATAACGTATAGGTGATCCAACTAGGCATATATGTTTGTAATGTCAGATGTAATCGTTTCATATGGTAAGATGTCGTTACTACCAAAATTCGTTTGATCCTGTATAGATGAAATTCTCTGTTTAATACGAATAGAGAGGCTAATACATTTTCTAGTGTGTGCAATGACTGAGCCTCAAGTAGTATATCTTTTTCGGAAACCCCTAACGCGATGGCTTCTCTTTTCATCGAATCTGCTTCTGAGAAATCACTTTCGTTCCACTTCACACCACCTGAAAATAATAGTTTACTGGCTCTACCTTGTTTATATAATTCTACTGCTTTTGGTACACGATATTTAACGGCTTTACTGCTACCTGCGACCAATATACAATCTCCGTTCGCGAAATCATCTTCAATATCCGAAAATAATAGCTTGGTCACTTGTGCGTCTGAGAGTTTTTCAACCTCTAACTCAGACAGATACATTTACATGTTTCCCCCCTTTACATAGTTACCCTATCTAAAATATACCACATTTTGGAAGCTTGACAGTATGTACAAATGCATCAATAAAAGTAAAACCATTAAATAGACCAGTAAACATCCTTAAAAGTCTCGGCATAACGAAGTGTAAAAAGTTGATAATCTCCCCCATAGATAGACTAACTGAACAGGTGAGTTCAATAAAAATGATTTCCTGTAAGTCAAAATAGGAGGAATTATAAATCTATTGACGTTTTTTTACTTTTTTATTCCCTTTCCTTTTTCTTGTGTCCAAATCAGCATGAGAATTTAGCGAACACCAATACATGAAAACACCAGAAATTGCCTAAACTAGCCAAGAATAATACTTGATTGTTTTCATATGGGGGGGCATGGTTCTTTGAGGAATTTCATAAAACAAAAAAACGATTCAATACATGATTTGTTTAAAGAGGTTTCTAAATCTGATGATTTTTACCAATTTTCCACTAAGAGCTCCAATGAGTTACCCATATATTTTTCCTATTATAAGAGCCTTATAGATGAAAAAAAAATTCATCATCATCTCCTTCCATATATTCAATCTGCAGAGGAGGTATTTACAAAACTTACGGATGTAATGAATGCCATACCTATAGAAGATCGAGAAATCACTTCCGATCCTAAAGTAATCATAAACAAACTGACAAAAGGCTACATATTCATTCATTTAACGATAAATCCTGAGAAAGGTATTTTGGTTAATCTTTCGAATGGAACGAAGGGTTATAGAGATTTTAATAATGCTGAACATGAATATAGTGTCATCGGACCAAATGTGGGCTTTGTCGAAGATCTTGATACAAACCTCAGCCTATTGAGAAGGCATATTATATCCAAAGGTCTCGTTTTTAAAGAAATTACTAAAGGATCTCTTTCAAACACTCGGGTTGTGATTGGATATATTGATGGAATTGCAAATCCACAGCACGTCCAAACTATGAAACAACGGCTTGAGGATTTAGATATGGATGTTATATTCGATAGTTCAGTTCTAGATCAGATTATTTCTGATAACACAAATACTCCTTTTCCGCTATTCATGTCTACAGAACGCTTGGATCGTACAATCTATATGCTTTTACTTGGACAAGTAATCGTTATTAGTGACGGTTCACCTTATGTTATAGGAGGGCCTACTACTATATTTAACTTTTTTATATCACCAGAGGATTATTACTCACCGTGGTCAGTAGGGTCTTTCTTTCGATTAATACGATTTATTGGTGTCCTCTTTTCAATTTTGGCAACACCAATTTATGTCGCAGTATTAACACACCATTATGCAATCATTCCGGAAGATCTGTTAACCCCGTTAATCAAGTCAAGGGCAAATGTCCCGTTTCCTCCTTTACTGGAAGCTCTATTTTTAGAAATTACAATAGAGCTCTTGAGAGAAGCAGGAGGTAGACTTCCGACTAAAGTTGGCCAAACTCTGGGAATTGTTGGAGGTATTGTAATTGGGCAAGCTGCTGTTGAAGCTGCACTTACAAGTAACATTTTATTAATCATCGTAGCTCTTGCAGCACTTGCTTCTTTTACTACTCCTATTTTCAAGATGTCTAATACCATTCGGATATTAAGATTCCCACTTATTCTCTTAGCTGCAATTTGGGGAGGTTTCGGGGTAACCCTGGGTCTTACTTTTATCCTGTGTCATCTAATGAGGTTAAAATCTCTTGGCACAACCTATTTGACACCTCTATACCCATTCAGGTACAGAGATTTAAACGATAGTTTTATTCGGTCTTCTTTAAGCGTCACGACTAAACGTTTTACCTTCTTTAGACCTCTAAAGTTGCATAGGTACAATGTCAAAAAGCATAAAGACATCGAGGATGACTATAATAACGAATAACTTATTTCTTATTCAAGAGGTTGTGGGCCATGATGAAATTACTAAAAATCCTATTTGTCCTGTTCTTAATAGTAGGATGCTCTAGAAATCAAATACTCGAGGATTTAAAAATAATTGAGTCATTAGGCTATGATCTTGAAGAGGATAAAATAAAAGGGAGCGCCTCTTTCCATGTTCATTATGATGTACCAGCAGGAGCACCAGTAAAGCTTCTTACAGCAGAATCCGAAACTGCAAATGGAATATTTACGACGTTTACGCAACAAGTACAACACCCTGTTGCAATTGGAAAAACAAGAACAATAATAATGGGAGAATCTTTTGCAAATGAAGGTATTAAAGATTTAATTGATACACTTGTCAGAGATCCAATCGTAGAAAGCAATGCAAAAATGGCAATATCAAAGGAGGAGGCTGCTGAAGTCCTTAATCTTTCCATGAAATTTCCACCCTATTATCTCTCTGATGTAATTGAACAAAATATAACATACGGGAATACGCCACAAACCAACGTTCACACAGTATTAAATCAATTCTATGGTGCTGGGCAAGATGTTTACTTGCCAGTCTTAACCATTTATGAATCTGAGAAGATAATGGTTGATGGTTTAGGAATTTTTAAGGGTGACAAATTGATGATGCTCCTTCAGGATAGGGAAGCGTTCCTCTTTAAGATCATTAAAGACAAAAATATTAGTGGTACTTATGAATTCATCAGCAAACAGAAGGAGAAAATCTTTCTAAAAATTATGTATGGAAAACGAAAAATCTCCATTAAAAATACTTCTCAAAACCCACAGGTGATAATTAAACTTGATTTGTTTGCTCTTATTAAAGATTACCCAAGATCTCTTGATCTTTCTAAGAGGAAAGATGTAAAACAATTATCTAAAAAGATTGAAAAAGAATTAAGCACAAAAATTGAAAGGTTATTGGAAGAGTTTAAAGGGAGACAAGTAGATCCTGTGGGATTTGGGGATTTAATTAGAAGTGAAAAACGGGATTGGACGCAAGATAGCTTTAATGATCAATACCCAAATTTAGAATTTGAAATTGAAACGAAGGTGAACTTTCTACAGAAAGGAGTGGAAGGATAGTGAAACAAAAAAATAAAGAAAACTATTTAGTTTCTACTTTTTTTGTTTTCTTTTTGATTCACTCCTCTCAAACAGGGATTGGTCTTCTAAACTTTCAGAATACGATTATTGAAAATGCTGGACATGATTCATGGATCTCAGTTATTATCACTGGTCTAAGCCTTCATATTATATTATGGATGATACTAACAATGGTTAGTAACCCTACCAAAGACTTGTTAAAAATCCATCAAATTTCGTTTGGTGAAAAAATCGGGAATTTTTTATCGGTTGTTGTAATTGGATACTTTTTATTATTGGCTCTCACCGTTTTTCGTACTTATATAGAAGCTATACAGGTATGGATATTCCCAATGATCAAAACTTGGGAGCTTAGTCTAGGGTTAGCCTGTCTAATTATTTATATCATTACCGGAGGATTCCGAACATTGACGGGAATAAGCTTTCTAGGTGTGGTTCTACCTTCTATTCTTCTGTTAACGTTATATTTTCCTATTCAACATGCGAATTTTAGAAACCTAATGCCAGTTTTTAACCATTCAATTCTGGAAATAGCTCAATCCTCTAAAGCATCTTTCCTTATATTTATTGGGTTTGAGTCCTTGTTGATTTACTTCCCATTTATTAAGCACCCTTCTAAATCTGCAAAATGGGCACATGGTGCATTAGCATTTACAACTTTTATATATCTAATAGTTACATTAATAACCTTCGTTTATTTTAGCCAAGGTCAACTTAAGCATACATTATGGCCGACATTAGCCATGATTAAGATTGTTGAATTTTCTTTTATCATGCGAATTGAATTTATTTTTATCTTTACTTGGCTTTTGGTTATACTTCCAACCGTCTGTATTCCTATCTGGTGTTGTACGAGGATCTTAAAGAAAATAACGAAAATTAAACCAAGGAAATCATTATATCCGATTATGTTTTTCATATCACTTTGTAGCATTTTTATTGATGACAGTTTGAAAGTAGATGCACTAAGCAAATTCACCTCAGAGGTAGGTTTCTATTTTATATATAGCTACATTCCATTCTTATTTATCATTTATTCCCTACGTAAAAGCAAATTTAAAAGCTCCGAGTATTAAGTACAATGAAAAATTAGAAAATAGCTTCTCTGAAGATTCCGGTGTTTTAGTGTTTTAAAAGTATTCTTCTATGTTTACTTTTCACCTTTAGTTATTATACTGCTATTTATGCTGTTAGAACTAATTGAAGCAATGTTTCTAGTAAGCGGAATCCAACTTAATCCCAGTACAAAACATGATAAGTTCTCCATTAAATTAATATTTAAATAAAGAATATTAAAGCCATACGTAAATATTAAAATGACAAGAGAAGATGCTACTCCCCCAAAAAATGTGAGGTTAAAAAAGTCACAAAACAATGTTCGAAAGGTACACTCCTATTCACGGAAACTCTATGGGTGTTTAGGAAGAGTTACTGATTCATGAATATTCAAGTATTTTATTGACAAACTAAAAAAAGAAAATTAGGTCTTCAGGGGGTATACAATGAACGTAAATGAATTAGGATTCCTTTGGTACTTACAATCAAGTTCAAACATGATCAATTTATTTTTAAAATATCTTAGTGAAACTTCTGAGGATACTGATTTAAGGAATATACTAAATGAAATATATGAAATCTCTACTAATCAAGAACAAGAGGCTACTCAATTATTGTCTGAAGAAGGTTATAAAGATACACCGTTCTTCAGTGAAAATGATATTTATAGTTCAACAACAAAGCTATTTTCAGACCAATTAATTATAGAAATCTTAAAGCATATAACGAGTAATGGATTGCGAGCGCTTGCTGTTCAATATGTTGAATTAACAGATTATAAAGTAAAGAATTTTTATAAAAAACTACTCAATGATGTAATTCAATTAGATTTTTCTTTATTAAAATTGCTTAATGATAAAGATTTATTACAAAATAATTCCTTCTCATACAAGAAAGCAGATAAAAGAGATGGGAAGCTATTCAAAGTTGCATCAACTCAGCAACGGCCACTTAATGCGGTAGAATTGGCAAATATGTTCAGTTCCCTTCAATGTAACAATGTTGGAGTTGCCCTTTGTATCGGTTTTTCTGAAGTCGTAGAGGATATGGACACAAAGAATTTTATACTAGATGGGAAAAAGTTAGCATTTTATCAATCAGCCACATTATCCGATATCTATAGAGAAAATGGAATTCCAACTACAACTGGACTAGAAGCTCACGTTAATAAAGTAAAGGAATCACCTTTTTCAGATAAATTAATGGCAAACTTAATAATGTTCCTAAATCCAGTAGGTATAAGCAATCTACAAAATGCAGTGGTAGCCAGTTATAAAAAGGATCATATAGATACTTTAAAGGAACTAATCAAAATGGTTGAAGACTATTCAGAGAAAGGGCTGAAGTTATTAATAAGGAAAAATTGGTTTAATGAACCACCTGTGTCTAATTGGTCACATAAATAGAAACTGTGGCATTTGCTAATCAAGAAATGGTAATTTCTCTGCTCAAACTGGTTAGGGAAAGTAACAAAAATCTTGATATCACAGAAAAAAATTATTTTCGTGAAGGGATAATACTTGTTAAAACTTCACTTCTGCTGACTACTTTACTATGGATTTTCAATTAAGATATGAACAGAGCACTGAGTTTGAGATTGTTTTTCATGGACATATAACAGTGGGTGAATCCCAAGTAATAATGGAACTAGAACCAATAAAATGATCAAAAATATTGTAATCAAGGGTATACCAGTTGAAGATGAAAGAAACTCAGAACTTTGTAAATAGTCGAGTTGGGCAAATAACAAAGGCCAGACTCTCAACACAGTAAAACGTTAGCGAGTTGTGGTTCAAGTACCAGAATACCCACTCAAAGAAAAAAGGTGTTGATCAGTTAGAATCTCCTGATCAACACCATTAATCCTTTTAGGTTCACCTTACATTGCAAAATTTGTGCCTGTAAACACTCTTGCTTTAAGTAATTAATACCTATTCAATTTCAAATACACCAAATTGATTAATATAATCTGATTCGACAGTGACTTTCCCGCTAAGCTTTTGATTAGCTCTTAATTTGATTGTAAGGTCATCTCTAACTAAAACGGATTCAATTATTACTTTTTCATCCTACATTTTAAATTCTGTTTCACGGTCAGGCAAATCAGCTGCCTGAATTTGAATCTTTACTACGCCATTTGTGATAACAAGAGTTGGATTTGCTTCTTTTAGCTTTGTAATTGCTTCTTTCGTTAGTACGACTTTGGCATTTTTATGCTCAGCAATCTCAACAATTACAGTAGTTACTTTCTCCAACTCATTTAACGAATCCCCAACCACGGTATATTTGTTACCCTTCCGCTCCGGTTTAACAATTAATTCAGGTTTAGGTTCAACGGTTAATTTTACACTTTTTCGCGTTACTTTAGCCGAAAGATCCTCATTAAGATCTACACCTTTAGGAAAAGCACTATAATGAATATTGTATTGACCCACAGGAAGCTCCGAAACTTTCTCCATTTCATGCTTACCTTTAACTAGTAATTGAACATTTGTGTTGCCACCTGTTGAAGAAAACATATATTCATCATCAATCGAAAAGTCGATTTCGTTATTCTCCTCTGTTTGTAACCCTGCTACTAAATCAATACTTTCACCTTGTGTAATGGTAATATCTTTAACACCATCAAGTGTTGGTGCAGTAGCGTAATATTTCTTCGCATCCTCTTCTTGTTCAGCAGATTTCATGTATTTTACATAATCAATATCAAATTTGGTACCTGCTAAATCAGTTCCAACTGGACCTGGCCAAGCTCCCCCCATTGCTAAATTAAGTTGAATATAGTGAGGCTTGTTAAAGACTGACATTGCTAATGGATCATCAGAATAATCAACCACTCTTACGATTGTATCATCTACGTACCATTTGATTAGTCCCTCTGACCAGTCGATACCAAACACGTGAAAATCATCGTTGAAGTTTCCTGAAGGAATTGTATATCCTGTTCCATTACCTGCATATTTTCCGTTATTTTCTGTACCTGCACCATAATGAATGGTCTGCCAAACCGTACGGTTATACCACGATCCATCTGTAGCTGAACCAACTAACTCGGTAATATCTATTTCACCCGTTCTTGGCCAACCACGTCCTTGTAATCCATTAATTTTTCCATCAAGTACAAAATCTGCTCCTAAGGTCCAGAAGGCAGGAAATACGCCTTGCCCCTTCGGCAATTTAGCACGAATTTCGATTTTTCCATATAAGAATTCACGCTTACCATGTGTCCGAAGACTTCCAGAGTTATAGATTACTGTTCTGTCAGGATTACGAGGGTTATTATATTGATCTTCTACCGCTCGATCCGTTGCTTGTAGAACGAGTTTCCCGTCACTGAGATATACATTTTCCGGATTATTCACATAGTGCTGCTGTTCCCAACCACGAATTGATCCAAGCTCATAACCCCAATCGACCATATTTAATTGATCTTGATCGAAATTGTCTTCCCAAACCAAATTATATTCAGTGCTTTCTTCCCCTTCGGAACTTCCATCAACCTTCACCATTGTTACATGGTCGATATAGAGATTTGCACTCTTTGTAGCTTCTTGATCAGACCATTTTACTAATTGGATTAAAACTTGATTATGATTTCCAGAGTTGAACTCATAGGAAACTTCTTCCCAATCCAAACTGGTAATGGCTTGATCGACAATCGTTCCACCATCGCTTAGGTCCGTTCCTTCTTTCGTAATAACAGAACCTTGAGTCCCATTATTCCACCATCTACCTGTGAAGATTCCTGCTGCACCTTCAACGTCCACTTTACCCATGGCCGTTACACGATAAGTCGTGTTAGGTTCTACGTTCACAATTTGTCCAATATAACCACTGCCAAAATCCCCTGATAGCGCTGTATTTGGCACACTACCTGATTTGTTTCCATCTCCATAGCTTACGCCTGTAGCAATTACACCTTGATTTCGACTATTCCAGCTATTATCTTCCAATTCAAAGTCACCATTTTTAATCAAGTTAACATTCTCTTCTGCAGATACAGCCATTGAAAATATGGAACTAAATAAAACGAGAGTAATAAGAGTTACAAGAAATTTACTATTCTTCAAGAAAAGCACCTCCATCGTTTTTTAAATTCGTACCGAAATTTATGTCCTGACCCCCAATAAAGTAATGCTTTAATATGTTGGGGGGCAAGCCATCTAATATCCTAAAATGGCAAAGTTGACTGTTGCTAATCTGACGAAACCGTTTCATTCATGTGGTAAGATCCATTAGTTACTGAATCATATCTTTTTTCGTATTTTGTGAATTTCATCTGCAACAAATTGAACATTTGTTCCTACAATAACTTGAATGCTATTTGTACCAACAATGTTTATTCCAGGTACACCAGTAGCCTTAATTTTCTTTTGGTCGACTTTATCCATGTCTTTTATCTCTAAGCGTAAGCGAGTTACGCAATTGTCAACAGATGTAACGTTTATGTCTCCACCTAGGCCATCGTAAATTTGTGCAGCAATTACTTCAAACTTAGAATTACCATCTACTTGAACCGCACCCATTTCTTCCTCATCTTCTTCTCGACCAGGAGTTGTTATATTAAACTTCGTAATTAGGAAACGGAATAAAACGTAATAAAGTACAAAGAATACTAGACCTTGTAGAAGTAACATAAACGGCAAGTTCGCTAATGGTAATCTTGAACTTAATACAAAGTCTATGAAACCTGCACTAAAACCAAATCCAGCTGTCCAGTTAAACGTAGAAGCTATAAATAACGAAACTCCAGTTAATGCTGCGTGTACTACATATAATGCAGGAGCCACGAACATGAATGCAAATTCAAGTGGTTCTGTAACACCTGTAAAAAATGAAGCGAAACCTGCTGCTAGCATTAATGATGCCACTTGCTTTTTCTTTTTCGTTTTTGCGGTGTGGTACATTGCGAGTCCTGCGGCTGGTAAACCAAACATCATCACTGGGAAGAATCCAGCTTGATACATTCCAGTTACACCTTTTTCACCTTGACCAGACCAGAAATTACCGATGTCATTAATACCCGCTACATCAAACCAGAACACTGAGTTTAAC
The DNA here is from genome assembly GCA_003640645.1 of Fredinandcohnia aciditolerans. Lineage (GTDB taxonomy): Bacteria > Bacillota > Bacilli > Bacillales > Bacillaceae_L > Ferdinandcohnia > Ferdinandcohnia aciditolerans. Next base: position 112,372 of record QGHH01000003.1, on the reverse strand, counting down.
GCATGATGTAATCCAGTTGGGATCAATAATCTATTAAAGAATCCATAAAGTCCTGCACCAACAGAACCTAAGTCACTGATGCCTTTTCCAAATGTTACTAGTCCTGTGAATACAACAGGCCAAATAAAGAATAATATAGCAGACGCTACAATCATTGCAGCAGATGTCATGATTGGAACTAATCTTTTTCCACTAAAGAAGGCTAGAGCATCTGGTAATTGAACATGGCTAAAGCGATTGTACATAGAAGCTGCAATTAAACCCGAAATAATCCCAATAAACTGGTTACCAATTTTTTCAAAGGCTGGATTTACTTCTGCTACATCAATTCCTTGAATCATGGCAACTGTATTCGTTCCTAGTAATGTGGTTACTACAAGATACGCAACCAACCCACTAAGTGCAGCTGAACCATCCTTTTCTTTAGACATACCTAGTGCTACACCAACAGCAAAGAGAATGGACATGTTATCAATAATCGATGATCCAGCTTTAATTAGGAAAGCTGCAACTGCACTTTCAGAACCCCATCCCGCAGGATCTATCCAATAACCGATACCCATCAAAATCGCTGCTGCTGGTAAAACTGCAACAGGTAGCATCAATGAACGACCTAGATTTTGAAGATATTTCATCATATCTGTATTCCTCCCATTTCATTTTTATGGGCAGTAAGGTCCTCGATTGAAATGAATTTATGCGGTTGGTGCGTGGGAATTTACTGCCCATACAAGCACTATTGGTTTAACTTACTTTTGTTGTAAACTATGAATATTAAAGTATGTTCATTTAATATAAGTTTTTATTTCTATAATTATCTCGCCTAGTAATTTTGCATATTGTTCGTCAATATGTTGACCCGTTTGTGCATCAACCTGATTTTCTAATGCCTGTAATACATTAAGAGCCTTTTCCTTGTCTTTTTGGTTTTTTTGAATATTTTCTACCTTTGATAGCAAACTATTTAGTATGCCTTTGTTAGAGATTAACCCTTGAGTAAATGCTAATTGTAATTCTTCATCAAGTAGATTTAACTCAACACGAGGTTGATTTATATTTCTCTTAACTGGAATGATTTCATTGATGATCGGTTTCACACCACTATTCCACTCTAGTTTCACTTCTAAAATATGTTTATATCTAGAAGTATTCAATGTGTTGAAAGAGTTTGATAGGTTACCTACTACATGCCAGCCATTTTCATCTCTAACGGAAACTTCTGCATTTGAGATAGCTGTCGGATCTTGCAAGATAATTAATTGGTTTAACTCTGTATCTTTTGATAGTTTATAATTTAAAAACCCTGACTTTTTGTTTCCTTTAGGCGAATAAAAAGTGGATAACTTTTGATCTATTGCCTTAACTGCTTCACTTCCTATGTCACCTTGTGGTTCTACCTGTAGTGCTGGAATTTCAGTGCCTGGTCTTTCAAGACCTTCGTTTACAATAATCTCATTAAGAGCAAGCCAACTGTTATGGTTTGCAGTTGAAATAAGTCTTACATATTTTGCAAGTTTGCCATCAACCTCAACCCTTTTATATCGGTACGGAACCTCATGTTCTGGGAAATTCAAACTTCGATCCTCTGGATTGTTGAAACTATGAATAGTTTCCCAGTTTTCACCATCCTTTGATATCTGAAGATCCCCTTCTCTAAAATAGTCTCCCTCTCCGTCATTAATTACTACAGCCACATTTTGTATCTCAACCAGACCACCGATGTCTATCTGGACATATTTTCCGCTATGCTGCATCCCACTAAACCAAGTTTTATCTTCTAATTTCCCATCAAATAAATTTTCTAAGCTTCCACTATAAATTCCCTCATAATTATGACTGACTTTAGGTTCAGTAAATTTTTGAATATCGATTATGAGTTTATTTACATCAAAAGTGATGTTTTGATTTTTCTTGTTAATTAATCTGAAGTAAGCTGCATTTTGATATGGGCCACTTTTGTTTACCTCATACCACTCAACACCGTTCTCGGAAGACTCCAATACGACATCCTTATCTGTACTTTCAAGTGTTATTTGAGCAATTTTTTCAATTGAAGGTAACTGTACCCCTACATATTGTGCAGGTTCTAATGTAATACTGCTTACGTTTGACATGCCAACCGCTGTTCCAGAAGTAGTTACAAGCGTTTCCTTCAACTCGGATACATTCGTATACAGACTTGCTTTTTCCTTATTTGCATTCACAGTAAATTCTCTGATTGCTGTCCATAAATCTGGCTTTCCTCCAGGAATTCCTGCATGTGTCAGTCTGTACCTCACATATCTTGCTTCAATATCAAGGTCCTTTTCAATTATTTTATATCCAGACCTTTCATCTCCAATTGCTACCCAGTTCTCATTATCCACTGAATATTCCAAAATTCCTCTTTGGAATATATCATGGTCCCCATCGTTTCTTCCTTGAATGATTTCAATATCTTCGATTTGTATGGTTTTTCCAAAGTCAAGACCATACCAGTCACCATTCTTTTGTACAATTTGAATATATGAGTATGTGCTCATATCTCCATCTACCATTTGTTCCAAAATTGGCATGGAACCATACGAACTTGATGGAGTTATATGAATATACTCTGGGGCAATCGACAAGGAAATCTTTCCATCTAGTAAATTAATTAATTCATTCGCAAAAGGAACTAACCGCTTTGCTCCCGCTTCAACAGTTACATCATTATAATTTAATTTTTTTATTGTAAATTTCTTAGATTCTTTCATTGAACTTGTTGCTTTTGCAAGTTCTTCCCAAGCATTGCCGATATTATTATTTTCAAGAGCAATTGCAGATTTAGTTGCATTCTTTCCAGACTCAACAACATATTTTAAGCTGTTAAGCCAAGGATCAATTTCTTCTTTCATATTTTGATTTTTGCTTTTTTCTTTAAAATCTTTTATAGCGAGTAGGATTTTATCGAATTCCTCAATTAATTTTTCTCCGACATCGTTAATGGACTCACCTTTTGAAAATTTGCTTAATAGCAATTCAAGTTCTACCTTTATATTTTCTGACTCACCGACTTGAAGTCCATGTCCACTTGGAGAAGGGTCGCTTAAGTGATAGGCAATGGTGTTAAATTCATTTGCAACTTCTGGTGCGATATATTTAAAAGAATTCAACCAGCTAATATCATCATTAAAATCATCTGTGTTCCATGTATAGTCCGCAACTGCAAATAAAGCTATTTTCGATAATTCAGCATGCCCCATTGGATTTGATACGACACCTGCAATATTATGTGTTCCAGGAGTCAGAATTTCTCCCTTTCCAAGCATAAGTCTTGCGTCTTTATAATCATTAACAGGCCAATTTAACCACATATATGGATCCCTGCCGTGCATATCTTTTGGCCATTGCATATCTTGTGAGTTGACTGATCCAACTACACCTCTTCCCGTCCACATGATTTCAACATTTTCCGGAACATCTTTTAGTGCTTTTAAATAAGGTTTCCCAGTTTCTCCGGTCCATCCTTGGTTATAGAATGGAGGACAGTAGATTAAGGGTTTAACATCACCTTTTGAAGCAACCCAAGTTGCAACATCTGTAATTAATTTTACATGTTTGTCCATGTCTTTCAGTGATTGTGAAGTACTTATGTCATCCATAAATAATCCAAATTGACGTACGCCAATTCCATATAGCTGTTCTAACTTAGTAAGTAAGGTTTGGAGTTCATTGTCATAATCATCCCATTTAATCATATTAAAGCCAGGATGAATCGCCCAAACAAATTGTGTTTTTGATTCATGCCCAACGTCAACAAGCTCTTTAATTTTTGCTAATTCATCAGCTGGATATAACGTTCTCCAAGATGAGTTATGGTATTTGTCATCCTTTGGCGCAAAAATATAGGAATTCATCTTAAATTCTCCGCCAAATCTCATTAAGCTTATACGGTCTTCATGTGACCATGGAAAGCCGTAAAATCCTTCAATAAATCCTCGCCATTTTGCATCGGCAAAATCCTCATATTTCACTGATTGTATGTCTCTTCCTGGAATCTGATCAAATATCAATTTTAATGTAGCAAGAGCATAGTATGCTGAATCTGATGAGTCACCAAGAATCGCGATAGTGCCGCTTTCTTCAAGTTCTTTATCAATGTTTAACACGTATGCATCCGTTTCATTAAAAATAGCTGCATCATAGTCTATATTTTTATTAAAATATTGATCCACAAATCCTTCTGAGCCTCTTGTTCCTACCAAAATATTTGTCTTGTCTGAATCAATTTTTTCCGAAAAAGTTCCCTCAATTGATTTAGAATCTAATATTTTTTGTAAAAAATTCTGTGTCGATTCATCAATTGTAGACTCTACCACAACATTAACTGTTTCAGTTATTGTAAAAGATGTACCAGCATACGATTGATTTTGCGGTATTGGGTAAATTTCATAATTACTACTTTCAGATAAAGAGGTTTCTTCAGTACTATTTGTATTTGCTATGGCTCTTACTGGACCCAAAAAACTACCTACCAATATTAAAACTATCGTTAAGCAATTAATCTCCTTTTTCAACATGTTCTTTTTACCACCTTTTTTATTAATGTCTAAAAAGAAAAAGGCATGAATGAATTGGAAAAAATATATTAAAAAACAAAAAATATACGATCCAATACTCACGCCAAAGCCAAATAATACCCTGAAATCACAATCATTTAACTAACATCATTAACCTTTATTGGTACACCTTATATAAAAATATTTGTGCCTATAAACACTCTTGCTTCACGTATTGGGCATCTATTCAATTTATTCGCACAGAATTAGTCTTTTTCAAATATGTATAAAAGACCCTTCTATTTAAAACGCTTATACATATCAATCATCTCTGTAACTAAAAGCGTAATCGTATCTACGTTCATCAACTGATCTTCCGCATGCATTAGCATAAGTGAGAAATCTAGCTTTTCTCCACTAGCCTCTTTCTGAATAAGTGAAGCATGCATTTTATGACCTTCTATATAAAACTTTTTAGATTCAGACAATTTTTCTTCAACAACTTCAAAATTGCCTTCTTTGGCTGCATAAAGCGCCTCCATCGCTAGGCTTTTGGCCATTCCTACGTTACTAATGATTTGAAACGACAACTCATAATATTGGTTCGTATCGATTGTCATAGATTCTACCTCCCACAACTTACAAGGTTTATTTTCTAAAACTTATTTACTAGCAATTATTTGTAAGGCTTGTTCAAGAACTTTTTGTCCGTTCATCATCCCGTAATCCTGCATATTAATGGCTTCAATCGGGATATTCTTCCCTTTTAATTCTTCTTCAATTTGTTTTCTCATATATCTGACTTGGGGTCCTAGTAATAGTACATCTACATCATTTTGTTCGAGAGCAAATTCAATTTCTTGCGCTGATCTCGCGAAGATATTCGCTTCAATACCTTGTTCTTCTGCTGCTTTTTGCATCTTTGAAACTAGTAAACTCGTACTCATTCCCGCCACACATACTAACATAATCGTTTTCATCACATATTCCTCCTTTGAATTATTGAATAATTACTATCTATTAATCGAGCGAGATACCATCGATACAGTGTGTCGAATGCCTCGAATTGCTTTACTCATCGCAAAAATGTTTTCTACAGGTGCAAGTCCGGAGTACCCTGCATCACCGATGTGTTGAATATCTACTCCACAAATTTTATTTCGGATGGCTATTTGCTTAATCGTATCTTCATCGGCGCTTTCTTGACTCGTTCCAATAGCAGATAAAACCAAAGCACCGTGTTGATGAGCTTTTTTGACAATTTTCTTCAGTTCCTCTTCATCAAAACCTGGGACAGTCCCCACTGCAGGAACTAAAATGATGTCTGCACCTGCCTCAATAAATCCTTCTACCACATCTGCATCCGCAACAGGTTCATCGACTCCTGCTCCATGCATTTTTCCAGCGATAATCAATCCAGTAAAATGCTCCTTTGTAAGTTGGATTGTCCTTTGAATTTGCTCATTTGTTACACCAGTACCTGGGTTCCCCGTCAAACATACAAAATCAAGTCCCAATCTTTCAACTTCCTGAATGCTTTCTATATTTGCTTGGCGACCTTTTGAGATGATTAGTCTTTCTTCCTCCATATTTGCTGCATTATCTACTGGCTCTAAATTTATACCAATCGGACGACCGACTAACCGGCGAAGTTCATCTACGAAACAACCTTCTTCGATTTCGAGTCCAGCAATCTTCGGTGAAAACACATCAACACCATTCAATAGAATCAAATCAGCACCAAACGCACGAGCGATTTCTGCATTGGTAATATCGCCAATATATGATTCACGGACAGCAACATTTTCAGACATAATCACACGTCCTGCACTTGCTTTGATGCTTTGCTTTAGTTCAAATGCCGTCATTTCTACTATTTCTGATGTATTCGCACTAATCAATCGTTTTACCATCTTTCACTCATATCCCTTCACTTGCTTATTGTAGTTGTTCTTAGGTCCATTTTTTTTAATCGTTTTGCTATTTTTAAAGGTGGCGACTCTTTAAAATAAAAGCCTCAGCTTACGACACAATACCTTTGTCAACATTTACTTTTTTTACTGTTGATTCTTCTTTTCGTTCTAGTGCTTTATAGCGTTTTTCAATCGCTAGTACAAATGGTAAGTAAAGCAAGATATCCAAAGTAATTAATACAATTTGTAGGATTGACCCACTTATGCTGCCTGTTATTAAAAATCCACTAATGATTGGCGGCATTGTCCAAGAGGCCGCGGCTTTCGTTAATGGTACAAGTCCCATCGCTAGTGCTGAATAGGCAACAATCACGTTTACGATTGGCGCAAGAATAAATGGAACAATTAACATCACGTTTAGAACAACAGGAACACCGAACATGGTTGGTTCATTAATGTTAAACAAGCCAGGTGTAACTGTAATCGGTGCCAATGCTTTTGTTTGTTTGCTCGTATGCTTTTTACGAGCAAGATACCCTAATACCAGTACTAAACCAATTGTCGCACCACCACCGCCAATATAGACGAAGTTATCCATGAAGGACACAGTGATAATATGTTGTAATTCTTCGTTCGCTTGATAAGCCAAACGGTTAGCGTCTAAGTTAGCGATCCAAACTGGTTGCATCACAGAGTTGACAACGTTACCTCCATGGATGCCCACGAACCAGAATAAACTGTTCAGACCAACCACGATAATTGTTCCGAAAACATTATTACCCAATAGTCCTAATGGTTTACCTAGGATGACTTGTGCAATGTCATGGACGTTTGGTAGATTTAATGAGGTTAAAGCTCCGTAAATGACTAACCACATCGTAATAATGACAGCACCCGGAATAATTGCGCTAAAACTTCTAGAAACCGCTTGTGGAACACTGTCAGGTAGTTTGATTTGAATGTTTTTATTAATAAACCACTGATAAATATAGCCATTAATCAATCCCATAATGATTGCAATGAATAAACCTTTAGCTCCCATATAAGCAACAGGCATTCCAGCACCAGCATCAGAAGAAATAAATGGGGTTGCCATGATAAACGCTGATAAGGAAATGATCCCTGATCCAATCCCATCTACTTTGTACTGCCTTGCTAAACTATAAGCAATACCGAAACTGGCAACTAAACCAATCAATCCGAAACTACTATCTGTTCCTTTCCATAAATAATCCGCAACACCAATTTCACCTAACCATGCTTCCCAACTTGCAATCGGAAAGCTTGCTATAATCATAAAAAGAGAGCCTATAATAATTAACGGCATGGCTAATGTAATTCCGTCCCGAATTGCAATTAGAAACTTGTTATTACCTACTTTTGAAGCAACTGGCATCAGTTTTTCTTCCAAAAAGCCATTCACTCTACTCACTTTTCTTCCTCCTTTTTAAAAAAGTAAATATTCAAGCAATGAATCAAATACTAATTGCCCTTTATTTCTAATTGTTTACTATTCTTAGTATCTATGTATCTATTCTTTTTTATTAGCAGTTCGTAATCTAATGGAAACGCAACCATTAGAAAATGTTCATAAAATCCGGGGCAAGTCTTGATGCAAGAAGAAGTGATTGCTCAAAAAAGAATGGATACTCCTAGGCTAGACCTCCTTAATTTTTATTTATTATTAAAAATAAAGTAAAAACCGATAAATTTACTTTAATTAATAATAATTTATAATTAAATACTAGTTCCTGTAAACGCTTTTGTCAATGAATAAAAACAAATTATTAAATTTTCAATTTATTTTTCACCTGCTTACTTGATATCGCCTCCACAATTCTTGGTGAATAACGAATTGTATGCAAACACATGAATATTGATTGATTTGTTATCATTTGTTTATTATAATTTATAATTAATAGGATAAATTCCTTTATTTGGTTGGGAAGGAGTAAAACCACTATGCAATTAACAAATAAACAAATGAAATTACTTGCGAAAATTTTAGATACAATTTATGTAAAGGGACCTATTTCCCGTATAGAAATCTCCAAACTAACCGGCATAACTCCTGCCACCGTTAGTGAACTTACCGGACATTTAATAGAAGATAAGTTGGTTTACGAACTTGGAGAAGATTCTGCAGATAACCAAGGATTAGGTCGTAAGAGGATTCTATTAGATATATCAGAAGGCCACAGTTTTTATATTGGATGTGAGTTATCTGAAAAACATTTATCCTTCTGTTTAAGTAACAATACTGGAAAAATACATGAAAAAAAAATCATCAAATTGGATTCCGGAAACCAAAGTGATGTGTTAACAGTAGATTATTTTATAAATGAATTAAAACGGTTTATTAATATTTGTAGCTCCTACCAACCCAGAGCGATAGGTATAGCGTTACCAGGACATTTTAACGAAAAAGAGAAAACGATATACAGCAATAAAGCACTTTGGAAGAATTTCAATCTGGGTGCTGTGTTGAACAGTTTTGATTTACCGATTTACTTTCAAAATAATGTTCATTCTATGGCGATTTCAGAGAGGATATTTGGCGGGAATTACAAGGATCAAAACTTTATTTTCTTTCATGTGGGCAGAGGAATGTTTTGCTCTTATATGTACGAAGGAGAAACTTATGGAAAAGGCAATTTCTTAGTGGGAGAAGTCGGTCATACAATTGTTCAACCAGGCGGAGAATTGTGTGAATGCGGAAAAATAGGCTGCTTGCAAACGTACGCAAGTGAAGCATGGATCATAAAAAAATCTCGGATACTCTTTGAAAATTCGAATTCAACTTTCCTACGGCAATTAGCACCCGACAAGCACAGCATTACGATTGAAACGATTTTAAGATCCTATAAAATGGGTGACGAAGGCGTTATCAACATTCTTAATAACGCGATTAAATACCTCTCGATTACTATCAATAATCTACCAATGATGATTGATACAAATAAGATTATTTTACATGGGGAGTTATTTAATGAGCCTGAATTAACAAATATTCTTAGCCGTCATTTAACTCAAAATGAAATACTCCTCCCTATCGATAATAAATGGGACATCGTATTTAAAAAATATAATGATGTTAATGGGGCTCATGCAGCCTGCGGTCTCGCTGTTTCAAACCTTTTATTACAGTATTAATAATAGAGATAATATTTTATGCCTGACCACCAGTACGGTAAAAGCTATAATGCGCTAGGGATCAGGTTCTGTGAGTTAGTTAGTTGTGCCACTGAACCTGTCCTTTTTTTATTCTTTATTTCACAAAATCCCCCGCTATCGCAGGAAAAAACAGAAGTTCCGTCTATAGATAAGAATCAAAATTAATATAAATTCTTTCCCTTTGTCTTTAGTAATCTAACAAACTCATCCAAAACTTTCGTACGAAACGGCGAACCCAAAACAATGAAAAATTGTCTAGGAAACTGTAATCCATTCACATCAATTATCTTCAAATCACCACTATTAAGCTCACTCGCAACTGCTAGCTCTGATAACAAACTAATTCCTAGTCCCGCCTTCACAGCCTCCTTAACTGACTGTGTACTACTAAACGTCATAATATTCTTCGGATCAATCCCGAGTTGTTCAAAAATCTTTTCCCCAGCTTCCCTTGTTCCGGATCCCTCTTCCCTAAGAATCCACGACTGCGCCTCAAGCTCTTTCAACTCAACCTCTCCGTTTTCTCCAACCAATGCGTTGTTTGGTAGAGCAATAATCACCATTCGATCTGCCGCAAATTCCTCAATCTCAAGGGACTTCTCCTCTTTTACTTGTCCTTCAATAATTCCAATATCAAGTTGATGTGCTTTCACCAACTCAACAATTCTTTCTGTGTTATCAATCTTAACTGTTGGCTGAACATCCGGATAAATTGTTTTCATATCTGCTAACACATGTGGAAGGACATACTCGCCAAATGTATAACTCGCGCCAATTGACAACGGTCCTCTCACCTTATTTGTTAGTTCATCCAAAAGTTTCTCCATTCGTGTATATAATCCGACAATCTCTTTCGCATGGTGGTAAACAATCTCGCCCGCTTTATTTAATTGCACATATTTATTTGTTCGTTCAAGAAGTCGAACCCCAAGATTTTCTTCCAAATTACGAATATATTGACTAACTGCAGGTTGAGTCATATGAAGCTCCTCAGCTGCTCGCGAAAAATTCCTCTTTTCTGCAACCATAATAAATACCTGTAATTGCTGATCCATTTTTCCACTTCCCTTCCGTCTCCAATTATTATAACAAAACACTTATCATTACTATAATTAACATTTATTTTACTTATACATAGTCACCTAATATAGTAAAAGCAGGAGGTGCGCACATATGGCGTTAGCTGAATTAAAACAATTACCAATAAAAAAAACAAAACCGGAATTAGCAATGGTTGGTGGGATTGCTTTTACATTTTTATTAGCACTTTTAGGATACATATTAGCACTTGTACCAGGATTTAGTAATGTAGGACAAATGGCATGTGCCATCATTATTGCAATCGTTTACCGACAAATTTTTGGCTTTCCTGAAATAATTCGCTCAGGTATAACCTTTTCATCAAAACGAATACTAAGACTCGCTATCATTTTGTATGGATTAAAGTTAAACATTGAAATGGTACTTAGCGACGGGATTGGCCTATTAGTACGGGATGCACTAGTAATCATGTTTGCCATTTTTGCTATTATGTGGCTAGCAAAAGTTCTAAAAGCGGATCAAACAATATCCTTATTACTCGGTGTTGGAACAGGTGTATGCGGTGCTGCTGCCATTGCAGCTGTTGCACCCATTATAAAATCAAAAGATGAGGATACTGCAATAGGCGTTGGGATAATCGCCTTGGTCGGAACTATTTTCGCGATTATTTACACGATCTTACGACCAATTCTACCACTTGACGCTGTACAATATGGAATCTGGTCTGGAACAAGTCTTCATGAGGTCGCCCATGTAGCACTTGCAGCTGCACCTGGTGGAGAAGATGCACTCGCTGTTGGATTACTAGCAAAATTAGGCCGAGTTTTCCTCCTTATCCCGCTATGCTTCATTTTAATTTTCTTCATGAAAAGAAAGAATAACAACAATGAAACCGGCAAAGCAAAAATTGAATTTCCTTGGTTCCTTGTAGGATTTATTGTCATGAGTATTCTAGGAAGCTATGTTTTTGGCTACTCCATTCCAATGCCCGATGATATAATGAATTTCGTTTTCACCCTTACCACATGGCTGTTAACCGCAGCAATGGTAGGCTTAGGCTTAAACGTAAGCTTAAAAGATGTCCGTGAACGGGCAATCAGACCTCTCATAGCGATTTCGATTACATCTGTAGTGCTATCGGTAATTGTATATTTTACGGTATAACATCAACGTATAACAAAAATGCTTAAGACATTTCATTTAGTGGGCAGTCGGACTTTTGTAAGGAAGACACGAACAACTAGCAGTTAGATCTGCTAGTTGTTCGTTCTACGTATTTGTAAGTATATGTCACAGTGACTCCCCAAATTTTGTCGATAATGAATAAAAAGGGCCTGACCCCCAGCTTGTAAAGCATTACCGCGCTGGGGGTTAGGCACTCTAATCCACTACCTATTCAATTCTACCGTCTCAAATACCTTCCAATTCACTATTTTCTCTAACGTAACTGATAGTAAAACACCTATAATTAAGCCATTGCTAATAAACGGCTGTATATATAGTGGGATGTCAGCGAAAACAGTGGGTGAAATGTTCATGATACTGATCCCAACTAGAACAGGTGCTGCCAATCGAAAAATTGTATTAGAATTAAACGTTTTCCCGTTAAGGCTGCTAAAGGCTGTACCGAATAATTGTAAATAGGCCACAAATAAAACAGCATTTCCTACTGAAATTGGCATGGTTGCAAGGAATGATCCGAATATAGGAACCAGTCCGATTGTTGTTAATAACCCACCACCGATAAGGAATGGTTTCGAATGAAATATTCTTGTGCTTTGTAGAAATCCGATTGAGGATGTAAAGGGTGTGTAAGGTACTAGCCCAAATCCCGTACCAATCGCCGTAAAAACACTTGTCACATAGATAGAATTACGAAATCTATGTTGTGGGGTTTCTTTGTTTATGAGTTTTCCGGCTGCATCAATCGAAGCAATTGTATTGCTCAAATTGATTACCACTGCAAAGAATGTCACGCCAATAATCCCAAACTCTAGATTTGGTTCTCCGATAGGAAATAGAAATAAAGTGAAAGACATCGAGGATGCTTCTAAAGCCCTTTGGCTAACATCCATAAAAAATAGATCATGCAATATCCATCCAATCATTAAACCTATTAAAATGGAGAAATTACTAATAGATTTAGAGCCTTTAAGTTTTATAATCACAACTAGGATTACAATTCCGATTGATAATAAACTCAACGGTACGTCTAATACTCCATCCTTGGTTAAAGGAAACATTCCTTTAAAGAAGATAAAAATCAATTGGAAGGTTAAGAGAAAAAGATAGACTGACATGACCATTGGACTGAAGATTGACTGAAAAAGTGACAAACCATTACATGCTGCTAAAACGATTGTAAATACGCAAGCGAGTAGAATCCCAGTCGTGATCCCTCCACCAATCGTAGATAGGCTCATTCCCATCGAAGAAGCAGTGAGCCCTAGGTTTAATATAACGCCCCATAACAACCCAGAATGTCCTTCCATAATGGGCATTCGATGTCCAATCCATCCTTGAAACATACAAGCTACCCCTGTAAGGATTAAAGAGCATCTTAGCATCATTCCAATCGTATCTTGAGGCACTTCAAACACGGTTCCTATTGAAATCGGTACAACTACTGTATTAGCAAAAATAAAAATAAGCCATTGAACAGAAGAAAAAACTGTTACAACATACCCTTTACTCATCATTCACACCACTTTCTTGAAACATGTCGACAGTTCGGTTCTTTCCCTATTTTTTCCATCGCCAAAAAGAGTCTGCGGATTTGATGTCAGACCCCATATAGTAAACTTTTACAGAACTAAAGGACAAGCCCACATTCAGAATATAAAAAAGAGTCTTACTTAAACCAAAAGACTCCCTGAAGAATACCATTACTGTTCTCCAAAATCAATATACTCCGTTCAGACAACTAAATTTTTTCTCTTTTTAGTGCAATAAATCGATTTTCATCATGTTTTTATGGATATAACTCTAATGATATTTCTAAGCACTAGGCTCGGCACCAGAAGTTAAATTTACTATCCTAAAGAGTAACCTTGAAAAACTAGGTGAAAATAGGAAAAAAGGATGTGGTCACTATGGAATCCTTTCTCTACTTTTTCCTTGCATTCAGTTATCTTTGTCTATTTGTTTGGGGGATTTTTTTAGTTAAAAATGGAAGATTACATCTTACCAATTTACTCTTATTTGTCATTATTGGACTTATATATGATAACTTGATCATTGCGTTAGGTAGATTTATCGGTGAAGGAAAAATGCTGGAGAGTATCAGCTATGTGCGATTTTTGTTACACGCCTTGTTTACCCCCACCCTGGTTTTATTTGCATTTGGAATCTGTTTGGGGACAGAATTACCGTGGGCCAAGAAAACCTTCTGGAAGGCCTTAGCATTTCTTATGACTCTCGGGTTAATTCTTTATGAACTATTTACTTCAGTAATTAATCTTGAACTTGAACCCCATTGGAAAAATGGCATATTGACCTATACAAGTGCTGGTCATTCGGGTAGTCCGATTATGGTCATTATCGTAACAATTGTTCTCGGGATTATTGGCTTTATTTTGGCTAAGAGATTTCACTTTTATTGGCTGTTGATTGGTACAATCGTTATGATTACAGGGGGTCTGTTAACCATCTGGGTCAAACATGAATCGATGATGAATATATTAGAACTTTTATTGATTGTCACTTTACTTATGACATGGCAATTTCAAGTCCGGTATCTACGGTCACAGTGACTTCCCGAATTACGAAGCAGTATCTCTTCTGACATGTCATGTTCAACAAACAAAAGAGGTAGCGGTTCTTCAATTTGACTCTTGGGAGCAAAAAACAACTCCTCTTACAATAAAAAGGAGAACTTTAGTAATGACTGATTCATTGGATGGTACAAATGGTATCTAGTTGATTGCAAATACGCTTCACTTATTAGAAGGGAAAATATGCTAGATAAACACGTGCTCGTGAGAGATTTGCAGTAACTAAGGAGAGTGAAAACCACACTCTCCTTCAGAATTCTTATGTAATTTTAATCTTTAATCAAGAATTCGCCCATATAGTTACCTACAACCTAGTCAGTTCTCACTTATCCTCAGACCCGTACCCTCAAAAACTCTAATACTTCATTTTTGATTGGGATAGACTTTAGGGCCCCTTCCTTTGATACCGTTAGGGCGGAAGCTGCAGTTGCAAACGCGAGGCTATCTTCGATGGTGCTACCACTGCTTTTTGCTACTACGTATGCACCGATAAATGTGTCTCCCGCAGCTGTTGTATCAATAGCTTGTACAGTAAATGCGGGTGTATAGATGCGTACTCCACTACTATTCTTAAAATAAGATCCTTGTTTGCCGAGGGTTATGATGACTTCTTGTACCCCTTCTTCTAGTAATAGGTCTGCTGCTTTTTCTGCAGAAGTTGGATCAGTCACATGGATTCCTGTAATCACTTCCGTTTCAGTTTCATTTACAAATAAACCACTTAGTTTATCCAATACACCCGTTGGTACCTCTATCGCTGGTGCAGGGTTAAAAAAGACAGGTACACCTAATTTATCAGCTTGCTCAATCACATAAATAGTCGTTTCCCATGGGATTTCATTTTGTAATAGGATTAAATCAGCATTTTTTAAAACTTCTGGGAGGACGTTTTTGATGTCATCCTTATGCAGTAACCCATTTGCTCCTTCTTCGAGAATAATCGAATTTTCTCCATTACGATCTACGGTAATGAGGGCAAGTCCCGAATTTGAGGGTTTGGTAACAATATAATCACTCGAAATCCCTTCTGTTTTCAAGGTTTCAAGCAATTCGGAGCTAAACGAATCATTACCTAACGCACACACCATTGTGACAAGTCCACCAGCTCTTGATGCAGATATAGCTTGATTGGCGCCTTTTCCACCAGGATTAAACTCCGTTTTTAATCCTTTCATTGTTTCTCCTGGCAGAGGGTGCCTATTCACTCGGTTGACAATATCCATGTTAATACTGCCAATTACTACAATTTGACTCATTTTACAAACACCTCTCCTCAATAAAAGGTAAAATAAGCGTTACCTCTGTTCCTTGTTCAGGTTCACTTTCAATCTTCACACCATACTCATCACCAAAAGTTAATTTGATTCTTTGGTGCACATTTGGTAAGCCTATTCCCGTACTCTCTGGATTTCCTTTTTCTTTCATTATTGTGCCTACAGATGAGTCCAACATTGAATACACTTTTTTTAGTCGTTCATTCTCAATCCCAATTCCATTATCTTTCACCTCAATCACCAAATCCTTGTTTTGCTGAAAACAGTTCACTTCAATTATTTTTGTTGAATTGGTCGTATCAAAAGCATATTTAATCGCATTCTCAACAATCGGCTGTAACAGAAACCTAGGTACCAACGTATGTTCGATATATGTAGGAAGATGATAGAGAAACTCAATTTCTCCATCATAACGAAAATCAATGATTTCCCCAAATAACTTCAAGTAATCAAATTCCTCTTTCAACGTCACGAATTTTGAATCATCTTTTAAACTATATCGTAATAATTGACTTAAGGAATCCACTACAATTTGAATTTCTCGTATTCCTTTTTGATTTGCAAACCAACTAATTGAATTAAGAGTATTGTATAAAAAATGCGGTGTTATTTTTTCTTGTAGTGCATCAATTTCTGCCTGTTTTTGTAATAAAAGGGCTTTTGATTCTCTCAATTCACTTTGATAGACACGTTCGATTAACTCTTCAATTTTCATCACCATTGCATTGAAATGAGTACCTAAGATCCCAATTTCATCCTTCCTATTAAAATGAACCCTTGTTTGAAAATCTCCATTTTGGACATCAATTAATGACTCTTGTAATTTTTGAATGGGTTTCACAAATAGTTTTCGAATGGAAAAAGCCAATAAAAAGATAAAACAAAGGATAATGACAATAAAGACAAAGAATCCTAGCCGAATCGGTTTAAATTGTTCAACAACTTCATCATACGGAACAACCCCAAATACTTTCCATCCTGTTTGTGGTACTTCTTTCATAAAGTACAGCAATTGGTTCCCATTTTGATCTTTGTACAATTTATATTTTTCCGTTTGATTAATCCAAAAGTGATTGGATTTTGTTCCTAATTTGTTAGTAGGATGAAACAAATACTCATTATGCTGATTCATTAAAATGAAAAAACCAGATTTTAATAGTTTTGCATCTCCTAGTTCTTGATAATAGTAATCAAGATTTAAATCAAGAATGGCAATTCCAATGTATTTACCTGTATGTAAGTCAATAATTTTTTTTCCGAACGAAATGATAGTATCTCCATCAACGTTGTATACCTTGCTAGTTGTAACGAATTGATTTTCGAGGTTACTCCTTAATTCTTCAAATGCAAAATGCTCTTCAAAACCTGGTAAAAAATGACCCTCACTATCTAGCCGCTTCCCTTCAAAATTGTAGACAGATATTTCTTTAATTTCTGGATGACCTACCATGAGAAGATTTGTATATTCGGTAAAGAATCTAGCTTCTTGATAAGAATCCCAATCATTCTTTGATTCCTTTTTTAAAGAATCCTGAATATCTGGATGGATCGTAACCTTCGTTAGTATACTATCCAAATCTTGATAGATTTCACTTAAAAACTCTCCCATTTGATCCACATTGTTGAAATTGGACTCTGTAATCATATTATATAGAACACGACTAAACGTATGATAACCGTATATACTTATCATCAAAATAGGAATAATCGTTAGAGCTATTAATATAAACAATAGTTTTTGATAGAGCGACCTGTTTGAAAGTTTTTTCATTTATTTTGCCACTCTTTTTGTTCGAAAGTGCAGCGGCGATTCACCTGTGTGCTTTTTAAAGATCCTTGTAAAGTATTCCGTGCTATTAAACCCAACCCTTTCAGATACTTCCAACACTTTCATATCTGATTCACTAAGTAGAAGTTTCGCTTCTTCGATTCGGATGTTGTTCAAGTAATCAATAAAATTTATTCCAGTTTCTTTTTTAAAGACTCTACTTAAATAAGAAGGAGTCACACCCACAATATTGGCTACTTCATTTAAGGTAATATTTTGCTTGTAATGATTGTTAATGACCTCTTTACAGTGAAATAGGATATCTGGACAAGATTGTTGTCTACAATCCCTCACTATATCTGAACATTGTATGAAGAACTCCTCCACTCTTGTTCTGATGGCATGAGTGGTCAGTTTTGGGTTTAATTCTTCAAACAACATTTTTCCTTCTTTATCATAATAAAGTTGGATTATTTCATTGCATGAGAGCCTTTTTCGTAATGACTTGAGACTATCAAGTACAAAAGATAGTAACCGAAAGGGATCATCTTTCACACGAGCTAAGAATGCAAGGTAAAGTTTTGTAAATGCCTCCCTCGTCGTGTCCTTATTTCCCATTTCAATTGCATCAAATAGATGTGATTCAAGACGAACGAGTGCCATGTCCCATTTTTCTTGATTCACCATTAGTTGATTATGAGTAGATAATGAAAAATAAATAGAGGTTACTTTTGATAAGGTTTCTGAGAGATTTTCTTGTTGGATGGGTTTAAGTAAGAATTCTTGAACCCCCAGCTGAATGGCCTTTCTCGCATACTCAAAATCATCATAGCCACTAACAATGATTGTTGTACATTCCGGATATAGTTGTTTCACTTGTTTGACTAAATCTAGACCATCCATTTTCGGCATTCGAATATCTGTTACTAAGATATGAATGGTCGTACGTTTCGCTATTTCCATAGCCTCTACTCCATTGGCAGCACTTCCAACTAAAAAATAGGGTTCACCTAACTGGTGAATATATTGTGTGATACCCCTCCGAACATTCCCTTCGTCCTCAGCAAGCAAAAGATTAATCTTCAACAAAATTCCCCCCTATATAATTGAAAGCATTTTTTTCTACATTATGTTTTCAATCAGTGGAAAAAAGCAAGAAGAACATTCAATACTCAGGTTATTGAAAATAATTTCAATAAGGGAATTCCCCTCCTCTATTTGAAAGGAAATTCCCTGTATATCTTATAAACCTTTTACTCTAAATCCTTTATAATGTGTGTGGCTACCATTCACATTCGAAAAACCAATTTGGCCAAATAGATATGGATTTTCTGTATCTGTATATTCTAGTGCTTCTTGATCATCCACAAAAATTTTATAGTGTTTTCCTTTTGCTTCTATCTTTAAAGTGTATTCTTTTCCAACTTTCCAGACATAATCAGACGATGCTAGTTTACGATACCCATTATCATTTTTATAAAGTGATAGTTGGTTATTTGGTGCAAACCCTACTGCATACGAGCGGATACCACCTTGAACTCGATAATTTAAATAATGATCATTTCCGAGCATAGGCTTTACAGTGGCTTCAAATTCATAGTTTTCCCAATTGAGATCACCCGTATATGCCTCTGCTTGTTCACCATAATAACTTCCACTTAGGTATCCATCTTCTAATGTCCAAATTCCTCGAAGGTATGTAAACTGACTTACTTCAATGTGTAATCCATTCCATACTTCCAATCTTTCATTCTCAAAATCAATTTCATAGTTAGGCTTTCCTGAGAATCTAAAGTCATCAACATACGCGATTAAGGAAGGCAGTGCACCTAGTCTTCTTTCCTCTTGCACTGGAATCAATTCAATACCCGCTTCTTCGATGCATACTCCTTTTAAGGAAGGGATATCAAACACTAAATGGTCCCAACTTCCTTCTGTTAGTTGAACTTTATCTCCATAATATCTTAGATTCGTATTACGATCTTTGACGTATAGCCTACCTTTCACATCATTTATTTCCCCTATAGGAATCTTCACATAACATTCAATTGTTTGACCTGGATAAAGGATTGGAGAAAAGCTAGGATCATATCTACTATCATTAAAATCTTCTGGCGTATAGTATGTTTTTACAAATGTACGATAGCCATTTCCTCCATTACTATAATCAAACATTACTTTTAAAGAACGGTCACCTGTATGTGCTTCTTCTGTCGTGTTTTCAATGACACCCGTTACTTGTTCTCGAGCATCACATTCCACTCGAAAGGCATGTGTAGATGTTGGGTATTCAAAGTGGAAAACTCGATTTTTATTTTCGATTAGATTAGCCCACTTTTCTGGTGCTTGGACACCTGCAATTTTATAACCAAGTTTTGAAATGTATGAGGCACCCCAAGGGATATCCTGAATATTTAATGTACCGATTACACTTGAACAGCATAGGAAATCATTGATTGGAGTAATCCACTTTTGATTAATTCCGTTAATGCCATTCATTACACCCAAGATACAGCCAACATTACCGACATTACAATCTGTGTCCCAGCCACACATATTACAAATATTAATCGTTTTTGAAAAATCCCCTTGCCCATATAGCATGGATAAAATGATAACTGCAGAGTTTGGAATGATATGACAGTTTCCTGGGTATTTGTCATATCCATAGTTTTCATATACAAATTGGAAGCAGTCTCGCCAATTCTCAGGGTGTTCATGATAAAACCTGATTAGATCTCTTGTTACCTCAGCATATTCGCAATCTGCTGGAATCACAGCCAAGCCAGCTTCGATAATTTTTTCAATGTCATTTTCGACAAATGCTTCAGCAATACATGCAGCAATAAACATACCACCATATTTTCCATTGCCATCGTGCGAAACAGATGCTATTTTTTCAGCATACTCGGCAGCTAATGTAGGATTACCAGGTGCAATTAATCCCCACACATCAATGAAGATTTGACCACCAATTTGCTCTGCAACTGCATGACCATTTTGTTCAATGGAACCAGAACGAGGAGCCATAATCCCATTTTTTATATTCAAATAAGCCGTATGTTCGGTTGACTTCCCGTATCCACCCCACCAGTAAAAGCCATGGCCATCTGGCGCATAATTCAACCATGTTAGCCCCATATGTTCAGGTGTAATCTCACTTGTATGCGTATAATCTTCTAACGAACGTAAAAAGAATAATGGACCATTCGTATCATCATCTGCTGCAAAGTTTTTAAATTCATGGAGATACCCAGTGACTTCACCAAAAGCCTTGTTTATTCTCTCGTAGGTCCATCCTTCAATATTTCCCCCATGTCTAACACCTATAACTTTCCCAAGCCAGCCTGCATACACTCTTTCTACGTAATCGTTTGCAAATACATCTAACGATTGCTTGCTAAAACTATTTTTCTTCTCAGTAATAGACATTGATATTCCTCCTCTTTTCCATAAAAAATTATCCTTTGACACTACCTTCCGCAATACCTTCGATGAAACGGCGCTGTAGAATAACAAAAATAATGGTTATTGGCAATATCGTGATTACCCCAGCAGCTGATAACATTGACCAATCTGAGGTAAATCTACCCGTAAAGGCTAAGTACTTTGTAGCAACTGTTTTTAACTCCTCTGATTGAATAAACGCATTGGCAAAGAAAAATTCATTCCACGTCCATAATCCAACAAGAAGAACAACCGTTAAAAATGCCGGACTCGCTAATGGAAGCATGATCCGATAAATCACCTGAAATTCATTACATCCATCAATTCGAGCGCTATCCAATAACTCATTAGGAATCGCTACAAAGAAAGAACGTAATAAGAAAATATTAAATGGTAGAAAAATAGCTGAATAGATCAGAATGAGCCCTATCAAACTATCCATTAAATTAAGCTGTTTCCAAATGAAAAATAATGGAACAAGGAACAATCCGACAGGAACAGATAGAATGAATAAAAGGATTCCCATAATCGCACTTGATCCTTTAAATTGGAGCTTTGATAATGCATAGGCAGCAAAGCCAGCACTCAACGAAATAATCACAATACAGGCTATACCAACGATAAGACTATTGATGAACGCTTCCCCGTAACCCCCCCTCTCCCAAGCATCCACGATATTTTGGAACTCTAATCTAGTAGGAATTCCAAATGGGTTTACTTGAAACTCATCTTTTGGTTTTAACGCATTACTAAATAACAGAAAAAGTGGTGCAGCGGTTAGAGCAGCTATGATAATTAGGGGGATATGCCTCCAGTCTAAGAACTTTTTCATTACACATCCCACCCCTTTTTCTTCAAATAGCCAAATCCAACAATTACTAGAATACTAAAGAGACCCATAGTTAAAGCAACGGCACTTGCATACCCTGGTTGTTGGCCATAAATTGCTAGGTCATACATATATGTGGCAATTAATTCAGATGCGTTACCAGGTCCACCTTGTGTCATAACAAACACATAATCAAAGGCAGCAAATGACCAAATAATCAACAACATATAGATTAAAACAAGAGTTGGTCGCAATTGTGGTAAAACAACATGGAAGAAGATTTGAAGTTTATTGGCGCCTTCAACAAGTGCGGCCTCTTCCAAACTTTTATCAATTTGTTGTAAAGCGACTAAGAATAAAACAACTAGAAAACCATAGAAATGCCAACCATCCGCTAGAGCAACGGAGAACAGTGCATATTTCCCGTCTTCCAGCCATGGTAATGCAAGCCAATCCAGTCCCCACTCTTCAAATTTCACATTCAGGCCAACATATGGGTTATACATCCACAACCATATTTTCGCTGTTACAACAGTAGCAACAATATAAGGAATAAATACAATCATTCTATAAAACATTTTCCCGAATTTCACTTTACTAATTAAGAGAGCAACACTTAACGAAAGGATTACTGGGACGGTTAGAAAGAATCCCATCCATTTCACATTGTTTAACAGAGCAGCAAAGAAAACATGATCGGAAAATAGGCGAATAAAGTTCTCAAACCCAATAAATTCAGGATTCGCGATACCATTCCAATCGGTGAACGCTAACCATAAGGTTCCAACAAGTGGCCCTCCTACTACAAGAAGTAAAAGTACTAGAGTAGGAGATAATAGAATCCAAGGTAGAATCGTTTGTTTCCATTTTCTCTTGTTACTTTTCCTTACGGTCTTTGTAGATGTGACGGCTGAAACCTCCATTGATCCTCACACTCCTTTACAGAAAAAGGGGACAATGAACATGTAGTCCCCTTTTACTATTATTTACTCATTAAAATTAAAGAGCAGACCTTCTTCTTCATCTTTCTCAGCCTGTTTCTGAGCATTTTTTAAATATTCTTCGACAGATAATTGATCAAGGAACACACTATCAATGTTGTCCCATAAATAGTACTCAACATTTGGACCCCAATATGTCCAAGATGCAAATCCAGTATTCCCTTTTTCAAGTGAAGCATCAAGTTCTTTATGAACATTTGTCACAATCGGATCTACACCTTCAACCGCCTCAATGCCTTTGTTCGGATAGAAGTAACCTTGTTTAAACATAATGGTTCCAACTTCGTCACTGAATAACCAGTCAATAAATTCCGCAGCTTCATCAGGATGTTTCGTGTCTGCATTAATACCAACGTTCTCACCCAACGCTAATGGTAAAGTTGGTTCAACTCCATCTCTCCAACCCGGCATCACAAAGAAATCAACCTCGAAGTCAACTGGTTCTGTCGTAAAGTTTGCGTTTGCCCAGGTTCCTTCCATTTTCATTGCTGCTTTTTGGTTTCGGAATAATGTCCAAGCATCGTCACCAGAAATAGCGTGCGATTTTTTCTCATTGATATAGCCTTTTTGCCAAACGTCCTTCCAAATCGTTGTCGCTTCTTGAACGAGATCACTTGTCCATGGAACCTCATTACTTAATACTTTCTTAAATTCCTCTTTACCCAAATATGAGTTGTAAACAACTGAAAGCCACCATTCATTTGCTGGTCTGAAGTCCGTTGTTCCAAATGCAAATGGGATTACCCCAGCGTTTGCGATATCTTCATTTAACTGTAAGAATTCATCTAAATTTTTTGGTTCCTCCCAACCATGTTGTTCAAATAAATCTTTGTTATACCAGACTACTAATGATTCATATTGGCCAGGTAGACTATACAGTTTGTCCTCAACGATCCCTGTATCATATGCCCACTCAAAATAGCGATCTGACCAGCCATATTTCGCAGCATAATCATCAAGTGGCAATAAATAATCAGATTTAGCAAATTGAACGACTTGTGTTGGACCATCCACAAGGACGATATCTGGTCCCGCACCAGCAGCTAATTGTTGTCTTACTAATGAAACAGGATCTTCATTTTGTACCCATTTAATTTTGATGTTTGGATGTTCCTTTTCGAATGCTCCAATCACTTCCTCCTCAATCACTTTCTTTTGAACATCATTCTCTGGAGTATGACTCATATAAACAAGCTCAACCGCATCGCTATCGCCTGTCCCATTACTAGAGTCACTATTACAAGCAGTTAATAGAATAGTAACTATCAAGATAAGACTCATAGCTAAAAACTTTGCCTTCTTCATACTCTTCCCCCTTAAAAATTTATGAAAACGTTTACTATTTAAATTATCAAGCTTTTCTAATAATTTGTATACCACACAAATCTGCACAATTTCATGTACAAATATGACATAATGGAAATTCTATTCATTTAATTAAATAGAACATTTCGCTTTAGTTCTCTTTATTAACAAATAAAATAGTGATAGAAAAAACAAAGTCGATTAATTTTCGACTATTTTCAAATACTTTTTATTTTTAGATAGACTTATTGTTTCTAGAGAACGAATGTTCTATACTATATTAAAGTGTATGGGGGTGACGTTTGTTGAGCCCATTTTAACAAAAGATATTCATGGCGAGAGTTTTAAAGATTTCAATTGGCTAAAGGAAGAATTACAAGCATTGTGGAGAGAAAATGGAATCGGTGCTTCTGGTTCAAAAATTGATATTACTGATAGGGTTGAAACCTTTCTTCGAACAGGAGAGATAAAAAAACCTACCAGAAAAAAAAATAAAAAGATAGAATCACAATCAAATATAAGTCTAGATACAGTCATTACGGAGAACCACCGTTGTAGTCAAGATGTGAGGTTTTTTTAAAAGAAGGTTATCCCAAAATTTCATTTTTCTACATATATTTAAAACTATTTTAAAAACAACGTAGGGAAAACGTATCGAGACGTTGTAGATGCTTGGTATGAGGAAGAAGAGCTAAAGAAAGCCCCCTCCTACAAAAAGAACATTGCACCTAAATTCGAATACAATCAATTCATTCGTGACTTTTTTGAAGACCCGAAAAATCAAGGCAAAAGACGCGAAGAAGCGATTGAAGCCTGGAATGAAATTAAGAAACGTCCTGGAAGCAACAAATATAAAACAATCGATCACACATAGGTCATGTTAACATTTCTACTGTATAGTGATTTGACATACTCCAAGCTAAAACCAGCATTTGTTTGATACGTTCATAAAATGCTATTTGTTTATCTGTTGCAAGCCAAAGAAAGCAGCGAAGTGCTTATCTACGTATTTAGTAAGCCTCGTTAGTATGGGGAATTGTCCTTAAGCACTTCAAATCCTTATCGACACTTCTTTGAAACGGATTTTTTGTCTTCGATTAATTTCTGAAGTTCTTCCGTACTTTTCCTCTGTTCAGTTGAGCCATGCCTTGACTGCCTCTTTGTAATTTCCTTGTACGGAATCTGATTTGTATTCCCCCATTTCTTCCATGGTACTTTATCGTATTTATGGTGCTGGTAATACTTCAAAGGATGGATACTCCCTGGCGCGTAATTATACGTGCCCATGTTTACGGGATCGTTAACGATTTGACCAGTTTCAGTATGATAGACAACTTCAAAACGACCATCTGATGATATAATCTTCACATTATAAGCGGCGTCATATTCACTTACTTCATACCGGTGGTATCTAGCACTGAATAGCTGCCATTTGCCGCATGCCACTAGTTCAATCATTTCCTCTAATCGTTCAGGTGCCTCTCCATATCGATTCAATTCATTCCGAAAATAATGAATTTCTTCCGTGATATAAGGAAGTTGTTTGACATGGCGATCAAATGTCTCAACAAACAGATTAAATTGTTTATGTCCGTTAAGAAGCTTTTCATTTCCCACCAAATCATCCATCATTTTTGTTACGATTGCATGTGATGCAATTCCTTTAGATGAATCAAATCTATACCATTTTTTATGCTCAGATTGGATCTGATCATATTGCTCTGAGAGTTCAGTAAAGTATTCCTCCGATAAAAAATCAGCCTCGAACAGTACAGGCATACTTGGATATACTAAGTCTTTCATTAGTTGATGGTACCCAGATATCGACACTAATAACAGGAAAAAAAGAAGGAGATAAACCGTTTTTGGCAACCGATTTTTGATAACTATGATAATTTTTCGAACCTCCTCTTATCCCGCTTTCAATCATTCGTTCTTTAACCAATAAAATCTTTTTTATATCGTATAGCTAGATAGACTGCTGAGGCAAGGAAGGCAAGCGAATATTTAAATAAGAAGAATATTTGCCACATATATTCTTTCGGGAAAATCACGTCGCACAAAACGATTCCACTTAACATTATGAACGCACTTTTAAATTTTATTTGATTTGTTCTTTCGTCAGCTTCTCCCATTTTTTTCTGTAATACGTATGATAGAATCCCACCGACAAAAACCAATAAAAAACCGCTAACAATAAGAATGTTCCAATTACCTTGTGATTGCTCAGCCCAAGATCTTAATGGTTCAAAAATTGCGTTAGATATATTTGACATATTAATTTTCATTTTGATCATTTCCTTTCTCATAAGTAAAAATATCGTTAACATCAACATTAAAAAATTCGGCAATTCGAAAAGCTAACAATAGAGTCGGAACATAATTACCTTTTTCCATTACAAAGATGGTTTGTTTGGAAACTCCAACTTTCTCTGCTAATTCTTGCTGAGACATTCTGGCGAGTACACGATATTCATACACCTTATTTGAGATCGAATCACCAAAATCTTTCTTCATGACCATCACCTCTTGAATCAAATTATAAACTTAGATTTACCAAAAGTAAAGTAAACTTATACAAAAATATAAAATGTTTATATTTTAATTTAGATTACTTTGATTTAATAAAAGCAAGAATACAAAAAACCTGACGGAAATCATGATTCCGTCAGGTTCACAGGTCGATCCGGAGTAATTGGGGGTTTGGTGGTCCAGTGGATGATAATATTCATTTTTCCTGATTTTATTTCCAGTAGGAAAACAAAATTATATCCATATTAACAATCTATATCTTCTCCGGCGCGCCACATATCAAGTGTTTTATGGATAAATTGTTCCAAGTCCGTATCTTCAACCTTTATCGATTTTTTTACGCGTATGCAGCCTTTTCCATAATTATAGCCCTCTAATAGGGATTCTGCATTTTCTACCTTATCTATTGTACCTACATAGAGGCTGACATAATGTTTTTGCGCGTTTAACGCTAAGACATAGTTGTCATCTTTACCATAATTCAACATTTTATAGCGAATCACTTCTTCTAACTCGGGTGCATAATCCAAAATCATTTCACGAATCGCGAGCAGTTTCTCTTTTCGCCAATCGTCCTCAAGTAATGCTAAATATTCATCAGAATTCTTAACATCATATTGCATATTAGAGTCTCACTCCTGCATGTTCAATTTACTGATAGTTTACAGGAAATTTGCTAACTATGCATCTTCAAGGTGTTAGGTTGCAATATCAATAAGAAAGAGACACCTCATAACCAATAAATTAGTTAAAAGATGCCCCCAAGTTTATAGTCCGTATAATTTGCGATTTATCATCATGGTTGAAACTACAATCTATTTATGTGGCTTCAAAGTAACGATTTTACTGCGCTCAATTACACCGACATTATTGTACTCAATGTAGGCAAAATATGTTTTTCCATTTGCTAGATTTCTGACATGGGCACCATTGAGTTAAAATTGCAATATTACCACTATATATTTCACTCTAATATAGTAGTTAAATATCCTAATACGTCATCTATATCCTTACTAGCTATTTGATGATGTGTAACCATTCGTATCTTCTTAGGTCCTATTTTCTTTACGAGAATATTAACCGATTTCAATTCATTTACTAATTGATTGGCATTCCAACCTTCTTTTACAATCTCAATAGATACGATGTTTGTTTGGAATTGTTCAGAAGTCAATTTAATTCCTTGAATAGTGGATAAACCATCACTTAATTTTCTTGCTAGCTTGTGATCATTTTTCATTTGACCAGTCATTTTTGTAAGTGCGATGATCCCCGGTGCTGCAATGATTCCTGCTTGTCGCATTCCTCCGCCCAATCGTTGGCGGATTTTTTTAGCTTCACGAATAAATGGTCTTGACCCCAATAATATGGACCCTACTGGACAGCCTAAGCCCTTCGTTAAACAAATTTGAACCGCATCCACATATTTACATATGGCTGAAGCTTGCACGTTGAGGTAGGCAGCGGCATTAAAGAGTCTAGCACCATCTAAGTAGATTGGAACCCCGTAAGCATTAGCTAACTCCCTTATTTCCTTCATATTTTCAAGGGGAACTACTGATCCTTCATTTAAATTATAGGTGTTTTCCAAACAAATTAATCCCGTTTTCGCAGTTTGAATACCAGCTGGTTGAATCGATTCTTCTATTTCATTTAAATCGTATAGCCCCTGTTTTACAGAAACACTACGAGCTTGAACTTGTGAGAGTGCCGCTAACCCTGCAACTTCAAGGTTATACAAATGCGATTCCTTCCCCATAATCACTTCTTGGCCTCTCTCTGTCATAGTCATTACTGCAACTTGGTTTGCCATGGTCCCTGAAATAGTTAGCATAGCATCCTCCATATCTAATATGGAAGATGCTAGCCTTTCCAGTTCTATTACTGTTGGATCTTCCCCAAGAATGGCATCGCCTAGTTTCGCTTTTGTTATCGCGTCCAACATTTCTTGGGTTGGCATCGTTTCAGCATCACTCCGTAAATCTATACGTTTCACTGATTTTCTCCTTTGTTATTATAATTGAATTTCGTTGTTCGCCTCAGTTTGTGCGGCTTCATCTTTTCCAAAGATCTTATTCACGATCATTCCAATTGCGCCATCCCCCACTACGTTTGTAGCAGTTCCAAAACTATCTTGAATCATAAATAAAGTGAGCATCAGGCCTAATGCTGCCTCGTCAAATCCAAGCGAAGACTGCAATATACCTAATGCAGCTAGGACGGAGCCTCCCGGAACTCCTACAGCCCCAACCTCGATAATTCCCAATAAGATAATAAATGTAACTACTACTCCTATAGGTGGTAATTGCCCTGTGGTCATCTGAGAAACTGTAAATGCACTAATTGTAATCGCCATAGCAGCACCAGATAAGTGGACTGTATTACATAATGGAATGACAAAGTCGGCAATGCTTTTCTTCATATAAGGAACTGTTTTGGCCTGTTTTAAGGCTACGGGTAATGTAGCTGCACTTGACATAGTTCCCATTGCTGTAAAATAAGCAGGAATCATCGCCTTGAACATTGTCCAAGGGTTGTTTCTTGAAATTACGCCAGCTACTGTGTACTCAATAAGCAACCACACAATTTGCAAGACTATAATTAGGATGAGCATTTTCCCAAAAATCCCTATACTAGAAAACAACTCTCCTTTTGCAGTAATCCCAGCGAATATACATCCAATAAAGAAAGGAAGAATTGGGAGTATTATTTTATTTATACAGAGCGTAACAATGTCTCTTAATTCA
Source organism: Fredinandcohnia aciditolerans (assembly GCA_003640645.1). Taxonomy (GTDB): domain Bacteria; phylum Bacillota; class Bacilli; order Bacillales; family Bacillaceae_L; genus Ferdinandcohnia; species Ferdinandcohnia aciditolerans. Next base: position 83,048 of record QGHH01000003.1, on the reverse strand, counting down.
CTAATTGCATTCTTAATCGTTACCCCTTTTACCACAGTACTTCCAATACCCAGGATAAAAGCAATTAATAACGCACTCATGACACTCATGATTGGAGTCATCTCAATCTCAATAAAAGGCGCTCCAATTGAAGCTGCTTCTGCCCCTGACTTTGAGTCAATTGCAAAGAGGGGAATAACAAAATAAGCGACTACTGCTCCCAAGGCACACGCAATGATGGTATCAATATAGGAAATTCCAACCGTAAAACTTAATAGTCTTCCAGCCCTTTTTCCAAACTCTGAAATTGCAGCAGCGACAAACGAAATGATAATAAGAGGGATAATAAATTTTATTAATCCACCTAATAAAACCCTACCTGTTTCGGTCAATCGAATCATCCAGTCGATGTCCAACAACCCAATTCCAATACCAATCAATAAACCAAGGATTAACTTCGGAATAAGTCCTAACTTCGGCAATCGTTTTTCCTCCTTCAATATCTTTTTATATTCAGTATCAAACAGATACTATGAACCGGTTAGAAACTGTTAACCTTGTGAGTCTACGAGACTAGGCCAACCAGAAGAACTGTTGAGCAGAAACTGGCTATATTTACTAAAATTGGTTGTCCATTTAATAAATTATTGTATGTATGTGCTCACGCTATTATAATCAGGTCTTTGTAATTTTCATAAACTTCAGATTATTATTTAGTTAGTTGTGCCCATATTTGTAAATCAAACAACAGGACGGTTCAAGAGTTTTCTTATTTTTTTCTTATTGCAAATTCAGTAAATCAGGACAAAAAAAACGGAAGTCATAATAAACTTCCGCAATTTCAAAACGTTACTTATATTTGGTCTAGATAATACATCCATCCATGTTACTTGTTGATTAACGGATCATTCCCTTCTATAAATGGAGGAAATATAGTTGGATGCAGAATACTTGCTATCTTATTGAGTCCGAGCAATAATCTTGGCGAAGGTCTGCAAAATAATGGTTCTTCTAAAATATACAATTGCTTATGTTGTATTGCCTGCATTTGATCTGATTGTGGACGATTTAAAATGACTTTAGGGTTCACTTTGTCTTTTTGAACACCTACCCAGATGATGCACATCACATCAGGATTTCTTCGTCTAACTTCCTCCCAATCTGTTTGTACACTCGCTTGATCCATATCTTGAAAAATATTTCTCCCACCTGCAAGCTCACTCATTTCAGATAACCAATTTGTCGCCCCAGGTGTAAAAATCGGCTTTGCCCACCATTCCCAATAGATTGATTTCTGATTTTCTACTCGCATCGATAATCGTTTGTAGGTTTCAAGGATTTGTTTGTATTTCTCAAATAATTGAGTCGCTTTTTCATGCACATTTGTTGCTTTACCAACAAAAAGTAAGCTTTCTCCTACCTCTAGTAAACTTTCTGGGTTTGGAACAATGACATAAGGAAGGTTTCTCTTCTTCAGTTCTTCAATATTTCGTTCCATCCCAGGTACGCTTAAAGATGCTAACACTAGGTCTGGCTGTAGCTCTTCTACTTTATCCATGTCTATATGTAAATCAGGACCCAATCTCGGTAATGCTTTCACCTGTTCAGGCCAATCTGAGTAATTATCTACTCCTATTAAGAATTTAGTTAATCCAAGATATTCAACTATTTCCGTATTACTTGGACAAATCGAGATGAGTCTCATGAGCGATACCTCCTTCTTACAAGCAGAAAAAATTTATTTTAACCTCTTACTTAATCCATTCCATACGTACACCACTTCATCTGACATCTTTACAGCATCCTGTGCGATCCATCCCATCACATCTCGTAGCATTCTATCATTTTTTTGAATGGGCACTATGCCTCTGCCAACCTCTAGCATGATAAGCACAATCGGCATATTTCGCTTTTTCTCCTCCACATCAAACGCCTGAAAAAGATGTGAAAAATCACTTCGAATCTCGCTCATGCTTTTTTCATTGGCAAGTTCATGTTCAATCCATTTTTCCCAACCTTCAACGACTAATGGTGTATCATTCGCCCATTTGATTTTCCAATCCGATATCAAATCACCCATATATGCAGAAGTCCAACTACATCTTTCAAATTTCTCTCTCACGATTTTCCTTTTTCCTGCGAAGGCACCGCCGATAATGAGCTGCATGTCCATCCCCCCTCGTTCTTCTTAAAAGTTAAACGTATACAATGTCCATTCGGGATCGTGACTTCCCAGAACGAAAGAGATGATACATATTTTGAAACAACATACCGAATCACGCCTCCATGAGTCATGATAAGAATGGTTTCATTGTGACGAGTTTGTTGAAATCGTTCATTAAAGAAGGCATCAATTCGACCACTAAATGTGTCAGTTGACTCCCCATTCGGAATTATGCCTTTCTCCCAATTGTTAAGCCAGTTCTGATACGCTTTCTGGTCTTTCAACTCGTCATATGTTTTTCCTTCCCAGTCCCCAAAGTCCAATTCTCTTAATCTGGCATCTTCCGTTATCTGTGCAGGAAGATATAATATTTTTAAAGACTCCTGACAACGTCGTAAATCACTTGTAAAAATATGGTCAATATGTATGGGTGTCAATTCCTTTTTAAGCTTAATTAGGCCAGATTGTTCACCTCTTATAATTTCTTTATCCGTATGACCTAAATACCGTTTCTCCTTATTCCAAGCTGTTATCCCATGACGAACGAGATATACAACCATGTAATCGCAAGTCCCCATAATTCGCCTCCCTCTATGGCTGTACCTAATAAATCTCCATTTGTTCCTTTAAATGTATGCTTGATCCAAGCACCAAAGAAGACCATAAACACAATATATGCAGGAACTAAAAAGAAACATTCAGGAAAGATGTATAAGAGTATCCCTACAGGAATCATCGCATATAAAAAGTCAAACTGATTTACGTTTTTCTTCCACTCCCATGCTAAGCCATGTTGTTTTGCTGTAGGTAAAGAAATCATTAATATAACGGCTCCTAAACGTGAAAACGCCATGATAAAAAGAAACGAAGTCAAGAGAATATCCGCTTCAATCAATGAATAAATAAAAAACGTTTTCCATGCGAGTAAAAAAAGGAGTGAAATCAGCCCAAAACTTCCTACATGTGGGTCTTTCATGATCTCCCATTTTTTCTCAAGGGGGGCGTTTGACCCCACTGCATCAGCTACATCCATCCACCCATCTAAGTGTAATCCACCAGTTATATAGACCCATAATGAAAGGATAAGCAATGTCAAAAACAGGATTGGGACGTAAGGCTGCAAAACCGACAACACACTTATAATAATCGCACCTAATCCTACACCAACAAGCGGGTAACTCCTGATTGCCCATCTACTTGTCTGCTTTGTCCACGGACATTCGATAGGAAGTGGAATTCGTGTAAGGAATTGTGCAGCAAGTATAAATCCAAACATCATTTGCTTCATCAGCCTTCACCCTTCCAATACAACGGAATCCCTGCTTGAACCTGGACGGCAATGTCTGATTGCTGCACAATATTGTAATGAAGACGTTGTAAGGTATACATATAGCTTTGAACAACATCATCACTGTGTGGGATTCCCTCATTCACATCATTTGAAACAATTAGAAGGTGAAGTTGCTTTTCGCGTGCTATTGATAACCAGCGGTTCACCCTTTCTTCCATCTCTTCCAACCTAAGTCCACGTTCGAACATGACATTACTTACCCATATCGTTAAACAATCTAGTAAAATCACATCACCTTTTTTAAAGTTTGACAGAATCGGTTCAAGATGAAAGGACTCTTCAATTGTATGCCACCTCTCCCCGCGATCATGTTGATGAATTCGAATCCTTTCTACCATTTCATCATCACTTTTTTTAGCGGTAGCAATGTATCGAAGAGAAATGCTATGATTTTCTTGCTTCATTTGATCAAAATACGACAGAGCTGTTTGTTCTGCAAAAAGACTTTTCCCTGATCTAGCGCCACCTGAAATAAAAATGACCATTACTCTTTTCTCCACTTATGAAGGGCAGTAAGTAAATGTTGATTTTCTGTGTATGACCTGATTGCGATTCGAATAAATTTTCCATTAAGTCCTTTAAAGTTGTGAGTATGTCGCGTCAGGATTCCATTCTCCAATAAAAAGTAATAAAGTTCATCTGTTCGATTTGGAGATTTTTTATCCTGCAATAGATAAAAGTTTACTAGTGATGGTGAAACGTAGTAGTCTAATTCTTTTAAGCAACTAAATACATACCGAGATTCCCCATGTAACCAAACTTTTGTTTTGTCAACAAAAGTTCGGTCTTCAAGTAATCTCGGAACGACTGCATCAACTAAGGAGTTAATGCTCCAAGGAATTTGTTCGTTTTTCAACGCATGTATGACAGTTGGGTGAGCCATTATATATCCGATTCGAAGCCCAGGAACTGTATACATTTTAGTTAAAGAACGTAAAATGATTAGATTGGGGTATGCCGATAACCAAGACGTAAGGGATGCAATGGTAGTTGGTAAAAAATCGACAAAAGCTTCATCCACTACTACATATGTATCCTTTTTCTTCCCAATTTCTAATAAAAGTTGCAAATCTTCTTCTGGTATAACCGTTCCAGTTGGATTATTTGGACGACAAAGAAACAGAACATCTTTTTCAGCAAATCTATCTTGAATCAATTGGACTGGTAGTGTAAAACCACTTTCATCATCAACGATAAGATCCTCCACATCAATATGGTAATGTGTACAGGCACGCTCATATTCCAAAAAGGTAGGATGGGCTATGAGCGCCTTTCCTTTTTCGAAATACTTTGCCACTAAAAAAATGGCCTCTGCTCCCCCATTTGTTACTAAGACCATGTCTTGGTCTATTCCTTCATGCTCCGCGATTGCAGCGCTCGCTTTCGAATACGTTGGATCTGGATAACGGGTTATGGTCTCATACTCTTGTTGTAAAACATCTGATAACCAAATAGGCGGCCCCATAGGATTTAGGTTTGCGCTAAAATCGATTAATGATTTTTCTTCCTTCATATGTAACAGTTTTTTGATTGTTTCAGGTTGTCCCCCATGATTTGGCCATTTCATCATTTCACCTCATTTACACTATTTAACTAGCTGGAGTATGCACAAACCAAATAGAAAGAATACGATCCACCCTCCATGCATATATTGAATTGTTTTTTCGATATCAGAGCTCACCAAATTTCTAGAAGGGTCTCCCATTTGTGCACGTACTGATTTTCTACCTTGATAATAATTGATCCCGCCTAACTGAATTCCGAGTAATCCTGCCACCATTGCCTCTGACCACCCGCTATTTGGACTCGGGTGTTTTCTTGCATCTCTCCAAGTTGTTTTCCATCCATTTCTATAATTAGACCCTTTAATAAAATAAGCGGCTAGCCACATTGAGAGGGCTGTTAGTCTCGCAGGAATCCAATTGACTAGATCATCAAGTCTAGCTGAAGCCCACCCAAATTGATTAAATCGTTCATTTTTATGTCCAACCATCGAATCTAACGTGTTAATCGCACGGTACACCATCACAAGTGGTGCCCCTCCTATGAATGCCCAAAATAAGGGTGCTGTTATCCCATCAACGGTATTCTCCGCAACCGTTTCAACCGTTCCTCTGACAATTTCATTCTCTGGTAAATGTTCCGTATCTCGTCCGACAATCATACTTAGCTTGTCTCTCGCTTCCGTAATATTCCCATTCTCTATAGGAACGAGGACTTCTTTAGCAGCAGCCGAAAGACCTTTGATCGCAATCGTGGTTGAAATCAAATAAATTTGTATGAATATTCCAGCGAATGGATGCAATTGATAAGCGAGATAAACAAGGGATAAGGTAAGGAAAAAAACGAGTAGAATAACAGTTCCGCACAAGCAAATACCTTTCCAAACTCTCCCTTTTCCTCTATTCCAGCTCTTTTCTAGGTATGTGATCAATTTTCCCATTAACACAACAGGATGGGGAAACCACCTGGGGTCACCAATTAACAAATCTAATACAATTGCAGCGAATAAAATCGTGCAGAACATAATTGTGGGTTCCTGTACCATTCCCATCATTTCAATTCCTTTTGATAGTCTGTTATCAATTTATTTATTTGATCTAACTGGATATTTTCTCTCACAACATTGGCTAATACATCAAACCCTTCTTCTCTTTTTTTGGAGAAAGAGGCTCGATTCTTAATTGGCTCTAATCCTTTCTTCACTCTGATTTCATTTAGAAAGACCTCACGAAATAAATCATTATGGAAAATACCATGAAAGTACGTCCCGATTATTTGTTTGTCCTTCGTTATCGTTCCTTCCCATCTGTCAGCTAATTGAACAAAATGATCACATTCATTTTCAAAAGATGATTGTCCCATATGAATTTCATAACCTGAAACTGGAATGCGTTCCTCACCAAACTGCGCAATTCCTTCTGAATGAACGGTTGTCTTCTGTGTGGTCATCGAGGTTTTCATTGGAATCAGACCGAGTCCTTCAACACAACTATGCGTTGATTCAACTTCATGTTCATCTACAATAAGCGTTCCTAGCATTTGGTACCCACCGCAAATGCCGACAACTGTAGTTCTTTTTTGTACTAAATCCAATATCCGATTAGCTAGACCTGTACTGTGTAAGCTCATCAAATCCTCAATTGTATTTTTACTTCCTGGTAAAATCAGTACATCTGGATTTCGAACGTCTTCAATCGTTTTAACAAAGCGAACATGACAATCCTTTTCCTCAAAAAAAGGATCGATATCCGTAAAATTCGATATCATCGGATGACATATGACCGCAATATCAATTTCTTTTGACTCATCCGGTTTCGAAGTATACGTATTTAACACGAGTGAATCCTCTGCTTCAATTAAGAGGTTATCGATATATGGAACAACCCCTAGAATAGGCACACCCGTATATTCCTCAAACCACGTTAACCCAGGCTGTAATAGCGAAACATCCCCTCTAAATTTATTAATAATGACACCGATAACCCTTTTTCGATCCTGAGGCTCAAGAAGCTGTAATGTTCCTACTAAACTAGCAAAGACTCCACCCTTGTCAATATCCCCAACGAGTATTACAGGTGCATTCGCTATCCGTGCAACTCGCATATTCACAAGCTCCCGGTCATTTAAATTAATCTCTGCAGGGCTACCCGCTCCTTCTATCACAATCCGCTCATAGCTTTTGGACAATGTATCATACACTTCTCGAATCACTTGTAAACCTTGTTGAAAAAATTCCTCGCGATATTCTCCAGCTTTCATATTCTTAAATGGCTTACCGTGAACAACAATTTGTGATTCATAGTTTCCATTTGGCTTAATTAATATCGGATTCATATCTGTTGTTGCTACGATTCGTGCAGCTTCAGCTTGAACACCTTGTGCACGCCCGATTTCTTTTCCATCGACCGTAATATACGAATTCAATGCCATATTTTGCGATTTAAAAGGGGCTGTTTTATAACCATCCTGAACAAATATCCGGCAAAGAGCGGTAACAATTGCACTCTTTCCAGCATCTGAATGAGTACCTTGAATCATTAACGGTACAGCTCTATTCATATGTGTGAACTCCTTTTCTTTTGGGGTTCTTGACATTATCAAATGCGCCTTGGCGTATTTGCGCCCGATTTTTAGGCCCACACGATGTGGGTCATAAAGACGTTGCCACAGGATGTGGCGCTCTTAGTCTTTAATCTTACCGCTCGAAAAGCCACCTCTGAAAAATCGTGGCATCCGCCGGAGTCTTTAGGCCAATACGATGTTGGTCACTCAGACGTTGCCACAGGACGTGGCATTCTTAGTCTGAGTTCCTTAATTTCAGCCGGGGTTTGAACCCCCACTGAATTTGATATTTTTTTGCATGCATCCCCACGGGACTTCTGCTGAATAAAGTTAAAATTCAATACCTTTTACGGCTGGTATGCCTTCATCATAATAATGCTTTTCCACTTCAACAACTGAAACAAGATCGGCGATTTCACGTATTTCCCGTTTGGCATCTCTTCCAGTAATAACGAGATGAACATGTGGCGGTTTATTTTTTAATACATCTACCACTTCGTTTAGTGGTAACACATCATCAATTGGAAAGGTATCAATTGCTAATGCATTGTTTAATTCATCTAGTATGATCAAATCAGATTCACCGCTCATGACAGCTTCCTTAGCCTTTAACCATCCGGTCCTTAATGCTTCGCGATGTTCTTCTGGGGTCTTTGTCCAAGTAAATCCAATACCAAGTTGCTCCATCTCAACTCCAAGCTTACTTAAGGCAATTTGTTCACCATATGAACGTTCAGGTGATTTAATAAATTGATAGATTTTTACACTTAACCCTCTGCCAACCGCTCGAACTGTTAGACCTAGAGCTGCTGTTGTCTTCCCTTTACCGTGACCCGTATATACAAGTGTTAATCCCTTTTTCTTATCGTTAGCTTGTTTCATATAAACCTCCTAGTTTTATAAAGTTTGAATTACTATTTCTTAGAAATTCCTGCTGAGTCAAAGGTTGCCATTTCTTTTACCATGAGTGTAGCCGATTGGATAATAGGAAATGAAATGGCTGCTCCTGTTCCTTCTCCAAGTCTAAGTCCTAAATCAATAATGGGTTTCTTCCCTACTAGTGAAAGTGCAATATTGTGACCTGGTTCAACGGATTGATGTGTGACCATGATATAGTCGTTAACACTAGGGGAGATTAAGTTTGCAACTAACGCTGCGATGGTACAGATAAAACCATCTACAAGAATCGGTACCCTCTTGCTTGCAGCACCTAGCATTGCACCTGTCATTGCGGCAATCTCTAGTCCGCCCACTTTCGCTAGAATATCAATTGGATCATTTGGATTCGGATTCCTACGTATTAGCGCCTGTTTAATAATTTCAGTTTTATGTAAAAATGTAGCATCAGAAATCCCAGTTCCTCTTCCTACTAATTGGGATATATCTTTACCACTTAAAACGGCTAGGATTGCACTACTTGATGTTGTATTTCCGATCCCCATCTCCCCGAGTATGAGACATTGTGCCCCTTCTTCGATGATTTGTAAGGCTTGATTATATCCAGCATCCATTGCTTGTTCAGCTTCTTGTCGACTCATTGCATCTTCAAGATAAAAATTGCCTGTACCATAACGAACTTTTTGATTGATTAAACTCTCGTGTTCAATATCGGTAGCTACTCCTATATCGATTACCTTAAGAATGGCGCCTATTTGTCTACTAAATACATTTATTGCTGCACCACCATTTAAAAAGTTTCGAACCATCTGTTCTGTTACTGCTTGCGGATAGGCAGATACACCTTCTGAAGTGATCCCATGATCGGCCGCAAAAACTAGCACACCTGGTGGCGTAACACTAGGGAATGGTTCATTCTTCATTTCTGCTAGGTTAATAGCCATTTCCTCTAGTCGCCCAAGGCTTCCTATTGGCTTTGTTAACGTATTAATATACTCACCAACCTGTCTCCCCATCTCCTTGTTTACCTTTGGGGTGGATTCGTATATTTGTTTCATCCTTATCTCTCCTTACTCGCTTTATACTCTAGACATTTCCTAATCCAGTTCTCAGCAATTTTTGGGTTTGAGCCAAAATGAAGATGGGTGTAGCCAGCTACTAAATTGTATTTTAGACACCCTTCCTGCTTAACACCCCGCAGTCCTTTTGTTTTAAAAGCATGGGAGAATTCATTCTCATTTGCCATAAAAGAAGAATAATGAAATTCATGCCCTCTACCCATTTGATTGGAAAGAATGAAATTGTTATTGAGACCACTAACTTCTCTATATCCCAATGCTTGTAAATAGGAATGCATTTGGACTTTACCAGGAATGATCCCGATCATTTGATACGTCTTCTGTTCTGTCGTTTCAATGGACTCGGTCAAATACATGAATCCGCCACATTCACCAAGAGTTGGCAGCCCTTCTTTAATTGCTTTCTGAATCGATTCCTTGGTCTTTACATTAGATTCCAAGGTTAAAGCGAATTCCTCTGGGAAGCCTCCTCCTATATATAGACCATCTACATTCATTGGTAACTCTTCATTAGCCAATGGAGAAAAATAGACTAATTCTGCGCCATTAACTTCTAATAATTCTAGATTCTCAGGATAATAGAAGTTAAAGGCTGCATCCTTTGCAACCGCTATTCTCGTCATAGTATCTTGCTTCTTTTCAAACATTGAGGATTTATTTTTTTCATTTAGCGGTTCCGCTACAGCTAATTCAAGCAATTTATCAAGATCAATCGTCTCTAAAACCAAGTCACCAACTTTATCAAATAACGGAGTAAGTTCACCGCGTTCAATTGAAGGAATAAGTCCAAGATGTCTTTCTGGAATTTCAATCTCGACATCTCGTTTCAAATATCCAATAACCGGAATATGACATTCTTGTTCAATTGCTTTTTTGACAAGTTGGAAATGTCCCTCGCTCCCCACTCTGTTTGCAATAACTCCAACTATATTTGGACCTTCTGCAAACATTTGAAAACCCTTCACAATTGCTGCAGCACTACGAGCCATACTTTCACAATTGACTACAAGCAATACAGGACTTTTCGTTATGATACTAATCTCTGCAGTACTACCTTCATTCGTTTCCGGACTTTTTCCATCAAAGAATCCCATAACTCCTTCTATAATTGAAATATCTGCATCACGATTTCCATGTGTGAAAATATCCAAAACTCTTTCATGAGTGAGCATCCAACTATCTAAATTGCGTGAAACTCGTTTTGTTACAGCTGTATGATAGGATGGGTCTATATAGTCAGGACCACATTTAAAGCCTTGTACGCTTAGCCCTCGTTTCATGAATGCTGACATAATACCAATTGTTAATGTTGTTTTTCCAACGCCACTTCCAGTACCTGCAATTACAATTCGTCGTTCGGTCATTTACTTCCCCACCTTATTTCGTTTGGACTACTTTGTAAATACTTTTGGATAGCTTCTTTTGTTGCTTCATACACGATTTGACCTATAGCTTTTCCAACAGTGGTTCCTGAACCTGCATATGGTGTTTTCTCCCCTTGTTGAGTAAGACCTAGAAGTAGTGAATCCGTTGATGTACCAGTTGCAATCGTGTTGGAGTGTGGATCTTTAATATTCATGTCTAGTAATGCTTTTGTTTTTGCTTCTGTAGCTGACATAAAGCCATTTACAAGTGCACCATCTGTAAAATGTGAATCAATGAACAGCATGGTGTTGATTGTACCTACTGATTGACTCACCTTAGAATGGGTACGACTTGAAATATCGACAGCATTCCCGGTACCTGCAGTTACAACAGCTAGAATTTGAATACCTTCAAATTCTTCATGACGTATAACCACATCCTTTAATTGAACAGCTGTCATCATTCCAACCGCTTGCTCATAAGGAATAGCGTACTTTGTCATCCAATTTCGCAAATCACGGTCAGGTGCTGAGCAATTATAATTCTTATCAACATAAAAATTACAAAAATGCCTTAACCATTGAATACCATCACCGATGACCCCATTCGAAATTGTTCGTAAAGGGTGATCGAACTGAATGTGAATATACTCTTTCGTTTGATGAATCTGATAAGAATTTTCAAAACGTGTACAAGGTTCTGCTTGATGATAGCCTGGTGTCATAAGGAGTTGCGGTTTTGAAATTGTCGGATGAGACCCAAGCTTAATATCCACTTCATATACCTTCTTTAGTAGGTCGGTCTTTCTGAAATTGTCAACATCTCCAACTTCTAAGAAACAGCCCTTATGAAGCATGGCGATTCGATCTGCATATTGAGAAGCAACATTTAAATCATGCAGAATGGAGAAAATGGTTAACCCCATACTTTGCTGCCGTTCTTTTAATAAATCCAACATTTGGAATGTGTGTTTCACATCTAAATGATTCGTTGGCTCATCTAAAAGTAAAATCTCAGGTTCTTGCGCCAATGCCTTAGCTAATAACACCCTTTGCTTCTCGCCACCACTGATCATTCGGAATGGAATTTTTCGAAATTGACTTATATTCGTTATTTCCATCACCTCTTCAATGACGTTCCAATCTACTCGGGATAGCTGTTTAAATAAACCTTTTTGATGTGGATACCGCCCTAGACTCACAATTTCTTCCACTGTAAAATCAAATGAAACCTGCGCCTCCTGAGTAAGAACAGCCACTTTCTTCGCCTTCTCAAGCTTTGAAAGAGTGGAAATTTCTTTACCAGAAAGGAATATATCACCTTTTATGATCGGCAATTGCCCAGTTATCAATTTAAACAAGGTTGTTTTTCCACTTCCATTTGGTCCAAGAAGTGCAAAAAATTCTCCCTGATGAATCTCAAGATTTATTCCATTAATAATAGGAGAATTCGAATAACCACCAACTAAATTGTTAACAGTAATCATCTTCGTTCCCCTCCAACTCTCTCTCTGATTAATAATAGGGCAAAAACAGGTGCACCTATTAAAGCTGTAATAACACCAATTGGCAGTTCTTCTGGAGCAATAATACTTCTTGATACTAAATCAGCTACTATAAGAAATGCTCCACCTACCATTAGGGAAAGTGGTAGTACATGGCGATGATTTGGCCCTGTAACAATACGCACTAAATGTGGGATGACAAGTCCTACAAAACCAATCGATCCAGACACTGCAACGGCGGCTCCCGTTAATAATGAGGCTCCGATTAGGATATACAACTTTCCTTTCTTCACATCAACCCCAATATGATCTGCCGCCTCCTCCCCAAGAGCTAACGCATTCAACTCCCGGTAATGGTAGAACAAAATAAAGGAACCACACAACATAAATGGAAGAATCAACTGAACATGACTCCAGCCTCTTAGTCCTACACTGCCATATAACCAATAGATAATTTGAGTCATTGAATCTTGGTCGCTTAGTGAAATAATGAGGGAAACAACTGCTCCAATAAAAGAACTTACAATTATCCCCGCCAAGATAATGGTTTCAATCGCTAAGCTTCGACTACTCAATCGAACAAGTCCGAATACAATAAGGAGTGAAATAAAACCACCTACGATTGCAACAATAGGAAGAGTAAAGTTTCCTAACCCCAAAATCGTAAACTGAAAAAATAAAACAATTACTGCACCAAGAGATGCACCAGATGAAACCCCGATTGTATATGGATCCGCTAATGGGTTACGTAATAATCCTTGGAATGCTGCACCCGCTAATCCAAGAGACGCACCAACAAAAAATGCCAGCAATACCCTAGGTAATCGGATATTCCAAATGATCATTTCTTCATTTCTAGCAACCTCATTAAGCCAGCCCCAACCAAATGTGTTGTCTAGCACAATATGTAAAATGGTTGGAACAGGCACGTGGACACTACTAATGAATACGCCTAGGAGGGCTGTACTAAGTACAAACCCTCCACTTAGAATATATAACCAAGTAATTTTATTTATTAAAAACTTCTGGATAAATAAGCTTCGCAAGAGTCTCGACTCCTTCAATTAACCGAGGACCTGGTCTCGTAACCGTATCATTATCAACATCAAAGACCTGTTTATTTTTAACTGCAGGAACTTCAGACCAGCCTTCACGCCCATATACTTCTTCAGTGGGATTATCTATGTAGTAGCCATACGTTGTAATGATGACATCAGGATTTAATTGGACAATTTCCTCCTCTGTTAACTGTACCCACCCTTCATGCTCCTCTGCTGCATTAATAGCTTGAATTGCCTCAAGCATTTCATGCATAAACGTATTGGTTCCTGTTGTAAAAATATCTGGTGCTGGCGAAACCTCAACCCAGACTTTCTTTTTATCTGTAATAGCTGAAGCTTTTTCCTTGATTTCATCAAAGCGTTGCTTCATATTTGTCACAATTTCGTTTGCCTCAGTCGCAGTTCCTGTAGCTTTCCCAATCATTTCTATATGTTCATACGCATCTTCAAATGAAGAAGCACTTCCAACGACAATCACATCAATTCCTGCATCTTCAAACTGCTTTAATATTTCAGGATGTGTATTGTAATGATAATCAGTAACAAGAGCTAGGTCCGGAAGAAGTGAAAGAACCAATTCTGCATTGATATCCTGTGCACCTACTTTTTGTATTTCAAGTGCTTCTGATGGATAATTATCGTAATCCGAAACTCCAATGATTTTTTCTCCTAGGCCAAGTGCAAATGCAATTTCTGTATTACTTGCCTGTATGGAGACAATTGATTCAGGTTCTTCATCAATCGTAACTTCTCGATCAGCACTGTCTATAATCGTGATAGGGAACTCTTGATTAGCGTTCTCCCCTTCAACATTTTCAACGGTTTTTTGAGCCTTTTCATCTTGAGCCGTTTTTTCTTGTGTACCACAACCTGCAACAATACCCATGGTAAAAAGAAAAATAAGACTAAACAGACCCCATTTTTTCAACATTTCCTTCATTTTTTTATCCCCCTTCAAATTTTGAACACAAAAAAACGCCATTCCACAGGAAGAGCGTTTCGTAAAGGCATAATAAAGGTTATTTGCTTAGAACTCCAATAAAGCAATCCTAATATAACAAATATAGTAACATATGATCATTTATTTGCACTTTAAACGTTCCTTTCCTCGAGGAAGCTTAAAAAACAAAATAGGCAGGTCTCCTGACTTGCGAATCAACGGTCGGTTACTCCTTCCCATGTTACATACACAGTGGATATTTATAACCTTCCTCCTCGCTTACAGTGGCGGGACCGTGTTGGACTTACACCAACTTCCCTCTTAGTCTCACATTCTCTCATAGAAGAATGGTAAGAAACCTATTTGCGAAATATTCATTTTTTTGTATTCTGAGAAATTATAATACAACCCTATTGTTTTGTAAATAGGAGTTAAGGTCATTTCAGTTCCTTTTATGAAGTATAATAGAATTAACCAATACATTTGATGAAAACCTTTGAGAATCAATCATTTAATAGGAAATAGACGTGTCGATAAACACGTCTATTTTATTTTATGGGAAGCAAAGTATAAAAAAGTTTATGTACTTAACTGTGTTAACGGTATCGCTCTTCTTTAAATGGATTGGCCGTCATCGAATAGCCACGCTCTTCCCAATAACCAGCCTCGTCTTCCTTCATAAACTCTATCCCTGAAACCCACTTTGTGCCTTTCCATAGATAAAATTCTTCTGGTGGAATAAACCGTAGTGGATAACCATGTTTTAGATCAATATCTTGCCATTCATGATTTTTATCCTTCCATCGGAATACAAATAAAGAATCGTCCCCTAATAAAGGCTCTAGCGGTAAGTTTGCAGAATAACCAAATCTCTCCCTATTGGAGTAACCGTAAATTTTGATGTATTTTACGCCTTCATTCATTTCAACTAATTTCAATAACTCTCTAAGCGCAATGCCTTCAAAAGTTGTATCAAATTTAGACCATGTGGTAACACAATGCATGTTTACGGTTGATATGGTTTTTGGAAGCTCCATGAATTCCTTATAGGATAAGGACTTTTCTTGCTTTACTTCACCAAAAAGTTTGAAATTCCATGTGTTTTCATCAAACTCGGGAACATCCCCTGTGTGCAGAATTGGCCATTTTTCTGTTTCAAATTGCCCAGGTGGAAGCTGCCTTTTCATTTTACACCATCCCTTTTTCAATTTTAACGCTAATTAAATCACTGTGCTTTGTATAGTATGCTCCAAGCCTTTTCCTTTATAAACATGAAATGAAAGCAGTATTGATTACCCCTCCTCTACCCCATATACGTTCTTAGCCAGAGCTGTATTAATTTTTAATGGCTTCCTTGTAATGACTTGTTCCCTTTCTAATTCTCCTAATAATAAACTCACAGTTTCTCTTGATGACCCGATCATACTTGCGATATCATGCTGAGTAATCTTGACTTCAACTGTTTGCCATTCCCCACTTCTTACACCAAAACGGTTACTTAACTGCATAAAAAGTAAAAGAATTCGATATTTGACATCTTTATAAGCAATGCTTTCTGTTATTTGGTACACTTCTTTTAACTTTGAGGTCAATATGGTTATAAGCTTTAACGAAATATCGGGATTTTGACGAAGTAACTGTTCAAAACGCTCCTTTGTTAGCGAGCAAACAAAGGAATCAACCATCGCTTCTGCATAAATGTTAGATTCTGTTAAGGAAAAACTAGAAGTTTCTCCAAAGATATTACCTTCACTTAAAAGATCAATTGTGAATTCCTTTCCTGTTGAGGATATCTTATATAAACGAACCTGTCCTTTTTTCAAGAAAAACAACGACCTCATTTGTTGAGTCGGACTTAAGATAATTGTACCTTTTTTAATAGGGACGGTTACCGTTACTTCGTCTAACTTCTTTAATTCCTCTTCTGGTAGCTCATCTAGTAAATTAATTTGTGAAAGCAACATGAGTTTATCCATGTCTTCACTCCCCGTTATACCATTTCATATTCATTTCATAATCAAACCAGTAAATAGCTCGATATCTTCTTGGCATTTACATTCACCTGATAATATATGTAAATCCATATCGATTCTAGAAATTCTTTAAATATAAAAAAACGTCCTAGAGAAGTCTCCAGGAACGTTTTCTAAATTATTTAAATAACCGAAGGTATTCCCCATAGCCTTCTTCATTTAGCTTTTCAGTTGGGATAAATTTAAGTGCTGCAGAGTTAATGCAATATCGAAGCCCGCCTTTATCACGTGGTCCATCATCAAATACGTGTCCTAAATGGGAGTCTGCTGATGAGCTTCTGACTTCAATGCGTCTCATCCCATGGGACGTATCTAGTTTTTCAAGGACTTCTTGATGCTTAATAGGCTTTGTGAAGCTAGGCCATCCACACCCGGAGTCAAATTTGTCCAATGAACTAAATAATGGTTTTCCAGAAACGATATCAACATAAATTCCTTCTTCCTTGTTATCCCAAAATTCATTTTGGAAGGGTGGTTCCGTACCATTCTCTTGGGTCACATGGTGCTGTATAGGAGTAAGATTCTTTATGTTTTCTGCATGGTGTTTCTTCCAATTTTCCCGAATAAATCCAGCTCGTCCAGATCCTTCCTTGTACATATTATAATGAAAGGAATTCTTTTTATAATAGCCTTGATGGTATTCTTCTGCTGGATAAAACACAGATGCCTCATTGATTTCTGTCACGATTGGCTTTGAAAACTTTTTGCTATTCTCTAATGCCTGTTTGGACTCTTCGGCTAGTCTCTTTTGTTCCTCAGTATGATAAAAAATCGCCGTTTTATAGGACTCTCCGCGATCACCAAACTGACCATGTGCATCGGTTGGATCTATTTGTTGCCAGAATAGTTCTAAGAGCTTTGTATACGGGAAAACATTCGGATCATAAGTAATTTGAACTGCCTCATAATGACCCGTTGTGTTTGAGCATACTTCTTCATAGGATGGGTTCTCTTTATGCCCACCTGTATAGCCTGAAACTACATCAATAATGCCTGGTAGCTCATCAAATGGCTGAACCATACACCAAAAACATCCACCAGCAAATGTTGCTAATTCATAATTTGTTGACATAATCATGCCTCCTACTAATACTTAGTTTTACCCAAATTCTATATTTTCCTTCAATTGAAAGAATCCCTCAGAACATTGGGGGCACTCTTAAATCTTTCCTCAAGGTATCGAATCTATATAATAATTTCTTCTTTTATGGTAATTCATTAAATTCACTACTTAGCTCTCTTGCAGGCTGTCAAAACTACATTGCCAATAATACCTTCACTTCAGTTATTACCTTATGAGAGGTAGATTCTAGATTGCAATTTACTAATACCATGATTAGTTCCTCCTCTAAAGTGTTTCTAATAACTTACACTTACGATTATACTTGAAATCCCTTTTAAAAAATGTAAGCTGCCTTACATTTTTAATGAATAATAAAGTGAAGTCATATTTGAAACTCTGCCATTAGTTTAAGTAAATAATTTCACAATCTATTACGTTCAAAAAAAAAGGGCTGCCTTAGCAACCATAAGCGGAAACTTACGCTTTTTCCTTTTGATTCTATGAACGTCTGCACTAATATTATCTTTAAAGAAATTCTTAATTGAATAACGACGAATAATAGACACTCCAGAGAATTGCTCTATTTTATACGGTTTCTTCATTGTATAAACCTTTAATATTCATTTATATATTGCTTATCTTTAAACTTATCCATTATTTTTATCAAACCAACCAACCCTCTAATCATAAACAAAGTCAAATTAACACTGGCAAATGTATGCAAGGCAGACCATTTTTTCCATTTGAATAATCCCGTATTCTTTTCCATAAACCATTGCCCAATACTCATTGGAATACTAAAAATTAAACTTTTTAATAGAATTTTTCCAAAATGATCATTATACGAGATTTTGACCCATATCACACTTAAAAGCGGGAAAAATAACATGTCATAAATAATATTCGTTTTGAAAATTTTAGGAAAAGGACGAATTGGATATTCAAGTTTTTGTTTTCCAACAACATAAGCATCAATAAGAGTAGCAATAACACCCTTTGCGAAGAAAATCAAAAGATTTTCTCTCATTTTTGGTCCCTTAAATAAAAATGGGATAGAACCAGTACATAGCGCCAATAGTAATTTTAACAACTTTTTTTCCACTTATTAACATCCTCTCATTTGCATTAATCGTGCCATTCTTAAATTACCCAAAACGAATCATTACTAGCGGTCGTTTTTAGAATTTTTTTATTACAAAACGAACAAAACGGTCCTATGAATGAAAGCTTTCTCTTATTCAACTATCTATTTATGTTAGCTTAAAAACTACAACAAAAAGGTGCGTAATCCTTAAGGATCAACGCACCTTTCGTTAAGTTCAATTTTTAACAATCTCTTGTGTATTGAAGATGATTGCGATCAATTCATACTAGAAAATTTGTTTTGTCGTAAAGCAGATATATAAAAGTTTACAAACTGGTTCGTTTGGATTCCATATGTCAAATGATCGTTCAGAATAATTACATCTCTGTTGCTGTATTCCCCATTGCAATAGAAATTCTATTCCAACTGTTGATTTGATTAATTATTAGAACAAGGTCAACATATTGTTTTTCGTCAAAATGTTCACGTACTCGTTGATAGAGCTCATCTGGCACACGTTTTGTTGGGATTAGTGTCACGTATTCTGTCAACTCAAGTGCTACTTTTTCCGCTTCTGAATAAAATGTACACTCTCTCCAGGCACTAATACAATATATTCGTTGTTCTGTTTCTCCCATTTTTCTAGCATCTGCCGTGTGCATATTGATACAGTATGCACAACCATTTATTTGAGAAGCTCGAATTTTTATAAGTTCACGAAGTTTACGGTCTATACCTGTAGTTTTTGTATACTTCTCCATTTCCATCATGATTTTAAGGGCTTCTGGTGCTACATTGTAATATTCGATTCGTTGTTCCATTATTAATTTCCTCCTTAAATAGCTTAGTTTAATCTACACTTTTTACCTTTCCCTTTAATTCAAAAAGTCACGGGTTTTTTAAGTTTAGAATGATTGTGAATTAATATATCCTACTACTTCTTTTTCAGCTGATTTCATTATTTCTTCTCTGTCATTAGTAGACATGTCTAAGCCTTGAGCACGTATTAATTTCATTTGGTTAATTCCCATCATGTGCAATACTCCGCGCATATATTGTGGCGCTATATCTAAATTTACATATCGGTAATTCGTATCATATTCACTTCCACTCGTTAGAATAAATGTGACTTTGGTAGTTTCGTCTGACATTAATCCAACAGAACCAGTTTTAGTATATTTGAATGTTTCTCCTGCTGTTAGAATATTATCCAGATAGTCTTTAAACTTTGCAGGCACATTCCAATTATGCAACGGCATGTAAATATAAATATAATCAGCTGACTTCCATTGTTTAATTAATTTATATTGTGCTTCATATTTTTCTAATCGTTCAGCTGACATTTCTTTAGGATCAGTAAAATTTAAAGTATCCGCAGTAATTTGCGGGATAAAAGTATTTGGATCGTAAACATTTACTACTTCGATTGTTCCTTGACCCTTTAATTTTTCTTGTAATGTTTGTAAACCAACATCTGCTAGACGGTTTGCAGCTCTTTCTTGATTATTGTAATCAGGATGAGCCATTAATTGTAAAATTCTCATCGTTTCACCTCCATGAATTTGATTCTTGTTGTCCTTTTAAATCGGTTATAATTGAAGACTAAGTTAATCGTCGATTAACACTATCCATAATATATGCTATCTTTATTTTTGTCAATTGAACAAACTTACCCAATCAATAGGTTCCATTTATTTGACTAGTACTCTAAATCCTCATAAGATACAATTAATATTCCTTTATTAAAAGTAGGTGAATTTTTATGCAATATGGTGTAGGTGTAGAATATGCTTTACATTGTCTCGTTTATTTAATTGATATTCCTTCCAAAGAAAGTGTTGGGATAAAGGATCTGGCAGAATTCCAAGGACTTTCTGAGACATTTCTATCAAAGGTTTTTGGTAAATTATCTAAGGCTGGAATTGTAAGTTCTGTCCCTGGTGTAAAGGGAGGATATAAGTTATCTAAGTCCCCAGAAGAAATTTCTTTTTGGGATGTTGTTGAAGCAATTGAAGGTCCTAAGCCCATTTTTCAATGTAAAAATATTAAAGACAATGGTTATGTGTATAGAGAAGGCTGCTGTTCAGCTCCCTCATTCTGTACCATCAATTTAGTTATGCTCGCTGCGGAAGAAAAAATGCGTGATGATCTACGTAGTAAAACTCTTTTATGGTTACATGAAGAGCTTAATCGTGTCTTGCCCAAACAAATCCGTGAAGAAACCCGTAACTTTTTTTCGAAAAGTAGCAAATAAAAAACTCTCTACATTCCTTAAATGAGGAATGTAGAGAGTTTTTAAATTAACCGTATTCATATGTTACTCGCACACTCGTATTCAACTACAACGTTCGATTTAACTTGTAAATTAGAGTATTGGAACATGAAAATAAATAACAAAAAATAAGATAATGGGAATAGAGGTAAGTAACGCATTTATTGGTTTATTGTAATGCAGCCATAGCATAGGAAAAAGAATTAAATTAAATAACACCGACCACCCAATTGTCCAACCATTATGGTGAAAAACTAAATTTAAATAGTGTAAATTAATATATTCTATTAGGGAATATAAACTTACCCAAAATAAAATCCAAATTATACGTTTATAAATCCCCTTTGGGAACTTACTTAGGTATATCGAAACTGTTGAAGGATAGGCAACAAACATAATTAATAAAGAAATAATCGTATGGTTTGAAAGGAGATTTTCAGCAAATATACTCTCTTTATATTCCCACATCATATAGTCGTGGCAAAGTATATTGTAAAGTAAGTCCCCAAACCAGAAGAACAAGATTGTAGAATGGTACTCCTTCCAATTTCTCCAATCACCCCATTTTAATGTCGCGCAAAGAAATATTCCGTTCAAAATTAAATGCATGTAATCAGCTCCATCGTTTCTGATTACTATTTTATCCATATATTGTAAAATGCATTTATCTTTTTTATATCATAATTATAATCCTAATCAGTAAGGCTTATTTGTCTGCGGTTCTATTGTTTAACATGCAACTAAATTAGGCTAAATCACGACTATTCATTGGCTTTACTCTTCGTTTTTTTCATATACATCATGATTCCAAATACAAATAGTACCCCTATGAGACATCCAATAAGTAAACCAAACAAAAGCTTCCAATCTACTTCTTCATTTCTCCATACACTCATTATGACTACTGATAGAACTACACCAATAATCCACGTTATACAAAATTTCAATGTATTTTTCACTTTTGCCCCCTCCAATACTGGATGCCTGTTATGTTACATTATTCAATCTATATTCTTACTTCGCTAAGTTGTTTCGTTCGTACTATAAATTCAATAAAAAAAGCGATAATCCTTCTCTGGATCATCGCACCTGTTAGATTAAAACCAAATATATCGTCAGAATGATACAAGTTACTAAGAGATCATCATTTTTTTGTATTCGCTAGCTTGCTTCTGTCTTCCGCCATTGGTGGTTCTTCCAGCCAGCCGTTCTTTATCATAATGTTAATCCAATCATTACCAATTTTTAAATCTTCCGCCATTGCCGTCATATATTTTGCTGTTAAGTCTCTTCTAATCGAAGATGCCCATCCCGTTCCATAATAGATCATGGCCGTTGAGAACAAAAATCCAACTTGGAACATCATTAGTTTATCTGAAAATGGTGATACGGTAGAATCCGTAATTTCAGCATCAAAAATAGGTGGACTTGGAAGATTTTCAGAAAGTAAAACCTCAAAAAACAGTTTAATATGGTCTTCTTTCTTACTAACTGCTTTCTTTAAGAAATTTTTTATTTTATTGGACTTTGTAACTTGATAGGCGGAAATGATAAAGGCTTTAGCAAATATACTCTTTTTTAGATTAAAATAAATATCTGTAATTTCTATACAGCTTAATGGTCTCTTTTCTCCAAACCAACCTGTTAGAAAGCTTTTATCATCTATGTAACTTGCACTATTTGGAGGGTTGACCACAGGTGGCCGATAATATAACCCTTTTTCTAATAACAAATTCTTTGTCCGATTACACAATTCAGCAGCGCTAGTGAGGCATTCAGTAAAATAATTACGTATATCCAATCGTGTACTGGTTGTGATTGCTCCACTATATCCATGACAACCATGAAGGGACATGATATTCAAATAGTTCAAACAAAATACATCAGAGTAAAGTCGAGGGACTCTCCGTATATAATCCTCCTCCGTAAATCCAATTGGAATCGGGAAACCCTCATTCTTTAAGAACTCTTTTATACGTTCAATATGATTGGTGCTGAGAGACATTGCATATTCATATGCATCCTTTATATCATTGTCTTCTAGATGTTCCATCATATGTTTATGAATACATATGCTTGCTGTTTCATTTGAATATTGAATCCAAAGTGCAGCAATCTCTGCGGAAGTTAATTTAGCGTTCGATATGTTGTCCAATTTTAAACACCTCACAGTTTTATTCATAAGGTGCCCTTTTTAATACTTGAAAATTCCAATTTCTATAATCTTTCTAAGATCAACGAACCGTTTAAGTAAGTAAGATTTTGTCATTTCACTATAACAAAATCTAGACCCTGTTTAGGGACATATCAAAAAGGCGCTTACCTACTAAAGGAAAGCGCCTGATTGTTTAACACTATTACTTACTTTCATTCATATTGGAGATGTTATTAGAAAACTCCTCAAAACTCAATTGTCCTAATGCAAACTCCGTACTTTGAACAAATATACGTTCATTTTTCGTTAGTTCACGTTCTGCTATCTTTTCAATCCATTCATTTTCTATGTCTAAGATATCTAATACATGCTTTTGTTTTGAAAAAGCCTCAAAGTATCTTAATCCAAATTTTCTTTGGGACAAAGCATTAATATGTATGCCATCTGGATTGGCAGTTAAGCCTTTTGACGTTACAAAATAACAATTTTTTTCGGAATGAGCAACTTGAGATAATATCTCGTTTATTTGTTTATATTCTACAGCACTTTTTCCAAATCCTACCTCTCCAAGATAATGTCCCGACTCACCAATCAAGATTGGGATATCCGGCGCATTCAATTCTTCTCTCAAGTGTTTAAATAATGAAAGTAATTTATCTTCATATGTCTTATAACGTTCTCCGTAACTGTCGCTTTCTCCTTGGTGCCACAGAATTCCCACTAATTCACTTGTTTCCATTGCGAATTTTGCTTCAGAAATTGCATGTCTTGTTAAGATTCCATCAATAGCCCACTCATCTATCGAACTTCCTCCCTCAGCACATGGTATGAGCCCAATAAATTCGCCGGGATGCGCTTCTGTCCAAGCATGAGCAAAAGAGGCTGCTGGGCCAACACCAGAAACGTGACGATCAAAATTAAGCGGTTCTGCCATCATTTGCCATCTGCCGTTTCGCAACATTTTTATGTGCTCATTATAAATCGGACTTACGTCTTCAATAAATCCTCTGCCAGCCATATTTGATTGACCGATTAATAGTACAGATTTCATAGTAAAACCTTACCTTTCAGTTTAAGTATCTAAAGAAATTTTTTATACCATCCATTCGTATCTTATGACTACAATCTTCGCAACAAAAATACTTAGTCTTATTTTTCTTAATTAGTTTATAGTGTAGCTAACCTTCGTATACTCTAAATACTTTTCTGCAATTAGTACAGAGTACCTCATAGAAAAACATTTTATTATCTTCATTGTGAAACATATCGTCCTCCAAAGTGAAACACTCTTTATTTGGATACTTTTATTAAACGTAGGGAATCTCTTTCCCCTCGATTAAGGCTTTTAAGTTTGCTAAAGACTGATTATAGCCTTCCAAATTAACAGAAACTCTTATTCCTGAATTTTATTCATTTCTGATAAGGGATTATTTTTTCAATCGTTAAAGTCATCGGATATTCCTCTTTCAGATTATTATGAGCATTGGGCATTAACGTAGAGATTACTTTCTCCCCAGCACTTAGGTTCGGTATATTCCACGGTGATCCTGGTGCATACCATTGTAAGAGCATGTCTTCATTTGTAATCACATTCCAAACTGTTTCTTATCTTCAATTATCATAACAGAATTTATGTCTGGTGAATTATCTATAAACGATTCCTCCCTTAAACATTTTAATATTTAACAAACAGGATATACAACTTTATTCCCTATAAAAAATCCCTCAAAAAAGGAGCTTCTCCTTCTTGGATTATCCGTTAGTTTCTATCATTCTATAACTTTAATATAGATTATTTAAACAATCCACATGCTGCCCACTTAGGGATTTTTAATTAATCATTTGCGTTGTGCTGTCTGAAGATGGCTAAACTTCGGACACGCTCTTGTGGAAATTGCCTGGCGTTGTCCGAAGTTACTTAAACTTCAGACACAACCCAGCAGTAATTACCTTGTGCTGTCCGAAGATACCTAAACTTCAGACACGCTTTTGTGGAAATTACCTGGCGTTGTCCGAAGTTACTTAAACTTCAGACACTACCCAGCAGTAATTACCTTGTGCTGTCTGAAGATACCTAAACTTCGGACACACCTGCGCAGATTTTGCCTAGAGTTGTCCGAAGATACCTAAGCTTCGGACAATACCCAGCAGTAATTGCCTTGTGCTGTCCGAAGATGGCTAAACTTCAGACACGCTCTCGTGGAAATTTCCTTGTGCTGTCCGAAGATGCCTATGCTTCAGACACGCTCTTGTGGAAATTGCCTGGCCTTGTCCGAAGATACCTAAACTTCAGACACACCCCTGCAGTAATTGCCTTATGCTGTCCGAAGATGACTAAGCTTCGGACACGCTCTTGTGGAAATTGCCTTGTGCTGTACGAAGTTGCCTAAACTTCAGACACACCTGCGCAGATTTTGCCTAGAGTTGTCCGAAGATACCTAAACTTCAGACACTACCCAGCAGTAATTGCCTTGTGCTGTACGAAGATGGCTAAACTTCGGACACGCTCTTGTGGAAATTGCCTGGCGTTGTCCGAAGATACCAAAACTTCAGACATACCTGCGCAGATTTTGCCTAGCGTTGTCCGAAGATGGCTAAACTTCAGACACTACCCAGCAGTAATTGCCTTGTGCTGTCCGAAGATGGCTAAACTTCAGACACAGCCCTGCAGAAATATCTTGTGCTGCCTGAAGACACACAAACATCGACTTCACCCTAACAGAAAATGCCCTCCATTGTCCGCAGACTTTATTTCCTGGTAGACTTTTTGACTAAAATTCATTTGACATTTAGCAATCAAATGCTGCCGGGCAGTGTGTCTGAAGTCAAGTATACCTTTAATAAAATGTTTTGCCGTACTCAAGCAGCTCCCGTTGGTTGTCAAAAAAATTAAAGAGGTTGGTACATTACTAGCTTAGAATAGTGATAAAGGAGAATTTGAGTAAACTCAACCTTAGAAAACGCCCCTTTGTTGTTGAACTAACTGTGCAGGTTTATCGAAGAAGGTTAACTATCTTTTTTGTAGAATATAGATAGGTAAAGTAAAGGAGGTAAAAGATAAGTATGCATATACCGTGGATAGCTGTTCTAGGTCCAATTATACTTGTTTGGATAGCATCGTATATCGTTTATAGACTTATTACAGAACATATAGATGAGCGTTTTGAGGAATTGAAAAAATGGTTGAAAGATAATCAGTAAATATATATTGAAACCTTAGAAAAAAAAATATAGCTATTCAAGCCCCCCAGAATTACGTTAGCCAATTAGCTAAAGTGGCCGGAATGAATCCAAGCTATCTGTCTGTTATTTTCAAAAAAGGTCGGGATTTCACTACGAGAATACATTCAATTGTAAATTAAGACTCTTTGTGTTCAATCAAGTTAACCAGCAACCATTAAAATGAGAGATTCATTTTGTACCCTTAAATACGTGGGAAGACTTTACATGGTTGTTTCAAATAAGCATACATTAGAAAAACCTCCGAATTTAGTTTAGAGTATCGTCCAAAAAATTACGGAGGTTAAAAAGCCTATAATCCGAGAAGCTGCTTTTTCTTGGATTCAAATTCTTCTTCGGTAATGACTCCAGAATCTAAAAGTCCTTTAAATTTTAAAATCTCATCAGCAGTAGAAGTATTGGCTGTTTGCTGTGGGCTACTATTTTGAGCATTAGAAGTTTTTAATTTATCCAAAACTTCATGAATCGAATTATTTATGGATGAAGCGGAAGCGGAATCTAATGCAATATTAAACTTTTCCTGTGGAGTATCGATTGTGAGAATACCAAATATCATTCCTTTTTCAAAAGAAATATCATTTATTTTTTCGTGATTAACAGCTTTAAACTTTTCTCCAGCAAAAGACTTTTGACCAAACAAAATTCGTTTGTTGGTAATTGCATATGCATAGTTACTATCGTGTTTAGTAGGGGATTGATAATTATGTAAACCGATGAAGGTCATTAATACCTTTTCACCGCGAATTAGGTTATCTTGTAACACTTTGAAGTGTTTAACCCCCCACTTTTCGTTAAAACCAGAACCAAATTTATTCTCTTTACAATATTGGTACATATTTTCTGCACGTGACATCGGATCATCACCAAGTTTGTCTTCCTTTTCTTGAATAATCGCTTTGATCTCTTCAACTGTAATTTTATTAACATTAATCGCCATAGCTCCTCCAGCTTCTTCTAAGCAACTGGGACACAACCAAGCGTCAGATTTTTTTATTTTAAATCGATTAAGTCCAACTTCTTTATTACACACACTGCAAGTAGCTTTTCGATCAAAGAAACCCACTATAACATCTCCTTTAAATGAATAAAGTGTTATATCAATTGCTATTATAAAAAAGGATATTTAAAAAAGGTTAAACATAAAAAATCATGGTGATTGAGGAAAAATCCGTTTTCCCCAAATTGGCAATCCCTCGTTTTTTACCTTGTTTCTTAAAAATGTGTTTTTTAAAAGTTAAGACCATGTAAAAATAAAATCCCTTCACATTTTTTAAATAAAAGGATGTAAATGCTTTTTCATCACTATTCTCCTACTATTTATTTTTTTTATACTGCTTAAACCATAATGTTTAATGGGCAGACCCTGCAATGCTCCATCCTTGCACAAGCTATCATTCCGGTATTCCACTATACACAGTAGTTTTTTTAGGTAAATACCCTTTTCATGGATACTCGCCCATAACTTTTATGGGTATTTGCATATGCTGTAGGGACAAAGAATTGATGAAAAGAGGAAAAGTTATGAAATATGAATGGTATCAAATGAATCCAACGCCTATTCCGTACCAACATGATTATTCACATCCAGGAATGATGCGTGAGTTCAAGTATGGACACGGCGGCGGACAACATGGAAATCACGGTAAACCAGGACATGGCGGTGGACATTATGGTAAACCTGGACATGGCGGTGGCCACGGTAAACCGGGACATGGTTCATACGGAGGTTTTCAAGGTGGACTCCCATTTTTGGGTGGATTAGCAGGTGGGTTACTTGCAGGAACATTGCTCAATTCTCCTAATAACTATCCGTATTACCCATCCCCTAACTACGGATACTATCCAGGATACCCGCCAACGCCATACCCACCATATCAAAATTACCCAAATTACCCTGGATACCAGAACCCTCCTTACGGTGGTTACTACTAAAATATCCTTAAACCACAATTGTTACAAAAGCCATTACAAGAAGAAAATTGTAATGGCATTTTCTATTTGTGTTATGAACATTTGTCAGCTTCACTTGTATTAACAAATTAGTGTACTGAGGGCAGGCTCCAGTATCCGATTCTTAAAAACTAGGATTATCTTTTACCTGAATCCATGAGTCAGTCTTTTCAAGCTGACCTGCAAGCTGTAACAGAAGGTCTTCACGACCGCGCCTTGCCATAACTTGAACACCACACGGGAGACCATCCTTCGTCAGATGCATGGGCAAAGTCATTGCAGGTTGTCCAGTTAAATTCGCAAGCTGGGTAAATGGAGTTCTCTCTAGGCTTTTGTTTGCTAATTGCTCAACTAAGCCCGACTTTTTCAATATTCCTCCTAATCGTAAAGCTCCCACTACTTGGATTAGTCCTTTCTCAAATGGAGTCTGATCGAGCTCCCCTATCTTTGATGGAGGGTGGGCGGTAGTTGGGGTTATGTAAAGGTCATAATCGTCATGAAAGTTTTCCATTTGAATGGCAGCCTTATCCCAAAACTTTAGACTTGCTAAAAATTCATCAGCTGAAACGGCTTTTCCAAGTAAATTCAGCATCCAAGTTGCCGGTTCTACGTCGTTAAATGTGATCTTCCGTCCGATCACATCCTCAATTTCGGTCAAGGTCGTGGCAACTTCTGCAAAATACAACATGAAATAGCTATTCGCTAATCTTTTTCCATCAATTGGCGCCGCTTTTTCGATAACAGTATGTCCCATCTCTTCTAAGAGCTTTATCGTTTTATGTACGGCCAGCTTACACTCCTGATCAACGGTCGTGCCTATTGGAGAGTCTGTTGTAAATGCAATCGTAAGCGGTTTTGGTAGTGAAGTCTGCAATGCATCTAAATAAGACCCTTGAAAAGGAGGTGCACTAAACGCATTCGCGCGGTCCATTTGATAATGGTCAAGCATGGTTGCACTATCCCTAACAGTACGGCTTAAAATATGATCGACTGATGCCCCCTGCCATACCCGCCCTCTTCCTGGACCAGTTGGTGTGCGCCCGCGAGTTGGTTTTAAGCCAAACAATCCACAAAATGCAGCAGGAATCCGAATGGACCCGCCCCCATCATTTGCACCTGCAATTGGAACCATACCCGATGCGACAGCTGCAGCTGAACCCCCACTTGAACCACCTGGAGTATGATCCGTGTTCCAAGGATTTCGCGACGATCCATAGTGAACAGGTTCTGTTATTCCCAGTAACGCAAACTCTGGTACATTGGTTTGTCCCAACAAAGTAACACCCGTTTTCCGGATTTGACGAACAAACTCACTATCATGATCGGCCATAATATTTTCAAGGAGCTTTGAACCACTTCTAAGTGGATGACCTTTTACTTCCTGATTAATACTTTTCGTTAAAAAAGGCACACCCGCAAATGGTCCCGTTGATTGAACGTGATTAACTTCCACAGGTTCCTTGTAAAATTTATCAACAACCGCATTTAGCGTACCATTTTTCTTTTCAATCTCACGAATGGCAGCTTCCCTGACTTCTTCTGCCTTCACTTCTTTCTTTTGAATTAACTCAGCTATTCCCACCCCGTCAAATTGCTTGTAATTGAACATCACCCATCGCCCCTTTTGGTTTGTACAATCATTACTGACGTACTAAAATTAGGTCAATTTAGATACCACTATTTACCTATTATTTTATCATTTTATGATCTGCTTTTTTATGAAATCTTTTAAGAATAAAAAAGATCTGCATACGGAAATCGTATTTTAAATTACAGTCTAAAAAGTTATAACAAAGGTATATATTCTGCACCTCAATTATTGTACAATTTAAAAGATAAACTAACACGACTGTCACTTTGAATACCGTACCGTGGCAAGTATCCTTCTTACGGTAGTTTGTTCAAACGTGTATTAATAAGGGAGATGCCCATGTCTATAATATTAAAAAGAAAAATGTTAACGGCCATTATTAGTAGCTTGATAGTTGCACTCATTTTTATGGTTCCAGGTGGATTTAGTCTGAATGGATTTGCTGGCTTATATTATTTAAATTTAATGATTGTGATTACATATGGGGTTATTACATCCATAATTAGTGATTGGATGAGTAAAAAGATGTTTACATCTACATCCTCTCGTGAAATTTGTTCTTTTCTATTCCATTGTTTTTTTGGATTAGTGTTCCTAGTTCTTAGTCTTGTTTCTGCCATTTCTTTTTATATCGTTGACCGTTTATTAACAAAAGTAAAAATTACGTGGTGGATCGTCATTTTGGCTTTATTCATTGTAATACTACTCTTTTTTATAGGTATAAATATTGGTGATTAAGTTTAACGGCGAAAAGAATAATAAAGAAGACCTGAGCCTAGTATAATACCAGACTTAGGTCCAATAAATTGCTTAATATCAATGTCTTTCTTTTGGAATTCACTTCGATTCTCATAAATTAAAATATCTTCTTAAACCCCCACCCTTTCCCCTATCAACTCAATAGCCTTTTCAAGCCGCTCCTGATAGTTTCCGCTTATGCTTACGAACGGGATTCCATATTCATTCAATAATTCCTTCAAGCGCTGATTGTTTTCTTCACGAATCTGTTGTTCTCCGTGCACTCTTAATCCGTCATCTACCCATTCGACATCTGGCTCTAAAAATAGGCATAAATCGTATTGTTGGAGCCTAGCGATTTCAGCTAGTACCCGTTGCGTTTTACGATTATACAGTTCTGAATAGAATTGAGTGACAGCTGCCTCGGTGTCAATAAAGACAATTTTATTCGCTTTTTTACTAGCTTCATACTCTTTTAATTTATGGCCGTATGCAATAAGGGGATAATCCTCGTCTACCATAATTCCATCACAACCTCCCAACTCCTCACAGATATCCCTGCCGTATTCGCTTACATACGTTGTGTTATACATAAGTGCCAGATTTCTCGTAAGCGTTGATTTTCCACAACTTTCCGTGCCCAAAATGACCACCTTTTTGACAAAATAAGGCTTCGCTACCTCTGGAATGTAGTCCCAGTATTGAAACACACCCTTTTCTCGAATTTCGGTAGCCGATATTGGAACGTGTTCTCTTTTTTCATCAACCAATATGTGAGTTGCCTCGGGATATAATTCTTGAAAAATTGGATCATATCCTTTTTCAGAACTGAACACCACATCAATGTTCCTGTCAATTTTCTCTTTTATTTTTACGGATCCTTCCTCCCAATTGTAATCCGCATCCCCATCATAATCCTCTACTTCGATGACCTTGACGTTTTTCATATCCTTCGTAAGTTGGGATAGCCAGCGGATCCTGATCCGACTTGGTATATAAGGAAACTTGCTCTCTACACAAAGTTCCCGATCCCTCTTTTCGCTATGAGACAACACTACATACAATTCATCAACCATTGCGGAAGCTTTAATAATGGCGTATACATGACCCTGATGCAGCGGTAAAAACTTTCCACCGTAAAACCCAACCTTTTTCATGCCATTTCCTCCCCTTTCTGCTTTGTATACACTTTCGACCAGTTATAATATCCATAAATGCTATTGATCAAAAACGCCGACCACATGACAAGCATGGATACATCATTACCTCCTTGTAAAAGCAATGCCTTCAGCCAAAGTGCAATGGATAATACATTTACCGCGATCCAAAATAGCCACTGTTCAGTAAATCGTTTGAGCATTAAAATCTGAGCAATCACAGATAATGTCGTCGTTGCCGAATCGATCCAGACGACATTACCACCTATTTTTTCTAGAAGGTAAGCATACAGAACAAAAATGACGAGGAATGAAGATAAGGTGATGGTCCATCCTTTTTTCGTTAAAACACTGACTTGAATTTCTTCCCCTTGTACAGTTTGTTTTGCTTTATGTTTATTCCATAAATAAAGTCCTACAAATTGTAGTGGAAAATAAAACAAGGCATTTAACATGACTTCGCCATATAGGCCATAACCGTAAGCAATATAGGCATAGGTACCGGTTTGGATAATTCCAAAATAGTAATTACTGATCTTCCCTTTTGCAACCAACACAACACACAGCATTCCTGAAATCGAGGTAATAAATCCAACAAGCGTATCATCCCAGACAAAAAACAAATACACATTTACGAGCGTAAACGTAACAAGCCATATCTTTTCAAATAAGGTCCAGTCTTTTAAAATCTTCATTTTGCCTCACTCCTCAATGATTATTAATTAACAAATTGTTAATTATAATAAAGAAAAAAATTAATATTTAGCATTATAGATGGATACATATGGATCGAAATCATTAAATCGATAGAGCTGTGCTTTGTTTTTCGACCATCGATTTGTTTTTTGAGGCTCTCCATCCTTCATGACTTTTTCAATAAACGGAAGTGTTGGAGCCTTTCTAAAAAATTGAGAATCTAGTTTAAGCCAAGGTTCATCCATGACCGTTAGCAATACCCCTTGTAGCTCAGATAAGACAAATTCCTTTGGTAAAAAATTTTTCGCGAGCGTTGTTAATGACATATCCTTTCTAATGAACCATAACGCATCATCGATGATTTCCTTATGATCAAAAGCAAGGTCCAGCTTAAACACTTCATCCATGGAAAATAATGCTACCTCAGCTGCGTCATCTGCTGCTCTCCTTTTCACAAGCTCATTTTCTGGAACTATCGCATAATGCGCATTCGAAATTATCCATCCCCGCTTGTCACGACCAAATTTGTCGTATACGCCAAAATGCTTGATCTTTAATCCTTCTATACCGGTTTCTTCTCTTAGTTCTCGAACAGCTGCTTCATAGGCCGTTTCCTCAGTCTTAATAAACCCGCCAGGCAAAGCCCATTTTCCTCTTTCAATATTAGGCTCACCTTCATTTGTTTTCTCTGCCCGCTTAATTAACATTAGCTTTAGTGTCTTTTCTGGTGGCTTATAAGGACCCACTTCTGTTGAAATAATCGTAAAAACAGCAATATCACTTGTATATCCATCAGGAGTACGATATTTTCTTACATCGTAACCCACCAAATCCTCACTCATCTCTTAGACACCTCGTTCAGTTTCTCATCAATTAACACTTTGTTAATTGTTACTAGTATTATATCAAACACTTGCACAAAGTGTTACATAAAAATTTCGACAAAAGGAATCTTTTTCCGAAAACCCACCTATTTTTGAAGTTCAATTTGGTATTTTAGTTCATTCTCATCTATTTAATAAAAACTCATCTACCTATGTTTTTCCTTCTTGATCAACTATAATTGTTAATCCACTTCCTGCACCAGTATGATTCAACATATATAGTTAATCAAAGGTCCCGACATACTCATCTCTCATTTATGTATTTTCTATATTTTACTTTGCCATCTATTGAACTTACCTGCTCCTTTAGTACAACAACTTCAACAAAAAATGCTTTAATCCTTTTTGGATCAAAGCACAAGTTAGATGAAATATTGACATTAATTCATATTTCTTTTCACTGAAAAGTAAAAAGAGACGAATTAGAATCTAAAAAAGCAAAAACAAATCAGTTTAAGAAAAACTTGTCTTTTATGAGCTGTTTTTCTGATAACACTGGAAAAAAGCGTACTTGGAACATAGATATTTTATTTCTCCAATTAGACAGCCCTAAAATAACGTCAACTAACTTCGCTACCACTAAATCAGGGTTGTTTGGAACCAGGTGGTACATAAAAAGGTGGTACTTTTATCCAGCCACGTTTGCGCATCAAATGTTTTAATCTACTCGCAAAAGCTAACTTTTCTGATTGAAACTGAATAAACATTAAACCGACATCAGTACGAATCGATTCCGAAGCAGCACCGGCAGCACGCATAATTAGACTAATTATTTTTAATGATAATTCGTTCGCAATCACATCATCCGTTAATTTAACACCAGGAGGAATACTGTTAGGGTCTGATATTGGCATTTCCTCAGGAGCAGGAGGTAACGTAATACCTTCCTTTAACATGAATTCATGTAGTCGTTCCCTTTGACTGGTCCCTAGTTTCATATCTTCTTCAAGTATGGCTTTTAGTTCATCATCGGTTGTGGTATTTATACCTGCTTGAACAGATACTTTGGCTAATTCAAGACCAGCTAAATAAATCCAGCATGACATCACTTCTCCAACATGCAGAGGTTGCTCTTCATCTTGAACTCTTATAGATTTTAATGTATCCATGATAGTTTCTAAAATATTTTCCATATTACTCCCTCCTGTTTGGTTGTACACTATACTTATTTTTTGCATGGAACGATTTTTTATTCAGAGATTCCGTTCATCTTCAACAATCAGTACACTATGTAAATTCCAACCTAAAAAGTCGATTTCCATTAAAATATGGGAATCGACTTTTTTATACTTGTTATACTCAAGCACCCGCAAGCTGAATAAAAATTTATTATTTAACCTTGTGGTAAAGCTTTGTATTTAAAGCCATTCAACACTTATATTTACAATGAGAAAATCGTTACGAGACCAAGGGAAGTAGCATATATCTAAGTAACTATATATCCAAATTTATTATCACCCACTACAACCACTGAACCGTCCAATTTAAGACCGACGATATGAGCACACCCCGCCGTGATAGCCACAATATCGTAGTAATCACTTACATTACGTTCCGCCCCACTGCAACCACAGTACCATCTGGTTTAATGCAGTGGTACGACACCACCCCGCTGGAACCGCTACAATATTATAACAACCTGCACCCTTTTCTAACTTCAACAACAAAAGTACCTTAATCCTATTTAATAAGAACACTTTTTTTGAGAAAAAAGGTGCATAATCCTTCTTGGATCAAGCACCGGTTAGATAACTGGCATAATGAGACAAACAAAGGTCCAATTTCAGGCAGTGTTTGAAAAAGTTTATCCTGATTATAAAGGAGTTTTTGGAGATTTATATTAAGTGTAACAGTTAACTCTTTTAGAATTTTCTTCTTTAGAATACATTTCAGACTAAATATTCCAATATATAGCTGAAATTTTATTTAAATATATAAGACAAAACCTTCTAAATTGATTAGAACTCAGGTTAATTGGTATTATGCTCGTTTTTAAAAATAATATGTTGTTCAAGGTTTTTAGTGAAAAATATTAAAAACTATTAGATAGTTTAGTGGAACAACAATAAGGATTGCCCCAGCAACCTAAATACCCATTGAGTTTAATATGCACATTTCGAAAATACTTGATTATCGCAGCATATTCTCCAATTTGTCCTTCACTAACACCCATTCCCGGTTGATTACACTGTAAAAAACAGAATCTCTTAAATATCCATCAGGCATAACCATATGATTTCGAAGCACTCCTTCTTTTACAGCACCCAACCGTTCAATTGCCTGCTGAGATCGCACATTTCGACTATCTGTTTTCAACTGAACACGTATTGTCCTAAGTGTCTCAAAGCAGTGTTTCAAAAGAAGATACTTACATTCTGTATTTATTCTAGTTCGCCAAACAGATGGAGACAGCCATGTCCAACCAATTTCCAAGTTACGGTTTGATATGGATATATTAAGAAAACGAGTGCTTCCCACAAATTTCCCCGAATCCTTATCCAAGATAACAAAAGGAAATTCACTTCCTTGATCTCTTGCTTGAAGTGCTCCATTCACAAGGCACTTCATATCTTCAATTGATTGAACCTTCATTGGCATGTATGGCCATATATCTGGATTGATTCCCGCATCAAATAATTCCTGTACATGATGATCTTCCATAGGTAGGATCTTTACTCTATCTCCCATTAATACTACTGGTGTTATCTCCATAATTCCTCTCTCCTTTTCTTCTTTGGTAAAATGTAAAAACAACTTTCCAGTATTAAAGTTCCATTTTAATATTATTAATCAAGGCCAGATAAAAGAGGGAGGTTTAGCAACTCTCTTTCCACAAACATTCCTTTATTTAGCAAGTAAAAAAGGTCCTTCACCAGTTTGGCGCAAGAACCATCAGTTATTTGCCAGAAACATATTTTGGACTATATGTTTTTATTATCTAATCTATCTGTCCTTCTTAACACTTTTCCATTACGAATCCCTGTCATTTTTCGATTTTCATAGACAACTTCTCCACCAACAATCACATATTGAATTCCCTTCGAAAGCTCTCTACTATTTTCAAAGCTAGCCTCATCCTTTATATTATCTAAATTAAAAATAGTGAAATCTGCGCGGTATCTTTTCTTAATAAATCCAACTTCCTCGATTCCGAATTGTGTTACAGTCAAACCAGTCATCTTATGAATTGCTTCTTCCAAAGTTAACAAATTGGTTTCTCGAACATATTTTGATAACACCTTAGGAAATGTACCGTATAACCGTGGATGTGGGTTGTCACCAACATCTAATCCATCACTGCCTATCATGGTTTTACGATGAGCCATAACCATTTGTAAGTCTGTTTCAGTAGAATTATTAAAAATAACTCCAACGTTTCCTTCTTCTTCTATTAATATATCCATGACAAAATCAGCCGGCTGTTTATTTAGCTCTTCTGAGGCTTCTTGTATACTCATTTTTTCTAAAAAAAAGTTTTTGTCACTCTGAACAAAACTAATGATTATGTTCTCCCAGCCTAAAGCTTTGGATCGATTTTCCCAACCTTTCAATCCAGTTAGAAAATCCCTTTTAATCTTTTCTCTAATTTCGAGCTTTTTCAACCTTTCAAATAGTTTTTTGAATCCTCCCTCAACGGCCCAAGGAGGTAAAATAGCTGCCAATGATGTACTTCCTTTAGTATAAGGGTAAGTATCTGAACTTGTATTGTAACCTCTTTCATCTGCATTATCTAACAAGGATAGGGTTTCTTTCACTCTACCAGTATTTCTTTTACCAACTGTTTTATGATGAGAGATGATAATAGGAATGTTTGTTTGTTCAGCAATAGTTATGGCTTCATTTACTGAATCCACTAATCCGTCTACCTGATCCCTTAAATGTGTTGCATATATACCACCGTAT
Source organism: Fredinandcohnia aciditolerans (assembly GCA_003640645.1). GTDB lineage: Bacteria > Bacillota > Bacilli > Bacillales > Bacillaceae_L > Ferdinandcohnia > Ferdinandcohnia aciditolerans. Next base: position 45,877 of record QGHH01000003.1, on the reverse strand, counting down.
TCAACCACTACTTTTGAAAGCTCAACTAATTCATCTGTGGATGCATACGTTCCTGGTGGGTAACTTAATCCTGTTGAAATTCCAAAAGCACCCGCTTCCATTCCTTCACGAATTAATTCTTTCATCAAATTTAATTCAACGCTTGTAGGAGGACGGTTTTCAAATCCCATCACAGAAGTTCTGATTGTTCCATGACCAATTAATGCTGCAACATTAACGACTGGATTGGCCTTTTCTACTATTTTCAAATAGTCCGCAACCGAATTCCATGACCAGGAATCATAATCACCTAATACAGGTTTAACGTATTCCTTCATTAAATTTAACGTCTTTTTATTAATAGGTGCAGCAGACATTCCACAATTCCCAACCACCTCCGTGGTAACACCTTGAGAAACTTTGGGTAGTCTAGCTGGATCATGTAACACTGACAAGTCAGAATGTGTATGACAGTCAATAAACCCTGGTGAAACAATTAGTCCGTTAACATCAATAATTCTTTTCGCATTCCTATGTTTTAAAGAACCAATATCTGCAATTAATCCCTCCTTAACACCTATATCGGATACAAATCGCCTTTTGCCAGTTCCGTCCACTACTGTTCCGTTCTTGATAAGTAAATCAAACATATTTTTCACCATAGACTCCGTATTCTAATTGCTTCATAGAAATTGCTCCCCTATCTTGAATTTTCAATCGGAGCCGCGGTTTTAACCCGCAATGATTAGCATTTTGTTGCATTAATTTATGATTATGTTCCATTTTTTTTATATTAACTAGCAAACATGATGTCTCTAACTCTTCAACTTTGCAACCAATCATCATAACTCCCCCTTTCTATTGAGATAGATTCACGGGTTTATACGAATCTTTCCTACGGACCCTTCGATTTCTATTCGCGTACCATAGGGAGCACTTAAATTTTGAAGATGTTCCAAAATCGAAGTTTTCTGAGATAACTCAGGCCAACCTCTACTATACCTTGGCAAACCAAACCCCAATTCAATTGGATAAAGTGTTAATTCCCTCAGTTCTTCATCTTCCATTGTCCAAGTCGCTATGACAGATTCCCAAACATACGGGTTAACACCTAGACCTTTTGTGTTATTATTTGTTCTTTTATCAAGTGCATCTGCAACATTATGCTCATGATTTAAATCATATTTAAAATAGAAATCAGCCGGAAGACTGCTGACTGTTTCATTCTGAAAAATAAAGTTCCCCAAACTATAAAAGATTGGCCGATTTTTATAAATCTCAATACCTCTAAGAATATGTGGTCCATGACCAATTACAGCATGCGCCCCAGCATCAATGCAGTTTCTTGAAAAGGTTTCTAAAAATTGAGCTGGTTTACTCTTATCATCCCCGGCCATTTCGTGAGAATGGATACTCACTAGGACATAATCCGCCTGGCGTTTAGCCTCAGAAATTGCATTTTTTACTCGGTTCATATCCTCTTGAACAGGGTCTGTTTTCATACCCTCTTCTCCTCCAGCAACAAATCTGTATTCGCCAAATACAAATGTTTTATCATCATGAGAATTTACAAATCCCTCCTTCACTGCAAGGTTGTGTTCCGCATTGATATTTGTAAGGCGAGCGATGGATTTTAACTGCTCCAATCTCTCTTCCTTTACAATAAAAGTCTTTTCAACACGCAATGGATTTACTCCTGGTCGCCCTTTCATGTCAGGCCTTTGTTCTCCAGCTATCCAAAAATCAGCGAACGTTGATGTAACAGCGATTAAGGCAATTCTACCTGAAGCAGTTTCTAAGTATTTGGGGGAACTAGCTTCTTTAAGATGTTCTCCAACACCGGCATGAACAAACCCGAATTCCTCAATATATTTTTTTGTCGCTTCCAACCCTCCATACAAATAATCCATTGTATGGTTTGTTGCCCAGTTCAATATATTAAACCCGTAATCTTTTAAGTCACCGAGGACCTCAGGTGGTGCAATAGCCCAAGTTCCGCCACTTATTGCAGATGGATAACCTTCAAATCTATGACATGTAATTTCTAAATTAGTGAATCTAACATCTCCAGCTTGAATAATGGATGCCAAATCATTAAATTTTTCATTTTTTACAAGCCTCCGTGTAATAAATGAGTCACCAGTTGCCACTAGTGATAGTTTATTGGTCATTTTATCCCCTCGTCCCGATACTATTGTTTGGTAGTACTCTCCGCTTGTATTATCACATTGGGTTTATTACCTAATTTCTGCCATTTCTGGCTTGCTAGGATTAATCGTACAAATGCTTCAACACCAATACCCAATACTTCTTCATTAAAATCAAATAATACTTGATGATGCCCTGCAGGCAATGGTGATCCAAAAAGCATATAGGTTCCCATTCCACCGTACTTTTGGACCTCATTTAACATATAAACGACATCATCTGATGCATTAAAATCCATATATGGAATAACCGATTTAACGCTTTGCATTTTGGTTATTTCTTTTTGAATTAATGGTATTAATTCCTCGTTACTTTTAGCTCCAGGTGCTTCCCCTACTATTTCCCACTTAACAGAAACATCATATAATTTTGCAGTATTTTCAATAATTCTGATTGCTTCCGTTTTCATAAACTCATTTAATTCTGTACTCTCACCACGAGTCTCAAGAGACAAACTGGCTGTGTCGGCTATAATATTTCTCCCAGTACCTCCATATAAATTTCCAACATTAATTCTTGTAACTCCATCGCTATGTCTAGTTATACTATGAAGATGAAGGGTTGCTGCAGCTGCTGCCAATAATGCATTTTTTCCTTGCTCCGGCTTTTGTCCTGCATGTGAGGCGATTCCGTAAAAGGTTACATCCATTTTGGTTGTTGCATAAAACCCGCCAACAGTTGCCACCACCTCTCCTAACTTTTTACTCTGAAACCCGATATGAGCACTAAAAAAGTAATCTACGCCATTTAACCACCCGGCATCTACAATTGATTTTGCACCCCGGGTTCCTTCCTCTGCAGGTTGAAACAACAATCGTATTTCACCACCAAGCAGTTCTTGTTGATGACTAATTATTTCAGCTACACCTAACCCAATAGCAACGTGTCCATCATGACCACAAGCATGCATTAGTCCTTCATAACTGGAATTGAATTTTTTTTGAACTGGGAAATGCTTTATACTTTTATTTTCGTTTATAGGAAGAGCATCCATGTCAAATCTTAGTGCAATAACAGGTCCTGGTTTATCAAGTTTTAATCTCCCAATTACTGTTGTTTGGCCGCCTGCCATTTTATTAACCCACTCTGGATCCGCTCCATTTTCAATTGCTCGTTTTTCATGTTCAAGCAAGATTTCTTGATGAGGTACCCCCATTCTCGATCCCGAATTTGCAGCACGTTCCCCAACAATAACTTCGTAACCAAATCGCTCCAACTCATTTGCAACAACTGATGCGGTCCTATATTCTGTCCATCCCATTTCAGGAAATTCATGGAAATCCCTTCTATAATTAATCAACTTTTGTCTAATTTGGTTTACATTATCAACCACTCTTGTATCCCCTTTCGTTATTAAAGGCGACTCTTTTAGTCCAGGCTCAATATTTGTTTATTGAAAAAGTCACCTCTACGGATGAAGTGACTTTATCTCTAGACTCATTTGTTATTTTTCCAACTTATTTCTCTGGTTCTCTAATGGAACAACCACAATTGCGGTTGCTTTGCATACTAACACTGGTGGTTCGAGTGTTTGAGCGTGACTTGGATTATTTTTATCTTTCAATGATTCGGCCACTTTCCATGCTTCAAAGTTAACTACTCTGGAGGTATTGCCTACTTTCATAATTTTACCGCATGCTTCGATAAAGTCACCAGCAAATACAGGTTTAAAGAATTCGACTTCCTTATATAGTTTTAATAGCCCTTCATCGCCATCATGTTTAATCATTAAATCTGTCCCAACATCGCCAAACAGATCTAACATTCTTGAACCATTGACAAGATCCCCTCCATAGTAAGCATCACGGGTACTCATTCTGATTCGTATTAAAGATTCATTCAATACCTATCACCTCATCAAAACTTTTTTGGTATCAAAAAGAAAAAATCGAAAGTATTCTAAATTTTAAAAATATTTAAGATATATTTATAAGCTAATTTCTTTACCCTTTTGAGGACGATGGTCAACTCTTGGCGGAATTGGCCTTTCAGCATATTCACGAACAACGTCTATGATGCCTTGAATAGAAGCTTCAAGGAATGCTTCTCCTTTTTCCTTCGTTGCAAGGGTTGCATCTCCAAATGTACCCGTTTCAGAGAAACTGCTCCACCATTCCATAAGGGAAACAGCAGACATCGCCCCTGTTCCTCCTCCAATTAAATCAATCCAAAAATGCGGAGTAGTATGCCTGTTCATATCTTTAACCGCCTTATCCATTTGGACAAATTCAGGTTTAAGCGCTAAATACAAGGAAGTTTCAAATTCACACGCGTGGCCCATTCCCCCTGTTTCAGACTCTCGAAGTTGAGAAACAACATTCTTAATCGGACCGGTTGCCCAATAACAAACCGATGCACATAAGGCTTTACCTTTATTTTCAACAATCGCTAATCGGGCTGCAACATCATTAAACGGCGTATTACTTCCATGTCCATTCACTAAAAGTATTTTTGTAAATCCAGCATGCATTAAACTATTAACCACGTTTTTCACATACTCAATGTAAGTATGTCCATCGATACTAATGGTACCAGGAAAATCCATATGATGAGGAGAGTAACCATGAATAATTGGTGGAACTAGGACTACTTCATCCGGAATTCTCGCGGCTGCTCTCTCACACACCTCCGTACATAGGAGTACATCTGTGTCAATGGGAAGGTGATGACCATGATCTTCATAAGTAGCAGTAGGAACTATTGCGATACGTTCACCTTCCTCAATAATAGTTTTGATCTCTGGCCACGTCATTTCACCTAAACGGTATTTTTCCATTGTTTTCTCTCCTTTTCTAAATATTAAAACTTGGAATATTCATTAATTTCATAAGAAAATTCTATACAAAGGTATTGGTCTTCCTTTATGATGTGGTTGTTCTTCCCCTACTATGGATGCAAGTTTTAAATCTAGTAATCTTTTCAATATTCTTTGAGCAGAGCGTCGACTTATTTCCAACGCCTCTGACAAATCAATAGAATTAATACTATCTTTATCTGTCATTTCCAAAAAATATTTAATTTTACTAATAGTTTTAACACTTAAATTCGTTTTCTTAACTATATTAAGTAATTCTTCATCATCCGTTTTTAAAATATACTTTTTATCTAGTGATAGTGGTCCCTCAACTCCCATATCTTGATTTACCAAGTAGATTTGGTCCCCATTATGGTAATTGGCTTCATTTAGGGCAATCATTGCGTGTTTTTCAGCATCTTGACTTGACCATCCTAGGCCGATGCCTACTGCTATCTCTACTTGTATTTTTGACTTTAGTTTTGTATAAAAAGGAAAATGAGAAAAACTTTCAGTAAAATCTTCAAGCTTTCTCCGATCCATATACATTGAAATTATTCCATTTTTTTGTATAATGGAAGCTCCCAAGATTGGAGCATAACTTTTTAGAATTTGATATATCTTAAAATTCGTTTCTTCATACTTTGGGGTTAACCAATTTTGTTTTTTTAAATTCTCTCCAACTAAAATTACCGCGAATCTGGCAGAGTTCAAAAGCAAAGTCTCACCTTTCAAACTTACTAGATTTATAATATCCCTAAAAGACTTCAGTGGTGGAATCATTCTGTAAACTGGTATACTATGATCAACTAGTCTGTTATAAACATTGATCCGACTAGTTATAACATAATTAATTCTTCCTTCTCTGTACAAATTTACGTGGAATCCGACAATTTCTTCAACATCGAATGTTTCTTCGTAATCTATTACATAGATATTTTTTGAAGGTAAACCAAATTCTAGGAAAACTCCCTCCGCATGTTCTCGATGCGGAAGGTCAATACTGAAGTTTTTATTTTCCTTATTAGTGTGCAGGGATAAATACAAAAGGCCGGAAAGAACAGCCAACTCATCATATTGAACAAAGAAATAAGGGAGGTTTCTCTCCTTAATTAAATCCTTTACATAAAAGTAGGGTACAGGACCTGATAAGACAACAATATCAATCTTATGCAGAATATCCCGTAAAGCCTTTTCAGTTTCATTTTCATTTTCAAATGTTCTTGTTATGAAATTCAACTCACGGTATTCTTTACCAGCTTGTAACAGTTTATCCACTACATATTCCGAACCTATTAAACCTACATTAATCATCATGTTTCCTCACCAATCGGACTCAATTTTAATATTAATTACCCCTTTTCAGCTAATTGCTGATAAATAAATTGTGATATATTTGCGATATTTTCTACTGCGATATCTTTAGATTTACAATTAGTGCTGAATGCCGAAAGTACATAAGGATAAAAATTGGCTGGTTCAATGATTCCGATATCATGGTAACCATCTGGATAATCACCAGATTTACATAATGCCGTAACACTTTCTGGTAAATATCTTGGAATACGATCTTTAACTTGTTGGTGCTTCAATATTTCAATCGCCTTTTTACAAATTTTATCTCGATTGAGTGAGTTTAAGTATATTTTTTCAAGTAGTAGTCCCATCTCTTTTGCGGTTGTCATATTATCAGCAGCTTCAGCATGTTTGTTTATTTCATAAAAGCGAAAACCATCGAATTTCCTAAATAGTTTCGTTTTACTTAATTTGAAACGTTGTACAGTTTCATTTATAACGTCAAAACCCAGATAATCAATAATTGTATTACTTGCCACGTTATCACTGATAATAATCATTAATGTGTTCAAGTCCATTAATGGAAGTTTATTATCTTTAGATAAATATCTCAAAACTCCTGTTCCGGAAGAATCCCAATTATCTTTGATTGAAAATAATTTAGTCTTGATGCTTGGATCGCCATAATATCTCTGCAATGATGCTAACAAAATTGGAAGCTTAATCGTACTTGCAGATGGAATAACATCAGATGCATTCCATTGAAACTCTATTTCACTCGAAATAACTTTAAAATAAATATGAAATTTGCATTGTGTTACATTTTGCAATTCCCCTAAATATTTCCTTAATTCCTGAAAAGATAATGATATATCCATTTCAATTTTCCCCTAACAATTATACTCCACGACCGCCGTCTACATCCAACACCGTTCCAGTTACCAACGACGCCTCTTCCGATGCTAAATATACAGCAGCATATGCAATGTCTTCAGGTTGAGCCATTCTCCCGAGTGGAATAGATGCAGTGTAAGTTTTCCTTGCTTCTTGTTCATCTCTATCCCCGATAAACCCTTGCAGCATTGGTGTGTCTGCTGCTACAGGATTAATTGCAACAACACGTACCTTCTCATGAGCCATTTCTACAGCGAGTGATTTTGTCAATGTAATTACCGCACTTTTAGACGCAGCATAAACATTCTGTCCTGGGCGAGGACGGAGGGCAGCAATAGAAGCAGTATTAATAATTACTCCACCTGATCCCTGCTTTTTAAATATTGGCGCAACATACTTGCAGCCTAAAAAGACCCCTTTTACATTCACATTCATGATACGGTCAAACAATTCATCAGAGACTTCTTCAATCTGTAAGCTGCTCATCGGAACTCCTGCATTATTAAATAAAATATCAACTTTCCCAAAATGCTCTAATGCTCTGTTGAACATTTCTTGAACATCATCAGGATTGCTTACATCTACTCTAACAGCAATGGCTTCATTACCTTCCATATTAATTTGATTACAAGTTTCCTTTGCGGAATCAAAATTAAGATCAGCTACTACAACTTTTGCCCCTTCTTTTGCAAATATCCTCGCTGTTCCTCTTCCTAAACCTGAACCTGCACCTGTAATGACAGCAACTTTATCTTTTAATCTCATTTTATCCCCTCCATTATTAAGAGTATAAGTGGCAAGCCACATGATGATTGTCATTTATTTGAATAAATTCTGGTTTAACTTCTTTGCATATCGGTTTTACTTTTGGACACCTAGTCTGAAAATAACACCCAGGAGGTGGATTGACAGGACTTGGAACATCTCCCTCTAGAATAATCCTTTCTCTCTTTTTTGCTTTCCTAGGGTTAGGATTAGGCACAGCAGAAATTAATGCCTCTGTGTAGGGATGTAAAGGATTTTTAAAGATTTCATGTTTAGATCCGGACTCAACCAGATTGCCTAAATACATAATTCCAACTCGATCACTGATATATTTCACAACACTTAAATCATGTGAAATAAACAAATAGCTCATGTTATATTCCTTCTGGATTTTCTTCAATAGATTAATAATCTGAGATTGAATAGACACATCCAGGGCGGATACCGCTTCATCACACACAATTAATTTAGGTGATAAGGTCAAGGCTCTTGCAATGGCAATTCTTTGGCGTTGCCCGCCCGAAAATTCATGCGGATACCGATGAACGACATCTTTTCTAAGGCCAACATCTTCTAGAATTTCCAATACCTTTTCATTTCGTTCCTTTTTACTATAAAGATTATGAATATCAAAGGGCTCTTTCAATATGTCTCCTACACGCATCCGAGGGTTTAATGATGCGAATGGGTCTTGGAATATTAACTGCATATCTTTTCGATATTTCTTAAATTCAGAGTCGCTAAGTTTGGATATTTCTTTCCCCATAAATTGAATTTCTCCATCTGTTGGTTCGACAAGTTTGATTAAGGTCCGCCCTAGTGTACTTTTCCCACAACCTGATTCACCAACAAGACCGAATGTTTCTCCTTCATAGATTGTTAGGTCAATCCCATCCACCGCTTTTACATATTTAGTCGCTTTATTTAACAAACCTTCCCTAACCGGATAATACTTCTTAATATTTTTGGTTTCTAGTATTACTGTTGTCATGATTAAATTACCCCCTCCAGTAGCAATTCATTTACATGAATACATCTGGAATAATGGTCCTTCGCCACTTCTATTAATTCAACCGGTTCATTCTCACATTCCTTTGTTTTGAATGGACATCGATTTTGGAACCTGCACCCCTTACTCATATCCAGTAGAGATGGGACATTCCCTTCAATAACAAATAACTCTTCCTCTTCAGTTTCAAGCGTAGGAATGCATTTAATTAGTGAACTTGTATATGGATGTTTGGGATTCTCGAATATTGTATAGACCGATCCAGCTTCTACAATTTGTCCAGCATACATTACTATTACATTGTCACACATTTCGGAAACTACCCCTAAGTCATGAGTAATTAGAATAACACTCATACCCTTTGTTTCTGATAGTTCTTTAATTAATTCTAATATTTGAGCCTGTACCGTTACGTCAAGCGCCGTTGTGGGTTCATCCGCAATCAGCAATTCAGGTTCACAACCTAATGCCATTGCAATCATCACCCTTTGTCTCATCCCACCTGATAGTTCGTGGGGATACTGATTTAACCTTTTTTCAGGTTCAGGTATATGAACATCTTTAAGCAAGGATATTGCTTTATTTATTGCTTCTTTTTTGGTTAATTTCTGATGAGTCATTAAGGGTTCTAATAGTTGATTTCCAATGGTGTATACAGGGTTTAACGAAGTCATTGGCTCTTGAAAAATCATGGATATTCTATTGCCTCTGATTTTTTGCATTTGTTTATTATTTAATGATGTCAGGTCTTGATTGTTAAAAGTAATACTTCCATCAACAATTTCACTTATATTTTTGGGGAATAACTTTAACATGCTTAATGCTGTAACACTTTTCCCACTTCCACTTTCACCAACGATACCAATTGTTTTCCCTTTTTCCAACGTAAAACTGACATCTGAAACAGGATTAATTACCCCATTTTCCGTTTTAATTTCTACTTTGAGGTTCTTTACACTTAAAAGTTCTATGGTAATCACCTTCCTTTTAGCTTTGGATCTAATACATCACGTAAACCATCACCTAGTAAGTTGACCCCAAGGACGGTAATAGCAATGGCAAGACCAGGAAATAGTGACATCCAAGGGGCATCAATCATGTGGGTTCGTGCATCATACAACATATTTCCCCAACTTGGTTCTGGTGGTGGAGCTCCTAAACCTAAAAAACTTAAGGAAGCTTCTGCTAGAATGGCATAAGCAAAATATATAGTTGATTGGACAATTAATGGAGACATGCAATTAGGCAAAATGTGCCTAAAAATAATCCTGAAATTTCCACCGCCAATCGACTTTATTGCCTGCACATATTCTGATTCCTTCACACTTAGAACCAAACCTCGGACCAATCTTGCAAATCTTGGCGTATAGGTTAATCCAACTGCGAGAATAACATTATTAAGACCAGGACCTAAAATAGCCATAACCCCAATCGCTAAAATAATAACTGGAAAAGCCATCATTGCATCAGTCATTCTCATTAAAACCGAGTCTATTAATCTCCCAGAAAAACCACTGATTGCGCCTATAAGTGTACCAATCCCTGCAGCTATTCCTACTGAGACAATCGCGGTTACAATTGTTATACGTGACCCATATATAATTCTGCTAAATATATCTCTCCCATAATCGTCCGTGCCAAGAACGTGTTCAGAAGAGGGGGGAGCTGAAACATTTATATAATCATTATCATTAATTGGATGATAATTTGTTATTAGCGGTGCCATAATAGAAATGACAATTAAACCAAGACATATGATTAATCCTATTACTGCAATCCTACGTTTCAAAAATCTTTTCATCAATAATTTACCCATTTTATCCCCCTCCTTTAGTATTGAATTCTAGGATCAATCCAGGCATACACAAGATCTACCACGAAATTCACTATTAAATAGATTAATGCGATATATAACAAAATCCCCTGGATCACTGGATAATCTCTATTCATAATGGACGAGACGGTTAATGAACCGATTCCCGGCAAATTACATACTATTTCAATAACCACAGTGCCTCCAAGCAGAATTCCAAAATTTATACCTAGAACCGTGATAATAGGTAATAACGAAGCTTTCATCACATGTTTAAATACAACAACATGATCTTTTAAACCCTTCGCAATAGCGGTTCTTACAAAATCCTGATCGAGAATATCCAGGACACTTGAGCGTGTCATCCTGCTTACTATAGCTGCTTGGATTAACCCTAAGGCAACGGATGGAATGATAAAGTATTCTATATTCTCTAAAATTTGCATATCAATAGCGAATCCTGTAAAAGGGAGCCAGCCTAGGTTTACTGAAAAAATTAATACTAATAATAGACCTGCCCAAAACTCGGGAACCGATAATCCTACTAATGCTATTATCATTACAAAATAATCAGTTTTTGTATTATTTTTTAGTGCTGAAATCATACCAAGTGGAATCCCAACAACCAATGAAATTAAGAAAGCAATTACAGCTAATGTTAAAGTCACTGGTAACCTTTGTGTAATCAGTTCCGTAACCGGAACATTACTGAAAATTGACATTCCAAAATTACCTTTAAATACTTGGCCTAACCAGTCAAAGTATTGAAAAATTATAGGATTGTTTAACCCGAGTTGTTCATTAAGTGCCTCAATGGCCTGCTGACTTGCCTCACTTCCAAGCATGACGGCTGCTGGATCACCTGGGATAAAGTGAATGTAGGTAAATACCACTATCGATAGAATAAACAAAACAATCAACAGATTAAGAACTCTTTTTATTATATATGCTCTCATCTAACCCTCCCCTTTTCTTACTTTAACTAACTAATTTAATAGATTTAAAACTATGTACCAAGGAGAGCACTTGCTCTCCTTGGACACAATATTTTTTTATTGGAACCATACATTCCAGAATCTTGGATAACCGTATGGCCAGCCGTTATATCCTTCAATTCCTTGAGTAGCTTCAATCGTTGGAAGGGCATATGTTGAAATCCAAGGAACGTCATCAACTATTAATTTATGAATTTCTTCATAAATTTTCTTTCTTTCTTCTTGATCGACTGATTGTAGTCCCTTTTGTAGGAGAGCATCTAATTCAGCATTATTGTATCCATTAGCGTTAAATTTACTGTGCAAATAAGAGTAATAGATTGCAGAAGGGTCTGGTCTTGGTGTAATATGCGAGAGAATGATATTATAGTCACCAGTGTTCCAACGGGTACTTTGCCACGTTGGCCAATCTAAGAATTCAATTTCCACATTTAACCCAACGTCTTTTAATTGTTGTTGTAAAACAACTGCACTCCGCTCATGGTGTTGATAGGCTTTTGAAGCTGTAATTACAATTTTTTCACCATTATAGCCAGATTCTTTTATTAATTCTTTCGCTTTCTCTTTATCATATGGAGTATGTTCCTCGTGTGCTTTTGTGAACCATGCAGTCATCTGCTTACTGACTGACGAAGGTGAAGGTTCTGCAGTACCTAACAATGCTGCATTTGTAATCTCCTCGATATCAACAGCGTAACTCACTGCTTTACGAAGCTTATCATTATCCATAGGGGGTTTCTTAAATCCCATTAATATAATTCCCCATGCTAGAGATTGAACGTTATAAGTCTTAAGCTCCTGATTATTAGATAACCGTTGGAATTCATTCGGTGGGATATCGGAAGCAAATTGGATTTCTCCCGACTCAAGTGCGCTTACCCTTACTGCGGGGTCAGCCATAGTCCGTAATACAACTTCATCAAAATATGCTACTTTTTTACCACCAAAACCAACTGTTTCTCCTTCTATCACCTGGTAATCATCAAATCGTTTCATTGTAAAACTCTGTCCCGGGACCCATTCAACAAATTGGTAAGGTCCAGTCCCAATAGGATTATTAATCTTTCCACCTTGATCTTCCTCAATGTTAGCTGGCATAATTACAGCAGGTACAAAAGGATTGGCTAAGGCTGCCAAAAATGCTCCATTTGGACCTTCCAAATCAATTTGGATTGTATAGGGATTCTCTATCGTAATAGTTTTGATAGGAAATTCTCCAATTCTAGGGGAGACTTTCACAAATCTTTCCATGCTATATTTGACGTCTTCTGCCGTCATTTCTTTTCCGTTATGGAATTTAACTCCTTCTCGTAATTTAAATTTGTACGAAGCCCCATCGTTTAATACCTCCCACTCAGAAGCTAAAAGTGGCTTAATATTAGAACCATCATCTACTGTGACTAAAGTTTCCTGCATATGAAGTAATGGTATTCTATCTGAAGCAACACCCGCTATGTGTGCATCAAGTTGAGTTACATCCGCACCCATGCCTGCAATCAGCTTTCCACCCATTTTCGGTTCTGAACTCTCACTTGTTTTTTCGTCTGATTGATTTTGGTTATTTTCTTTAGTCGTATTGTTTGAGTTTTGCGAACAGCCCGCAACTACTAACAAGAAGACCAGCATTATTATTAATGGCAGAGACCTTTTTTTCGTTTTCATATTTTCTCCCCCTTTTTTACCGTTACAGTAATCGTTTTTAAGTCGGTCATTTGTTTCAGGACCTCCATACCCCCAATTCGGCCCTTTCCACTACTTCGACCACTTATTCCTCCAAAAGGTATATGAAGCTCCCAATAATTCGTACGGTCATTAATATTGACAATCCCTGTTTTCATTGATTCAGCCAAACTAAATGCGTTATTAATGTCATTGGTGAAAATTGCTGAACTTAAGCCCATATTACTCTTATTAATTAGCTCATTAAGCTCTTGTTCATTTGAATAAGTTAGAATTGGGGCAATAGGTCCAAAGGTCTCTTCACAGTTAACTAATGAGTCCGGATGGACATTACGAATCACAGTTGGTAAATAAAATTGTTCCGTTTTAAAATGGTTTAACCTTTTACCGCCAAAGACAACCTCGGCCCCCTTTGCAGTAGCATCTGCAATGTGCTGATCCATTTTTTCGCAGTTTTCCTTCGTATGCAATGGGCCCATCGTTGTTTTTTCATCAAATGATTCTCCTACACGAATAGATTCCGCAAAAGTTGTTAATCCCGAGATCACTTCGGTCTCTAATTTTTCATGAACCAGTATTCGCCCAGCCGCAGTACAAACTTGGCCAGCATTTGTAAAACACGATATAGCTATTGATTTTATATCCTCTTCAGTTAGTTTTGCATCTTCTAGAACGATGGTTGGACCGTTACCACCTAACTCTAATAGAGTATCTTTTCCTGCTGCCCTACTGGCAATGATATTTCCAGTAGTAGTACTGCCAGTAAAGCCTATTCCGTTTACCTTCGGATGAATTACAATCTCATCACCTACTTCGTTACCAGGTCCTGTTAAAAAGTTTACTACCCCTTTTGGCAGGTCAGTATCAATTATGCATTCCATCAATTTCCATCCGCAATATGAAACCGATGGTGCTGGAAGCCATACTATGGCGTTTCCTGTTGCAATTGCAGGAGCAATGTATTCAACAGGTATATTGACTGGGTAGTTCCAGGGTGTAATAACTCCGTATACACCTTTTGGTTGTCTTATTGTGTACACTCTTTTAGTTGGATCTCTTACACTAATTACCGACGTTTCTAGCCATTTAATATGTTCAGATGCGTTAGAAAGTCCTTCAATAGCCCGACTGACTTCAATTAACGCTTCTGCTGTATATGGTTTCCCTTGTTCAAGTGCAATCGCGTAGGCGATTTCTTCTTTTCTCCTTTCCAAATTATCTGCAATATCTCGCAATATTCTTGAGCGGTCCCAAACAGATAACGCTTTAAGGGAATGACTATTATTTACTGCCGCTTCAATGGCTAACTTTGCATCGCCTCTAGTACCCCTAGCAACTTGTGCTATTGTTTCACCCGATGACGGACTATAAGTATAAAATGTATCTTCACTTATACTCTCTCTTGATATTCCATCAATAAATAAACTTACTTTTTTCATGAAACACCTCATTGTTTTAAATTACGAACATATCGTTGGAATGACGTTAATTAGTAAATAATTTAAGATACCTTTCGTTGGAATGTCGTTAAAATTTGACACATTAACGTAATTTCGTTTAAATGTCGTTAATTAATAATCTACACATTGCGTGTAAATGTTGGTGAATACTTATTTATCAGGTAATGAATCTCCTTTGTACAGGTGAAATACTCTTTTTGATTTATGCTGCTGTCGCTTAATAATCCCTTTTTCTATTTGGAAAATTTCACATCGGAAGTTTAATTTTTCTCGTATTTCCTGTTCCATTCTTTCTTTTACTTGAGTGGGAAGATGATTTTCGACTTCTACGTAGATAGGGACAGGCGGTTTTACTGGAAGTGTTTTCAATTCAACAAAAAACTCTCCGGTGATATAAGGTCTATAACTTCTAATAATAGATTCTATTGCGCTAGGGAATACATTCACTCCGATTACATTAAACATATCATCAGATCTACCTTTTATTTTAAATCGTGCACTCGTTCTTCCACATTTACATTTGTTTGTAAACACTTGAACCATATCATTTGTTCTAAATCGTAAAACTGGGGTCGCTTCTCGGTCAATTGATGTAATTACAAACTCACCTTCTGCTCCATCTTTGATATCAATTACTTCCCCACTTATAGGATCTATTAATTCAACTCCAATGGCTTCGTGTCCACAAAAATGCATACCGTTATGGTATTCACATTCACCTGCAAAAGAGGACATTACATCCCCTAAACCATAATAGCCATCGTAAACTTCTGCTCCCCAAATCTCTTCTAGCTGATTACGTGTGCTAGGTATTGCAGCTCCTGGCTCTCCTCCTAAAAATAGCTTCTTAAATCCCAATTCTCTAGGATTTATGTCTCTTTTCATAGCTGCTTCTGCAAGATAAAACGCATAAGAAGTAATGCAAAAAAGAACTGTCGGTTTTAGGTCGCTATATAAATCTAAAATTCTATCGGTTTGGCCGATTCCCACTGGAATACAAGCAGCCCCTGCTTTTTCTGAAGATAAGTGATCAGCAATTCCACCAGCATAAAAAGATAAATTTGTACAGGTAATTAATGTGTCATTAGGCCTTAGCCCCATCGTCCAAGCTGTTCTGGCCCCGCATTTTGTCCAGACATCAGAGTCACGTTGTGTTAAGCCGATGAAAACAGGTCTACCAGTTGTTCCTGAGGTGACATGCATTCTAACAATTCTCTCATGTGGTGCTGTTTGATGAAGGCCTAAAGGTGGCGAAACCACTTGGCTTTCTCTTAAATCACTCTTTGTCATAAAAGGAAGGTACTTTAAATCTTGCATACATGTAATATCATCCGGTTTCATATTGACACGGTCTAATCTCTCCTTAAAAAAAGATGAGTTTTCATACATATATTTAATTTGTGTTTGAAGTTTTTTATTCTCAATTTTAATATATACCTGCGGGTCAATCGTATCGTATTTATCATAGTATTTACCCTTCATGCTCCCTCTCCTCATATAATGATAAATTAATTTCCAGCTCTCCACCCTCCATCCACGTTTATTATTTGGCCAGTTATATATCTTGAACTCTCTGAAACAAGTAACAGCACTAATCCATACAAATCTTTAATATTTCCAAGTCTTTTTAACATAGTTGAATTTTCAATAATCTGTCTTCTTTTCGGATCAGAAAGCCATTGTTGATTTATATTTGTTTCTATATACCCAGGACTTATCGCATTTACTGTAATATTATATGGCGCTAACTCTTCTGCCCAGACTTTGGTTAATTGATTTAGCCCACCTTTACTAGCAGCATAGGATGATTGCAATGGGAATCCTATTCCTCCTAAAATGGATGAAATATTGATTATGGTCCCTGAATTCTGAATAATCATTTGTTTCGCAGCGGCTTGACCTACCAAAAAACTACCCTTTAAGTTTATTCCGATAACTTGGTCCCAGTCATCTTCTTCTATATCAATTAATGCCTTTCTAATATTTATGCCTGCATTATTTATAAGAATATCTAATGTGCCAAGCATGTTTACACTTTTCGATATAAGTTCCACTACTTGTTTTTTACAAGTTACATCCACCGGAATAAAGTTGGCCATTATTCCCCTACTCCGTAATTCTTCCTCAGCATTTTTGCCTTTTATTACATCGCGTGCTACAATGATAACGTTTGCCCCAAGTGCACCTAAAGCGTCTGCTAACCCTAATCCAATTCCACTACTTCCACCTGTTATTAATACATTTTTTCCTTTTAGATCAACATACAATGTTTCCCACCCCCTCCTTAAAGTAATTATTATCTTGAGCAGAATAATCCTGTTTTATTATATAGATACAAACGTACTATTCCGAAAGTAAAAAACAATAAAGTTGTACATTATTAGTAGTAGTATTTTATTATTAGATTAGAAAATTATTCTTAATATTCAAAATAATAGGGGTAGAAACTGCAATTTTGAAACTCATTAAACGACCTGATTATTTTATCAAGAGTCTCATAAGATGTTGCTTCGATATAGATTATTCATTATTGTTTTAGATTTTTAAATTTGGGTTTAATCATAGTTGCACTTCATACAGTGGGGGATTTTTACAATATAGATAGGAACAGGATGATTCGGTATATAGACAAGGTCTTTAATGATATTCAATAAAGTAGTCTAATCAAAACTAAATGTTTTTTAGTATTTTTTATGTGAGTGAGTTATTGTGGTATTTATAAAGAATTATGTAGAAGATATGAGGGTAAAAAATTATTAAGATTAGGTATTAAATTAGAATTAACTAAAAACTATTCTATTAATTCCGAATTTAATTAAAATTATAAATATATTATATTGCTTTTGTCAACATCTTTTTCCGATTTCATTCATGATTAATACAATCCTTTGTTATTCATCTTCATAGAAACTCCCCTATTTTTCAAAAGATGTTGTAATAAATACCAAATTTTACTTTTCGTTAACACTTGGTATAATAATAAAAATGATGATATTTATTATTTTCTAATAGGAGGAATTCATTTTGAGAATAAAAATATGAGGATTGTGCTGAAATATATGGAAGAGTCTTTGGTGTTCTACCAAAATCCTTGGTTTAGAATTAAGTAATAGAGTGTGGATTAATGATTCTGTAGAGCTCGCCTTCTTATTCTTTCCAGAGCAGCAAAGTGTGGAAGTAGAACTTGTCTATTGCTGACAGGATAAAAGAAGTAATTCTAAACAACTTGCATTTACGGTTGAGAATATTGAAGCTGAATTAGTTCACTTAACAGTAGCCTACCCAAAATAATTAATCAACTAGTAGTATTTTAAATGGGTCTGATAAAATCTCTTTCTCCATGGGCAGAATGGCGAGAAGCTGGAATTGGTTGAAAGATAAGTAGATTTTCAAACTATTATACTGATGTAAGTGTTAATATCTTTTATGAAACTGGAAAGTGCCAAAATTAACTAGCAGTGTATAATAAGTTGTAATTTCTTGTTTTTTTTGTTTTGTTAAAGTCCATAATTTGAACCTAAATCATAGTGCAGACCACGCTATATCATTCCATCCCCCTAAAATGCCGTGAAATGTGTCTAAGAACTAAGAATACATAAGAGAAATCTAAGTATTTTTAAGAGTAAAGTCCGAAAATTAAAGTGATTAAAAAAACTTATAGCCAAAGAAGTTGCTACTTTCACTTTAAAATCCTTTGTGTGGGAAATAAGCCAGAATTTAAAAGCCTTTAAATCTAATAATTCTTCAGCTGTAAAAGTATTGGCAGAAGGGTATATTATACTTCGGATTGCAGTATCAGGGTTAATTACCCCTTAACTTTGAGATGGATTCATTATAGGTGTAGTATTGGTTGCCGTCCGAGAAAGTAAAAAAGCAATCCATTACTACGTAGCCGAAACCTATGTAAGTTATAATCGCCCAGCAAGAAAAATTAACATGGGGCAGACGAGAGACTGTCCCATGGATATACAAATCGAAATTTATAATCATAATATGTCCTTAGATTTCACATAGCTTTTTATAAGAAGTAATAAATTGGTTCTTTTTCCATCTTTCTTCTCCTATATATATTAACTAACTATAGCAAACAATCTTTGATTACCAACATTATCTGTAATAAACGCCCAATCGAGTTCAACCAAAGAATTCTATCTGCATCATAAAAAATGATGGTAAATACTTAAATTGATCAGTTAGATGAAAAAATTAGGCATTTCTTTTTCGCGCTTATCGAGGATAATTTGTTCTGGCTTGATCCCATGCTCACGTAGTATTTCAATGTTCTGGACTACGAACTCATCGCTTCCAACAATATAGAAGAGTCCATTCTGATCTGCACCAATATTTTGCACTGCTTCATAATAGTCATTACGGTTATCGACGAACTGTGCCGTGAACTTCTTGTCAGGTGCTGATTTAAAAACATCTGTAAATAGGAAATTCTTTGATGAATCGATGTTCAGGGAATAGATTTGATTTACGTTAGCAGCACGTTCGAAATATTCAAGAACAAGCGGTCTAAAAGTTGCCAGACCAACACCTGATGAAAGCAGGTAAATGTTTTTGTCTTCTCTTTTCAGCGGTACATTTGAATGTGTTTTAAATATTGCAACTTCATTGCCGACTTTCAAATTTCTTAAAATATATTTAAACTCCGAGCACTGCTCTCTGATGCGTGTTGTGATACCGATTGCATTTTCGTACGGTAACGTAGAGATAGACATATGACGAACCAGACTTTTATTTGGTTTATCTCCGGCATTGAAACCTTTTAGTGCAAAGTGAGTGTGGGAACCTTCCTCCCAAGTAAAGTCTTCAGGGCGGTCAAGCAGGTATGTTCTAATCTCAGGAGTTTCCTCAATAATCTTATTTATTTTCGTCCAGTATATTTGCATTATTTAATCCCCTTCATAATTGAATATGTATGCTCCTACCTAATATACAATAAATGATAATAATTCTCAATTAAAAAGATTGATGATTTCAGATAATTTATGAAAAATATTAACTTAAATATTTTTATACTAATAGAGAACACACATGATTCCATTTGAAGTTTAAACACTACTGTCGCCCAATGAGATTAATAACTTTCTATCATACTCCGTACTTACAACAAAAAAAGCTGCCTTAATGACAGCTCCGATCTATCAACTATTTCATCCATTCGTTTTAATAGAAATCCTTGAAAGTCGGAGATAAAATCATTAGGGTTCAATATTTATCCGATTTTCTCCGCCAACTCTAAAATAATTCCCTCTGGACCGCGAACATAACATAATTTATAACTTTCTTCATACTGCTGGATTTCACTAAAAATTTCCGTACCCTTCTTTTTCAACCTTTCAATAATAGCTTCAATATCTTCTACAGCAAAGCAAATATGTTGTATACCTAGCGTATTTGCTGAAGGTCGCGAAATATCTTCTGACGGTGGCGAATAAAATTTGACAAGCTCGATCCAGGCCTGACCACCTGGCATCCCCATCCCGACACATGCTGTTTTTACATTATTTAGCCCAACTATCCTGTCTAACTGTTCTCCCTCCAATTCCCATTCCGCTTTCACTTCAAGTCCTAAATCAAGAAAAAACGCTTTAGCTGCTGAAAGATCATTTACGTTTATACTCACGTGATCTATTCTATTGATTTTCAAATTTCGTACCTCCCATGTTCCCATTTCAATTGCTGTATTCGTGTAGATTCATAAACTATAAACTAATTGAACTATTTCTTCACTTTCATTACATTACAGTTTCCCCTATTGATAACACCTTTAATTGCTCCTTCGGCAGTTGGCGTTTTTCCCATTCTCGTAGCAATCGCTCTAAAGCTTCTGGACCTGTGTCATCTGCCAATCGATAAGCACCATAGTGCATGGGAACAAACTGCTTCGCTTCCAGTTCGATAAATGCCTTCACACTATCTTCAGGAGAAATATGTGAGTCGGCCAAAAACCATTCCGGTTCATAGGCGCCAATTGGCATGAAAACGATATCAATCATAAAACGTGCAGCAATTTCCTTAAAACCGGAGAAATAACCAGTATCGCCGACAAAATAAAATGTTTCACTGGTCGTTTGAAATATCCACCCACCCCAATGGGAAGTATTCATATCGTTAAGTGACCTTCTTGTCCAGTGCTGAGCTGGGACAAAGTGAATGGTAACGCCTTCGTATTCTAATGATTCCCACCAATTCATTTCTACTACATGTTGATACCCTTTTTTTATAAAAAGAGATTTCAGCCCAATCGGAACAAAATAGGTCGGATTTCCTTTTAGTTTTTTCAGCGTTGGAAAGTCAAGATGGTCATAATGACCATGTGAAATAACGACAACATCGATTTCCGGCAAATCTTCCAATGGAATTCCAGGTTCCGTTAACCGTTTCTGAAAACCCATACGTTTCGCCCATACCGGATCAGTAAGTATATTTAGACCACTAAGTTGAAGTAAAAAGGTGGAATGTCCAATCCATGTATAAGAAGTTCGGCTTCTATTTTCCTTCAATTCTTGGTTCCTTTTTTTTGAACATTGCGGTATATTTTCATTTAAATCCTTCACTTTGCTTCGTCTTTCCTTCTGCCACTTTCGCATATCCCGAAACGATTTCTTATTCGACACATCATTCAAATTACGATACCTTGTCCTCATACTCACACCTGTGGGACTGATCCCTTGTCCCAGCCCTTTCTAAATTGGATTCAGGAGATAAACCTCCACTAACGACGACCAATTTTTCGTAACCATTCGTTACATAAACTAACTTTGTAATCTCGCTTCTCCTTACTTAATACCCAGTTTATAATTTACAAGTATTGATTTCAATCAACTAATTTAGTTGTTTTTGGATTATTCTTTAGTTGAAACCGTAATTTGATCATCTTCACTTTCAATATGATAGTAAGAACCCTACCATAGACCTAAACAATATAAGCCCTTTTTCCCACATACATTTTGGTAAAATAAAGAAATGAAAGGGGCTATTGGTTGATGGAATTACAAACAAAAGATAATCGAAATTTTACGAATCAGCTGCCTAAGTGGGCCATAGGGTGCCATATTGGCTTGATCTCCATTTTCTTTATAATGGGAATCAGTATATTTGGTTTTACTATCAAAGAAGTTCCCGAGACAGGATTCGGTTTATCCCTCCTGCTTTTTGCGCTAGGTATTGTCTTTCTTGGGTTTTCATGGTTCAGTTATAAAAATTTACGAAAATACCGAGACGTTGTTATTAACATTCAACTAAGTGACAACGGATATGATTCCTACGTGAAGGACAAAAAGATGAATGAAGAACACCACATTTTCATTCCCTTTGAAAATATGAAATATGTATTAATCGGCATGGACTATCGATTAAAAGCAAAGTCAAAGATTCAAAGTGGCGAAAATTATAATTTGAGGACAAAATTTGTTCCAGTGCGGTCCGCAAAAGTCTTTATCTATGGTGTCGATACCACCAATCAAGTGAAGGTTACCAGCTTTCCTCATGCGGATGAGAAATCCCTAAATGATTGGATTGGTGTATTTCAAAAGCATGGGGTTGAGATTTACCATACAGATAAGGCTTTAACAGCTACCCCAAGTAATCCTAAGAACATTGAATCGATTCCAAAAAACCTTTTTGATGGAACGCTTTCTTTCGTTATTGGTTCAGAGGCTGAAGGGTTGGATAATCTCTTTCTTACTGAAGAACAGAAAAAAATCGTGGAGAAAAATGAGAAAAAAAGCCGGAAGAACGGACTCTTATATACTACCCTTCTCTCTTTTGTACAGCTTCTACTGATTTGTTTTTGGTTTCCGACTTGGGAAATCGTAGGGGAGTCCTTTAGTGACAGCTCAGGAGAATTCGTTGCACTTTTTTGCACCATTCTTATACAGTTTTTTATCTATATCAAGATGGGACATGTCAAATGGTATGAGCCGTTAAGGGATATGTTCATTCTTTATCTCGGTATTTTCATCGGTTTGCAGCTCTCGCCTGACGTGCGAATCACTTTTGAGCCAGCAGTTCAGGGTTATGCCATGATGACGATTGGCGCTTTTTTGTTTCTATATTATGCGATGAAGATATCTTCTTGGTTAAAAAAGCTGGGAAAGAAAATAGGGAAAACACAAAAGGATTCACGTTTTTAAATGATCAAGTAAAAAATAGAATTGAATAGATTTGGGCGATAGTGAGTCTAAATCCTCTTTTCAAGAAGAAATTAACTCACTATCTATTTCTGAATATTTTTTTCAGTAGAAACCCAACCATAATCCCTGGAATGACACATATCATCGGAAACCAAACTGTTCCTAAATAGATTCCAAATATCTTTACCTTTGCTGAATACATAAGTCCAACTGTAACAAAAAACGCAGACATCACAAATGGTAAATAGGAATATGGTTCTTTGCCTCCACCCGCATCCTTGTAGGCATCCCACATGGAATAGAAATAAATACAAGGATAAAACATAAGCCATTGGTATTCGGTATGCTCAATGGCTTTACTTATTTCTCCATTAAAACTAAAGTAAATAATCTGATTAAATTGGGATTGAACATTAATGATAAATTCTAAACTAATAAAAATGATCCCTTTTACATACTTACTGTTCAGTAATTGACCGAAACCTGGAAAAGCTATACTCCATAATAATTTTTCTTTTGGATTCACTTTTTTCTAACCTTTTTTCTAAATTTTTGATCTCAAATAAACAAGATGTAATAAGCAAGTTGCTCTTGCTCATTACTTAGCCTTCTCATTTTCTCACACAAAATTCTTTGATTAGATATTATCCCCAAAAATATACTTAATAATAGTTTTTCTCATTTATCCAAAATAGCCACCTAATCCAGCAATTAATCCATATTGCACATTGCCCAAAGGCAAATCCTATCATAACAGGCAAAGCAGCAGCTTATCCTGCACTAAAGGCTTTTAACCAAGGAAATGGTTTCTTATTTACTTGTAGTGCTTCTTTAAGCATAGAAGAGACAACCCGTTTTAATTGTTTGCCACTCATTCTAATCCTTCTTTACTATTAATTCCTGTCATTATTAGGTTTAACTTTTCTTCTTCAGGTAAGTTATATTCTTTACCTAATTTAAGTCCTTCAGCCCCTGTTTTCAGGTATTCTTTTCATTGCTTTCCAATCGCTCTAACGGTACTTTTATTCAAACAAAACAATACTGCCGATATGGATTTTAGCGATAGCCAACTAGTTCTTCTTTAAGGATTTTAAGTCTACCCAGTTACAACTTACATGATTAGTGTCGATCTTGGCGATACTCCTCTTGGCGCTAGCCACGGCCAATCGTATCGTTCAACTTCTTGCGATATTTGTCCTTCCAAGTTTGCTCATCCTTCTCCAAGTCATCGCAGAATGCAGCCACGTCCTCGCCCGTAAGGTCAGTCACTTTTTTCCCTTCCGCTGCTCCTACCTCAAAGAGTTCGAGAATGCCACCAAAGATACGGCTGCTGTCCTTCCAGTCAGTGGGACCACCACCAGCAGTCCACATATATTTTTGGATGGCTTTGTAAGCGGTACGGTACTCACTTGGGAGTGCCTTTGCACGTGCCTCCATGGCCCTCCATTCCCTCTTGTCATCAATACTTCCAATAATTTTTTCAAAAATATTCATTATATTTCTCTCCTTTTGATTTTATTTGTTTTTAGCTCGTTTATTTTGCTTGATACAAATTCCCACTTTTCCCAAAAACCTTCCAGTCGCTCTTGACCCGCTGCGTTGAGTTTGTAAAATTTTCTCGGCGGTCCCATTGTGGATGGCTTTTTCTCAATGTCAACAAGATTGTTTTTCTCAAGCCGCATGGTAATTGTATATACTGTGCCTTCAACCACATCTGTGAAACCAAGATCTCGAAGCTGTTGGGTGATTTCATAGCCGTAAGTTTCGCCACGACTGATGATTTCAAGTACACAACCTTCAAGTACCCCCTTCAACATTTCCGTGATGTTTTCCATATTTACCTCCATTTATAGATTACTTATATTTTTTCAGTACTAAGTATCACAGGTATTTTGTGTTACTTATATTTAGTATAACTTACTACTAGTATATAGTATTACCGAATAGCGTCATTTGTCAATAAGTCTTTTCTTCAAAAAGACCCTTATTATCACCTCAAAGGTTTTTATTAAAATTAACAACTTAGAATTAGCCGATCGCGTGATTATTCTTAAGAAGAGATTTTTTAGGCTATGGGGTAATCTATCATTAAAGGGTTCTGATCCCTTACGTAAAAACTAACTTATTAAATAAGATGTACGTATAATCTGACCATAATTTTATATCAATAAAAAATAACTCAGTAGTTTCTGAGCTATTCTTGTGATTATTTATCTAATTACCCATTACTTTTTTTAAAAAGAACTTTCACTATTGGTAGTGGGGTTATATTATACATCTGTTTTCTTTACACCTTTACTTTTATATGGTTTTGCACTCTTTTTTTTGTTTGCACTAGCTTGCCAACGATTCCACCCCTTTTTGTCTGTTCCTCTCCCTGTTCCACCTTTTCCTTTAGCTTTACTCATAACATCACCCCGTTCTCATTCTAGGTTGAGTTAACCATATGGCTAGTTTTAGTATATTACTCAGTAATTAATCAAGCATTAATCCTTCTCGGATCTACGCACCCGTTATTGGAATAAGAAATAAGTAAAGTAAAAAACTATTTTCTTTAACTCCGCATCAGTTTACCTCATTATTTTATATTCCATTCATATTGAATATCAGGTAGATTTTCTTCATTTTCACAGCCTCTTCCAATCACTTCAAATCCATTTTTTTCATAAAATCGTTGTGCCTTTTTATTTACTTCAAACGTGTACAACGTTAATTTTCCGCTTGATTGTGCTTTTACTTTATTTAATAATATTTGCCCTATACCAATTCCTTGATAATCTATGTGTACATATAGTTGATTTATTTCCATTTCGTTATATACAATCATTCCAACTATTTTTTCTTCTATTAACGCTAAATCTATTTGAAACTGCCCAGGTAATAAGTGGTCTAAAAAATAAATGTGACTTTTTAAGCTATGACTTTCTTTCTGCCCAATTGCTCTTTCCTTACTATTCCGCCACATTTCAACTGTTTGTTCAGCATACTTGGGATCATACGGTATAATTATGATTTTGTGTTGGGTCACTACAATTACCTCCTCAAGTTTTTTACTCCCTTTTTTATGAAAATACATAAATTTTTATTCCTTGTTTAATATACCGCCAGTTTGTAATATTGCTACTTTTCCACTACATTTTCAGAAGAAAAAGACGACCGTTTTGATGATCGCCTTGTATAGTTATTGCACCAGTTAATTCCTCTAAACTGCCCGTTAGTTCAACGATTTCTATAAAAATAACGATAATTCCTTCTTAGACTAACGCACCGTTAGCTTAATTACATTACTTTGTAAAAGATAAGCCCTTTCCAACAGGTTGAATTGAATTTATTACTGTTTCTCTTACTTTCTTACTTACCAATCTTTCTATTATCCATCCAACTAAATCTTGTGCGGCTAAGCAACCAGCCGCAGTTGCGATATTATTTTCTACAATAAATGATTCTTCAACAACTGTAACATTAAATTTTTCTAATTCCTTTTTCGCTGTTGGGTATGTGGTTGCAGTCATACCGTCTAATAAACCAAGAGCTCCTAAAATAAGAGCTCCAGAACACATAGAACCTACTAACTGTTTCGATGGATTTATTTTTAGTCTTTTAAGATAATTTTCATCTTTATATAGTCTCCTCGTTCCTGGACCGCTGGCAAATAAAATTGCATCTGCATTCCTTAGTTCATCAATAGACGAATGGATTGGAACTGTAAGACCAGTAACCGAACGATGAGTTTCTTTAGTACCATAAATTTGAACATTCCAGTCAGGATGTTTAACACGATTCAATATGTCCCAAGGTAAAAAAACATCAATATCCGTAAAATCATCAAATGCAACAAATGCGATTTCCATTAAATCCTCTCCCTCTCCTAATAAAGAATGACATTTTTTTGGTCAAACTAACTAACCTTCACCGTTTATTGAATAGATTCAACAAAAAAGTACATTAATCTTCTTAGATCAATGCAAAGCATCTCTAAGCAAACCAGTTATTATCTTAGTTAATTATGGTAGGGGAAAATCCATATAAGACTCTCTTTTGCTAGATACCAGTAGAAACAAAGCTTCTACCTCCAAACATGACAGATGGCTTTTAAATCAACGCACCCGTTAGTTGAAGAAGAAAAGCGAAGTTTATTAAACTTAATGGGAAGTTTCCTCCAATTTTTAATTAGAGATTAATTTTTATTTGTGTTTTTAAGACGATGAAATGATTTTGTTTGAGCATATTGTTTAAACCCAATAGACTTGTAAAATTCATAGGTATCCGGGGTAGTACAAACCACAATTGCAGTTTTTGCTCCTTTTTCACTCAACGCATTGAGAGCAAGCTTACAAACCGAACTAGCTAACCCCATTCTCCAAAATCTCGGATCCGTTCCCACAGGTTCCAGTAATCCAACCTTGTTAACTTCATCAAACCAAATTAAACAAAATGCTACTAACTCGCCATTTGGGGATTCTATTACCCAATCAAGAGATGAATCGTAAGGATAGGTATTCATAACATTCAAGTAACTTTCTTCTGTGACTCTTAATGATTGAAATGCAGCCCTATGTACTGCCACTCGTTTCTTTAAATCTTCAGAGCCCTTGATATGTCGAGCATTAAACTTATCCGGCAATTTAACAGGGAAAGGACAGCTATCCAATGAAATTTTTGTTAGGACTTCAGGAGTTTCTTTTACTGTGGTGAATAAAGAATCTTCTAAGGCTGAAATGAGATGAGACTCAGTTTCTAGGACGGTTACCCTTTGTTCATTGGTTTCAGTTATTTTATCAAACCAATCAATGACATCCTGAGATAATTCAGTAAAATTAGGGTCAACTTGAAACATTAAACTGCCCGGTAGTTTTACCCATCCCCAAGCCACTGGTTTATCATCCATTTCCCAAATTGCAGTAATCCATTCATCCTCACGCCCAGCGTGTCGATGGCGTTGCCAAGCTAAATCGCCAATATGGTAATTAGACTCCAGTGTCCATATAGCTTGTGTAAGTTTCTGCATTCGTTTTAAATCACTTGAATCTATATAAGTGCGAATGACAGGTTTACTCATTTATTTAATCTCCTCGATTCTCTTGGTATTTGTAACTATCTGTTTGATATTCTTCCTATGGCCTCCGCTTTAAAAAGATCGTATTTAATCAACTTAAACTAACCGCAATGACTGCCTAAAATTGAACTCTCCCTTTTTCCATCAAACATTCACCTATTGATATTCAATAAAGATTTAATTATTCCTACTTCAACTAAACTGCCAAGTTAGTTCAATTACTTCAACAAAAAAGGTGCGTAATCCTTCTTGGATCAACGCACTAGTTTGTTTAAGTACATTTTTTTCACAATCTACTAATTGTCTCCTTTTTTTACTTTGTTTTTATTTCTAATTCAAAAATTTTATTTTCTAATGAACTTAAATGTGTTTTTATAAGTTTCAAAGAAATACCCATTGCTAACATAATCACCCCACCTAAGATCAAAACATAAGTCCGTACAGTTCGTCTCATTCGTTTCACTTTTGAAATCTCCTGCATTTAATCAGTTAAATGGCACGATTGTGAAACGAGTATATTATTTTTTCTTTAACTAACCTTCACCTTTACTTCAATAAGAAGGAGCTAATCTCCTTCTTAAAGAAAAGCTCCTGTAAATTGAAAAAAATTATTATTAACTATTTAAACTCAAGCAAATCAGAAATAAATTCATTTATTTTACCTTTTAAAACTACACCGTGCCCCGTACATAAATACTCTACATCGTATTTGGTAATTTTTTTTAAGCCTTCGATAAACAAACTAAAATTATGCTGTTCTCTCATTTCCTTGTTTTGAGACCATTCAGAAACAAACTGCTTATATTTTTTCCTTCTCACAAACACCTATATCTACAACATTACCGCTCAATGGTTCTCCAAAAAAACAGATATGGTCTCCGCAAAATAACACTTTGCTTCTACGGTGATATAGTAAAACAGAACCTTTAGTATGGTGTCCAAGGAGAACACATTCTAAATTAGTTACAGTTGGACCGATATCTGGAAGTTTCCTATTTAATTTATTTCTAATATTTTCTGGAATTAATTCTAAATCCTGATTATGAATATAACCTTCAATTTCGCCTAAAAATTGAATTGCTCCAATATGATCTTTGTGACCGTGCGTGGCAATAAAATGAGTTATATCACTTTTAAAAATTCCTTTCTTTTTTAGTGAGGAAAACAGGAAGTGAGAATGTTCTTCCTTCCCTGAATCAATAAGAATAATATTATTGTTCTCGAGCAACAAATAGCAGTTATTATAAGAGTTCCAAGATTCATCCCAAACTAAAAAGGCATATACATTATTAGCTACTTCCTCCAAATATGTTTTCATTTTATCCCCCCATAATCTGCAATTTTTATTTATATATTCCGCTCAATTTTTATTAATACCTTCTTTAACTAACCTGCCCGTTAGTACAATGACTTCAACAAAAAGGTGCGTAATCCTTCTTGGATCAACGCACCGGATAGTGAAATAACGCTATATTAAATTCACTAATATCGAAGTTATCAAGACGATAGATCGCCTGAAATGACGCTCGCTAATTCCGTACTCCATTACGTGAATTGGTTTGATTCTTCGATTGAAGCAGCAGGCATGACCGAATCATTTGACGAATGACAACGAACCGCATATGACCTTGTATTCACGAAAGCGGTTGAAGACGAAGACGTTCGGTAAAGATTCAAAAATCAAATGAACGATATATTGTCAAAATTATAACGCCGGGACTTCCCGTAGTTTTTATTTTATTGCGGATAGTTTGTCTATGACTACATTCTCATTTTCTTTCTACAGGATTTTGACAATATAGAGCATTTTGAAAAGGAATTAGTTAAGTATATCCACTATCACAAACGAATGAAGGCAAAATTAAAAGACCCGAGTCCGGTGGAATATCGAACTCAAGTCTTAAAATTCACTTTACAAATTTGTCTAACAATTGAGGTGCAGTTCACCTACGGTAATCGCTTCGCAAGTTTATTATGCTTTGCTAAGGGTAAACGTTTCATTAACTCTTCCTACTTCGAAACCTGCATCATTCTTTACAATTGATGGTTTTAATTCTCGTAATCTCGTAATGGTTTCTCTATTATAATACCCAATTTGTTCGAGTATGGAGGCTACGATGCTTGGCCAGACATCTTCTGAACCATTTAATACCTTTAGTGCAAAACCGAGTTTTTCTTTTTTCAACCCGAAGCAATAGACTCCTTGTGCGCCTCCTTTGGCAACAATGTTATCATCCTGCAACAAACTAGAACAAATGAATTGATGTGACGCGACCATGTTCGGATGAGTATTCATAATGGCGGTCATTTCTGTAATAGCTTTTTGTAATTGTGGGTCTTCAATTAAATTTGGACATGCTAATTTCAAGTAGGAAATTGCCATGTTTTTTAATGGAATCGCAAAAACAGGTACACCACAGCCATCCAATCCACTCTTAATCTCAAAAACTGGTACTTCAGATAATGTGGAAATGATCTTCAAAATTTGTTGTTGAAGTGGATGACTCACTTTCCAATAACCCTTGACTGGGTAGCCTAATTCACGGCAAACCGCGATAAAACCTATATGTTTACCAGAGCAATTATGGAAGAGCCTTCTTTTTTCGATGCCCTTTCGTATCATGTCCTCTTTCGGTTTTGTATTCAAAGGATAGGAAGGCGGACAAAAAAGTTCGTCTTCATCAACAGGTAGTTTTTGTAACATTGATTCTAGGGCCGTGATATGGTAATCTTCTCCCCTGTGT
The DNA here is from genome assembly GCA_003640645.1 of Fredinandcohnia aciditolerans. Taxonomy (GTDB): domain Bacteria; phylum Bacillota; class Bacilli; order Bacillales; family Bacillaceae_L; genus Ferdinandcohnia; species Ferdinandcohnia aciditolerans. The sequence continues at coordinate 15,040 of QGHH01000003.1, read as the reverse complement.
GAGGCGGTGAACAAAGCAGCCTCTTCTGTTGTCAGACCATATTTCGTGACAATATTAGCCAAAAATACAGGTATCGCTTGTAATGGTTTAGATGCTGACCGATAATACGTGTAATGCTCTTGACTTCCTAAATGATAAGTTGTTTCTAGTCGTTCATTCACACCACAAATAATTCCTGTATGAACATTCTCAGTCAATCCAGCCCTTGTTTCTTCTACTAAAGGTATAAGATCCATTTTTAAGCTCCTTGCATTATAATTTAAAGTCAACTACTTACTCTATATCCAGCAACTTATTCTGTGCCTGTATCGCTGCACCAAGGACGACTCCACGATTACTAAACTGTGAATATACAATTTTTGTCTTTTCTTTTAACGGTTCCCAAATGTATAAATCGCACTTTTGTTCAATTGCTTCTTTTATTTCAGGGAATTTTTCTATTGTATTCCCACTCAGAATAATAACCTCTGGGTTGTAAATAGATAATATATTACTTATCGCAAGGGCAATATACATGGACGTTCGATCTAATAAATTTACTGCCCACGATTCTCCATTTCGGTAAGCATCGAATACATCATCGATTGAGTCCAGATCCTTTACCTTCCGACCATCAGCCAAAATTGCACCTTCGGAAATATACGTTGCAAGGCAACCAATTTTCCCACAATTGCACACGTTTCCGGTCGGGTTTACCATTGTATGTCCAATTTCACCTGCATTATTTGATTCTCCCCGGTAAATTTCACCGTTCAAAATAATGGCAGCCCCTATTCCTGAACCAATACCAACTAAGACTGCATTTTGTGAGTCCTTGGCCATTCCCATAAAATTCTCAGCAACCACTTTCATTTTCAACTCATTGTCAACAATTACACTAAATGAGGTGAGCTGTTTTAGGTCTTCAGCTAGTTTTACATTTTTCCATTTCAACTGATCTGACACTTTTACAACCCCATTTTTGTAATCAATATAGCCCGGTAATCCGATGGCTAATCCAATAATTTTCGTAGAGGGTATGTTATTAATGTCTATTAATTCCTCTATATTCTTCTTTAACTTTTTTAGGGTATCTTCATACCTTTCTATGGCATCTCTATAAAAGCTTTCAAATGCAATTATTTCTCCGACATAGTTTACGATACCAATTTTCACGTTAAACTTATCAAGCTCAATCCCAATTGTATAAAGAACGCTTCCACATACATCAAGCAATGTCGCTCTCCTACCAACACCAGAAGTAACGAGTTCTGTCTCCCTGACAAACCCTTGCTCATGTAATTCGTTTACTATCCTAGTGATTGATGTAGGACTCATTCCTGTTATTTTGGCTATTTCCATTCTTGATACAGGAGAGTTTCTTTTTATGATATCTAGCACTAAGTTTTTATTTTGTTTTTTCATTAAAAACTGGTCGTGTTTTTCCATTCAAATACCTTCTTTAACATAATATTGATCCATTTTATATAGCTATTTAAGGAATCATGTTAACTCTTTCATAAAAAGAACTAACATCATTCGTTAAAATAACATCCTAAAGAGAACTCCTCCTCTTTAGGATGTTTAAACTGAGATAGGACTTACTTACTATTGTATCAGTTTTATTTGAATTTTTTAATAAACGTAATAGCCTCAGAGATGTCTTTAACTGGTCTTGTATCGACTTCTCGTTCAATCGTTAAATAACCGTTATAATCTATTTCCCGTAAGGCCGCGAAGTAATTTGGAAAATCAACAGCACCTTTACCTAGTGGCAACTCTCTAAAATACTCACCAGATGCAACCATCTTGGCAATCTTTTCATGGTCTGTACCACATCCATATCCAAGTGCACCATATACATCACGGGGATCAACTGGTTTTATTTGAACTCCATCCTTTACGTGAGTATGTACTATATACTCTTTTAAGAGCTTTACACCCTCAACGGGATCATCACCCGTTACCATGACCATATTTGCAGGGTCAAAATTTACCGAAACTCCATTTGTACTTAAGCTATCCAAAAACATTTTCAATCTTAAAGCTGTTTCTGGACCCGTTTCAATAGCAAAGAAGGCATCCATTCCTTTTGCATAAATCCCTAATTCTTCGCAAGCCTTTTGCATACTTTCATATACATGACTGTCTTTTTCTTCAGGTACAATCCCGATATGTGTTGTCACAATATTTGTACCTAGTTCAACAGCTAGATCCAAAATACGTTTTGACTTTTCAACTTTCCATTTGTTTTGTTGGTGATCTTGATAACCAAGACCACCCAAATCTCCACAAAGTGCAGAGATTTCTAGCCCTAATGACTCGATATAGGATTTTAATTCCTTACGTGCGGCTGAATTTAAATTCTCAGGTGCCATTTCACCATCAACAGCATAAATTTGGACACCATCTGCTCCCATTTCTTTTGCTGCTTTTAATCCTTCTAGAAGAGGTAGTTTAAGACTATCGACAATTACCCCAATTTTATTTGCCACTTTTACATTTTGCATCTGTTAAAATGTCACCTCACATTTCTTTTCGGAGGCTTCATAAATTCCAGCAAGTATTTTCATAATTTCAACACCATCTTCCACAGGTGCAATTGGTTTCGTCCCAGATAAACAACTGGTTACAAATGAATCAATTTCATTTTGAAATGCATTTGAGAAATCAAATGTTAGGTGATCAATCTGTGGTTGAACGTTAAGAATTGTATCATTCTCTTCGCTAATTATTACTAACTCTGGTTCGAGTTCAGCCCCGCCTTTTGTACCAAATAACTTCACCTGTATTTCATCCTTTTTAGCATGAAGGGTGAACGATACATCTACAAATAAGGAAGCACCATTCTCAAATGTAATCAAGGCATTCGCCAAATCTTCGACCGTATTTTTTTCTTTATCATAGTCTGCTGCTTTATAAAAACTTAAATTCTCTACATTTCCACGGTTGCCTAGCTGATTATACGTATTTCCAGAGATGGACTTCACTTTTGGACGTCCCATTAGATACCAACATATATCAATAACATGAACACCAAGATCGATTAATGGGCCACCGCCTGAACGTTCTTTATCAGCAAACCATCCACCTGGGTTTCCCAAACGTCGAAGGCATGATGCTTTTGCATAATATATTTCACCTAATTTTCCATTATCAATAAAAGATTTTAATACTTTCGTATTCGTTGCAAATCTTCTTACAAAACCAACTTGAAATGTTTTATTATATTTACGCGTTGCCTCTTCTACCTTTAAAGCCTCTTCAACAGTCATTGACAGTGGTTTTTCAACGAGAACATGTTTGCCACCTTTAAGGGCGCCTATTGAAATTTCGGCATGCGTATTATTCCAGGTACAAATACTTACTGCATCCACATTAGGATCATTAAAAACTTCCTCCAAAGTGTCATAGACATTCCTTATTCCGTACTGCTCAGCTTTTTCTAATGCTCTTTCTCTTGAATAATCGTAAACACCGTACAAAATGACATTTGGGTTGTTCGCATAAGATTGAAAATGCATATTAGAAATTGAACCGGTACCAATCACACATACTCGTAATCTATCCAAATTAATCCACCCTTTCAAGGTTGTTATTGTCTATCATTATCATTCCACTTCATTCCAAAGTCTTCTTACATTATCCATTCCAATTTTAGAACCGATTTTACTATCTTCCATACCTTCAAATTCAACAGTCAAATAGCCATCGTAACCTGATCTTTTAACAATTTTCATAATCTCGCGGATGTTTAAATCTCCATGACCAACAATTGCTCCACGTAAATAGTTTTCATTTACTGTCCTGAACCAAACACCATCTCCGGGGTTTTCATAGTAAGGACGAATATAGAAGTCTTTAAAATGAACAGTTGCAGCGTATTTAATATTTTTCTTAACTCCAACTAGTGGATCTTCATCGATACAAAGGAAATTCCCAACATCAAGTGTTGTTTTGAAATTTTCACGATTCACTGCATGAATGATACGTTGTACACGGTCACTAGTTTGAACATTAAATCCATGGTTTTCAATTGTAGTTGTAATACCAAATTTGGCTGCATAATCAGCAACCAGTTGGCTACCTTCAACTAATTTTGACAAATGCTTATCAAAATAATGAATCGTCATATCTTCTTTTGGTAAGGTAAACGCTGTTACATCGTGCCTCATTATCTTAATTCCTAAACGATTCACAATATCAACATGTGTTTTCAGACGCTCAACTTCCTCCTCAAACGCTTCTTGAGTTTCTTGAACAAAATTTGCGGGTAAAGAATAAGCTGAAAGCTCAATACCTAAGGATGCCGCCTTTTCTTTAATTTGATCTGCTAATTCTACATTATCTACGACAGAGAAACCGTATGGGACGATTTCCATATGCTCTCCACCATTATCAGCGATCCATTGGATTACATCTAATACTGTCATCTTTTCATCTCTTAATTCTCTTACTAAACTGTATGTACTTAAACCAACCTTCATCATTATCACTCCTATTAATTTTTGTTTACTAAAAATAAGTTAAATCTACTATTCTACTAAATGACATGCGACAAAATGATCTGCTTCTGCACCTTTTTTTACTTTAGGTTCCGTAACTTTACAAATATCCATAGCAACTGGGCATCGAGTATGAAACTTGCAACCTGTAGGCGGATTTACTGGACTAGGTATATCACCTTGTAAAATAATTCTTTCTCTCCTTAATCTCGGGTCAGGAATCGGGATTGAGGACAATAATGCTTTTGTATACGGATGTTTTGGGTCAGAAAATATCACCTCTTGCGGTCCAGACTCGACAATCGTTCCTAAATACATAACCCCGATATGGTCGCTAATATGTTCAACAACACTTAGGTCATGTGAAATGAACAAATAGGTTAAGTTATATTCGACCTGTAAATCCTTCAATAAATTTAATATTTGAGATTGTATTGATACGTCTAATGCTGATACTGGTTCATCCGCGATAATGAGACGCGGTTTCATAATAAGTGCTCGAGCAATACCAATACGTTGGCGTTGGCCACCACTAAACTCATGGGCATAACGATCAGCGTGATAATTGCTTAATCCTACTACTTCTAAAATTTCAGATACTTGCTTATTTCGTTCCTCTTTTGATAGATTTGCATGAATAACAAGAGGCTCAGCTACGATATCCCGTACTTTCATTCTTGGGTTCAGAGAGGCATATGGATCTTGAAAAATCATTTGAACCTTTTTTCTCATAGCTTTTAACTGAGCTTCTTTTCTTTTAGAGACTTCTTCTCCATCAATCCAAATTTCACCTTCACTTGGTGAAAGTAACCTTGAAATCAATCTTCCCGTTGTTGATTTTCCACACCCACTTTCACCGACAAGGCTAAATGTCTTACCTTCAGGAATCTCGAATGAAACATCATGAACAGCCTTTAACATTTTCTTTTTTCGAAACATGCCACTGGGAATTTCAAAGGACTTTTTTAACCCAGCTACTTTTAAAAGAGTATTAGACAAGAATGTCCCCCCTCTCCTCTTTATATAGCCAACACCTACAGGATCTACTATTTTCTAGTGTCATATCAGGTGGCTCTTCTTCAAAACAAATTGGCATGGCATCGTTACATCTTGGGGCAAATTTGCATCCCTTTGGTAGATTACTTGGATCTGGAACATTCCCTTTAATAGAATCAAGTTTATCCCTTTTTTGACCAAGTTTTGGTATAGAGCCGATTAATCCTTTCGTGTAAGGGTGTCTTGGGCTCTCAAATAAATCAAACACATCCGCCTCTTCCACTACTTTTCCAGCATACATTACAACAACTCGATCACACATCTCGGCCACGACACCTAAGTCATGTGTGATCAGTAGCATGGACATATTTTCTTTTTTCTGAAGTTGTTTCATTAAATCCAATATTTGAGCTTGGATTGTCACATCAAGTGCGGTTGTTGGCTCATCAGCAATTAATAGTTGAGGATTACAAGAAATCGCCATTGCAATCATGATTCTTTGTCTCATCCCACCAGATAGCTGATGTGGAAACTCGTAAATGATTTCCTCGGCACGTGGAATACCTACCTTTTTTAAAATCGAGATTGCATGCTCCTTTGCCTGATTTTCCTTATATCCCAAATGAAGTCTAATCGGCTCCATCAATTGTTCCCCGATTTTCATAACAGGATTCAGGGATGTCATTGGCTCTTGGAAAATCATCGCAATTTGTTTTCCACGAATTTTTCTCATTTCACTTTCAGATTTATTCGTTAGATCTCGGCCATTAAATGTAATAGTTCCTCCACTTATTTCACCAGTCGTTCCTTTAAACAGTTTCATGATTGATAGTGATGTTAGGCTTTTTCCACTACCCGATTCACCGACAAGACCAAGAACCTCACCTTTATTTATATGAAAGTTCACGCCATGTAAGATTTTTATTTTTTGTTTTTCCTTCTTGAATTCGGTTTCAAGTCCTTCTACTTGTAGTAACATCTCCATCCTCTTCAAACTCCCTTATTCATTCTTCGTTTTAGGATCTAAAACATCACGTAAACCATCTCCAACAAGGTTGAAAGCCAAAACTGTTAAAAAGATGGCAATTCCAGGCATCATCACCACGTGTGAGGACGTACCTAAATAATCACGCCCGAGACTTAACATCGCTCCCCAATCTGGTGTTTCTGGACTTGCTCCTAAACCAAGGAAGCTTAAACTTGACGCAGCTAATATAGCTGTCCCTATCCTCATTGATATAAAGACTATTAAACTACCAAGAGATTCAGGAAAAATATGTTTGAACATTATCCTAAAATGCGATGCCCCCATCGATTTTGCAGCTTCAACAAAAACGGTTTCTTTCCCCTCTAAGGTTGATCCTCTAACCAATCTTGCAAAGGAAGGGATGCTAAATACGGATACGGCGATCACCACATTCGTTAGTCCTGGACCTAAAATGGCTACAATCGCAATAGCTAATAATAGATCCGGAAATGCGAACATTACATCACTGGATCTCATGATGAGGCGATCTAACCATCCACCGAAATAACCACTTAATAGCCCAAGAATTGTTCCTGCGATAGCCCCTAACAATACAGAAAGAAAGCTAACACTCAACGAAATTCTTGCACCCACTAGTAATCGACTAAAAATATCGCGACCATATTCATCTGTTCCTGCAAAGTGCTCCTTACTGGGGCCTTGTAATGTTTCATTGTAGTTGGGTTCATATGGATCGTATGGAGTAATGTATGGACCAATAATGGCAATTATTATTAACAATAAAATAAAGATACTTGCCCAAAATGCCGTCTTTTGTCTTTTCCAATTATTCCAAAATTCTTTTGTTGGAGAATACTTATTTTCTTTTATCACGATACTGCTATTACTTACTTCCCTAGAAACTTCCATATCTACCCTCCTCTATGCTACATAACGGATTTTCGGATTGAGAAAACTATAAAGAATATCGACAAATAAATTCACAAGAATAAACTCAATGGAAAACAATAATAACTCAGCTTGGATTACTGGGTAATCCCTAAATGAGATAGAATCAATTAGTAACCGTCCCATTCCAGGAAAGCTAAAAACGGTCTCTACTACGACAGATCCCCCTAACAAGAATCCAAATTGTAATCCTGCAATCGTAACCACTGGAATTAGTGAGTTTCGTAACGCGTGTTTTGGAATAACAACTGTCTCTTTTAAGCCTTTTGCACGCCCAGTTCGAATATAGTCTGCCTTAAGTGTTTCAAGCAATGATGATCGAGTAAAGCGTGCGAGCATCGACATTATTCCTGCTCCTAATGTGATAGAGGGTAAAACATAACTTTTCCATCCTTCTGCTCCACCAGTCGGAAACCATCCTAGCTGAACAGAAAAAATCTGAATTAGAATTAGCCCTAACCAAAAACCTGGCAATGAAATCCCAGATACAGCCGTAACCATCCCTAAGTAATCTGGCCATTTATTTTTAAATACAGCTGAAAAGGTACCTATAAGTAATCCGAAAATTAACGCCCATACCATACTAAATAAAGTCAAATAAATGGATGGCATAAAGCGATCAACAAACATATCCATAACTGGTAATCCAGTTTTTAGGGAAGTACCTAGATCACCTTGAAACAAATTGCTCATATATGTAATATATTGTTCCAATATTGGTTTATCGAGGCCTAGCTCGGCTCGAATGATATTCACCTCTTCTAATGAGGCATCTTTACCAGCAACCAATCTTGCAGGATCTCCTGGGATTAAGTGAGTAAAAAAGAAGATTAATATCGAAACAACGAATAGGATAGGAATCATTTCGATGATCCGTTTTAAAATATATTGGAGCACATTTGCTAACCCCTTTCATAAGAAGGAAAGAAGCATTGGGATTACATCCCTCCGCCCCTTTTTTACTATTACTTACTGTTTTTTCACTTTAGATTTGCATCTGTTACATTAATACTGCCTGTCGGAGTAACAAACACACCTTCAATATTCGCTCTTGTCCCTGCTAAGATTTCATCAACTCCAAGGAAAATCCAAGGTGCGTCTTGATAGATTGTTGATTGGATATCACTATAGAATTGTGCCTGTTTGCTCTCATCTGCTGTTACATTAGCTTCTTCAATCCATTTATCTACTTGATCATTTTTATAGTAAGCAGTATTGGCGCCATTCGGAGGGAACGACCCACTGTAGAATAATGGTTTTGTCGCATTTGTAATGTCAGATGGATATGCTGACCAGCTTACATACCACATTTGTACTTTGGCTTCTTCAGGTGTTTGTGGTCCGTAAATCTCGTTTGAAAGTGTTCCTTCTTCCATCGATTTTATTTCTAAATCAACTCCAATTTCTTTTAATTGTTGTTGAACAAATTGCATACCTTTCATTGTATCTGAGTTTGTATTTCCCCATATTTCCGCCTTAAAGCCATCTTCATAACCTGCTTCTTTTAATAATTCTTTTGCTTTCTCAATATTTTGATCGTACACTTCCTGTTTTTGGTAATGTAGTGTCTTGCTAGGAATAATAGAATCTAATGGTAATCCAAATCCTGCGTTTACTACTTTAATAAACGCATCTTTACTTACAGCATAGTTAAGAGCTTGACGAACCCGAGGATCATTAAATGGTTCTTTCATTGTGTTAATTGATACATAACGTGCGATTGTAGAAGGTATTTTATGAATAACTATGTCGTCATTCCCTTCCAACTCTTTCAAGTTTTGATTTGGTAAAGGATAAATTAAGTGAGCTTCACCCGTTTTTAGCATGGCTACACGTGAACCATTTTCCGGCACAGGTTTATACGTAATTGTCTTCACACGATCTGCTTCACTCCAATATTCGTCAAAACGCTCGACTGTTAAATGATCACCTTGAACCCATTCAACAAATTTGAAAGGACCTGTACCGACTGGATTTTTACCAATCTCCTCACTTCCCTTTTCTAGGAGCTTAGGGCTCAGCATTTTAGCTGAAATAAATCTTGTTAACATTCCACTATAAGGCTCCTCTAATGTTACTTTAATCTCATAGTCATCTACGACTTCTACATTTGTCACAAGATTAAATCCACGACTACTTAAACGAAGGCTATCATCGTTGATTATTCTTTCAAAGTTGGCCTTTACAACCTCGGCATTGAACACTTCACCATCATGAAACTTTACACCTTCACGAAGCTTAAAAGTGTATGTTAATGCATCATCACTTATGGTATGTTCTTTAGCTAGTAGATTAATAATCTTTCCTTCCTCATCAGTACCTAGTAGACCCTCCAACATTGCAGACTGTACGGATCCTGAATTTGTATCTCCTGTATCATGTGGGTCCATTGAGATGAAGTTTTCATTCACTGCTATTACTAATTCTTTCGCTTCCGATTTGGTGGTATCTCCACCATCATTCTCTTGCCCACCACTTTCTTTACTAGAACATCCTACAAACAATACCGACGAAACTAAAACAATCAACAGCGTCTTCCAAAAATTTTCCTTTCTCAAATGACTTCCCCCTTGTTTGTTTTTTTCAGGTATTTCGTCTAGTTGTAGTTATTTCTCCCCCGTACACCTGACAAATCATGATTATCATTACTTCTATCTCCTCTGTTAATTTCCAGAATCATCGATATGAGTAATCCTAAATTCTTTCTAATTTAGTTCACCATGTTAATAAATAACGAAAAATATCTCCATATAACTAATCCTCCAGGCTAATTTCACATTATTTACTCCACTGGTGAAATTAATTAGAAATTTATTGCTATTATAACCTGAGTTTCATACGTTTACAACATATTTTTTTGTAAAACGTGAATTTTTAGAATATATTTTATATACAGCCGTATTTTGAATTGTTTCTCCCTTTTCTCACTCTTGTTTTTATATAACCGACTAACATCTGACCAACTATATAGACTAAGTGAATTACAATTGAACTCTAAACGCTGAAGAACTTTTTTTATTTTTGCCACCCCGTTGCACTAACAGATTTTAACATAATATCCATATTCGATATTCACTTAAACTGCAGCGTTAGTTTAGTAACTTCAACAAAAAAGATGCATTAATCCTTCTTGGATCAACGCACCCATTACTTTTCGTACAATCTAATATTCACAAAAACAAGCGATAACCCTTCTTGATCTATCGTACATTTAGTTCAATAAAAGGATTATAATTTCTTTTCAAAATAGGATAAGGATAGTTGTTCATTTACTATAATCTCTTTAATATTTTGAAATCCATTCTTTTTATAAAAACTAACTGCTGGGATATTTTTAGTACCTGTTGCTACCTTTATTGTTTCAACCTCGAACTTAGTTTTAATGAAATTTAATAGAAACTGTGCAATTCCCTTTCTAAAATGGTTTGGATGTACGATTAACCTATGGATATCAACCTCATCTTCTTCTACTTTTATAGATATTACTCCGCATAGTTTTTCATTTTCATAATAACCAAAGAACGTTTCTCCGCAAAGCTGCAAAGTATAAACAGTATCCTTTAATGGTGGTATTTCATATGAACCAATTATTTCTGCCTCTACCTTATATGATGGTATTTGAATGTTTAAAACATCTTCAGCACTTTTTCTATTGCTAATGTCAATTATTTTAATCAAGGTACCCTCCTTAAACTGTTCCGTTCGTTCAAAAAGTATATCTAGTCCAAAATTTACTAGAACGCTTCTTTAATCGAACCGCCCAATAAGAAAAATAAATAATGATTGATTCCTCGCAATCCTATGACATATAATTTTTAAAATGCCTCTGTAGCTCTAGAAGGGAAGAGCGCCGGAAAACATTGTAGCCACCGGGTCGCAAGGCAAAGGTTTCAGAAACACCGAAAAGCAAAAACAGCTGAGACAGGTGAAATTCCTGTCGGTGAAATTCCGTAGGGAAGCGTGTTCTCCCTTAGCCTATGCTTACGAAAGGAGTGCGGGTTCGAATCCCGTCAGAGGCATAACCTTTCTTATGTCCCAATTTATTCTTACTTCAAAATTAAAAGAATATCTTTTCTTATTCAACTCTACTGCCCCGTTAGTCCAATTACTTCAACAAAAAAGGTGCGTAATCCTCCTTGGATCAACGCACGCACATTAGTAAGAAAACTCCATGTATTTTTCTCTTCAGCGTATCCCTTGAATTAAAGTGTGATAATAATCGGACCATTTTTAGTTAGGATAATCGTATGTTCCAATTGAGCTACATAGCTTTTTTCGGTAGCATAGGTCCATCCATCTTCCAATTGGAATACTTCTTCTTCAAAGGTCGAGATAAATGGTTCGAATGCGATAACCATCCCTTCCTTTAGTAATTCATCATCCCATGTTTCCTTATAATTATAAATATGGTCAGGTGCTTCGTGTATTGTACGTCCAATACCATGTCCTGTAAGGTTTTTGATAACTGTTAAACCATGCTGTTTTGCTGTTTGATAAACTACTTTTCCGATTCCACTTTTTTTGGAACCAGGTTTTGCTTTTTTAAGACCTTCTTCAAATGCTTTTTTAGCTACATAGCATATTTTTGTTAACACTTCTTCTCCTTCACCTACTACAAACGAGATTCCTGTATCTGCGAAGTAACCGTTCTTTGAGCCTGAAACATCTATATTTACTAGATCCCCTTCATGTATAACCCGATCCCCCGGAATACCATGTGCCACTTCTTCATTAACACTAATACAAGTATAGCCAGGAAAATTATATTCATTTTTTGGAGCTGATAATGCGCCTTCCTTTTCAAAAAGCTCTCCGGCTATATCATCAAGTTCTTTAGTCGTTGTTCCAGGAGTTGTTCTTTGTACCAATTCATCTCTAATAAAGGCCACAATTCTGCCAATTTCCTTCAAACCATTAAAATCTTCTTCTGTTTTTGCAATCATCGTATATCCTCACTTTTTATAGTATCTTATGATTAGTATTCCTGTTGTTCAACTATTGCATCCTTTCCTTTAAGTACACTTCTTCACAAACTTGTTATTTCTTATAGTGATAAAGACAGCGAATATTGTTTAATAAGATTTTTTATCAAAGGATTTAGCCCTTCTGGTAACTCATTTACTTTAAAGAATTTTACTTCAGTAGTTTCTTGACCATCTGCTTCAAGAATTCCACCTTTAATATCTTTTGAAATATATGCGATAGTAACAGGATAGAATTCATCACCGTTTGGTAATTTAACAAAGTGCTGTTTCCCCGAAAATACCCCTACTAAATCAAGTTTACCAATTTCAATTCCTGTTTCTTCTAAAACTTCTCTTCTCCCTGCTTCTTCAGTAGCTTCTCCTAATTCAATAAATCCACCAGGAACTCCCCAAAGTCCATCGCTTCGTTTTTGTAATAAAAATTCTCCTTTTTCGTTTATTACAGCTACGGCAACTCCAACTAATATTAGAGGTTGATTTCCAACAACCTTGCGTAAATCTTCTATGTACCCCATTGTCTCCTCCTAAAAAAAAACTATATTTTTTCTAAGAAATATATTTGACAACCGTAAACATTTTCCCTTCTTTTTCCACTAAACAGCCCCATTAGTTTAATAACCTCAACAAAAAAGTGACTTAATTCTTCTTGGACAACGCACCCAATAGTGAAAAAACTTATTTAAAATCACTATAAAATGAATTCCTACAACAATAAATCACACTTTTTACCTATATATCTAAAAAAACAATGATAAATTTACCAAATTACAAAATAATTATGTTACTCTTAAATAAGGAAAAATTATGGAAGAAGGGGATTCGAAAAAGTGAAATCGAAAGCAATATTCGTATTGAGTTCGGTCTTCATTGGTGGAGGTTTAGTCGTCGGCTTCGCACAAGCTGACGCACCGACCGAATTGAAGGCGAAAGAACCCGCACCAACGAAAGAAGAAATCATTGAAATGGCTAAGGACTATCCTTTGAATGTACCCTTCACGGAAGTAATGTCGGAAAAGGTGAATAGATACGTTGATTCAATAGAATTAAACGAAGTGCCATCTTTTGAAGTAAACGACCGAAATGTTTCGTTGGCTTTCATTGATTACAAAAGGGAAGACACTGAAACAAAACAGAAAATACGCTTCGCACTTCCAAAAGGTGATTTGAATTTTTTCGGGACATATGAAAAAGGCTTCTATCCGTAGAACTTCTTGAACAATCAATCGATCGGGATATTCCTATATTAGAACACGTGAAATCATTGTCGGACAATGCGGCGTTGAATCAATTGGTTGACGAAGCAATCGAAGGGTTATCGGCTGCGGCGTCCCCTTATGAGTATTACGAATCGTGGGCGAAGTTGGACGCCTTCGTTGACCAAATCGGTGAACTATCACGACAAGTATTGAAACCAAAAAACTAATCATTGTTAAACCCAACTAACTGCTCATATTCATCTTGTCTGGTGCTAGAATGGAGCCAGTCTTTAAGACTGGCGTTTCTTATAATTATTTTTCTTAGGTAATTGAACTAAACTGCTTCGTTCGTATTATAAGGTTAACCAGAATGCTAAATATTTCTGGTTGACCATTTTTTATATGGTTTTATTATATCAGTAGCCAGGGTAGAACGTAACTGCTCGTGGGGCTTTGATCCCGTCAACTAAACCGTTCGCCCCCTACTTGTAGAAACATGATTGAGGCTGGTTGGGACATAGATCTCGTATAACAAGCGAAGCTGTGACACTGCATGGAGGTAACAGGGGTACTGGCAAATTACTAGTTTAGGAGGAGATTTAGAATGAATCCAGTCGTTGGTCTGGATGTTTCAAAGGGGAAAGTCAGGTTCAAGCATTTTTAGATAAAGGCAAACCTGACCGTTGGAGTTTTAAAGTTTCTCATACTATGGAGGGGATTAGTTCACTTGTTTCATTTCTTGAGGATGTAAAAAGAGATTCCGGCAGGAAACCATCAGTAGTTCTAGAAGCTACTGGGCATTATCAAACTCCAGTTGTTCATTACTTGGAGGAACGGGGTTATTTATTGATTATCATTAATCCTTGATTTCATATAAGGCTCGGGCTTCGAGTTTAAGAAAAGTAAAGACAGATGTAGTTGATGCTTATCTTCTCTGTGAGTTGTTTTATAAGGAGGAATTAGAGCCTTATAAAAAGCGTGGAGTCCAGTTATTAAACCTTCGTAATCTTACAAGACAACATGAAAATATAACTGGAGTTATGATTCAAACAAAACTACAATTTCAAGCGGTCCTTGAACAAGTATTTCCTGAATACAAAGGTGTATTCGGAGATTTGTATTCGGTGGTGTCACTATTAACTCTTTCAGAGTTCCCCTCTTCCGAGGATATTTTGAAAGCAAGTGAAGAAGTAATTACAAAAAAGATAGTTGGAGTATGTAAGAGTCGATCAATCAGGTGGGCAAAAGAAAAAGCGCTAAAGCTTAAGGCTGCAGCCACTCGTAATCCTTTTGAAAAGACTGTCTATCAGTAACGGGTTCTGTTTTCGAGTACAAATGGTTAAATAACATATTAAATATCAGTCGGATTCGTATATGACTTTGACTGCTTCCTTTTGTTGATATAATGGGATAATTAGCTTGTTTATAAGTAAATTAGTAACC
>QGHH01000275.1 GCA_003640645.1 Fredinandcohnia aciditolerans | reverse complement strand
CTGCCCCGATTGCGACGGCAAGCGCTTCCGCCCGGAAGTGCTGGAAGTGCGCGTCGAGCACCTGGGCAAGAGCGCCTCGATCGACGAGGTGCTGGAAATGACCGTGAGCGAGGCGCTGGAGTTCTTCAAGGGCCTGCGCGACGTGCAGACCGGGCTGGCGCCGCTGGCCGACGTCGGCCTGGAATACGTGCGGCTGGGCCAGCCGGTGCCGACCCTGTCGGGCGGCGAGGCGCAGCGCCTGAAGCTGGCCGGCCACCTGGCCGAGGCGGCGCGCAGCGGCATCTCCACCGCCAAGGTCGCCAAGAAGGGCAGCCTGTTCCTGTTCGACGAACCCACCACCGGGCTGCACTTCGATGACGTCGCGCGCCTGATGCGCGCCTTCCGCAAGCTGCTGGCCGCGGGCCACACGCTGCTGGTCATCGAGCACAACCTGGACGTGATCCGCGCGGCCGACTGGCTGATCGACCTGGGCCCCGAAGGCGGCGACGCCGGCGGCCTGGTGATCGGCGTCGGCACGCCGCAGGACCTGATGGCCAACCCCGCCTCGCACACCGGCGCGGCGCTGCGCGACTACGAAGTCAGCATCCTGCCGGCCGACGTGGTGGTCAGCAGCGACATCGACGCGCAGGAAGCCGAGCAGGCCGGCCTGACGGCCCGCATCGCCGAGCCGACCGCCGCC
>QGHH01000274.1 GCA_003640645.1 Fredinandcohnia aciditolerans | reverse complement strand
CGCTCGACGATCGCCGCGAGGTCGGCGACATGATCGAGAAGCGAGATTTCGGATTCGGTGCTATCGAGTCCGCCCGGCTGCCAACTCAGGACCCGGAACCGCGGACTGAGATGCGCTGTCAGGCGAGACAAGGGTTTCGGCCCCTGCCCCAGCGCATTGAGCAGCACCACCGCCTCCCCGTCGGCGCCGGCAGAACTATAGGAAAACTCCCGGCCGCCGCTATGCGTCGTCCGGATTTCCGGCGGGTTCGACGCGTGCGAGTCGAGCGCGCTCCGTTCAGATAACTGCGTCTGACGCGCCGCCTCGACCAAATCATGGAACTCGGCCGGAACCAGGCCGGATGAAGGGGAGACCATGCCCGCAGCGGCGTAAGCCTGCTCGATCGCTTCACGGTCCGGCTGCCCCAAATGCTCGGCGAAATTCATCAGCCGCCGATCGAACAGCGCGTCGATTGCAGTCAGCTGCCGGGAGAACAGCGCCTTGCCGTCCAATGGCAGCAGGGTGACGCCGTAGATATCCCCGACCCGTTCGAGGAAATCCTCCCCTGACAGACTATCCACGCTCGCTACGACATAGTCGCCAGCCCCGGCCCGGTCCGCGATCGCGGTGATGACCGCCGCAGCCTGCTCCGTGCTGATTATGTTCACTCGAGCGCTTGGCGATATCAGGCACCGGAGCC
>QGHH01000273.1 GCA_003640645.1 Fredinandcohnia aciditolerans | reverse complement strand
TTCACCCGCTACGGCCGCGCCACCCCGGCCGCCGTGCGCGCGGCCCCGGCCAGCGAGACCCTGGAATTCACCCGCCACGGCTTCGCCGTCGTCTCCGTCGATGTCCGCGGAACCGGCGCGTCGTTCGGATGCCGCCCCAGGGGCAAGGGCCGCGAGGAGGTGCGCGACTACGCCGAGATCTTCGACTGGATCGTTGCCCAGCCCTGGTCGGACGGGCGGCTGTTCTGCACGGGCGTCTCCTACGGCGGCAACGCCAGCGAGCTCGCCCAGATCAACCGCCATCCGGCGCTGGTCGCGGTGGCGCCCCGCTTCACGGACTTCGACCTCTATGAACACCTGCTGTTCCCCGGCGGCGTCCCCAACCACGTCTTCGCCAAGGTCTGGGGCGAGCTGACCGCGGCCCTGGACCGCGGCGACAACGACGATCCCGACCTTCCGGCCGCCGTGCGCCAGGCGCCGCAAAGCCAGTCGAACGCTTTCGTCGACGGGGACGACGGCGCGCTCTATCGCGCCGCCCTGGCCGACCACGACGGCAACGCCGGTTTTCTCGAACTGATGGACGGCGTCATCTGCCGCGACGACCTGACCCCGCCCGGCGGGGCCAGCACCAATCTCTGCGACCTCGTCGCCGAGCTGGAGGCCGGCGCGGTTCCCGCCTTCCATTGGGCGAGCTGGATGGAC
>QGHH01000272.1:437-681 GCA_003640645.1 Fredinandcohnia aciditolerans | reverse complement strand
CGTCACGGCCGGCGGCCGTCCGATCTGGGCGAAGGACTTCTCCAGCGTCAGTGGCATGACCCTGGATCAGCGTTTTGCCTACTCTGCCGACCAGAACAGCGTGGTCAACGCCTTTGCGCTGGACAACGGCGGCAATGTCTGGAAGCAGGCTGCGCTGAAGAATCGCCAGCTCACCGCGCCGGCCCTGCTGGGCGGCGCGCTCGCGGTCGGCGACCTGGACGGCTACGTGCATTTCCTGTCGCGC
>QGHH01000272.1:0-427 GCA_003640645.1 Fredinandcohnia aciditolerans | reverse complement strand
AGCCTGATGGCGCGCCTGTCGGTGGGCGGCGGTGCCATCGTTTCGCCGCCGCAGACGACTTCCCAAGGTGTGCTGGTCCAGACGGGCAATGGCAATCTCGTCCTGATCGGCACCAACTAAACCCTCAAGAACAAAGCCTTACACCGTGTCTTTCAAGCCTGTCGTTGCCCTGGTCGGCCGCCCCAATGTGGGGAAATCGACCCTATTCAATCGCCTGACGCGATCGCGCGCCGCGCTGGTGGCCGATTTTTCCGGCCTGACCCGCGATCGCCACTACGGCGAGGGCAGGGTGGGCGATATCCCCTTCATCGTCATCGACACGGGCGGTTTCGAGCCGGTCGCCAAGGACGGCATCCTGCTGGAGATGGCGCGCCAGACCCGGCAGGCCATCGCCGAGGCCGACGTCGTGGTGTTCCTGGTGGACGCC
>QGHH01000271.1 GCA_003640645.1 Fredinandcohnia aciditolerans | reverse complement strand
GATCGAGACGTCGCCGCCCTGCAGGGTCAGGACGGCGGAGCCGCGCAGGTCGAGGTCGCCGGTCTTCATCTGGGCGTTGGCGCCGTTGCCGCCGCCTTCGAGATTGTTGGCGGTGTAGCCCAGGGCGGCGGGGAACAGCAGGTTCACGGCGGTGTAGCCGCGCGCATACTGTTTCAGGGTCGGTCCCGGCGTCGCGGTCAGCGACAGCTCGCTGAAATAGACCTGCAACAGGAACGGCCTCTGGTCCAGCGCCGACAGGCGGCTGAAGGCGCTGTAGGCCTGGTCGTAGGTCACGTCCGTGGAGCCGAAGGCGGCGACCAGGGCGGCGGCCTGGCTGGCCTTCATGTAGGCGACGAGCTTCGGCGCGTAGATCGGCTGGGTTTTGTCGGGGACGTAGACGTTGTTGGCGTTCAGGGTCTCGACAGAGAGGTAGTCCGGCCGCGCGGCGGCGTTGGCCGGGTCCAGGTAATAGCTGCGCAGGGCGTCGAAGTTCTGGCCCTTGGCCACCCCGAAAGAGACGTCGATGCTGGCCCCCTGCGGTCCCAGATAGGGGTTCCATTCGTTGCCGACGGAGATGACGCCGCCGCCGAACATTTCGCGCGTCGAGGCGTCGCCCGGGCGGGCGGTGACGATCGCCGAGTTCAGGAACGGGCCGAGGTCGCGTCCCGCCTCCAGCATCAGC
>QGHH01000270.1 GCA_003640645.1 Fredinandcohnia aciditolerans | reverse complement strand
ACGCCGCTGGGTGGTGGGTGGTTCCTTCACACAAGAAACAAGTCACCTGACTACTTGGGCAATCCTCCGCTGGGTGATTTTATTCACAATGAGGGCATCCATCCTGGTTTTCTTCCTGGGTGTGTCCTATTTCTCCACAGATCTTGGATGCACAAGTCTACTTCATCAGACTTCCATAGCATTTCTGAATAAGACGGGATCTTAACAGAGTCTCCTTCAATTCGTCCCAAGTTTCTGCTCCACTAAATCCTTGTATGGCATGGTCTTTCAACGGGTCCCTCTGAATCCCTGTCGGTGCCCATCCATTCCTACCGTTCTTCTACATCTGCTAGCACCGCCTGTCCAGAGTCGCCGCGTTGTCCAACCAAGCCAGAGCCCATAATGACTTGTGGCTGTGCAGGTAAGCCTTGGGTCTTGAAAATATCCGTCCGTCTCTTTGAGCCTGGGTGAAGCTTTCCGCAAGATGTCATGCCCTTTCCATTGTTTGATTCTTGCCTTCTAGCAATAGAACGGGCGAAGTAACGCCGCGTTCCATGACGGTGTACTCGTATTGGCCATAACGAGTAACAAAAGCCGTTTTTGGAATGTCCCCGTTCTTGATCTTGATTTGATGGTATCCCAACCTCAAATCCATTTTGGAGAAGACTGAGGATCCAGCGAGCTGATCATACAGATCGTTGAT
>QGHH01000269.1:311-682 GCA_003640645.1 Fredinandcohnia aciditolerans | reverse complement strand
AGTGCTGAACATGGCCCATCAACCGGAACGCATCGTCGAACTGTCGCGCCGCGTCGAGCGCATTTCGAACGAGAAGATCGAGAGCATCGTCGACATCAACCAGCAGGCCAAGTACCTGTCGCTGAACGCGCGCATCGAGGCCGCGCGCTCGGGCGAGGCGGGACGCGGTTTCGCGGTGGTGGCCAACCAGGTGCAGTACGTGTCCGAGCAGATCACCGGCATCGCCGACGCGCTCAAGGAAGAGTTGGCCGGGTCCATCGCCGACCTGATCCGCATCGGCGAAAACACCCTGCACGAGATCCGCGGCTACGAGGGCCGCCGCCTGGGCGACCTGGCGCTGAACATGATCGAGACCATGGACCGCAACCTGT
>QGHH01000269.1:0-237 GCA_003640645.1 Fredinandcohnia aciditolerans | reverse complement strand
ACCTGTACGAGCGTTCCTGCGACGTGCGCTGGTGGGCGACGGATTCGTCGGTGGTGCGGGCCTTGCAGGAACCCGGCGCCGACAGCGCCCGCCACGCCAGCGGCCGGCTGGGCGTGATCCTGGACAGCTATACGGTCTACCTGGACCTGTGGGTGGCCGATGCGCAGGGGCGGGTGGTGGCCAACGGCCGTCCCGACCGCTATCCGCAGGCGCGCGGCGCCAACGTCAGCCAGGCCG
>QGHH01000268.1 GCA_003640645.1 Fredinandcohnia aciditolerans | reverse complement strand
GTCGCCGCTGGCAGCGTTAAACGCCGGCATCGCCCGCGTGCCGGAGGATCGGCCCAGACAGGGCGCCATCGCCGATATGAGCGTCAGCGAACACGTGATCGCCGAGCGCTATCGCGACCGCCGCTTCAGCCGTGGCGGACTTGTCGACTGGGCGGCCGCGCGCGCCTTCGCGCAGTCGATCATCGACGATTACGAGGTGAAGTGCCCTTCACCCGAGGCACGCATCCGGCTGCTGTCCGGCGGCAACATGCAGAAGCTGATCCTCGGCCGCGCACTCGACCCAAACCCGTCCGTGATCCTGGCCAACCAGCCCTCGCGCGGGCTCGATGTCGGCGCCGTCGCCTATGTGCATTCCCGCCTGCTCGAAGCGCGTGCACGCGGTGCCGCGGTGCTGCTGATCTCGGAGGACCTCGAAGAACTGCTGGCGTTGTCCGACCGCATCGTGGTGATCTCGGAAGGGCGGCTGTCGAAAGCCTCGGCGCGCGGCGAACTCACCATCAGCCAGATCGGCGCCATGATGGCCGGGCACGAGGCGGCGTGATGGGTGGTGGCTGGCATTGGTTCGGTGCTGTTCCTCTCGTCGAGGCCGGGGAAATTCTCCTACGTTCCGGAATGGATCCCCGACACGCTCCGGTCGCTTCGCTCCCTCACGCGGTCGAGGATGACGGGCGGCATGGGGCGCT
>QGHH01000267.1 GCA_003640645.1 Fredinandcohnia aciditolerans | reverse complement strand
ACACAACTCCAGCAAAAAAGAAAAGGAAAAACAAGACACTAATGAAAGAACAGGACCTCTAATATGCTGCTTAAACACACCAAAGGCAGCTTTATTTTTTTTTTTTTCAGAATATGACCCCCAAGATACTTCTTTGTTTATTCATTACTAGTAAGATGAAAATAAAGCGATCAGAAGTTGATAAAAGTTCTAATACTTCCCAACTTCCTCGTCCTTCTCGTCCTCGCTCCAACAACATTTCAACAGGGTTGACCTTGGAGATGAGGCATAATCTCCTCCAGTCTTCATAAAGCTCTGGTAGATGACGGTTCCATTTTCCCCCAGCAATTCACAGCTCTTCTCACCACCCTCGTACCCCTTCAATTCCAGGCAGAGTAAGTCTTCCAGATTCTCACCGACAACGTCTGAATGGAGGGCAACAGAAAAATCAGATGGCTGGAAGCATGCCAGCACCCTCACAATCAGCTTAGACAGATTCATGTCGTCGAAGTCATAACCAGCAGCTTCAAAGCTTGCATAACTAAACCCATCTTCTGGAGTGACATGGATTGTAGACTCTGCATCTCCTTCAATGGCATTCATGGAATAACCACAAGGGTCGAACTCGAAGTCACATATTTCAGATTTTGGGAGGATTTTCCTAATGCCCGAGTTTTCAGTCATCGCAGCAGCAGAACTTGCGTC
>QGHH01000028.1 GCA_003640645.1 Fredinandcohnia aciditolerans | reverse complement strand
TGCGCCAAAAAACGGCAATTATAATTAGGGATTCGAGGGGAACTTGACAGTTTCGTTCATATCAGGGACCTGTCCCTGTGACCCGTTTTTTTTACTAAAACTAACTAATCCGATAAGCGCACTTTACTAATATGAAAACCTTTTACTTTTTGTTTACTAAACTAGTGCAAAGTCCATAAAACCTTAACACTACTATAAAAATACATATTTAACCAAAAATAATTTTTAGTAAAATTATTAATAAAACCGTTTACATTTAGTAAAATTCAAAATATAATGAAGGTGTCAAATAAAAAGGAGGGCAATTATGAAACTAGTAAAATTCAAATCTATTTTCTTTTTATTCATTGCAGCAATATTGCTTTTAGCAGGTTGTAGCTCATCTTCTGGGGAAAGCAGTGGTGACACGACGGAAGATGGAAAGGTGAAACTTCGATTTGCTACATGGGATGTTGGGGATGATGTGGGCTTACAGCAAGATATGATCGACAAATTCAATGAATCTCACGAGAATATTGAAGTTGTTTTAGAGGCTTACGGAAGTGAGTATGATACAAAAATCACAGCTGGAATGGGTGCGAAGGATGCTCCGGATATTATGTATATGTGGAACTACCCACAATACAAGGATGCATTAGAGCCACTTGATTCTTACATTGAAAAAGAAGGCGCTGAATACAAAGACAATTTCTATGAAACTCTTTGGAACTATAACTCAGCGGATGACCAAATCCTAGGATTACCAGTTGGATACACAACACATGTTGTTTATTACAACAAAGCACTATTTGACGAAGCAGGTGTTGAATATCCGCAAGCAGACTGGACTTGGAAAGATCTTGAAGAAACGGCTAAGAAAGTAACGAACAAAGAATCAAAGGTAACTGGATTTGCTTTCTCTGGAAAGCCTGACCCTTATGATTTCGAAATGTTCTTATGGGGTAACAACGCAGCTTATGTTGATGAAGAAGGAAACTTAAAAGGAAATCTTGACTCAAAAGAATCAGTTGAAGTGTTTGACATGTTCCAAAATATGTTGAAGGAAGGCTATGCCATCTCAACTGAGGGTTCTGGAGCTACAGAAATGAAATCTGGTAAAGTTGCCATGTTTGTCTATGGTGCATGGGGGCTTCACCCGTTAACTGAGGCTGGAATTGACTATGGTGTTGTTGAATTACCTAAGTTTGAAAAAGGACAAAGTGTTAGTATCTTAAGTTCTTCAGGGATTTCTATCTCTAAGAATTCTAAGCACAAAGAAGAAGCGTTTGAGTTCATTAAATTCTGGACTGGTGAGGAAGCTAACAAAGCTAGAATCGATTTCGAACTACCAGTTCTAAAATCTGTAGTTGAAAGCGAAAAGCTTGAGCAAGACGAAATTAAGAGTGTGTTCTATTCAATGCTTGAAAAGAGTGAAGGTTACACTCCTGCTTCATTCATCGTGGAGGACTGGAGCCAGGTATCTGACAATTTAAACTATGTGTTCGAATCGATCTTTAACCCAAGCACAATGGTAGATCCTGAAAAAGCATTAAAGGACGCTGCTCAGTAAAAAACTTAACGTGGTAAAGCGCTTTTACAGTGCTTTACCCTATTTTCTAATCTGAATAAGGGGTCATCTTATGTCAAATAAAACAAAGAAAGCGAATAGCTATCAGCTAGTAAGTAGGAAAGTACCCTATTTATTTATCTCACCTTGGATAATTGGATTTTTGGTGTTCACCCTTGGTCCATTAGCTTTCTCATTAATCATGAGCTTTTTTGATTGGCCAATTACAAGTGCACCAAGCTTTGTGGGAATCGACAACTATAAAACGATGTTCACGGACGATCCACAATTCTATAAATCTTTAGTCATTACATTTAAATTTGCCGCGATTTTTGTGCCATTAAACTTAGTTATTGCCCTAACCTTAGCACTCCTCATTACTCAACCATTAAAAGGAATGAAAATTTTCCGCACCATTTTCTATTTACCTGCGGTTGTATCTGGAGTTGCGATTTCAATTATTTGGGGCTGGATTTTCAACTCTGAATATGGAATTTTAAACTACTTGCTTTCATTAATAGGCATTGAAGGGCCAAAATGGCTAGTCGATCCGAAATGGGCTATCTTGACAATCGTCATTGCCAGTGCCTGGGGTGTCGGAACAATGATGCTTATTTTTTATACAGACATTAAAGGAATCCCGCCAGAGTTATATGAAGCAGCAGCAATTGATGGTGCGGGTCCGTTTCGTCAGTTTTTCAGTATCACGATCCCAAGTATCACACCAACTATTTTATTCAATGTGATTACATCGGTAATCGCCGCACTACAACAATTGGCCCTAGTCTTACTTTTAACCGGTGGAGGTCCGTTAAAATCAACTTACTTCTATGGACTATACGTGTATAACAACGCCTTCAAACACCATGAATTAGGATATGCAAGTGCAAACGCATGGTTTATGTTCATCGTCATCTTAATCTTAACAATGTTAATCTTTAAATCATCATCCACATGGGTATTTTATGAAAATGAAGTGAAAAAAGAAGGGAAGAAGAAAAAATGAAGATGTCAAAGAAATATAAAATCATAATGTACAGCCTTCTTGGGTTATTTTCACTTTACTTCTTATTACCATTTGTGTGGGTAATCCTTTCTGCGTTAAAAACAGAGGCAGAAGTGTTTAGCTTCCCTCCAAAGATTTTCCCGGAAGTGCCACAGTGGGGAAACTTTATTGATGCATGGAACAGTCAACCGTTTGGAACCTATTTAAAAAACTCAGTCATCGTCACTGTAATGACTACGCTAGGTCAATTAATTTCTTGCTCTCTAGTAGCCTACGGATTTGCAAGATACGACTTCAAATATAAGAATGGACTTTTCATCTTATTACTAGCGACGATGATGATTCCATGGGATGTAACGATGATTCCGTTATACATGGAATTCAATTTATTTGGATGGATTAACACCTTAAAACCATTAATTGTCCCAGCGTTTTTTGGATCAGCGTATTACATCTTTTTATTAAGACAATTCTTAATGAACATACCGAAAGATCTTGAAAATGCAGCGAGAATTGATGGTGCAAACGAATTCCAGATTTTCTTTAAAATATTCTTACCGATTATGAAAGCACCACTTATCCTAATCGCCGTATTAAATATTTTATTAGTATGGAACGACTACTTAGGTCCATTAATTTACCTTCAAGATCAATCAAAATATACATTAGCACTTGGGCTTGCGGCATTTAAAGGAATTCATGACCTTCAAATTCTACCAATTATGTCTATTACGTTAGTCATGATTATTCCACCAGTTCTCGTGTTCCTATTTGCCCAAAAGTATATTGTCGAGGGAATCAGCGGATCAATTAAGTAAGATCAACATAGAGTTATGCGGAGGAAGATAAAATGCGACGAGAGATGAAAAGATGGGAGAATATCCATCTGACGGGGATTAACAGACTCCCTGCACATACGGATTTTTATAGATATGAAACGAAAGAGAACGCAAAAACGTTCAACAAAGAAAATAGTATTGGCTATACATTACTTGATGGCGTGTGGAAGTTTTTATTTGTTGATGCGCCGGAACTTTCACCAAAGGGGTTCGAGGCAGAGGACTTTGCTATCGAAGGTTTAGATGATATTGAAGTACCATCCAGTTGGCAAATCAAGGGTTACGGAAACATGCATTATACAGATGTTTTATACCCATTTGCTATCAACCCACCATTTGTACCACAGGAAAACCCTACTGGGATCTATTTTAGGGAGTTAATGGTTTCAGATTTAGCAGACGACGAAGCACTTATTATAAAATTCAATGGGGTTGACTCTGCATTCGACTTATATGTGAACGGACAGCATGTCGGTTACAGCAAGGTTTCCAGAGTACCGTCTGAATTTGACATTACGGAATATGTAAAACAAGGAACTAACCGCTTAACAGTAAGAGTCTATCAGTTCTCTGACGGCACATATTTAGAAGACCAGGACATGTGGTGGCTGTCAGGAATTTTTAGAAGTGTAGAGCTTTTTAAAATTAACAAAAATACGCTTCAGGATGTTATTGTGGAAACACTGCCTGATGAAAACTATGAAAATTTCACCTTGAAAATCGGTGGAGAATTTTTAACAAGCAATGTAAAAGGTTTATTTGCAACTCTTTATCACCAAAATGAGAAAGTGGATCAGTTTGACATTGAAGTGGCTGATGGAAAATTCGAGATTCATAGATTGATAGAAAAGCCGCATTTATGGAATGCAGAGGAGCCTAATCTTTATCATCTCGTTTTTGAATATTGTTTACCGAACGGTCATAAGGAAATTGTGCCGCTTCGCATTGGTTTCCGTTCAATTGAGGTCATCGACAATGAAATTCGTGTCAATGGAAAGCGCATTTTCTTTAACGGAGTGAACCGTCATGATTCACATCCGAAGACAGGTAGAACGGTAAGTTATGAGGATATGCTTCAGGATATTAAAATGATGAAGCAGTATAATATTAATGCTGTTCGTTCAGCGCACTATCCAAATAATGATGTATTTTATGATTTATGTGATGAGTACGGATTATACGTAATAGATGAAGCGGACCTTGAGTGCCATGGCTTCGAAAACACGGGTAATTACAACTGGATTTCCGATAATGAATTATGGCAAAAACAATATGTAGACCGTGCAGTTCGCATGGTAAAAAGAGACCGCAACCACCCAAGTATTGTGATGTGGTCATTAGGAAATGAGTCAGGGGCTGGACGCAACTTCACAGCGATGTACAACGCAATCAAGGCAATCGATCCTACTAGACTCGTCCATTATGAGGGTGACAGAGTTGCAGCTTATAGTGATGTTTACACAACTATGTATACTCGCTTAAAACCACTCGAAGAAATCGGTAAAAATGCAGAAGGTAAGAAGCCTCATATATTATGTGAGTATGGACATGCAATGGGGAATGGCCCTGGTGGATTAACAGAGTACCAACAGTTAATGCGAAAGTATCCTCGATTACAAGGTGGATTTATTTGGGAATGGTGTGACCATGGAATCGAAACGACGAATGAAAATGGTGAAACTTACTATTTATATGGCGGCGATTACGGTGACTTCCCGACAAACGGAAACTTCTGTATTGACGGACTTGTCTACCCAGACAGAACGCCATCACCAGGACTAATTGAATATAAAAAGGTTATCGAGCCAATCGTGACGGAGGAAGTTAACTTAACAGAAGGCAAAATCCGTGTGAAGAATCTATACGATTTTAAAAACATTAGTGGAGTCGTACTTCATGTTGAAGTGAAATCCTTCGGCACACTTATCGAGGAAAAAGAAATCAAGCTACCGAGTATCCAGGCTCATGAAGTAGCAGAAATTACGTTGCCAATCGATGTTGCAAAAGCTGCTCAATATGACGATGTTCGTATCTACCTAAGCTATCGAGAGGCGGAAGATACGCTCTATGCAGAAAAAGGACACGAGATTACAAAGGAAAGTTTTTTACTAGAATCTACGAAACTTGAAAAAGGTGTAATAACTGTCGCTTCAATCGGGTCTGATTTTGCCATTGAAGACGAAGCAGCTCAGCTTAAAATCGAAAATGATATGTTCAAGGCTGTTTTCTCAAATGTGTATGGCACACTTGAATCCTTTGAATCTGAAGGGGAAGAGATTATCAATAAAGGCCCTGAGGTAACACTTTGGAGAGCGATTATTGACAATGATATGTACAAAAAGGATGAGTGGATTAACAAGTACTTCCTTAAAAACACAAAAGAACAGCTCGGCGAAGTCACTTATGAGGTGTCTGAAGACCATGTAGACGTCGTCATCACGAAGTACGTATCAACTGTAAACCAAGCATGGGGCTTCCATTTAACATACAATTACCGTATTACGAAAAATGGTGTGCTAAATGTTGACTTAAAAGGTGAAAAAGTTTTACGCGGCATAGAAATTCCAGAAATGCTGCCACGAATCGGTGTAACCATGCATCTTAACCAAGATTACAGCGAGGTTACTTGGTATGGCCGTGGGGATTCTGAATCCTATCAGGATACGAAACGTAGTCAACCAATTGGCCTTTACAACAAGACTGTAGAAGATATGCACACTGATTATGTGTATCCACAGGAGAATGGATCAAGATG
Organism: Fredinandcohnia aciditolerans; assembly: GCA_003640645.1. Classification (GTDB taxonomy): domain Bacteria; phylum Bacillota; class Bacilli; order Bacillales; family Bacillaceae_L; genus Ferdinandcohnia; species Ferdinandcohnia aciditolerans. The sequence goes on along the minus strand of QGHH01000028.1, from coordinate 55,600 downwards.
TGATACCTCTTTCCTAGCTCTGGCAAAAGGTGATCACAAGTACCTGATTAATTTTAAAGAAGAGTATGACTTTACGATTCATGATTATGAAACTAGTGCACTTGAAGAGGCGAAACACCGAAGTAATATTCAGAAGTCACCATTTAATGTATTGACCATTGATTACAAACAAAGTGGTGTTGGAAGCAATAGCTGTGGTGAAGAGCAGTTACCTCCATATCGAACAGTGATCGAGGACTTCCGCCTTCAATTTGAAATAAGAAAGATTGAAAAGGATAGCCTAGTAGAAGAAAGTAAATTTTTCACAGCACGTTAAGAGAGCAGGGGAAACCCTGCTTCTTCCATAAAGGAGAATGATAGGTGAATTTAGATATTAGAGAAATTCCTTTTTCTAGATTTGGTTCTTATTTTTGCGTGTCACAGGAAAAGGATTCTAAAGAAATTTATATACGCGATGTTCATGGTGGGGATGACGCCCCTTCAAAACTTTTTAAATTCGATCTTTTGCAGGATGGTGTTGAAAAAGAATTTGAGATTCTAGCAACAGAAACGTCCTTGCGTTTTCATCTAATAGATGACTTGGAGAAATATGCGGAAATCATCTTTCCTGAAGAGGATGAGCTCCATATGAAAGTTAGTGGAGTAGAAGTACGATTGCAGGCAAGCAAAGTGAAATACGATACCTTGCATGAATATGAGGATGGCATGTATGAATACCATATCTATCCGAAGGAACTAAAGCTGATGATCAGCAAGCTCACCGGAGAAATGTCAGTTGAAGCACCATGGAATGTTATCGGAAATGACTTTATCGACATTCGCATGCGTAATGGCCATTTTGTGATTGAGAGCTATCGTACTGTTTTTAAACCAAAGGAATATGCAAGCTTTGAAGCGGGGAAAGAAAAGGTCGAGAAACTCTATCAAGAGTGGCTCGGAAATATAACGGAGAAAAATGAAGTCTATCAAGCTTCTATTGACCGTGCTGCGTATATCACTTGGTCAAGCGTCGTTCACCCAGATGGCCTATTAAAAGATTATGCCATGTATATGTCAAAGTTGTGGATGTACAATATTTGGTCCTGGGACAATTGTTTCAATGCGCTAAATCTAGGTGCTAAGTATCCTGAACTAGCTTATGCCCAACTAAAAATCTTTATCGGTACACAGGATGAATCTGGGGCATACCCTGATTTTGTGAATGATAAATTTGTATCCTATAACTGTATTAAGCCACCAATCTTTGCATATGTTTATGAAAAACTCATGGAAGAAAATGATTATTTTAAAGATAAAAACCGCTTAAGAGAGGTTTATGAATCTACAAAAAAAGTTATGAAGTATTTTGACCTATATCGAACATATGAAGGTCGACTTCCACATTATAAGCACGGCAATGATTCCGGCTGGGACAATGCGTCATTATTTCATCGTGGAATGCCGGTTGAAGCACCAGACCTTGCTAGCTTTTTAATCAGAACATATGATATTTTAACGAAATTTGCAGGCATGCTTGGAGAGCAGGAAGAAGCAAAGCAATTTACAGAAAGAGCAGATTCAATGTTTGCTTTATTAATGGAAAGATTGTACGACGAAAATGGATTCTTTGGCCGCGTTGGTAAAGATGCTGAAAGGATCGACATTCGCTCAAGCTTGATTCTCCGTTTGCCTGTATTAATCGGCTATCGTCTTGATAAAAAGGTAATGGATCAACTTGTGGATGACCTTACGGAGAACTTTGAAACGAAATATGGATTTGCAACAGAAATGCCATCAAGCCCATTTTATAAGGAAAATGGCTACTGGCTCGGACCAATTTGGGCACCAGTCACCTATCTTTTTATTGATTCATTAATAAGTTTTGGCTACAGTGAAATTGGAGAAAGAATCAGAGAGAAATACTTAAATCTAACACTTGTCGGCGGAATGGCAGAAAACTTCGACCCTCATAACGGAACAGGGCTCGTCGATACCTCCTTCACATGGACATCAAGCGTCTTTCTTCAATTAATGGGACACACAGTCCCACGAATCTAAAAACTGGGACGAGGGACCTGTCCCTGCGTCCCAATAGGTGGAGGTTTACATGCGGAAATATTTTGGGGAAATAGGTCTTACGATCGTAGCCATCATTTGGGGAAGCGGGTTTGTGGCGAGCGCGGTGTCGCTGGAACATTATACACCTTATCAAATTCTAGCCATCCGTTTCCTAATTGGTGTGATTTTGTTAAGTCTTGTCTTTTATAAGAAACTAAAACATATCAAAAAGAGTACATTAATCAAGGGTTCAATCATTGGAATCTTTCTATATTTAGCATTTGCTCTTCAAACAGTCGGGCTAGTTTATACTACACCATCGAAAAATGCCTTTTTGACGGCGGTAAATGTGGTCATCGTTCCGATTATTGCATTCTTTATCTTTAAACGAAAAATGGATAAGTTTGAGCTCTTGGGCGCAGTGCTTGCGATAACAGGTATAGGGGTGTTATCCCTTCAGCTCTCTGGAGGCATCAACTTTGGAGACTTCTTAACTCTATTATGTGCAGTTGCATTCGCATTCCATATTTTCTACACGGCACAGTTTGTGAAGGATGAAGATCCAGTGCTATTAACGGTTATTCAAATGGCGGCTGCCACGGTTTTGGGATTCATCGTCGTCCTTTTCAAAGGAGAAATGAATTTTTCGGCAAGTTTTGAAGGAGTATCGGCGGTTCTGTACTTAGGGGTTTTCTCCACAACAATTGCATTTTTACTGCAAACAGTCGCTCAGAAATTCACGACAGAAACGAATGCAGCCATCATTTTATCGACAGAAGCTTTCTGGGGCATGGTATTCTCCGTGATCATTTTAAGCGAAGTGTTAACAACAAGAATGATTATTGGAGCAGTCATTATCCTTGTAGCGATCATTATTTCCGAAACAAAGCTGAAATTCATAAGGAAAAAAAGCTACAAAGAAGCAGTGTAGTAAACAGATATCTGTATTAAAATGGAAGTATAAAGAAAAAAAGTGGGTATGATATATGGCGACAATTAAAGATATAGCAGATTTAGCGCAGGTTTCCATGGCAACGGTCTCTCGGGTGTTAAACTATGATGAAACGTTAAACGTTGCACCAGAGACAAGAAAGCGAATTTTCGAAGCGGCAGAGGAACTAAATTATGTCGTTACCCCGAAAAAGAAAAAAACGAAAAAGAAAGGGGTAATAGGGCTCTACTATTCCTATTCACTAGAAGAGGAATTGGTCGACACCTATTATCTTTCGATTCGGGTTGCATTAGAAAAGAAGCTTGAAAGCTTGGGGATGGAATTTTTCAGAATTACAAAAGACGATACAAAGCGAAGTATTTCAAAATTGGACGGGATCATCTGCCTCGGAACCTTTAAAAAAGCAGATATTGAATTGATTAAAAGCTTTGATAAGCCATCGGTGTTTGTAGATTCAAACCCCGATGAGAATAGTTTTGATGCGGTAGTTATCGATTTTACCTCTGCGACGAAAACGGCGCTTAATTATCTGGTTGACCTAGGACACCAAAAAATAGGGTTTATCGGTGGCGTTGAAACAGATATGTATGGGAATCGGTTTAAGGACTTACGACAGGATGTCTTTGAATGCTATTTAAAGGAAAAAGGAATTTTTAATGAAGATTTCGTCAAAATTGGCGGCTATAATCCAAAGGATGGCTATCAAATCCTTAAGGAAATGCTCAGTCAGAACGAAAAACCAACCGCGGTGTTCGTGGCTAATGATTCTATTGCAGTCGGTTGCTACAAGGCAGCCTATGAACTAGGTGTTAAAATACCGGAGGACCTAAGCATCGTCGGCTTTAACGATGTGTCCTCTGCACAATACATGATGCCACCGCTTACAACCGTAAAATTGTACACGGAAATTATGGGCGAATCTGCGGTCGATTTGCTGCTGGAGCGAATTGCAACCAAGCGTGAAATCTGTAAAAAAATAACCATTCACACAAAGCTCATTGTCAGAGGCAGTGCGACAAAGGTGAAGAAGGGCTAAAATTGAATAGATTAGGACAAAATCCATCTCGAAATAAAACGAAGGATTACTTCTGATACAATAAGTTACCATACAAAATTTCAATTCCAACAACTAAGGTAATAGATAGATTTTACACGAAAAGAAAGAGAAAGGTGAATTTGAGCATCCTCAAATTCACCTTTCTCACTATTTGAAGCTAGTTATGTCAGTGTTAATATATAGCTAGTCATATGCCATTCCACAGGAGCAACGGTTTTTTCCAAATAATAAATGATAAGATGCGGGGAATTCCTGATTGACCCGTTGGACTTCACGTGCAAATTCCTTACTATCTTCTGGCACCGGTGAAAGTTGGTTCGCTTTAACTTGAGAATCAATATTCGCACCTGGTGGGACGAACCTATTAGGTGGTATTCGAACACCGTTTGTTATTACTGCATTATATGAAATAAATGAGCCTCTTCCAATAATTGCATTATAAACAATGGCATTAAAACCAACAAATACTTTGTCTCCAATAAAACAAGGACCATGGACAAGAGCCCCATGAGCAATGGACACCTCATTACCAATGAAGATAGAATACCTTTTACTTCCAACCGAAATCTTTCTATTTAATAAGCCGTGTAAAATGACTCCATCCTGAATATTTGTATGACTACCTATATAAAACGGAGTTCCCTCATCCGCACGTATACTGACATTAGGTGCTACATAAACATTGTTTCGAATAGAAACATCACCTATGACACTGGAAAATTGACTCACAAAAGCTGTTTTATCTATCTGAGGAAAGCGTTGAATCGGATTAAATGATGTTATGGGGTTAGGGCTAATGAATGGTTCAAAACAATGAGAATGGTCATTCGAAGAGTTTGATGTACTTTTGTCTCCCACGTAATCTCTCCTTTGCAAAATTGGCGTACAAGTATTTTATGCAATGAAATTGCATGGGAGTGGGATTTAAGAGCCTTTTTTGGTTTTGATTGGAAATTTCATGGTGTTTTGTAGAATGTATTTTCTCTATAAAACCATCCTAAGATTAAGGTGGTGACCGCATCGCCCCAAATCTTTTGAAATGGTGCATGGATATATGTTTTTTTTAACTCAAGGTAAGCTAAAAGAGCCTGCACCATCATTTTAGGTTCTAGGGGGATTGCCGGTATCCATTACATCGGGATGAGTGCAGCAGGGCATTACAGCACATGTCCTTGTGCAAGATGCCGATATGGTTATGTTTGAAGCAAAACCACAAAGGGGAAAATAAGGATTATTTTTATTCTAAGCATTGACTATTTCTAGAGTTCCTTTTCTTTAGATATTTGCTATGATTAAAGGTGTAGATTCTTTTCAATAATCAGAAAATCTGGTAATATGTGGGCAATACGTCCATCGGGGGAAACGCTAATGAACAAAAAGACAGCTGGGCTTTCAATTGCAGCAGGTGCGGCTTTATGGGGCATTATTGGTTTATTTGTAAGCAATCTGTACGCAATTGGCTTTACGCCACTACAGGTTGTCACTGTGAGAGCAATCGCAGCTTCCATTTTTCTCATTACATATGCTTTATTAAGAAATCCGAATGCCTTCAAGATTCAGTTATCTGACAGTAAATATTTTATCGGTACAGGAATAATAAGTATTGTCTTTTTTAACTGGTGCATGTTTGTAGCGATTGAGGAAACATCGATTTCTGTTGCTGCGATTCTCCTATATACTGCACCAGCATTTGTCACGATATTTGCTAGAATTTTATTTAAAGAGAAACTCACCATTCGAAAAATCTTGGCCCTTGTGGTAACTATTGTGGGGTGTGCCTTTGTTGTGGGGGTCTTTCCAAACTTTTCAGGTACAATCTCTCCCTTCGGTCTAGTGGTGGGAATCGGATCCGGTTTCTTTTACGCGCTTTACAGTATCTTTGGCAAGTTTGCCCTTGAAAAATATGATTCACTTACTGTCACGGTGTATACGTTTATTTTTGCTGCTGTTGCAGTAACACCGTTCAGCGGTATATGGACGGTAACGAATCTGTTTACGGATCTAAAAGCTTGGATTTACATCATTGGATTAGGATTTCTATCATCGATGATGGCGTTTATCCTGTATACAAAAGGCTTACAGTATATTGAGTCAAGCCGGGCATCCATAATTGCAACGATAGAACCAGTTGTTGCAGCCATTATAGGCTTTTTTATCTTTCAAGAAACCTTGCAAATGTGGCAATATGTTGGGATTATTATGGTGATTGCAGCTGTGATCATCGTTCAAGAAACAAGCGAAAAGCTCCCGAAAAACGCAATGATCGAAAAAGAGACATCTTTATAATCGAGGTGAAACAGTAAAGTGAATACGGCGTTTACTATCGTCATTATCCTTGGAATCGCAGCATTAATTGGAACCATGTTAATAGCAGGAAAAGGGGACGCAAACTACCGAGAAAAAACAAAGCGAAACAGCATCAACTTAACCCTTATCTATACTATCGTGATACTGCTCTCATTAATTGCGGTTGGAGTGTATATTTGGAGATATGTATAAAGAGAGAATTATTATTTGTTAAAAGTGTCCTTGAGGACACTTTTTTAATTTGTGAGATATATTTTGTAATCGTACCATCAGCAACAGAAATATGCTCAGTCGAAGGTAAGTTACATCATTTTACTGAAACGCGAAAAACATGAATCTTTCTATCAAGACGAAAGACTCGTGTTTTTCTTTTCAACTACTTCATTGACCTTGTTTTTATTCATCCATTGAGACAGGGGTAGTTGGAAATACTTCATGAACCATCCTAATATTTTTCCGATAAAATATGCAGCAACTACTGTACCAATCCCAACTGCACCTAATGATTGAATGGTGACTACACAGACAACACCTGCCACACAAACATTAATTAAGTCACTGGATATTTTAGCTTTACCGACTTTTAATTTAAATTTTTCACTTATCACAAATGTTAACTGATCGTAAGGCATAAGTGGGAATTTCGTAGTGAAATAACCAAGTAAACCTATTGCAACTACGAATAAACTAACAATTAAAAAAGCCCATCGCATGAATATCGACTCAGGCATTGGCACGAGTTGCACAAGGAATAAGGATAAATCCATAAAGAAGCCAAATAAAAAAGCAACGACTAATTGAACGATTGATTCTTTGAAGTTGAATTGTTTACTTAGTACCACTTGGATCATAATAAATAAAACATTTGCTACTATGGTCATCATTCCGACTGATAACCCTGAAGCAAGCGCAAATGCATAAGCTAAAGACGAGACTGGTGAAACACCAAGGTCTGCCTGAATAGAAAAACTAACACCAAGTGCAAGGAAAAATAAGCCAATAATATACATACTAAGTCGTTTAATGGTCACATTAATATGATTCATATAGTCCTCCTTAAAAATAGTCCAACTTCAATATTATCATGTGAAATGATATATTAATAATATATATTTCATTCTTAAATCATATATAATTACATATAACGGAGTATAAAAAAATGGATATTCGACAACTACAGTATTATAGAGAAATCGTTAAACAAGGGAATATTTCGAAAGCGGCTGAGGTACTAAACATTGCACAACCCCCGTTAAGTCAGTTACTAAAAAAGTTAGAAACAGAGTTAGGTACTACATTAATTCACCGCTATCGTCAGAAATGGGAATTAACCGAATCAGGCCAGCTGTTATATCAATATGCTGAACAAGTAGTAAGTCAAATGGAAGAAGTGAAAAGAAGGATTCATGAAATTGAAGAAGGTGCCGCTGGAACAGTACGCATTGGATTCTCATCAGCCTGTTCGAATATGTTGATTGATTACATTGAAGACTTTAGAGAACAGTTTTCTCAAATCAAAATTACGATATTTTCAGGAGACTCGGAAAGTTTATTAGCAAAGTTAAAACAAAAAGAAATTGATCTTGCGTTACTTTTTAGACCGAGTCATACGGAGCAATTTGAAATGAAAACACTGAAGAAAGAACCTGCAGTCCTCATTATTCCTAATAGCTTAACAAGTCAGCTCTCGGCAAAACCTACCTTTAAGGAAATTGCTCACCTTCCTTTTATCATGCTAGGTGCGATGGAAGGACACACCTTTCATGAAAGTATTTTAAAAGCATTTCAAGACCATGAGGTACAACCCAATATTGTTGTTGAATGCAAAGATATTCCTATGGTTGTCGCACTTGTCAATCGTGGGTTAGGAATCTCCATCATTCCAAGAATGAATTATAAATCATTATTTTACCAGCATTTGCAGATTTACGAGTTCGGGAATTTTGATATTAGTCTAGAACCCGTGATGATGAAACTAAAAGATGTGCCAACCTCAAAAGCAGCCATGCATTTTTGGGGAATGATAAAATAGACCTGGGACACAGGGACAGGTTCCTCGTCCCATTTGGGATCAGGAACCAATGACCAAACGAAATTTTATAAATGAAAGGTGTTCTTTGATGACGAATGGTAGAATGAATCCTAAGGTTGATGAATTTTTACATAAGGAAAAGAAGTGGAAGAAAGAGTTTGAGAAATTGAGAATGATCAATCTTGGCTGCGATTTAACTGAAGAATTGAAGTGGAGATTGCCTTGTTATACGTTTCAGGATAGGAACATCGTGATTATACAAAACTTTAAGGAATACTGTGCACTGATGTTTTTTAAAGGTGCTTTGTTAAAGGATTCCAATGGTATTCTAGTCAAACCCGGAGAGAATTCTCAGGCTCAGCGCCAAGTAAGGTTTACCAATGTACAGGAAATCATTGAAATGGAAAGCATCTTGAAAGCCTATATTCAGGAAGCAATAAAGGTGGAGCAATCAGGGAAAGAAGTCGAGTTGAAAAAGACAACAGATTTCACGGTTCCAGAAGAGCTACAAACGAAATTCGAAGAAATGCCTGAATTAAAACCCGCCTTTGAAGCTTTGACCCCTGGGAGACAAAGAGCATACCTCCTATTTTTTTCAAAAGCCAAACAATCCAAAACTAGAGAGTCAAGGATTGAAAAGTATATCGAGCAAATTCTAAATGGTAAGGGTTTGAATGATTAACTCCTAATCATCCTTACTAAATAGGGCATAAGATTTAAAGCATTTCACTCATCAGAAATGCTTTTTATTGTGCGTCAGTTAAGAAGAAGCTGATCTTTTAAACAACAAAAACGAGATAAATTTCAATAATATTTTATTGTAAAACGATAAAAACTATGTTAAATTAAATTGACAATAAATAAATGAGGTGTATGTTATGAAACTAAGTTCAACACGTTTTTTAAGGTTGGCAGTTATTATAATAGGAATTCCAGTTTTGGCTCTCTGCATTTTTGGGCTTCCACAGGTTGCAAGTGTCGCAATTAAAGAAGCATCAAATGGAGCAACGTTGGGATATATAGTACTTGGTATTTTAACAATAATGTATGTTTCGGCAATTCCATTTTACGTGGCCTTGTATCAAGCATTTAAGCTTTTAAATTATATCGACAAAAACATTGCTTTCTCAGATCTTTCAGTAATAGCCTTAAAGAAAATTAGAACTTGTGCCATTACGATTTGTGGTTTATATACATTAGCTTTACCATTCGTCTTTATCATAGCGGAGTGGGATGACGCACCAGGACTTGCATTACTTGGATTGGTCATTGTTGGTGCTTCAATGGTGGTTGCAGTCTTTGCGGCTCTACTTAAAAAACTTTTACAAGAAGCGATCAATATAAAAACAGAAAATGATTTAACGGTCTGAGGTGATAACAATGGCGATTATTATAAACATTGACGTAATGCTAGCAAAAAGAAAAATGAGCGTAACTGAGCTTTCTGAAAGAGTAGGAATAACAATGGCTAACCTCTCCATATTGAAAAATGGAAAGGCAAAAGCGGTTCGTTTTTCAACATTAGAAGCGATTTGCAAAGCCTTGGATTGTCAGCCTGGGGATATATTAGAATACCGAAGTGACGAATAATGGGACGAGGGACCTGTCCCTATGTCCCACTGGAAATAATAATTATTAAGGAGTTATAAATATGGCAATGAGAATTCCTTTTTTTAATCAGAAGCAAGCGAAAGAATCATTCGATTATCGTGAAGGTCAAACTCCGGAACATATCGCGATTATTATGGATGGCAATGGCCGATGGGCCCAGAAGCGGGGCTTGCCTAGAGTTGCTGGCCATAAGGAAGGGATTTCTGCCGTCTTAAAAACCGTAAAGGCAGCAGTTAAATTTGATGTGAAGGTTTTGACATTATATACGTTTTCCACGGAGAACTGGAAGCGTCCAAAGCCTGAGGTAGAATTTATTTTAAGGCTCCCTAAGGAGTTTCTCCATCTTTATCTACCAGAACTTATTTCCAACAATGTACGGATTGAGGCGATTGGTGATATGGGGAATCTTCCGTCCCATACACGTGAAGCGATTGAATATGCTATCGAACGCACAAAAGATAATGACGGACTTCTGCTTAACTTTGCTCTCAACTATGGAAGCAGAAACGAGCTTCTTCATGCAATGAAAGCCATGCTCGTGGATATGAAAGATGAGAAATTAAACCTGGATGAGCTGGATGAACAGCAATTTAATCAATACTTGTATACAGCAGATTTGCCAGAACCAGACCTTCTGATTCGCACGGGCGGAGAAAAACGTCTGAGTAATTTCCTCCTTTGGCAGTTGGCTTATACCGAATTCTGGTTTACAGATGTGCTGTGGCCTGATTTCGATGAAGAAGAATTCCTGCAAGCATTACAAGAATACCGACAACGAAAAAGAAGATATGGTGGAGTATAAGTGGTACACGAAGGACAGGTTCCTCGTCCCAGTTGGGACATGGGACCTGTCCTTTTGTGTACTATTTTCGTAGATGAAGATTATGAAAAAAGAGTTCATACACCCATTCCAACACTCACCCATAAACTGAAACCAGGGTGATAAATATGCAAAATCGGAATCAAATGGACATAACTTCTTATCATCAAAAGTATTTTCGGCCGTCTTGCTCAAGAGCTTTAAATCTAAGATTTAGCAGTTGGAAGTTCTTCGATCCATATTATGATAAAACACATGAACAAATCCAGTTACCTCCAGAATTAACGAGGACCCCTATAGATACTCTTATCAACTATTTTAGTATTTTACGAGATGCAGCAAGTTTAGGAAAAAGGAGTTGCGGTTCAATCGGTAATGGTCAGATGCCATTTCCAATTGCCTATAATTTTTTGTCCAAAGCCTATCAAGATAAACTAAGCTATGAAAAATATGTAGATTCGTTTGCTGGAATTGGGCATACGAGTTTGCTAAAGCTTTGTCAGGTGCCAGATGGAAAAAGGGAAATCAGATTTTTTTATGAAATTGAAACGATTGAGTTGAGGGAAGATCTGATGGTCGAGTATTTTGGCTATTCGTATGGTTTTATCCAGTTGGAACACGAAAAAGATGGCTTTCGAATTTCGGATATGAGTAAAACTGGAGAAGATTTTTTATGTGCGCCATATCATGGCTGGGACCACGATGCAGAATCGGTTGTAGAAATTAAGTATGGCGAATGGTGTAAAATGATTCAACATTTGTACCCGACTATGAGAAATGGATACATGAAAACGATTTGCTTCCAAGGTAAGGATGGCGCGGATTGTTGTATTCTATTTTTTACATTAACGAATGGAACGGATGTTGAAATTGCCCAGTTTCGAAAAGCTGGAAATGAGCCTTGGAAATAAGTTCACATCAAGCCTGAAGAAGGTTTACCAAAACCCAAAAATACTTAATTACTTGTGCGATTGCAACAAAATTTATGCAATCGCTTTTTTTTATGGTTTACATTAGTTACTTTTTAAATTATTATTATGTCATACGATATATCGCAATGCATAATATCGAGATACATAATACCAGTGTAGGACGTGGTGACAGATTCCTAATCCCATTTGGGACAAGGACCTGTCCCTGTGTCCCACCGTAAGAAGGGGTGTAAGGAATGGCATATAATGGGGGGCCAATGACGGAAGCGATGTACTATGTTCTATTAGCGCTAATGCATCCTAATCATGGGTATCAGCTGATGCAATCCATTACGGAAGTTTCGAATGGTAGGGTGAAAATGGGCCCTGGTACTCTATACGGAGTCCTTTCACGAATGCAGAAGGATGGCCTGATTTCCTTAGCAGAAGATGATGGAAGAAGAAAAACCTATGAAATTACACCAGAAGGCGAACAAGCATTACGAGTGGAGTACAGCCGATTAAAATCTCAAATTCAGGATGGGAAAATTTTAGAGGCAGGTGATGAAAATGGATAAAGTCGTCCGTAAATTACGTCCAAGTGACTATTGGAGCATCGGTGAGCATGAGAGTTGGTTTGCTGACATGGCGTCACAAGGTTTACATCTAAAAAAAATGGGGATTCATTTTGCTCACTTTGAAAAGGATGAACCGAAGAAAATGAAGTACAGAATTGAAGTATCCATGAAAAAGAGAATGAGACCTGAGCAGACCGAAATGTATGCAGAAAGTGGTTGGGACTATGTGACAGGCTATCAATTTTTTCATGTGTTTTCTTCACCAGTCGAGCGAAATGCTCCAGAAATACATACAGATCCTGCGGAGCAATCGTATACCCTAGAAGCACTTGATAAAAAGTTGGCCTTTAATGCAGGTATGGTTGTTGTCGCGTTACTCATCATGATTGCTATGGTGTCCGCTGTTTGGTTTCTTGATGGGACACCAATCCGTACTTTAGTTGAAGGAATTGCTATTCAACAAACAATACTATCCATCTTTATCGGATATCAAGCTTATACTTCATTGCGAGCGGCACTATCCATTCGTGCACTAAGAAACGATTTGATTGAAGGGAAACCGATTGATCATCACGCACCTTGGAAGAAACACCAACGATTACATTCGACAATCACATTTCTTTTTACTTTGTTTCTTGGGTTGACGGCTATTATGCCATTTGTACAGATCTTAAATCATAAAACGATTACATTGCCTGAAGAAAGTACAAACTTACCAATTGTGAGGTTAGCAGATATAGAGCAGAATCCTGCTTTAGTTCGTGAAAAATATTTTATCGATGATATCGATTGGGCCAATCGCTACACATCTAAATGGAGTCCGTTTGCACCTGTCCAATATGATACAGATGAAAGTGGGGTAGTTCCAGGGGAAGTGTGGAAAGGGTTGAGCGGTGAATATTCACCAAGCATTTCTACAAATTATTATCAACTCACTATTCCAGCCATGGCGGATAATCTAGTTTTTGATTTAATAGATTGGTATAGACATGAAAATCCCGTTGAAGATTACGTTGAAACGAAGCATCCCGACTTTGACCTTCTGATTGTTCGTGAAGATGAGTATATGAAAGAAGTATTTGCTTCTAGAGGAAGAGAAGTTATATTTGTTCGATATAATGGTTATGCTAATGTAGATTTGGTTTTAGATAGCATAGTAGAAAAGCTAGAACATACAAGTCATAAATAGATAAGAAAATTTTAGAACATATGTTTGCAATCATTACTTTGAAATGTTAAAATTTAGACATACATACAAATCAATTATAGGAGTGATATTATGGCTTTGAATCCCTACTTAGTGTTTGATGGTAATACTCGTGAGGTTGTTGAATTTTACGCAAAAGTGTTTGGAACAGAAGAACCAAATTTTATGACTTTTGGCTCAGTGCACTCTGAAGAAGAATTGCCTCCAGGAACAAAGGATTTGATCATGCACACGAACTTAGAAATTGCTGGAAGCAAATTGATGTTTTCTGACAATTTTCCAGGAATGGAATATCGGGAGGGCAACAATTTTACCCTAGCATATATAAGTAGTGATGAGGCAGCAATGAAAGATGCATTCGAAAAGTTAAAAGAAGGCGGTACTGTTCAGATGGAGCTGCAAGAAGTACCATGGAGCAAAATGTACGGAAGCCTGACTGACAAGTACAACATCCAATGGCAATTTAACTATGAAGCCTAACAAACCATACAATCTAAACATATAAAGGATAGAGCATTTCTCGTAATGAGGAATGCTTTTTCCATTTCCTGATACGCTGAGTTCCTGTTTTCGAAGATATAAAAGATAGGCTCTCAATTCGCAAACTATTTTATTGTCAAAAAGCACATGCTATAATTAGAGGCTAAGTAGAACAGGTGCTTAGAAAAGACTTCGCCTAGCGATCTAATATATGAGGTGTTAAGAATGAATAAACGATGGACAATCGGCAAAATTAACGAATTTGTTGAGAAAAATTCGGAAAGCAAGCTGCTCTCGACAGAATTCCACGGTTTTTCTCAAAAGTTATTGTTTAAATGTGCATGTGGAAACAATTTTGAAAAGACATTTACAAAGTTTAAAAATAATCATCAACGTAAATGTGACGTGTGCCAACCCCCAAAAGCGTCACGCTAACGTACGCAATAAAAGGTGCGCCCAGTTTCTATTAAAATGAACTTGGCGCTCTTTTTTTTGAAAAAAGTAACACATCATGGTAAAGACAGATACTTCACTTGTATATTTTTATTTGAGTGTGTAAATCCTAATTAGGAATATTTTCCTTGAGGTGATTTACGAATGTTTCAGGTTTTAGTAAGTGGTTTTGATTTTGAGATGCCGATCTTGCTTTCTTGGGAAGGTGTGATGGCTATTGTCTTCTTCTTTACCATTTATTCATTTTTCGGTTGGCTTTTGGAAAATACTTATAACTATGCAAGAAAACGAGTGTTCTTTAAGGATAACTTTTTCTTCGGGCCATTCAAGCCCATGTACGGGTTCGCACCTTTGTTGCTTATTTTATTAATAGGAAAAGATATGCATTGGACAGTCGTGTTGGCTCTCTGTTTTCTAATCCCAACGGTAGTGGAGTATTGCAGTGGCTTCCTGCTTGAGTGGTTTTTCGGAAGGAAATGGTGGGACTACTCAGGCCATAAGTTCCAACTGCAAGGCCATATTTGCTTCTCCTATTCCATATGCTGGATTGCGCTCTCTCTCATGTGCCTAGCGTATGTTCATCCAAGGCTTATCAATTTGTATGAGGCTGTAGGAGGTTTCTGGGCTTTGATCTGGCCAACAGTGGCCTTGTATTTTCTTGGTGAACTTATATTTGCGATTAGAAGACATATACCAGAAAAAATACGTGCAGGCAACCCGATTCGATAACAATCACTTGGATCAAATCAAATTTCGATTTGATCTTTTTTATTCTTTTGGATGTAATATATATATTGCATAATGTAATATATATGTTACAATAAACATAAGGAGGGATTACATCACTTGGAAAACAACGTGAAGATTGCTCGATTACAAGCAAACTTAACCCAGCAGCAATTAGCCGAGAAAATTGGAGTTACCCGACAAACAATTAGTTTAATAGAAAAAGGAAAATACAATCCAACCTTAAAGTTGTGTCTAGATATATGTTATGCCGTTCATAAAACATTGGATGAAATATTTTGGGTCGAAAAGGAGAGTGGTATGAAATGAAAAAAATAAAGGATGAGCGTTTAATTCTAAAAAACTTACAAAATGTTCGAACTGCGTATATCATTCAAACAATTGGGATTCTCGGGATATTGGGATATGATTTATTCACAAAAGGGATGGAAGGGATGAGGCAAAATCCTTTATGGATTGTATTTATGATCACGACCACTGTTTCCGTATATCTTTCCATGAATATCAGTGTAGATCATGAAAGTAGTGAAAAATCGCCTAAAAAAGGGACCGTTCTCTCTCTACTAATCTTAACAGCCATTTCGGTCATTATAGGTATTGCTGTTAACTTTACGAATGGGTTTGGAATACTGGATGGATTGATTATGGGGGGAATAATATTTGTTTGTGGTCTCATCCCAATCCTATATATCCGCTATTTGAGAATAAAACGACAAGAAGAAAACCTTGATGAATAAGGAATTAGAAAATAGCGCTTATCATGTTATAAGCGTTTTTTTGTTTTTCATAAAAAAATAAACAAATTATTTACATGTCTTTGGGTTGACTTTAAAATCAATTTGATATAATATTTATCTTGAAGTTAAGATAAATGCTTCAAAGATAAATAAATTAAAGGTATTTTACAAAAATAGCCTTTAATATATAAAAAGGAGAGTACATCATGGGTTTACTAGATAAACTTTTTGGTAATCAACAAAAGGAGGAACAAGTAATGTCAAACGAAAAATTAAACATTGGTATTATTTTAGGTAGTACTCGTCAAGGACGCGTAAGTCCTCAAGTAGGAGCATGGGTAAAAGAAATCGCTGATAAGCGTGGAGATGCAAACTACGAAATCGTAGATATCGCAGACTTCAAATTACCATTCTTAGGTGAAGCTGATGCACCTGGAATCGCTGCTTGGAATGAAAAATTAGCTAATCTTGATGGATTCGTATTCATCGTTCAAGAATATAACCACTCTATCACTGGTGCATTAAAAAATGCGTTAGACCTAGCTCGTGAAGCTTGGAACAACAAAGCTGCTGGTATCGTAAGCTACGGTTCTACTGGTGGTGCACGTGCTGCTGAACACCTTCGTGGAATCATGGGTGAATTAATGATCGCAGACGTTCGTACACATCCAACACTTTCATTATTCACAGATTTCGAAAATGGTTCAGAGTTTAAACCACAAGACCTACACCTAGACAACGTAAACTTAATGCTAGACCAAGTTGTATCTTGGAGCGGCGCTTTAAAAACAGTACGCTAATTACGAAAAAACAGGATGATCCTTCAAAGGGCCATCCTGTTTTTGTGCAGGAAAAACTGAAAAAGGGGTCCAGTTGGACCCCTTGCGGAAAGTGCTATCCTATATTATTAAATTTTAAACCGACTAACGGCTTTATCAGGTTCCCATTCTCCTAGTAATATCCATTTGTGAAACAGATAATAGCATTAACTAGCCAGTATTTCCTAATAATATCCACTTGCGAACCAGATAATAGCATAATAGCATAAACTAGCATGCATTATCCTAAATATATCCATTTGTGAACCAGATAACGGCATAAATAAGCACGGTATCTCCTAAAGTTATCCATATCCAAACCAGTTAACAGCATAAACAAGTACGGTATCTCCTAAAGATATCCATATCCAAACCAGTTAACAGCATAAACAAGTACGGTATCTCCTAAAGATATCCATATCCAAACCAGTTAACAGCATAAACAAGCACGGTATCTCCTAAAGTTATCCATATCCAAACCAGTTAACAGCATAAACAAGTACGGTATCTCCTAAAGATATCCATATCCAAACCAGTTAACAGCATAAACAAGTACGGTATCTCCTAAAGATATCCATATCCAAACCAGTTAACAGCATAAACAAGCACGGTATCTCCTAAAGATATCCATATCTAAACCAGGTAACGGCATTAACTAGCAAGCATTCTCCAAGTAATCTCCATATCCGAACCAGCAAACGACATTTAGAAGTTCTCAACCGCCTTGTTTCAGTTTACCTTGCCTCAGAAAACCCCAGCTACAATCTACACATGCGTCCGCCTTGCAAAATCGACAAATCGGAATTTGTCCGGGCGATGGCGAGACTCTGTATATTGAAATAAGCTCGCATTATCTAGATACACATAGTTTTTGATAACAACGACATTATGAAAGCCATCTAGATCAAGTCGCTCTCGGTCTTCATCTGTTGGTTCCACGACCGTAATTTCCTTCTTTGCAAAACTGATGGTAATCTTCAGTTCATTCTCCAAATAGGCATAAATCGATTCTTCACAAATCTCCTTCGTAAGCTCGGGGACAAACTTTCGTGAAATAAAATCCTTGTCCAAAATAATTTTTTCGCCGCCCATTTCCCTTGTGCGAACGACTTTCCACACCTGGTCCTTACTAGAAAGCTGTAGCTGTTGCTTAATGAATGTATCCGGCTTACCGACCGTCAACTCATGCACATGCGTTATCGGTCTTTGCCCCATTTTTTCGGCTAGCTCTTTGAAGCTCACAAGCCCTGATACCGGAAAATCAAACTTATTCACGTCAATCACGATAGAGCCTTTGCCCTTCATTTTTTGAATATACCCATTTTGTGAAAGCAGGTTCAGTGCCTTTCGAATCGTTTCACGAGAGGTATTGTATACTTCCTTTAATTCATTTTCAGAAGGTAAAAGACTATTCGCTTTGATGTTTCCATTTTTAATTTCTTCTACTAAATCGCTATAGATTGTTAGATACTTGTTATTCATGAAAGAATCCCCAATCGATGGTAATATTTAATTATTCTCATTTTACCGCGTTAATGCGAAAAAAGGGAGGGGTAATTTCCCCTCCCACACGTTTTATTTTTTACCAAATGAAATTTTGCCAACATTAGCTTTTGCGAAGATGACAGTTAAAATAAATGGAACGACAATCGCTACAAGCATCGCAATCGCAAACATTAGCCAGTCACCAGCCTGGATGGATAAAATTCCAGGTATTCCACCAACTCCTATTGAGTTCGCCATAACTCCACTACCTACAGAGATGATGGCTGCTACCATTGAGCCGAGCATCGCAGCAAGGAATGGGAAGCCGTATTTTAAGTTAATACCAAACATCGCAGGCTCTGTTACACCGAGATAACAAGAGATACATGCTGGGATGGAAACTTGTTTTTCCTCTTCATTTTTACGATTAATATAAATCATTGCAAGTACGGCAGAACCTTGCGCAATATTAGATAAGGCAATCATTGGCCATAGGTTTGTTCCGTTAAACTCACTCATCAATTGCAGGTCGATCGCATTTGTCATATGGTGTAAACCAGTGATAACAAGTGGTGCATATGCAAATCCAAAGATTGCTGCGAATAACCAACCAAAGGCTGAGGTTAAGCTTGTGTATACAACATCAGAAATCCAAGAACCAATTGTCCAACCTAGTGGTCCAAGAACAGTATGAGCAATTAAGACAGTCGGAACAAGTGCAAAAAATGGAACAATAATCATTGAGATCGCATTTGGTGAAATCTTACGTAACCAACGCTCTAAGAAAACAAGTACAAATGCAGCTAGTATAGCTGGAATAACCTGTGCTTGATACCCAATCATTTCAATAGTTGTGAATCCAAAATCCCAAACTGGAATTTCTTCAGCATTTGGCACTGCATATGCATTCAGCAATTGTGGAGATACAAGGGTAATCCCTAACACAATTCCAAGGATTTGTGAGGTTCCCATTTTACGCGTGATCGACCAAGTGATTCCGACAGGTAAGAAGTGGAAGATAGCTTCACCAATTAACCAGAGGAATGCATGAACACCAGCCCAGAATTGAGAGGTTTCAACGATTGTTTTTGTACCGTTATCAACTAAATCGATTTCACCGATTACATTTCGGAAACCTAAAATCAGACCCCCAACTACAAGGGCTGGAATAAGTGGTGTGAAAATGTCAGCTAGGTGACCCATCATTCGTTGTAGCCAGTTCATATTCTGCTTAGCCGCAACCTTTGCCTCTTCCTTACTCGTTCCTTCAACACCCGCGTGTTTGACGAACTCATTATAAAATGAAGCAACTTCATTTCCGATGATAACCTGGAATTGCCCTGCTTGTGTAAAGGTACCCTTTACTAGCCCAATTCCTTCAATTTTTTCTATATCTGCGTTTTTTGGATCGTTTAAAACGAAGCGCATTCTAGTTGCACAATGTGTGACAGCAGCAACGTTCTCTTTCCCACCAATATGGTCAAGCAGTTCCTTTGCAGGATCTGTGTACTTACTCATGTATTTTCCCCCTTAAACTAAAGGATATTTTTATCCAAAAACCTGTCTATACAGGTTTTGATTACGTTTTCAGTTTAACCTGTATATACAAGTATGTCAATTATTTTATTTCACCATTTTTTAGCTTTTACGAACGCAGGATTTTTATGCCAAAAGCCCTTTAGCATAACTTCTCACGCAATGTAAAAAAATAACCTGTAAACGATCGAGAATGGAGTGTGTAAATGAAGGCTGTTACGTATCAGAATCCATATAAAGTAAAAGTCAAAGAGGTAGAAGCTCCCAAAATTATTAAAAGCGATGACGTCATTGTCCGCATCACATCAACCGCCATTTGCGGATCCGATCTCCATCTATATCAAGGGAATTTTCCTTTGCCAGACGGTTATGTAATAGGGCATGAGCCAATGGGGATTGTCGAAGAGGTAGGACCTGATGTAACACATGTAAAGAAAGGCGACCGTGTTATTGTTCCATTTACAGTTGCATGTGGAAAGTGTTATTACTGTGAACACGAATTAGAAAGTCAATGTGATAATGCCAATCCCCATTACGATTCAGGAGGCTATTTTGGCTACTCGGAAAAATTTGGCGACCACCCAGGTGGCCAGGCCGAATACATGCGAGTTCCATTTGGGAATTTTACTCCTTTTAAAGTTCCAGTAGACTGTGAATTAGAAGATGAGGCTTTACTCTTTTTAAGTGATGTTCTACCAACCGCTTATTGGAGTGTGGTGAATGCAGGCGTGAAGGAGGGCGATACGGTAATCGTTCTAGGCTGTGGCCCGGTTGGTTTAATGGCACAAAAATTCGCTTGGATGAAAGGGGCGAAAC
The DNA here is from genome assembly GCA_003640645.1 of Fredinandcohnia aciditolerans. Lineage (GTDB taxonomy): Bacteria > Bacillota > Bacilli > Bacillales > Bacillaceae_L > Ferdinandcohnia > Ferdinandcohnia aciditolerans. The sequence continues at coordinate 35,016 of QGHH01000028.1, read as the reverse complement.
GGGTCATCGCAGTGGATTATATCGGCTACCGCATGGAACACGCCAAAGCAACAAATAAAGTAGAGATATTTGATTTTACAAAGCATGATGATATGGGAGAACATTTAAAGGAAATCACGAGTGGTGGGGCCGATGTCGTGATTGATTGTGTTGGTATGGACGGGAAAAAGTCACCTCTAGAATTAATCGAGCAAAAGCTGAAGCTACAAGGTGGAACACTTGGGCCGATTCAAATTTCGACAAAGGCTGTTCGAAAAGGCGGTACAGTACAGCTGACTGGAGTATACGGTGCGAATTATAATATGTTCCCATTAGGTGCTTTTTTCTCACGTAACATCACACTAAAAATGGGACAAGCTCCTGTCGTTCACTTTATGCCAGAGCTCTACAAAAAAATCGTTAACAAGGAATTCAATCCAACTGATATCATCACACACAAGGTCCCTTTAGATGAAGCAAGTCATGCCTATAAAATTTTCAACGACAGGGAAGACAACTGTATCAAGGTTGTCTTAAAACTATAAACAATGTAATCGACAAGTGTCTTGCTTGTCGATTTTTTATTTATACAATGCTCAATTTCCAGTAGAATGGAATTAACGTTATTCATCAAGGATAGACAGGGGGAGTGAAAAAGAATGTGGTCCTATTGGTTCACGTTTATTTTTTGTTTGGCGATTGTTCTGTTGGCCATTGTTATCATACCTTGGATTATAATTGTTATTGGTAGCGAGACAATTCGTGAACGAAAGTTAAAACCTAAGAATAAGCAATCTTGGGATTTTAAGAGTTTTATGAAGCTAACGGGAGCACTTCTTGCCTTTGCGACTCTTGCCGTATTTTTGGGATATATGAGCGTTCCGTATATAAAAGATTTTCCACATGTCATTCAAAGAAATTATTCTTCTGGACAAGGTTTCATTGAATATGTAGATGACCTAGGGAAGAGTTGGGAGAATGAGGTTGAGGTGAACGGTGAATGGTTTGAATCAACAAAAATTGAAAGCAAACACGTTGGACGTTATATGACCTTTGACTATTTACCCCATACAAAATTGATAGTTTCATATAAATTGAAGGAGTAATGCCGATGATTTATTTTAAGAAGGGTAGATGGGCTGTCATTTTAGTGTGTGTCCTTTTATTAGCATCCTGCGCACCAAGAAAAATATAGAGCTTACGTTAGGGGATTTAGAGCGTGATTATAAAGAAGAATTTGAGTTCATTGAAGTGGTTGGTGTGAATGATGAAGGATATGATGTATTGCTAGTAGCACCAAAGTCTAATCCTGAGCTTCAATTTCATGCTTACCTTTATCAAGGGGATGCAGGAGGATTACCGGTTGTTGGAATGAATAGTAATTATATGGATGTGGCGTTTCTTCATTATGCACCAGAGTTGTATATGAAGTATTTTGGAATCTCAATCGATAAGGAGAAAGCAATAAATGATTATTTTGCTTTTATCGAGAACGGCCAATATTCAAATTTACGGGATATCAACGGGTATCTAGAAACAACTGATTTTGTCATTACAGATCTAAATGAGGAAAATATGAAAGAGATGTCCGAAAAAATAACGAGCGCTCTAGTAGACTTCTTGAATATACATCCGTTTAGTATGAGAAAAGTGGATGGGAGCAGCGGTTATGACGTATTTCGAGCGATGATTCCTCTTGAGTTTACGGGACATAAATTTAATGAGGGTAATTTGTATAACTCAATATCTACCGATTGGGTATACGATGAGGAAAATCCTCAGCAATCCGTATACGAAGGACTTCTTTATCGTAAGGAACAAAAAGAGAAACTCCGGGATAGCGATAATCAATAACGGCTGGCACCCTAATGAGGCTATGCAGGATAGATACTATTGAGAAATGGAAAACCAATGGGAGAGATTACAGTGAATAAAAAAAATCTAGAGTTGGCGATTGAGTTACGCCATGATTTACATATGAATCCTGAATTGTCCTATCAAGAGGTATGGACCAAACAGTATATAATTAATTTCCTTCAAAAACATACAACAAATATCGAAATAATCGACAAGGGTAACTATTTCTATGCGAAATACACAGTTGGTGAGGATCAACCCACGATTGCATTTAGAGCGGATTTTGATGCCCTTCCAATTCCGGAAACAATTGACCTCCCATGGAAATCAAACAATCCAGGTGTTTCCCATAAATGTGGGCATGACGGTCATTCCGCTACTTTAGCTGGATTTGCCCTTGAGGTAGATCAAAAGGGTGCCGATCAAAATATTATCTTCCTTTTCCAGCATGCAGAAGAAACGGGACAAGGTGGCATTGAATGCGCTGAAATGATGATTGAAGAAAAAGTCGATGAAATTTACGGCTACCACAATATGTCTGGCATCGAATTCAAGGCCGTGTATGTGATTGATGGGACAGCCCACTGTGCCTCAAAAGGGATGTCCATTGAAATGGTTGGTTCACCAGCCCACGCTAGCCAGCCTGAAGATGGAGTCAATCCTTCTTTTGCAATTGCTAAAATCATTGAGACTCTACCCGAGTTAGCTTCACCCGAAAAATTTGATGGACTCGTTCTATGCACGATTATACAAGTAGATATTGGTTCGGAGAATTACGGGATTGCAGCCCATAATGGTGTTCTACGGTTAACCATTCGTGCGGAAAAAGAGGCGGAACTTAATGCGCTTCAGCAAAGAATCGAGGATCTTGCGACTCGACTTGGGAAAGAGCAGGGCATTAACGTTAGCTTTGAGTATAGGGATGAATTTCCGGAAACCGTTAATCATGAGGAATCGGTAAATAAAGTGCGACAAGTTGCGGCAGTAAAAGAATATCCACTACGTGAGCTAACCTCACCATACCGTGCATCAGAAGACTATGGTCATTATCTAAAGCTTGTAAAAGGTGCTTATTTTTATATAGGAAATGGTGAGAAATATCCATCAATCCATACCTACGAATACGATTTCCGAGATGAAATCATTGAAATCGGCGTAGAAATGTTTAAAGGACTAGTGGGGATGGAGTAATAATTTTACGTTCTACTCGTACCTCTTTTAATAATAGAATCCTAGAAGGGAAATGTTCCAACCTTGTAGAACTTCTAGGTAAAAGGGGTGCTTTATTGTGAAAAAAATATTACTCGCCATTTATGACTCGTTTTCTGAATTTGAGATAACCGTAGCGACCGCAATGCTAAGAGGGACGCACCAGATAATAACCGCTGCTGACTCGCTCAAAACGATAACTGGAGAATCAGGTCTTCAATTTGTGCCGCATTTAATGTATCAACAAGTGGACCCGACGGAGTACGACGGGATCATCATCCCTGGTGGAGACTTGATCCATGTCAAAGATACGTTGGAACTATATGACATAACGAAAACACTACACGAACAGAACAAACTAACTGCAGCCATTTGCAGTGGTACATATGTGTTAGCAAAAGCAGGAGTACTTGAAGGGAAACCATATACAGTCACTCTGCACCAAAAGCAGCGCCATTTTCTTGGTTGTTTTGAAGAGGTAAATTTCCGATACGGGCCGGTTGTGAAAGCTGGTCATATCATTACCGCACAAGGCCATGCTTATGTTGATTTTGCACTTGCTGTTGCTGAAAAGCTGGGAACTCTAACTGAATACAGTAGTGAGTTTTACAAAGGGCAACGAAATCGGCTGATGGAGGAATCCATAAAGTGAAACTATTAGTGAGGGGAATAGAGAGATGACAATCGAAATTAAGAATTTTTCAATTGGACTGCCCGAAAAAATGACATACGGAGAGAACGAAGAAGTCATAACGGCAATCCGAAAAAAGAAAGTAGAAGAAGCTTTTTTAACAAAAGACGGATTCAGTGGAGATGGAGTGGCCGATTTAAAGCATCATGGGGGTCCTGACCGTGCGGTATGTTTTTACCCATATGAGCACTATTCATTATGGGAAAGTGAATTTTTAGTTCAGTTTGCACTTCCGACTTTCGGGGAAAATGTAACCCTTACGAATATGGAGGAAAAAGATGTCTGTATCGGAGACATTTATCAAATCGGTGACGCTGTTATTCAAATCACCCAGGGGAGAATACCGTGTAGCACCATTACAAAAAGGACGAACAATCCTCATCTTTTAAAGATGATGGTCCAAACGGGCTTTACGGGTTACTTGGCGAGAGTTTTAAAAGAAGGAATCGTACGAAAGGATTCTACGATTTCATTAGAGGTACGAAATCCAAATCAAGTCTCTATCCTTGAGGCAAATGAGATTTATTATAAGAGGCCAAGGGATATAGAAGGAATCAACAAGATTTTGGCAGTAGAAGAATTGGCAGATGAGTGGAAAGAGATGCTAGATGAGCGATTAACTAGACTAGGACACCCACGCTAAATAGTATGAAACCTTTTTATGGAAACTCCCGTAAACAAGGTAACATATTGCCGAGGGGATGAAACGGTGAAAAGTATTTATTGTGAAAAATGTGCGGCTGAAATCACAGATAAACGCATCTTGTAAATGCAACGTATTTCTTCTATATCACGACTTACCATGATCATTGTTATTCAAGAACATTAAAAGGCAGGAAAACACTATTTGTTGGAAATGAACCGATCAATGGATTCTCTGGTAATCTTAAAGCGATTTTAGCCTTCGTGTTAGCTATGATTCTATTTTTAGATGGTGGAGGGCTTCTGTTTGTCGGAATAGTTGCCCTTTTGGTTCCCATCGTTCGCTTGTGTGCCTGGTTCACAATTGAAAGACATATAGAGTAGATTAGGGTGTTAATCCTTGCAGGATTAATGCCCTTTTTTGTGGAAGTATGTGTGGAGGTGAAAGTTTGATGAAGTACAAAAAGACGATCGTCCTTCTAGGAATCATAGTGATTCTATTTTTACTATTTAAAAAGGACTTGTGGGAGAAGAATGAGGACTTACTTAAAGAAGAAATCGTATCCATCCCACAATCGGTTGAAACGTTAAATCTAAAAGAGGTTACACCATTCGAATGGGACAAGGTCTACTCCTTCAGCCCATATACACCAAAGGATACAATCTATGAAACAGTAGGCTATAAATGGGACCGCATCCAGGAAACCGTGAACGAAGGCATGAACCAAATCGTATTTATGAAGGACGGAAAAGTAGTGTGCTACATATATGGGTATCCGGCCAATATCGGATATGGAATTACTTTATCAGGAGAAACTCTTTCCGAGTCTGCAGCTGTCTTACAGGTAGAGGATGACCTGACATTTCAAGTTGAGCGAGAAGAGGGAGTAGTGTATTTAATAAAAGAATAAGAGTTTATAAGTGTGGAACAAATCTAGGTGCTTGTTAAGAGGTTTTAACTGTCATGAAGAGGAAACCGGTGAGTCCGATGTGGATGAATCCCCTTCATGACCGCGATGAAGAGGAAACTGGTGAGTCCGATGTTGATGAATCCCCTTCATGGCCGTGATGAAGAGGAAAACAGCGGTTCTCAGTCGAGTGAATCCCCTTCATGACCGTGATGAAGAGGAAACCAGTGGTTCTCAGTCGATTGAATCCCCTTCATGACCGCGATGAAGAGGAAACCAGTGGTTCTCAGTCGATTGAATCCCCTTCATGACCGCGATGAAGAGGAAACCAGTGGTTCTCAGTCGATTGAATCCCCTTCATGACCGCGATGAAGAGGAAACCAGTGGTTCTCAGTCGATTGAATCCCCTTCATGACCGCGATGAAGAGGAAACCAGTGGTTCTCAGTCGATTGAATCCCCTTCATGACCGCGATGAAGAGGAAAACCGCAAGTCTCAGTCGATTGAATCCCCTTCATGACCGCGATGAAGAGGAAAACCGCAAGTCTCACGAGAGTGAATCCCCTTCATGACCGTGATGAAGAGGAAACCAGTGGTTCTCAGTCGATTGAATCCCCTTCATAACCGAGATGAAGAGGAAACCAGTGAGTTCCAGTCGATTGAATCCCCTTCATGAACTGATGAAGAGGAAACCAGTGGTTCTCAGTGCGCCCAAGAGTAGCTAGATTCCAACTTCCCAAAACGATCAAAATTGTTGAGAATCTACCATACACGCCTCTAGGGAAACTTGATAAAAAACAACTATCACGTTAATTAGGCAGCCGATTTCCTTAAGAAAGAAACTGTCGTTAATTAATTATTAAAGGGATATGAATCATTGGAGTAAATCTGGCCATTTTGTGTTGAAAAAATAAGAATGAAAAAAATCATAAAAAGACGCTTTCATCTATTAGTAAATTTCTCTATAATTCATTTTAAAGGGGGTGCTTACAGTTGGATAATCACTTAAGAATATCTGGTACTTCTTACACTCATGCAAAGCCTAGTATTGGAAAGGCGATACTTTGCATGGGGCGAACATTTATCTTTATCGCTAAACAAGCTTTCTAATATTTTGGCTTTGCACCTTATTTGTTAAATATCAAAATAAGGAGCGAGCAAAATTGAAATATATTAATGCAACCAAAGTTTTACCTGAAAAGCTAATTCTAGAAATCCAAAAATATGTTCAAGGGGAAACGTTATACATTCCCAAGCCGGAAACGGAACATCTGAAATGGGGAACCTCAAGTGGTGGGAGACGGTTACTTGATCGCCGTAATGACACCATTAGAAGTTCTTTTATAAGTGGCAGCAGTATCCAGCAACTGGCTGAGGAATATTACCTTTCAACCGAAACCATTAAAAAAATCGTTTATTCACATAAAAAGTAGGAGAACAGCACTGTTGAAAATCTTTTGGCAGTGCTTGTTCGTATGTAAAAAACGTTTCTAACTCATCTTTTCCATTTTGGTGGTTTGCTGCATTGTTTATCATAAAAGTAGAGATTCTGCAGCAAATGATTGGAGTTATACGAGATGAATGGAAAATTTATTAAAAATGAACAGTTAAATTTTATAATAAAACAAATTGCTTTAATTAAAGATAGCACCAACAAGAACGTACCTCAAAATGTTTTGGCAGCTGTGATTGACTTGGCCAATGCCAAAATCTTGGATCTATTTCCAAATGCATCATTGGAACAAAAAGAAATGCTTGTTCTTGCAGGACCGAAAACTGATAAAGAATACGAGCAGTATATTCAAAACCTTTCTGACTTTTTGTTACCCTTTCCAGAAATCACTCAGCAGCAATTGAAAAAGATGTTTCCAAAACATAAAAAAATTAAACTACCTGATTTATCAAATATAGACCTTAACCAGTTGACCTATTTAAGCTGGAATGACCTAGGATATAATAAAAAATTTATAGTTTATGAGCTAGAGGGAAAAATGGTCGGCATTGAATGCGAATTTACACCAACTAGTAAGAAAAATCTTTGTTCCTTCTGTAATAGTTTTGGTGATGTTGCCTATTTTTCCACCGTAACAAAAGCGAAAAAATCTAATAATCCGGATTATTACAAGTCCATCGGTAATCTTATTTGTGTTGACAGTACTGAATGCAATAAAAAAATATCGAATGTTGAATACTTAAATGCTTTTTTAAAAGATTCACTGGGAAAATGAAAACTGATGGTGATTTCTTTACTTAACTGGAGCGGTTCAAGAATAAGGATGCTTTCTTTTTTAATAGCAGTAAAACGGGTAATTGAATTCTAGGTTATAAACGTATTAACGTATTACGCCGGCAATGTAAAAATGAATTTAAAAAGTATCCAGTCATTTATTGAGCTTACTCCGCAAATAATGGAAAAAGACCATTACTAAATAGACAAGCACTATTGCTGTGCTTGTCTACTTAATAATTTAGGGGCATCCAAATTTACATCTTCTTGAGTAAATCCGACAGGTTTAACAATTCCTTCTTGCTGGAATATCCCTTCTATTTGTAAAACATAATAGCCCATCTGTTGCTTAACCCACCCATAATTTCCCTTGCTTCCTCATCATCCGCATTTTTTATCAATTTTTCCACCATTCTAATAATTAATGTTTTTTGCTGATAAGTAAGCCAAAGTGCTCTTTGTGATTAACTATTGTCATTTAATTTATATCTTCCAGAGTAAACGATGTTCACCTCGACATTTACGTGGTGCAGAGAATCTTGATTTAAAACGAGATACTGTTTTCCTGTAGCAATACGTTTCCATTGATGCGGATGTTTGCGGTATAAAGATTGACCTAAGTTGTATATATCTATACCCTTATTTAATGCAGTTTGATACGTATTCCTAATTTGCTTCTCTATTTCATTTTGAGCCATTTGTGAGATTTCCTGTTCGCTAAGATCCGTATGTAATTCATTGATTCCGGCTTTCACACTCACAGAAATATCAAAAAACGCTTTGTCCATTTTTACAATCGGGGTTACTTTATAATCGGGTTTTTCTGCAACGAGGACAGCTTCAAGTTTCTCTTCGGTAATCAGTTCAATAGGCACTCGAATCGTGTGGCTACTTAGCCAGGGCATTCCTGATAATTCTTTGAGTTCCATTCGTCCAAAATATTTGTCCTGATCATAAACATGTATACCGGAATATTTAAGCAACTCTTTTGGTTTATTACTTTCCTTCCACTGACCTTTACGTATCGATATTTCTGGTATATAACTAGTTCTGGACTTTTCGTTTGAATCTAATATAAATTGTTGTAGGCGGATCGGAGTAAGGATGGAACGCTGTCTGAAATTTTGTTCGGGATTGTGAAGAATCGATGCTTTTGGTGACAATCTAAAAAACGGTGTTGCCAAAAGGATATCTTCAATAGACTCTTTTGTACTGAAAAGCCATGATAAGTACCTTATTTCACGATATCGGTTGATTAATTCCAGTACTTCTCCGACTTTGTTTTCCTTTAGTAGTCTATCGCTAAACAAAATGGCAGAAATTTGTCCAAAGTTTAAGCGCTGTTGTGATGTACTATACAAATCATTTGCCGCTTCTGTAAATGAGGAACCCTCACCTTTGCCCACCCAAACCGGGGGCTGTTCCGCCTTTTGCTGTACCTCGAGCTTTGCCACTGTTGTGAAATCGAGCAATTGCACATAAATGATGTATCGGCCATCGAGATAATCAATTCCAACAGCCGTTGCATAGTTCATGTTTTGCACTTCGTATCTACTCCAGCACCCAGTAAGGGTGAGGAGGAGTAGAATGACAACAATACTTTTATATCCCCTCATTTTTTCCTGTCCCCTTGGCTTGTAGGATCTTGCGTATTCAACATATCCGGCCGAGTTTTTCTCCATCGCCAAGGCACTCGAAGTAGTGCATTGGCAAAGTCTTTAAATGGAGGTGAGATCGGTGCCAAGTAAGGCAAGTCGCATGAACGCAATGAGGCTAGATGGCTGAGTACAATAAATAATCCAAGGAAGAACCCGTAGATGCCAAGCATAGCGGAAAGCGTGAAAAGGAAGAAGCGTAAAATGCTAATCGTTCCAGCCAATGCCTGGCTAGATAAAGTTGAACCAAACACATGAGTAAGCGCTCCAATGACAACGATACCAGGGGATAAGAAACCTGCTCGAATGGCCGCATCCCCCAGTATAAGTCCGCCTACAACCGTTACCGTACTGCCGACAGCTGAAGGCAATCGGATACCAGCTTCTCGTAGGATTTCTAAAAAGACAAGAGCAATAAACATTTCCACTATGACATCAAATGGAATTCCCAATCGGTTAACCCCCAACATTGCAAGTAGATAATAGGGGAGTTGATCTTGATGATAGGCAAGTATGGCAACCCAAAAACCAGGTAGTAGTAAGGAAACAGACAACCCTAATAATCGAAGAAATTGACCAAACGTAGCCGCTAGTGCAGTATGGTGGATATCTTCGGGGGTTTTCACGAGTAGGAACAAATTAGCTGGTGCGATTAAAGCAGCCGGTGTGCCATCCACAATTAACGCTACACGGCCATTTAACATACAGTTCACTGTAAAGTCTGGTCTGCCTGTATAGCCCATCAAAGGAAACAATGCTTTTGTCGGTTTCATTAATTCTTCTAGTTGAGTAGCACTGAATGCTCCGTCAATTTGAAGTTCATCCAATTTATTCTTTATATTTTGAACGATCTTAAGGTTAACAATGTCACGCATGTAAAGAATCGCAACGGTTGTTTTAGTGCGAACGCCTACTTTTTTTGTTTCATATATCATGCTCGTTGATTTAATGCGTTTTCGTATTAACGCCACATTGACACCCAGTTCTTCTACGAATCCATCTTTTGGACCTTTTACCGAGACCTCAATACTGGATTCTTCAGGATTTCGTGACGGTTTTTTTGAAATATCGAGGGAAAACAAAGTTTGTAGCGTCGGGATAAACAACAGCAGTTTGCCTTCAAAAATATCCGTTTCGGCCGTTTGCTCCCACTCCTCAGGAGTGACGAATTCTAATTTTAATTGACTCGACTCTGCAATTTCCTCATGATGATGAAAACCATAGTTTTCATAAAAACGTGTCAAATGGGGGAGCGCTGTCTCATGAATGAACGTTTTGTTGTCACTTAAACCCTCACAAAAGACCAAAAGGATTCTCGATTGTTCATCATTAGGTTGTAATTTGTAAACATGGTGCTTTACATCTTGACACATTTTAAAGTGCTGGATCAGTGATTGTTCATTAAGAGGTTGCGAAACTGTTGCCTCTGAATTATTAGTTGACGGCCTTTTTCCTGTCGCCATCTTGGATCTGAATCGTTTCATCATCAGCTGTTTCTCCTTTTGCTCTGTCTAGAAAAAATGATTCGTACGACATACAAGGTCAAGGTTCCTATTGTAAAAATGCAGAATGAAGGAAAATAAAATCGGCCCAACAGTCCTAGAAAAGTCATGTCACTAATTGGTAACAAAATGGCAATAAGCATGGAAAATGCTCCTAATAACATGGGAAACCATCTATGATTTTGTATATTCCATAATTCTGCCAAGAGATAGATTGAAAGCGACACCCGAATGAATGTTCCGGATAACCATTGGTAAATCGAAAGAAAATCGACATGCTCTACATATTCTCCCATTCTAACTATTCTCCATTGAGCGTAAGGAGGGTATCGCTGGTTAGCCGCTTCATCTGGTCCGAATATTGCTATCGAGCCCATCAAAGGTCCTAATGTAAGTCCTGCAAGGATGAGGGACATTAACATCAAACTTCTGAATCCTGGTTTCTTTGTTAATTGATGCTGAAGGAGCATCATCAATATAAATAACTCGAGCAATCCCCCGGCAACATATGGAATACCTTTCCATAATGGAGCAGCTCCGTCTGCTAACACAGGGAATAGCAGGGTATAATCTTTAAACTGAAAATTCACAAACGACACAAAGTAACCAAAAATAATAACAAAAGGAACTAATATCCCGCTTACAATCGCAATCGTGCTGAGTCCTTGCCTTGAAGCAAAGAAACAAGCAACAAGTGTGATTCCAGCGAGAAAAAGCATGGGTGTTTGAGGCAAGTACGCCGCGATCGTCCATGTTAGAGTATCCTTTAAGGAAATAAGGCCCATGAGCCATATAAATAAACTATAGAAAATAAGTAAAAGTGCTGCTAAAAACTTCCCAAAGCACTGCTCTAGCCACTTCTTGAAGTGTTGATTCTTCATGTTTTTAAGGATGTAGCTCAAACAACCTATCAACACAGGTGAAGAGACAAAAACAAGAAGGACGACAAGCCAAGCATCTCGCCCTGATACTCCTAGCAGTAACGGGACAATAAGAACGTGGTTCAACAATCCAATCGAGAGCAAAATAATCATGTATGACTGAATAGGAGATATCTTAGGCAAAATCTCACCTCATTTCCAACAAATGGAATGGAAATATCATGGGTAGAATTCCCTCATTAACTTGGTTCTATTCATTATGGAAACTTTCCTGTTAAGTGGTTTATTTGATAGAAGGAACGATTAAAAGAACTTGAAAATGTTTAAAAGGTTATGGCAAAAAGTCATAACCTTTAATGGACACATATTATTTTTTTGTCAGCAAATACAACCATAGTGAATTATTAAAAAATACTTTATTTAGCTGACTGGGAGTTTAGTTGAATCATAATGCGCAATAAATGTTTTAGGTAACTTTTATGTTTATATTGATAAACTGCAGAACACCGTCATTTGCTACACAGTGCAACAATACTGTTGAGCAGGGAGACTGGAGGATGATAAAAGGTGACCGATCTTCTTCTATTTCTCTACTGCACTTCCTTGTATTGTATTCCTTCTACATCACATCTTATTTTGTAAAAGTCTGCAATTAATGGATGTGTATCTTCCGTTAAATCCAGTTCTGTTAATCTTCTTTTTCCCAGCCTTCTATCGAGCATGGCGTATGCCCTAATAAGAACATTTTCTGAGTGTATTGCTTCCTCAATTGATAAAGTGCTATATCTCATAAAGGCTTGATAAATATGATAACTCTCAAACATATTTTGGTTCATCATCAATTTTTCAGCATCATCGGATAGCTCTTCTAATTTCTGATATTCCTTTGAATTAAACATGACTTCCCAATTTTCGTTATAGGGAATCCCTTTGAGACCAGCTTCCTTTTGCATCTTTTGATATAACTTTTCATACGTTACTGCATAAGAGATATCGGACGCACTTACTATTTCTTTTTTGTCTAATGTTATCCAGACTCTGCTTGGACGATCATGGAATTTGCGATAAACCGTTGCATGTACTTTGATGCGTCCTTTTAGTTTTTTACATAGAAAACTTTCAATTGTGGATTTCGTCTTACTCCATTGCATAGAAATCACCCTCACTATACGGCGTTATTGATAAGAATCTTTCAAAAAAGTAAAATACGTTAGAAATTCAGCTTCACTAAGAGATAGATGATCCGTTAAATCTTTCGTTCTCAAAACAAACTCTTTAACCCCAATAAATTCCGATTGGGCAACAAGGTAAAAATGTGTTCCTTTTTTGTATCCTTTAAACTGCTTTTTTAATCGATATACCTTCATTAAAATTACCTACCTGATCTCTATTTCATTTAGATAATCCAATTATAATTGATATTGATGATATTCTGCCTTTAAACTAAATGATTTGGATAAAAATAATGACACTGAGTTTATTTAACATGGTCCAATCGTGTATAGTGAGTTTATAATCTAGAATAAAAATGAAGAAAAAGAGGGGTACCTTATGTGTAGAAACATTAAAACTTTATTTAATTTTGAACCACCAGCTACGGATGAAGAGATTCACGCTGCATCTGTGCAGTACGTTAAAAAAATAACTGGGTTTAACAAGCCATCAAAGATTAACGAAGAGGCATTTAACCAAGCAATCAATGAAATAGCTTTGATTACGAGTAATTTATTAAACTCATTAAAGACTAGCGCCGAACCCAAAAATCGTGAGGTAGAGGCAGAGCGTGCTCGGATTCGGTCAGCTAAAAGATTTGGATAAAATATAATCAAAAAAAACCTCCTACTTTAAAGGAGGGAAAACGTCAAAACATATCCGGATACAGAAGAACCATGGCATCAGAAATCATGTCTGCCATTTCGCGGGCTTGCTTTTCAATCTTATCAAAAGTTTCAATGTCTTTCTGATAGTCCTTATTAATCATAGTGACGGCTTCTTGTTTTGTTAAGTCTAGGTGCTGATAAAACATCTTCCTTACTGTTTCTTCAGATACATATGGATTTCCACTACTCAAGAACTTTGCAATTTCATCTGCGTTTTGATACCACTTTTTTTCTGCTGTACTTGCAGCTTGTTGATCACCGGCAATGGCTGCTTTTACAAGGTCAGCTGCAATCAGAAGATGTTCCTTAATTAAATTTCCATAAGTGGTTGCAGCCGCGTCACCATACAACCGACGAACCATATTCCCCATGTCTGTTGCATTGTGTAAGAGTCGAGTAAGTACAAATTGTAAATCGGGCAAATTGAAGGTGAGGCTAATAATTGCCATTCTTGTCCATGCAACATGCTCCTCCCACAGGCTACGCATATCGTTACGGTAATCAAGCTCGGTTTGGCTGATGCAACGATCTTTTTTAAGTTGTGTATTTGGAATCTTAATATATTCCCCAACTCTCAAATAATATGGATTAATTACTGGGTTTGTTTGAAAAATCTCTTCGGCAGTAGTCTTGTATGCTCTCGCCAACTGCCAAAGATTATCACCAGGTTGAACGGAATGTGTGTAAAAACGACTCAATGAAAACACTCCTTTTAAATGTAGATGTTTACTAAGATATTCATGTTGAATTAGCTGGGTGAATGTCCAAATTTAATCAGAGAGATTTTGATAGAAAAAGGATAATGGTTAAATTTGTTGAATGTATATAAAAAGACGTTTCTAGGAGGAAAATCTTGAAATGAGACAGATTATTGCCATGGGTGGCGGGGGCTTTTCGATGGAGCCAAATAATCTTTTGTTAGATCAATATATTTTGGCTCAAGTAAACAAAGATTTCCCCAAGGTATGTTTTATTCCAACTGCTAGTGGAGACCAAACAAACTATATTGAGCGGTTTTATAAGGCGTTTCATTCGCTTCCTTGCAAACCAACCCACTTATCCCTATTTGAACCTAATTTTGAGGATCTAGAAGAATATATTCTGGAGCAGGATGTTATATATGTGGGCGGGGGAAATACCAGAAATATGCTTCTTTTATGGAGGGAGTGGGGTTTAGATCACGTTCTGAGAAAAGCATATGAGAATGGAATTCTTCTTGCTGGCCTAAGTGCTGGTGCAATCTGCTGGTTTGAAGAAGGATTAACCGATCCATTAAATGCACCACTATATAAACTGGATTGTTTAGGCTTGTTAGAAGGGAGTAATTGCCCTCATTATGATGGTGAGAATAAAAGAAGGCCATCCTATCACCAATTAATCTTAGAAGGAAAAATAAAAGAAGGTTATGGCCTAGATGATGGTGTGGCCCTACACTTTGTAAATGAAACCCTCACTCAATCGATTAGTTCCCGACCAAGCGCAAAGTCATATTTTGTTAGAAGGGCACATAATCAAATTGTAGAAGAAGAAATAAAGACCATATACTTAGGTTCATGAGCATGTAGGTACTTTTAAAAAGGCTCTTTTCTAAAAGATTGTTGCTTTCTGATAATAAAGGCAAAACTAGTTGATTGGAGCGTAAGGTGGCGACTCCTCGAAAATGTATTCACATTTTCTTCGTGCGTGGGTTATTTCAAAGAAGCAAATTCAATGTCCAGCGGGAAAAGCGTGAGACTTGAGACCCCGCAGGAGCAGCAGCGACGTGTCCAGTTTCAGCGGTTAGAAACTCGAGAAATTTCAACTCCTCCTTCAGAGGCAAAATCGCCTCTTTGTCGGAGTCTCCGACGCACACGACGTGCTAGTGCCGACTTCGCCACAGGACGTGGCGCTTTAGTCGGCCAATTTTCTCGTTTCTGTGCAAGCCGCCTCCACATTTCGTTGAGGAGGCTCAAGCCACGCCCACGGAAAGCGTCCACCTGAAGCGGAAGTCAAAGTTAAAAAAATAACAAAGTTTGCGAAAACAGGCTTTTAAAAAAACGTAGAAGTCACCACGTAACGAAAGTTTAGAACGATTTATACTAGGGTACATTTAGTTGATAGAGGATAATTTAAAGGAGTGAAAAACGTATGTTTAGTCAATTGGGTCAGGTTATGTTATATGTCAATAACCAGGATGAGGCAGTGAAGTTTTGGACAGAAAAATTAGGTTTTACAATAGTTGATGAAGAAGATAATGGTCAAATGAGATGGATTGAAATCGCTCCTACAAAAGGTGCAGAAACAAGCATTATTCTGCATGATAAGGAATTCGTTGCAAAAATGTCACCTGGTTTAAATCTTGGCACACCATCTTTAATGTTTTTTACGGAAAATCTTGATCAATTACATACCGACTTATCAAACAAAAATATTAACGTCGGGGAAATAGTCACGATGCCTTCGGGCAAGGTATTTAATTTTGCGGATAACGAAGAAAATTACTTTGCAGTAATGGAGAAAAAGTAATTGGCCAACTGATAAGCAAGCATGAACTTAGCAAATAATATCAAGCACAAAGAGCGACCCTCTTTGTGCTGTTTTCGTTTATTCTAATAGTTGTTTTTGAGCATATGCCCCTTTTTTTATTTTTACAATGACGTTACTTACAGCTATAAGCCAAAGAACTCCAAGTATAGTATAAGTGTAGAGTGAGAATGTCTTAGAAATATCTAATGCCCCTAATAATGTCCTGATATTTGTAATAATAATTATGCCGCCTACAAGTACGCCTAAGAGGTTTGTAGGTATAATTTTGACGATCCACGCCGCGATTGGAGCTGCTATGATTCCACCTATCATCAGGGCAAGCACCCATTGGAAATTGATATTGGTCCAACCTAATGTTAAAAGAAAGCCCAATGTAGATGAAACAGCTATTGCAAATTCGCTTGTATCAACTGAACCTATCACTTTTCGCGGCTCCATTTTATTACCTGTCAATAAAACTGGAGTCGCGATTGGACCCCATCCTCCACCTCCTGTTGCATCGAAAAAACCAGCAATAAAGCCAAGTGGAACAAATTGTTTTTTTGTCCATTTCTTATTTGAGGTTGTTCTGTTGGAGTTCCCTTTGAAAAGGAATTTATAAATAACAAAAACCCCTAGGATTAATAGAAAAGTGGATACGTAGGGCTTTATCATATCGCCTGGTATACTACTTAAGAAACAAGCACCAAGAAAAGCGCCAATCGAGCCAGGTAAAATTAGTTTATATACGACTTGTTTATCAACATTTCCAAAGCGAATATGTGATACACCTGATGCAGCTGTTGTGACTACTTCTGCCATATGAACGGATGCAGAGGCAACTGCTGGTGCAATTCCAAACATAAGTAACAACGAAGTGGATGTAACCCCGTATGCCATTCCTAGAGAACCATCAACTAACTGTGCAGCTAAACCTATAAAGGCAAGAATTATCAACCTTCTCATATTTATCTCTCCTTTTTCCAACAATCCTGAATAGACTAGAAATGATTAGAAAAAATTTGAATTGTTGACTAATCTAATCAAGATTCTAACCTAAGATATGTCATATTCTTTGGGTGGGTTCTTTGTCTAAAAAAAATAGGCTTCATCTAGATTTTTGGCGGAAGGGGAGATCATCTTTTGAAGGTTTCAAGTAGGGGAGAATATGCACTGCGGGCATTAATCTGTCTTGGTGGAGAAACGAATAATCTAATAAATATAGAGGAAATATCGGAGAAAACACTTGTGCCTGTTAATTACTTAGAACAGATCCTGTTGCAACTAAAAAGAAATGGATATGTCCAAAGTAAAAGAGGGGTTAACGGAGGCTACAAATTAAGTAGAAATCCAAATGAGATTATTATTGGAGAAGTCATTCGAAACTTAGAAGGGCCCTTAGCACCTATGGGGTGTGTTAGTATTACATCCTATGAAAGTTGTCCATTAGAAGGTAATTGTTTATTAAAACCTTTATGGGCACTTGTTAGAGATAAAGTGGCAGAGTTATTAGATCATACGACACTTTCCGACTTATTAAAGGGTAGTATCTAGACAAAAGAGATGACTGCTTTAATCCCATCTTTCCTATGCAATCGGCTACTATCTATCCTATTAATGTAAAATAATTGTAAATTTATTAAGGTAAAGAACGAAAAACCTCGAATTTTAGTGTAAAATGGTTGGAAAAGGAAAAGAACTTAGAGTGGAGAGGGATTCGTCTAATGTTTCGCAAAATTCAATTAACAAACACAACAAGTATAAAACATATTTTGCTCATAACGGGTATTCTCTGGTTAAAGACGGTGATTGTTTGTTTTGTCGGGTTTAACCTTAGCATCCAATCCTATTTTGATATTTTATTAGTACTTACAAGTTCCATCGGGTCTCTATTATTAATGATGGGTTTCAGTTTTTATTTTCGTGAAAAGGTAAATAGATTCGTATTGTTTGCATTATTCGTTTTGGGGACTGCCATCCTTTATGCTGATCTTCTTTATTACCGTTTTTATAATGATTTTGTAACGGTGCCAATCCTTTTTCAGTTCAATAATGTTGGCGGTTTAAGTGCAAGTACGGTTGAATTAATGAGTCCATGGGATCTCTTTTTGTTTGTTGATTTATTTATTGTAGGATGGCGGCTTCTAAAAATAAAGTCCGTCATTACCGTTCAAAAACATGTTAAAAAGAAATATATAGCAGCTGCTTCAGGGCTCATTGCGTTGACGATTTGTTTAGGCTTGGTTAAATCAGTTCATCTTTTCTCAGAAGCTTATGACAGGGAACAAATGGTGAAATCATTAGGGCCACTAAATTATCATTTGTATGATATTGCTTTAGGTCTCAAAGCTCCTCTAGAACGATTACTTGTAACAGAGGCAGATGCCGTTGCCTTAGAGGAGCACTTGCAGCGTAAAGATTCTGAGCGAACTGACTTATTCGGAATGGCAAAAGGTAAAAATGTGGTCCTAATCACGTTGGAATCTACTCAAGACTTTGTCATTAATCAAAAAGTAAATGGTGAAGAAGTGACACCATTCCTAAATGACTTGATTAAGGAAAGCTTTTATTTTAATCAAATCTATGATCAAACTGCACAGGGAAAAACATCGGATGCGGAATTTATGATCGATACAAGTCTATATCCATTATCAAGCGGATCTGTTTTTGTAAGAAGACCTGAAAATACGTACTATAGTCTTCCTCATATTCTAAAAGAGAACAATGATTATTATATTGCAGCACTTCATGGTAATGTAAATACGTTTTGGAATCGGGATGTCATGTACAAAGCATTAGGCTATGATCGATTTTTCTCAATGGATGATTACCAGGTAACAGAAGAAAACTCTGTTAACTATGGATTAAAAGATATTCCATTTTTTACTCAATCAGTGGAACATATGAAGGATTTACGTGAACCGTATTATGCCAAATTCCTTACCTTGACGAATCATTTTCCATATTTATTAGACGAGGAAGATCTGTTTATTGAACCAGCAAATACAGGGGAAGAAGTAGTGAATCGCTATGTGACAACAGTTCGTTACTTGGATAAATCAATTGAACTATTTTTCGAAAAGTTAAAAGCAGAGGGATTGTACGAAGATACCGTGTTTGTACTTGTAGGTGACCACTATGGTATTTCTGAAAAATATGAAGATGGCCTTAATGAGTTACTAGGCGAAGAGGATTCGATTGTTAATCAAATAAAGCATAAACAAATACCACTGATTATTCATGTGCCTGGCCAAGAAGGGGAAACGATATCTACTCAAGGCGGTGAAATAGACATACGCCCTACTTTACTCCACCTCCTTGGTATCAAAATCGATAATCGTTATTCATTTGGACATAATCTGTTCACAAGAAATAGCGACCATCCGGTTATTTTTCGAGATGGTGGTTTTATAAGCGAACATTACTTATATAAGGATAACGTTTGTTATAGGAAGCAAGATGGAGAACCTGTAGACCTTCATAAATGTGATCCTTATTTGGACGTGGTAAGAGAAGAACTAACACTATCGGACAGTATCATCTTCGGTGATGTATTACGATTCATGGTTGAAGAATAATTTTTTTTAAGAAAAAGGAGAAGTATGTTAGGACTAGTAAGTATCATAATCGGATATATATTTGGTTGCATCCATGGTTCAAACATCGTTGGTAAACTTAAAAAGATTAATATTAAAGAAAGTGGCGTTAAAAATGCAGGTGCTTCCAACACCACTATTGTTTTAGGTTGGAAGTACGGCATTATAGTAGCTTTAATTGACATTGGAAAAGGCATCGTGCCTGTTTTAATAATGAGATATTGGTTAAGTGGCTATTCTCTTGATGAGAGAACCTTTTACATTCTACTTTTTTTAAATGGAGCTTTCGTTATTATTGGTCATAATTTTCCTGTAACCATGAAATTTAGTGGTGGAAAAGGGACAGCTTCAATAATAGGAGTGGCTTTCGCGATTGATTGGAAGGTGGGGTTAATTGGTTTTGTCCTGCTCATTTTAATTACACTTATTAGCGATTACCTTCCAATTGGTGTACTCGTTATGTATCTTTCATGGGTAGTACTGACTTATATATTTGGTTATCCTTTGTATGCAATATTGATTACATTCGCCTTAACATTACTATGTATCTATAAACATATGGAAAACTGGAAACGAATCCAAAACCAAACAGAAACAAGGGTTTCGAGCATGCTTAAAAAGAAGTGATGGATATGGAATGTTACTAAATAGGTAAATGGGGTGTCAAATATATTTGACACCTTGTTTGCTTTTTTTTATAATGAAGGTGTAAAAAAGTCTTTACAGCTTACAAAAGCAAGGGTGGCATCGCGAATGGAAAATAAAATTAAAGAATACAGAGAAAGCAGTGGGTTCTCTCAAGGGAAATTAGCAGAAATGTGTAATGTCAGTAGGCAAACGATTAATGCGATTGAAAACAATAAATATGATCCCAGTTTGCAGCTAGCATTTGATATTGCACGGACATTAGGAGTCACCATGGAAGAAATCTTTATGCCAGAGAATGGGGGGAAAAGGAATGGATAAAACAAAAAAAATAATTGGGGTTATAGCCTTTCTTGTTTTTTTAACAATTGCAGGATTCTCCTTATACAAGTGGATAAGATATGGAACGATTGATGCAGGTTCAATATTCTTTAGTTTTCTTGCTTTAACTTATTTTTTCAACTGGCTCAATTGGGGGAATCATGAAGGTGGTGGCGAGAAAGACGAATTAGACAAACATATTCAAACCCAAAGTGCCAAAATCGGTTATTATGTGCTAATGGTACTATCCGGTTTAATACTCTTTATATCTGAAGGGACCGGAAACTTTAATCATATTGATAATTATCCTTTGCTGCTAGTGGTTTGCCTTACATTTGTTACCGTTCCGATTACAGAATTTATTTACTCTAGAAAGTACAAGTAATTCGAGCAATTTCTATCTAAATAACATCAAGAGGTTTACGTAAATCAAGGGGAGACGCTTCTTGTTTCATATTGTTATGTAGGGAAGGGGAGATAAAACGTGAAGAAGAAAGATATCATTTGGTTAATTGTTTTAACGGGAATCACGGTATATATTGGATTCACATTAGTCAGCTACTTTTATATTGGGGATACATTTGGGATTCCTGAATATTTGGTTGTTATCGGACTCGTTATTGCCTGGTCGGAGTTCATAACTTGGGGGTCACGCAGAGAGGTTCAAAAAGATGAAATGGGTAAAGAGATAATTAAAAAAAGCAATAACATAAGTTATAACATTCTTTTTATAGCATTATTAATTATTTGGATCATAGACTATTTATTTATTGGGAATGAACATAACTATCCACTTTTTATTGCTTTGTGCTTAGCGTATACCATTAATCCAGTCGTTCAATATATTCTAGTGAAAAGACAGATAGGTTAACTTTTTAAGTGAGGATGTCGCCTTTTTCTGGGGGAGAAAATAATGAAAATTAAATATTCCATTGTTGATGTGTTTTCACAAGGAAAATATACAGGAAATCCACTTGCGGTATTTAAAAACACTGGAAATCTTCCTGATAAAGAAATGCAACAAATAGCTAAAGAAATTAATTACTCCGAAACTACTTTTATCTTGTCTGATGTAAAAAATACCGGTGGGTATGATGTTCGAATCTTTACACCGAATGAAGAGATTCCTTTTGCTGGTCACCCTACATTAGGAACTGCTTTTATTATTCAAAACGAATTAGTAGAGGAACCCGTAGAACAACTGATTCTAAATTATAAGGCTGGTCAAATCCCAGTATCATTTAATAATCAAGATGAAGTTATTTGGATGAAACAAAATGAACCAACTTTTGGTCCACTTTTAGATAAAAAAATAGTTTCTGATGTTTTAAACATTGGTCATGAATACATAGAAGATGATTTTCCAATTCAAGAGGTTTCAACAGGACTTCCGTCCATAATTGTCCCTTTAAAGTCTTTAGAGGCTGTAAAGAAAGTCAATATAAATAAAGAAAAGTATTATACATTAATTGAACACTTGGAAGCGAAAGGAATTCTAGTTTTTTCACCAGAAACCTATCACTCTGAAAATAATATTAATGTTCGAGACTTTGCAGATTACTATGGTATTCCAGAAGATGCGGCTACGGGAAGTTCGAATGGATGCTTAGCTGCATACCTTGTGAAATATAAGTACTTCAATAAGAGTGAAATTAACATTCGTGTAGAACAAGGATATGAAATAGGTCGGAAGTCGTTATTATTTCTAAAAGCGAATGAGCGCAACGAGAAAATGAATGTTTATGTAGGTGGGAGAGTCATAAAAATAGCTCAGGGTGAGTGGTTTCTATAACCATGATGTGCTCCTTTGTAAAATCAGACAAAAGAGCAACAAAGTTTATGAAAACAGCCATTATTTATGACCCTGTTATGGGAATGGCATCAATAGGGCAGTTACAGAGGTGGACTCTATGAAACAAATGAATATTGATTCTTGGTTGATTGAGATTGATATTGCAAAAACAAAGGAATTCTATGAAACGTATCATTTTATCACCGAAGATTGCGGTTGTGATTATTGTACGAATTTTGTTTTAGCTTGTGACACGTTCTCTCCAGAGGTAACAGACCTTTTTCATACACTAGGTATTGATCCTCGAAAAGAGGGAGAGGTTTCTGAGTTTATGAAGAACGAGGATGGAACACATATATATATTGCCTTTTATCATCTTGTTGGCAAAATCATTGAGCGCCCCGAGCATTCACAGCCTACTAAGAAGAATGGCGAAGATTCGCCACTTTTATTTGTTAACGTTCATGGTTTTGAAATAAGTTTTACTGAAGATTTATCGTTAGTTCCAGATGGATTTCCAATGCCAACAATTCAAATGGAGATGCAACTAAATATCCCGTGGTTATTAACTTAATATGTGTTGGAATACTTAAAAATGAAGGCTTAAGGGGTAGCTACTACTCCTTTTTTGTTTTAATTTTCACCTTGTTTTTTGATGATTTTGGTTTATAAGCCATCATATGATAGATTCAACTTTTCATAATATTGTCTTCATACTATATTAATTTAATGAAAGGCTATTTTCGTAAACTTTGTTGCTTTTTGATCCGATTATGATAGGGATAGATTATTGTCCATTCAGTGATTTCAGTGGATGGTACGAGATCCTCGAAAATGCTTGCATTTTCTTCGTGCGGTGTAGTTTCAAGGAAGCAATTCAACGTCCTGCGGGAATAGCGAGCCAAGCGATACCCCGCAGTGACATAACGACTTGTCCAGTTGCAGCGGCTAGAAACTCGAGAAATTTCAACTCCTCCTTCAGAGGCAAAATACGCCTCTTTGTCGGAGTCTCCGACGCACAGGACGTGCTAGTGCCGACTTCGCCACAGGACGTGGCGCTTTAGTCGGCCAATTTTCTCGTTTCTGTGCAAGCCGCCTTCACATTTCGTTGAGGAGGCTTGCGGATCGCCCGCGGAAAGCGAGTACCAGGAGCGGAAATCACCCCACATATAAAAGCAACAATCTTTTAGAAAAGAGACTAAAGAAAAAATTTCAATATTAGTATAAAGTTAACTCATGAAGTCATTTTTAATGGGGTGGGAAACTATGAAAATAGTCCAGGCAACAATGGAAGACCTTGATGGAGTATCAAAATTATTTAATTCATATCGAATGTTTTATCAACAAGAATCTGATATAGAAGGGGCTAAGGCATACATAGAAGAACGTATGGAGTGCAAGGAGTCCGTCATATTTGTCGTGAAAGACCACGAAAACTATATTGGCTTTACACAACTTTATCCTACTTTTTCATCTATATCTATGAAAAGAGCTTGGATCTTAAATGACTTATATGTTGATTCAAATGCAAGAAAACAAGGCATAGGAGATATGCTTTTACAGAAAGCAAAAGAATATGCCATTGAAACAGGTGCTAAAAGCATCAGTCTCAGCACGGCACCAGACAATGATTCAGCGCAAAGATTATATGAAAAGAATGGCTACAAAAGGGATTCTCAATTTTATCATTATGAATTAGAACTAGCGGGGGCTTTATGATTAATTACAATGGGAAAAGATTTGTTTCAATTGCTAACACTGAGAATGGAGAAGTTTCTTCAAAGACTTTTTTTGATTATGAACAAGATGGAAATATCCTTTCAGCCTCTTATAGTGGTGGCGAAATCGTTAAAGGTACACTTATCGGTATAGTTGAAGAGAATGGTAGTTTACATTTTAGATATAACCATGTGAATATAAGGAATGAGATACGGGGAGGGCAATGTTATTCAACTCCCGAATTACTTCCAGACGGTAGAATTAGACTACACGAGAGTTGGAAATGGCATGATAATGAACAAACTGAAGGGAAATCTACCATTGAAGAGGTAAACTAGAACACTAGTCGGTTACTTTGTTTGAAACCAACTTTTTTTCCAACTATAATAAAGAAAACATAGAAGGAAGGAAGTATTATGACTAAACATCGGATTTATACAATGAGTTTTGCAGGTGTCTATCCTCACTATATTACGAAGGCCGAGAAAAAAGGGCGTACGAAACAAGAAGTCGATGAAATCATTTGTTGGTTAACAGGGTATAGTCAGGAAGAGTTAGAAGCGCATATAGAAAATAAGACAAACTTTGAAGATCTTTTTGCCGAAGCACCAAAATTAAATCCTTCACGTGCTTTGATCAAAGGTGTGATCTGTGGAGTCCGCATAGAAGAAATTGAAGACCCGTTGATGAAGGAAGTTCGCTATATGGATAAGCTAATCGATGAGTTAGCAAAAGGAAAAGCAATGGAGAAAATTTTGCGGAAATAATAATTAAACACGAAGAAACACTGATTCCATTTAAATGTAAAAGGAAAAGTGTTTCTTTTTTGATGTTCACCCACGCATTTAACATCGTAAGGCGAAACATATGAAACTCTAATGAAAAACGCAGTAGTTTAAAAGGTGCCTCTTTCCTTTGTAAGGTAGGTAGCCTCGTAGTTATTAAAAAAATGTCTAGTCCGATAGGGTAATTTATATTTAATGAAGAAGGAATAAAAGCTGGATGAGCCGAATAAATCATAGTGTTTAAGGTTTTGTTTTATTTTCAAAATCTGGAGTCGCCACCTTACGCTCCAATCAACTTGGTTTAACAAAAAGCAGCAATCTTTTAGAAAAAAGTCTTTAACATTGAAAGATATTCTAAACAGTAAGGAGATTGGTTGAATGAAAGTTGTAACTAACATGTTTTTAGAACAACTTGAGATGAATTATCATAAAAATGATTGGTTTGCATCCATGGATCAGGCGCTTCGTGGAGTCACAGCGACTGAGGCAGCATGGACAAGTTCGGGAAACAGCAATTCAATTTGGCAGATTGTTAACCATTTGATCTTTTGGAATGAAGATGTAATCCATCGAATTAAGGGCACAGAAAACCCGCAAAAGGCAGAAGACAATGAAGAGACCTTTGGAAACACAGGGGATCCAGAAGACGTAAATGGGTGGGCTCAGACAATGCAGCGCCTTAATGAAGTCATGAATCATTTAAAAACGGTTATTGCGGATCTTGACGATGAAAAGTTAAAAGCTCCTTATGCTGCTGACAGATACTCTATTGAGCGTTTACTAAGCCATATCATGATGCACGATACGTATCATCTTGGCCAAATTGTTCTGTTACGGAAGTTGCAATCCACTTGGGATGGCGTTGATTGGTCCTAAATCAAATTGGTTTTACAAATGGTGTTAGAGTTAAGAATTATAATAGGTGATTAGGATTGAACTTCAAACAATGATAGAGGGCAAAATTAGGTGATCATTTTATTGATCACCTATTTTTTTATGTGTAAATACAACTCATCATATTTTTCTGCTAATGTAAAATCCAAAGCTGTTAGTCCCCTTGCTCTCCACGATGTAATCTTAATCGATATCAGTTTATAGTCAATGGAGATAAAGGGATGGTGATTCATTTTTTCAGACAGCTGGGCGACTTTCTGAACAAATTCTATCCCGTTTAGATAGTCCTTAAATCGATATTTCCGTTGAATCCATTTTCCATCGACTAGCTTCCAGTCTGGATGTTCTGCTAGTTTTTCTTTAATAGCTTCATCGCTAAGTTTATCCATGTTTATTTCCCCTTTGTATTTATGGGACACGGGGACAGGTCCCCTGTCCCAGCTGGGACGACGGACCTGTCCTTCGTGTCCCACTTATTGAACAATTTCAAAGACTGTTCCTTGGTTAAAGTCAGTCACTTTCGTAGAGCCATAAGCTCCTAGGTATAATCTGGTTTGATTTAGATTTGTTCCTAGGCTAACGTAATATGCTGATTGAGAGCCGGAGTTATAATTGGTTTCAATAATGCTATAATCATTTGGTTTACCATCTATTCGTGCCCTCGTATAAGCTAAGGCCCCTCTGACTGGAGGTTGTGATTTGTCCTTTCGGGCGAAATCAATAAATACGACACTTCCTGTTAAGTCAGGAATGCCATTCCCCATATAGGCTTGCACTCCTGTGAGCGCCGTCCCACTAAACTTATCAGGTCGGTGATCTTGATGATAATAACTAGTTAAAGGATGAATCCGACTCACTGATGTTTCAATTACCTCATTGTAATAGGCAAAAATTTTCTCATTTACATCTTGGCTAGATGTACAGTTTCTAATAATCGAAGTAGGCAAATCACCTTCCCACCCACGCCAACCAAAATTAATAAAACCTTCTTGTTCGAGAGGACGAGGATTTCCTGCCTCCATTTGGAAAGAGGAACTCTGCCCCGTAAGCTGAGTAACAGGAAATGGTTTAATTTGAACGAATGAAAAAATGGACTCAACTAAATCCTGACCGACATTTCCCACGTATTTGATAAACTGATTATTATACCGTTGATAGGAAATGCCTGGTATATTACGAACGCCTTTGGCTATAACCGTGAGCGTTTCCTGAATAGGTACAGATAGTTCACTAAAACGAGTGACGACGGACGGATTATGGATTGACGTATTTCTACCAACATCGATTTCAATGATTTTCCCCGCGATTTCCATATCATTTTGGCTTAAATTAAACGGGTCATACCCTGAACCACCATCCCCGGTTGTTAAAACAAGTTTTCCTGTTTCGGGTGAAAAGTTTAAGCTGTTAACACCATTATGATTTGAAAATGGCCTTCTTAGATTAAGTAAAGTTCGCCTCTTTTGGGGCTGGCCATTCGGTTGTAATATCCATTCTTCTAAAGTATCAATATGGTCAAAGAGAGTATCTCGATTTGTCCATCTAAGGTTTAATGTGTTGGTATCACACGGGTTCGGAGCATAAGGTTCTGGAAGAGCACCTGGACCTTGTGTTCCAGCTACTGAATAATGAAGATAAAATAAGCCGTTATAATTAAATCTGGGATGAAACGCTAGTCCAAGCAAACCTCTCTCATCATATCCGCCGTTAGTACCTAGTTTAAGGATTCGAGATCGAATATCTAAAAAAGTACGAATCTCACCGTTTCCTATGTAAAAGATTTCTCCAACTTGGGTTGCAATAAATAATCGTTCAATTGAGTCACCTGGTAAAAAAGCTGTCTTCAAAACAGTGGGTAAATTAATCCGTTGTACAATGGGACGTAAACGAACCTTCACTTTGCTCAACAAACTTTACACCCCTTCTCATTGCTTTCTTCTAGCCCTGCATCAACGGGCTGTAAGCCCTCTTTCAGAGGTGGCAACTGCCCATAAAAGCCCGATTGGTTCAACTAACAATCAGTGGGGAAAGAATGCCCCCTGATTGAAGTATCACTTTAGAATATGAGTCGAAGATTTCTAATAGTACCAAATAAAAATGACTGCTGGTCTAGAACAACAATTTCTAGCATAAACTTCTTTCTTACTGCATCTACCTATTATGGGGGTGTCACATGCGGTCATTTATTAAGAAAGTTTGGGTAGATAAGACAAACCTATCAATTGACGGTTATCCAAAGTCAATGAGGCTAGTAGTAGGTGGATTATTAGGTTCAGCGGCCGTCATTTTTCAGTCTGCAGGGGTTTTTACGGGGATCGGTTTTATCCTAAGTATGATGAGTACGGGCCCTCTTGTACTTGCAAGCCTAATGTCACTTAAAATTGGTGTGATGACATATTTCGTATCCGCATTTCTATTGGTTATGCTCCAGCCAAGTGAACTATTGGTATTTCTCTTTACCACAGGATTATTAGGGCTCAGTTTAGGCATTGGGCTTAAGTATTTAAAGAAGAGCGTATTAACAGTTGCGTTTGCAGCATTAAATTTGACGTTAGGTATAAGTCTTTTATTATATGTAATTAAGTTTCCTATACTAGGGCCATCCGTATCACTACGTTTTGATAGTGTGGTTCTATTAGGGATATTTGCTTTTTGCTTATTGTATAGCTGGATTTGGATGAAAGTAAGTATCTCTGCTTTTAAAGTTCTCCAAAAAATTGTTTCACGATGAGGGTGGGACAAGGGACCTGTCCCTGTGTCCCATGTTTGTGAAGATTGGTTATAGCTTGTTGGTCCAAGAAGGAATTTGGGGTGTTTTTGTGGAATATATTTATTAAAATAGATTTCCAAAGTATTCTTAATACCAGAGAATAAAGGCGAAATACGATGGAGAGTATGTAGGAAGGTGAAAATGTGGTTGATACTAGAAGTGAGTTTTGGGAATGGATTAAAGCCCTTTTTATTGCACTCTTAATAGCTTTTATTATTCGTGTATTTTTCTTTACACCTGCTATTGTTGAAGGTGCCTCGATGCAGCCTACTTTGCAAGACCAAAATCGAATGATTGTTACAAAAGTTGGTGAACCGAAAAGATTTGATGTTGTCGTTTTTCACGCAACTAAGGAAAAAGACTATATTAAAAGAGTGATTGGTTTGCCGGGAGATCGCATCGAGTATAAAGATGATACATTGTACATTAATGGAAAACCATACGATGAGCCCTATTTAGACAAGAGTAAACAAGAGCTAATCAATGGCCCATTAACAAATTCATTCACATTACGGGAAACTCCTGTGGGTAGTGATGTAGTTCCAGAAGGACATTTGTTTGTGATGGGGGATAACCGTCGAAATAGTATGGACAGTCGTCACATTGGGGCGATTCCAATAGATAGTGTGGTTGGAACTACAAATCTTGTAGTCTGGCCAATCAAAGAGATCAAAATACTTGATTAAGTATATAAAAGGTGCTCTCCAATAGCACCTTTTTTTAATGTATTAGAAACTTTCTCTTTTTAATTTCGTATACACATGTAAGATGAACTAAAGGGATGGTTCTTGATGGAAGCGATTTATACAATTCTTGAGAATATATTTGGTGCCATTGCTCATGTTTTGGACAATAGGAAAAAAGGTAAAAAAGGAACGGGGTGAAATAATGTTAGCTAAGATTAAAGCACTACCCGAGAAAAAAGCATTCATGATCGGCATGTCAATTATTATAATCAGTCCATTATTATTATTTCTATTTTCGCTATTATTCCCTATAGATAATTGGATGACAATGATTATCCAAGGTATTGTCTGGGGTATTGCCACCTTATTTGTTTTAAGTGCTGCTGATAAAAGGCATTCACGAGTGAAGTAAGTAGAAAAGGATTTAGATTTGCCTTAAGTTTCCCGATAAACTTTATATTATCTGTACACAACATTTACTTGGCTTTAATATTCAGATGATATGATTGATTTATCAACGAATGAGGAGGCATTATAAATGAATGTACGTGCACTATTTATTGATATGGATGGTACATTGCTAACAGCTTCAAACAATATTTCCCAACGGAATTTAGAAGCCATTTATAGACTGATTAATCAGGGAGTAAAGGTTTTTCTAGCAACTGGCCGACACTACGAAGTAACTGCGCCCTACCATAAAGAAATCGGATTACGAACACCCATGATTTGTTTGAATGGCGCCTCTATTCATGATGCATGGACGGGAAAAGCGTTACAAAAGAGAACCGTCAACATAAATGAGGAGCGATTTCACCTTCTGACTGCTGATAGACCTTGTAATGTTATCGTTCACACAGCAGATGGGCTCTATTGTAAGGAAACAGATGAAGAAATCGATTATTGGACAAAAGTTGGGCAAACTCCACCAACATATATTGGAGATTTAAGACAGGCTCAATACCAAGATGTCCTTAAATATAGTGTTCGAACAGGAACAGCAAGTCCAGAGTTGTCTTCTATATTTAAAAAGGAAGCAGAAGTCATTGACTGGAATGATGGGTTTGAATTAGTTGCACCTAAAGTTTCGAAATGGTCTGCTATAAAAAGCTTAATTCATGCTTATCGCATTAACCCAAAAGAAGTTGTCGCCATTGGTGACGGACCAAATGATATCCAAATGCTTCGTCATGTCGGTACTGGTGTGGCTATGGGGAATGCAGATAATGATGTAAAAGCAGTAGCTGATTTTGTTACAGGGCACCACCAAAATGATGGATTAGCTGAGTTCATCGAACGCTATCTATGTAAACCATATGAGACGTATGCCCTGTAAAGTAAGCTGAATGGTTAGTGATTAAAATGTTTTGCTTTTTTTCGTAGATTTAAAGAAAAACTAAATACACAATACATTCGGCCATATAAGTGAAATTATTATATGGCTTTTTCATCTCTATTTAACTCAAATTAACCCAACCAAAAGATAAATAGCTGTTCCCCATATAAAGATCGCAGAGCATTTATTGAATACCTTCATTAAAACTCCAGTACCATCTAATCTTTTCATAACCGCACCAGCCAGCATTAATCCAAAGAACCATATCCAAGATATAAAAATACAAGAAACGGTAAATAGCATTTGTTCTGTTCCGACATATTTTAATGCACTTGTTCCAATCACCCCGACGATATCTAGGATGGCATGCGGATTTAGCAAGGAAACGGATAAAGCAAAGATGATTTGTTGCCGGATAGGCAAAGCTTTGTTCGTTTCATTTGTTGTCGGTGAAGACCGCCAAATTGCGTATCCCATATATAGTAAAAACAAAATCCCCGCACTCATCAGACTAATCCGCAACCATTCAAATTGTAGAACGATTGCTGACAAACCAAACACAGCTAAAAGGATTAACAGTGTATCGCACAAACCAGCTGTAATAGTTGCAGGAAACGCCCGCAGTAGTTTTGGCTGTGTTGCCCCTTGCGAAAATACAAATACATTTTGTACACCTAAAGGTAAAATTAGACCAAATGCTAAGATAATCCCATGTAAAATGGCTTCCATATACTCAACTCCATTGTTTAAACAAATAGTTTGGTTCAAACTTATTTATCAGGTTTAAATACTTCTACCATAATCTTTGTTATATATTCTTCTTTTTGATTCGTTACAACCGTATCGTAAACATACTCTTCAAACACATAATTTCCTAAGGTTAGATTTAATCGTTCCATTTCCGAAAGAAGTCGTTTATATGTTTTATGTATTGTTTTATCATCACCGACATGGTATCCGATAAGGAAATCACCTTTTACAGCTTGGAAATAAGGATAACCCTCTTTGGGATTAGGTTGTTCCATATATAAGTAGCTATATTTAGAGAATTCTCCATTTAATACTTGCTCCCGTTTGGTTATACCACCTATAGGGTGGCCAGTGTCAAGTTGTGATTCATTTAATTCGTCAATAAATTCAGAAATGACTTCTACAAATTCTTCATCCGAAATATTTTCGATATTTCTACTTAAATAAAGTGTGGCTTCAGGTAAGTGTTCAAGGGTAATTTGGTCAAAGTTAATTTGTGCGGCCTCTTCCATTAATCCTATTTTAGCCTCAATTAGCTTTTCCTTCATTTCAATTTCTTGGCGCTTTTTCACGATTTCTTCCCGTTTTTGATACATTAAACGTAAAAAACTTTCAGGGGATTTATTTTGTGTGTATTGTTGAATGTCGTGTAGTGACATATCGAGATCTTTTAATAAATCAATTACATAAAATAACTCCATTTGATTAATGGTATAAAATCGGTATCCTTTTTCATTTTTATATACTGGAGACAAAAGTCCGATTTGATCATAGTAAAAGAGAGTTTGTTTGTTAACCTTGCAAAGCTTTGCGAATTCACCAGTCGTTAAATACTTTACATTTTTTTCATTCATTTTTTACAACTCCATTCTTGACTATATAGTAACTATATACACTACGATAAAATCTGTAAACAAATGAAAAGTCTAATGGTATTTGTTTTGTTTAAGGAGTGTGAAATTGATGAAGACATATAAAGTCACTTTATGGTTATTATTAATGAATTTATTCATTGCATTTTTGGGAATTGGCCTTGTCATTCCTGTATTACCAACGTTAATGAATGAATTAGGTTTAACCGGTACAACAGTTGGCTATTTAACTGCTGTGTTCGCGATTGCTCAATTGATTGCCTCACCATTTGCAGGTAAGGCTGTAGATAAGTATGGAAGAAAAATAATGATTGTCATAGGCTTATTTATATTCGGCTTCTCAGAATTCTTATTTGGGATAGGGAAAGGAATTGAGATATTATTTGTTTCGCGTATTTTTGGCGGAATTAGTGCCGCATTCATCATGCCAGCAGTTACAGCCTTTATTGCGGATATTACGACTTTGGAGACTCGTCCGAAAGCACTCGGTTATATGTCTGCGGCCATAAGCACAGGGTTTATTATTGGTCCAGGTATAGGTGGATTTCTTGCTGAATTGGGGACGCGAATTCCATTCTTTTTTGCAGCGGGACTTGGTACGATCGCAGCGATTCTTTCGATCATTTTATTATCTGAACCCGAACGTCAGACAGAAAATCACGAACAACCATCGGAAGAGCAAGTTGGGTTTAAACGGATGTTTGCTCCAAAATATTTCATTGCGTTTATCTTAATTTTTATTGCTTCGTTTGGTTTAGCAGCTTTTGAATCATTTTTTAGTTTATTTGTGGACCACAAATTTCAATTTACACCAGCTGATATAGCCATTGTAATTACCGGTGGTGCCATTTTTGGCGCAGTGTCTCAAGTTCTTTTGTTTGATCGGTTAACGCGGATTTGGGGTGAAATTAAACTCATTCGTTATAGTTTAATCTTGTCAGCCTTACTTGTCTTCCTAATGACCGCCGTTCATTCCTATTTCGCAATTTTGCTCGTTACATTTATTCTGTTTGTCGGGTTTGATTTATTCCGACCAGCTGTTACTTCATATCTTTCGAATAACGCAGGGAATGAACAGGGATGGGCTGGTGGAATGAACTCAATGTTCACAAGTTTAGCAAACGTTAGTGGCCCAATTTTAGGCGGTATGCTATTCGATATCGACATCAATTATCCTTACTACTTTGCAACAGTGATACTTGCTTTGGGGATTATTTTAACCTTATTCTGGCGTAAACAAGAAAAAACGGTAAAACAAGTGAAGCCGAGTGTAGCTAATTAAGTAAGATAAAAATAATGTAGGTAAGCAAGCACAAAGGGGGGAACCTCTTTGTGCTTTTTTAGGAATAAAGTAACATCTTACATTTATCTCTAAACATCGTTTGACAGTGAGAATCATTTTCATTTATAGTATTAATTGAGAGGTATTCTCATTTGAAATCAGAGGAACATAAGTGATATCCCCTTTTAATTATAGTCCCCATAATTAAACGATAAATAAGCGCTAGTTCCTCCACCCTGCTGATGAAGGGATAAAGATTGGCTTAGGGAAGGTGAATGTCATGAAGCATCGCTTTGTTTTATTAAGAACCAGTGTAATAGAAGTAGAATGTCCTTGCACCAAATGCGAGGGATTGAAAAAAATAGAAGTAAAAAAAGGGACTATATTAACCATAACTCCAGATAGGAAATATGTTGATAACCTTGGCTGGTATGTGTTAATTGATTTTGATGATAAATTCCAAGTATACATAAACATCCATGACTTTGAAAAATATTATTTTGAAAATATGTTCTGTTCGTTTATAGATTTAGATCTAAAATTAAACTATCTAGAATACAAGCTAAATGAATCTCTAGATGAAAGAAATGAAGAGGCTTTTCACCTATTATCAAATGAACTCATGGATTTGAACGAACTTAGGGAGAAGATTATTCGAAGCATGAGCATACATTATGAAGTATAAGTGTATATGATCACACAAGGAGGTATTGACTTGAGTATAATAGAGGTAATTAAGGCACGTCGTAATATAAAGAGTTTTAAACAGGATCAAATTGAAATGGAGCAGATATATAAATGGTTACAAGCAGGTTCGATGGCCCCGAACCATCGAATGACGGAACCTTGGGAAGTGTATGTTGTCGGTCCGGAGACAAGGAAAAAAGTAAATCATAAAACGAACTTCGGTAATGCACCAATAGTACTTGCTGTATTATCGAGACATGGTGCATCAGAAGCAGAGACGTACGAAAATGCAATTGCAACCTCTTGTTTTGTGCAAAACTTTCTCCTTGCTGCTTGGGCAGATGGTGTAGGTGCTTTCTGGTCATCAATCGCTAATGCCCAAAAAATTCGTGATATCTTAGGAGTTCCAGACGGTTATGATGTCATTGGAGTATTTGGTGTCGGATATCCTGCTGAAATTAAAGATGCAAAAGAACGAACATCTATTCAAGAAAAAATAAAGTACCTTTCTTAAAAAACCTCATAATGTTACAGCTATCATGGTGTGTTGATCCTTAGCGGGATTAACACACTTTTTTATCTTATTTAGTAAGCTTTGTATATACTTTGTATTATACTGATGGCCAGGGGTGATATGAACTCGGTTGTCGTTCATATCTCTTTGAGCTATCATTCAAATACGTTCATTTCGGACACGGAAGCTCCTGTTTCCATGAAAACTTTCCGAAACCAGCATGCATTCGGACCCAGCTGCTCCTATGCCCATGAAAGTAGTCCGAATCAAGCGGGCATTCGGACAATGCTGCTCCTGTGGTCATGAAAGTTGTCTGAATTCAGCATGCATTGGGACACAGCTGCTACTGTGCCCAGATTAAGTCCATATAATTGTGTAAAAAGAAAATGAGTCAAATTAGTTCCTCTTGTCTACAATGTTAACAGCGACGAA
>QGHH01000266.1 GCA_003640645.1 Fredinandcohnia aciditolerans | reverse complement strand
CTTGATTTATCCGCTTGCGGTCGTTTGGCCGTCGGGATGGATGTGGCATGAAGGGCCGCCTGCCTCTTCTCACTACTTCATGAGGATTGTGGGCATGTACGCAACGCTCGGGGTGTTGCTGATCCGCGCTTCACGCGATCCGATGGCGAATCGGTCGCTGATCGACTTCGCGATATGGTCGAGTGTCGTGCACGGCTTGATCATGGCGGTTCAGTCCTACAGCCCTGGTTCGCACATGGGGCATATGTTGGGTGACGTGCCTGCGCTGTTGCTAGTTGCGATCCTGCTGGGCGCGTTGACCTATCCCGGTGGTGCGAGGACTGATAGGGGGGGATGCGGTCGTCCCGGCTGATTGCCTGGGCAGTTCATGGGCTGCGGGGCTGATCCGTCAGAAACGCCGATTGGAAACGGACTGGCCCCTTGCGCAAATACGAACTCAGGAGAAAGGACTCATCATGAACGACGGTATGAAGAACCATCGAAAGCTGATTATTTTGGGCTCGGGTCCCGCAGGCTGGACTGCTGCGGTCTACGCGGCCCGTGCCAACCTGAAGCCACTGCTGATTACGGGCTTGCAGCCGGGCGGGCAGTTGACGACCACCACCGAGGTCGACAATTGGCCTGGCGATATGCATGGCCTGACGGGTCCGGATCTGATGGCCCGTATGCAAAGCCATGCCGAGC
>QGHH01000265.1:449-684 GCA_003640645.1 Fredinandcohnia aciditolerans | reverse complement strand
CCTGCGTCACCACGAAACCATCCAGTTCGAATTTGGCATCCGTGCCCTTGAAATCGAAACGGGTGGCGAGCTCGCGGTTGGCCTGGTCGATGGCGTTGGTGAGTTCGTGTTTGTCGACTTCGGAAACGACGTCGAAAGTAGGCATGACACTAAGTCCTGTCGGTAGATGAGGAAAAGGCGGCCGCGGCCGCCGCGATGCCCCATTTTAGCGGGGCTGGCGCCCATCAAGCCATCA
>QGHH01000265.1:0-435 GCA_003640645.1 Fredinandcohnia aciditolerans | reverse complement strand
GCCTGGATGCCGTACGCCAGGAACAGGTTGGCCGGCGTCAGCACCTCGGCCGGCGTGCCCTGCGCCACCGCCTGGCCGCCGCTCAGCAGCAGCAGGCGGTCGCACCAGCGCGCCGCCAGGTTCATGTCGTGCAGGATCACCAGCACGCCCGTGTTGCCCTCGTGCGCCAGTTGCGCCGCCCGCCGCATCAGGTCGGCCTGGTGCTTGGGATCGAGGCTGGCGGTCGGTTCGTCCAGCAGCAGGTAGCGGGCTTCGCCCTGGGCGCGCGCCGCGCGGCATTGCACCAGCACGCGGGCGAACTGCACCCGCTGCTGCTCGCCGCCCGACAGTTGCGGATAGCGGCGTCCATCCAGGTGGCTGACGTCGGCCCACTCCAGCGCCTGCCGCGCCAGTTCGTCGACCTCGGCCGGCGGCAGTTCCGGAAACGGATAGGCG
>QGHH01000264.1 GCA_003640645.1 Fredinandcohnia aciditolerans | reverse complement strand
CGCGCGGGTGAAGCCGATCGGATCAATGCCGTAGTGGGAATAGAAGCGCCGGTCTTCGATGGCGATGACGGCTTCGGGGATGTAACGCGACATCTCGTTGAGCCCGACCGCCTCACCGCCGCTCATGCCGCGGTTGGCAATCAAATGGTCGTCGACATCGACGATCTTGATGTTGGGCGCACGATCCGGGACCGACCAGGTGGTGGCCGCAGGCATCTTGGCGCCGTAATAGACGACGACGCCGGCGACGGCGATGCCGCCCCAGATGGCGAGCACGAAGCACCAGTAAAGCAGC
This sequence comes from Fredinandcohnia aciditolerans, assembly GCA_003640645.1. GTDB lineage: Bacteria > Bacillota > Bacilli > Bacillales > Bacillaceae_L > Ferdinandcohnia > Ferdinandcohnia aciditolerans. Next base: position 389 of record QGHH01000264.1, on the reverse strand, counting down.
CGCCCGAACAGCCCGGTCTTGCTGCGCCTGCGCCGGCCACCACGAGACGACTTCGCTTTGGCCGTGCCACGTTTGCTGGAGGATTTACGGTTTCCCGGCACGACGCGGTCCTCTTCCCGCACCGAGAATCCCGTGGAAGAAGCCGTCTGCGACGGCCCGTCAAAGCTGGGCTCGATGCGTTTGTCCCTGCGGTCCGCCATGCGCGCTGCCGATAGTCCCGATGCCGATGGCGCTTCGGTGAAGACTAGATGAGGCGGTTTAAAGGCCGGTTAAAGGAAGATCTCTGTGCAAGCGACCAGCGCACAGATAAGCGGACCCTTGATCCACGAAATACGGCGCATCCACCCTTGACCCTGTCCTGACTTGCCGTAGCTTCGGCTCCGGCGGGC
>QGHH01000263.1:371-684 GCA_003640645.1 Fredinandcohnia aciditolerans | reverse complement strand
GCCCAGCACGCGGTCGCCGATGAACTCCAGCACCTCGTTGTCGCGCACCCGCTTGGCCCCGTCGCCGACGCTGGCGTGGGTCAGCGCCCGGTCGAGCAGCTCGCGGTCGGAGAAGACGTGTTTGAGACGCCGCTCCAGCGCGGCGACGGCGGCGTCTCGCAGGCTCATTTGATCGGGCGGAAGAAGCGGTCGAAATGCGCCTCGGTGAACCAAGTCCAAGGCTTGAACAGCGACGCTTCCCGGCCCCAGGACAACAGGACGATCTGCGCCTTGCCGACGAGGTTCTCCTCGGGCACGAAGCCGACGCCCAGTT
>QGHH01000263.1:0-330 GCA_003640645.1 Fredinandcohnia aciditolerans | reverse complement strand
ATGCCCTCCTCGGGCGGCAGGTAGCGGTCGAGCTCGGCGTTCCAGGGGCAGCGCGCCTCGCCGGGCGCGACCTCGCCGGGATCGAAGCGGCTGTCGGCCGAGTTGTCGCGGTTGTCGCCCATCATGAAGTAGCAGTTCGGCGGCACCACGTAGGTCACGGTGTCGTCGCCCAGGCCATGGTCGTCGAAGTCGGTGTTGATCAGGTGGGTGCGGCCGTTGGGGAGGGTCTCCTCATAGGCGCGGACCGGCTTCTGCAGACCGTAGGGCGGGGTCTCCTGGCTGCTGTCGGGCAGCCGCTTCATGCCGACCGCCTTGTCGTTGATGTAGAGC
>QGHH01000262.1 GCA_003640645.1 Fredinandcohnia aciditolerans | reverse complement strand
ACAGCGCGCCCGCCACGCCGCCGAACGAGGCGCCCATGGCGAAGGCCAGCAGCTTGATGTTACGGGTGTTGATGCCCATCGCCTTGGCGGCGATCTCGGCTTCACGGATCGCTTCCCAGGCGCGGCCGATGCGCGAGTTCTGCAGGCGCACGCACACCAGGATGATGATCAGCGTCAGCGCCAGCAGCAGGTAGTAGTACTTCTCCGGCCCGGTCACGCGGATGCCCAGCAGGCTCTCGGTGCGGCCAAAGGCGAACTCGCCCACCTTGAAGGTGTCGATGCGGTTGATGCCCTGCGGGCCGTTGGTGATGTTGACCGGCGCGTTCAGGTTGTTCAGGAAGATGCGGATGATCTCGCCGAAGCCCAGCGTCACGATGGCCAGGTAATCGCCGCGCAACTTGAGCGTCGGCGCCCCCAGCAGCACCCCGAACAGGCACGCCACCGCCAGCGCGATCGGCAGGATCGCCCAGAACGGCAGGTGCAGCCCGAAGTGCGGCGAGGCCAGCAGCGCCCAGGTGTAGGCGCCCACCGCGTAGAACGCGATGTAGCCCAGGTCCAGCAGGCCGGCAAAGCCCACCACGATGTTCAGGCCCAGCGACAGCATCACGTACAGCAGCGCGAAGTTCAGGATGCGGACCCAGCTCTGGCCGGCCATGCCGATCACGAACGGCAGCACCGCCAGCAC
>QGHH01000261.1 GCA_003640645.1 Fredinandcohnia aciditolerans | reverse complement strand
GTTTCACTTGCACTTATTAAGTCTAATACAATGATGCATTTACAAGATTGTGCTTCAGTTAATTTGATTTCACATCATGTATCTTTTCTCTTTTATACAAACACATATATTTATTTATTTATTGCATTTATATAGTGCTTTTTATACAAAAGTATCACAAAGCACTGTACAGTACATAGCAGAAAAAAGAACAAACCACAATACATTTGTATAGCATGTCACACATACAACTGCCACAATCAGACCATTTAAATAACAGTATACACATAATACAAAAGCAGCAATTTTAAAGTTACATTAAAACCCACTAAGATAAGAAAGCCATTTTATAAAAGTGCGTTTTTAGTCTTGACTTGAAAACTGTAACGGTCCCAGCTTCCCTGACAAACGAAGGCAGAGCATTCCATAATTTTGGAGCTCTACAAGAAAAAGCCCTACCTCCCGTGTTGCTTTTGTTGACCCTAGGAATAACCAGCAGCCCTGCATCCTGTGATCTCAGAGTGCTGTTTGGAAGATACAGGGTCAGTAACTCCTGCAAATAACTAGGTGCTAATCCATTCAGGGCCTTGTAAGTTAACAGCAAAATCTTAAAATCAATTCTATACTGCACAGGGAGCCAGTGTAAAGAGGCCAAAACAGGGGTAATATGTTCACTTTTCCTGGTTTTAGTCAGAATTTCCACAGC
>QGHH01000260.1 GCA_003640645.1 Fredinandcohnia aciditolerans | reverse complement strand
GCCGTGGTCGCCTCGCCGGACTATCTGGCCAGATGCGGCACGCCCCAGACCCTCGAGGACCTGCTCGCCCACAACCGCATCAGCTTCAACTTCGCCCGCATCTTCGACGAATGGCCCTTCCGCACGCCGGCCGGGCTCACCTCGGCCCCGGCCTGCGGCGACGTCAGCGTCGGCGACGGCGAGACGGCGCGCCGGCTGGCCCTGGCCGGTCACGGCCTGGCGCGGCTGGCGCTATTCCACATCGGGCCGGACATCGCCGCCGGCCGGCTGATTCCCGTGCTCGAGGCTTTCAATCCTGGGGATGTCGAGGAGATCAACGCGGTCTATCTCGGCCAGGGCGGCTACCTGCCGGCGCGGGTGCGGGCCTTCATTGATTTTCTTGCCGAAACCTTGCGAACGAAAGGTTTCATGCCGCCTTCGGCGTGAAATGCGACTCAACCTCAGCCCATTTTTTCGCTCAGGAGGAGAAAAGGTCTTTTCCCCGCGTCAATGCGTCATACACTCGCCAGTTGAACGGCATGGTAAATCGTTAGGCCGACGCCGACGGCGCACTTTGTAACGTGACCCAGTGACGTGAGAACCAAAACCATGATTGAACGATCCGAGCCAGACCCCATCGACATCGCCATCGGCGCCCGTATCCGACTGCGGCGGCGGGGCTTGGGCATGACGCAGGAAGTCCTCG
>QGHH01000259.1 GCA_003640645.1 Fredinandcohnia aciditolerans | reverse complement strand
GCCGTCGCCCTGGTCGCCCGGGTCGTGCAGCGGTTCTACTTCGTCAACCGCGTCTACGGCTGGGAGCACGGGCTGATGTCGCTGGTGCGCCTGATCGTCGCCAGCTTCGTCAACTTCATGGCCACGGCGCGGGCCTTGCGTATCTTCTTCTCCAACGTCCTGTTCGGCACGCCGATCGTTTGGGACAAGACGATGCACCAGTTCCCAAGCTCGCAGGCCCTGGGCCGCGACCGTCGGCCGCTCGGCGAGATCCTGGTCAGCTGGGAGGCGGCGACGCCGGCCCGCATCGACGCGGCGCTGGCCGAACAGGCCCGCAGCGGCCAGCGCCTGGGCCGCATCCTGATGGCCAAGGGCTGGCTGGACGACGAGACCCTGGCCGAGGCCATCGCCATGCAGAGCCACCTGCCGCGCACGCCGGTGGGCGCCGAGGCGGTGTCGCGCCAACGGGGCGAGGCGCCGGCGGCCCTTTGCGTGCGCCTGCGCGCCCTGCCGGTCGGCCGCGCCGAGAGCGGCGCCCCGATCGTCGCCGTCGCCCGGCCGCTGACGGCGGACGAGGCCGGCGAACTGGCCAAGGTTCTCGGCGGCGAGCCGCTGCAGAAGATCGCCCGCGAGAGCGAGATCAACGCCGGCCTGCGGCTGCTGGCCGGCGACGGCGACGCCTGCGCGCCGGGCCTCGACGCGCCGC
>QGHH01000258.1:326-687 GCA_003640645.1 Fredinandcohnia aciditolerans | reverse complement strand
GGTGGTGCCGGCAGTGAGCGCATCGTGTGGCCTTTTGCACTCGGCTTTTTCGACAAGGTGCGGGTGATGGTGGCCTGGTGCGAGATGCGGCAGGATTTCCGGCATTTCCGCACCGACAGGATCGCGACGCTCGACGCGACCGGCCAGCGTTATCCCAAGCGGCGGCAGTCCCTGCTCAAGCAGTGGCGGGCGACATTGCCGGACGCGTCGCAACGCTGACTTACTGCTGCCAGAATCTGACAGTGGCTTCGACTACAGTCTCTCCACTCACAACACCGGAGAGCCATCATGCAAAGCCCCAACTTCGTCATTCTGTTTGTCGACCAGCCGCAGGTCAGCGGTGTGTTCTATCAGGCGCTTT
>QGHH01000258.1:0-315 GCA_003640645.1 Fredinandcohnia aciditolerans | reverse complement strand
CAACCTTCGTGCTGTTCGTGCTCGACAACGGCTTCAAGCTCGGCCTGTGGTCGCGCCATACGGCGCTGCCTGCTCCTGCCGCTGCCGGCGGAGGCTCCGAGATCGTTTTCCAGCTGGACGCCCCTGAAGCCGTTGATGCGACGCACGCCGATTGGGCTGGCCGCGGTCTTTCCATCCTGCAGACGCCGACGGACCTGGATTTCGGTCGCACCTTCGGGGCTCTCGATCCCGACCAGCACAGGCTGCGTGTCTACTGGCTGAATGACGCAGAAAACGCTCAGCCATGACGCGGTACTGGCTCACTGTGGCCTCGGC
>QGHH01000257.1 GCA_003640645.1 Fredinandcohnia aciditolerans | reverse complement strand
GCAGATGGTGATGTCGAAGCCCATACCGGCGAGGTTCCTGGCACAGCGCTTCGAGGCCGACGGATCGATGTCGTAGAGCCGCAGCCGGTCGATGCCGGTGATCGCCTTGAAGGCGATGGCCTGGAACTCCGACTGCGCGCCATTGCCGATGATGGTCATGGTGCGGGCACCCTTCGGCGCCAGGTATTTGGCAACCAGCGCCGAGGTGGCGGCGGTGCGCAGTGCCGTCAGGATGGTCATCTCGGTCAGCAGCATCGGGTAGCCCGAGCCGACATCGGCCAGAACACCGAAGGCGGTCACCGTCTGCAGGCCCTCGCGCGTGTTCTTCGGATGGCCGTTGACATATTTGAAGCCGTAGAGGCGGCCGTCGCTGGTCGGCATCAGCTCGATGACGCCGTCATGGCTGTGCGAGGCGACGCGCGGTGTCTTGTCGAACAGCTCCCAGCGGCGGAAGTCCTCTTCGATATAGGCTGCCAGTTCGGTCAGGAAGCGCTCGCGCGACGGGTAGCCGGCGGCGATGCGCACCAGTTGGTCCAGGTCGGTCTTGCGCACGCGCGCATCGTCGTACAGCCGTTCGAGCTGGCCGGCGTACCAGCGCAGCGCCAGGTCGACGTCGGCCGGCCAGCGCAGGTTGGGGTCGGCCAGGGCCGCGTAGGTGTCGGCGAACGCGCCCCACTCCGCCTGCGC
>QGHH01000027.1 GCA_003640645.1 Fredinandcohnia aciditolerans | reverse complement strand
TTTTCTATTGTAAATTTGGCCATAAAAACACCCCGTAAACGTTAGATTTAAGTGTCTAACATTTACGGGGCAGTTCAATTTGCTTTCCTTTTTTTATTGGCTAGCACAAGCACTGAGCCCCTCAGGTCATAAGCCAATCCGTCAAGAAGGATAAAAGGCATCCCTTCTTGGCGGCTTTTCATATGCTTTTGGGGGCTGAACAAGGTACTTGTACTTTTCAGTTTATTCGTGGTTTAATTAATATACAGAATGTTTTAGAAAGAGTGAACGTCCGTGTTGAAAATTGGGGATATGATAAACCTTGAACCTGCCACAAATCCAAATGGTGAAAAATATAGATGCAGGGTTGTTGAAACAAAAGAACAAAAGATCTATATTGACTATCCTGTTAATACGAAAACAGGGAAAACAGTTTATTTAATAAATGGTACAATGTTAAAGGCTTTTGTAACCGCAGATAGTACTTCGGCTTATTTTTTTGATACTTCAGTACTTGGCAGAGTTAAACAAAATATCCCTATGATTGTTCTCTCCTTCCCAGGTGACGATCATATGTTTAAGATTCAACGACGAGAATATGTACGTATAGAAACACCGGTAGATGTCGCAATCCACAGCATGAACGGGGAGTTTCACCCATTTGTTACAATTACACATGACATCAGTGCTGGTGGTGCTTCGATCATTCTACCTTCTTCGAAAAGCCTTAATTCAGGAGTAGATATAATCGCATATTTTGTCTTCCCGACTCTTTCTAACGAATATCAATATATATCCTATAAGAGTAAAGTAATCCGTATTGTCGAGGGGAAAAACGGAGAAAGAACAAAAGCATCAATTACATTTGTGGACGTTACAGAGTCTGCTCGACAACAGTTAATTAAGTTTTGTTTTCAAAGACAATTATTGTTAAAGAAAAAAGGCATACATTCTAGCGAATTAAAAGAATAGCAGCTTTTATAGAATAAAAAAAGAGTTACATTAGCATACTAGTAGTAAAACTAGTTTAGGGCTGGTATGGAATGAAAAATTTTGAACGTATTTTAATCAAGCTTGCTATAATTCAATTTATCTTTCTGCTTGTTGCACAGGCTATTATTTTATATAGCCCGTTGACTCCGTACATCACGAGAATGATTGAATATGAAGGTGTCGACAAATCAGACACGACTAAAACCATTGAAACATTATTAAATAACAATTAAAATATAAATGCAGGGATTCCCTGCATTTTTTCGTAAGTAGGAAAACAGTTCTAATGAATAAATATAATAAGCTTTAGAGAAAAAACTTATTTGTTTATCGAGGTAAAGACCTTTATAGAGCGTTACAAACAGGAGGCATACTTAGTTTATGGACAAGAAGATTTCAATAGCAATAGACGGACCGGCCGCTGCTGGAAAAAGTACTGTTGCCAAAATTATTGCAAAAGAATTATCTTACATATATGTTGATACAGGTGCAATGTACCGTGCATTAACCTATAAAGCATTGCAATTATCCTTAGATCTAGAAAATGAAGAACAGGTTCTTGATGCTCTTCAAAACGCAAATATAGAATTAAGACCTAGCGAAAATGGTCAGCTTGTTTTTATTGATAACAATGATGTAACCGAAAAAATTCGTGATCATGATGTAACAAATTCAGTTTCAATTGTATCTAAGCATCGTAAGGTTCGGGAAGATATGGTAAGACGCCAACAAAGCTTTGCAAAGTCCGGTGGAGTAGTGATGGATGGAAGAGACATTGGGACTCATGTGCTACCAAATGCAGAAGTGAAAATATTCCTTCTTGCTTCTGTTGATGAAAGAGCAGAACGTCGACACCAAGAAAACCTTTCAAAAGGATATCAATCTGATTTGGAACAACTAAAGTTGGAAATTGCCCAAAGGGACAAATTAGATTCAGAACGAGAGGTTGCTCCACTACGTAAGGCAGAAGATGCAATCGAAATTGATACTACATCGTTAGGCATCGAAGAGGTTGTTGCGAAGATTATGGATATTGTGAAGGAAAGGATTTGATTGGTATGAATCTTTACCCCTTTGCAAGAGGATTAGTTGGAGCAATCATCAAACCCCTTTACCGTATTGAAGTCATAGGTAAGGAGAATATACCAAAGGAAGGTGGAGTCTTGATTTGTTCGAATCATATCGACAATTTAGACCCACCTGTAGTTGGAGTAACATCTCCCCGACATATACATTTTATGGCAAAAGAGGAACTGTTTAACATACCTGTATTAGGTGCGATTTTACCAAAAATAAATGCCTTCCCTGTAAAGCGTGGAATGAGTGATCGTGAAGCATTAAGAACAGCATTAAAAGTGCTAAAAGAAGGCAATGTGTTAGGTATTTTCCCTGAAGGAACACGGAGTAGGGATGGAAAGCTTGGAAAAGGTTTAACGGGAGTCGGCTTTTTTGCACTACGAACGGATTGCGTAGTTGTTCCGTGTGCAATTTTGGGACCTTATAAACTGTTTGGGAAATTAAGAGTGGTATACGGTGAGCCAGTTGAGATGGAAAAGTTCAGAATTGAAAAAGCATCACCTGAAGAAGTAACAAATAAAATTATGGATTCTATAAGAGAATTACAGGAAAAATATCAATAGATTAAGAGTTTATACTTGACAAATATCTCTATTTATTAGAAGTTAATTAAAAGAATATTTTTAACTTTATTAAGTAGAGGTATACCTCTACTTAATAAAGTTAGCCTCCGGCGGATGCCACGATTTTTCAAGGGAAATTTTTCGAGCTTGCTCGAAAAAAATCGGGCGCAAATACGCCAAGGCGCATTTGATAATATTATTTATACATACATTGTTTTTCGTGTTTGACTTTTAAGGAGGTAATTGGAATGGCAGAGGACATGAACCAAGTTGAGTACAAAGAGTTACAAGTCGGTGATGTTATCACTGGCAAGATTACAAAGGTTGAAGAGAAGCAAGTTTTTGTTTCAGTTGAGAACAGTAAGTTAGATGGAATTATCCCAATCAGTGAGCTATCTAGCCTACATGTTGAAAAAGCTAGTGATGTTGTTTCAGAAGGAGAAGAATTAGAGCTTTCAGTTACAAAAGTAGAGGAAGAAGCTTTAATTTTATCCAAAAAAGCTGTACTTGCTTCTAAAGCGTGGGATGATTTAGAGCAAAAGTATAATTCAGGTGAAGTATTCGAAGCGATTGTAAAAGATGTTGTAAAAGGTGGACTTGTTGTTGACCTAGGTGTAAGAGGATTTATTCCAGCATCTTTAGTTGAAAATTATTATGTTGAGGATTTCTCTGATTACAAGGACAAATCATTAACTGTTAAAGTTGTTGAGCTTGACCGTGAGAAAAATAGAGTAATTTTATCACATCGTGCTGTAGTTGAAGAAGAGCAAAAAAACAAAAAACAACAGGTTTTAGACTCTTTACAAGTTGGGGCTGTTCTTGAAGGTACTGTTCAACGATTGACTGATTTCGGCGCATTTGTTGATATCGGTGGTATTGATGGACTTGTACACATTTCTCAGCTTTCGCATGAGCATGTTTCAAAGCCTTCCGATGTTGTTTCAGAGGGTCAAGTAATCAAGGTTAAGGTATTATCTGTTGATCGTGATAACGAAAGAATTTCGTTATCGTTGAAGGAAACATTACCTGGACCATGGGAGAGCATCAATGAAAAATTATCGATCGGTGACGTAGTTGAAGGAACAGTAAGAAGACTTGTATCCTTTGGTGCGTTTGTTGAAGTGTTGCCTGGAGTTGAAGGGCTAGTTCATATTTCACAAATTTCTTCTAAGCATATCGGTACTCCTCATGAAGTATTAAAAGAAGGCCAAGAAGTAAAAGTGAAGATTCTTGAACTAAATCAATCTGATAAACGTATTTCATTAAGCATGAAAGAATTAGAAGAAAACGTTGAAGAAGACTACAGCAAATACCAACAACAAGAAGAAACAACTGGTTTTCAACTTGGAGAAGTAATTGGTGACCAATTAAATAAATTAAAGTAAGCTTTATCGAAAAAAGCTCTCACCCATATGGGTGAGGGCTTTTTATTTTGGATTCATACGGTTCATTTCCCTAGCTTCATCAGGAGTATCCAATCTCGTTGCTCCGGGATAATCAAGAGATTGATCACGGTCAGATTCCGTTAATCGCGCCTCTTTATGTTTTTTTTCCTGTCTATCTTTTCCCACTTAATTTCCACCTCTTTCTTCCTACATAACTATCCTTTTTTTGGGGGATTGTATATAGGGGTAATGGCTATTTCCGATTCCATTTTATTGTTTCATAAAAGGAATTTTGGTATTCAAATAAGGTTAAAATTCATAATTTCTAGCCATAATGGAAATAATGGGAGGTGGAGATATGGATGGTGTCTTATTTTATTGGATTACTTGGATGGCTTGGGTGAGTAGTACTTTTTTGATGAAAAAAAACAATGAAAGGCTTTACCTATCAATTTTGTTTCTAGTAACTATCATATTATCACCATACTACGTTGAAGTAGGTGATATTAAAATAAATAACAGTATCATTCCAATTTTGTTTTTTTGTATAAAGGAAATTTCAAAACGACCGAAAAAACAAGTGTTTTATATGCTGATTTGTATACTTACCATTTCATTAGCATATTGTAGTTTCTTAATGTTCGAATTATATGATCCTGTCTGGCTTTTTTTTAATCGTAATTTGATGCTTGGTGCTGCATTAATATACGTAACTTTAATGTTATTAAAGGATTTCCGTTTACGACTGGTTGGGCTTTTAGTTGGTGCCATACAGGGGGATATTCTTTATGGAATTATCATAAATAATGTCAATTTTTCTTATGAAATTGGTTCATTTGTCTTTTTAGATGTTATTGCAATTAGTTTTTGTTTTATTTTTGTTTGGTCATCCTTAGAACATCTTCTACATCATGTGGATGTTCTGGTCCAAAAAAACACAAAGGAGAAACATGGCTAGCATGAATGAATATACATACCCAATTTTATTTGGGGTCATTTTTGGGGTTGCTGTACGCCTTTACATGCTGCGTACAGATTATCGTCAGTATCCAACTTATTTACATGGTAAAATCATTCATATTGCTTTAGGATTTATTGCAGCAGGATTAGGAACTGTTGCAGTACCTTCAATTATGGAAGAGGATTTTACCGCAATCACCTTTTTAACGATTGCGGCTTCGCAATTTCGGGATGTACGAAATATGGAGCGAAACACGCTTACTGAACTTGATTCATATGAACTTGTTCCAAGAGGAAAGACATATATTGAAGGGATTGCCGTTGCCTTTGAAAGTCGAAATTACTTAGTTATTTTTACTTCCTTTTTATCTACTTTTGCCTATTTAGCAATTAATATGTGGGCTGGAATACTTGTGGGTATCATTTGTCTGTTAATTTGCAAAAAGTTAATGGCTGGTAGTAGACTTAAAGATATTGTTGATATCGAGTTTGTTAAGCCGTATTTTAAGGATGCAGGCTTGTATGTTGATAATATATACATCATGAATATTGGACTTCCTGCGAGACAGGAAGAAATATTAGAATATGGGATGGGGTTTATTTTAAAGCCTAAAACGTTTAATGCAAGAGCTACCATTGCAAATTTAGGGCAAAGACAAGCCATTCTACATGATGTATCTACTGCTTTGGGGATATTCAGAGATTCGGGGACCCCTGCTCTTACCCCTTTGGCAAAGCGAGATTTGAATGATGGACGTGTCGGAGTTTTTGTTTTGCCACAGGAGAAGGATGTTGAGAAAGCAATTGAAATAATAGGTCGTGTACCAACATTAGAAAATGCAATCCGAATGCCAACAGAGAGGAACGCAAACGAAAAGGGGCATCCACTTAAATGAATATCGAAAAATTTGTTTTAGCGGCGATTAAGATGGATACATCTAAGGTTAACGTTTCTGGGGGAACACCTGTATTTTCATGTCCTACAAAAGAGGAAATGGAGACAGTGGCTGCAAATTTGGAGGCAATCTTAGATGGAATTGCTCACGAAATCAGTGAGAATTTGTACATAATCGTAAAACACTAAACAATTGATTGTTGTTACCATTTATTTTTGATAGAATGTAAAAGCATGACCCTTCTAACGCAGAAGGGTTTATTTTATACATAACGTTGATTTTAATCATATTTTATGTGATATATGTAGTAATAGATAGTTGAGAAGGGAAGAACGCATGTGGCAAAACCAGTAGTAGCAATTGTTGGTCGTCCTAACGTTGGGAAATCAACAATTTTTAATCGTATAGTAGGAGAAAGAGTTTCAATCGTAGAAGATGTACCTGGAGTGACAAGGGATCGAATCTATAGTTCAGGTGAGTGGTTGAATCAAGATTTTAGTATTATTGATACCGGTGGAATTGATATTGGTGATGAACCTTTTCTTGCTCAAATTAGACATCAAGCTGAAATCGCTATCGATGAAGCAGATGTAATTATTTTTATGACAAGCGGTCGCGAAGGCGTGACAAGTGCGGACGAAGAGGTTGCTAAAATATTATATCGCTCCAAAACGCCAGTTGTTTTAGCTGTTAATAAAGTGGACAATCCCGAAATGAGAGCAGATATTTATGACTTTTATGCACTGGGATTTGGTGAACCTGTACCAATCTCAGGCTCCCATGGAATTGGCCTTGGAGATTTACTAGATGAAGTTGTAAGGCATTTTCCAAAGGGTGGAGATGAAGAATATGATGAAGACGTCATTAAGATCTCTCTAATTGGTCGACCTAATGTAGGTAAATCATCTCTTGTTAATTCTTTGTTAGGCGAGGAAAGAGTAATTGTAAGTGACATAGCGGGAACCACTAGGGACGCTATAGATACAAAATACACAGTTGATGGTAAGGAATATGTCATCATCGATACAGCTGGTATGAGGAAAAAAGGAAAAGTCTATGAAAGCACTGAGAAGTACAGTGTGTTAAGAGCGCTGAAAGCAATTGAACGCTCTGACGTCGTCCTTGTCGTCTTAAATGCTGAGGAAGGTATTATTGAACAAGATAAAAAAATAGCCGGTTATGCTCATGAAGCGGGTAGAGCAGTGGTGATTGTTGTTAATAAATGGGATGCCATCGAAAAAGATGATAAAACCATGAAGGAATTTGAACAAAAAGTACGTGATCATTTCCTATTTCTTGATTACGCACCGATTGTATTTTTATCTGCAAAAACAAAAAGAAGGGTCCATACGTTGTTACCGATGATTGATATGGCCAGTGATAATCATACAATGCGTGTCCAAACGAATGTATTAAATGATGTCATCATGGATGCTGTTGCAATGAATCCGACACCAACTGACAAGGGAAAACGATTAAAAATCTACTATGTCGCACAGGTTGCTGTTAAGCCACCGACTTTTGTTGTATTTGTAAATGAACCTGAATTGATGCATTTTTCTTATGAACGTTTCTTAGAGAATCGAATCAGAGATGCTTTTGGCTTTGAAGGTACGCCAATTAAAATAATCGCGAGAGCTCGAAAATAGAAAGGGGAGGAAGTAATGGAGAAAATAACGGTTGTTGGAGCTGGTAGTTGGGGTACTGCACTAGCGCTTGTTCTTGCAGACAATGATCATGAAGTGAGGCTTTGGTCACATCGTAAGGAACAAGCGGATGAAATCAATTCGAAACATACAAATTCAAAATACGTGCCTTCAATTGAGCTTCCAGAAACCATTATTGGGTATTCGGATTTAGACAAATCCTTAGAGGACGTCAAAACAATTGTACTTGCAGTTCCGACGAAAGCAATTCGTGAAGTACTTCAGAAAATAACTCAGTTCATTTCAATCCCTTTAACGATTATTCATGTTAGCAAAGGGATTGAACCGGATTCACTAAAGCGAATTTCTGAAATGATTGAGGATGAAATGCCGTCGAACTTACTGAAAGATGTTGTTGTTCTTTCTGGCCCTAGTCATGCCGAGGAAGTGGTTCTTCGCCATCCAACAACTGTTACAGTGTCATCCAAAAATATGGAAAGTGCTGAATATGTGCAAGACTTATTTATTAATCAGCATTTCCGTGTCTACACTAACCCTGATATTGTGGGTGTAGAAATTGGTGGTGCGTTAAAAAATATTATTGCATTGGCTGCAGGTATTACGGACGGACTTGGTTATGGTGATAATGCCAAAGCTGCGTTAATCACACGCGGTTTAGCCGAAATTTCACGTTTGGGCAGCAAAATGGGGGCAAATCCCCTAACATTCGCTGGATTAACTGGGATTGGAGATTTAATCGTCACTTGTACAAGTGTACACTCACGGAACTGGCGTGCAGGAAATTTGCTTGGAAAAGGTCAAAGTCTTCAGGAAGTTCTAGATAATATGGGAATGGTGGTCGAAGGTGTTAGGACAACGAAAGCTGCCTACCAGTTAGCCAAAAAAATGGATGTTTCCATGCCTATAACATTTGCTTTATATGATGTTCTTTTCAATAATCAGTCACCTAAAGAGGCTGTAGATAAACTCATGTCCAGAGGAAGGACAAACGAAATGGCTGATCTTTTCAACTATTTAGAAGAAAAAGGCTCAATGTAGCAATATTTAGCACACCTACCGCTTTTAGCGTGCATATTATGGCAAGGAGAATACCATATTAGCGGGATTTTCCAATAATTTCGCATAGCAAGGATTTTCTACTGAGTAAAACGTTTGCACTTTTCTTGCTAAAAATAGGCATTAGACGATACATTTCATGCCTTTTTCGCATAAAATGCAGCGTAGTATACTGTGTGGGTTGAGCGATTGGATAAAGGGAATATTTAGTTGTTCAAGTTTTGCTGAGGTAAAGACGCCCCTCTTTACTTCAGTTTTTTTGTTTTATTTCGAAAAAAGGTTTCATGTTCACAATTAACAACATTGCCTTAGTTTATAGATGCGTATTATGATATAATATTTGACGGAATGTTAAGAGGATGTTCAAAAAGTCCGGTGAAAATGACACTTCGAATTTCTTTGTTGGTTTGCTGTTTAAGACCCTCACGTATTAATTACATACGTTCCGGTGCTCAAAGCTTTGCCGCCTTGAACTTTCGATGCACAGGATGTGCTAGTGCCGGCGGCGCCATGGACGTGGCGTTTTTAGCCGGGGAGGTCCTTTTCATCCTCCTTTTTGAATACACCTAGATGTTGGACAAGGGAGTGAAAAAGGTGACACCAGGATTACTAAAAATGTGGATATCATTTGCGGGTATTGCATTTATGTTTATCTCAGTAATATCCATTTATCTTAGCCGTTTTAAATTGAAGGGCTTCTTAAAAGGATTAGTAGCCACGATAGCATATATTTTTATGATTCTAGCAGGAATCATTATCTTCTTTGTCGTGTTCAGCGGACCTGTTAGTGAATAAAGATACAAACTTAAGGATGGTATTATTATGAAAGTTACGTTACAACTGATGGTAATTGTTTTTTCTTTATCATTACTTACGGGATGCTTGTATCCAAAAGAAAAGCTTACTCAAAACCAAATTCCATATGAAGACCAGGTTGCGGATGTTCAGAAAGCAGTTGACAAATTCAAAGAGGATAATGGTGGGCTCTTGCCAATCAAAACAAGAGACATGGAGACTCCTTTATATCAAAAATATCCGATTGATTTTACTCGGCTTTCACCCAAGTACATAGCTGAACCTCCTGGTAATGCATATGAAACTGGTGGAGTTTATTTATATGTTTTAGTAAATGTAGAAACAAATCCAACTGTTAAACTTCTAGATGTACGAATTTCAGAAGAAATTAGTGAACTAAATTTACGAGTAGAAATGTATCGTTCATCAAATGGGTATGCACCATTTAAAGAACAACTTCAAACAGGTGTATTTACTTTGGATTATAGCAAGCTAGGATTGAAAGAAGAACCGTTTGTGGTAAGTCCTTTTTCAGGGAAAAACTTACCACTCTTGATAACAAACACAAATGAGATTATTGTAGACTATCGTATGGATTTATATGAGTATTTAACAAAACATGAGCATACCTACCAACCAGCTGATGATATTCGGGATATTTTAGTTGAACATTCAATGTTTGTTCCTGTAAATTCCCACCCCACTACGATTGATGATAATAATGAACCAATATTTTTAAATAAATAAGTCATGAACCCTTCTTTTAGACATAAACTCTAAGAGAAGGGTTTTTATTTTGTAAATTATGTTCAAAAAGTGTAAGAAAAATAGCTTACTAGTGTAGTTTTCATTTTTCTTTTTGAACTCAACTTTGCTGCTACATATTATGGGGGGAATTTTTTTCTAGAAATAGTCATATTTAATTAGGACAACGTCATACAAATATAATGTCCTAGAATATGTAGTAAACGGATATAATTATCCCAAGAATTGTAAAATCGGGAGGGATCACACTTGGAAAAGGTAGATATTTTTAAAGATATCGCTGAGCGCACCGGTGGCGATATATATTTAGGAGTCGTTGGTGCAGTTAGAACTGGCAAATCCACTTTCATAAAGAAGTTCATGGAATTAGTAGTTTTACCAAATATCGGTAGTGAGGCTGATAAGGCACGTGCACAGGATGAGCTGCCACAAAGTGCTGCAGGAAGAACAATTATGACAACAGAACCAAAGTTTGTTCCAAACCAAGCTGTTTCTGTACATGTTGAAGAAGGACTTAATGTTAACATTCGCCTTGTGGATTGTGTGGGATACACGGTTCCGGGTGCAAAGGGCTATGAGGATGAAAATGGGCCTCGTATGATAAACACTCCTTGGTATGAAGAGCCAATTCCTTTTCATGAAGCAGCTGAAATTGGCACGAGAAAAGTAATTCAGGAGCATTCTACAATTGGGGTAGTAGTAACAACAGACGGCTCAATTGGGGAGATTCCTAGAAGAGATTATATTGAAGCAGAAGAGCGTGTTATTGAGGAACTTAAAGAGGTAGGAAAACCATTTATTATGGTTATTAACACTGTTCATCCTCATCACCCAGAGACAGATGCGCTTCGTCAAGAGTTAAATGAAAAATACGATATTCCAGTTTTAGCGATGAGTGTTGAAAGTATGCGAGAAGCAGATGTTTTCAATGTTCTACGTGAAGCACTTTATGAGTTCCCAGTATTAGAGGTAAATGTTAATCTACCTAGCTGGGTAATGGTCTTAAGAGAAGATCATTGGTTAAGGGAAAGCTATCAAGATGCTGTGAAGGATACAGTCCAGGATATCAAGCGGTTACGAGATGTTGATCGAGTTGTGGGGCAATTTAGTGAATATGACTTTATTGACCAAGCAAGCTTGGCTGGTATCGAAATGGGGCAGGGTGTAGCTGAAATTGATTTATATGCTCCAGATGATTTATATGATCAAATCCTTAAAGAAGTGGTGGGTGTTGAAATCCGCGGAAAAGATCATCTCTTACAGTTAATGCAAGACTTTGCACATGCAAAAGCAGAGTATGATCAAGTGGCAGATGCACTAAAAATGGTAAAACAAACGGGTTATGGAATTGCAGCACCAGCATTATCTGACATGAGTCTTGATGAGCCTGAAATTATTCGTCAAGGATCACGATTTGGGGTTCGCTTAAAGGCTGTTGCGCCTTCTATTCACATGATTAAGGTTGATGTAGAATCTGAATTTGCTCCGATTATAGGTACAGAAAAACAAAGTGAAGAATTGGTCCGATATTTAATGCAAGACTTTGAAGATGATCCACTTTCTATCTGGAATTCAGATATATTTGGAAGATCATTAAGCTCCATTGTACGTGAAGGTATTCAGGCGAAATTATCATTAATGCCTGAAAATGCACGCTACAAGCTTAAAGAAACTCTTGAAAGAATCATTAACGAAGGTTCGGGCGGATTAATTGCTATCATATTATAGGATAAGGGCTCCTCACAAGGGAGTCTTTTTTTTGCAATAATTGCACAAATAGGGGCGGATTTGCTTACAAAACACTTATGTGATAAGCTTTTTACAAAAAAATAGAGCCGAATTGGTGAAATATACATAAAAAGGTAAAATTTCTGTTGAAATATATTGAATTATGTCTAATAATCGTTTATTATAAGGCATGTTAGTATCAGACTAACATTGAAGACACTTGATGACACAAGACTCGCAGAACAATGAATAATCACTCATATTGAATGAATAGCATATTTGGGAGGAGGTGAATGTCATGAACAAAACAGATTTAGTTAATGCGGTGGCTGAAAGTGCTGAACTATCTAAGAAGGATGCTACAAAAGCTGTTGATGCAGTTTTTGATTCAATTCTTGAAGCCCTAAAAGGTGGAGACAAAGTTCAGTTAATCGGATTTGGTAACTTTGAAGTGCGTGAGCGTGCTGCACGTAAAGGTCGTAATCCTCAAACTGGTGAAGAAATCGAAATTGCTGCTAGCAAGGTTCCTGCATTTAAACCAGGAAAGGCGCTTAAGGATGCAGTAAAATAATTTTACATAGAAACTATGTGAAAGATATAAAATTGAATTACAAAAAAGAGTCGTTTCTTACGGCTCTTTTTATTTTTGTTTTCTGTACATAATTATGCTAGAATCAATTGACCAGTAGTATGTAATGTAATATGAAGAGGGGTTGGCTAAAATGACTTCCATTGACTATAAAAAAATAGAGCAGGCAGTTACCATGATTTTAGAAGCAATCGGTGAAGATCCAGAGAGAGAAGGACTAGTCGATACGCCAAAAAGAGTTTCTAAAATGTATGCGGAGGTATTCTCTGGTCTACAAGATGACCCGAAAGAATATTTTCAGACCATTTTCGGTGAGGAACATGAAGAGTTAGTGCTTGTCAAAGACATTCCATTTTACTCAATGTGTGAGCACCATCTTGTCCCATTTTATGGTCACGCACATGTTGCCTACATTCCTAAGGGTGGTAAGGTAACTGGCTTAAGTAAGCTTGCACGAGCCGTAGAAGCAGTCGCTAAAAGACCTCAATTGCAAGAAAGAATCACCTCAACAATTGCAGACTCTATTGTGGAAACCTTACATCCTCATGGGGTAATGGTAGTAATCGAAGCAGAACATATGTGTATGACGATGCGGGGAGTAAAAAAACCAGGATCAAAAACAGTAACTTCTGCTGTTCGTGGGATATTACAAAAAGACCCAGCTGCGCGAAGTGAGGTATTATCTTTAATTAAGAATTGACATACGTAATGAATTACGAGATAGTAAAAATAATGTGGATTTCACTCATTTTCCATTAAATGTGGAATGAGTCGAAAAATTTTCCTTTACATAGCATTCATAGGAGTGAAGAAGGATGAGTAATAATTCAAACTCAGAATTTATTGTAATTAAAGCGGTAGAAGATGGAGTCAATGTAATCGGTTTAACGAGAGGATCTGATACACGCTTCCATCATTCAGAGAAATTAGATAGAGGCGAAGTAATGATTGCCCAATTTACTGAACATACTTCAGCAATTAAGGTTCGTGGTCATGCAATTATTCAAACTAGCCATGGAGAAACTGAATCTGATTCCAAAAAATAAAGCAGGTTATTCCTGCTTTTTCTTTTGGATTGCATAAAACTAAGGGAAAAACTATGGGATATATGTTATAATTAACGTTGTTTTAAAGAGACTAATATAAAGACCTTCAAAATAGAAAATCTATTATTTAAATTGGGGAAACAAGGGTGATTGATTTGCATGACATCAAGGAAATAGTTGCCAATCTTAAGGAGCGTATTGAGGTTAAAACAAGACATTCATACCTTCAAAGATATCTGGAAACACCTAGCATAGATGAAGATAAGATTTTATTATTGAATTCGATATGCGAGGATTTGCTTTTGCCAAAAGAGCAATTGGAAAACTATATAGTAACAACTATGCTTGTTCAACAGGCATTGGATACCCATGAATCAGTCCCCAATCGATTATCCTATTCAGATGAACGCATGCGCAGTCAACAGTTGGCTGTATTGGCGGGAGATTATTTTAGCGGATTATATTATAAACTTCTGGCTCAGGTCTCCGATATTAACTTCATTCGAGTACTTGCAGAAGGAATTAAAGAAGTAAATGAAGCAAAAATTTATTTGTATCAAATGGACAATGAAAATATAGACAAGCTTTTTAATTGTGTAACGACTGTGGAATCGGCCATTTTTCAAAAAATTATAAAAAGCTTTCAAATAATAAAATGGGAAGAACTCATTTTGAATTTTTTATTATTAAAAAGACTACTGCGCGAACGAGAACAGTATTTAGAGAACGGGAATTCAATTCTCTTCAAGACGCTAAAGAAAATCGTTTTTCAGCAAGAAAAACATGATCATGAGACACAAGTAATGATCGTTTTTAACAGGCAGCTCTCTGTTGTAACAAATAAGCTGGATCAGATTTTAGCAAAGAACCCAAAAATGAACAGTATCCTATTAAATCGAATTAATGAGTTACGATTTGAAGGTGCTTCAATATCAATGAATAAGATTGTGGAAGAAGGGTAATTATGGAGCAATCTAAAGAACAGCGTGTACACCATGTGTTTGAAAAAATATATAAAAATTATGACCAAATGAATTCTGTGATTAGCTTCCAACAACATAAAGCCTGGCGTAAGGATACAATGAAAAGAATGGATGTCCAAAAAGGCTCATCCGCATTAGATCTATGTTGTGGAACTGCAGATTGGACGATTGCGCTTGCAGAAGCAGTGGGTCCAACTGGGAAAGTAGTTGGTCTAGATTTCAGTAAAAATATGTTGAAAATTGGCCAAGAGAAGATTGATAATCTGCAATTAAATCAGGTTAAATTGGTACATGGAAACGCGATGGAACTGCCGTTTGAGGATAATTCATTTGACTATGTAACAATTGGCTTTGGCTTAAGAAATGTACCAGACTATATGACCGTTTTAAAAGAGATGAAAAGGGTAGTAAAACCTGGTGGCAAGGTTGTTTGTTTAGAAACTTCACAACCAACAATGATTGGATTTCGTCAATTATACTTTTTCTATTTTCGTTTTATTATGCCGGTTTTTGGAAAACTTTTTGCAAAAAGCTATCAGGAATATTCATGGTTACAAGAATCTGCACGTGATTTTCCAGGCATGAAAGAACTAGCAAATATGTTCCGAGAAGCAGGCTTAAAGGACATTGAAGTTAAACCGTACACTTTGGGTGTAGCTGCTATGCATTTAGGGTATAAGAAATAATATTTTCGCGTCATATTTTTGTAAACTAAGGTGAAACTCATGAAATTATCTTTGATGTATTCGTATTTGAATACAGATTTAGCCATTATAGAAAAGGAACTGGAGGCTTCCATCAAAGGGGAGCATCCTGTTCTTCAGCAAGCTGGATTGCATTTATTGCAATCAGGTGGAAAACGATTACGACCTGTTTTTGTCCTATTAGGTGGCAAATTCGGTAAGTATGATATTAATGTGATTAAAAACGTAGCCGTAACACTTGAGCTTATTCATACAGCATCGCTTGTCCATGATGATGTGATTGATGACGCGGACCTACGTCGTGGCAAGCCCACCATTAAAGCTAAATGGGACAATAAAATTGCAATGTATGCAGGAGACTATATACTAGGAAGTTCTCTAGAGATCATCACGAAACTTGATAATCCTTTATTACATAAACTTCTTGCTCATACAATCGTCGAGGTGTGTTTAGGTGAGATTGAGCAAATTAAAGATAAATATCGGTTTGATCAAGACCTACGGTGTTATTTGCGTCGTATTAAACGGAAAACGGCCTTATTAATCGCAAGTAGCTGCCAACTTGGTGCAGTTGCGGCGGGGGTTCCTTCTGATATTCATAAAAAACTTTATTTATTTGGCTATTATGTTGGAATGGCCTTTCAAATTACAGATGATATTCTTGATTTTACAGGCACTGATCAACAACTAGGTAAACCTGCGGGTAGTGACTTGATGCAAGGGAATATTACATTGCCAGTTCTTTATGCGATGAAAGATGAGAAACTTAAAGACCATATTACTCAAGTTTCAGAACATACAACATCTGACGAAATTAAACCTTTAATCACGTTGATTAAACAATCAAATGCAATCAAGCAATCTGAGGCTATAAGTAACCGTTATTTAGATAAAGCGTATAAGGTATTAGAGGAATTACCTTCTGGTCGTGCTAGAAATACACTATATAATATTGCAAAATATATCGGAAAAAGAAAATTTTAAAGTTACTTGACCTCTTTGTAACCTACCTCGTGTTGTCATTAAAAAAACGGAGCGCTAAAACGCAAAAGTGTATTTGATGAATACAGTTGCAAACCAATCGAAATAGTGTTACTATTTTGATTGGTCGCTAAAAAATGACTATTATACATATTTTGGTGGGGTGGAGAGAATTATGGAAAAAACGTTTTTAATGGTTAAACCTGATGGAGTCCAACGTCAATTAATAGGTGAGATTGTATCACGCTTTGAAAGAAAGGGCTTTCAATTAGTAGGGGCAAAACTAATGGTAATTTCTGAAGAACTTGCTGGAGAACATTATGGTGAGCACAAAGAGCGTCCATTCTTTGGAGAGCTTGTAGATTTCATCACTTCTGGTCCTGTATTTGCAATGGTCTGGCAAGGTGAGAATGTAATTGCAACTGCACGTCAAATGATGGGCGCAACAAATCCGAAGGATGCCCTTCCAGGAACAATTCGTGGTGATTTTGGATTAACTGTTGGAAAAAATGTAATTCACGGTTCTGATTCACCGGCAAGTGCTGAGCGTGAAATCGCACTTTTCTTCAAAGAAGAAGAAGTAGCGGCATACGAAAAGCTTATTAATAACTGGATTTATTAATCCATCAAAAACCAGCTCTAATAGGGCTGGTTTTTCTTAAGGAACCTTTCATTATCAACACCAAAACTATGTATAGTTTTTAGGAGATCGCTATGAACACAGATTACATCACTTTTACCCAACAAATAAAAAGAAAAACAGGTATTGATTTGCGTTTATATAAGGAAGCTCAAATGCTAAGAAGACTTACATCATTATATGAAAAAAGAGGATTTACGAGTTTTGTTGATTACTATAAGGGCATTGAAAAGGACAATGAACTATTTCACGAATTTTTGGATCGAATGACAATAAATGTATCGGAATTTTATCGAAATGCAAAAAGGTGGGAAATACTAGAGAAAAAGATTCTCCCAAGACTTATAGAAAAAAATCGAAATCTTAAAGTATGGAGTGCCGCTTGTTCTGCAGGTGAGGAGCCTTACACCCTAGCAATGATACTTTCGAAATTTTTACCTTTACACAAAGTATCGATTCTAGCTACAGATATTGATGAAAATATACTAGCAAGAGCAAAGCTTGGTGTGTACTCTGAGCGTGCACTTCAAGAGCTCCCAAATCATATGAAGAATCATTTTTTTACGAAAAAGGATACTTTCTATCATATCAATCCTGAGATTAAAAAGTCGGTGACCTTTAGAAAGCAAAATTTATTATCAGACCCATTCGATGCTAATTTTGATCTAATCGTCTGTCGTAATGTCTTGATTTATTTTACAGAAGAAGCTAAAGATATGGTATACAAGAAGTTTAGTAATGCCTTGAAAAGTGACGGGATATTGTTTGTCGGAAGTACTGAACAAATTTTCAATCCTGGTTCATATAATTTAGAAACCGAAGATACATTTTTTTATCGAAAAAAGTAAAGTATGTAAAATAAAGCGTCAGAAAAATGACAAATCTAATAATGTTTGCTACGATATAGTAATCGAATTTGCCTCTGGGTGAATTCTTTTTCTTTATCATAAAGTATATAAATCATAGAAATTTTTGAAAAAATCTATCCGGAATTATAGAGATTATGATATATTGGTACATAATCGCTTTAAATTACGAAAGTGAAATTCCTTTTCACGATTACATATAAGGGGGAAACACACATGAGATACTTAACAGCTGGTGAATCACATGGGCCACAGCTTACAACCATACTTGAAGGTGTACCTGCTGGTCTTGAAATTACTGCAGAAGATATAAACTTTGAACTTGCTAGACGTCAAAAAGGACACGGACGAGGCAGAAGAATGCAAATTGAAAAGGACCAAGTGAAAATTGCAAGTGGCATTAGGCACGGTAAAACATTAGGTTCTCCAATTGCATTAGTCGTTGAAAACAATGACTGGAAACACTGGACGAAAATAATGGGTATCGAACCTATTACTGATGAAGAGGCAGAAGATATTAAGCGTAAAATTACACGTCCACGACCTGGACATGCAGACCTTAATGGAGCAATCAAATACGGACATCGCGATATGAGAAATGTTCTTGAAAGATCTTCAGCTCGTGAAACGACAGTACGAGTTGCAGCTGGAGCAGTAGCTAAAAAATTCTTGGCATCTCTAGGGATTCAGGTTGCTGGCCATGTATTAGAAATTGGGGGAGTACGTGCGAAGAATATTACCTATTCAACCCTAGAAGAATTGAAAACAAAGACCGAAGAATCTTCAGTTAGATGTATGGATGAGGAAGCGGGCGTTCAAATGATGAATGCCATTGATGAAGCAAAGAAAAATGGTGACTCCATCGGTGGGATTGTTGAAGTCATCGTTGAAGGTGTACCTGCAGGCGTAGGAAGCTATGTTCATTATGACCGTAAACTGGATTCGAAAATAGCAGCAGCAATGGTAAGTATCAATGCCTTTAAAGGTGTTGAGTTTGGTATTGGATTTGAGGCAGCTAGAATTCCTGGAAGTCAGGTTCATGATGAGATCATTTGGGATAAAGAAGCTGGATATAAGCGAAGAACCAATAATTTGGGCGGCTTTGAAGGCGGTATGACAAACGGTATGCCTATTGTAGTACGAGGTGTAATGAAGCCAATTCCAACTCTTTATAAGCCATTAAAAAGCGTTGATATTGAAACAAAAGAAGTATTTGAAGCAAGTATTGAACGGTCTGATAGCTGTGCAGTACCTGCCGCATCCGTAGTCGCTGAGGCAGTTGTGGCGTGGGAAGTTGCAAACGCAATTGTTGAACAATTCGGACAAGATAGAATCGATTTAATTCAAGAAAATGTAGCGAAAATGCGTGAGTATTCGAGGGAATTCTAATGGACGAGTTAACCATAGCAACAAAATCGAAATCCTATCCAATGTACATTGGAACTGATATTATCGATCTTTTGCCACAAGTTATAAAGGATACCTGTAAATCGGTATCAAAGGTACTTGTTATAAGTGATGAATCGGTTGCTTCACTATATTTAGAGGAAGTAAAAGATATCCTTCATGCCCAATTCGACGAGCCGTTATCGTTTGTTATTCCTGCTGGGGAGAGTGCAAAGTCATTTGAAATGTATTATCAATGTCAGACTTTTGCGCTGGAAAATGGGTTAGACCGTTCATCGGTAATTCTTGCATTAGGCGGAGGTGTTGTTGGCGATTTAGCAGGTTTTGTCGCGGCAACATTCATGCGTGGCATCCCATTTATCCAAATTCCAACTACATTGCTTGCACATGACAGTGCAGTTGGAGGGAAGGTTGCCATTAATCATGAACTAGGCAAAAATATGATTGGTGCTTTTCATCAACCGAATGCGGTATTATATGATATTGATTTAATGAAAACATTGCCAAGAACCGAGCTTCGTTCAGGCTTTGCAGAGGTCATTAAGCATGGATTAATTTGGGATCTGGAGTTTTATGAGTGGTTAACTGAAAACATTACATCTTTAGACGATTTAAAGGGTGAAAAGCTTCAATACACTGTATTAAAAGGTGTAGCCGTAAAGGCAAAAGTTGTTTCGGAGGACGAACAAGAAAAAGGACTGCGTGCCATCTTAAACTTTGGGCATACCTTAGGTCATGCTATTGAAGCTGAATCTGGTTATGGAAAGATTACCCATGGAGATGGCGTTGCGATTGGGATGATTTTTGCATTAAAGGTAAGCGAAAAAATCTTTAATAGTAATCTATCATCTGAAAAAATAAAGGAATGGTTCAGCTTATTTGGGTTCCCAACCAGCATTCCTGAAAATTTAGAAGTTGAAAAATTACTTGAACGAATGAAGCATGATAAAAAAGCTACCTCAGGAAAAGTAAAAATGGTCTTGTTAAAAAATATTGGGGAAACTGTTATTCAAGATATAGAAGATGAGCATCTACTCCGTTTCTTAAAGGATTTTATTTAAGATAAGATGTCTTATGCAAAAAGGAGGAGAGTAAATGATAAGGGGAATACGTGGCGCTACCACTATAAAAGAAAATAATAGACAAGAAATATTAACAGCTACTGAGCAACTACTGCGTGACATGATCATTGAAAACCACATTGAAGCTGCAGATGTCGCACAAATTGTATTTTCAGTCACCGATGATATTGATGCAGCTTTTCCTGCTGCAGCTGCAAGACAAATTGATGGATGGACATTTGTTCCAGTAATGAGTATGAGAGAAATCCCTGTACCGGGTTCATTGCCAATGTGTATTCGCATATTAATGACTGTGAATACAACTGCAAAACAAGAAGAAATTAATCATGTATACCAAAATGGAGCGATTGTCTTAAGACCAGACCTTTCAACCGTACAAGGTAAATAAAACTATACATTGACAAATTGAAGATGTATATGATAAGTTTAGTTACAATATTTGATAAAGTTAGAGTTTAGTAAGTTTTCTGAGAAGTTTAGAGTTGAGTTTAGGGTAGATGAGAATGAGAGAGTTTAGCCGAGGTTAGCAGAGTTTAGTTATGTTACTTCTACCCAAAGATACCAATGTGTCTTTGGGTTGTTTATTTTTATCGTTTTTTATATGAAAAAGCGATTCCAATCTTCAAATACCTCCTAAATCCTCATTCTCCATATTTTATGGAGGAGTGAGCTGAATGAATACGTATGATTTTTCCTCGTTTGCGTCCGATGCAAAACAATATCGGACAATTCCGATTGTCAAACGTTTCTTAGTGGATACGTTGACACCCATTCAAATTTTTCAAAACCTAGAAAATGAAGCATCTTTTCTGCTTGAAAGTAAGGATCACGAATCCGAGTGGTCTCGCTATTCATTTATTGGCTTAAAGCCATTCTTGTTTATGGATGAAAATAAAGGTCACTATTACGTGAAAAATGAAAACCAGCAAAGCTTAGTGAAGAAGCCAACGATGAAGGATGCATTTAACTGGATTAAGGATTACCTTGCCTTAAAGCCGCTGGATATCGAAATCCCCTTTTATGGAGGGGCAGTTGGGTATATTGGGTATGATGCCATTTCTACTTTTGAAAAGGTAGATGAGCACTCAAACAATGATTTAAACATGGAACGCTATCAATTTTTCTTTTGTGAAACCATTTTAGCGTTAGACCATCATTCACGCGAGTTAATTGTCATTCATTTTGTTCGATTAAATGGTGGTGAAGATGAGCGGATTCAAAAGGCTGTATTCGAACATGCCCGCTCAAAAATCAACATGTATTTGTCCCGTATCGTTCAAAACAAAGAACAAAGTGAAATGTTATTACTACCAAAATTACATGAAATACCGAATGTAAAAGATATAAAAACGAACTTCGAAAAACAGGATTTTCTAGATGCTGTTGTTAAAATAAAGGACTATATCACGGATGGAGATATTTTTCAGGCGGTTTTATCACAACGCTTTGAAATTCCGGTCTCAGTAAGTGGATTTCAGCTATACCGAATCTTACGAATGGTAAACCCGTCACCATATTTGTTTTATATCAAGATCAATGATATTGAAATCGTAGGAAGCTCACCAGAGCGTTTAATCAAAGTTCATAATAAACATCTTGAGATTCACCCTATTGCGGGTACAAGACGTAGAGGGAAGACGATGGAAGAAGATGAAGCACTTGCATCGGAATTGCTTCAGGATGAAAAAGAGATGGCAGAGCATTACATGCTAGTCGATTTAGCACGAAATGATATTGGAAGGGTATCTTCATTTGGTTCTGTTAAAACTCCTGTATTAATGGAAATTGGTCGATTTTCACATGTGATGCACATTATCTCAAAGGTCACAGGTGAATTAGATGAGAAAATTGATCCATTAGATGCGTTACAAGCAGCTTTCCCGGCAGGTACTGTATCTGGAGCACCTAAAGTTCGAGCAATGCAAATAATCTCAGAGCTGGAACCAACGGCTCGAAACTTATATGCCGGCACAATTGCTTATATAGGCTTTGATGGAAATATAGATTCCTGTATTACAATTCGAACGGCGATAATAAAAGATGGTATTGCTTACGTTCAGGCGGGAGCAGGAATCGTTGCCGATTCAGTTCCAGAACACGAGTGGATGGAAACTGTAAATAAAGCAAGTGCCTTAATTCAAACAATCAAATTAGCGGAAGAAGCATTTGATAAGGAGGATATTCATGTTTAAACAACTTTTAAATAAATGTATTACTGGTGAGGTATTAACAGAAGAAGAAAGCTATCGAGTGATGGACGTGATTATGTCTGGTGATGCAACGGCAAGCCAAATTGCAAGTTTACTTTCAATCCTTCGTTTTCGTGGCGAAACAGTCGATGAAATTACTGGCTTTGCAAGAGCGATGAGGGAGCATATGATGCAGCTCGATTATGAAAGTGATCAAGTAATAGATACATGTGGGACAGGTGGGGATGGTGCTTCTACCTTTAATATTTCAACTGCAGCTGCAATTATTGTGTCTTCCTTAGGAATAAAAGTTGCAAAGCATGGAAATCGAGCAGTGTCATCAAAAAGTGGTAGTGCTGATGTTTTAGAATATTTAGGTGTTGAGATTCAATCAACCAAAGAAGAAGCGAAAGATGCATTAAATAAACGAAATATGAGCTTTTTATTTGCACCTATCTACCATGCTGCGATGAAGCATGCAGTCACTCCGAGACAGGAAATTGGATTTCGAACAATTTTTAACTTATTAGGGCCGATGGCAAACCCAGCCAGATGTAAAAGGCAAGTGTTAGGTGTGTACTCAACAGAGTACGCTGAAAAAATGGCATATGCCCTTCAGAAACTCGGATCTGAGCATATTTTATTTGTTTCAGGTCGTGACGGACTAGATGAATGCAGTATTACAACTGAAACAGATATTGTGGAACTTAAAGACGGAGAGATTACGAGATTTGTTCTCTCACCTGAAGATGTCGACCTTCCCCGTGGAAATATGAAGGACATTCAAGTATCTTCCGTGGTTGAGAGCGCAAACCTTCTGCGGGATGTTTTGTATGGAAGAGCCAATCAAAGTGCAACGAATATTGTTTTATTAAATGCTGGTGCAGCTATTTACATCTCAGGAAAAGCGAACAGTATTCGAGAAGGTGTTGAAATGGCAAGAGAGGCTCTTGTAATGGGAATAGCAAGGAACCAATTTGAACAGCTAAGAAATCGTGAGGTGGAGTATTTTGCTAAACAAAATTCTTGAACAGAAAAAAATAGAAGTTAAAAACATTAAATATCCTGAGATTGACAGTGCTGTTAAACGAATTTCTCTATATGAAGCACTCTCTAATCCTCATCGATCCCTTGGTATCATTGCTGAGGTGAAAAAAGCATCACCTTCAAAGGGCGTGATCCGAGAAGATTTTCATCCAGTTAAGATTGCAACAGAATATGAAGCAGCAAAAGCGGACGCTATTTCAGTATTAACAGATGAACCATTTTTTCAGGGTTCAATTGAATATTTAATGGATATTAAGAAAAATGTAAATATTCCTGTTCTTCGAAAGGATTTTATCGTTGATGCAAAGCAGATAAAACAAAGTGAAAAAATCGGTGCAGATGCTATTTTATTAATTGGCGAAGCACTGGAGCCCAATCAATTACATGAATACTATTGTGAGGCGTATGAAAAAGGTTTAGAGTGTCTTGTTGAAGTCCATTCTAGGGAAACGCTAGAGCAGGTTTGTAGCATTTTTACACCTAAAATCCTTGGTATTAATAATCGGAATTTGAAAGTATTTGAAACTTCGATTACACACACGAAGGAAATCGCAAAAGATGCTCCAGTAGATAGTCTTATTGTCAGTGAAAGTGGAATCCACACTCCACAGGATATTAATTCCATTATGAAATATGGAGCAAAGGCAGCACTTATCGGAGAAGCATTTATGCGAGCAGAGTCCCCAGGAATTGGGATTAAGCAAATGTTTGGAGAGGTCCCTCATGCAACGTCCGCTTATTAAATATTGTGGAAATAAATCATTTGAGGACTTACAAGTGGTTGCTAAAAGCAATGCCGATTTTATCGGCTTTATTTTCGCATCCAGTAAGCGAAAAGTAAATCCTGTTGAAGTGGAACAATGGTTACAAGAAATTGATCTGCAGGATAAACAAACCGTTGGGATCTTTGTTAATGCAGACTTGGAAGAGATAGAGACTGTATTGGAAAATGTACCTTTATCCGTTATCCAATGTCATGGTTCAGAGTCAGTTGATTTTATTAAACAACTAAAAAAGAAGACAGGGATTAATGTATGGAAGGTAATCCATCATGATGAACAAGCTCTTAGAACGATGGAGGAGTTTGCTGATGTAGCCGATGGTTATGTTGTTGATACAAAGATTGCAAATGTTTGGGGTGGCTCTGGTATCTCATTTGATTGGCAGTCAATTCCTATCTATCAACAAGAAGCAAGTCGACAAAGGGTTCCTTGTTTCATCGCAGGTGGAATAGGCCCTGAAAATATTGAAAGCCTACTAACCTATAAGATCGACGGGTTTGATATCTCGAGCGGGATTGAATATGCAGGTAAGAAAGATCAAACTATCATACAAACTATTGAGAAATGGGTGGATAAATTTGAAGAACGTACCAAATGAAAATGGTAGATTCGGAGACTTTGGTGGAAAATTTGTACCTGAAACATTAATGATGCCATTAGAAGAAATCGAAAGGGCATTAGACGAGGCATTTCAAGATGAAGAATTTCGTAACGAATATATTCGTATTTTAAAAGAATATTCAGGTCGACCTACAGCACTTACATATGCTGATCAGTTAACGAAAGAACTAGGTGGGGCGAAAATCTATTTAAAGCGTGAGGATTTAAATCATACTGGCGCACACAAAATCAACAATGCGATTGGTCAAGCGCTATTAGCAAAAAGAATGGGGAAGAAAAAAATAATAGCTGAAACAGGAGCTGGCCAACATGGTGTAGCAGCTGCTACAGTAGCCGCTAAATTTGGATTAGAATGTAAGGTTTTTATGGGTGTAGAGGATATTGAAAGGCAAAAGCTAAATGTGTTTCGAATGAGACTTTTAGGTGCTGAGGTCATTCCAGCCACAAGTGGGAATCAGACATTAAAGGATGCAACGAATGAAGCAATCCGTTATTGGGTACAAAATTGTGATGATCACTACTATATGATTGGCTCAGTAGTAGGTCCACATCCTTATCCAAAAATGGTCCGTGATTTCCAACGAATTATCGGTGACGAAGCAAGAGAACAGTTTTTAAAACGCGAAAGTCAATTGCCTTCAACAGTCGTTGCCTGTGTAGGTGGCGGAAGTAATGCGATTGGGATGTTCTATCCGTTTCTAAATGATGATGTGCGTTTGGTCGGTGCTGAAGCAGCTGGAAAAGGTGTCGATACAATGTTACATGCAGCCACAATTACGAAAGGAACAAAAGGTATCATTCACGGGTCGCTAACGTACCTTCTTCAAGACGAGAACGGTCAAATTACAGAACCATATTCCATATCAGCTGGGTTGGATTACCCTGGTGTTGGCCCTGAACATGCATATCTTGCAAGCAGTGGAAGAGTGGAATATGAAAGTGTAACCGATCAAGAAGCTCTCGATGCTTTGCAATTACTTACTCGTGTTGAAGGAATTATCCCAGCTATCGAATCCGCACATGCAATGGCCAAGGCCATCCAGTTGGCAAAAGAAATGTCACCAGAAGAATCAATCTTAGTTTGTTTATCCGGACGAGGAGACAAAGATGTTCACTCACTAATGACATATTTAGAAGAAAGGGGAGCTAAAAATGAACACAACCTTTACGAACCGGTTACCCAAGGCTGAAAAATTATTTATCCCATTTATCGTGGCAGGGGATCCTCATCCCGATGTGACAGTTGAAATCGCACTAACATTACAGGAGTCTGGTGCTTCAATCATAGAATTAGGGATACCATATTCAGATCCATTAGCAGATGGTCCTGTTATTCAAAGAGCTTCTGGGCGTGCACTTAAAAATGGTGTTACACTAGAAAACTCAATGAAACTTGTTTCGGTTATGAGAAAAAAAGGTCTAAAAATTCCAGTAATTATCTTTACCTATTACAATCCTGTGCTACAATTAGGAGAAGAAAACTTTTTCGCTTTAGCGCGACAAAATGGTATTGACGGACTACTTGTTCCCGACCTACCTTTTGAAGAAAGTGAAGACCTCAGAAGAAAATGTGAAAGTGAAGGGTTAAAATTTATCTCTTTAGTTGCGCCAACATCTTCAAGTCGGATTGAAAAGATCGCTACAAATGCACAAGGATTTTTATATTGTGTTTCATCCCTTGGTGTAACAGGTGTTCGAAATTCGCTTAATAATGAGGTATACTCATTTTTACAAGAGGTAAAACGCTATAGCAATATTCCTGTAGCAGTTGGGTTTGGTATTTCTAATTCTTCTCAAGTAGAAGCACTTAAAGACCATTGTGATGGGGTGATCATGGGAAGTGCCCTTATCCAAAAGATTGAAGAGTGTCTACCAGAATTAGTGAATGAAGAAACAAGAGCTACCGCCTTATCCCATTTTAAAATTTTTGTAGATGATGTATTGCATCCAATTAACAGTTAAGAGGTGTGGCTTCAGATGAATATCAAGGAACAGTTATTAGATTTAAAACCATATCAACCAGGAAAACCAATAGAAGAGGTAAAAAGAGAATTCGGTTTGGAAAAGATTGTGAAATTAGCTTCAAATGAAAATCCTTATGGATGCTCAGAAAAAGTAAAAGAAGCAGTTAAAAACAGTTTGGACTCATTTGCGATTTATCCTGATGGCTATGCAACGGAACTTAGGGAAAAGGTTGCAAAGCACTTAGGTGTAAATGGTTCACAACTTCTTTTTGGAAATGGGTCTGACGATGTCATTCACATTATTTCGGCTGCATTGCTTGCACCTGGCAAAAATACAGTTATGGCCAATCCGTCCTTTTCGCAGTACAAGCATAATGCCATTATTGAAGGGGCAGAAGTACGTGAGGTTGAGTTAATTGATGGTCATCATGATCTTGATGGAATGCTCAAGCAAATCGATGCGAATACTGAAATTGTCTGGGTTTGCTCTCCAAACAACCCATCAGGAGTGTATGTGAACTCAGAAAAACTTCATCATTTCTTGAAGGAAGTTCCAAAGGATGTCCTAATTGTAATGGATGAAGCTTATTATGAATTTGCAGCAAATGAAAAAGATTATCCAAATACAGTTGCACTTCTAAATGATTATCCTAATCTACTTGTTTTAAGGACTTTTTCAAAGGCTTACGGCCTTGGTGGACTACGCGTTGGCTATGCAATTGGAAATAGTGATTTCATCAATAAAATTGAACCTGTCCGTCAGCCGTTCAATTCAAACCGAGTAGCTCAAATAGCGGCAGCCGCTGCAATAGAGGATCAAGACTTCATCGCTTCCTATGTTGAGAAAAATAAGCAAGGCTTGCAACAGTATTATAGTTTCTGTGAGGAAAATCAATTATCTTATTATCCATCGTTCGGTAATTTTATTTTGATTGATTTTAAGCAACCTGGTGATGATGTTTTTCGCTATTTATTGGGGCGAGGCTTTATTGTTCGCTCAGGAAATGCTCTAGGCTTTCCAACTAGCCTTCGAATTACTGTTGGCACTGAGGAACAAAACAGTGAACTTATAGCGATACTTTCAGAGATGCTAGCAAATCAAGAGAAGTAAAACTGTGGGGTTCAATGTAACCCCCATTAGTGTTTCTATAATCGGCGGTGATGAGATGGGAAAAAATATATTAGTAATTGGACTTGGTTTAATTGGAGGTTCTATTGCACTTGCAATTAAGAAGGAACATCCTAATGCTATAATTTATGGTTTTGATAGCAATACAGAATCATCACTGTTAGCAAAAACCTTACAAGTGATTGATGAAGTTGTATTTAAGTTAGAGGATGTTGTACACACATGTGACTATATTTTTATTTCGGTTCCAGTAAAACAGACGATTGACATTATTCATGAGCTCAGCTCATATGAGCTAAAAGAAGAAGTGATTGTTTCTGATGTGGGGAGTACAAAACAGGAAATTGTTCAGACAGCAGAGTCCATATTTGGGGAAATTGGTGTAACTTTTATCGGAGGCCATCCAATGGCTGGTTCTCATAAAAGTGGTGTTGTTGCTGCGAAGGAACATTTGTTCGAGAATGCTTTTTATATTTTTACACCACACAATGAATCGCCTTCTAGCAAACTTGGGGTAGAGCAACTTCAAGCACTATTAAAGGGAACAAAAGCGAATTTTGTTATTATGAGTCCTGAGGAGCATGACCGCGTTGCGGGTGTAATCAGTCATTTTCCACATATTGTTGCAGCCAGCCTTGTGCATCAAGCTCTAAAATATGATCAGAAAAATGAATTGGTTCGACCATTAGCAGCAGGGGGGTTTCGAGATATTACTAGAATCGCATCTAGTAATCCGTCCATGTGGCGTGATATATTATTACATAATCGAAATGTATTACTAGATTTGTTTGAAAATTGGATTGATGAAATGGAACAAATCCGAAGGTTTGTAGCAAGTGGAAATGGCGATGATATATATAATTATTTTATGGATGCCAAAAACTTTCGCGATGGACTTCCTACTCGTACAAAAGGTGCAATACCTTCATTCTATGATTTATATGTTGATATTCCGGATTATCCTGGTGTCGTTTCGGAAATTACAGGTCTTCTTGCCCAAGAAAGAATTAGTATCACGAATATAAGAATTATTGAGACAAGAGAAGAAATCTACGGTGTATTACGTATCAGCTTCCAAAGTGACGAGGATCGCGCCAAAGCTAAGTTATGTATCGAAAACAAAACAAGTTATGAAACATTTAATGGATAGCTTGTAAAATATACAGAGGGGTATTTGATTAGGAGTGGTAATATGGATTCAATAAAACTGCGTACAAATATTACAGGTCTCAATGGTTCAATTAATATTCCCGGTGATAAATCCATCTCCCATCGCTCTATTATGCTTGGGGCAATTGCAGAAGGGAAAACAATTGTAGATAATTTTTTACCTGGGGATGACTGCTTAAGTACTATTAGTTGTTTTCAAAAACTTGGTGTGAAAATTACTCAGGATAAGGACCATGTAGAAATTGAAGGAGTAGGTTTTGAAGGGTTACTTGAACCAAATGTAGTATTAGATACAGGAAATTCTGGAACAACTACAAGACTAATGGTCGGACTTCTTTCCGGTATTCCAATTCATACATGTGTGATTGGGGACGAGTCAATTGCTAAAAGGCCAATGAAACGGGTAACAGCACCATTAAGGCAAATGGGAGCAAAAATAGATGGAAGAGAAGATGGGAATTTTACTCCACTCTCAATTCGAGGTGGCGAATTACAGGGAATT
Source organism: Fredinandcohnia aciditolerans (assembly GCA_003640645.1). Taxonomy (GTDB): domain Bacteria; phylum Bacillota; class Bacilli; order Bacillales; family Bacillaceae_L; genus Ferdinandcohnia; species Ferdinandcohnia aciditolerans. The sequence continues at coordinate 33,255 of QGHH01000027.1, read as the reverse complement.
GATTATGTTTCTCCTGTTGCAAGTGCACAAGTAAAATCCTCTATCCTTTTAGCGGGTCTAAATGCAAAAGGGATAACATCTGTTACAGAGCCGCATAAATCAAGAGACCATACTGAACGTATGCTGCGTGCCTATGGCTGCGAAGTTGAAGAAGAAGGTCTGACTGTTAAAGTAAAAGGCGGACAGAAGCTTAAAGGGACAAATATTCAGGTTCCTGGGGATATTTCGTCTGCAGCATTTTTCCTCGTTGCAGGGGCAATTGTACCTAATAGTCGAATTACATTGAAAAATGTTGGAATGAATCCAACCAGGACAGGAATAATAGATGTGCTTATTAAAATGGGAGCGCGTCTAGAAATCGAGAATGAGAGAGTGGAAAATAACGAACCTATTGCTGATTTAATAATTCAAACATCTGAATTAAGAGGGATTGAAATAGGTGGTGACCTGATTCCACGATTAATTGATGAGATTCCAGTTATTGCGCTTTTGGCAACACAGGCTGAAGGTAATACAATTATTAAAGATGCCGAAGAGCTTAAGGTAAAGGAAACCAACCGAATTGATACAGTTGTCGGCGAACTTTCTAAACTTGGAGCATCAATTGAACCGACTGACGATGGAATGATTATCCTAGGCGAGAAGAAACAATTAACGGGTGGACAAGTTCATAGTCATGGAGATCACAGAATAGGCATGATGTTAGCTGTTGCAGCATGTATTGCAGGCGAAGATGTATCTCTTGAAGATTATGATTCCATTAAAGTTTCCTATCCAAGCTTTTTTGAACATCTTAATTTATTAATAAAGGAAGATTAAGCATGAAAACCCGTGGAAAACGAAATTTCCATGGGTTTTCTGTTTTATTAAGAACTAAAACTAACATACATCCAGAACTTTTTGCATAGCTTGTCTTAAGACTAAGTTTTGCGAAGGGGGAGGTTTGATGCCATATATATTAGAAAAAGCGAATGTTTTAAAAGACAATAGGGTCATAACATGCTCAATTCTTATAAAAAATCAACGCGTTGATTATATGAATGAAAACCTCAAAAGACTCTCTTTCATGAAGACAAACTTATCACAGTACTTATTAACACCCGGTCATGTTATGATTAACTACTCCTTTTCGAAAGGGCTTTCATTTCAATCCTTTAAAGTGGAAGTGACAGAAAAATACTTAAGAAAAGGTTGTACAACATTACTAGTCATAAGTGACGTAAAGAGCGAACGTGAACTGGCAAATTCTCTAAAGAATACTAGGCATTTCCTATTGAATAGTCCAATCGATTATTATTTAGGCATTCGTATTCCCCTTGAAGCGTTAACGCCATCTATCATTGTAGCCTGCAGGCGAAAAAAAATCCCAGTCATCATTGTCACAATTGAAAAAGCGGACGATCTATACAAGGTACCATGGGGTTGGATAAGGGAATCGTACCACTCCTTTCAAATTCCAATCATCCCTGAATGGAAAATGAAAGAGAAAGCGATTTTTAATAATAATCGAAAGGATGAGATATGGAGAGTTATTACTGAAGAAAATCGAATTCCAACAATTCCGATCTGTCCGACTGAGAATGAACCATTGTCCTTTGATATATTAAAAAAGGTTGGAATTTACCCAGATAAAGGGGATATACGTGTAGGTGGAGAACTTGATTATAATTTATATGAGCATGATTCAATAGGCTATTCAGTTGATGAAAAGCCAACTCTCGATTATCATAATCTTATACCCACACTCACCATGCATAAAGGTAATTTTACAAAAGTAGATGCAAATGTATACTTTCGTTCCGGCTATGGTAATGAATGTATAGTAAAAAAACCTGGCTTCTTTGCATCTTCGTATGATACAGATGTATTGGTGAAAGAGAGATAGGTAAGAGGAGTTAATGATTTCATGAATAAATTAGAGAATGCAATTCAGTTAGTTGAGGATGGTAATGTTGAAGAAGGCCTCAAAGCTTTAAAGAAGCTAAGAGAGTACTCAAATGATGATGATAAATACACCATTGCACAAAGTTACTATAAATGGGGCTTTGTTGAAGAAGCCAAAGAAATCGTTGAGGAACTAATCGCAAGATATCCTGATGAAGGTGAGCTCTTTGTATTTTTAGCGGAAATTATGATTGATTTAGATATGGAAGAGGAATCAATTGAAATTCTCGAGCAAATTTCAGAAGATGATCCGGTATACTTGGAATCCCTTGTTTTACAGGCTGACTTGTTTCAAATGCAGGGTTTACACGAAGTGAGTGAGCAAAAGCTATTGTTAGCTAAGGAAAAATCAGACGATGAGCCAATCATTGATTTTGCATTAGCCGAATTGTATTTAACTCACGGCGATTACAACAAAAGTATTCCTTATTATGTGAAGGTTTTACAAAATAATGACGAAATTGCTGGTGTAAATGTTAACGCAAGAATCGCGGAAAGCTATAGCACAACAGGTAAGTTTGAAGAAGCTCTTCCGTATTATGAAGAAGCAATTAAAAAGCAAGAAGACAGTAATACTTTATTTGGTTTCGGCGTTACTGCTTTTCAGGCAAAATACTATAAAAAGGCTATCCAGATTCTTTCTAGACTAAAAGAGCTAGACCCGGACTATGGTTCACTTTATTTATACCTTGCTAAAGCATATGAAGAAGAAGGAAGCTTCAAGGAAAGCTTTCAGATTCTCTTAGAGGGCCTTGAAGTGGAGTCATTAAATAAGGAACTTACATTTTATGCAGGCAAAATATCTATGCTACTTGGTGATAAAGAAAATGCAGAGAAGTACCTTCGTGCTGCAGTTGGAATTGATCCAGGATATGTGGAAGCAACTTTACAACTTTCAAAGTTCCTCTTGCGCGAAGAAAGATTCGAGGATGTTGTAGAATGCCTCGATAATGTCATGAGCTATGGCGAATATGATGAACAATTTGAGTGGGACCTCGGGTTTGCAAAAAATAAACTAGAACAATATTCGGATGCATTAAACCATTACCGTCATGCATATACTTCTTTTAAAGAAACTCCAGAGTTTTTAGAAGAGTTTGGATATTTTTTATTGGAGGACGGAAAACGGGAAGAGGCAATTGAAGTATTTAAGGAACTTCTTAAGCTTGACCCAATGAAGTACGAGGTTGAAGAATTAATATCCGAACTGGAATAAGCTTAAAGTTCTATTGTTTTTACCATCCTTTTGAAGGATATTTTGATGTCAATGTTGAAGTATAACATTAAAATTACTCCATACTAGCAGAGGAGGGAAGCATGCGATGACTACCCCTGTATCTGTCAACGAGAAAAAAGACTTCATTCGCTGGTTTCTGAATAATTATCAGCTAAAGAGAAGAGAGTGTGTTTGGATTTTAAATTATTTAATGAGCCATGACCAACTCATGAAAAATGTCCACTTTGTCGAGCAAGCCCAATACTGCCCTCGAGGAATCATTATGTCGACTCATTGTGTTGATGATGTACCCTTCCGTTTTTATAAGGAAAATGTCATGACCACGGATGCTGAAAAGTCATTTCATGATATTCGACTAAATAGGGAAGAAGAAATTTATATTCAATTAAATTTCAGGTCCTCCTTCCATTCTCCGAATTATGTGGCTGTACTTGAAGAGAATCCATATATGCCGAAACATCTTCAAGTGAACGAACAGGATAAAGAACTGGCGAAAAAATTTCTTGAGGAATCCATTCATATGTTTCAAAAAGAACATCTGTTAAAGAGGATTGATGAGGCACTTGACAAACAGGATAAGACAGAGTTTAAAAGGCTAACTGAACAACTAAAACAATTATAGAGGGTTGTGTAACATTTGGGCTGACAAAGTGTGTCAGTCTTTTTTATTTGTCCAGAATATGGTATGGTAGTTTAGGAGTTTACCATTACTTCATAACGTAATTGAGAAAGGAAGCATACATAATGAAATGGGTAACCAAGGATATGGATGTCTATATTCAAGCAAAGGAATATGTTGATACAGCTGTCATTCCACTCATTCCTGTCTCGCTTGAAGGAAACTTAAAGAATACTGTTTCAATGGGGGAGTTTATTACCATTCTTTCAAACGAAGTGGAACGTCAATTTAAAGGAAGAATTATCTTATTTCCTGCGTTCACGTATTCAAATGGTGAAGAACTTGAAATGGCAAAGGCTCGATTAAATCAATGGACAAGCGATCTAAATAGTAGTGGTATGAAGCATACGATCTTTATCACGTCTGATAGCAGCTGGAAACAGGTAGAATCCGATGTAAATGGATCCCTAATTTGGCTTCCTACTTTACCACTTGAATATGTTGAAGAAAAATATAGGCAAACAATGCTTCAAGATCAAATGAAACAACTGGTCACATTATTTACAAACATCTGGCAAAAATAATTCAACATTATTTAGCAATAATATTGAAAAATTCCTTACTTTTCCTAAGAAAGTCACATAGTTGCCATTGTTTCGGTAAATCCTATTATTGACCTGTACCAAATATTGATATATCATGAGAATGTCCTAGTTTTAAATGTGTACAATTATGTCCGGAGTGGACTTAGCTTAGCATAGAGGGGGGAAAAAAATGAGCGAGAATAAACAACGGGTTTCAAGACGTCAATTTCTAAACTATACTCTAACAGGTGTAGGTGGATTCATGGCAGCTGGGATGTTAATGCCAATGGTTCGCTTTGCAATTGACCCATTACTTCAGCCGGAAGCTGAACACGACATGGTACAAGTGGTAAGTGTTGATAAGATTACAACTGAACCTCAAAAATTTGATTTTAAAATTAATCAAGTTGATGGATGGTATGAATCAGAGGTTCCAAATTCAGCATGGGTTTATAAGAAAGATAACGGCGACATTATTGCATTGTCACCGGTATGTAAGCACTTAGGGTGTGCGGTTTCTTGGGGTGAAGATCCAGCTAACCCAGACCGTTTCTTCTGTCCTTGTCATTATGGTTTATATGAAAAGGATGGCATCAACGTGCCAGGTACACCACCAATGGGCCCATTAGATGTATTTGACAGTGAAGTAAAAGATGGTTATCTATATTTAGGAAAAGCAAAACCAAATCCTGGAGGAGGCAAGTAATCAATGTTAAATAAGATTTTTGATTGGGTTGACGAACGACTTGATATTACTCCTCTATGGGCAGATATTGCAGACCATGAAGTTCCTGAGCACGTAAACCCAGCGCATCATTTTAGTGCGTTTGTTTATTGCTTTGGAGGACTAACATTCTTTATCGTCGTCATCCAAGTATTATCTGGTATGTTTTTAACGATGTACTATGTACCAGATATCATTAATGCATGGAATTCTGTTTATTACTTACAAAACGAAGTAGCATTTGGACAGATCGTTCGCGGAATGCATCACTGGGGAGCTAGTTTGGTTATCGTCATGATGTTCCTACATACCCTTCGTGTATTTTTCCAAGGTGCTTATAAAAAACCTCGTGAGCTTAACTGGATCGTGGGAGTATTAATTTTCTTTGTAATGTTAGCACTTGGTTTAACAGGTTACCTATTACCTTGGGATATGAAAGCGTTATTTGCAACAAAAGTTACAATCCAAATTGTTGAATCAGTTCCACTCATAGGGCCTTACTTAAAGACTCTAATTGCGGGACACCCTGAAATTGTTGGGGCGCAGACTTTGACACGTTTCTTTGCTATTCATGTATTCTTCTTACCAGCAGCATTATTCGGTTTATTAGCTGCTCACTTTATCATGATTCGTCGTCAAGGTATTTCTGGTCCATTGTAGGATTGAATTTAACTTCATTCTTGAAGTGTAAAGTGTAGTATGCAAATGGATTGATATGAACTAATAATTTTTCGAGCTTGCTCGATTGTATTAAAACAAGACAAACTCTTTTGAATGTAATGTAAATTCTCTAAAAAGGAGGGGGACTGATTATGCATCGCGGAAAAGGAATGAAATTTGTTGGGGACTCACGTGTTCCTGTTAGTAATAAAAAGCATATTCCTAAGGATTACTCTGAGTATCCAGGAAAAACAGAAGCGTTCTGGCCAAACTTCCTATTAAAAGAATGGTTAGTTGGTTCTGTTTTCTTAGTAGCTTTTCTTTGCTTAACAGCAGCACACCCGTCACCATTGGAAAAAGTCGCTGACCCAACTGCGGCAGGGTATATTCCATTACCAGACTGGTATTTCTTATTCATGTATCAATTGATTAAGTACACGTATGCATCAGGTGATTATAACATTATTGGTACACTCATTATTCCGGGACTTGCGTTTGGAGCACTTTTACTAGCTCCATTCTTAGATCGTGGTCCAGAACGTAGACCATCTAAACGCCCAATTGCTACAGGTATGATGCTTTTAGCATTTGCTGCAACTGCTTACTTAACATGGGAATCAGCTTCTCAAGTAGACTGGGAGGCAAGAGCAGAATCTGGTAAAATTGTAGCAGAGGCAGAGATAGATAAGGAATCTGAAGGCTACTTACTATACCAAGACAAAGGTTGTATCGGATGTCATGGTGGTAACCTTGAAGGTGGACCAGCAGGTAAGGCGTTAGTTGATAACGGATTATCTGCTGAAGAAATCGCAGACATCGCGAAAAATGGTCAAGGTGCAATGCCTGCAGGTATCTTTGAAGGAACTGATGAAGAATTACAGAAGCTAGCTGAATTTATTTCAGGTGTAACTTCTAAATAATAAAAAAAGCTGACTGTAAAAGTCAGCTTTTTTTTATGCTTAAATAACCTTTTTTAACTTGACAAAGAGACTGTTTTTAAGAGAATCTTGAGATAAGTAAATAGGAAAGTTGGTACAAAGATGAAGTGGATTACATATTTAATGGGTCAGCGCTGGGTGCTTTGGATTCTTTTGCTCATAAACATACCCGGTACGATTTATGGGTATATTTGGTATGAGAGTCAACTAGACATCACACCTCCCAAATTTTTAATTTTTGTTCCAGATAGCCCTACAGCAAGTTTGTTTTTTTGTTTTGTGTTAATCGCATTTTTACTGAGGAAGAATTGGCCGCTTATTGAAGCGTTAGCAATTGTTACCCTTTTTAAATATGGAATATGGGCAGTAGTTATGAATATTCTTACTTATTTTGTGGACGGCCTAAATATATATGGGTATATGCTTATTTTTTCTCACCTAGGAATGGCAATTCAAGGGCTATTATATGCTCCGTATTATCGAATAAAGCCTGTTCATTTAGTAATTGCAGCTATATGGACCTTACATAATGATGTAATTGATTATGTTTTCTTCATGATGCCAAGGTATAGTGTGTTGGATCAATATATCCCCCAAATCGGCTACTTTACATTTTGGTTAAGTATGGTGTCAATTTTAATCACCTATATGCTTTGTATAAAAAAAGATCGTTATCAATTAGAGTTAAACTAATCAAATACACCTTGGTGTATTTGACGTCTGCAGGAGGATTTTTACTTTATTCACCAGAAGTTCGTAACTATTGATGAATAAAGTAAAATTAGTGGTCTACTCTTGTCCAATCTATCATACATTTTACTAGATGTTTGAGGAGGGACAAGTATGAAAATTTTTCGAATTATATGTATTATTTGCTTTATAGTTATGATTAATCCTATATCCATAAACGCCACCTCCAACGAAGAAAATTGGGATAAGCTCGATCAAATCTCAGATCAGGCACTACAAATGGTGAAGCAAGAAAGATACAAGGATGCCAAGCAATTATTAACACATTTTTCAAATGAATTTTTACGAATGAATCAGCGTGAACAATCATTTTCAATGGATGACCTTCGAATTATTACAATGACCCATAATTCAGCATTTGAAGCTGTAAATTCAACTTCACTCAGTTTTGAAGAAAGGGTCAATCTTGTTACACAATTCCGTTTGGTAATTGATGCAATGAGATCAGAACATCAGCCGATGTGGACTGAAATGGAAGATTCCATTATGACGACCTTTGGGCAAATGAAGGAAACTATTGAAGAAGGAGATACTGAAAACTTTAATCATCAACTAACAATTTTTCTATCAAAATTTGATATGATCCATCCGAGTATTACGGTTGATATTACGCCAGAGGATGTTCAAAAAATTGATTCTCATATCGCATTTTTAGATACGTACCGAAATGAAGAACTTAAGTCGACTACAAGAATCCAGCAACTTGAACAAATGGAAATGGATCTGAAGAATTTATTTGAACGCATGAAAGAGGACGAAGCCGATCCATCACTTATCTGGGTAATGATATCAACAGGTGGTGCCATTATTCTCACATTAATTTATGTCGGATGGAAAAAATATAAAGGTGATAAACAAAAGCGACAAAAACAAAGAGATTATGATCAGCGATAACAGTGGGAGATAACCCGCTGTTTGTTTTTTAGGAGATAAAATTTTGTAAGCAAGTCAATTGACTTTGGGACCTACTCAAATTAAAATTAAACTATACTATAAGTATGGAGGAAAAAAAATGATTTTTGTTTATTTTGCTTTAATCATTATCATTCCAATTTATGCGCAAATAAAAGTAAAAAGCGCATATAAGAAGTATTCACAAATCCCATCTTCATCTGGTATGACAGGTGCAGACGTAGCAAGAAGAATACTCGATCAAAATGGACTATATGATGTGAGAATCGAAGAAACACCTGGTGTACTATCAGACCATTATGACCCTAGATCCAAAGTCGTTCGACTATCAACAAACAATTACTACGGGAATTCAATTGCGGGTGCGGCAGTTGCAGCCCATGAGGTTGGACACGCAATTCAAGATCAACAAAACTACGCTTTCCTTCGCTTCCGCCATGCACTAGTACCGGTTGCGAACATTGGCTCAAACTTTTCATGGATTTTAATTATTGCAGGTATGATTTTTACAATACCAAGCTTAATGCTATACGGAATTATCTTTATGGCTGCAGCAGTATTATTCCAGCTTGTAACACTACCAGTTGAATTCAATGCTTCATCAAGAGCAATGAATGAAATTGTATCAGCAGGCGTTATCCGAAACGATGAAGAGCGTGAAACTAAAAAGGTTTTGAATGCAGCGGCATTAACTTACGTTGCAGCAGCTGCAGTAGCGGTACTAGAACTATTGAGATTAATCCTAATGTATACAGGAATGACTCGATCAGAAGAATAATAAAAATGCCAGTTATCAACTTGATAACTGGCATTTTTATATTCATCGCTCTATTGGCTTTTTATTCTCATCTAGCGTAAACCCTTCACCGAGTACATCATGTACATCACTAACGGAAACAAAAGCATGTGGATCGACAGAGATAATAACTTGTTTTAAGCGACCAACCTCACTTCTGCCCACAACACAATATAAGATATGTTTCTCTTGTTTCGTATACGACCCCATACCCTTCAAGATCGTAACACCACGTTCCATCTCATTTAAAATCTTTTCTGCAATTTTATCGTTGTGCTCTGAAATAATCATCGCACCTCTAGCAGCATAGGCACCTTCCTGCATAAAATCTATCACTCTTGCCCCAATAAACACAGCTAGTAACGTATACATTGCCTCACGATGAGATAGATAAAAAATAAGCGAAATCGTGATAACCACAGCATCAAATAAAAACATTGTCCTTCCCATTGGCCAACCCACGTATTTACGAACTAGCCTGGCAATGATGTCTACCCCTCCAGTGGTTCCTCCATAGCGGAATATAATCCCTAGTCCAACTCCAATGAAAACACCCGCAAATAGAGCTGCAAGCATTAAATCCCCATCAAGTGGAATATCAAACTGATAGCGTTGAAATAACCACAAAAATATTGAAACACTAATAGTACCGATCATGGTATAGTAAAATGCAACACGGCCTAGTAGCTTCCACCCGATTATAAATAGAGGAATATTTAAGATTAGGTTCGTATAAGATGGATCGAATTCAAATAGAAAATAGAGCAAAAGAGTGATTCCAGTAAATCCACCTTCTGCAAGATTATTTTGCATATTGAAATGTACAATTCCAAACGAAAAGATGGCAGAGCCTAATAATATAAAAAAGATACTTTTGATCGTTAACTTCAAAATGATTTACCCCCGAGATAGTAATAATTTGCCACTTTATTATAAAGTATGGGTAAATATCTGACAAATCATGTTATATAAAAGAAAAGTTTGTCAAAACACTATATTTTAAGCTAACATAGGAAGAGAAACTTCATGAGGTGATAGAGATGGCAGATAAAACAATGAAACAGCTACAAGAAGAAGTAGATGAGTACATAAGCCAATTTAAAGAAGGATATTTCAGCCCTCTTGCATTACTAGCAAGATTGACAGAAGAATTAGGTGAACTTGCTAGAGAAGTTAATCACTATTACGGTGAAAAGCCTAAAAAGGATACAGAAACTGAAAAAAGCATGGCAGAAGAAACAGGAGACATGTTATTTGTTTTGATTTGTCTTGCAAATTCCTTGAACATTGACCTTGAAGACGCACATAATACTGTTATGAATAAATTTAATACAAGAGATAAAGATAGATGGACTCGTATTGACACTAACGAATAGGGGAGATAAAAGAATGGAAACCATTAAAATCGTAATTGCTGGACCAAGAGGCAGAATGGGAAAAGAAGCGGTAACGCTTGTACAGGAAACTGAGAATTTTTCTTTAGTAGGGGTAATCGATCATAAATACAATGGAATGTCCCTAAATGAGATTGATGGATTTTCAAATGTTAACGTACCTATCTTTACTGATATTAAAGAAGCGTTTAAAGAAACAAACCCTGATGTTTTGATTGATTTAACGACACCTGAAACGGGTAAATATCACACAGAGATTGCTATTGAACATGGAGTACGGCCAGTCGTTGGCACGACAGGGTTCACAAAAGAGGAATTAGAAAGATTGTCAGTGCTTGCAGAGGAACGTAAATTAGGTGCAATTATTGCTCCAAATTTTGCGGTTGGTGCAGTTTTAATGATGAAATTCTCACAAATGGCAGCCAAGTATTTTCAGGATGTGGAAATTATCGAGCTTCACCATGACCAAAAACTCGATGCTCCATCTGGAACAGCTGCGAAAACGGCAGAACTACTAACAACTGTTAGAGAATCAAAGAAACAAGGACACCCTGATGAAAAAGAAACCATTCAAGGTGCTCGAGGTGCTGAATATGACGGAATTCGTATACATAGTGTCCGCTTACCGGGACTTGTCGCACATCAAGAGGTACTGTTCGGCGGAAATGGACAAATGCTTTCCATTCGCCATGATTCTTTCAACCGGGCTTCTTTCATGTCAGGTGTTAAATTATCGGTTGACACTGTAATGAACCTCGATGTACTGGTTTATGGATTGGAAAATATTATCGAATAAGGGGATACATAACGATGAAAATTGCATTAATTGCTCACGATAAAAAGAAAAATGATCTTGTTCAATTTTCTACAGCTTATAAATCTATTTTAGAGGATCATGAATTGTTTGCCACAGGTACAACAGGTTCACGTGTTTCTGAAGCTACAGGGTTAAAAATCCACAGATTCCAATCCGGACCATTAGGTGGCGATCAGGAGATTGGTGCGATGATCGCAAACAATCAAATGGACATGGTAATCTTTTTTAGAGACCCACTTACTGCACAGCCACATGAGCCAGATGTAACAGCACTTATAAGATTATGCGATGTATATTCTGTACCTTTAGCGACAAACATGGGAACGGCTGAGGTGCTTATTCATGGCCTTGAACAAGGATTTTTCTCATGGCGTGAAATAATCCGTGATAGACAAGAAGGAAATAATTTGTAAGTTCGTAGATACACATACGTGTATTTAATGAAGAAGTGGGAGATTCGTAAATGAAACTGAAAATTGGGATTACCTGTTACCCGTCTGTTGGCGGTTCAGGTATTGTAGCAACAGAGTTAGGGAAGCTACTTGCAGAAAAAGGACATGAAATTCATTTTATTTCTTCAAGTCTTCCATTTCGTCTCAACAAAATTTATACAAATATTTACTTTCATGAGGTGGAAGTCAATCAATATTCAGTTTTTAAATATCCGCCGTATGACCTTGCATTAGCTAGTAAAATGGCAGAAGTGACAAAGAGGGAAAATCTAGACCTTCTTCATGTGCACTATGCGATTCCACATGCAGCATGTGCATTTTTAGCTAAGCAAATGGTGGGCGGTGATGTAAAGATTGTAACGACCCTTCACGGTACAGATATTACTGTTCTCGGGTATGATCCATCTTTAACAGAACTTATACGCTTTGGAATTGAACAATCTGATGCGGTGACAGCTGTTTCACAATCACTTGTGGATCAAACGTATGAGTTAATCGAGCCCAAAAAAGAGATTAAGACGATTTATAATTTTGTAGACGAGAAAATTTATTACAAACGAGATGTGAATGATTTGCGAATTCAATATGGGATTGAAGAGGATGAGCGAGTCATTATCCATGTTTCCAACTTCCGTAAGGTGAAACGTGTACCCGACGTTATCCGCGCATTTGACCTCGTTCAAAAAGAAGTTAAATCAAAGCTGTTATTAGTTGGCGATGGGCCGGAGCTAACAACAGCCTGCAAATTGATTGATGAATTAGGCCTAGATGATAAAGTCCTTCTCCTAGGGAAACAGGAGAACCTTGCTGAACTGTATTCAATCAGTGACTTAAAGTTACTATTATCTGAAAAAGAAAGCTTTGGACTCGTTCTCATTGAAGCAATGGCATGCGGGGTTCCGACAATCGGTACAAATGTTGGTGGAATTACAGAGGTGATTGAAGATGGTGTAGATGGTTATATTTGTGAACTAAGTGATATTAAAGATATTGCAAATAAAGCAATCAACCTACTATCCGATACTAAGTTACACCAAAAGATGTCAAATCAGGCAATTAACTCTGTCCAACAAAAATTTAATTCTGAACGAATTGTCAGTAACTATGAGGATTTATATTATTCAATACTTTCGAATAAACGTTGATTGGGGCTCACGACGATGGATGAATCTTTTGTAAAAGCAAAAGCAATTCTTACAACATTACATAATCATGGCTACGAAGCTTATTTTGTTGGTGGTTCTGTTCGTGATTTTCTCCTTCATCGTCCAATCGGTGATATCGATATTGCCACCTCGGCGTTACCCGAGCAAATCATGGATTTATTTCCAAAAACGATTGATGTCGGAGCCGTTCATGGCACCGTAATCGTTTTACACGATGATGAACAATTTGAGGTGACAACCTTTAGAACGGAAGAAGGTTATGAGGATTACCGTCGACCATCACATGTGGAATTTGTTACTTCCCTTCAAGAAGATTTAAAAAGAAGAGACTTTACAATGAACGCGATTGCGATGACGATTAATGGAGATATTATCGACCCTTTTGATGGAAGGAAAGCGATAGAAAAGAAAGTAATCCAAACAGTTGGTAATCCGACTGAACGTTTTCGTGAAGATGCGCTAAGGATGATGAGGGCTGTTCGATTTTTAAGTCAGTTGTCCTTTATACTTTGTGAAAAAACTCAATCTGCGATCATGGAAAATGCATATTTATTAAAAAAAATTTCAGTTGAACGGATTACGATCGAATTTGAAAAATTACTTTCGGGTCCGAGTTGTCAGGCTGCATTTCCAATCTTAATTGAGACAAGATTATTTCAGTACTTACCAGGATTAGAAGATGATATACAAGAGTTGGAAAACTTCCCTGCATACAAATGGAATCAATTGCAAGACAGATCTGAATATTGGACACTTGTTTGTTATTTGTTGTCTAAAGAGGATCTTAAGTCTTTTTTAAGGCAATGGAAGCTTCCGAATAAAGTTGTGGACCAAGTTGTAAAAAATGTAGCTTGTATACAAAATGTCTTTCAAACTGGTTGGAACAATCGGCTATTATATGATTCTGGATCGCATTGTGTCCAACAAGTTGAGAGAATTTTAAGTGTGCTTGGATTTGAACAAGAATCATCACCATCAAAAGAATATAAAAAGCTACCTATTAAGCATCGATCAGATTTAGATATTACGGGTGAGGATTTATTAAATTGGTTTAATCAAAAACCAGGTAAATGGATTTCAGATTTCTATAATAAAGTTGAAGATGGAATACTTGAATACGGGGTAGAAAATAACAAGGGAAAAATAAAGGAGTGGCTTCTATCGTGCAATCAGAAATAAGAAAAAGATTGTTAGAGGTCTTCTCTAATGCTAACGGAGAATTTATTTCTGGTCAAAAAATTAGTGAGCAACTTGGGTGCTCACGTACTGCCGTTTGGAAGCATATTGAAGATTTACGAAACGAAGGGTATGAATTAGAGGCAGTTAGAAAACTTGGTTATCGTATAATCACGAAACCAGATAAAATTAGCGGCAACGAAATTCAATTGGGTCTGGAAACCGAGTTTCTTGGAAGAAATATTCATTTTGAAGAATCACTCACCTCAACGCAAAAAATAGCACACCGGCTATCGTATGATGGTGTAGTTGAGGGCACACTTGTCGTGGCTGAAGAACAAACAACTGGTCGAGGAAGACTTGACAGGTCCTGGTATTCACCAAAGCATACAGGAATCTGGATGAGCATGATACTAAGACCACAAATTCCACCTTCACAAGCTCCGCAATTAACACTTTTGGCGGCAGTAGGTGTAGTCCAAGCGATCCAAGAAGTAACAGGGTTAGAGCCTGATATAAAATGGCCAAATGACATATTAATCAATCATAAAAAGATTGTTGGTATTCTAACTGAACTTCAGGCAGAGACAGACCGGATTAATTCAGTTATTATTGGAATTGGCATTAATGTAAATCAAGAATTGAATCATTTTCCTGAAAGCTTACATTCAATTGCAAGCTCACTTGCAATTGAAAAAGGAGAAAAAATTGATCGCGCGAAGCTCGTTCAGGTAATTTTATTTAAAATTGAAAAACTGTATAAGGAATATTTACAACATGGCTTCAAGGCTGTGAAGTTATTATGGGAGAGCTATGCAACAAGTATCGGCAAGAGAATTGTTGCAAGAACACTTTCAGGTTCAATTGAAGGTAAAGCAATTGGAATCAATGACGAAGGTGTATTACTTCTAGAGGATGCGTCCGGAAAATTGCACCATATCTATTCAGCGGATATTGAGATTCCTGAAAAATAAAGTGTAGAAATAATATTGAATCTTTTATATAATTCAAAGTAATGGGTGGTATCCTGTCGGAACTGCACCAGTGACTTAAGTTTTACCAATGTCATTTACAATTATATTCTGCCTTGATCCATTGGACTGGGACAGAGGGATGAAATTTACCGAAAACATTCATGTTTAATCCTTCTTTCTCTTTATTGAAAGAAGGATTTTTTACTTCGTAATCAAATACGCCTTGGCGTATTTGTGCCCAATTTTTTTCGAGGGTGTCTCGAAAAATTTCCTTTGAAAAATTGTGGCATCCGCCGGAGGCATTAACTTTATGCAGTCTCTACTGAATAAAGTTAATAAAAAACGTCCACGAATCGGTTTTTCATCTCCTCTTTTTAAGGACTCGAGGACAGCCTTAAGCAAGGCGAGCTTTAAAAGCCAAAAGGAGGAAAAATGATGAAACAAACAACGGAATTTTTAAAAATGAAGCAGAAGAAAGAGCCAATTGTAATGCTAACAGCTTATGATTATCCATCTGCAAAACTTGCAGAAGAAGCAGGGGTCGACATGATCCTTGTCGGTGATTCATTAGGTATGGTTGTATTAGGCTATGATTCTACTATTCCAGTAACGGTTGATGATATGATTCATCATACGAAGGCCGTAAAACGTGGTGCAAAGGATACTTATATTGTAACGGATATGCCATTCATGTCTTATCATGTTTCTCGATCTGATGCCTTGAAGAATGCTGCTCGAATTATTCAAGAATCGGGGGCACATGCAGTTAAAATCGAAGGTTCAAAAGATGTCATTTACACGATTTCAGCTTTAACTGAAGCCGGAATTCCTGTAGTAGCACATTTAGGATTAACCCCACAGGCTGTTGGTGTATTAGGTGGTTATAAGGTACAAGGAAAAGATGCAGAAAGTGCTAGACAGCTAATTGAGGATGCCAAAAAAGTGGAAAAGGCAGGTGCGATTGCTTTAGTTTTAGAATGTGTTCCGAGACAACTAGGTGAAGAAATTACAAACAGCATTTCAATTCCTACTATTGGAATTGGGGCTGGAAATGGTACAGATGGTCAAGTTCTTGTTTTCCATGATGTAGTTTCATATGGCGTCGATCGTGTTCCAAAATTCGTGAAACAATATGCTTCGGTTAATAACCCGATTAAACAAGGAATCCAAGATTACATTACTGAGGTTAAAACCAAGTCATTCCCTGATGAAAAACATTCGTACACAATGAAAGAAGAAGAGCTTGCAAGCCTTTATGGGGGAAAATGAACATGAAAATTGTAACATCGATCAAGGAAATGCAGCAACATATCAAGACTTTAAAGCTGGAAGGAAAAACGGTTGGATTTGTACCAACAATGGGGTATCTTCATGAAGGTCATTTAACATTAATGAATAAGGCAAGAAGCGAAAATGATGTATTAGCAGTAAGTATATTTGTAAACCCGCTTCAATTTGGTCCAAATGAAGATTTTGAATCCTATCCGCGTGATTTTGAAAGTGATAGCAAACTCGCAGAAAACAATGGTGTTGATATTTTATTTCACCCAAGTACAGAAGACATGTACCCGACCAAAATGTCACTGACTGCAAATGTTCAATCTAGAATAGATGTGTTATGTGGTAGAAAACGAAATGGACATTTTGACGGAGTTGCAACAGTATTAATCAAATTATTTAATATTGTACAGCCAGACCGAGCGTATTTCGGGTTAAAGGATGCTCAACAAGTAGCTGTGGTGGATGGATTAATTACGGATCTTAATTTCCCGATTACGCTTGTTCCAGTGGAAATTGTCCGAGAAGAGGATGGGCTAGCAAAAAGCTCGCGTAATGTAAATTTAACTGTCAAGGAGAGGGCAGAAGCTCCGAGATTATATGAAAGTCTTCAAATTGCTAAAACAGCTATCGAGAATGGCCAACGCAACCCAAGGGTAGTTGAAGAATTAATCATGAACCATCTTACAAAACATACATCTGGTAAAATCGATTATGTAGAAATATACAGTTACCCAGAGCTTGACGAGCTTTCGGAGCTAACTGGAAAAATCATTATTGCGATCGCTGTCAAGTTTACAAAAGCTAGACTTATTGATAATATAACTTTTGATGTATAAAAACGAGTTCAAAAGGAGGATGAAAAGGACCAAGAAGTTCGAGGCGGTGAAGTTTTGAGTAGCGGAACGTAAGTTGTGTATACGTGAGCACAAGGAATACTTCTTTCTTGAATCAGCTTCGCACGCCGGAAAAGTGGTTTTCTTTTCCAAGGAACGGAAAAACAAACCAACGAGCTTCTACAGGATGTAGTGACTTCGACGTTCGACACAGGACGTGTCGGTAGTTAGTCGAAGATCCTATACCGATGTGTCATTTTCACCGGACTTTTTGAACCACATTTTGAAATCTTTTGATTCAAGGGGGAGCATCATGTTCCGTACAATGATGAACGCAAAAATACACAGAGCACGTGTCACAGAAGCAAACTTAAATTATGTAGGTAGTATTACTATTGATGAAGATATATTAGATGCAGTCGGAATGGTTGCTAATGAAAAAGTTCAAATTGTAAATAATAACAATGGGGCTCGACTTGAAACATATATTATCCCTGGTGAGAGAGGAAGCGGAGTTTTTTGTTTAAATGGAGCTGCTGCTCGTCTTGTACAAGAGGGAGATGTCATTATTGTGATTTCGTATGCAATTGTACCTGAAGAGAAACTGTCTGAACATAAGCCTAGGGTAGCAATCATGAACGAAGAGAATCAAATTAAAGAATTACTTTTTCAAGAACCAGCTGCAACTGTATTGTAAAAAACTTTATAAGTACAACGCCCCCATATTGGGGGCGTTTGTGTTAGGAGGTGGGACTAAATGAAAAAACGCTTTGTCGTTGTAGACTTGGAAACTACGGGGAATTCTCCAAAGAAGGGTGATAAGATTATACAGTTTGCAGCTGTTGTCATTGAAGATGGAGAGATTATTGAAAGATTTGCAACTTTTGTAAACCCGAAACAAGACATCCCTGTTTTTATCGAGCAATTTACTGGTATTTCAAATGAAGTTGTTGCGAATGCCCCTGATTTTTCAATTGTGGCACCCGAAATTATTTCGATGTTTAAGGATTCCTATTTTGTTGCTCATAATGTTCCTTTTGACTATTCTTTTTTACAGGAGGAATTAGCCCAGTGCGGTTTTACGAATTTTCATTGTCTTACTATTGATACGGTTGAACTTTCAAGAGTAATGCTTCCATTGGCAGATAGCTATAAACTTGGACAGCTTGCTGAATCTCTTTCATTAACACATGAAAATCCGCATCAAGCTGATAGTGATGCTGAAGTAACAGCAGAAATACTCTTAAAAATAGTACATAAAATTGAGCAGCTGCCGTTGGTAACAATTCAAAAGCTTTATACCCTTTCAAATTATTTTAAAAGCGATATCCGTGAAATCTTGCGAGAGATTATAGATGATAGATCCAAACATGCAAAGCGTGAATCGAAATTTGACATCTATCGTGGACTTGCTCTGCGTAAAAAGAAAAAACAAAAGGGTAAACCAAACCCAAAAAGTAATACCTATACTGAGGTTTTTCATTCAGTGATTCACGATTTTCCATTTCGACAGGGACAGTTAGAAATGGTGCAAACAATTCACCATGCACTTGAAACAAACCAACATGCAATTATCGAAGCAGGTACAGGTATAGGGAAATCATTAGCATACTTGCTTCCAGCAGTCTATATCTCAAAAAAGAAGGGACGTTGTATGATTAGTACAAATACCCTTCAACTTCAGCAACAATTATTAGAGAGGGATATCGCGAAATTGCGTGAAATCCTTTCGTTTGATTTCGAAGTTGCACTATTAAAAGGAAGAGGGAACTATCTCTCCTTAAGAAGGTTTGAACAAATACTTTATGAGGACAGTGAAAACTATGATGAGGTCTTAGCTAAGGCTCAAATATTAGTATGGTTAACTGAGACGGAAACAGGAGACATTGACGAAATTAATTTGCCTTCAGGTGGCAAGCTTTTATGGGATCGTGTGAAAAGCACAAATGAAAATCACGGATTTGAAGATACAATCTGGGAGTCAAGAAGTTTCTATAAAAAAGCAAGGGAAGCTGCTGAAAAAGCGGATATATTGATTACAAATCATGCTTTGTTATTACAGGATCTGAGCCATGGCTATGAAATTCTTCCTTCTTACGACTATTTAATTATGGATGAAGCACATCATTTTGAAGCCCTTGCAAAGCGGCAGGTAGGAGTTCATATTCATTACCTAATGATTCACTCTGTTCTGACGAGGATTGGTCTACTCGAAACAAACGATTTACTTAAGAAATCATCAAAAATAGTGGAACGGATTGGATTCAATTCAGACTCATTTGAACGAGTGAACCAACTCTTAAAGGACATGAGAGCATCAGTTAATGAATTTTTCCGGATGATACGTAGTCATGCAATATCAATACAATCGAATGAAAACCAAACGAATCGGATTCAATATGTAGTAGATCGAAATAATGAATCAGGTGAGTATTGGCAAGAAGCGATGGAGCAATTGACAAAGCTGAGTATTTCAAAGAAAGAGCTTTCTACAATGATTCAAAACCAAAACAAACTAATTATCCAAAATAAGTCAATGCTAACACCTTTGCAATTAGGTTTATTTAATGATTATCTATTATGTTTCAATTTGTTATTTGAAAAATGTGCTATTATCGAGAGTTTTTATGACATGTTGGAATATCAAATGGTTTGGATTGAAATCGATCCAAAGGGGCCTGTAAATTCGGCAACCATATTTGTGGAGCCCACAGATGTTTCTGAATATCTTGCTGACCACTTTTTTACTTTTAAGAAAAGTGTGATTATGACTTCTGCAACATTAACTTTGGATGATTCATTTTCCTATATTATTAAGAAGCTTGGCTTGACAGATTTTCAACCCATTAAATTGACAATACCATCACCATTTGATTACGAACGTCAAGCAGCAATGATGGTTCCATCAACTGTTCCACTAATCAATTCTGTATCACAGGATGAATTTGTTGATTCGATTTCAGTTCATATAGCTGAAATTGCAAAAAAAACGAATGGACGTATGCTTGTTCTTTTCACTTCTCATGATATGCTCCAAAAAACATATATGAATTTAAAAAGAATGCAGCAACTTGAAGAATTTGTGCTAATTGCTCAGAGTATAAGTGGCGGTAGTCGGGCAAAATTAACAAAGAATTTTCAGGCGTTTGATAAGGCAATTCTTTTGGGTACGAGCAGTTTTTGGGAGGGGGTAGATATCCCAGGTGAAGATTTAACTGCACTTGTTATCGTCAGGCTGCCGTTTACTCCTCCAAACGATCCTATTTTCGCTGTTCGCATAAAGGAAATTGAAGGAAAGGGTGGAGATTCCTTTAAAGAACTATCTTTACCTGAAGCTATCCTTCGATTTAAACAAGGCATTGGAAGGTTAATTCGATCAGAAAAAGATAAAGGGGTAATCTTTGTTTTAGATCGTCGCATTATAACAGCATGGTATGGAAAAAAGTTCGTATCATCAATTCCACAAATGAAATTGATTCAAAAACCTCTCCATGAGCTTATGGAAGATGTTGAAAAATGGCTATAGATATTAATTCTTTGGAGGCTGATTTGTGAAATATTTTAATCTGATCTTATTCATTTTTTTAACATTATTTACTTCAGGCTGGACAAGCGAAAATGTGCGGACTAATATAGAGAAAATAAATGTTAAATTATCCGAAGATGAGATTGCGATTACATTTTTAGACCTATCAAATGGTGAAGCAAGTTTGATTCATATACCAAATGGAGAGTTTTTCCTAGTGAATACTGGTGGGAACGGAACCCAAGAGGAACTTAAGGAGTACCTTGAAGTCTATGAAGTGAAAAAGTTAAAAGGCATTATTATTACAAAAAAAGATACATTATATACTTCAAATTTAGACTGGCTAATACAACAATTCTCAGATGTACAAATCATCCAGGGAGCACATAATAAGCAAGAGTACTCCAATAATAATATCGTTAAGTGGGAAAATCAAAAGACCTACAAACTAAGCTCTTTACTAGCTGCTGAAGTCATTCATGAAGACCAGATTAGCGAGAAGTCTCTCGGTATGGATGTATTATTTCGATTTGGTAATCATCAGGTTCTTTTTATGACCAGTGCTAATTCAGAATTAGAACATCAAATGCTGTCAAATAAAGAGCTGCCCATAACAAATATTTTAAAGGTTGCGGAATTTGGCCATGCAAAGGGTTCAGGAGAAAAATTTGTGAATCATGTAAATCCTCAAATTGCGATTATTTTTCATAAAAAAGGATCACTTCCTAGTTCAGATGTGTTAGAAAGACTAAATAGTAGTTGGATCGACATTTACTATACGAAACATTTTGGCAGTGTCACCATCAAATGTTCACAGACCGATTACGAAGTTTTTCCCATTTCGTTAAAAAGTGACAAACCAAAGGGTGACCAAGAATAAAAAAGACCTGTCAAAGACAGGTAAAGGCATGGGATTAGGAGTTGATTTTTTATTAATTCAAATACGTCTTGGCGTATTTGTGCCCGATTTTTTTCGAGCATGCTCGAAAAATTTCCTTTGAAAAATCGTGGCATCCGCCGCAGGCTATTTTTTCAGTTGGGATATAACCCGAACTGAAAAAATTATATTGTGAATGGTTATACACCTGTTATAATGATGTAAGGCAACTTAGTGTAGACAACTTCAACTGTAATGTTGTAGTACTTCTATTGTTGCCGTTAGAGAGATATCGTATGAGTAGAAAAATTTGTGATGAATGAAGGGAGAGCTCTTGCTTGGAAAGTAAGATAGAAATTCTATCGACTGTTAAGATTCAAAATACTCCTGATTTATATAAAATTGTTGATTTGTTAAATCGAAGTTTAAAACATGAAGATCTTATGTTTGGATTGGCACTCGATAAAGATGATCAAAATAAAGCAGTTTTTACAATTTATCGAACGTAAAGAAGTTGATTAAAATGAAAAAATGGATCATATGGATACTCGTCCTCCTCCTTATTATTATAATTTGGACAGGAATCAGCATTTATCAATCGGCATTAAAGCCATATAATAATGCTCAATCGAAGGGAAATGAAATTGCGCTCGAGAAGACAGCAATTGAGACAGTTGATGATAGTTATACATATTTTGGAACGAAAGAGTATCAAGTCGTCATCGGTAAAAATGATGAGGGTGAAAAATTGATTGCTTGGATTCCAGAAAAAAAAGGTAAAATAGTAACGCGATTTGAACGTGATGGAATCACAGAAAAAGAAGCAATTACTATACTAAAAAGGGAACGGGATCCTCAAGAAATTCGTTCCGTCAAACTAGGGATTGAAGATAATATTCCGATTTGGGAAATTATTTATATAGGTAGTGATAATCGATTAACCTACCATAAATTGTATTTTGAAACTGGCAAATATCGCAATTCAATCAAACCATAATACGTGGGGGGAAAACCATGAAATTAGCAAACAGAGTAGCAGCATTAACACCTTCATCTACACTTGCTATTACTGCAAAAGCAAAAGAATTGAAGGCAGCGGGACATGATGTAATTGGACTTGGAGCAGGTGAACCGGATTTTAATACACCTGAACACATAATCGAGGCTGCAATAAAAGCAATGAAAGAGGGGCATACAAAATATACGCCTTCTGCTGGATTACCTTCGTTAAAACAAGCAATTTGTAAAAAACTTCTAAAAGATCAACAATTAGAATATAAGCCAAATGAAGTGATTGTTGGAACTGGTGCAAAGTTTGTATTATATGCTTTATTCCAAGTACTTCTAAATAAAGACGACGAAGTTATTATTCCTACTCCTTACTGGGTTAGCTATCCCGAGCAGGTGAAGCTCGCAGATGGTGTACCAGTGTATGTTGAAGGAAAAGAAGAGAATAATTTTAAAGTCACAGTAGAACAACTGGAAGCAGCCATTACAAATAAAACAGTTGCTTTAGTATTAAATTCACCAAGCAACCCAACTGGTATGCTTTATTCAAAAGAGGAATTAAAAGCAATTGGTGAATTATGTGTGAAGCATAATATCTTAATTGTGTCCGATGAAATTTATGAAAAACTCGTGTATTTTGGTGCTACTCACTATTCAATAGCTCAGGTAAGCGAAGAAGTGAAAGCACAAACTATTCTTATCAATGGACTTTCGAAATCACATTCAATGACAGGTTGGAGAATTGGATATGCAGCTGGCCCAGTTGATATCATTAAAAGCATGACAGACCTTTCAAGTCATAGTGTATCTAATCCAACTTCGATTGCACAATATGCATCGATTGCTGCTTATGAAGGTTCACAAGAACCGGTAGAAACAATGAGACAGGCTTTTGAAGAAAGATTAGATGTTATTTATGAAAAGTTAGTAAGTATTCCTGGAATTTCATGCAAAAAGCCACAAGGGGCTTTCTATCTATTTCCGAATGCAAAAAAATGTGCGGAACTGTCAGGATATGATAATGTAGATGATTTTGCTAAAGCACTATTAGAAGAAGCACTTGTTGCTGTTGTACCTGGGTCTGGATTTGGTGCACCAAACAACATTCGTCTATCTTATGCTACATCATTAGAACAGCTTGAAAATGCGATTGATCGTATTCGTAAATTTGTTGAGGAAAAGATGAAATAAAAAATTTATATGGGGATGGTTCAATTGGAAGTTTATTCACTCATGAACCATCCCCATGGTATTTCTTGCTTCATTATGACAAGATATGTATAATAAAGTAGGAATTTATACATAAGTGGCGATAATAACGCCAATGCGCATTTGATTGATTTTTGGAGGGACAATTGTGAAAACAACTATTTCAGAAGTTAATAAATTTGTTGGAGAAGAGGTTACAATCGGTGCTTGGTTAGCGAATAAACGATCAAGTGGAAAGATTGCCTTTTTACAACTTCGTGATGGGACAGGCTTCATACAAGGTGTCGTTGTAAAGGCGGAAGTGGATGAGGACGTTTTTAAAACGGCGAAATCAATCACACAAGAAACATCTTTATATGTAACCGGTGTTGTTAGGGAAGATGAAAGATCACCTTTTGGTTATGAACTAACGGTTACAAATATTCAAGTTATACATGAAGCAGTCGATTACCCAATTACGCCAAAAGAACATGGAACAGAATTCTTAATGGATAATCGTCACTTGTGGCTTCGATCAAAGAGACAGCATGCTGTTATGAAAATCCGAAATGAAATTATTCGTGCAACTTACGAATTTTTCAATAACAATGGATTCACAAAAGTTGACCCACCGATACTAACTGGAAGTGCACCTGAAGGCACAACTGAACTCTTCCAAACAAAATACTTTGATGAAGATGCCTATTTATCACAAAGTGGACAACTATATATGGAAGCTGCAGCGATGGCTTTAGGAAAAGTATTTTCCTTCGGCCCAACATTCCGTGCGGAAAAATCGAAGACAAGACGCCATTTAATCGAATTTTGGATGATTGAGCCAGAAATGGCCTTCTATGAACATGAAGATAGCTTAAAAGTACAAGAAGAATATGTTGCTCATATTGTTCAGTCTGTCTTGAAGAACTGTCAATTAGAGTTAAAAACTTTAGGTCGTGATGTATCGAAGCTTGAAAAAATACAAGCACCATTCCCACGTATCTCTTATGATGAGGCTATTGAGTTTTTACATGAAAAGGGCTTTAATGACATTCAGTGGGGCGATGACTTTGGTGCTCCACATGAAACTGCAATTGCTGAAAGCTATGAAAAACCTGTGTTTATTACAAATTATCCAAAGGGAATTAAACCTTTTTACATGCAGCCGGCACCTGATCGTGATGATGTGGTGTTATGTGCGGACTTAATTGCTCCAGAAGGCTATGGTGAAATCATTGGTGGTTCAGAGAGAATTCACGATTATGACCTTATGAAACAACAGCTTGAGAAACATGGATTAACAAGTGAAGCGTACCAATGGTACCTTGAATTACGTAAATATGGTTCAGTACCACATTCAGGCTTCGGATTAGGCTTGGAACGTACTGTAGCATGGATTAGCGGTGTTGAGCACGTTCGCGAAACAATCCCATTCCCACGCTTATTAAACCGTCTATATCCATAATTAACAATAGTAGGGACCTTCTTAATAAGAGGGTTTCTTTTTTATTTTTTGAACAAATCCAACCCAAATATTTCTTTCTTATTGCTAATCGTAATCTCATGTTATACTAGGGTATGAAGAGGTGTTTATACATGAAAATGGATAAATTAGTTGATTTATTCGAACAAGGCAGTATTTCAATTCCGAAAATGTTAATGTCCTCGTATCGACATCTACAGCTTAATGAAGAGGAAATGATGGTCCTATTCCATATCTTAACTTTTATGGACGGTGGAAATTTCTTTCCTACACCAATTGAAATCTCAAATCGCATGACAATTACAGAAGAAAAATGTATGGAAATTCTACGTCAGCTCATTCAACGTGGTTATTTAGAAATAAATGAAGGAAATGATGAAAATCGTATCATCTACGAAAAATACTCTTTACGACCATTATGGGAGAAAATGCTCCAGCATCTTGTTCAACAAAACATGAATGAAGAGAAAGAAATCGAAAAACAACACGAAAAGGACTTATATAGTATTTTTGAACAAGAATTTGGACGACCTCTCTCTCCATTTGAATGTGAGTCCTTAGCAATGTGGTTAGATCAAGACCATCATGATCCATCCATTATAAAAGCTGCATTACGAGAAGCAGTTATGTCTGGAAAGCTCAATTTCCGATATATTGATCGAATCCTCTTTGAATGGAAAAAGAACGGTATTCGTACCATTGCGCAGGCTCAGAACCATTCTCAAAAGTTCCGGCAACACCAACATAAACAAAAACAATCTGAGCAACCTCAACAGGGGAATTACAAACGAACAATCCCTTTTTATAATTGGTTAGAGAGCTAAAGATAAAAAATAGGTGATAAAAAATGCTAAACAAACAACAAATTCAATTTTGTCTAGACACAATGAGGGAGATGTTCCCAAAGGCTCATTGTGAGCTGAATCATAAGAATCCATTTGAACTGGTAATTGCTGTTTCATTATCTGCTCAATGTACAGATGCATTGGTGAATAAAGTAACAGCTTCTCTTTTTGATAAATACAAAACTCCAGAGGATTACTTAGCTGTTTCTCTTGAGGAGCTTCAAAATGATATTCGTTCCATTGGTCTTTTTCGAAACAAGGCAAAAAACATTCGTAAATTATGCCAGATGCTAATTGAAGAATATGGAGGCATACTTCCACAAGACCGTGATGAATTAACAAAATTACCTGGGGTCGGTAGAAAAACGGCTAATGTTGTTGTCTCAGTAGCCTTTGGTATTCCAGCAATTGCAGTCGATACTCATGTAGAAAGGGTAAGTAAGCGTCTAGGATTTTGTAGATGGAAAGATTCTGTATTAGAAGTTGAAAAAACATTAATGAAAAAGGTTCCTAAAGAAGAATGGTCTGTGACCCATCACCGAATGATTTTTTTCGGAAGATACCATTGCAAAGCCCAAAATCCACAATGTGAAATATGTCCGCTATTAGAGGTTTGTAGGGAAGGGAAAAAGCGCATGAAGGGGAAAGAAAAAGTTGGATAATGAAAAGGGTATTTCTGATATTATTGAAAAATGGGATACAAGAAAAGAACATCTAACTTACTGCTATCGAAATCGAGATAAAGCTACGGTTATTGAGCCTATGAAAGAAGCAATAGATGATTTTTTAACCTTTTTATGTTTAATAAATGAAAAGCAATTTTTGAGTGCAGAAAATATACTTGAATACTCCAAGGAATTCGATTATAAGCCGATTAATTTTGAGGAGCGGATTTCATTTATTTTAATAAAGCCTCATCAATACCATTCATTTGTACAATTAAACGAACTTTACCATGAACTTCTAAAGCTTCATGCAATCATGAAAATTAAAACGCAAAAAAAATAACGCACATTTTGTGCGTTATTTTTTTATACTTATTCTCGGTCTTCGTTACCAGGTGGGAGAGGTGGGAAGATCGCTCCTTCACCATTACCTTCGCCTTCACCGTTGCCATGACCTTCACCATCGCCACCATTATCACCTTCGTTTCCACCATTTTCATGACCTGGTGGAGTTACAGGAGGGAGTGGAATTTCAATTTCTTCTTCCTCTGGTTCCGGAACATTAATGGTGTTTGACGCAGGATCACTTCGTTTTTTAGGATTATCATCATTTACAGCTGTAACTGTAAATTTGTAGATCGCTCCTGGAATAGCATCAGGAATTGTATAGCTTAATTCCTTAGTAGTTGTAAGAACCTTAGCCGGTCCTTCGTCAATTGAAACACCAATCTCAAAGCTATTACCTTCAAGCTCACCATCAGTATATGCCCAAGATAGATTGATTTGATTTGTTACTTGGTCATACTGCACATCAAGGTTAGAAGGTGGGTTGAGTTTGTCATATTTCTCAGACACTTGCGTTGGTTCAGTTCCTTTTATGAAATATTCATAAACAATTTGGTCTTTTGGAGTAAAATCACTTGGTAGTTTTGCAGGATTTGATCCTTTTTCAACTCCGACTTTAACGACTGATTTAGGCATTACAAAATCCTCTGCTTCTTTTCCTTCAGAAAGATTAGTAATGATGTTTCTAAATAATTTTAATGCTAGGTTCTGTTCAGCCGGTTTAATAGGTTCACGATTATTTTTATATCCCGTCCAAATGGCTACCGTATGGCTAGGTGTGTAGCCACTGAACCATACATCTGGGACACCGGATGAAATATTATACTTTTTCATATCATCTGCGGAATAGTTGGTTGTTCCTGTTTTTCCAGCAATTTGTAATCCGGAAACATCATATCTACTTCCAGAACCAAAATCCATTACAGATTTTAGCATGTCTGTAATCATAAAAGCTGTTGCTTCCGACATTGCTTCTTCAGGCTCTGGAGCAAGAGTTACTTCTCTTCCATCCGGAAAAACAATCTTGTCAACCGCATGTGGTTTGATAAAGTTTCCTTGATTTCCGAATGCAGCATAAGCACCTGCCATTTCAAGAGGAGAAATACCGCCTGACATCCCACCGATTGAATATGCCTCATTAATTCTCTCATCAAATGTAATTCCAAGACGTTCTGCAAATTCGGTAACTTTGGTTACGCCTACTTCCTGGAATGCCTTAAGTGCTGGGATATTCCTTGAGTGGGCTAAAGCAACTCTTGCAGATATTTGTCCCATATGCTTTCTGTCAAAGTTATTAATTGGCACACCATTTGAATAGGTGTACGGTTCATCTTTAATTTGCTGATAGGTTGACCATTTTAAATATTCAATAGCAGGGCCATAGTCTAAAATAGGTTTAATAGTTGAACCCGGTTGGTTTTCGGATTCCAGTGCAAAGTTTCTGCGGTTATTTTCGGCCTGGTTTCTTCCGCCACCTAATGCTCTAATTTCACCTGTTTTTGTATCCACTATCGCGATTCCAGCTTGAAACTCTTCATTTGGAAATTGAACATCAGGATCTTCATTTGCTAATAATGAATCGACATGTTCTTGTGCTTTAGGGTCGAAGGTTGTATAAATTTTTACACCTGCATTATAAACATCGATATCATCATATTCTTTAAGCTCGATTTTTACTTGGTCCATAAAAGAATCGATTGGAGATGATTGTTCGTTTGATTCTACTATAGATGATTCAATCGGAATCTTTTTAGCAGCTTCTGCTTCATCTTTCGAAATAAATTCATGCCTAACCATTAGGTTTAATACAATATTACGACGCTTTTCTGCTGCTTCTGGATGAACAAAAGGGTTATAGATCCCTGGGTTTTGCCCTAATCCAGCAATAAAGGCTGATTCATGCAGCTCAAGTTCATCTAGTGGCTTATTAAAATATTTTTCGGCAGCCTTGGATACACCATATGTGTTACCGACCCCGTAGTAGATTTTGTTAAGATACATTTCAAGTATTTCATCTTTTGAGTACTTTCGTTCTAATTGAAATGCAAGCCATAGCTCCTGTGCTTTTCTCGTAAGCTTTTTTTGCCCTTCTTCGAAGAAGGAGTTCTTTATTACCTGTTGTGAAATGGTACTCGCTCCTTCAGAGCCAAATCCATCAGTAATATTTGCGACAACGGCACCACCAAGACGAATCACATCCAAGCCGTGGTGCTCATAGAAACGTGCATCCTCGACTGCTATTACCGCATTCTTTAGATCATCTGGTATTTGATTAAGAGGGACGTAGGTCCGTTTTTCTGCGCCAAATTCATAAATTTTATTGCCATCCTTATCATAAACTTTTGATGAAAGTGGATCCTTTAGTAAGGATTCATCTAATGGTGGAGCTCCACTTGCCATTACGAAGAATGTCGTAGCCCCGGCTACCATTCCTATTATTCCTATTAATAGGACAATGAGTATAATTCGCTTAAATAACGAACCCTTTGCTTTTTTTGGTTTCTTCTTCTTTTGATTCGCATGTCGACGTTCTTCACGTGTTTTATATTTTTCAGACATACTATTTCCTGCCTTTCAAATGCATTCATACATATTGACGTTTTTGAATTACAAAATGTTTCATTTCTAGCTTTTCCCTATTCAAAATAGAGTTGATTAATAATTTTAATATAATCAATTCTTGGCCTAAATCCAATAGATAATGGATGGCCATAGGTTTCTACTTCTTTTTTTGTTATTGATTTTCTTCCATCAGCCATTTTTCGATTCCAGAAGGTTAATAAGTGCTTTGCCTCAAGTAAATACATTTCATCTATTGTTGTAAATCGAAGGATTACAAAACAAATCCCATTTTGTTTTAAACAATCAGACATATGCTTTATTTGGTGTTCGTGAAAGTTTTGAAGCGGAAATGAGGTTTTATTTTTCGTTTCCTTCGCTTCAAAATCAATATATCGGCCTTTGTATATGCCATTATAGTCCGTGGTTGATGCTTGTTTAAAATAGGCTTCCTTTATGACTGCTGCACTTCTTTTCGGATAATCGACATTTACGATTTGTACAGGTGTTGGTTTTTTATGAATAACTGCAATTTCCTGCTCCAAATAAAATTGATTTGTTTCGTTGAGATCTTCTTCAAGTGTCATTCCACGATTCCCGTATATTTTTTGCTTGAGATGTGGTTTGTTTCTTACTTGTTGGGGCTTATATACTTTCCCATTTGGATAACGAAACTCCATACTCCCATCCCCCTTAAGACACCTATTATACCAAAAATTTCTCAGAAATAGTTTAAAGAAATTGTTAACAATTAGGGTGAGGCCAAGAAGGATTACATATCACTATACCATACTATTCGCCTGAAAATATACTTTTGGGGGCGTGTTGTACGCCAGGATGGACACACTATGGTAAGAGGTGTGCAAAGAATGAGCAAAAAACAAACCGATATACTAGAAATAGAAACGATGGTAGATATTCGAAGAAAACAGAAACTTGGTTTAACAATAGAAGAAAGAGAAATACTTTTGGAGATTCAATCAAAAACAGCAAAAGGGAATATTGATAATATTTCACGGACGAAAAGTTATGCAACTTACTATAAAAAAAATAAAGAGATACAATGGTCATTTTTAGCAAGTCAAGTATCACGGAATGCTGGTTGGAATATGACCGATTTAGAAGGGGAATGGATCCCGAGAATTCTAACTGAAAAAGAGAGAAGAACTTTATTTGATACATATGAACGCGCAAACTGGCTCATTTTTTCAGATGCATTTCCACAACTCTTGATTTATGAGTATTCGAAAAAAATAGGAAAGCCTTTGTTCCACATGCTAAAAATGTTTTCGGTATCCAAATTTGTCGAGGCAGAATGGGAGTTTTTTTGGAGATTTGGTAATCGTGGTCGTTTGGTAACAGCCCAAATCATTAATGAACAGAATATCATTCAAAAGCCTGTAATAGAACATCCATTACTAAGAAGGAAGGTTTTTCAAAGTTTCTTTTATAATCTTCAGGACTTTCTGCACTTTAGTTCAGTCATTTATCCAACATTGGATGGAAGATTATTTGGATTTTCCGTTCATAAATTTACAAAACTTGATAATAGAATTGAACTTGGTAAAAAGCTTGCATCCCTTTTATTTCATAAGGATTATTATAAATTTTTTATACAGTTTTCTAACGTTGTAGAGCATACAGGCTCTAGATATGATTATGAAAGGTATATAGATGAGCGAAGATTTCGTAATACACCATTTTTACGAACTACCTATCCGGTTATCCAACACCACAAAGGCAAGACATTAGATTGGTATAAAGGCGAGAGAAAAGCAAAATGGTTTGCGGAAGTGGAGTTAGGAGACCAATTTGACCTTACAAAATGGTTCTTAAAGAAACAGAAGCAAGTACAAGCAGGCATTCTACTAGAAGAACTGTTATTAAAAAACAAAGGCTGACTGTCAGCCTTTGTATGTATTATTATGTTGATGGTCTATCTGGTCCTTCTAGTTTTTTGTCTCCATAACCAGGTGCTTTCTCTTCATTACGTTCTTGATTATTTTTCTTCTTATTTTGCTTTGCCATAGGATCTTCACCTCCTACTCGTAGTGTGAGCATCTTTCAAAGATAACATTCTAAAAAAATGTTAGGAAACCATTGTCGAAAATAGGGAAAGTTGTTGGAGTAATACCACTTTCTTTGACGAATAAAAACTAGTTTTGTCAAGCGTGCAGGAGGAACAATTTCGGCATCGAATTAACTAAAAAAAGACCGAATAGGAGGATGGATATATTGAAGGGTGAGCTTACGACGAAAGCGCATGTTCTTGGGGATATTGATCAATTGCTTAATTCATTAAACAAGATTGATAAGCAAATTCAGGCCGAAGTAGATTTGTGTATTGATGAAGGGAAAAATCTGAAACTGATTCAAATTAAAGGGCTTGAAAATGATCTCATTTCCTTACAAAAGTCATTTCTCAGTCAAAAATCAGAACAATCTCCGCAAACCGGAAAGGAACATTCTTATCACTTAACATTAAGCTATTAAAACGGTAAGATAGATGTTGAGGTGAGAGAATGTATACGGAACTATTGGCGAAGACGAATATTTTAAAGGATCTCTGTGACCAATCCATTAAACGATTAGAGGATGTTAAAACAAGTGAATCCTATGAAGTGGATTTTTATAAAGAAGTAAAACCTTTTGTAGATTCTACAATGGAAATAGCAGATAGTTGGAGAGAATTGGCGACTGCATGGATTAAAAAAGAGTTTCCGAAAAATCTTCATCCTAATCAGATTGATGCTACACATGAAAATATCCAACATATCTCCATCCAAAGTTTTTATCAAGATACAAAAGTTAAACGTTTTAAAAATATGTATGAATCGGTTCAATTTGTACTTGATAACATCCTTGAAAGGGCTATAAAACCAAAACAATAAACCCTCCGTTAAAGATACCTTGATAGCATGGTATCTTTTTTTGAACATCTAACCCAACTTTTACATAATCTATAGTAAAAGAACATCACAGGAGGTTTGTTCCACATGTATCAAAATTTTCGCAGGAACAAATATGCTGCTAGACCTTATGGTAATTCGTGGCCATATTTGGGGCAACCTACTTATCAGCAATTTTACGGAGGAGGGTACCAATCGAATTGGAATCAATACAATCCTCCAACCTATATGCACTATAATATGAACAATTATCCTGGTTATTCTCCATACGGCTATCAGACACCTTATTTAAATCCATATCCGACCCCTAACTTAACTGGTTCGGATCAAATAAAGGCCAAAGGGGCTGGGGGCATCCTAAATCAATTTAAGAAAAAGGATG
Source organism: Fredinandcohnia aciditolerans (assembly GCA_003640645.1). Classification (GTDB taxonomy): domain Bacteria; phylum Bacillota; class Bacilli; order Bacillales; family Bacillaceae_L; genus Ferdinandcohnia; species Ferdinandcohnia aciditolerans. The sequence goes on along the minus strand of QGHH01000027.1, from coordinate 214 downwards.
GGACCTATGATATCAATAAAATGATGGATACAGCAGGGCAAATGGTAGGGGCAGTGAACCAAGTTAATTCAATTGTGAAAGGGTTAACGAAAACATTTAAAGTGTAGATTCGAACAAATAAAAGAAAGCTGTCAGACTAGAATGGTACCTGTAGGAAGGACACTCGAAAAAAAGAGTGTTCAACCTACAGGTATTTTTATATACTTGAATTTCA
>QGHH01000256.1 GCA_003640645.1 Fredinandcohnia aciditolerans | reverse complement strand
GGATCGGCCAGGACATCGGCGCGGCCCTCCTGTAGCTGCCGGGCGCGGATCAGCCGTCAGCGGGAGCAGCCGTCAGCAGCCGGATCGGAGCTCCGCGGAGCCAGGCCTGAACATCTTCGAAGGCGCCGCCGTAGAACTCCCGGTAGCTTTGCTCCGTGACGTAGCCCAGGTGCGGCGTCAGGATGACGTTGTCCAGGTCGCGCACGCTGTCGGTGGGTGATAGCGGCTCTTCCGGATACACGTCCAGGCCGGCGCCGGCGATGCGGAACTTCACCAGCGCGTCCATCAGGGCTTCCTGGTCCACCAGCCCGGCGCGCGAGGTGTTCACCAGGTAGGCCGTCGGCTACATCGCGGCCAGCGCCGCGGCGTCGACGATGTGGCGGCTGCGGTCGGACAGGATCAGGTGCAGGCTGACCACGTCGGAGGTGGCGAACAGTTCGTGCTTGTCCACCCGCGTGACCCCCGCCTCGGCGGCGCGCTCGTCGGTCAGGTTGGGGCTCCAGGCCACCACGTCCATGCCAAACGCGAGGCCCACCTTGGCCACCGCCGCGCCCAACTTGCCCAGTCCCAGCACGCCCAGGCGCTTGAAGTCCTTGCGCTGGCGGTCGATCTGCTCGAGCGCGTAGGCGCGGGCCTTGGACTGCACCTCGGCCACCGGCAGGTGCTTGCCGTACTTCTTCTCGATCTG
>QGHH01000255.1 GCA_003640645.1 Fredinandcohnia aciditolerans | reverse complement strand
GGTTGAGCGGGAGAAATGCGTGCGGACATCGGCCTCGCCTTTCACTATGATTTACATAGCGCACACCAACACGGCAGCTATGAAAAGTATAGCATGAAGATTCCCCAGATCGGCGCCCCCGTGCGCGGCTCGTCCACAGGCCGGCCGGTCATGGTGCTGCTCGACCTCCTGGGCCGGCGCATGACGCTGCGCGTCCTGTGGGAGCTGCGCGGCGGGCCGCTGACCTTCCGGGCGCTGCAGGACGCCGCCGAGACCAATCCGGCGGTGCTGAACACCCGCCTGCACGAACTGCGCGGCGCGGGCCTGGTGGCGCACGACGGCGGCGGTTACCGCCTGACCGAGGACGGCGCGGCCCTGCTCGACCTGCTGCTGCCGCTGGTCGACTGGTCGGAAGGATGGAGCCGGCGGCTGGAAACCGTGCTCACCCCCGCGGGTAGAGAATGATCTGCGTGCAGCGGAACGCGGCCAGCAGGCGCTCGCCGGCCTCGTCTGTGAAGCTGGCGTCCCAGACCTGGGTCAGGCGGCCGCCGTGCAGCAGCCTGGCCGTGCACAGCCCGACGCCTTCACGCAGCGTGCCGGTGAAGTTGCACTTGACCTCGGCGGTGGTGAAGCCGCGCGCGCCCTCGGGCCAGGCGGTCGAGACGCCGTAGGCGCAGAGGATGTCGGCCACGGTCAGCACCGTCCCGGC
>QGHH01000254.1 GCA_003640645.1 Fredinandcohnia aciditolerans | reverse complement strand
ACAGCCAGGGCTCGGCCGCGCCCGGCAAGAGCACCGGCGACGCCATGAAGGCGATGGAGCAGCTCGTCGCCAAGCTCCCGCAGGGCGTCGGCTTCGAATGGACCGGCCTGTCGCGGCAGGAACGGGCCTCCGGCGCGCAGGCCCCGGCCCTCTACGCCCTGTCGATCCTGGTGGTGTTCCTGTTGCTGGCCGCCCTCTATGAGAGCTGGTCGATCCCGCTGTCCGTGATCCTGGTGGTGCCGCTAGGCATTGTCGGGGCCCTGCTGGCCGCCACCTTCCGGGGGCTGTCCAACGACATCTACTTCCAGGTCGGCCTCCTGACGACCATGGGGCTGTCGGCCAAGAACGCCATCCTGATCGTCGAGTTCGCCAAGGACCTCCAGGCCCAGGGCCGCTCGCTGATCGAGGCCACCGTCGAGGCGGTGCGCATCCGTCTGCGGCCGATCCTGATGACCACGCTGGCGGCGTTGTTCGGCGCGCTGCCGCTGATGCTGTCCACCGGCTCGGGCGCCGAGCTGCGCCAGCCGCTGGGCTGGGTGATGGTGGGCGGCCTGCTGGTCAGCCTAGTGCTGACGCTGTTCACCACGCCCGCCGTCTACCTGTTCTTCCACCGACTGGGCGCGGGCCGCCGCAAGGCCCTGCCCGCCCCCGCGGACCGGCCGGCGCCATGATCCGCGCGCTGCTGCAC
>QGHH01000253.1 GCA_003640645.1 Fredinandcohnia aciditolerans | reverse complement strand
CGCTGTTCCTGCTGCCGCGCGACCTGGCCGACGGCACGCACAACCACTACCGCATCCTGCGCCTGAAGGACAAGCTCGGCACCCGTTCCATGGCCAGCGGCGAAATCCGCCTGGAAGGCGCGCTGGCGTGGCTGGTGGGCGAGCGTGGCAAGGGCTTCAAGCACATGGCCGACATGATCAACAACTCGCGCCTGTCCAACGGCATGCGCGCGGCCGGCCTGATGCGCCGCGCCGTCACCGAGGCCACGTACGTCTCGCAGCACCGCCGCGCGTTCGGCAAGCGCCTGATCGACATGCCGCTGATGCAGCGCCAGCTCGTGAAAATGACGGTATGGGCCGAACAGGCCCGCAGCGTCATGTTCCAGACCGCCCGCGCGCTGGCCGACGCCGACCAGGGCCAGGGCGATGCGGCGCTGGCGCGCATCCTGACTCCCCTGATCAAGTTCCGCGCCTGCCGCGATGCGCGCAAGGTCACCGGCGACGCCATGGAAGTGCGCGGCGGCTGCGGCTATATCGAGGAATGGACCGAGCCGCGCCTGGTGCGCGACGCGCACCTGGGCTCGATCTGGGAAGGCACCAGCAACATCGTGGCGCTGGACGTGCTGCGCGCCATCAAGAAGGAAGGCTCGCGGCCCGCGCTGCGCCGCCATATCGACCAGTTGCTGGCCGACGGCCTGCCCTGCCCGTCC
>QGHH01000251.1 GCA_003640645.1 Fredinandcohnia aciditolerans | reverse complement strand
AGCGCGTTTCGGCGTCACCCGTCAAGGGCAGGTCCAGCTGCTCGCCGTGGCGGCTCATCCAGCCGATCTGCCGAGCGGGAACGCCGACGACCAGCGCGTAGTCAGGAACATCGCGGTTGACCACCGCGCCGGCGCCCACGAAGGCGTACCGGCCAACGGTCGTGCCACAGACAATCGTGCAGTTGGCGCCGAGGGTCGCGCCCTGGCGGACCAGGGTGTCGCGGTATTCGCTCTTGCGCTCGATAGCCGAGCGCGGGTTGTAGACGTTGGTGAAAACCATGCTCGGGCCACAGAAGACGTCGTCTTCGAGCGTGACGTTGTCATAGACCGAGACGTTGTTCTGGATCTTGACGCGGTTGCCGATCTTAACCTGGTTGCCCACATAGACGTTCTGGCCCAGTGAGCAGCCCTCGCCAATCACGGCGCGGGGAGACACATGGACCCAATGCCAGATGCGCGTACCCGCGCCGATCTGCGCGCCGTCATCGACAATGGCGCTGGGATGAATGCTCATGATGCTCAATCCAGGGGTAGCGGCACGCGCACGCCATCGCGTGCCGACCGGTAGATCGCTGTCAGCAGCGCGAGCGACTGCAGGCCTTCACGGCCGTCGGTTTCCGGTTCGCACTCACCGCGCAGGGTGCGGATCACGTTGTCGTAATACAGCGGATGGCCAAAGCCGTAAACCGA
>QGHH01000250.1:361-690 GCA_003640645.1 Fredinandcohnia aciditolerans | reverse complement strand
GTAGATGCGGCAAGCGACTATCGAAAAGGCTAACAAACTCAGGAATGTAGCTTCACTTCCCCCTCCAAAACACAGTGACCACTGCACGACTGATTACGGATAGTCACGTATTCGTGCCGGGTCTGTGTTTTGGAGGGGGAGAAACGAGGCGTGAAATCTAGGAATGGGATAGGTATTCGAGATTCATAATCGAATAGGACATAGAATACATGTGATGAAGAATGCTCTAGGCGAAGAAGCGAAGGCGAAGCCTGAGTGGTTCGCCGTGGAGCGACGTGAGCGCTGCGAAGCAAGCTCGCGGCCCTGATCCCATGAACTGCCAAATCGGA
>QGHH01000250.1:0-351 GCA_003640645.1 Fredinandcohnia aciditolerans | reverse complement strand
CCTCAACATGTCGTCGTCTTTGATCTGGAGACGGTTCCTGATCTTGAAGCCGTTTCACGTGTTCATGGAATTCATGACCATCATGATGAAGTCGCCGAAGGCCTTGTCGGTGAGAAGTTCCCCAAGCTGCCGTTGCACAAGATCGCCTGCATCGGCGCCGTGATCGCTGAACGGCTGGATGACCACTGGGCGATCCGGTCATTGGGGGCACCGCATATGGACGAGCGATCCGAGGCCGACTTGATCTCGTCCTTCTCCGAACGGCTCCAGTCCCTCCGTCCAACCCTTGTCAGCTTCAACGGTCAGGGCTTCGATCTGCCGGTTCTGCGCTGCCGGGCGATGGTCAATTCG
>QGHH01000249.1 GCA_003640645.1 Fredinandcohnia aciditolerans | reverse complement strand
GGTCATGCGCATCGACACCGTCATACCGATCGGCCCGAACAAGTTGTTCATTGAATACCGCGGTCTGGGACTAAAGAGCGATACACCTGAAGAAAGAGCGGCGAGAGTGCAGCACCACAACTCGATCTGGGGCCCCTTCGGCCGCAATGTGCCTGAGGATTTGATGGGCACTTTTGGGCAGGGACGCGCACTGGCTGACCCCACTGAAGCGCCGATGATCCTGCATGCTCGCGTCGAGAACAACAAGATCCATGACGAAGTAGGTATGCGCCATTTCTATGAAGAATGGGGCCGCCGGATGGGCCGCAGCGCTTCAAACCCTTTCCCTCCCGCAGATCAAAGCGCGCGCTAAGGCTGAACCCATACCCGAATAAAGGATTACGAACATGGATATGGAAAAGACCATTCGAGAGTTCTTGGCCAAGCTCTGCGTGGCGTTGGACTCGTCAGATTACAAGACCTACCTGCAGTCCTGCTTGCCCGAGTTCAACTACCGGATCGCCGTCTACAGCCCCGAGATCCGAAGGGACATGGTATGGCTGGAAAAGGACAAAGAGGGGCTTTCGGCGCTGATCGACCTGCTTCCCAAGCAGAACATGGACCGCACCCCCCTGACGCGCCACTTCAGCCTGTGCACGGTCACCAACGGCGAGCGTGAAGGCGAGCACGACGTACGCTCCACCCTTCAGGT
>QGHH01000248.1 GCA_003640645.1 Fredinandcohnia aciditolerans | reverse complement strand
GACGCTGGAACCTGAACGGCTGGCCCTTGAACAGCACGTCGTAGAAGCCCCAGGTCTTGGCGGACAGCACCGAGGGGTAGCCCATCTCGCCGGTGCGGGCGATCAGCGCCAGGCGCACGGCGCGGCTGGTGGCGTCGCCGGCGGCCCAGCTCTTGCGGCTGCCGGTGTTGGGGGCGTGGCGGTAGGTGCGCAGGCTCTGGCCGTCGACCCAGGCCAGCGAGACGGCGTTGATGACTTCGTCGCGGGTGAGGCCCAGCATCTGCGCCACGACGGCGGTGGACGCCACCTTGACCAGCACCACGTGGTCCAGGCCGACCTTGTTGAAGGAGTTTTCCAGCGCGATGCAGCCCTGAATTTCATGGGCTTTGATCATTGCGGTCAGCACCTGTTTCATGGTCAACGGCGCTTTGCCGCTGGCGACCGCGTTGCGCGAAAGCCAGTCCGCCGTTGCCAGGATGCCGCCGAGGTTGTCGGAAGGGTGGCCCCATTCGGCGGCCAGCCAGGTGTCGTTGAAATCGAGCCAGCGGATCATCGCGCCGATGTTGAACGCGGCCTGCACGGGATCGAGTTGGAATTGGGTGCCGGGCACCTTGGCGCCGTGCGGGACGATGGTGCCGGGAACGACGGGGCCCAGCAGCTTGCGGCACGCCGGGTATTCCAGCGCTTCCAGGCCGCAGCCCAGGGTGTCGAT
>QGHH01000247.1:351-692 GCA_003640645.1 Fredinandcohnia aciditolerans | reverse complement strand
GGGTCGATGTTCTCGATCGAGCAGACGATGATGCAGTTGTCCGCCTTGTCGCGGACGACCTCCATCTCGTACTCCTTCCAGCCCAGCACCGACTCCTCGATCAGCACCTCGGTGGTCGGCGACAGGTCGAGGCCGCGCTCGACGATCTCCTTGAACTCCTCGACGTTGTAGGCGATGCCGCCGCCGGTGCCGCCCATGGTGAAGGACGGACGGATGATGGCCGGCAGGCCGACATGGTCGAGCGCCTGGGCTGCGATCGCCATGGCGTGGTTGATGTAGCGCTGCTTGCGATCGCCTTCGCCGAGGTTCCACTGCGTTTCGAGAGCATCGAGCGCGGCGTC
>QGHH01000247.1:0-245 GCA_003640645.1 Fredinandcohnia aciditolerans | reverse complement strand
CGAGGCGTTGGCCAGCATCGAGCGCGGTGTCTCCAGGCCGATCTTGGCCATGGCCTCGCGGAACAGCGAGCGGTCCTCGGCCTTGTCGATGACCTCGGCCTTGGCCCCGATCATCTCGACGCCGTACTTCTCCAGCACGCCCATGCGCTCCAGCGCCAGGGCGGTGTTCAGCGCGGTCTGGCCGCCCATGGTCGGCAGCAGCGCGAAGCCACCGGGAATGGCGTGGCGCTCCTTTTCGATGATCT
>QGHH01000246.1 GCA_003640645.1 Fredinandcohnia aciditolerans | reverse complement strand
GCTTGGCTGATCACATCCGGCCAGCGGCGCGCCACGGCCGCCATCAACCCCGTCACGAACAGCTTGCTGTCCGACTACGAGCCGCTTTCGCGGCCGCCCTCCCAGGCCATGCCGTCGAGGTCCGGCCTGCCGTCGTAGTGCATTTCACTGCTCAGGTAGACCAGCCGTCGCGGCCGCGCCATCAAGGCGGTCAGCACATACGGCGCGATGACATTGACTGGCAGGATGGCCGGGCCGGTGAAGACGCCGGCATTGTGGATGACCGCGTCCATCCGACCCAGCGCATTGAGCTGGTCCGCCAGCTCCCGCGTCTGCGCCAGGTCGCCCACCACCGCCAGCGCCCCTTGCGACAACAATTCCCGCGCGGCGCCCAGGCGCTCGCGATTGCGCCCGTGCACGACCACCATGGGGCCGTCCGCCAGCAGCGCGCGCGCGGCCGCCAGTCCCAGGCCATCGACCGAACCGGTGATGAAGATGCGTGCCATGAATCCACTCCTTGAAAACCGGGCGCGGGCCGGGCAAGCCTTGCGCGGCCGCCATCGACACCGCGCCATGCGCAGGCGACTGCAGTGTATCGGCATCGCGCGCCCGATGACGCCTTGACCCGCCGGCGCATCCGGGAAGTCCAGCGCCCGTCGCGTGAAGCAGCCTTGGATGCGCGGATCCGCGCGAAGTATAGTGACCGGCGCGGC
>QGHH01000245.1:373-693 GCA_003640645.1 Fredinandcohnia aciditolerans | reverse complement strand
GTCGCGCGCCAGCACGGTGTAGACGGTGGGCAGCACGAACAGCGTGAAGAGCGTGCCGACCAGCATGCCGACCACGATCACCAACCCCAGGCTGTAGCGGCTGTGGGCGCCGGCGCCGCTGGCGAACAGCAGCGGAATCAAGCCCACCACCATGGCGGCGGTGGTCATCAGGATCGGCCGCAGGCGGATGCGGGCGGCGTGCTCCATGGCGCTGCGCCGGTCCAGGCCGTGGCTGACCTGCATCTCGTTGGCGAACTCCACCATCAGGATGCCGTGCTTGCTGATAAGCCCGATCAGCGTCAAGAGGCCGACCTGGGTGT
>QGHH01000245.1:0-363 GCA_003640645.1 Fredinandcohnia aciditolerans | reverse complement strand
AGATGAAGAGCCGAGACGGCGATGTCGACCAGCTTGATGCCCGCGAAGGGCAGGATCAGGCCGCCGACGCCGTAGACGAGGAGATTGCGGCGCAGCAGCGCAGCAGCGCCCACAGGGCGATAGGCGACACCCTTCAGCGCCAGCGGGATCAGCGCGCCGCAGATCGACAGCGGCACGCTCACCAGGATGATGAACGGGTCGCGCAGGCTTTCGTACTGCGCCGCCAGCACCAGGTAGATGACGATGATGGCGAAGATGAAGGTGATCATCAGCGCCGAGCCTTCCTGGCTGAACTGGCGCGCGTCCGACTGCCAGTCGTAGCTGAAGCCGGCCGGCAACTGCTGCGCCTGGCGCGTCAGGAAC
>QGHH01000244.1 GCA_003640645.1 Fredinandcohnia aciditolerans | reverse complement strand
CTCGGGAACATCCGCCGGTGTCAGAAGTGGATCACGGTGCGGATCGATTTGCCTTCATGCATCAGGTCGAAGGCCTCGTTGATGCGGTCCAGCGGCAGTGTGTGGGTGACGAACGGATCCAGGTCGATCTTGCCGTTCATCGCGTCCTCGACCATGCCGGGAAGCTGGGTGCGGCCCTTGACGCCGCCGAAGGCCGAGCCGCGCCAGACGCGGCCGGTGACCAGTTGGAACGGGCGCGTGCTGATTTCCTGGCCGGCGCCGGCCACGCCGATGATGATGCTTTCGCCCCAACCCTTATGGCAGCATTCGAGCGCGGCGCGCATCACGTGCACGTTGCCGATGCATTCGAACGAGAAGTCCACGCCGCCGTCGGTGAGCTCGACGATCACTTCCTGGATCGGCTTGTCGTGGTCCTTGGGGTTGATGCAGTCGGTGGCGCCCATGGCGCTGGCCAGCACGAACTTGTTGGGGTTGGTGTCGACCGCGATGATGCGGCCGGCCTTGGCCTGCACCGCGCCCTGGATCACCGCCAGGCCGATGCCGCCCAGGCCGAACACGGCCACGGTGTCGCCTTCCTTGACCTTGGCGGTGTTGTGCACCGCGCCCAGGCCGGTGGTGACGCCGCAGCCCAGCAGGCAGACCTTCTCGTGCGGCGCGGCCGGGTTGATCTTGGCCAGCGAGATCTCGTTGACCA
>QGHH01000243.1 GCA_003640645.1 Fredinandcohnia aciditolerans | reverse complement strand
GACCGGGCTCGATAGAGCAAGGCTCGAAAGAGCGGGAAGGCGGCGGATATAGCCGGGAGCTTCCGCCAGCGCAAGTCGCGTTTATGCGGCGATCATGCGCTCCACCTCGGCGACCAGGTCGCGCAGGTGGACGGGCTTGGACAGCACCTTGGCCCCGGCGGGCGCCTGCTCCTTGGCCGACAGGGCCACGGCGGCGAAGCCGGTGATGAACATGATGCGCAGGGCCGGCTGGCGGGCGGCGGCCTGGCGGGCGACCTCGATGCCGTCGATCCCCGGCATGACGATGTCGGTGAGCAGCAGGTCCCACGGCTCGTCGAGGGCGGAGACCGCCTCCTCGCCGTCGGGGCAGGAACGGACCTCGTAGCCCGCCCGCTCCAGGGCGCGCGCCAGGAAGCCGCGCAGGGATTCGTCGTCTTCGGCCAGGAGGATGCGGGTCATTAAGCGCTCTTGAAAACTGCTGGCGGGCGCGCCCCCGAGAGCGCCGTCGTCCGGGCACCCTACAGCGACAGACGTAAACCGCCGATAAACCTCTGGACGGATGCGCGCCGCAGCCGCGAAACTGGCGCCATGAACGCCTGGGAGCCCCTCGCCGCGCCGGTCGCCCCGGAAGACGCGCCGTTCGAGATCCATCGCCCCGCCGGGGACGACGGCCGCCAGGGACCGGCCGGGCCGATGGTGTTCGCCTCGCCGCATTC
>QGHH01000242.1 GCA_003640645.1 Fredinandcohnia aciditolerans | reverse complement strand
CAAGCTGGACAAGGCCCGCTTCCGCGTGGCGGTGGAGCCGCTGGGCGAGGACCGGGCCGGGCCCTCGGGCGCCGACCGGGTGGAGTTCGAGGTGGCCACCAATCCCGGCGCGCCGTTCGGCGGCCTGGGCGTCATCGCCTCGGGCGGCGAACTGGCCCGCTTCGCCCTGGCGCTGAAGGCGGCCTTGGCGGCGCGCGGCGACGTCCAGCCGCTGATGATCTTCGACGAGGTCGACCAGGGCGTCGGCGGCGCGGTGGCCGACGCCGTCGGCCTGCGTCTCAAGCGCCTCGCCGCCGGGGCGCAGGTGCTGGTCGTCACCCACAGCGCCCAGGTCGCCGCCCGCGCCGAGGCGCACTGGCGGGTGTCCAAGACCGGCGGCGAGGAGATCCGCACCGCCGTCGAGGTGCTGACGCCGGCGGCGCGCGAGGAAGAGCTCGCCCGCATGCTGTCGGGCAGCCAGGTCACCGAGGCCGCCCGCGCCGCCGCGCCCGGCCTCAAGCCTGGCGCCGTGGTCAGCGACGTCGGCTCGGTCAAGGGCGTCATCGGCGCGGCCCTGACCGAGGCGGCGCCGGCCGGCGTGTTCGTCATCCCCGGCCACCCCATCGCCGGCACCGCGCAGTCGGGGCCGGACGCCGGCTTTCCCGAGCTGGTCGACGGGCGCTGGACCATCCTGACCCCGCTGCCGTCCGACGATCAT
>QGHH01000241.1 GCA_003640645.1 Fredinandcohnia aciditolerans | reverse complement strand
GTCATCAAGATGTCGGTGGTGGGCGAAGCGTTCCGCCGCGCCTATCTGTCCGCGCCCGGCGACGAGAACGCCTTCGAGGCGCGCGCCATCGTGTTCGAGGGCCCGGAGGATTACCACGCGCGCATCGAGGACCCCGCGCTGAACATCGACGAACACTGCATTCTGGTCATCCGCGGCGCCGGCACCGTCGGCTATCCGGGCCGCGCGGAGGGCGTCAACATGGCGCCCCCGTCGCATCTGATCAAGCGCGGCATCGACTCGCTGCCCTGCCTGGGCGATGGCCGCCAGTGCGGCACCTCGGCCAGCCCGTCGATCCTGAACATGTCGCCCGAGGCCGCGGTGGGCGGCGGCCTGGCCCTGCTGCGCACCGGCGACCGCATCCGCGTCGACCTGAACCAGCGCAGCGTGATCGCGCTGGTGGACGAGGCTGAAATGGAACGGCGCCGGCAGGACCCGCCCTATCAGCCGCCAGCGGCGCAGACGCCGTGGCAGGAACTCTACCGGCAACTGGTGGGCCAGTTGTCCACCGGCGGCTGCCTGGAGCCGGCGACGCTGTACCTCAAGGTGGTCGAGACCCGCGGCGACCCGCGCCACTCGCACTGACAGCGGGCGTCAAGCCTTGAAGAACTGATTGAACGCCGCCCATTGCGTGAACAGGGCGGGCCACGCATGCACCAGCGAGTCCGGCTTGCCCATGC
>QGHH01000240.1 GCA_003640645.1 Fredinandcohnia aciditolerans | reverse complement strand
GCCGAGCACCACTCCCCATAAGAACCAGCATGCTCCGCACGCCCCTTTGGCATTGGCGATGTGATGCGCCAGGAAAGCCGAAACGAACCAGGAGGCCACCAGTAGGATGGCCCAGATCGAAGTAAGCAGAAACGCCAACACCGCCATCTCACTCTCCTTGGAAGCTGACCCGCCGATGGGTGAGCTAATCGTAACTGATTGATTCTTAAATCTCGTCCTATCTCCTAGCGCGGGGAAGAGTCCTACTTTCGCCTCCCGCCAAGCTTACCTACAGGTATCCATATAAAATTTACCTACAGGTAATTTTTAGAAGACCACCGTGGAAGTTACCCAATCCGTCGGCGCATGGCTGACGCCCACAGGCTGATCTCGCCCGACGAGATCACTGAAGATGGCGAACTGCTGCCCATCATGGACCTGGCGGACGGCAAATTCAGCGAATTGATCAATGCCGTCACCGCTTGCGCCAAGGCCGGCAAGGCGGCGGGCCACCTCGCCCATCCGACCGCCGGCTGATGGCCAAGTTCGTCGCGCTGACCGGCCGGCGCCGCGCAGAGTTCCTGAATCTGCGCAGGACTGACCTCGGCCAGGACGGTATTGTGGTGGGGTTCGCCAAGGCCAAGGCGGGCGACGCCCTCCGCCGCGGGCTGATCGAATGGACGCCGGCGCTGCGCCACCTGTTCGCCGAGCTTGCGAACC
>QGHH01000239.1:445-699 GCA_003640645.1 Fredinandcohnia aciditolerans | reverse complement strand
GTGCCGGTGGCCTACACCCTGATCGCCACCGCACGCAGGAAACCCGGCCCGGCCGGCAGCGCAACGCATCCCCCGGCCGGCCCGGCGGATGGCCAGGCGCCGTCGGCGCCTGCGGCCCAAGCGTCGGAATAGCTTTATGCGCCAGATCATCTTTGACACTGAAACCACCGGGCTGGATCCCGCCCAGGGACACCGCATCGTCGAAATCGGCTGCGTCGAACTGGTCAACCGGATGGCCACCGGCAACAACCTGC
>QGHH01000239.1:0-363 GCA_003640645.1 Fredinandcohnia aciditolerans | reverse complement strand
GGTGCACGGACTGACCACCGAATTCCTGTCCGACAAGCCGCGCTTCGGCGACGTCGCCGACGAGTTCGTCAAGTTCATCCAGGGCGCCGAGCTGATCGCGCACAACGCCGCGTTCGACGTGAAGTTCTTCAACGCCGAGCTGGCCAAGACCGGCCGCGGCCCGATCACCGAGTACTGCGAAACGGTCACCGACTCGCTGCTGCACGCGCGCTCCCTGTTCCCGGGCCAGCGCAACTCGCTGGACGCGCTGTGTAAGCGGTTCAAGATCTCGCTGGCCGAGCGCGAGAAGCACGGGGCCCTGATCGACGTGCGGCTGTTGGCCGAGGTCTATCTGGAGCTGCAGGGCGGCAAGGAGCGCGGGCT
>QGHH01000238.1 GCA_003640645.1 Fredinandcohnia aciditolerans | reverse complement strand
CCCCAAGGTGGTCGAGCTGCCGCAGAAGCGCATCGATCTGGTCTTCGAGATCAACGAAGGCCCCAAGAGCGGCGTGCTGCGGGTCAACTTCCTTGGCAACAAGGAATTCTCGGACAACGACCTGCGCAACGTGGTCGTGACCAAGGAATCGCAGTGGTACAAGTTCCTGACCACCAACGACAACTACGACCCGGACCGCCTGGAGTACGACAAGGAGCAGCTGCGGAAGTACTACCGCAACCGCGGCTTCTACGACTTCCGCGTGGTTTCGGCGGTGGCCGAACTTGCGCCTGACAAGAACGGCTTCGCGGTCACCTACACCATCGACGAGGGGCCCAAGTACAAGTTCGGCTCGCTCAAGGTCGAGACCGACGTCAAGAAGCTGGACGGCAACATCCTGCGCCAGCTGCTGCCGATCCGGGAAGGCCAGGTCTATCAGGACGAGAAGATCGAGCAGGCCACCGACGCCCTGACCTTCGCGGCCGGCGCGGCGGGCTTCGCCTTCGTCGACATCCGCCCGCGCTACTCGGCCAACAAGGACACCAAGACCGTCGACGTCGCCTTCGAGGTCAAGGAAGGCCCGCGCGTCTATGTCGACCGCATCGACATCGTCGGCAACGTCCGCACCCTCGACCCGGTGATCCGTCGCGAGATGCGCATCGCCGAGGGCGACGCCTACAACCGCGTGCTGGTCGACCGT
>QGHH01000026.1 GCA_003640645.1 Fredinandcohnia aciditolerans | reverse complement strand
TTTTCTATTGTAAATTTGGCCATAAAAACACCCCGTAAACGTTAGATTTAAGTGTCTAACATTTACGGGGCAGTTCACTTCCCCTTCCTTTTTTTTGTGGGCTTATTCACCGATAAAGTTAACAAACTCACTCCCAGTTAACTCAAGGTTTTTCGGAACTCTAATTATAAGAAAATCATAATTAAGTGGCTTATCATCGTTGAACCTATTATCAAATTCATCCATAATGCCGCCACCTTTAAACTGCGAGATTACAAAGTCATTATGAAAGCTATATAGTCTAATTGAATACTCCAGTGGAGAAATGACTAGCATAGTGTTATTTTCGATCGAAACGGTAGGCGATGGGATTTCCTCATAAAAATCGTAACCATTGAAATTTGTATTTGCTACATAATAGATTACTTCAATGATGTTATCGTCCGTTTCGTTACGATCAAAAACGGTATGCAAGTTTAGATTGTCCAATGGTTTAATATTAAGTTGGTCTTGATCGAATGGAATTTCCCACTTTTCTTTTTCCTTTATAGCTTCAAAATTTTCAATGTTCCCTTGTTGAATCGCTTGATCTATTTGTTCGTAGCTCAAATCTTGAGTAGTATTTTCAAATGTTTTAAAACTAGGGATGCAATAATACACAATCACAGAAACTGTTAAGATGATTAAATATGTTCCTAGTAAAATTTTTGTACCCTTTACACCTTTGAACTTTTTACCAAAGAATACAGAAACTAAAATAATCGCAAGGATGAACAAGATAATGATAGGAAGTATCAAAGTACCGATTACTGACATTATTTTCGAACCTCCAATCGATTGGTTGCAGCTATTACAATCCACATCATAACTGCGACTGTAACAATAATTTTGAGTGTAAATACAAGGATAGATGATTCATGTGCAAAAAACGTAAACCCTGTAAATGTATCAAATGATCGTATTTCATAAATAGCCCAACCAATTACAAAGGCAGGAATCGCAAATCCAAAAAGTTTGTTTATTTGCGTAAACATCCCGATGAGATAACCTAGTGTTGCAAACAAAAGCAGATATAATGTACCGACATAAAAGCCAACAAGCATATCGGAAAATGGGAGGAAGAAATGGTTCGCTATAATCTTATTGCTCCCATTGAAATACAAGATTACCTTTAAAAGAATTCCAGCAAAAGTTGAAGTGATACTGGCAATAAATGAATAGATTATCAACATTCCAATTGTTGAAAGGTGACTACTCATTCTGTTTGTTACAAATGAAAAGTCGATATAATGATAGGGTTTTGTTGATAGAGTGATTGCCGTAATAACAGCCCAAAAGGCGGTGAAAACAAAAATAACACTTCCGGAGTAAGTGGTTATCGAAACACTCCCACCAAGCCCCATCTGTCCAACTCCATTAAAAGAAAACAAAAGCGCAATCGCCTGGACAGTCGCGAGGCTTGTAAACGTACCATAATAAGCCCTTACTTTAAAAAATAGCTGTTTTTTTACAATATCAAGTAAACTAGCCTTAGTTAAATACATCATTTATACCCCCTTTATTCTTCGCGGTGAGATATACACAAAGGTCTTCAGTTGCAACAGGGGTAAGCTCAATTCCGAGCTTCTTCGCTTCTAACCATGTTGCTTCTGGATAAGCATCCTTTACAACGGAATACGTGTAATCATTACCGAAGTCTTCTACATAAATGACCTCCATATCTTTTGTGACCTTTTCAATGACGTTTGTTTTACCACGAAGTCCAACTGCATACTCCTTCAAATCATCGATCGATTCATGAAGTGCAACATTACCGTTACGTATGAGGAGAACATTTTCCAAAATACTATCAATTTCGTTTAACAGGTGGCTAGAAAAGAGGATTGTTCTAGGGTGCGCAATGTAATCTTTCAATAATGCCTTGTAAAAATCCTTACGTATGGCGGCATCCATTCCAGTTGTAGGTTCATCAAAGATTGTAATTGGGCAGCGGGATGAGAGACCGATGATCATATTAAATGTACTTTTCATACCTTTTGAAAGATGATGGTGAAGTTGCTTTGGATTAAAATCGAAATAATCGAATAGCCGTTTTGCCAACTCGCCGTCCCAATTAGGATAGAATTTTGCACTTGCGTCTAATAGTTCTGTTAGATTCAGCCAAGGAGGGAAGGCCATATTATCATCAATAAAAATAAGATTGGAAGATATCTTTAAATTATTAAACGGGTCATCCGAAAAAACACGAACCTCTCCTGAAGAAACTGGGTAAAAACCAGCGATAATCTTTAAAAGGGTTGTTTTTCCTGCTCCATTTCTACCAATAACCCCCGTTATCGTATTTGGCTCAATGGTAAAAGTCAGATTATCTAATGCTTTAAAGCCACTATAGAGTTTAGATACATTATGAAACTCAATTGCGTTCATCACGATTCCCCCTTTGCCTTTCTTTTTCAGCCTTAATCAAATTGACTAATTCTTCTTCATTAACCCCTAATCGTTCTGACTCCATTACAAGTTCGAAAATGAGATTTTTCATTGTTTGACTTTTCCTTTTCTCTAAAATAAATTGTTTGGCGTTCGGTGTTACAAACATGCCTAAGCCTCGCTTTTTATATAGAATGTTTTCATCCGCAAGGAGATTCAGTCCCTTTGCAGCGGTTGCAGGATTAATATTGAACATTTCTGCAAGCTGATATTGAGAAAATACCTTGTGATCCTCTGGTATTGCTCCACTTAAGATTTCTGTTTCAATCCATTCTGAAATTTGTACATAGATTGGCTTCGTGCCATCCTGCTTAAACTTCATCAAAACACCTCCTTAGGTGAATATGTGCCCTAGTGCATTAGTGATATAATGTACTATACTACATACTATGTAAAATTTCCAGATTATTTACTATAATTTTAAAAAAATGACCATAATTAGGCTAGTAGAGGAAAAAGAAGTTAATTCTTCCTTGAGAAAAACCATAAAAATACGCCTCAAGTCTTAGATTCTTGTAATTTCTAGGTCCATAGTTAGAATACATATCTTATAGTATAGTTAACTTGAGGAAGTACTGATTGATGAAGGGGAAAAGGATGAGTTGTTGTCGTGGGAATCCTCTTGGTAGAGGAGATGAAGTGGAAAACGATGGGCTTAGAGTTGATGAAGGGGAGAACGCTGGATGAATTGCGTGAAAAACCTCTTCATAGAGTTGATGAAGGGGAGAACGCTGGTTGAATTGTGTGGAAAACCTCTTCATAGAGTTGATGAAGTGGAAAACGCTGGATGAATTGGGTGTGAATCCTCTTCATGGAGTGTATGAAGGGGAAAACGCTGGTTGAATTGCGTGAAAAACCTCTTCATAGAGTTGATGAAGGGGAGAACGCTGGATAAATTGCGTGTGAATCCTCTTCATGGAGTGTATGAAGGGGAAAACGCTGGTTGAATTGCGTGGAAAACCTCTTCATAGAGTTGATGAAGAGGAAAACGCTGGATGAATTGGGTGTGAATCCTCTTCATAGAGTTGATGAAGGGGAGATCGCTGGATGAATTGGGTGTGAATCCTCTTCATGGAGTGTATGAAGGGGAAAACGCTGGTTGAATTGTGTGGAAAACCTCTTCATGGAGGTGATGAAGACCCGAACTGAGCGCCAGCACCATTGTAAAGTCCTTCATCGACCTAATGAAGACCTGAACAGAGCGCCAGCACCGTTGTAAAGTCCTTCATCGACCTAATGAAGACCCGAACAGAGCGCCAGCATCGATGTAAAGTCCTTCATCGACCTAATGAAGACCTGAACAGAGCGCCAGCACCGTTGTAAAGTCCTTCATCAACCTGATGAAGACCCGAACCACCGAGTGCCAGCATCGTTGTAAAGTCCTTCATTAACCTAATGAAGACCCGGACTGAGCGCCAGCACCGTTGTAAAGTCCTACATCCACAAAGTTCGCAAAACTATAAGTTCACACCAGATTTTCCCTCGAAAATTTTTGAAACCAACGTTTGAGTTGGTTCGTATATAATAGTAAGACAGAATGTTAGGAGTCGATTGTATGAATCAATTGCTTGCTTTTATTGTTAAATCGTTCATTTCAGTGCCGACAACGGTTACTGTCTGGTTAGTAAGTATGTTTGCGTTTGACCAAACCTTCCTACTTTCGTCTGGGTATGCCTTATTAGGTGGCGGAATTGCCTATTTTGGAACGTCTGTCATAATGAAACAAGCCTTTTTACGAAAACATCGGTTAACGAGGAAGGAATATCAATATATTGAGAGAAATTTAAAAGAAGCAAAGAAAAAACTTGCTAGACTAAATAAATCCCTTTTTACCGTTCGTCACATCCCGTCATTGAAACAAAGAGTAGATTTGCATCGTGTTACAAAGAAGATCTACCGGTTATCGAAGAGCGAACCGAGACGCTTCTATCTAGCGGAACGTTTTTATTTTTCACATTTGGATTCAGTTGTGGAATTAACAGAGAAGTATGCGTTTCTTTCTTCCCAACCGAAGAAAAATAGTGAGCTAGAGAGATCACTGCATGAAACACGTAGAGTACTCGAAGAATTGACGGAAACGATTGAAAAGGATTTACACAAAATGCTCTCGAATGATATAGATGATTTGCATTTCGAAATTGATGTAGCAAAAAATTCGAATAAACAAGCAAATGATTCTCATTTCATTGATCAAAATAGGAGGTAAATGAGTATGAGTGAACAGTTTTCTCCAAAGTACAAAGAACCTGCGAATTTAATGGATGAATTACTTGCAAATCCATTTGATGAGAAGAAAGAAGAACAGGAAAATCCAATTATCTTAACACAAGAAGAAGAGAAAAAGCCTGTACGTTTAGTGGATGTGCTACCCGAAGAAAATAAGGAAAAAGCACTTCAGCTAGCGAAACAAATTGATCCAACCAATCATCAAGCGATGATTTCATACGGAACACCTGCTCAAAACAAGCTCCTTTCATTTTCAAATACAATGCTTGAGCATGTTCAAAAAAATGATGTGGGTGAAGTTGGAAAAATCATCTCAGACCTTATGCATCGTCTTGATGAAATGAAGCCTGAGGAGTTAAATCCTGAAAAACGTTCTGTAATTGCACGGATGTTTGGTAAGATTTCAAATTCCGTTCAAGAGGTATTATCAAAATACCAAAAAACAGGAGCACAAATTGACAGAATTAGTGTGAAGCTTGAAAGAAGTAAAAATGTCCTTTTATCAGACATTGCAATCCTTGAAAAGCTTTATGACAACAATAAGGACTATTTCGATGCGTTAAATGTCTACATTGCAGCTGGCGAATTAAAGCTTGAGGAAATGCATCAAAAGATTATCCCAGAATTAAAGAAACAAGCCGAAGCTTCCAATGACCAAATGAAGGTGCAAGAAGTAAATGACATGGTTCAATTTGCGGACCGCCTTGAAAAACGTGTACATGACCTGAAGTTAAGTAGGGAAATTACGATTCAAAGCGCACCACAAATTCGTTTGATCCAAAACACAAACCAAGCGCTTGTGGAAAAAGTTCAATCATCCATCATGACGGCAATTCCATTATGGAAAAACCAAGTCGCCATTGCGCTAACTTTAATTAGACAGCGTCATGCGGTAGAAGCACAAAAACAAGTTTCCAAAACGACGAATGAACTTTTATTGAAGAATGCTGAAATGCTAAAAAGCAATACTTTAGAAACAGCAAGAGAAAATGAGCGTGGTTTAGTCGATGTAGAAACATTGAAGAAAACGAAGGAAAACCTCATTTCTACATTAGAAGAAACATTACGTATACAAGAGGAAGGTCGAAACAAACGTCGTCAAGCCGAGCTTGAGTTAGCTTCGATGGAAACTGAACTTCGCCAAAAACTATTAGATATCAAGACTGACTAATATATGAAAAGGATAGAAACCAAATGTGGTATCTATCCTTTTTATTTTGTCTAGCCCTAGGCTCAAACGGCTCGAGGTACAAGCATTCGAGTTTTACACTTTTTAATTTACAATCCAAATAATTGAGGTAAGAACAACGAGATTTGAGGGACAAATGCTACGAGTAATAGCACTAGAATAACAACCCCGAAATAAGGCAATAACGTTGGTACCACTTCTTCAATTTTAACTTTCGCGACACTACATCCAACAAATAGAGCACTTCCCACAGGCGGTGTCATATTTCCAATACATAGTCCGAAGCAGATTAGCATTCCGAAATGAATCGGATCCATACCAAAGCTTTGCGCGACAGGTAAAAAGATTGGAGTGAAAATTAGTACAGCCGGTGTGATATCCATAAAGGTACCAACTAGTAATAAGATAAAAATGATAATGAGAATAATCCCGTATTGATTATCGGTGATCGATAAAAGGGCACTACTTATTGCCTCCGGTAATTTCATATACGACATTACAAGTGAAAATAGAGCAGAAGCCGTAATCAAGAAGAGGATCATTCCAGTAATTTCGATCGTTTCGATAAAAATGGCTGGCAAATCCTTCAGCTTAAAGTTTTTATAAATAATCGAAAGAATGACTGAATATATAACTGCGACAGCTGCACCTTCAGTAGCTGTGAAAATACCAGCAACAATTCCTCCAATAACAATAACAATTAACAATAAACTTGGGATTGCACTAACGATAATATAGAAAGTATCTTTTGCACTAGGTAATTTCGAAACAGGGTAGTTTTCTTTTTTCGCCATAAAATAGGCAACAACCATTACCGCTAAGCCCCATAAAATCCCCGGTATATATCCGGCCATAAATAATGCGGCAACTGAAGTACCTCCACTCACCAATGAGTATACAATCAGAACTGAACTTGGCGGGATGATAAGTCCTGTTGGTGCAGAAGCGATGTTAACCGCTGCTGAATAAGTTAGTTTGTAGCCTTGATTCGTTTGCATCGGCGTCATGATCCGTCCCATCGCTGCAGCAGAGGCAACACTTGAGCCAGATATTGAACCAAACAGCATATTCCCAACAGCATTTGTATGTGCCAATGATCCTGGGAGTTTTCCAACCAAGACCTTCGCAAAATTCACTAGTCGGAAAGCAATTCCACCATTATTCATGATAATTCCTGATAGAACAAATAAAGGAATCGCCAACATTGTAAAATTATCAATACCCGTTACCATTCTTTGAGCGGATGTTAAAATAGCTACATCAAACGGCAACACGAACAGAAAGGTAAAAACAGAGCTTAAGATGATAGCAATCGCAATCGGTGCCCCAAACAATAATAAAAAGAAAAAGGTTACAAATAGGATGATTCCAGCAATAGTTTCCATTATAGAATCACCTCTCTTTTTCGTTCCTTATAAGATGTCAAACTGTGAATTTGGTAGATAATAATGCAAATTCCACTAACAAGTATAGCAGAGTAGACAACTCCCATAGAAAGACCAGTTGCTGCCGCCGTTTGAGCAGAAGTAAGCATTACAATTCGTATTCCACCGTAAACCATTAAAATTGCAGCAGTTAAAAGAACAATAACATCAGTAATAAATTCAATTTGAAGCTGAACCTTTGGGCTGAATTTTTCTCTAATAAAAAGGATCCCAATATGCTTTTTTGCACCGAATACATAGGCAGCTGACATGAGTCCAAACCAAATTAACATATATCTAATTAATTCCTCTGTTCCTGGAGAGGAGATGTTAAACACATACCGTGATAGCACTTGCCAGGTTGACATCACAACCATAGAAACAAGTAATAAACTTGAGAAGACAATCAATACTTTGTCGAGAACTTGTTTAACCTTATTCATTAGACGAATTCCCCTTTATTAATTGGTAAATATCTTTTGTTTTTTCATCTTTTGCATAAGCCTCGTGGAGTGGCTGAACGGCATTTATAAAGGAGGTTTTGTCAACCTCAATGAAATGTACGCCCATTTTGTTTTTAGCGGTTTCAGTTTGTTCTTTAATCGTTTTTCCCCAAACGGTCTCGTGATAAAGGGTAGATTCCTTGGCCGCCTCCTGAATAATAGCTTTTTCATCGTCTGTAAAATTGTTGAATCGTTTTGCATTTATGATGAGCATATCTGGTACGATTTGGTGGCCAGTATACATATAATATTTAGCAACCTCACCGTGGTTATTACCCACTAGAGCGGTTTCATTATTCTCAGCAGCATCAATAACTCCTGATTGTAGAGCCGTGTAAACTTCTCCATACGCCATCGGAGTAGGGAGTCCACCAAATGCCTCAATCATATTTACACTCGTTTGACTTGGTTGAACCCTTGTTTTTAATCCTGCTACATCCTCTACAGTGTGTACTTCACGATCCTTCGTATATAAGTTACGAGAACCTGCGTTGTAGTAGGTTAATGCAATAATACCAATATCCTCAGTTTTGTAATAAAGCTGATCGGTAATCGTTTTATCATTCATTTTTTTCTCGAACTCTTCGTAATCCTCAAAGACATATGGCAAACTGAAGATGGAGTAATCGGATTCAAATCCTTCTAAGGCGCTTGCACTCACCTTTGCAACATCTACAGCACCTGATTGCGTTAGTTCAAGTACTTCACGTTCACTTCCTAGTTGCCCATTTGGATAGATTTCCACCTGGATTTTATTATTTGATTTTTCTTCAACTAATCTGCCAAATTCGATAAGTGATAGATGAACTGGGTGATCTAAAGTTTGGTTGTGGGCAAGCTTTATTTCTTTAACACCAGCATCATTGTTACACCCCACAAGTAATAAAGCGGTTACGAAAACAAATAGAAATTGGGCTATCATTCTCATGCTGCTACCTCCTAAGATAAAAATAAGCGGTTCCATTTTTGTTATTTTGTGTTTGTTGATAAAACTTATCCTAAAAATGGAATAAACAATAATTTATTTGTTTAGAAAACAAACAAATTAGAATTTTAAAAGGGTACCATAAGTACCCTTTTAAAATCAATCATTAAAATGTTTTTATTTTTGCATCTTCGACAAATTCTGCATTTTTACTGAAATGGCTCAACAAGAGTCCTAATGCTGTTCCTACGAGGGCCGGAACGATCCACTCTAATCCAACTGAAGCTAAAGGTAGCATATTTTTTAAGTCTTGAACGGGTCCAAGGTCAAGACCGAATGCATTTAATCCACTGATGAGTGCGAACACGCCTGTAAATAACATCGCAGTGCCATATACGGTTTTCGTATTTTTAAAATATCGACTAAAGAAGGTTAATACAACTAACACAATTAATAGCGGGTAAGTCATTACTAGGAACGGAACAGAGACTTTTAAAATCTGTGCTAATCCTAGGTTTGATAGGGTAAACCCAACTAATGTTACAAGTAGTACTACTGATTTATAGGTTGCCTTTGGAAGTAAGTTTGAAAAATACTGGCCACATGCAGTTGTTAATCCAACAACGGTTGTGAAACAAGCTAATGTGAAAATTAAGCCAAGCAGAACAGTTCCACTTTGACCAAATAAAAGAGTCGCTGCAGAAGATAAGATATCTGTACCATCATCAAATGTTCCTTGGCCAGCCATTTTTGCACCAATTAATCCAATTCCAACATAAATTGCAGAAAGGAGGATACCTGCAATGACCCCAGCTTTAAATGTATATTTTGTTAGCTGCGACCGATTTTCGATGCCCTTTTTTTGAATCGAGTTTAAGATAACAATGCCGAATGCTAATGATGCAAGAGCGTCCATTGTATTATATCCTTCTATGAAACCAGTAAAGAATGCCCCAGATTGGTAAACTTCTGTAGGATTTAGGAAAGGTGTTTCGATTTTAAATAATCCAACAATGATTAACGTTATAATTGCAATTAATAAGGTTGGAGCAATTAAGCGCCCCATATATTTCTCCATTTTACTAGGATTTAGGCTGATAAAATACACAAGTCCAAAGAAAAGAACTGAAAAAAGCAATAAGATTAGAGCTGTATTTGTTGTTTTAGATAAAAATGGTGAGATTCCCATTTCAAACGCAACGTTAGCATTTCTTGGAATTGCAAGAAAAGGTCCAATACAAAGGTAGACTGCAACCATGAAGGCTGTGCTAAAAACAGGATGTACACGATCACCCATTGCCTGCGCGCCACCTTTTACCAGTGAAACTGCAAAGATAACTAGAACTGGTAAACCTACTCCCGTTACAATAAACCCAAGCATACCCGTCCAAAAATTAGTACCAGCACCAGCACCTAAAAAAGGTGGGAAAATCAGATTACCAGCACCAAAAAACATCGAAAATAACATAAATCCAATAAACAAAGTATCTAACCTCTTCACCAAAATCATCTCCTTAAAAATTATTCTAAAATAGGGACAGAGAGACAGGTCCACTGTCCCAGAAAAAACAAAAAACCTCGCCCCTAAAAATAGGGACGAGGTTAACTCGCGATACCACCCTGATTCCGCAATCTCAAAGTAAATAGACTACGACACTCACTAACGTACAATCATACGTGTTCCTTCGTAACGGCGGACTACCCGTCAAAGCTTACTTGTTTCAGCTTTGCATCTCAGAGATGATTTTCGGATGGCTCTGAACATCGACTTTCAGCAACTGTCGACTCTCTGGGGAACAGTATTCCAATCGTACTCTTTCTCTTCATCGATTTTTAATATATTAGAATATTAACAGAAGAGAAAAAATCAGTCAACAAGTTTTTTGATAGTTTTTATTATTGAATGTTTTTTGGGACGGAGGGACAGGTCCCTTGTCCCTGTAAAAATATGGTGGGACAAGGGACTTGCCCCCCCTGACCCACTAAAGGAGTTCACTTTCGATGCCTTGTTTGCAGGCAAGGACGTTTTGGATGATTTGTGAGATAAATTCATCGGTGATTCGGTATTTTGGGACACTGACGCTAAAGGCGCCGTGGTTTTTTCCATCAACTGTAATGCTTGCCCCGACACAAAAGATATCTGCCTCATGTTCTTCATTATCAAAGGAGTATCCTCTTTTACGAATTTCATTGATTTCCTTCATAAAGTCTTCATTCGATGTAATCGTATTTTGGGTTTTCTTAACTAAGGTATGGTTGTTTAAATAATCTTCTATTAGATGGTCGGGTTGATCCGCTAAGATTGATTTTCCCATTGCCGAACAATAGAGTGGGATTGCTTTACCGACACGTGAGTATAAAGAGACAGGGTTGAAACTCTCTAGTTTCGTAATATAGACGATGCTAGAACGGTCAAGGATACCGAGGTGCACAGTCTCGGTTGTTTGGTTTCTAAGTTTTTCTAAATATGGTTGGGCGATATCTTTGATTTCGTTTGAATTTAATGCCCTGTTGGCGTATTTGATGATGGCCATCCCCAGACGGAATTTTTTCGTTTCTTCGTCCTTTTGTACATATCCAATTAATTGGAGTGTATCTAAGATTTTTAAGGCGGTCGAACTTGTTAATTCAGTTTCTTTAGCTATTTGTTGGAGACTTTGTGGTTTATCGACAGAAGACAGGTATTTAAGTATATTATCGGCTTTTAACAACACGGTCCCATATGGTTGTTTCTTTTCAGCTGTCAAGGTAATCACTCACTTTTTAAAGATTGTTCAAAAATTGCGGTGAATATGAGGAATCGAATTTCTGCAATCATTGCTCCAGGTCAACATCAAGAACAACTAGGTTATGCGGTTTTCGTCTACTAGTTTATACAAGAAGTCAATACCTCAGAGCAAATGCTGCAAGGGGGTAACTCAAACAGATTCCCTGCTCCAGTACTCGGGCTCGCCACCTCGAAATTTCGACGCACAGGACGTACTAGTGTCGACATTGCCACAGGAAGTGGCGACTTAGTCGACGCGATCCTCTTCATCTCCTTTTTGAATCTCAATTATTGTTAAATTTCTAAAAACATTCAATCTATTGGTTGAAATCCCTTTCACTATTATATATAATTGCTTTGTAAGTTTCCATATAATAAAACAAATTTCCAAATAGGAAATAGTCTAAGAGATTTTGGAGGCAACTATGAAAAAAATAAATGTACTCTCAAAAATCGCAGATTGCGGCGTTGTCGCAGTTGTACGAGCAGACACAAAAGAAGAAGCGGTTAAAATCTCAGAAAGCTGTGTAGAGGGTGGGATCATCGGAATCGAGGTGACATTCACAGTTGACGGTGCTGATGAGGTTATTAAAGAACTAGCTTCCATTTACAAAAAAAGTGAAGTTGTAATTGGTGCTGGAACAGTACTTGATGCAACAACTGCACGAATTGCAATCCTAGCTGGAGCAGAATTCGTTGTAAGCCCAAGCTTCGATGCAGAAACTGCTAAACTATGTAACTTGTATCAAATTCCGTATATGCCAGGTTGTATGACCATTACCGAAATGAAGCGTGCACTTGAATCCGGTGCTGACATTATTAAGCTCTTTCCAGGAAATGCTTTTGGTCCGGATTTTGTGAAAGCGGTTAAGGCTCCATTACCACAGGTGAATATCATGCCTACAGGTGGCGTTAGCCTAGATAACATTGAACAATGGATACAAAATGGATGTGTGGCTGTCGGTGTAGGTGGGAATTTGGTTGCCCCAGCAAAAACAGGTGATTACGCAAAAATAACAGAATACGCAGCGCAGTATGTTGCGAAAGTTAGAGAAGCAAGAGGGGAATAAACTATGAAAAAGAAGATTGTTACATTTGGTGAACCCTTGCTTCGCTTATCAACTAACTTAGGTGAACGTCTTTTTCAAGCCGATCAGTTGACAATGCACTATGGTGGGGCGGAAGCAAATGTAAGTGCGTCCCTTTCACGTTTTGGCTATGATGTCTATTTTGTTGGTAAAGTACCAAACAATCCACTTGGTCAAGCATATGAGCGACATTTACATTCATTTGGTGTTCATACCGATTACCTTTTAAAAGGTGGAGAACGCCTAGGTACATATTACTTGGAAACTGGAGTAGGCGAAAGAAGCGCACAAGTCACGTATGACCGAAAAGCTTCTAGCTTTGCACAGCTTTCAACGGATGAAATAAATTTTGAAGAAATCTTAAAAGGTGCAGACCTTTTCCATGTATCTGGTATCACACCAGCCCTATCGCTAGACTTACATGAACTAACTTTACGGGGCTTAAAAACTGCAA
Source organism: Fredinandcohnia aciditolerans (assembly GCA_003640645.1). Taxonomy (GTDB): domain Bacteria; phylum Bacillota; class Bacilli; order Bacillales; family Bacillaceae_L; genus Ferdinandcohnia; species Ferdinandcohnia aciditolerans. The sequence goes on along the minus strand of QGHH01000026.1, from coordinate 52,658 downwards.
AAGAATTAGGAGTCACAACAAGCTTTGATTTTAATTACCGTGCGAAATTATGGAGTCTTGAAGAAGCTTCACGTGGAATCCAACCATTTTTACCATATGTAGATATATGTTCTTGTGGAGAATTGGATGCGCTTAACTTATTAGGCATTGAAGAAGCAGACCCAAGTTTGAATCATTCTGAAAAACTATCATTTTATTATAAAAAGATAACTGAAAAGTATCCAAATATAAAATACTTATTTTCTACTTTTAGAGAAGTACTTTCTGCTTCACATAATACATTACAAGGGAATTTCTTTATTAACGGGGAGTTGTACCAATCAAGGGTGCATAACATCGACCAAATTGTAGACAGAGTTGGAGGCGGAGATGCCTTTGCTTCGGGTGTTATATTTGGAATTTTAGAAGGAAATGACCCACAGCAAATTGTCAATTTTGGAACTGCAGCTTCAGCACTGAAGCACACTGTACATGGAGATTGTAATGTCTTTTCGGAAGAGGATATCACAGCATTTGCTGAAAATGCGTCAGGAAAAATTGTCCGATAAGATATTCAAATATATAAATATTACTTTTAGGAGGAATATGAAATGGAAACAAAAATGGAAACACGTTATGCAAATCATCCGGAGGAAATCAAAAGATTTAATACAGATGAATTAAGAAAACAATTTTTGGTGGAAACCATTTTCGAGCCTGGACAAGTAAAGTTAACATATACACATAACGACCGAATGATCTTTGGTGGAGTTACTCCTACTGACAAAGAATTAACAATAACGCTTAATAAAGAGCTTGGAGTAGAGTATTTCTTAGAGCGCCGTGAACTAGGAATTATTAACATCGGTGGCGAGGGAATGGTTATTCTTGATGGTGAAGAATACAACATGGTTCGTCAAGATGGATTATACGTAGGCAAAGGAACGAAGGAAGTGTTATTCACTTCTAAGGATCCTAACAATCCAGCGAAGTTTTATATCAATTCAGCACCAGCACACCACAAGTATCCAACTGTAAAAATTGATATTAATGAAATTAAACCATTCGAAACAGGCGAGCCTGGAACACTGAACGAACGTAAAATCTATCAATATGTACATCCAAATGTATGTGAAAGTAACCAACTTCAAATGGGTCTAACCATGCTTGCTCCAGGAAGCGTTTGGAACACAATGCCATGTCATACACATGAGCGTAGAATGGAAGTTTACCTATACTTTGATATGGAACCGGAAACTCGTGTATTCCACTTCATGGGTCAACCAAATGAAACAAGACATCTTGTAATGAAAAACGAACAGTGTGCAATTTCACCAAGCTGGTCTATTCATACTGGAACTGCAACAAGCAACTATACATTCATCTGGGGTATGTGTGGAGAAAACATCACGTACACTGACATGGATGTTGTAGCAATGGAAGACTTACGATAAGGAATTGGAGGACTTTTAAAATGACAACACAATTGTCTGATTTCTCACTAGACTTTTTCTCATTGACAGGAAAGGTTGCAATCGTAACTGGTGGTGCTACTGGACTAGGTCAAGGATTTGCAGTTGCATTAGCAAAAGCTGGAGCAGACCTGTTCATTACTACACATGGCACTAGCTGGGACGAAACGAGAGAATTAATTGAAAAAGAAGGTCGTCGTGTCGAATTTTTCCAAACGGATTTATCCAAACGTGAAAATGCAAAAGCAGTAGTTGCGGAATGTGTAAAAGCATTTGGAAAAGTTGACATTTTAGTAAACAATGCTGGTACAATTCGTCGTTCTCCAATCCTTGAATATAAAGAAGAGGACTGGGATGCTGTTATTGATCTCAACTTAAACTCTCTATACTTCTTGAGTCAAGAAGCTGCAAAAGTAATGGTAGAGCAAAAGAGCGGAAAAATCATTAACGTCGCTTCAATGCTTTCATACCAAGGTGGAAAATTTGTTCCTCCTTATACAGCAAGTAAACACGCTGTTCATGGACTTACAAAGTCATTTGCAAATGAACTTGCTGAATACGGAATTCAAACAAATGCCATTGCTCCTGGATATGTAGCAACTAACAACACGACACAAATCCGTGCAGATGAGAAACGGAATGCAGAAATCTTATCACGTATTCCTGCAGCACGCTGGGCAACTCCTGCTGACCTAATGGGAACAGTCATCTTCCTAGCAAGCAATGCATCTAATTACGTAAACGGCCACACCCTAGCAGTTGACGGTGGCTGGCTAGCACGATAAAAAACAAACCTAAGCTGAATCGCAATCACGCGATTCAGCTTTTTTTGTGGTGTTGGGTCAGGGGGACAGGTCCCTCGTCCCAAATGGGATTTTTTTGTATTTTTTCTTGATTAACGTAACAGTGTTATGTTACACTGTTTTTGTAGAAAGGAGCCGTTTAGAAATGAGTGAAGAATTATTATCGAAGAAGGAATTACTTGAAGTAACGGGCATTTCTTATGGGCAGCTCTATAGATGGAAGCGGAAAGATTTAATACCTGAAGACTGGTTTATCCGAAAATCAACCTTTACAGGACAAGAAACCTTTTTTCCGAAAGAAAGGATCCTTGAGCGTATTGATAAGATTCAAAAAATGAAGGAAAACCTATCTCTCGATGAATTAGCAGAAATGTTCTCACCAAGTGTTGGCGAATTAAACCTCAGTAAAAAGGAATTGGTCAATAGAGGTCTCGCTTCTGAAACAACAATTAATCTATACCTAGAACACAGTAAGGAAAGTCCTGAACAGTTTCATTTTGAAGGAATATTAGTCGTTTACATCGTTGAAAAGCTTCTGCAATCTGGTGACATTAGTCTTGATGAAGCAAAAATGGTGATCCAAGTTTCAAACGATTACTTTGCAAAAGAAAAGCAAAGCTATGGTGAATTAATTATCGCTCGTAAACTCGGTGTTTCAACATGTTTAATTGTACCAAGTACTACAAATTTGGTTATTGAACAAGGAACGAAGCTAATTGTGAATCTGGCATATGCAGATGAAATCGAAGAACTACGAACAAAATTACTATAGACGGAGGTTAAAGTATGGTAAACATTGAAAATAAAGGGAATTTAGTGATTAACGGTATGGGTTCATCTGGCGGTGGCACTTTTAAAAAAGTATTAATTAACGGAAAAGGTACTGTACATGGTGATGTGGATTGTTATGATTTTTCGATAAATGGTACTGGAAGAGTGGTTGGGAACGTTAAAGGGGAACACGGGAAAATCAATGGAAGTGGAGACATTGAAGGATCCATTGACTTTGATCGTTTTACAATAGATGGTACTGGTGGCATACGTGGCAATGTAAAAGTGAATAAAATTGCAATATCCGGTAAAGGAAGAATCGGTGGCAGTTTAAAAGGGGAAGAAATAAAAATTAGAGGAAATGCAACAATAGGAGAGGATTGTGAGGCTGAAGAATTCAAGGGAGAAGGCGGTTTCAAAATCGGAGGATTATTAAATGCAGATGTAATCGATATCTCGATTGCTGGTGATTGCAGCGCAAAAGAAATTGGTGGTCAAAGCATCAAGGTTAAGAAAGGCATTTTTCGCTTCCTAAATAATCTGTTCAAATCGGTATACCCAGTATCCTTGAATACAGAAATAATCGAGGCAGATGAAATTGAAATTGAATATACTAAGGCAAAAATGGTTAGAGGGAAAAATATCAACATTGGCCCAGATTGCGAGGTTGACGTTGTTGAATACACAGGAACATTCACACAAGACCCATCTGCAAAAGTAAAAGAAGTCATAAAGATATGATAGAACAATGTTGTGTTTGGGGCGAAAGCCATGCCCACCGTCCCAAATCATAACATTGGTAAATATGGAAATCCTGTAAAAGATAGTCCTCAAAGCACTAATCCACCCAAACACAATTTTCCTAATCAAGTTGTTTTTGCACTTTACCCAAAAGATAGTTAGAATAAACAATAGTCAAATAAAGTGAACTTGATAAGGAAGGTACATAAATATGTCAAAATGGTCTCAATTAGAAGAAATGAAACCTTTTATACAGAAAAACTGGGAAAAGTCAGGTTTTGAAACACCAACAGCCATACAAGAAACAGCCATCCCTGCAATAGTAGAGGGGAAAGATGTGATATGCGAATCCCCGACCGGAACAGGAAAAACACTTTCATACTTGCTTCCAGCGATACAAAAGCTCGACGAAACAAAGAACGGAATCCAAATTGTCGTACTTGCTCCATCACGGGAGCTTGTCATGCAGATATCGGATGAAGTAAAAAAGTGGACGCAAGGCACAAATATCGTAAGCGCGTCTTTCATTGGCGGTGCAAACATTAAAAAGCAGGTTGAGAAAATAAAGGAACGCCCGCAAATAGTGGTAGGAACGACAGGCCGTATTATGGAACTCATCAAAATGAAAAAAATGAAAATGCATGAGGTTACGACGGTAATTGTCGATGAAGCAGACCAACTCGTTTCAAATGAACATCTTTCTAATATCCAAAGCATTATCAAATCAACATTACGGGATCGACAAATTCTCTTTTTCTCAGCAACTATTTCCGAGCAAACGGAAAAAATTGCGAAGTCCTTGATGAACAATGCAGAAATCATTCGAGTTCAGCAAACAATTAATCAGGAAAACACCACCCACATTTATTTTCTTTGTGAGCAGCGGGATAAAATAGATGTGTTACGAAAAATTATGTACACAGAGCCAGACAAGGCCATTGCTTTTATAAAAAGTCTTGATAAAGTAGAGGAAATTGAAGCGAAGTTAACTTATAACCATATTGATGTCGCCGTTCTTGCCGGAGAAGCAAACAAACAAGAACGACAACAATCATTGAAAAACTTCCGGGCGGGAAAAATTCCTCTATTGTTAACAACAGACGTTGCGGCTAGGGGGTTAGATATTCAAGATGTCACCTATGTCATTCATTTTGACTTTCCGAAAACAACCAGTCAATATGTCCATCGCTCGGGCCGGACAGGACGAATGGGAAAAAAGGGTGTAGTCATTTCAATCGTAAATGCTCGTGAAGAAAGCTTCCTGAAAAAAATGGGGCACGACTTAGGAATTTCATTCATCAAGAAGGACTTTTACAAGGGAGAAATTGTAGACGCGCAGGAAAAGAAAACCCCAGCTTCCCAAAAAAGAAAACCAACTTCAAACAAGAGAACGAAACGATAATCGGACGAACAGCACCAGTTCGTCCTTTTTTTATTGGTAAAAAAGAAAAAGTACTTTTATAATAAAAATGATAACGTTTACGGGGATGGGGGAAATGTCATGTCAAAAATCATAAAAATTGGAGTAGTCGGATCTGGCAGTATAGCCAATACACATATTAAAAGCATTCAAGAAGTAAATAATGCTGAACTTGTTGCCATATACTCGCGAAATAAAGAAACAGTTCAAAAACTAGCAGATACATATAATTTAAAAGCCTATACAGACTACCAGGAATTCTTAACAAATGCAGGAATTGATATGGTTGTCATCGTTACACCAAGTGGTACTCATGCTCAGCTAGGAATTGATGCTGCAAAAGCAGGTAAGCATGTCGTTGTAGAAAAACCAATTGATACTACAATAGAAAAAACGAATCAACTCATTGAAGCATGTAAAGAAGCTAATGTTACATTAAGTTGTATTTTCCAACATCGTTTTGATGAAGCCGTTCAAGAGGTTAAAAAAGTATTAAAAGAAGGCGAGTTTGGTCAATTGAATTTTGGAGCTGCTCGTACAACCATCTACCGATCACAGGAATATTATGATAGCGGTGCATGGCGTGGGACGTGGGAGTTGGATGGTGGTGGCGCATTAATCAACCAGTCAATCCATTATATTGATCTCCTTCTTTACATAATGGGTCCAGTTGATGAGGTTTATGCCAATACAGCTACACGTGCTCATGAGCGCATTGAGGTGGAAGACATCGGTGTAGCGACGGTTAAATTTAAATCAGGTGCACTTGGGCTAATTGAAGGGAATACGACTGCCTATCCTGGTTTTTCAACAACACTTGATATTTTCGGCACAAACGGAAGTGTCATCATTGAGAATGACCATGTTAAAGAGTGGAAATTCAAAAGCGGTTTGGAATACGAGAACAAACAAAACAATATAGAAAATGACATGTCATCTAATATCGTAAAAACAAATAAATCTTTTGTTAAACAATACACAGACATTGTACAAGCGATAGTAGAAAATCGTAAACCACTAGTAACCGGTGAAGAGGCTAGAAAACCACTTGAATTGATAATGGCTATTTACCAATCAGCAAGAGAAGGAAGCCCTGTAAAACTATAAAAACAAAAAAAGTGTCTCAGCGAGGCACTTTTTTTAATACCAAATATGATTACAACAAACAAAGTGCCATCACTGTACCGACTCCACTGAATAAAAAGGCAAATCCAAGATTCCAGATTGACACCTTATACGAATTTACATGCAGAAGGTCAGCGGTAATTGAGACGGAAACGTTAAAAGGTCCTGCAATCGTGGTTGATAAGGCAGATGTAATGAGAACTAAGCTTAAAGAGAGTGGATTCACCAACTGCAAAATAGGTTCTAGCATTGAAACCAGTATACTTAATGTAACCAACGGGTGAAAACCACTTAGTGCAAGAATAAGAAATAGTACTTGAATAAACAAAAATAAGAACAATGGATAGTGACTTAAGCTTGTGAAAGGCTTCTGCAGGTAATCTATAAAATGAGAATCTCCTAGATTACTTGTAAAAAATCCAACCCCTAAAAAGAGAACTAAATTACTTTTCATCCCAATAGTACGCGTTTTCCATAATGGGGTGGCGTATGTCACATATGATTTTAAACGTTTAATCGAAAAAGCCCAGATAAATGAAAAAGGAACAATAACAATCGCAATTGTTTGTAGAAACCCTATGTTTAATAACTGATTAATCCCAACAATAACACCCATAAATAAGAGAAGATAGATAACTAGGGAAAAGACCTTTTGTTTCATCAAATACTTTGCGCTTGCATTAGCTGTTGGCTGATCTTCAACAATAAGTTTATTTTTCTTATATGAAAAATGGCCAACTAGCCAATTTAACACAATTAATAACAATGTAAATACGACCAACCAAGGTAAAATTTTAAGGTATGGAATATGTGTATATTCAATTGTTAAAATCACTAGTAATTCCATAGGAGAAATAATAATGCTGAACACATATCCTCTAAGCATTGCTTGTGCAACAAATTTATTTCGCAGATTTTCACCAAAACCTGAAATGTTTTTTTGTATGACAGCTTTAACAAGTGGGAGAGTCGCTAGGTTAAGAAATCCGCCTAATAAAAAGGTTACAAGTGATGTTCGTCCATATAACTGTCCCAGATGCTGAATATGGACTTTTAATAGCTTACTCACCTGTTGATCATATCGACCGACAATGATAATTGAATTAATAAAAGGAAGTACATAAAAAATAGCCAATAGTGGAATCATCGATGTCATATACAAGGGAAGTTCCTGTATGTCTCTTCCCTCATAGAAAAAGACAAAGACTCCAATCCCAACAAAAATAATGCTGATAGAACTAAATAGCTTTGACGATCCTTTAATTGAAATAAGCCATGCAATAATTGCTAAAACTCCAATAAGATAGGAAAGCCATTCAACATCAAGTAGTAGATTAATAAAGTATGATATAAATAGTAATCCATATAAAAATAACATGTGAACTCTCCTACCCATTTCTCAGTTGTCATTTGAATATCCACATTATAACAGTCCAAGGAATTATTGTGTACGAAATAAATCCTCTATTTCTCTGCCCTAAAAAAAACACAAATACTCCTAAAAAAAACACATTTAAAAAAACTTCACAAAAAAGTAATATTTGAGATGAGAGATAGAAAACGCTTTCTTTAACATAAGGGGGGGAACATATGAATCTATTAAAAAAGATATATTCATTAATTGATAACGTTTTCGAAAAGTTTACTCTTATAACACTAGTATTACTTGTAGTTATTGTTACTCTACAAGTTGCAACTAGATACTTCTTTAATTTCGTGTTTTTTTGGTCGGAAGAAATTACGCTGTTATTATTAGGTTGGTTTGCCTTTATGGGAATCGCAATTGGATTTCGTGAGTACATCCATTTGGGGATTGATTCCTTCACCAATCTATTTCCAAAAGGGTTTAACAAAGTATTAGATATCATAATTAATCTAAGTATTTTTGCTTTTGGGATATACCTTGTAATTCAAGGATGGCAATTTACGGTTCTGATGATGGACTCAACTCTTCCAGCAACAAAACTTCCAAGTAGTATCACATATCTAACAATGCCGGTTACAGGAATTATGATATGTTTATACTCATTATTGCATCTGTTTAATGTGGATACGGCAAAATATAAAGATCTGGAGGAGGGGTTGTAGGTGGCTAGCAGCACGATCGCAATCATAATTTTAGTAGCGAGTTTCATTTTACTAATCTTGTTTAGATTTCCAATTGCACTCACACTCGTTATTTCATCACTGCTAACAATCATTTATTTAGACATACCTTTACCGGTAATCGGACAACAAATGGTGCAAGGGATTAATTCCTTCTCACTACTGGCAATTCCATTCTTTATCCTAACAGGACAAATTATGAGTGCCGGAGGATTAGCCACCAGGATTGTTAATCTAGCAACATTATTAGTTGGTAGAATAAGAGGAGGACTTGCTATGGTAAATAGTGTAGCCTCATTATTCTTCGGAAATATCTCTGGTTCTGCTGTAGCAGACGTTTCATCAGTAGGTTCTGTTATGATTCCGATGATGAAAAAGAAGGGGTATGAAGCGGATTATGCAGTAGGTGTTACAATCGCATCTGCTATTCAAGGGGTAGTTGTTCCACCGAGTCATAACTTAGTTTTATACTCATTAGCAGCAGGAGGCGTTTCCATTGCCAGCTTATTTATGGCAGGTATTGTTCCTGGAGCAATTATGTTAACTGCGCTATGTATTACAGGTTACGTTATTGCTAGAAAACGTGGGTATCAAAAAGCAGATCCAGTACCAAGAAATCAAATTGGGGGGATTATTTTACACGGGATTCTATCATTAAGTCCTGCTGTCATTATTCTCGGCGGTATCATGAGTGGTATCTTTACTGCAACTGAATCAGGTGCATTAGCTTGTTTATACTCATTTATCTTAGCTTTCGGTGTATATAGAGATGCTCCATTCTCAAGCCTTTGGCCAATATTAAAAAGAACATTAAAAACCGTTTCAATGGTTTTCTTCTTAATCGCTGCTTCAGCGGCATTTGGATGGTTATTAGCATACTTAAAGATTCCAGCTGCGGTAACCGATTTACTATTAAGTATTTCAGATAATCCAATTATCATTCTATTAATCATTAACATTATTTTATTACTGCTCGGTGCACCAATGGATATGGCACCAATGATTCTAATTATGACACCGATTCTATTACCAGTTGTTACTAGCTTCGGAATGGATCCGGTACAGTTTGGAATTATCCTAATCCTTAATGCTGGTATTGGATTATTAACACCACCTGTTGGAACCGTTTTATTCGTAGGGTGTGCAATTGGTAAAGTTTCGATTGCAGAAGGTACAAAAGCAATGTTACCGTTCTTCTATGCTTTATTAGTTGTCCTTTTAATTATCACTTATGTACCTGGAGTTGTAATGTGGCTTCCAAACATGTTAGCAAGCTAAACCAGCGAATAGGTGAAATTATAGAAAAAAATTATACAAATTTATAGGGGGTATACCAAGATGAAAAGCAAAAAATTTATGGGGATTATTGCAAGTACGCTTTTAGCTACATCTTTCCTTGCCGCTTGTGGCGGTCAAGATAGTGCAGGTAATTCAGATGAAGGTTCTAAAAAACAAGATAAAATTACGTTACGCTTAGCTGACAACCAGCCTGTTGACTATCCAACTGTAATTGGAGACGAAAAGTTCGCTGAGCTAGTAAGTGAAAGAACTGACGGCCGTATTACCATTGAAGTATTTCCATCTGGTCAACTTGGTGACGAAAAATCAGTACTTGAGCAGGTACAATTAGGCGCAATTGATTTTGCAAGAACAAACGCAAGTCCACTAGCTGAATTTAATGACGACTTCTCGGTATTCTCTGTTCCTTATTTATTTGAAAGTGATGATCATTTATGGAGTTTCTTAAATGGTGACACTGGAACATCTTTACTTGATGGATTACAGGAAGCAAAAATGCAAGGGCTCGCATACTACGATTCAGGTTCTCGTAACTTCTATTCAACTAAGCCTTTAAATAGTATTAAAGATTTAGAAGGACAAAAGATCCGTGTACAACAAAGTGAAATGAATATTAAATTAATGGAAGCATTAGGTGCTAGTGCAACTCCAATGCCATATGGAGAGGTATTCTCTGGACTACAAACCGGTATCATTGATGGTGCAGAAAACAACCTTCCAAGTTATGATTCATCTAACCATTTCCAAGAAGCAAAATATCTAATTATGGATCATCATACTCGTGTTCCTGAAGTATTGTTAATTAGTAAGGCATCATGGGACAAGATATCAAAAGAAGATCAAGAAATTATTAGACAAGCAGCACTTGACTCAGTTGAAACACAAAGACAAGCGTGGGCTGACTATGAAGAAAAATCTATTCAGAAGATTACAGATGCAGGGGTAACAATTACTGAAGTAGAAGATGTAAAACCTTGGCAAGAAGCGGTTAAATCTGTTGTAGATGAATTTGGCAAATCTAATCCTGAGCTTATCGAAGCAGTAGATGCAGCTCGTCCATAATTAATTTAATAATTATCGCCCACCTGGTAATTTCCTCTATTTACTAGGTGGGCATTTTTCTTTATGATTTAAAATAAAAGAACATGCTGACATCTTGTGGAAAGGATTAAACAAGAATGCTAAAAAATAAAATACTCGAATTTATTGAAGCTTATATTCTCTTAAAAAACAAATCAATTATGGCAAAGCTTTTTGTCTTTTCGAGTATTCTTGTAGTTTTTCCGGTACTCGCTGTCGGATTAATTTCATATAGGACGTCCTCTAGTCAATTGGAAGAAGAATTTAAGCAGTCAAGTATACAAATCATGGAGCAGGTTGAGACACATATTGAGTATTATGAACAGGATTTTGAAATAACAAGTTTAAAAATCATTAATTCACCAGATTTTAACAACTTGCTAAGACTTGAAAAAGACAATGCTCTATATAATCAAGAAGTGACTCAAGACGCTAGAAATGTTTTGAAAAACGCAGTCTACTCACGACCTGACATATCAAATATTACTGCCATCCTAAATAATGGTCTCGTCATCGATACTCTTGAAGAGCGTAATTATTACCCAGCAACCAAAATAAAAGAAGAATATTGGTATTCATCTGTACCTAAGAATGGTATGGTCATGTTAGTCAGTAGGACGTTAAAAATAAAAGACAAAGAATTACCGGTCATTTCTCTTGTAAGACGACTATATAATCCGTATACGTTAAAGCCAATAGGCATTCTTGTAATCGATATCAATTTTAAGAGATTTAGAGAAATTTCGAGTATGGTGACATTAAGCGAAAATGGGTGCTTTTTTATCCTTGATAATAAAGGTCACTATGTATATCATCCTGATTCTCAGAAGCTTGGTACAAAGGTTGAGTACAAGCAGCTATTAGAATTAGGTAGTAATGAAATTGGATCTTTAATTATTGAAAACGGGCAAAAAGAATTTGTTTCCTATTCATTATCTTCTAATCTTGGTTGGAGGTTTTTCACAGCTGCTCCATACAAGGATTTAAGGGGTCCAATGGAACAAATACGCACTGTAATTACATGGACTATCGTCATTTCGCTTATTCTTGCTTATTTTTGGGGTATGATATTTACGCTCAGAATTGTAAGACCGATTAGACGTCTTCAGAGCTATATGAAAGAGGTAGAGGTTGGAAATTTGGGTGGAAGAGTAAAAGTCGAATCAAGTGATGAAATTGGACAATTATCGCATGGGTTTAATAGAACAGTTGAAAGACTCTCTAATCTACTCGATGAAGTATATGTTTCAAAGCTAAAGGAAGCTGAAATGTCACTTTATAATAAGGAAACCGAATTAAAGGTTCTTCAGTCACAAATCAATCCACACTTTTTGCATAATTCGCTTGAAACAATAAGGGGTATGGCTTTGGAAGAGGGCAAAGAAGACATTGCTAACATTTCTTATTCATTAGGTAAACTGTTACGATACAATTTAAGAAGTCGCTACCCAATCGTTAGTTTTACAGAAGAAATCAAAGTGGCAGAACTATATTTACAGATTCAAAAGTACCGTTTTGAGGAACGGTTTGAGTATTCATTTGATATTCCTGATTGGGCGAGTAAGCAGAAGGTCGTAAAATTCTCCCTTCAACCAATCCTTGAAAATTGCTTTGCTCATGCTTTTGGAAATAGTGTTGAAAAAATAACAATAAACATTAAAGTGGAACAAACCTCGGAAGCAAATTATCTGATTCGAATCATCGATAACGGAAAAGGGATAGATGAAGTCGTACTAGAGGAAATTAACCGAAAATTAGCCCAAAGTTCAATTAGCCTAGACGGACTTCATATCGGGATCATGAATGTCCATCAAAGAATACGTTATTTGTTTGGTGACGAATTTGGACTTTCCATTATAAGTCAAAAGGGCAATGGTACAGAAGTAATTATCAAATTACCTCTCGTTGATAGTAAGGATGTGGAGTCAAATGAAGACGATTTTGCTCGTAGATGATGAGAGATGGGTACGAAAAACATTAATTTGGACAATCGATCAATTGAATCTACCAATACAAGTTGTTCATGAATGCGGAAATGGGCTTGAAGCACTTGATTGGGTAAAAGAAAACGATGTAGATTTAATCTTAACTGATATTCGTATGCCGGTTATGGATGGCATTCAGTTAGTGAAAGAAATTTCCGCCCTCAATAAAACATTAGATGTTGTCGTTATTAGTGTTCACGACGAATTTCAATTTGTTCAACAAGCCCTCCGAAGCGGCGTTCAGGATTATTTATTAAAGCCCATCGATGAGGAAGAGCTAAGAGTATGCTTTGAAAAATGGTTGGAAAAAAGAAAAGGCATTGGAGATAATGGAGACAGTGTAATGGACGATGATCTTCCAGCCTCGACAATTGAAAAGGTACTTGAATACATCTCTAAAACATCAATAAGCCAAGTAAACTTAAAGGATGCAGCCAATCATGTTCACATGAATCCTAGTTACCTGAGTCAATTGTTTAAGCAACAATTGAACAAAAAGTTTGTCGATTATGTAACCGAAATCAAAATTCAAGAAGGTAAAAAGTTATTGGCCAACACAACCTTGAGAATGTCAGAAATTGCAGAAAGACTTGGCTATGCTGATGTAGCATACTTTAGCAACAACTTTAAGAAAATTACGGGTTTTTCTCCTTCAGATTATCGAAAATCAGCTGGTACAAATAAATAAAAAAGGAGGCTAGATACCATTTAGCCTCTTGCTATGCCTGCTTGAGCACAGGAAATTCGTTCATGAATTTTTGGGGTTAGCTGTTTAATATATGGCATAGTTTCCTTGGTTTTAATTCGTGATAAAAGCGTACTCACCATGTTGCTCGCAATTTCTTCTACAGGCACACCAACACTTGTCAAGGGAATCTCGAGATTCGCCATTTGTGGAATATTATCATAACTAATGACGGAAATATCCTTTGGAATGATGAGGTTGGCCTCACGTAAAGCACGAACGACGCCAGCACTGATATCATAGCTAGATCCGATTATAGCGCTTGGTTTGTTTGAGTTCATTAGTAAACGTTTTGTTGCAACATAGCCATCATACCAACCTAGGCCCGCAGTATTAAAAAAATTATGATTGGTGATGGAGAGGTTAAAGTCATTCATTGCTTTTTTTATCCCTAGAAATTTCTCGGATTGCCGATCATCAATGGGGGAAAAATCACCTACATAAGCAATATTTCTATGCCCAAGATTATATAAATACTCAACTGCCATTTCCATTGCCTTTTGATAATTTACATCAATAACCGAATGGTTATGATTCCGTCCGACCCCGTAAGTAACTAGGGGAATTGTAATTGTATCGAGAATACTGTGATTCTGTTCATCAAAAACAACAACACCATCTACCTGAAATCGTTTAAACATTTCGAAAGATTCCTCAATGGTATTGATTGATAAAATCATTGAATAAGAATTTGTTCTAATTTCTTCATTGATTTTCGTAACTAATGTAGAAGGAGCAACCCGTTCTAGAGTAGGCCAAATTAACCCAATTACTTTTGATTGCTTCGAAACAAGTTGCTGTGCAGCGAAATTTGGTTCGTATCCAAGCTCCTTGGCAATTTTCATTATTTTATTTTTAGTTTCCTGTTTAACTAACGGACTATCGTTCAGCGCCTTTGAGACTGTAGAGTAACTCACACCTGCCATTTGAGCGATATCTTTTATCGTTATATTCATGTAAAACCACCTAAATCAAGTAATATGATTAACAACGTTATTATTATTAAGGTTAAAATAGAGATAAAACTATTAAAATAATAGCATTAAATAGTTGGATTTCACAGATTATTTTTTGATTTGCTCGTAAAAAGTTCTTGAAAACTAGGTTAGTTTATTTTAAGATGAAGAAAGAATAACAACGTTGTTATTCTGAGTTTAGATATATGTTTAAAGATGTTGAAAGCGATTGCTCATGCTTTCGAAATGCATTACATACGGTTTAACCAAAATAAAGGATATACAGACTGTTGGAAGTTTTCCTAGTCTAACTCTATTATTTATTTCTAATCTTAGGGGTACTATAAAAAATAAAAAGCAGGTGGACTAAAATGAAAAAATTTATGGATGAAACATTCTTATTGTCTAACGACACTGCGGTTGCTTTGTACAATAACTTTGCAAAAGACATGCCAATCATTGATTATCACTGCCACTTAAGCCCACAGGAAATTTATGAAAACAAAACTTTCAAAAATATCACTGAGGCATGGCTATATGGCGATCACTATAAGTGGAGAGCAATGAGAGCAAATGGTATTGAAGAAGAGTACGTAACAGGAAATGCTTCTGATTATGATAAATTTGTTGCTTGGGCAAAAACAGTTCCAATGACAATTGGAAACCCGTTATTCAACTGGACTCATTTAGAACTTCAACGTTTCTTTGATGTACAAGAAATCTTAAACGAAAAATCTGCTCCTGCTATTTGGGAAAAAGTAAATAGCAAGTTAACCGGTGAAGGCTTTGGTGCAAGAGACCTCATCAAAAAATCAAATGTAGAAGTCGTTTGTACGACTGACGATCCAACTGACTCATTAGAATATCACAAGCTTATTGCTGAAGATTCAAGTTTTGATGTAAAAGTATTACCAAGCTTCCGTCCAGACAAAGGTCTAGAAATCAATCAAGACACTTTTGTTAGTTGGGTAAAGAAACTAAGTGAAGTTTCTGGTGTTGAAATTTCAACCTATGATGATTTCTTATCTGCGTTAGAGAACAGAATTGAATTCTTCCATTCACTTGGTGGTCGAGTATCTGACCATGCTATTAACACAATGTTGTATCAGCATACAACAAAAGAAGAAGCTGCAGCGTCATTTGAAAAAGCAATCAAAGGTGATAAAGTTTCAATTGAGGATGAAATTAAGTATAAATCCTACACACTCGTTTTCTTAGGGAAAGAATATGCAAAACGCGATTGGGCGATGCAATTACATATTCATGCGCTACGTAACAACAACACAAGAATGTTTGGAAAATTAGGAGCAGACACTGGTTATGATAGCATCAATGATGGTGAACTAGCACGTCCATTAAACCAATTACTAGATGCACTAGATACAGAAGATGCTCTACCAAAAACCATTCTTTACTCTTTAAATCCAAACGATAACTACATCCTTGGTACAACAATTGGTAACTTCCAAGGCGGAGGAAAACCAGGTAAAATGCAATTCGGAACTGCTTGGTGGTTCAATGATCAAAAAGATGGAATGCTTGAGCAAATGAAAGCATTAGCGAACCTTGGCTTATTCAGCCGATTTATTGGTATGCTTACTGACTCTAGAAGCTTCTTATCTTACACTAGACACGAATATTTCCGACGTTTAGTTTGTAACTTAATTGGAGAATGGGTAGAAGACGGAGAAATTCCAAACGACATGGATCTACTTGGAGATATGGTAAAAGGAATCTGCTACCAAAACGCTAAAAATTACTTTGAGTTTTAAAATACATGAATGGATAGCTCGCCAATTGGCGGGCTATTTTTATCGCCTAATGTTATACTAGCGATAGTCTATTTTTGCAGGAAAGGGTTGGGAATTATGGAAAAAAAACATCCTCCAAATCATGAGCATATCGACAGTGAGATGATTAAACTCGAAGTAAACCTCGATAATATGTCAGGTGAATGGTTAGGCTATGTCATGGACTTATTATTTGATGCAGGAGCAAATGACGTTTACTATACTCCTATTTATATGAAGAAAAACCGACCGGCTGTTCTTTTACAGCTTCTTTGCGCCAAAAGCAAATTAGACAAAATGAAAGATATTCTGTTTTCGGAAACAACGACACTAGGATTACGGTATTACCCACTATCCGTTCATCGACTCGAGCGAACTTTTACAGAAGTTATCACAAAATGGGGCAAAGTTACCGTGAAAGAAGGGGTTTTCGAAGGGGAATCCGTTCAAAAGTCTCCAGAATATGAAGATTGCCGCCGGATTGCAGAAGAAAATGGCATTCCATTGAAAAAAGTATATGAAGAGGTTTGGAAAGAGATCAATTATCAGTAAAATCATTTGGTTTATGGCTGATAGCAAACTTTTTATGGCTGTTAATTAGATTTTATGGCTGTTATTTAGTTTTTTTGGCCGTTAGCCCATCGCTTATGGCTGATAGTTCAATTTACGAAAAAATAACGATATCCAACAAATAAGAACCCACTGAAGCCAGTGGGTTACATATCATTTAATTCCATCTGAATATATTTCTTAGTATTTGGACCATAAATCCCATCGTCTTTTAAAGCAGCATACATCGATTGAAATCTTCTAACTGCATCTTCCGTTAATGGACCATAACTGCCATCAATCATTTTAGGATCAAAGTTAATATGCTTTAAAGCACGTTGGATCATACGAACTTCTTCACCTTTGTCACCACGTTTCCAAACTCCATTAGGAAGTGGAAACTCGTCGTCTGTAGAATTGTTCTGTTTAATGACTTCTTCAAGCTTTCTTAATGTGGCTGGCCCAACTAGCCCATCCACACCTAGCCCATATCGTTTTTGGAAGCGCATGACTGCATTTTCGGTTGCAGGGCCGAAGCTTCCATCAGCACCATATGGAGACATTGAATAACCAGCTTTAATTAAGTCCTCTTGGATTTCCTTTACGAATGGACCTGTATTTCCCCTTCGAATTGGCAGCCGCGTTGATACTCCTGCAACGACAGGCTTCGGATTGCTAGTAGGTACACCCTTAAAATCACGATTAAATGACTCTTGTACATCATGAATAAATTCTTCCCAAGAAACGCCATGTGGGCGCAATGCATTTTGTGGATCTGATCTTCTTGAAGGGTCTAATGTGCTATGTGCCACAATATGTTTTTTCGGATCTAAATTAAATTTGTCACACAAATAAGCATGGTACCACACATATCGATTATATGCCTCTTGGAAATTAATTTTCCCTCCATGACAAAGCTCTACACCAATTGCAGCATCATTTGCATTATCACCAAAACGCTGATTGTCAGCTGTAATATTGTAACGAACATGCCATGCTTTTTCGTTGAGGGGGATTATTTCTAAAACGTATTTATCATCAATGAAAGTGTGGGCAGAAGCACTTGGCTGTGAACGGTCAAAATAATTTCGATTTCCATAAGCAGTAGACCCAGGATTCCCTGTATCATGACTTACGATAAATCGCACCTTTGAAATCTTTTGCCCGGATCGTGAATTTCCCAAACGAATATAATCTCTTGTAATTGAATACTCCATTTCATTCACCTCCATGAATTGTGAGTATTGGCAATCGATTTATATTATGCGCTACAAGTTTGTACCGTGCTAAAAATATGTATAAGAGGGAAAAGGGCGACTGTATTCAGCATAAAAAAACCGAAGGACGTTTTCCTTCGGTTATGGACACATTACCTATTTCTTTTTTCGTTTCTTGGCTCTCGCATCTGCTGCATTTGAGCGTGCTAGTGCTTCTAAATCGTCTTGGTCAGCAAGTTCACGTGAGAACTCGACATCACGACCATCTGATTTCATGTTTTGTGGGACTTGTGGTAAGTTCCCTTTGTTTTTATCTCGTGATTTTTGTCCTCTTGATCTGCCCATTCTCAACACCATCCTAGATAATAGTGGAGAGGTTACCAACGCAACCTGCTCAATTATAGGATGACCTTGAAAACTTACTTCATAAGTGGAAGATACTGAACATTATTCAACTTAAGGTTTCAGTATAAAAACAATGTCTGTATATATGAAGGCTAAAAGAACTAGATAAAATTAGCCTGCCTGAATAATGTTCGCCTCCGGCGGATACTACAAATTTTTCGATGGAAGACTTTCGAGCAAGCTCGAAAAAAATCTGGGCGCAATTACGCCAAGGCATATTTGATTATGTTAATGTCTAGCCTGCTTTTTAGTATACCCACCGGCTTGGTCAGCCATTTTAAAATCCCTAGAATATGAAACCTCTTGCATGCTGCTTAAAGTGCTTTTTGACTTATTGTCACGCTTTTTTTCTTTTGCCATCAAAGATTCCTCGCTTTCTAAGTAATATAGTATTAGTTTATCCATTCCAAAAAAATCCAAACAAAAAACCCGTTGAAAATAACGGGTTTAAGCTTCTCTTAAATGTTCTTCTTCAGTACTGTGTCCTACACGTAAGGTATGCAATGTATATAAATCTTTGGAAACTTCAAAAAGATTAAAAATATCACCATCAGCATTGATCTGGTCAAGTAATGACTTTCGCGTTTCATTGGCGAATGACACAAATGGTAGCTTTTGAACAGCTTTTGTTGAGCGAAGGTTTACTTTCTTAACTCTCATAAAGATTGTTTCAATCCCAAGCTCAAAAAAGAGTTCTGCAAAAAATGCATCCTTTGCTGCTTGATTGTAGCCTTTTCCATGGAATGGTTTGCCAAGCCAAGTACCAAGGAAACCAGCATTGTCTTCAATGTCGTATAAATTAATCGTTCCGATTGGAGAGCCCCACTCGTCTAAAATGGTACGTGAAATCAATTCACCACGCTCTTCTGCCTCAATCGTTTGCTTTGTTACAAATAAAAACTCTTCATAGGAATAAGCCTTTTGACGCACAAATGGGAAGACATCTGGGTGCACCAGTAAGTCATAAAGCGCTTGACAATCCTGAAGTTCACGTTTTTTTAGCATCAGTTTCCCCTCCAGATGAGGACAGACCAGACCTGTGGCAGGATCCACCCTCGAAATTTTTTGTATTGATAAAAAATTTCGGGGTGGGAATCGAACCCACTAGAACCAGTGAAACTGGTGGCGCACCATTTGCCTTCCCTAAAGTTAGCCAACTTGAATTAGCCAATTTTAAGTTTGTATTTTATTGTTGTGTAATACTTTTTTTACTTCACTCTAGGTATCATACTCGAAACTTTTGTAAAAATAAATAGGTTTTTTGTGAAAATTTTGTATCAAATTTTTGGTAATTTCGACGGTTTTGTAAAGACCTTGCTGAATCATGTCGAATCAACCTTTTAAAATGTGACTCAATGCCTGTTCTACTGTTTTAAAAGTAAAAGAGAACCCATGCTCTTCAAGTTTTTTTGGTAACACTTTTTGTCCCTTTAATACCAAGATGCTCATCTCACCGAGTAAAACCTCTAAGACAAACCCGGGTACTGGAAGCCAATGTGGTCGATGTATAACAGCTCCGACGGTTTGACCAAAGTGTTTCATTTGCATGGGTTGTGGTGCAGTGAAATTAACTGATCCGTGGACGGATGTATTGTGTAAAAGAAAATCAATTCCTTTTACAACATCATCAATATGAATCCATGATAACCACTGTTTTCCAGAACCGATCGTGCCTCCAATGAAAAAATGATATGGTAACACCATACGCGTAAGTGCACCGCCATCCTCACCAAGAACAACGCCAAACCGTAAGAAACAAGTTCGGACACCTAGGTCAGTTGCTTTCTTTGCTTCGTCTTCCCAAGCAATAACAGTCTTTGCTAGAAAATCACTGCCATCTTGCGTAGAATCTTCTGTAAAAGTGTCGGTCTCTGAAGTCCCATAAATTCCAATTGCACTTGCATTCAACAAGACTTCCGGCTTTTTAGGCAAGGAAGAGAGTATACGAAGAACTTCCTTTGTTGCCGTTATCCGACTTTCTGTTATTCTTTTTTTACGAATCTCTGTCCATCTACCACTATTCAACGATTCACCAGCGAGATTAATCATAGCATCTAGTCCTTGTAGTTGGTTTTCTGGGGAACTTGTTGCTGTTAGCCATTCAACATAATGAAGGTTAGGGTGGTGACTTGTATAGGTAGTATTTCTCGTTAAAATATATACTTCATGATTTTGATCCAAAAGAAAATTGGTAAGCTTTTTTCCGACATAGCCAGTTCCACCAGCAATCGCAATCTTCATTATTTTTCTTCCTTTCCATGCCTTTTCCTACATAATTCAATAAGTTTTCCATTTATCCTCTAAATTTCTGTGCTACTATAAAGGGGAGGTGTAATTGATATGGCCATTATAGCGAAAATCACAACTCAAAAGAAAAACACAGAGCGATTTAATATTTTTCTTGATCACGGCAAGGGCGAAGAATATGCATTTAGTGTTGATCAGGATATCCTTATTTCTTTTCAGCTAAAAAAAGGAATGGAGCTTGATGAGTTAGACATTTCGGAAATACAGTTTGAGGATGAAGTGAAAAAAGCCTTTAATTTGGCATTGAATTTTTTATCCTATAGAATGCGTTCGACGAAGGAAGTCATTGATTACCTTAAGAAAAAAGAAGTCGATGAACCAATTATTCCAGACGTGATTCATAAACTTGCTGAATATAAATACATTAATGATGAGGAATTTGCGAGAGCGTATGTTCAAACACAAATTAATACAACCACAAAGGGCCCTGAGCTAATTAAACAAGAACTATTTGAAAAAGGAATTGAACAGGACATTTTATTGAAAAGTCTTGCCCTTTTTACGATGGACGAGCAAGTCGAAAAAGCCATAAAGTTAATTTCAAAAACGATCCCAAAAAACAATAAAGCTTCAGAGCGTCAAACAAAACAAAAAATCGAGCAAACCCTTCAAAGAAAAGGTTATTCGTGGGACGTCATTCAAATCGCCATGGAAGAAGCGTCGATTGAGAAGGACACGGATGAAGAGTGGGGAGCCCTCGAGCATCATGGAATGAAGGCTCATCGAAAATATGATAAATTAGATGGATGGGAATACGAACAAAAAATGAAACAAGCCCTTTTTCGCAAAGGCTTTGACTTAGATATGATTGAAAAATTCATCACCCACATAAAGGATGGAGCGAACTAACATGCAAGAAAAAAGATATAGCCAAATGACAGAATTTGAATTAAGACAAGAAATTGCTGGCTTAAAGGAACAAGCTCGAAAAGCAGAACAGCTTGGCATTGTAAATGAACTTGCTGTACTCGAACGAAAAGCTTCTATGGCTAAAGCATATCTCCTTAATCCAGAGGATTATAAACCTGGTGAAACATATGAAATTGATGGTGACCCTGGCAGTTATTTTAAAATCGACTACATCAATGGTGTGTTTGCTTGGGGACATCGAATGAGCCAAGAAGGTAAGGAAGAAGCATTACCGATTTCATTGCTTATTAAAGAATAATAAAAACCAGAGAGAAACGATCTCTCTGGTTTTTATTTTATGATTGTTTTCTTGTTTGATGCTCCAATATAATGAGATTTTGTGTCCGTCTTGTTTCACCATTAACCTGTGCCCATGCATGTTTTGGATTTGCCCATGCTTGTTGGAAAGGATTGTTGTATTCATTTCGTTTATAGCCTTTTTTACCCATTATACGCACCTCCAAGTTATACTTGAATCGATTTAGGCCAACATGATGTGGCGTTCTTAGTCATTGGTCTGATCCCTAAGTTAAAAATCGTGTCGCTCACTTGAAGCCTTCATTCGTTCTTGTGGATGTGTGTTAATGGAACCATCTGCTCTTGTTGAAGCGTATTCTGCCTTTGCTCTAGGCTCACCCTGAAACTTATTACGATTCTGGTTTGGGAATCCTCGTTTTTTGTTCCGCATGCGAATACCTCCTATAGAAGCAAAATTGGATATCGTGCAAAAAGGGAGTTCTCTCCTTTAAACACGTATTACTAGTATGGAGTTCTTGGCCTCTTATGATGTAAAATGGAGAACGTGAATTAATGGTAATCCTAATCAAGTATGGAAGTAGTAAGCCCCATAACAACATTGTTATGGGGGAAATGGTTTAACTCGGAATGAGCTCTAGTTTTTTACGGAGTTTTTCTTCGCTGAAAATCCAGCCAGTATAGGATGTAATAATATTTAAATCAAGATCCAGCTGTACAACCGCAACAAAAGGATAATGTCCCTTGCTTCGGTATCTTAAGTCAATAAAGCGAACTTCATAATAATCATCATACTCATCAATTTCCCATCGATAAACGGGTGAGAAGTGGAGGAATGCAGCAAGGTTCTTGTCCTTTCTCGCAGCATTTATAACAGGTGTATCAGGAATTGGGCGTTTAACAAATTGATCATGTAAAATAAGTTCTTTGTTTACAGAGCGAGCAACATAAAAGTATTTCTCTGTTATGACGGCAATATGCCATTGATTGAAACGATAGGTTGGAGAAATAATAACCTCTGTGATTTTTTCATCGATTTTGGCACGAACGGCTGCTTCAACCTTATTTCTCATTCGAAATCGAATGATATAATAAACCAGAAGGATTGCATATACGGAAAAGAATGTTACTCCCGGGTGCAGCCCAAACTTCCACACGATAATACCTACTAAATGCATGAGGAAGATAAAGGGGTCAAATGTGTTAATAACACCTAATGCTACCCACTTATGTGAAAAAGGCCGTAACGCTTGCGTTCCATATGCATTAAAAATGTCGACAAATACATGAAGAATGACACCAATAAAGGTCCACATCCATAAAGATAATAGATTCGCTTCTGGGTAAAAGAATAAAAGGGCTCCAGTAATCAATATCGGCCAAAGTAAAACCGCTGGTATGGAATGTGTAATTCCTCTGTGATTTTTTATATAATGAGCATTATTTCGTAATTTAAGTATCGTATCAAGGTCTGGTGCTTGCGAACCAATTAACGTTCCTAGGATCACTGCATGAGTAGTAGCGGGGTTAACCGTAACATGTGGGTCAAGTGTGGCAATGCCACCTAAAGCAAAACCCATAACGATATGTGTTCCTGTATCCAAAATGGGACCTCCTTTTTCGAACTTGTCTAGCTTCAGCGCCTAGCCCCTCGAGGTCACAATTCGATTCGTCAAGAAGGTTAAAAAGCAACCTTCTAGCCGAATCGTCTTGTGCTTGTCGGGGCTGAACAAGGCGCTTGTGCTTTTAGTTGTTCCTAAGTTTAATGTAACCAACAATCTCAATTTAAAAAGATGTTTGATAAAAATTGAATGGAACACTAATTTTTTGGGGTATTAAGATAGGATTTCATGAAGAAGGACAAGCTTCTTCTTCATGTAGGTAAATTATTTTAATTTTATCACCTTGGGAGAGGGAATGGTATGGACAAATGAAACTATTAGAAAATTTTTCGATAAATGAATTTCAAAATGAATTAATGGATTGGTTTGAAAAAGAACAAAGAGCCCTTCCTTGGAGGCAGGATCAAGATCCTTATAAAGTATGGGTTTCGGAAATTATGCTCCAACAAACAAGAGTCGATACAGTGATTCCGTATTTTGAGAATTTCGTTTCTAAGTTTCCGACAATCGAAGATCTTGCTGAAGCAGATGAAGAGAAAGTACTTAAAGCATGGGAAGGCTTAGGGTATTATTCACGTGTTCGAAACCTCCATGCAGCTGTTAAGGAAGTGGCGCAAGAATATGATGGCAAGGTTCCGAATACGGTTGAGGAAATTTCGAGCCTAAAAGGTGTAGGCCCATATACAACAGGGGCAATTCTTAGTATTGCTTATGGAATACCTGAGCCTGCCGTGGATGGAAATGTGATGCGAGTTCTTTCAAGGATTTTATCAGTATGGGATGACATCGCTAAGCCCAAAACGCGCCAATTGTTTGAGGATATAGTTAGAGAAATTATCTCAAAAGATAATCCATCTGCTTTTAATCAAGCTTTAATGGAATTAGGTGCACTCATTTGCGTTCCAGGAAATCCGGCATGCCTATTATGTCCCGTTCAAGAACATTGTAGAGCTTTTGCAGAGGGTGTTCAAAAAGAACTACCAGTAAAGAGTAAGAAAAAGGCACCAACGGCTGTATCTATGGCGGCAGTTGTCCTTCAAAATGAGGAAGGCAAATTTTTAATCCATAAACGACCTGAAAAAGGACTTTTAGCAAATCTGTGGGAATTTCCAAACAATGAAACCATTCTAGATGTCCAGTCACCAAAAGAACAGCTCGGAGATTTCTTGACTAACGAGTATCAAGTAAATGCAAAAATTGGCCAAGCATTCACGACGATTCAGCATGTGTTTTCTCATTTGATTTGGAACATAACTGTGTTTGAAGGGGAAATAAAGGGAATTATAAAAGAAACTGACAACTTGAAGCTGGTTAGCCTAAAGGAAATGGAACAATACACCTTCCCAGTTTCCCATCAAAAAATATTAAAAAGCTATCTCACCAAATAAATGGGTCAAGGGGACAGGTCCCTTGACCCACTTTATCTCTACCTAAAATCAATCATACGACAATTTAATATCACTTGTATATTCATTGTTATGATGGAAACCGCCCCTAGCTTCAATTTCCTGGACAATTTCACGGTGCAGGGATTGGCCCTCAGCATTTAAATAAGGGACAATTTGTTGAAAGGAATGGTGGAAAAAAGCAAGCTCGCTTTCCTTCCATTCATTTTTTGGGATCATTGATAAATGAGTCATGTCTCGACCAGCATACATCTTCAATTACCCTCCTTTTTGAACATCATATTAGTTTCACTATGTTCAATTAATAAGATTATCCAAAGTATGTAAAAATATCCTATTTTTAAATAATATTTTTTATGGATATTAAATTCCTTTCTAGGACAAATTAATTGTCGTGGAGGTGATTACAATGGCTAAACAACCAAACAAAACTTCAGCTGGAACTAACGTACAACAAGTTAGACAACAAAACGCTCAATCTCAAGGTGCTGGTGGTCAATTCGGTACTGAGTTTGCTAGCGAAACAAACGCTCAAGAAGTAAGACGTCAAAACCAACAGTCTCAGTCTAACAAAGGCCAAGGCTAATATAATCAAAATACTTACTGCTTTACCCAAAACACTTCCCGTATTCGTCGGGAAGTGTTTTCCTTTTTCTTTTTTGAGTTGGATGAAGGAGGCTGATGAAGTCCCGAACGGGGGGAAGTCGCCATCGTAAAGTCTTTTAAGGAGGATGAAGTCCCCATCGGAGGGAAGTCATTAGTGTAAGGTCCTTCATAAAGAGGATGAAGTCCCGACCGGAGGGAAGTCATCAGTGTAAGGTCCTTCATAAAGGGGATGAAGTCCGGAACGGAGGGAGGTCATCAGTGTAAGGTCCTTCATAAAGGGGATGAAGTCCCGAATGAGGGGAGTCACCAACGTAAAGTCTTTCATAAGATGGATGAAGTCCGGAACGGAGAGAAGGCCCCATCGTAAAGTCTTTCATAAAATCGATAATATCCTAAAAATCAAACAATGAACCGCTAGCCAACGACCTTCCTTGATTGTTTGACAAAACCTCCTATATAACTACATACATAGACAAAGGAAATTGAGTCTATTTCCAGAAATAATAGGTTATAACAATAATAATAGTTCATAGACAATTAGGAGGATCACATGATGAGCGATTTTAATGCCCTTGTTGGTGAACAGTTAAAAACAATGGATAAGCTACTTTTCATTCAATCTGAAATTGAAAGATGCCAAGAACTAGAAAAGCAAGTTTTAGAACTTCAAAAAGAAACGGAACTCCAGCCAATCCAAGAAGAGATAAAACGTATGCAAGATGAGCTAACGCAGATCCATGACTTATTCCAGCAACAAACTGAAGAAGTTATTCGATCCTATCAAGGCAAAATCCATCAAACTGTCTAAATATGTTGCGTAAAAGAGTCATCGAAAAATAACGATGGCTCTTTTGTTTTAAAAAACGGGACTAACCGTTATAATAATAGAAAAAGGTTTTTCTTTGTTTTTATACGTTCGATATGGGAGTTCGGCATTAAACCTATCGAATAAAATACAAAATCTATATCAAATTTTGGAAGATCTAGAAATGTATAAGACAAAGCTGCCCAAAGTGAAAGTAGGGAGAGAGAATGGGTATTCCCATGGAAGGAGATAAAATACAAATCCATAGTTATAAACATAATGGCCATATTCACCGTGTTTGGGAAGAAACAAGAGTGCTTAAAGGTACACAAAGCATAGTTATAGGTGGAAATGACCGCACAACTGTAACAGAGTCCGACGGTCGGACTTGGATTACACGTGAACCGGCTATATGTTATTTTCATGCGCGCCATTGGTTTAATATTATCGGAATGATACGCGAGGATGGGGTTTATTATTATTGTAATATCAGTTCACCGTTTATTTCCGATGATGAAGCATTGAAATATATCGATTATGACTTGGATATAAAGGTATTTCCAGATATGACATTTATTTTATTAGACGAGGATGAGTATGAAAAGCATCGTCGTGAAATGAATTATCCTGATGTCATCGATAAGATATTAAAAAATAATGTGGACAAGCTTATCCAATGGATTCGTGGGCGTAAAGGTCCATTTGCACCGGATTTTATTGATATCTGGTACGAGCGCTATCTAACCTATCGAAGTTAACATTATTCAGTAGAAGTCCCAACTTCTATTGAATAATGTTAAGCCTCCGGCTGATGCCACAGATTTTTATGAATTTTTTTCGAGCAATAAATCAAAGACTAAAACCGCCACTTCCTGTGGCAACATCTTTGTGACCGACATCGTGTGGGCCTAAAAATCTGCGCGCAAATATGTAAAGGCGCAATTGAATAACCTCTAAAACCTGTTGAAAATAACAACAGGTTTTCAAATTTTAACCCGATTGTTTTTCGGGTAATTGATTGTACAACAACTAGAAGGAAGGTCAGGGGATTGGGGAGTACTAGACGTTATATGAAATTTGTGAAGCCGTACCGGTTTCAAATCTTTATCACAATTATCATTGGTATCATAAAATTCTCGATTCCAATGCTCACTCCACTATTACTGAAATATGTATTGGATGATGTCATCGCTGCAGATCTTACCCAAGATGATAAACTATCGAAGCTTTTCCTAGCGATGGGAATCATGTTATTTATTTTTCTTGTACTGCGACCACCTGTAGAATATTATCGTCAATATTATGCACAGTGGGTCGGTAGTAAAATCCTCTATGATATCCGTGACCAGCTTTTTGATCATATACAAAAGCTAAGTCTAAGGTATTATGCCAATACACGAGCGGGTGAAGTAATATCCAGGGTTATTCATGATGTGGAGCAAACGAAAACATTTGTCATTACAGGATTAATGAACTTATGGCTTGATCTGTTTACAATTTTTATTGCAATTGGGATTATGTTAACGCTCGACATTCCATTAACGATCGTTTCTATTATTTTGTTTCCACTCTATGGATTTTCGATTAAGTATTTTTATGGCAGACTTCGCCATCTTACAAGATCAAGATCACAGGCATTGGCAGAGGTACAAGGGTATCTTCATGAACGTGTGCAAGGGATTCCTGTTATCCGAAGTTTTGCAATTGAAGATCATGAACAAAGGCTCTTTGATAAACAAAACAGCAATTTTCTACAAAAGGCATTAGACCATACAAGCTGGAATGCAAAAACCTTTGCTGTCGTTAATACGATAACAGATATCGCTCCATTGCTTGTCATCGGGTATGCAGGCTTTCAAGTGATTCAAGGTGATTTAACAGTCGGAACTTTGGTTGCGTTTGTCGCTTATATTGATCGACTCTATAACCCGTTAAGACGACTTGTAAACTCATCAACAACATTAACACAAGCCCTTGCTTCGATGGATCGTGTATTTGAATTTATAGATGAAAAGTATGATATCGTCGACCTGCCGAATGCGATTGAATGTAAAAATGTAGCTGGAAACATGAGTTTTGAAAATGTAACATTTTCATATGGTGATGATGACGACGATCAAGTCGTTCTAAAGGATATTAATCTTAACATTCAAAGTGGAGAAACAGTTGCTCTGGTCGGAATGAGTGGTGGAGGAAAGTCGACACTGGTCAGCTTAATACCAAGATTCTACGATGTAACTGGAGGAAGAATCTTATTAGATGGGACGGATATTCGTTCTTTTAAGGTAAGAAGTCTTCGTGATAAAATTGGTATGGTCCATCAGGACACTTTTTTATTTAGTGAATCCGTCAAGCATAATATTCTGCTGGGTAAACCAGGTGCAACTGACGAAGAAGTTATTGAAGCAGCTAAAGCTGCTAATGCCCATGAATTTATCGAAAATCTCCCTCAAGGGTATGATACAAAAGTAGGGGAACGAGGCGTAAAGCTGTCTGGTGGACAAAAACAACGAATTGCAATTGCTCGCGTATTCTTAAAAAATCCGCCATTATTAATCTGGGATGAAGCAACTTCAGCATTGGATCTGGAAAGTGAACACCTCATTCAGGAATCATTAGAAGAATTAGCAAAAAATCGTACTACGTTTATCGTTGCACATCGGTTATCAACGATTACACATGCCGATAAAATTGTCTTAATAGAGCATGGTGAAATCGTAGAAGTCGGAACGCATGCCGAATTAATGAGCCAAAAAGGACATTATTTCAACCTATTCCAAGTACAACAACTTGATGATTAAGGAAGACAGGGAATACATTAACAGATTCCAATTCAGGGATCAGAACATAAAACACAATATATTTTTTAGCGTGAATTCACCTATGAATTCACGCTTTAATTTTTTTGATAAATTAACGCCTAATATTAAAGGAATTACTTGGTTTCTGACACACGCGAGCAGATTTTGCCAATCTACTTCACCTTCGGACACCCCTGCACTGATTCTGCCTTCCTTTGTCTGAAGATCGCCAAACATTGGACATACTCGCGTGGAATTTGCTAATCCTTGTCCGAAGTTACTTCACCTTCGGACACCCCCGCACTGATTCTGCCTTCCTTTGTCTGAAGATGGCCAAACATTGGACATACTCGCGTGGATTTTGCCGACCTATGTCCGAAGCTACTTGACCTTCGGACACACTCTCACTGGTTTCGCGTTCCCTTGTCCGAAGATATCTAAACTTCGGACACACTCGCGCTGATTTCGCATTCCCTTGTCTGAAGATATCTAAACTTCGGACACACTCTCACTGGTTTCACGTTCTCTTGTCTGAAGATATCTAAACTTCGGACACACTCGCGCTGATTTCGCGTTCCCTTGTCTGAAGATATCTAAACTTCGGACACACTCTCACTGGTTTCGCATTACTTTGTCTGAAGATCCTCAAACTTCGGACACACTCGCGCTGATTTCGCGTTCCCTTGTCTGAAGATCCCCAAACTTCGGACACCCTCGCGCTGATTTCGGCTTCCCTTGTCTGAAGATATCTAAACTTCGGACACACTCGCGCTGATTTCGCGTTCCCTTGTCTGAAGATATCTAAACTTCGGACAAACTCTCACTGGTTTCGCGTTCTCTTGTCTGAAGATATCTAAACATCGGACACACTCGCGCTGATTTCGCGTTCCCTTGTCTGAAGATCCCCAAACTCCGGGCACACTCGTGCTGATTTCGCGTTCCCTTGTCTGAAGATCCCCAAACTTCGGACACACTCTCACTGGTTTCGCATTACTTTGTCTGAAGATCCCCAAACTTCGGACACACTCTCACTGGTTTCGCATTACTTTGTCTGAAGATCCCCAAACATCGGACACCCTCGCGCTGATTTCGGCTTCCCTTGTCTGAAGATATCTAAACTTCGGACAAACTCGTGTGGATTTTGCCTACTGATGTCCGAATCTACTTCACCTTCATTTGTCCGTAGACTCAGCTTTTTTGACTATGATTTTAACTGTTACTACACTTTAGAAATACGTATGCCTATTGATTTGATAATTGGTCGGTTATTATTTCAAAACGGAACCCGTGGATAAACTTCCGTGTCTTTTTTTATCTTCAGTTTCGACAGGTATCTACTTTGAATGAAATCCTGTTGTTATTTCCAGGGAAATCCTGTCGAATTATAGGAGAAAATTCCTTCGTTTCTCGTGGCCTTTTTTTTACATTGTTGTAATAATTCGTCCACCTTTTTAATAAAACTTCTTGTAAAGGCAGGTGTGATAGATGGGGGAAAAAATAATTGAGGTAAAAGGTTTACGCACCTCATTTTTTACTGATGAAGGAGAAATACCAGCGGTTGACAACATAGACTTTCATATAAAAGAAGGGGAGATTCTCGGGGTAGTTGGAGAATCAGGTTGCGGGAAAAGTGTCACATCCTTATCGATAATGGGACTAGTTCCCAATCCTCCTGGCAAAGTTGTCGGTGGTGAAATTATTTTTAATGGTGAAAATATCATCCATTACTCTGAGAAAAAGATGCGTCAAATTAGGGGAAATGAAATCGCGATGATTTTTCAGGAACCCATGACTTCTCTCAATCCTTTATTTACAATCGGTAACCAAATGATAGAGGGGATAAAGATACATAGGAAATGGGATAAAAAGAAATCCCGTTTAAAGGCAATTGAAATTATGAAACGTGTCGGCCTTCCGCGTGCAGAGGAATTAATGGAGGAATATCCCCACCAATTATCTGGAGGTATGCGTCAAAGAGTAATGATTGCAATGGCGATGGCATGCAACCCAAAACTATTAATCGCCGATGAGCCAACAACTGCCTTAGACGTTACGATTCAATCACAGATTTTGAAGCTAATGAAGGAATTGAACGTTGAGATGAATACTGCCATTATGCTCATAACACATGATTTAGGCGTTGTTGCGCAAATATGTGAACGAGTGGTTGTCATGTATGCCGGAAAGATTGTGGAAGAAGGCGAAGTCTCATCCATTTTTAAAAATCCGAAGCATCCATATACGAAAGGATTATTAAAATCAGTTCCTGATATTCGCAATAAGAATGAACGCCTTTATTCAATTCCTGGAAATGTACCGAAGCCGGGTTCAATCAGGCATGGGTGTCGTTTTGCTGAGCGATGTGAATTTGCATTTGAAAGATGCTCATCTGAAAATCCAGAGCTTTATAGGGTTGATGATAGAGGTCATCGTGTTCGCTGTTTTTTGCAAACTCGAGAGGAGGAGAGCAATCATGACACAGCCTTTACTACAAGTCCATAATTTAAAAAAGTATTTTCCGGTTAACGGTGGTGTGTTTGGAAAAAAAGTTGGAGATGTAAAGGCCGTTGATGGACTTTCCTTTTTTGTGAATAAGGGTGAAACACTAGGGATAGTTGGAGAAAGTGGGTGTGGAAAGTCTACAACAGGAAGGCTTATCTTACGACTTTTAGACCCAACCGAAGGTCAGGTTCTATTTAATGATCAAGATGTTACAAATCTATCATTATCAGAGATGAGGAAACTCAGACGTGATATGCAAATTATTTTTCAAGATCCATACGCTTCCCTAAATCCAAGGCATACTGTCGAAAAAATACTAGAGGAGCCTCTTATTGTTCACGGAATTGGTGATAAAACGGAACGAAAGCGTAGAGTTCAAGAAATGCTAGAGGTCGTAGGATTAAGTAGTTATCATGCAAAACGATATCCGCACCAGTTTAGTGGAGGGCAGCGACAGCGTATTGGTATTGCAAAGGCATTAATGACTAATCCTTCCCTTATTATTGCAGACGAGCCTGTTTCCGCTCTCGATGTGTCGATTCAATCACAGGTATTAAACCTTATGGAAGATTTGCAAAAGAAATATGACCTCACTTACATTTTTATTGCACATGATTTAGGGGTAGTGCGGCATATAAGTGATAGAGTGGGCGTGATGTATTTAGGAAGAATCATAGAATTGACTGATAGTGAGAAGCTTTACAATAAGCCTTTACATCCGTATACAAAAAGCTTGCTAGAAGCAGTGCCAATTCCAGACCCAGATTATAAAAATGAATCGGTTGGAATCACAGGGGAGATTCCAAGCCCATCAAACCCACCTGCAGGTTGTACATTTCACACAAGATGCAACAGTTGCATGGATATTTGCAAGACGACACGCCCAGAGTTTAAGGAAGTGGAAGAAGGTCATTTTGTTGCTTGTCATCTCTACGAATGACTCGCAGCATTCATGATAATAAAAAAAGCTACAAGGGGGAATTTCATTGTTTAAGAGGAAAGGTATACTAGTCTCAATTTTATTCCTGCTCCTTATATCGACAGCTTTAGTAGGCTGTAGTGGAGGAAGTGAAGAAGGAAGCGAAAATCAAAATGAGGGAGATAAGCCAAAAGAAGAGACTCCAACAGGAGAAGTGCAAAAAGAGCTTGTATTTGGTCGTGGTGGGGATTCTGTTTCTCTAGATCCAATTTCAACTACGGAGGGGGAAACCTTTAAGGTAACGGTGAATATCTTTGAAACCTTAATAAACTATGGTGAGCAAGACACAACTTTACAACCAGGTCTGGCAACTGAATGGACACCTTCTGAAGACGGGCTTGAATATACACTGAAGCTTCGTGAAGGAGTTAAATTCCATGACGGTACGGATTTTAATGCAGATGCCGTGGTTAAGAACTTTGAGCGTTGGATGAATGGAGATGCTGACCAATTCCCTTATTACACGATGTTTGGAGGATTTAAAGGGGATGAAGGTCATGTGATAAAAGAAGTAATTGCTGAAGACGATTTTACGGTTAAATTTATCTTAAATCGTCCACAAGCTCCTTTCTTGAAGAACCTTGCGATGTCCCCATTCGGTATTGCTAGCCCTGCTGCACTCGAGAAATTCGGTGGCGATTTTATGAAAAATCCAGTAGGTACAGGTCCTTTTAAATTTGTTGAATGGAAAGAAAATGACAGAATTACATTAGAAAAGAACACCGATTATTGGATGGAAGGCTATCCGAAATTAGAGAAAATTATTTTCAGATCAATCCCAGAAAATTCAGCTCGCCTTAATGCATTACTTGCAGGTGAAATTGATTTGATGGATGGCGTAAACCCTTCAGATTTAACCCAAATTGAAGGAAACCCTGATTTACAAACATTTGAGCGACCTTCCATGAATGTTGGTTACTTAGGTTTTACAGTTACTAGACCACCATTTGATAATAAACTTGTACGTCAGGCATTAAATCATGCGATTGATAAAGAGGGAATTATTGAAGCATTCTATGGCGGACTTGCTGAGCCTGCTAAAAATCCACTTCCACCAGCATTAGAAGGATATAACGATGATATTGAACCATACCCATATGATCTCGAAAAAGCGAAGGAATTACTAGCTGAGGCAGGATATCCGGATGGGTTTGAAATGGAGCTTTGGGCAATGCCTGTTCCACGTCCATATATGCCTGATGGAATGAAGGTTGCAGAGGTCATCCAATCAAGTTTTGCTGAAATCGGTGTTAAGGCCGAAATTAAATCAGTTGATTGGGGAACGTATTTGGAACAAGCAAGTAAAGGAGAATTTGATGCCTACATGTTAGGTTGGACTGGGGACAATGGAGACCCGGATAACTTTATCTATACGTTATTAGATAAAGATAGCATCGGCAGCAACAACTATTCGTTTTACAGTAATGATGAGCTTCATGATATTTTAATTGAAGCCCAAACCATTCCAGATCAAGAGCAACGAAATGAATTGTATAAAAAGGCCCAAGAAATTATCCATGAAGATTCTCCATGGGCACCATTGGTTCACTCAACACCACTACTGGCAGGAAAGAAAAACCTAAAAGGATTGCTTCCACATCCAACTGGTTCGGATATCTTAACAAAGGTTGAATTTGAGTAAAAGATGAATGTTTGAGACATATCAAAGGGGAGATT
Source organism: Fredinandcohnia aciditolerans (assembly GCA_003640645.1). Lineage (GTDB taxonomy): Bacteria > Bacillota > Bacilli > Bacillales > Bacillaceae_L > Ferdinandcohnia > Ferdinandcohnia aciditolerans. The sequence goes on along the minus strand of QGHH01000026.1, from coordinate 18,346 downwards.
TATTCTCCTCTTTGACGTCTACTTTTCCTACAAAAGAGGTGATAACCTTGTTCGCATATACGTTACGACGAATTGGAATGGTCATTCCAGTGTTAATCGGCATGACGCTCGTTGTCTTTTCAATTATTCATCTAATCCCAGGAAATCCGGCACAGATCATCCTTGGCCAGCGAGCTACCGAGGAGGCCATTGCCGCGCTAACATCAAAACTTGGTCTGGATCAACCTTTGTACATTCAATATTTCGAGTACATCAAGGGCCTCTTGACCGGTGATTTAGGGGAATCTATTCGGACGAAGACGGCTATAAGTGATGAAATTTGGCCCTATCTAGCAGCAACAATTGAGTTAACCCTTGTTGCGATGATTATTGCAATTGTAATAGGAGTTAACGCTGGTATTATAAGCGCTTGGTTTCAAAATTCTTGGTTTGATTACACGGCGATGGTCCTTGCTTTAATCGGTGTATCGATGCCAATTTTTTGGCTAGGGTTAATGGAGCAGTGGGCATTTGCACTTCAATTAGATTTATTACCAACCACCGGCAGGGAAAATGTACGTGACCCTGTTGAATCAATTACCAGTCTTTATTTAATAGATACTCTGATTAACGGGAGAACTGATCAATTTGTGACGGTCTTAAAGCATTTAATCTTGCCGAGTGTCGCGCTAGCAACCATTCCAATGGCAATAATCGCACGTATTACACGCTCCAGCATGCTTGAGGTGATGCGTTCAGACTTCGTAAGAACGGCACGTGCAAAGGGAGTCAAGATGTTTTGGGTCGTGTACAAGCACTCCTTGAAAAATGCAGTCATCCCGGTTTTAACGGTTATCGGTTTACAAACAGGTTTATTGCTTGGGGGAGCTATTTTAACAGAAACGATATTTGGTTGGCCTGGAATTGGAAGATATATTTATGAAGCTATCAATTATCGTGATTACCCGGTGATTCAGTCAGGTATTTTAGTGGTCGCAACCTTCTTTGTTTTTATCAATTTAATCGTAGATCTTTTATATGCGGTTATCGATCCGCGAATTAAATATCGCTAAAAATAGGGAAGGGGTGATTAGGATGACAGATTTAGCACAAACGGATATGTCGATTAAAAATAATGATGGTGTTATTTCTCCATGGAAAGAAGCGTGGAGAAGCTTTCGTAAAAATAAATTAGCAATTGTGGGAACTTGTATTGTTTTCTTTTTTATCATTCTTGCCATTTTTGCACCACTCATAGCGCCTCAAGGAATTGATGAGAAGAATCTAGCAAATCGACTTCAACCACCTTCCAGTGACCACTGGCTTGGAACAGATGACTTTGGAAGGGACATCTTATCAAGAATCATTTATGGGGCAAGAATTTCATTACGGGTGGGTTTCTTTGCTGTTATGGGCTCTGCGATTGTGGGAAGTTTACTTGGAATCCTAGCAGGATATTATGGTCGTTGGCTAGATAACCTGATTAGTCGAATGTTTGATATATTGCTAGCTTTTCCAAGTATCTTACTCGCTTTAGCCATTGTTGCAATCCTAGGGCCTTCACTTCGAAATGCATTGATTGCTATTGCAATCATCAATGTACCGAACTTTGGAAGGTTGATTCGATCGAGGGTGTTAAGTGTAAAGGAAGAGGAATATATAACCGCCGCACGGGCTGTTGGGATGAAGGACCGGAGAATTTTATTTCATCATATTCTACCGAACAGTATGGCGCCGATCATCGTCCAGGCATCATTGGCGATTGCGACTGCCATTATTGAAGCAGCAGCACTCGGATTTTTAGGGATGGGAGCTCAGCCACCAAATCCAGAATGGGGTAAAATGCTTGCTGATTCAAAGAATTACTTAACGCAGGCTCCGTGGACAATGATTTTTCCAGGGATTGCAATCATGCTGACGGTGCTTGGATTTAATTTAATGGGGGATGGGCTGAGGGACGCATTAGACCCGAAGATGAAGCAATAAAAAACAGCTAACTTGTGTTAGCTGTTTTTTACGCTTTATTCGCTTCTTCAACGATAACTTCATTGTGAAAACTTTGAAAGCTATCTACCAATGTATCCAATCTTTCAAGTTGTTCAGAGTATTCAAAGATGGTCGATGCAAGTGTCATTAGGTGATACCATGCGTCTTCATCTTCTTCATTCGCAGGCTTTTGTTGATTAAACAAGGTATCAATTACCTTTTTACGATCAAATGCAAAATCCTGCTTTAGCTCTTCAGGGGCCTGAACCTTTACCTTACCAACAAATTTTAATAATATCTGCTCGTGAAAATGAAGGAGATCATCGATTTCTTTTACAAAAAATTGCTGAAACGGAATCGGCAAATCTTGTAGTTCATTTTCATGCTTATGGAGCTTTTTAAGTGTGTCTAATGCTCGGTTTGTACAAACAATCATTTGTCGAAACAAAACAAGCTTTCTAGACTTTTCGTATTCTACCTTTTTAAAATAATTCCGTTCCTCTTTATATAGGAGAAATAGCTGATCAATTTGTATGATGTTTTCTTTAATTTTGTCGATATCATCTTTTAACGTATTATATTCGGATGCATGCCTTGTACTAACTCGCACCCATTTAAAGATTTCCTCGCATTGCTCAACAATGGCATCATATAGTTTTTTCTCATATTTAGGTGGGAGAAAAACAAGATTGACTAAAAACGCGGACAAAATTCCCAATAAGATTGCAAGAAAGCGAAGACTTGCAAACTCAATAAATTGTTCACTAGGACTTTCCATAATGGCGATGACGGTTACGATTGCTACTGAGATCGTTTTCTCCATCTTAAACCTCAGGTTAATCGCGATAACAAGAACAACAGTTAGTCCAATGATAAATGCATTATTGCCAAAATACATTCCAAACAAAACTGCAAAGAATGCACCGATCACATTGGCCTGAACCTGTTCAATAACCGTTAAATAAGATCGGTATATCGAAGGTTGAATCGCAAAAACAGCAGCAATCCCAGCAAATACAGGCGAAGGTAATTCAAGAAGCTTTCCTAACATTAACGCAAGGGTAATGGCTATTCCCGTTTTTAACATGCGGGCACCAAATTTCATTTATACGAATCCTTTCTATAAAAAAGCTGTTTTCTTATCTATGTGTTCAAAAAGGAGGATAAAAAGGACCTCGTCTGCGAAAGCGCCACGTCCTGTGGCGACGCCGACACTAGCACATCCTGTGCGTCGAAAGTTCAAGGCGGTGTAGCTTTGAGTAGCGGAAAGTATGTGTTTAATACGTGAGCATAAGGAATATTACTTCCTTGATTCCACATCGCACGCCGGAAAAGTGGTTTTCTTTTCCAAGGAACGCAAAAGCAAGCCAGCGAAGAAATTCGATGCGTCATTTTTACCGGAAGTTTTGAACATCATCTTATATTTAGCTTTTTTTCCATAATCTAAACCAATACAGTATCATACAATGATTCTATGCTTATAGCAAGAGAAACATGTCCTAGTCGAGGCCCGTTGTAATTTGGTTTTTTGTTGAATGTACAAAATTTTTTCTCTTCTATTGCGGAAATTTAAAATATGGCCGATAAAATTAAAATACGGCTATTAGCTTTAGGTTTTTGGCTAATAAATCAAAAATACGGCTAATAATAAAAATTTATGGACAATAGCATAAAATAAAGCTAGAAATCAAAAAAAACCTGCCCCACGGCAGGTTTCCAATAAACACCTTATAAATTCTTGAACGCATATTCAACTGCTTTTAATGTCTCAATTATATCTTCTTCGGTATGAGCAATCGTTAAGAACCATGCTTCATATTTTGAAGGGGCAAGATTAATGCCTTGGCTAAGCATTAATTTAAAGAAACGACCAAACATTTCGCCGTCTGTACTTTCTGCCTGCTCATAGTTTTCAACCTTTTCATTCGTAAAGAAAATCGTCAATGCGCCTTTTAATCGGTTAATTGTAATTGGAACATTGTAGGTAGATGCATGCTGTAAAATTCCTTCTTCAAGTATTGCACCGAGTCGATCTAAGTTTTCATACAAACCTTCTTCCTGAAGTACTTCTAAACAAGCGATTCCTGATAGCATGGATGCTGGATTACCAGCCATCGTTCCTGCTTGATATGCTGGCCCAAGTGGGGCTACCTGTTGCATAATTTCTTTTTTACCGCCATATGCGCCTATTGGAAGTCCGCCACCAATGATTTTTCCTAACGCTGTTAAATCTGGTGTAATGCCTAATAGATTCTGAGCGCCTCCATACATAAAACGGAAAGCTGTAATGACCTCATCAAAAATAACGAGTGCACCTGCTTCATGAGAAAGCTCAAGTACTTGTTCTAAAAAGCCTTCTTTAGGCTCGACAATTCCAAAGTTCCCTACAATTGGCTCAACAAGTACTCCGGCAATTTCCGAACCCCATTTAGCAAGAGCTTCTTTAAATGGTTCAATATCATTGAAAGGAACCGTGATTACTTCTTGTGCAATGCTCTTTGGGACACCAGCAGAATCTGGAGTTCCTAATGTGGAAGGGCCAGAACCAGCAGCTACAAGCACAAGGTCAGAATGTCCGTGATAGCAACCTGCGAATTTAATGATCTTTGTTCTGTTTGTATACGCGCGTGCCACTCGGATTGTTGTCATAACTGCTTCCGTACCTGAGTTTACAAAACGAACTTTATCCATCCCTGGAATAGCTTCCTTTAGCATTTTTGCAAACTTTACTTCATGTGGAGTTGGTGTTCCGTATAGCACACCCGTTTCAGCAGCTTTTGTAATGGCTTCGGTAATATGAGGATGGGCATGACCTGTAATAATGGGTCCATAAGCAGCCAAGTAATCTATGTATTTATTCCCATCTACATCCCAAAAGTACGCACCCTTTGCACGTTCCATCGCCACAGGTGCGCCGCCGCCAACTGCCTTATATGAACGTGACGGACTATTTACACCACCAACAATGTGCTCCAATGCTTCACTATATAACTCTTCTGATTTTGAAAAATTCATTTATGTCGTTCCTCCTAGCTTTGAAATCAACTATTCTATTTTAGCACGAATACCTATAAAACAAATAACGTCCTGATTATTTGTATATCTTCTATAAATTAGGTACCCTATTCTTAATAGGAAAAAACAGGAGGTAATCGAAATGACAATTGAAGTTGGACAAAAGGCGCCTGAATTTACAGCAACAGCAAGTAACGGAGAAACAGTTTCATTAGCAGATTTTAAAGGGAAGAATGTATTGCTATATTTCTATCCAAAAGATATGACACCAGGTTGTACAACAGAGGCTTGTGATTTTAGGGATGCGCACGAAAGCTTTGGAGGGCTTGATACTGTAATTCTTGGGGTAAGCACTGACTCACTTGAGCGACATAAAAAATTCATTGATAAATATGATCTTCCATTTCTTTTATTGGTAGATGAGGATCATGAAGTAGCAGAAAAATATGGAGTTTGGAAGCTGAAGAAAAACTTCGGCAAGGAGTACATGGGAATCGAACGTTCCACATTCGTCATTGATAAAGAAGGAAATCTTGTAAAAGAATGGCGCAAGGTTTCAGTTAAAGGGCATGTCGAAGAAGCTCTTACATATATCAAAGAACACCTGAATTAATTGTGAAAGTTTTGTGAAAATAATAAGAATTAAGTTGGGGACTTTCATCGATGTATCGACTTAAACCGTAGTGGGAATAACAGTTCGAATGTTTACGGGTGGCGAATGAGGAGCCGCCCGTATTCCTATTTCAAGGTTGATTTTACAATTTTCATTACTTATAATGAAATTATTAGTAATGATAATCGTTTTCATTTATCACACTAAGAATACACATGTTATGAGGATTTACAAATGAGACTATGGATGTTAATCATTATTGGCATTGTTCTGTCTTTCATTTCGCTATTTATTGGGGCTATTGATATTACACCGATGGACCTGCTTGATTGGGAATCTGATGAGACGCAGATATTCTTAATAAGCCGTGTTCCTCGTTTAATGGCGATAATCTTAGCTGGAGCAGGAATGAGTATTGCAGGTTTAATTATGCAAAGCTTAAGCAGAAACAAGTTCGTATCCCCAACAACTGCAGGTACATTAGATGCAGCAAAGCTTGGGATCTTAATATCAATGCTATTCTTTACAAATGTAACTTACACACAACAGATTATTTTTAGTTTTGCGTTTGCTCTAGTAGGTACATTTATCTTCATGCAAATTCTAGACAAGATTAAATTTAAAGATGCTATTTTTGTCCCGTTAATCGGGATTATGTACGGAAATATCTTATCATCAATCGCGACGTTCTTTGCATATGAAGCAGACCTTATTCAGAACATTTCGTCCTGGTTAATGGGAAGCTTCACATTAATAATTGCAGGACGTTACGAGCTTCTATATATAGCAGTCCCAACGATTATATTAGCGTATATATTTGCTAATAAGTTTACCGTTGCCGGTATGGGTGAGGATTTTGCGAAGAATTTAGGATTGAGCTATAAGGTTGTTTTAAATATCGGCCTTGTCCTAGTAGCGATTATTTCAACAACTGTTGTTTTAACGGTTGGGGTTATTCCATTTTTAGGATTAATTGTACCGAATATCGTATCACTTTATTTAGGGGATAATTTACGAAAAACAATTCCTCATACAGCAGCATTAGGAGTTGTGTTTCTATTAATCTGTGATATTTTAGGTAGAGTCATAGTCCATCCTTACGAGATTCCAGTCAATGTAACAGTTGCAGTAATCGGCAGTGCGATCTTCTTAATTATGTTATTTAGGGGGAGAGCATATGCGAAATAGTACTAAATTGATACTCTTAGCTGTCATTGCAATCGTATGTATTTTATTATATGGGTTTTATGATTTAAAAGGTGGATTTGATTACGCATTTCCTAAACGAATGATACGTGTTTCAGCAATGGTTGTTACAGGAATTGCAATTGCATACTCAACCGTTGTTTTCCAAACAATTACGCAAAACCGGATTCTAACACCTTCCGTTATGGGACTTGACTCAATGTATGAAGTCGTTCAAACCTTAATCTATTTCTTTGCGGGCTCCATGTCGATTTGGGTATTAAATAAGTATTTAAACTTCGGCGCTGCAATATTAGCAATGGTATTATTTGCACTAATTTTATATCGCTTCCTATTCAGGTCTGATAAACATCCAATCTATTTACTGTTATTAATAGGAATGATAATAGGAACTCTTTTGGGAAGTCTTGTGACATTTTTACAGGTCATGATTGACCCAGTTGAATATTTAGCATTACAAAATCGCTTATTTGCTACCTTTACAAATGTGAAGGCAGAACTGTTATATATTGCGATTGGTATCTTATTAATCGCCTTTATTTACGGATATTTAATCATGGATAAATTAGATGTCATGTCCCTTGGTCGTGAAAACGCAATGAACCTGGGTGTGAATTATGACAGGATGGTCATGAATATTTTAATTCTATCTTCTGTGTTAATTGCAACGGCAACTGCGTTGGTTGGCCCGATAACATTTTTCGGTTTAATCGTAGCAAACCTTGCATATCAATACTTAGTCACATATAAGCACTCCATTTTAATATTAGGAGCAAGCTTAATGGGGATTATTGCCCTTGTAGGTGGCCAATTCCTGGTTGAACATATTTTTGAACTACGTACGACATTAAGTGTCATCATTAACTTTGTTGGTGGTATTTACTTCATTTACTTACTATTAAGAGAAAGTAGGTCAGCATGATGATTGAAATCAAAGGATTATCCAAGTATTTTGGTAAGAAGCCAGTTGTCGAGGATGTAACCATCACAATTGAACAAGGTACGATTACATCGTTTATCGGGCCGAATGGTGCTGGTAAATCCACGCTTCTTTCGATGGTAAGTCGTTTATTAGATGCTGATACTGGGGAAGTTTTACTAGATAAAAATAATGTGCAGAAGTGGAAATCTTCTGAGTTTGCACAACGTGTTTCGATCTTGAAACAATCGAATTATTTAAATGTACGATTAACAATCCGTGAGCTAGTTGCATTTGGTCGCTATCCTTATTCAAAGGGGCGCCTTACAGATGTGGACGAAAAATTCATTGATCAAGCTCTCGAATACATGAACCTAGTTGATATCCAAGATAAATTCTTAGATGAATTATCAGGTGGACAAAGACAACGTGCATTTATTGCTATGGTAATTGCTCAGGATACAGACTATGTATTGCTTGATGAACCATTGAATAACCTTGATATGAAGCACTCTGTTCAAATTATGAAGATCCTACGTAAGCTTGTCGATGAGCTTGGTAAAACAGTTGTTATTGTTTTGCATGATATCAACTTTGCATCTGTATATTCAGACCGAATCGTTGCATTGAAAGATGGCAAGCTTGTTAAAAATGGACCTACACATGAAATCATTAATTCCGACGCCTTACGTGAAATTTACGATATGGATATCCCAATCCAAGAGCAAAATGGCTGTCGGATCTGTGTTTACTTCAATTCACATGCATAAAACCTAGAGAATCAATTCTCTGGGTCTTTTTTATAAAATGGGAGTTCAAGTGGCCATAAAGTACATGTGAATGCGGAATAATAGGAATAAAAATATTCAAAAAAAATTTAATGATTTAGTATTGACGGAAGTTTTGTATGCATCTATAATGAGAATTGTTATCAATGATAATGATTCTCATTTTTAGTAAGAAAATTACATAATGTTTAAATAAGGAGAGGAATCAAAATGAAGAAATGGAAGTTTGCAAGTGCCATCTTAGCTCTAACTGTAGCACTAACAGCTTGTGGCAATGACGATGAGGCAACAAACGAAAAGGCAAATGAAACAGACGTAGCAGGAGAACAAACAACAAATGAAGCTACAGGTCAATACCCAATGACGATTTCTCCAACGATTGCTTCAACTGATACTGAAGAAGCGGGTACAGTAAGTTTTGAAGATGTAACATTTGAATCAATGCCAGAAAAGATTGTTGTATTTGATTATGGTTTCCTAGATACACTAGATACTCTTGGTGTTGAAGGAGTTGTAGGGGTTCCACAAGATTCTAGTTTGCCAGAAGACCTTGAAGAGTACGCGGGCGATGATTATGTGAATGTTGGGACATTAAAAGAACCATTACTTGAAGATATTGCTGAAATCGGTCCAGATGCGATTTTCATTTCTGGACGTCAATCTCCATTCTATGAGGAACTAAGTGAAATCGCACCTGTAGTGTTCGTTGGAACTTCACAAGATGACTACTGGAACACATTTTTAGCATCAGTAGATGTAGCAGCGAAAATGTTTGATAAAGAAGATGAAGCAAAAGAGCACATTGCAAAAATTGATTCTGCAATCGAAGAAGTTAAGGCTTTATCTGGCAACTATGAAACTTCTTTAGTGACAATGTACAATGAAGGTAAATTATCTGGTTTCGCGCAAGACTCTCGCTTTGGTTATATTTATGACATTTATGGGTTCACACCAGTAACAGAAGATATCGCAGCATCTTCTCACGGATCTAACTTCGGCTTTGAAGCAATTCTTGAATTTGATCCTGAAGTATTATTCGTGATTGACCGTACCGCAGCGGTAGGTGATCAATCTAATATCGACAAAGATATGGAAAACAAAATCATCCAGAAAACGAAAGCTTATCAAAACAAACGAATCGTGTATCTAGATGGCGTACTTTGGTACCTAAGCGGTGGCGGTTTACAATCTGAACTTGCAAAAATCGAAGAAATTTTAGCTGAGTTAAAATAATTTACAATAAGGCTGTCCAGAAAGTCAGTGGAAAAACTGATGACCTGGGCGGCTTTTTTTTTGGGATTGTATAAGATATGACATTTAGCAGTATTTAGTAAAAGTAAGGCCATATAGTTTATTTATAATATGGTATTTAACAGATATATCCAAAAGTAATGGTATATCGTATGGTTATGAAAAGGGTTCTTACAAAAATAACCAAAGGCGATGTCATATAGTGTGTTTTTGATATGGGGATTTCAAATAACTTCCAAATGTAAAGTATTAAAGTATCTCGCAGTATAAGCTAGTGCGAAAAAGAACTGAACATGTATGGCAAGATAGTTCTCGTGGTACAAGGTAGAGTGAAAAAGTATGGCAAGAGTGGTCTTACGGTACAAGCTAGAGTGAAAAAAGGTGGAGCATGTAACGCAAGAGAGGTTTCACGGTACAAGCTAGTGCGAAAAAAGGTGGAGCTTGTACCGCAAGAGAGGTCTCACGGTACAAGCGAGGGCGAAAAAGGACTGAACATGTATGGCAAGATAGTTCTCGTGGTACAAGGTAGAGTGAAAAAGAACTAAGCATGTATGGCAAGAGTGGTCTTACGGTACAAGCTAGAGTGAAAATAGGTGGAGCATGTAACGCAAGAGAGGTTTCACGGTACAAGCTAGTGCAAAAAAAGGTGGAGCTTGTACCGCAAGAGAGGTCTCACGGTACAAGCTAGAACGATAAAAGGCAGGGCATGCCCCGTAATTTTTGTCCAGCGGTACAAACCAGACCTAAAGCACGTCCCACAAGCACAACTTCCTTAAAAAAATACACCAAGATTTCATTGAGTTTGTTATACTGAAGATAAAAATGGAATTGTATGGAAGAAGGGAGCGTTCAGATGAATCGGACTATACTAATTGTGGATGACCAGCCTGAGATAGTTGAGCTTCTAGGTCTTTATTTAGAAAAAGAGAGTTATAGAATTCTTGAAGCCTTTAACGGACGAGAAGCACTTCAAATCATAGAGCGGGAAAGTATTGATTTAATGCTTGTCGACCTAATGATGCCCAATATTAACGGCTATCAGTTAATAAAGAAAGTAAGACAGAATATGCACATCCCTATCATCATCATTTCTGCAAAAAACGAGGATAACGATAAAATTCTAGGTCTCGGGCTTGGAGCAGATGATTTCATTCCGAAGCCATTTAATCCATTAGAGGTGATTGCTCGAGTACAGGCCCAACTTAGAAGAAGCTATAGCTATAAACAGGAGTCTACACCCCAATCTGAAAGCCTACTTATAAAGGTGGGAGATATCGTCTTAGATGAGAGCACCTATTCTGCTAGGAAGGGTGACGTTACAATTCCACTTACAAAAATTGAATATCGAATTTTGGAGTTATTAATGAGTTCACCAGGTAGGGTTTATACAAAACAACAAATCTTTGAACGAGCCTGGAATGATTATTATATGGGTGGAGAAGAAGACAATACGATTAACGTTCATATATCAAAGCTAAGAGAAAAGCTCGAGGAAAATCCCAAAAAACCAAACTACATAAAAACGATAAGAGGCCTTGGGTATAAATTTGTGAGCCAAATATAGAAGTATATGAAACTAAGAGGAAGAGATATATGAAAAAATTAATCTTTCGGGTCTTTCCAGAACAAGAAGGAGTAATCCCGTATTTATACATTGCAAACCTGGTTTTCCCACTTTATTTTTTATTTCAGGAATCACAAGGCAAACTATTACTGGGTCTATTGCTAGTGGCAGTCTTTGTTTTAGCTTATCGACAGGTGTATTGGACCCCCCAACACACACTTCCACTTATTTTTATTCAGATGTCAATCATTCTATTATTTGGTTTTGCGTATGCCCCATTGTATATTTACATGATATTCATTATTGTGTATCAGATTGTTCGTCTACCAATGCAAATGCTCTACGTCCTTTGTGGCCTCTTCACAATTTTTGGTCTGTTCCTAATCTATCAGATTGTCCTCTCAGGAGAATATTCCGCCATTCTTAACTTTGGCCCACCTTTGTTTGGTGGCAGCATACTCCCCTTTATCATGAAAGGATCGATAAAGTATAAGGAAATGAGCGAAAACTTGAAACGAACTGCGGAAGAGCTTGAACAAAAGAATCGAGAAAAAACAAGATTGGAAGAGAGCAAAAAGCAAATGCTTGCAGACATTTCACATGATTTAAAAACTCCTATCACCACCATTCAAGGGTATTCCAAGGTGTTGTATGAAGGGCTTGTAAAAGACGAGGAACAAACGAAGAAGTACTTAAGGTACATCTATGAGAAATCAATTCGTGTAACGTCATTAATCGATGAGCTTTTTATGTTCTCAAAATTAGATAGTCCTGATGTTCCTATTCAAAAAGAGAAAAAAGATATTTGTGAATTTTACCGTGGAGTAATTGCTGAGCATTATGATATTTTTGAGGAAAAGGACATGGAGCTAGAGATCGATATACCAAATGAAAAAATAATGTACGCATTTGATCAAAAACTGCTAAACAGAGCGTTGTCGAACCTTCTTCAAAACATTAACAAATATAACCCAGAGGAAACAAAAGTTTTTCTCAAATTAACTAAGAATGAAGAAAACATAATAATTGAAGTAGGGGATGATGGTATCGGCATCAGAGAAGATATCGCCCGAACCGTATTCGATCCTTTCGTAAGAGGCGATAAAAGCAGAATGAATGATGAAGGCTCAGGACTTGGCCTTGCCATCACAAAGAAAATCATTGAACTACATAACGGAAACATCCGTGTAGACACAACACCAAAACAAGGAAAAACCAATTTTATAACCGAACTCCCACTAAAAGTATAGCCCAAGCTATACTTTTTTCAATTTTAAGCAAGATATAAGACTTACTTAAGGTTGAGTTAAGGTTCGCTGACTAAGATAAAAGTAACAAAACAAAGGGAAAGCAAAAGGGAGGACCAAACTATGAATCAATCTGTTATTGAGCTTACAAATATATCGAAAAGTTATGGTGATGTGAAAGCTGTTGACGGTATCAGCCTACAAGTAAAAAAAGGAGAAGTACTTGGAATCATCGGTGCGAATGGAGCGGGAAAGTCAACTACTCTTGAAATTATGATGGGAATTCGAAGACCTGATACAGGTACTGTTAAAGTACTAGGAATGAACGTTGAAGAAGCCTCAAATGAAATCAAACAAAAAATCGGTATCCAGCTTCAACAAACAGCCCTATACGATCGTATCAAAGTTAAAGAAGCACTAAAATTATTTAGTTCCTATTATGATAAGACACGAAACTTACAGGAAATCATTGAAACTCTGGGACTCAAACCTTATCTAAACAAATATGTTAAAAATCTGTCAGGGGGCTGGCAGCAGCGTACATCATTGGCTTTAGCGCTAGTAAATGATCCAGATATCATCTTTCTTGATGAACCTACGACAGGGTTAGACCCACAAGCAAGACGTGATCTATGGACCTGTATCAACCGTTACCGTGACGAAGGTAAAACAATACTCTTATCAACACATTATATGGATGAAGCGCAAAAGCACTGTGACAGAATCGCCATTATAAAAAAAGGCAAGCTTGTTGCCTGTGACAAACCACAGAATTTAATCGATTCTTACCTGCAAGGAGCAGGGACGATGGAAGATGTTTACTTAAAATATGCGGTTTAACTTTATTCAGAAAGAGTCCTTTATTTCTAGGTGGGAGAATCAATTCAGAAGTGGTTCGAACCTTGACTGAATAAAGTTATGCCTCCGGCGGATGCCAAAGATTTTCAAATGTGATTTTTCGAGCGACCTCGAAAAAATCTGGGCGCAAATACGCCAAGGCCCATTAGATTTAATAAGGAGGAAAAACAAATGCAAACAATTATTACACATACACAAATGGAATTAAGATTATTTTTTCGCGAAACACTAGCTTTATTGTTCACATTTATTGTCCCTGCCGTCAGCTTTATTGTTTTCGGGTTAATGTTTGAATCCAATTCATACGAGGGACTAGATTACTTCCAAGCGTATATTCCAAGCATGATTGCCATCATTATTTTTACAACAGCCTTCTTCTCAATGGGGCTGCAAATCGTAATCGACCGTGAAAAAGGTGTTTACAAACGTTTAAAAGGAACACCAATCAATCAACATGCAATCTTTTTGGCAACCATAATAAAAGGCTTTATCGCGTTTTATGTTGGGGGAATTGAAATACTTTTTATTGCGAAATTTGGTTTTGGTTCAGAACTAACTTCGCATCCATTTGAATTTTTTGTAGCACTAACATTTAGCGCAATCACATTTTTCTCCATCGGTTTTATTGTTTCAAGCATTACAAAGAGGATGCAAACTGCATTAGGCGTTGCCATGATTGCAATGTATCCAATGATGTTTTTATCAGGGGCAACCATTCCCTTAGAAACTTATCCAGAGATTCTTCAAAAGATTGCTGCAATCGTACCGCTTACCTACGTAGTAAATGTTCTAAGAGAGGGCTGGAATGGAACATTATTTACTTCAGGTGCACTGCTTGACATCGGAATCTTATGTGGAATTCTAATTGTGTCCACAATCATCGGTTTAAAATACTTCAAATGGACGGACTGATGGAGTGCCTATTTTTCAAGGATTGTGTCAAACGTCTATACACATTTAGTTTGACGACGTATCTTATAGTGTAGGGCATACCTCCTCAGATGTTAGCGAATTTTGTGCGAGAGAAATCTCGCACCTTTTTTTGTTTTACTTCTTTTAGAAAGTTGTTACTATAGTAGGTAAGGAGGCGTAATAATGCGAATTTTATCAACATTTATTCCGATTGAAGAAATTACAGAAAAAATGAAAAAGGCGTTTCCGGATGAAGAATTTATCTATTGTGAGCATATAGAAGAGGCCTTACCGGAACTACTTAAAGCAGATATTTTACTTACATACGGGGAGGATTTAAACTCCGAACATATTGAAATGGCCAAAAATTTAAAATGGATTATGGTGATATCAGCAGGATTAGAACTAATGCCTTTTCAAGCGATTAAGGAAAAAGGGATTCTTGTTACAAACGTACGGGGAATTCACAAAATTCCAATGTCCGAATACACACTTTCGATGATGCTACATGTCACAAAGAAAAATAAAAAAATCGTTGAGCAGCAAAAAGACAAAAGCTGGGATCGCCTGACTAATTTTCCAGTAGGTGAGTTACATGGAAAGACACTAGGTATCCTGGGAGTGGGTGCGATTGGCGGTGAAATAGCTCGATTAGCAAAAGCTTTTCATATGAAAGTAATCGGATTAAATCGCAGCGGGACCGAGCATGAATTTGTTGATGAAATGGTTCAATATGATGGACTTAAATATGTATGCGAAAATGTAGATTATCTTGTTTCTGTCCTACCGAGTACGGATGAAACAAAATATATTCTAACTGATACTCATTTTGATTTAATGAAAAAAGACGCAGTCTTCATTAATATTGGTCGTGGCGATTTAGTGAAAGAAGAAGTCATATTACGAGCGGTTCAATCAAATAAGATTTCACACGCGGTATTGGACGTGTTTGAAGAGGAACCACTACCAAGTAATCATCCTTTTTGGACACTTGAAAATGTGACAGTTACTCCACATATCTCGAGTAAATCAAAATTTTATCAACCACGATCATTTGAGATTTTTGAACAAAATCTACATATTTTTAAGCAAGACGGCAGTGAATTTATCAATAAAATTGACTTAGACCGGGGGTATTAGTATGAAAATCTATACTAAAACAGGGGATAAAGGCACAACCTCATTAGTATATGGACTGCGAGTTTCAAAAACTGACTTACGTGTTGATGCATACGGAACTTGTGATGAAGCGAATTCAATGATCGGATTAGGATTAAGCCACCTGCACCATACTAAATTTGAAGGCATAGAAGAGGTTGAGTCGATGTTTCAAAAAGTTCAAACGACCTTGTTTCACGTCGGTGCCGAACTTGCAACTCCTGCAGGGAAAGAAGTTAAATGGAAAGTTTCCGACGAGGATATTTCCCTTCTAGAGACAGCAATCGATAAATGGGATGCACAACTTCCCCCACTTACAAACTTTGTACTACCAGGTGGTAGCCAAGCAGGGGCTTCCTTCCATGTTGCCAGAACAATCGTAAGAAGAGCTGAAAGAAAAGCAGTTGCAATCGGAGAACAGGTAAATCCTGTAGTTATCTCTTACTTAAATCGACTTTCTGATTTTCTTTTTGTTGCGGCTCGCTACGTTAATCATAGGCTTGGCCAGGGTGAACCAACTCTCCATCAGTGAATTATTCTAAAAAATAATCGTAATTCAATCGGATTAGTCATATAGTAATGGTAGAAATGTTGACAAAAGCGGTCGGAGCGAGATACACTAATTATAAGGATTATAAAGTAATAATGTTTACTAGAAAGAGGTGCATGGCGGTGTCAGACAATCACTTGAAAGAAGCGCTTGATACGTTGAAAGAAACCGGGGTGCGAATCACTCCGCAACGTCATGCGATACTAGAGTATTTAATTAATTCAATGAGTCACCCGACTGCAGATGATATTTATAAAGCACTTGAAGGAAAGTTTCCAAACATGAGCGTTGCAACCGTGTATAACAATCTTCGTGTTTTCAAAGAAGTGGGCTTAGTGAAAGAATTACCTTACGGAGATTCATCAAGTCGTTTTGATTTTATCACTACACAGCACTATCATGTGATTTGTGAAGAATGTGGTAAAATTGTGGACTTCCATTACCCAGGGTTGGATGAAGTGGAAGCACTGGCAGCACATGTAACAGGCTTTAAAGTTAGTCATCATAGAATGGAAATTTACGGCTCATGTCAAGAATGTCAAAAGAAAGCCGCACATTAAAAAAGCTGACGAGGTAATCCTGTCAGCTTTTTTCTATTTTATTGTATTTTTTACTATTGTATCTTTCGTCAAACTCTTTTCCTTCAAGTTCCGGATCAAGAGTTAGTGGTTCCTTACAATACATACAAACATCCACTCGTCCTAACATTTTAGTTGGCTTGTTGCATGAAGGGCAAGTTACCTGAATTGTTCGAGTCGAAAGCAAGCCGATCCAGAAATAAACAACAGTACTGGCTAAAATAAAAATAAGGCCAAGAATCATAAATATTGTCATTACGATAACATGATCTTTAAAAAAGATCCCCCCGTACATGACAATAAATCCAACGAAAATCAAAGCAAGAGCAAAAGAACGAATTTTATTAATTTTACTTGAATATTTTACACCCATGTTTAATCCAACCTCCTTCATATACTATACAATATAAAAAAGAAAGATAAAAATAAAAAAAAGATTCTGCATAAGATGTGAAGGTTTTATTTTTTAGACGTCGAAATATATACCCAACGGATTTGATTGGAGGATATCAAAATGGAGGATTTACTTCGCCCCCTTTATCAGGAAAGAGCAAGCCAACCCAGTACACTAGGGATCATTCTAATTGAAAAGGGGAAGGATGCTTTTACTTATACCGATTATTTTGACATAGCCTTACTCGTCATTGTAAAAGAGCATGAGAAGAATATGTTCATCAAACATTATAATTATGACAATAGAAAAGCATCTTTATATACTGTAAAAGAAAGTCAAATAAAAGAATGGTTTCTATTAGGATCTAATCGAAAAATTGTAAACTGGATCTTAAACGGAAAAGTACTATTTGACCGGAATGAATACATCATTAATTTAAGAAACAAGCTACATGAATTTCCCGCAGAAGAAAGACAGATAAAAATGGGGATGGAATTTGCAAAACTAATTCGTCGCTATCAGGATGGAAAAGCATTTTTTAATTCAAAGCAATATTTAGATGCATACAATTATGTCATTCATGCGCTTCATCATTTAGCTAGGCTAGCGATCTTCGAAAATGGCTTTCATCCTGAAGTCACAGTCTGGAATCAAGTGAAACAAATTGATCCTCAAATTTATAAACTATATATTGAACTTTTGGAAAGTGAGGAATCACTTGAAAAGCGACTAGAGCTTCTCTTCTTAGCTAGCGAATTTCTCATACATTCAAGGGCAAAACGTGGAGCTTGTCATATCATAAATGTTCTATCTAAGAGAGATGAATCTTGGACTTACGGTGAAATAATGGAGCTTCCTGAACTTAAAGTCTACTCAGTGGACCTTGAGGTTTATCTAGAATTCCTTGTTGAAAAACACTTTATTAATGTAGAGAAGCTAGAAACAAAAGGGAAAGGAATTTTCCATAGAACGTATCACGTTAATAAGTAAAATCTTTAACTCCTTCATATATTTGAAGGAGTTTTTATTATTTTAATAAAATATTTCATTTTGGAGTTGACGGATGGTTGAACCCCATGGTATATTATATTTCGCCGCTGAAAAACAAACATCAGCAGGCAGAAAGTTTTAAAAAAATGTTATTGACATTAATAAATCACCATGATATATTAATAAAGTCGCTTCTGAGCGGCGGGTCGAAAAAAGTTCTTTGAAAACTGAACACAATACAAGCGTCAACGTTTAATTCAAAAGTAACAAACTATTGAGCAATCAATACTCTTATTGGAGAGTTTGATCCTGGCTCAGGATGAACGCTGGCGGCGTGC
>QGHH01000237.1 GCA_003640645.1 Fredinandcohnia aciditolerans | reverse complement strand
AACAGATAATCGTTGGCAACAAAGCCTGGCCCACATTCTGATCATTCTGGTTACGGTTGCGGCATTCATGGCCGCGATTCAAATTCGGACCGATCTGGCTGCGGGATGGGTCGATTCTTCAATCTATTACTCGCTTTTTTTAAACAAGGCAGAACAGATCCAGCGTTTCGGTGCGATCTATTTCGCCGGCCGGTGGCCGTGGATCCTGTTCGGTGCGACGGTTTTCGAGGTTTTTCCATCGGCGGTGGCGAGTGCTGTATTTACCTATTGCATTCTTTCTCTAGTCGCCCTCAGTACCTACGCCTTTGCGCGTTGCTTCATGGCCCCCACAGCGGCGGCGTTGGCCGGCATCCTGGCTGCCTGCAATCTGCAGGTGGACCAGACCACGGCGGCTGGGTATCCGAGCGTGGCCGCCGCAGCGCTGTTTTTTCTGGCCGGAGTCCTGAGCGTCCGGAGCTGGCGGCGTGATGCCGTGGCGTTGCCGTTCGTGGCGGGGCTGTTGTACGGGCTTGCCGTGATGACGCATCCCTTTGTCGCGGTGGCCGGCGCGCCGATTTACCTGGTCATGTTTCTGATGCATTGGCGGATGCAGCGCACCGGGCGTCTGGTGATGGGGCAGATGGCGATGGTCGCGGGCGGATTGCTGGTGTTGCCTGTCAGCCTTGTCGTGTTTCGTGTCTACTATTCCCTGTCGAGCGAA
>QGHH01000236.1 GCA_003640645.1 Fredinandcohnia aciditolerans | reverse complement strand
TCGAGCGCTCCTACGTCCATGCGGTGGTCCGCCCCGACCGGACGCTGAACCTCGCCGAACTGCAGTCGCGCAAGCCGTCGAAGGGGCCTAGCCCGACCGTCCAGATCGCCACCCTGGCCGTCGATCGCGGCAAGGTCGTCTACGCCGACCAGAGCCTGGCGCAGAAGCCGGAAAAGATCCTCGCCCCGATCAGTTTCACCCTGAAGGACTTCCAGACCAACCAGGCCAAGGGCGGCGAGTTCACCTTCAACGCCCGCAGCGAGCGCGGCGAGAGCCTGGCCTGGACGGGCGGCCTATCGATGGCCCCGATCGCCTCGCGCGGCCGCCTGACCGTCGCCGGGCTGCAGAGCGACACGATCCAGAACTTCCTGGGCGCGGACCTGCCGGTCGCGCTGACCGGCGGCCGCGTCGACCTGGGCGCGACCTACGATTTCGCCTACGGCCGCGAGGGCCTGCGCCTGAACCTCGACGTTCCCAAGCTGTCGCTGGCCGGGCTGGCCCTCGACGGCAAGAGGCTGTTCCGCGGCGCGGCCAAGGTCGAGCAGATCGACCTCGACCAGAGCCATGTCGATTTCGCCAGCGAGGGCGGCGCCGTGCGGCGGATGCGGGGAAGCGCCCCGCGACTGACCCTGCGCGGCCTGCGGCTGACGGCCGCCGGGGCGGCGGCGGGCGAGGCGATCGGAACCTCAGCCGTGGAGCT
>QGHH01000235.1 GCA_003640645.1 Fredinandcohnia aciditolerans | reverse complement strand
CGAGAAGTATTTCGGCGACATCCCGCCGGGGCCGCCGCTGGCCCGCCAGACCGTCTGGCCGGCCAGGATGACCGGCGAGCACCGCGCCGTCATGCAGGACCGGGTGTCGCAGCCGCGCCTCTATAAGGTCTGGAACGTCTCGGCCTACGGCGCGGCCGACACCGACTATCTGGACCTGCTCAGCGACGTGCTGTCCTCGGACAAGACCGCCCGTCTCTACGAGCGGCTGGTCTATCGCGACCAGATCGCCACCGCGGTCGGCGCGGCCGTCAGCGGCACCGAGATCGGCGGCCAGTTCGTCGTCACCCTGACCGGCACGCCGGGGGTCGATCCGGCCCGGCTGGTGGCGGCGCTCGACGAGGAGATGGCCCGCCTGCTGCGCGACGGGCCGACGCCGGCCGAGGCGGCCAAGATCAAGACCGCCCGGCTGGCCGCCTTCGTGCGCGGGGCCGAGCGCATCGGCGGCTTCGGCGGCAAGTCCGACATCCTGGCCCAGAGCCAGGTGTTCGCCGGCTCGCCCGACGCCTACAAGCAGAGCCTGGAGCGGGTGATGGGCAGCGGCGCCGCCGCAACCCTTGAAGCGTCGATGGCGCCGCGGCTTGTCGATTTCCGCCAGGCAGCCAAAAGGCTGAACGACAATCTGATGGCAATCGTCGCCGCATCGTAGGGCGCCGACAGCCCGCAAGGGAGGGTTGCCGTTC
>QGHH01000234.1 GCA_003640645.1 Fredinandcohnia aciditolerans | reverse complement strand
GCGCCCCGGCCGTGCTCCGGTCGCGCCCGAGGACCGCTTCTGCCAGCTGCGCGAGACGGTCGAACGGCGGCGGGGCCGCACGCCGGTCCGCGGCCAGGCCCGGCCGACCTTCGCCGAGGGGCGGCGCTGGCCGCCTCGGCCTGCGCCAGCAGGGCGGTTGCGGCCTCGGCGTCCGGCAGGCGCGCCAGCGCCGACAGGCCGAGGATCGACAGGAACAGCGGCGCCTGCGTGGGGCCGACGCGAGTCAGGGCCTGCGCCATCAGGGTGTACACCCGGTCCAGTTCATCAGTGCTCATGCTTGTGGCTCCCGGGGCGAGGGGGCGATCATCGGATAGTAGGGGGCCAGCGCGGCGCGCAGGACGCGCTCGTCCGCCATGGCCCAGCGGCCGAGCACATAGCCGTCCGGCCGCAGCAGCCAGACCGTGCCGGGCTGCGCGCCGAAGCGCTCGCGCAGGTGGCGGTGCGGGTCGCGCCAGGCGTCAGGCGCCGGTCCGTCGACGACGATGGCCTGCAACGGACTGGCGCTGTGCCGGGTGATGGCCGCGAGCGTGCGGAGGGTCTGGGCGGCGCGGGCGTCCGCGGCGCAGGCCAGCAGCACGAAACCCTGGCCGAAACAGGCGCTGAGGTAGCGCGGCGACGCGTCGGCGTCGGCCAGCAGCAGGTCGGGCGCGGGCTGGCCGGGGGCCGCGGCGAGTGGCTGGCC
>QGHH01000233.1 GCA_003640645.1 Fredinandcohnia aciditolerans | reverse complement strand
GAACATGTTCTCGTACACGCAACTGCTGGTCACGGGCTTCACCGTGAATCATCCGGAGTCGCCCGATACCGTGTCGATCGACATGCGCGACATCGGCCCCACCTACTACTTCGCGCCGCCGCGCGTGCTGGAAGGCCTGCTGACCCATGTGATGATCCGCATGGAGGACGCCGGCTACCTCAAGCGCAAGCTGTTCCATGCCTGCATGAAGCTGGCGCGCCGCGTCGGCACCCGCATCCTGGATGGCGAATCGGTCAACGCCTGGGACCGCCTGCGCTACGCGCTGGGCAATGTGCTGATCTACGGTCCGCTGCGCAATGCGCTGGGCATGAGCCGCGTGCGCGTGGCCTACACCGCCGGCGAGGCGATTGGCCCCGACCTGTTCGTGTTCTATCGCTCCAGCGGCATCAACCTCAAGCAGCTCTACGGCTCCACCGAAACCTCGGTGTTCGTCTGCGTGCAGCCGGACGGCCAGGTGCGCGACGACACGGTCGGCCCGCCCGTGGCCGGCGTGGAGATCCGCGTGGCCGACAACGGCGAGATCCTGGTCAAGAGCCCCGGCCTGTTCAAGGAGTATTACCGCAACCCGGACGCCACGCAGGAAGCGCGCAGCGCCGACGGCTGGTTCCACACGGGCGACGCGGGCTACCTGGACACCGACGGCCAGCTCAAGATCATCGACCGCGCCAAGGACGTCGGCAAGC
>QGHH01000232.1:367-704 GCA_003640645.1 Fredinandcohnia aciditolerans | reverse complement strand
GCCCGCGTAAACAGCGCCCAATCCTTTCAGCAAAAGGGGGAGTCCCCGGTTATGTCGCTTGAATCCGCCACCCTTCGCCGGGTGAAGCCGTCCGCCACCATCGCGGTCAGCGCCAAGGCGCGCGCGCTGCAGGCGGCGGGGCGCAAAGTCATTGCGCTCTCGGCCGGCGAGCCGGATTTCGACACGCCCGACAACATCAAGGACGCCGCCATCAAGGCGATCCGCGAGGGCAAGACCAAGTATACCGACCCCGACGGCATGCCCGAGCTGAAGGCGGCGATCTGCGCCAAGTTCGCCCGCGAGAACGGCCTGACCTACAAGCCGTCGCAGATTCACA
>QGHH01000232.1:0-302 GCA_003640645.1 Fredinandcohnia aciditolerans | reverse complement strand
CGGCCTGACCTACCAGCCGTCGCAGATTCACATCGCGCCGGGCGGCAAGCCGGTGATCTACAACGCCCTGGTCGCCACCGTCTCGCCGGGCGACGAGGTGATCATCCCCGCCCCCTACTGGGTGTCCTATCCCGACATGGTGCTGCTGGCCGGCGGCGAGCCGAGGCCGGTCGAGACCCGCGCCGCCGACGGCTTCAAGCTGCAGGCCGCCGACCTGGAGGCGGCGATCACGCCCAAGACCAAGTGGCTGATCCTCAACTCGCCGTCCAACCCCTCGGGCGGCGCCTACACCCGCGCCGAGC
>QGHH01000231.1 GCA_003640645.1 Fredinandcohnia aciditolerans | reverse complement strand
ACCGACGCCCCGGTGCGGTTCGAGTTCGCGGGCGGGGCCGCCATCTCGCTGGAGCTGCCGGCGCTCAAACAGTCCCTGGCGGCCATCGGCCAGGCCTGGCCCGGCGCGGTGGCCGTGGCCGACCTGCCCGACCATCCCGACGTCGACGAGGGCCTGCTGCAGCTGTTCACGGCCGGGCATCTCGACCTCGCCGTCGGGCCGCCGCCGTTCGCGACCGAGCCCAGCGAACGCCCCCGCGCCAGCCCGCTGGCCCGGCTGCAGCTCGACGACGGCGAGACCATGCTCACCAGCCTGGACCACGCCATGGTGCTGTTCGAGGACGAGCCGAGCCGGCGGTTCCTGGCCCTGCTCGACGGCACCCGCACCCGTGACGACCTGACGGCGGCGATGGCCCAGGACGGCCGCGACCCGGCCGAAGTCGCCGGCCTGGTGGTCAATCAGTTGAAGGGGCTCGCGCGCATGGGGCTGCTCATCCAGTGAGCCGCGCCGCCTCGAGCCTGGATTTCGAGACGCACGGCGCTTGTCCTGCAATTACTGCTTGCAACCGCGCCTTCGCCGAGTCGAGGGTACGGAAGAGAGTTGGAGAGAGACGCCCCCAGTGAGCATGTCCGACGACCCCTCTGACGAAGACGTCCTGGCCACCAGCCTGACCTCGTCCGCCGCCGGCAAGCGCGGCCCGCGCAAGGGCGCGCAGCGCGGCATCC
>QGHH01000230.1 GCA_003640645.1 Fredinandcohnia aciditolerans | reverse complement strand
GATGGGCGGCGCGGTCGACAATGCCGGCGCCATCACCACGCCCAACGGCCAGACCCAGCTTGCCGCCGGCGATGACTTCGTGCTGCGCCGCGGCTACGGCACCGACGCGAACCTCGCATCGACGACGCGCGGCAATGAGATCGCACCGCTCTTCAAGGCGGGCAGCAGCGCCGGGCTGGTGCGCAATGCCGGCATCATCTTCAGTCCGCAGGGTGACATCACGCTGGCCGGCCGCACCGTCGAGCAGAACGGCATCCTGGTTGCCTCGACCTCGGTCAACACCCGCGGCACCATCCATCTCCTGAACTCCGCGACCGACAAGGCCGGCAGCGTGACGCTCGGCGCCGGCAGCGTCACCACCATCATCCCGGAGCTGGAGAGCAAGGAGACGGCGCTCAACTCGCAGCGCGACGCGCTGATCAAGGCGTCCGCCGGCGCCAACGCCCAGCGCAGCCAGTCGGCCAGCGGCTCTTTCGACAACCTGTCGCTGCTTGCCGACCGGCTCGACCAGTCGCGCATCGAGATCGGCAGCGGCGGCAATGTGGTCTTCACGGGCGGGGCCGCCGGTTCGCTGACCATTGCCCAGGGCGGCCAGACGGCGGTATCGGCGGGCGGACGCATCGTCACCGAGGGCGGTGCCACGATCGACGTGTCGGGCGTGCGTGATGTCGTGCTGGCGATGGCGACCAACAATCTGAAGGTCAA
>QGHH01000229.1 GCA_003640645.1 Fredinandcohnia aciditolerans | reverse complement strand
CGCTGATAATTCCTTGTGTGTATCAAATGTCACAACGTAGCTGGGTGATCATAAAGATGCTCCACAGATATCGTCGAGGGTATGTGTTGGGTTGGCATGGTGGAACTCGCAACCGTCGAAGGGGCTGTTGAGCTGCTAGATGAGGAAGCGGTAGCTTGCCATGACCAACGCTCGTCTTTGAAGCACAAGTGCCATTTAATAATGGCCAAAGTGAAAGACTTGATCGATTTATGCATAATGGGGGAGGGAAAGTTCATTGAGAGAACAACACTCCCCCTATGTCCATGATATGGCCATCATCACGTGCTTCTTGATCTCCATCACCAAAGCACCGGCACGATCTTCTTGTCACCGGCGCCACACCATGTCAATATGAGATCTTTGCAAAGTCTTCTGACAGGGGACCATTTTCGTGGACTAACAAATGTGAGTTTTGCTAAAGATCGTGTTTGCAGTGCTTGCATTGAAGGAAAGATTCATGAAACTGCTCATCGTCCAACGACTATTATCTACACTAAGAGGCCATTGGAACTTCTCCATATGGATCTGTTTGGTCCTCCAACATTTGATAGTCTTGGAGGCAGAAAGTATTGCTTAGTGATTGTTGACGACTACTCAAGATATACCTGGGTATATTTCTTCAAAAGAAAGAGTGAAACTCAACAAACGGTCATCAACTTTGCTAATGAAGCGCAACGTCAACATG
>QGHH01000228.1 GCA_003640645.1 Fredinandcohnia aciditolerans | reverse complement strand
CCAGTTAGTGTTACCCAACCTTCAACCTGCCCATGGATAGATCGCCCGGTTTCGGGTCTATTCCCAGCGACTAGACGCCCTATTAAGACTCGCTTTCGCTACGCCTCCCCTATTCGGTTAAGCTCGCCACTGAAAATAAGTCGCTGACCCATTATACAAAAGGTACGCAGTCACCCAACAAAGTGGGCTCCCACTGCTTGTACGCATACGGTTTCAGGATCTATTTCACTCCCCTCTCCGGGGTTCTTTTCGCCTTTCCCTCACGGTACTAGTTCACTATCGGTCAGTCAGTAGTATTTAGCCTTGGAGGATGGTCCCCCCATATTCAGACAAAGTTTCTCGTGCTCCGTCCTACTCGATTTCATGACTAAGAGATTTTCGCGTACAGGGCTATCACCCACTATGGCCGCACTTTCCAGAGCGTTCCGCTAATCTCAAAGCCACTTAAGGGCTAGTCCCCGTTCGCTCGCCACTACTAAGGGAATCTCGGTTGATTTCTTTTCCTCAGGGTACTTAGATGTTTCAGTTCCCCTGGTTCGCCTCTTGCACCTATGTATTCAGTACAAGATAACCATCTTATGATGGCTGGGTTCCCCCATTCAGACATCTCCGGATCAAAGTCTGTTTGCCGACTCCCCGAAGCTTTTCGCAGGCTACCACGTCTTTCATCGCCTCTGACTGCCAAGGCATCCACCGTATGCGCTTCT
>QGHH01000025.1 GCA_003640645.1 Fredinandcohnia aciditolerans | reverse complement strand
TGCGCCAAAAAACGGCAATTATAATTAGGGATTCGAGGGGAACTTGACAGTTTCGTTCATATCAGGGACCTGTCCCTATGTCCCATTATAGAAACATCTTTTCTAATTCTAATGGTTCAATATATTCTCCGTCTTTGTATGCGCGCATGTTTCCTCCAGAGATTTCATCGATAAGTACAATTTGTCTGTCATCGCCAGTGCGTCCGAATTCGAATTTAATATCATATAATT
This sequence comes from Fredinandcohnia aciditolerans, assembly GCA_003640645.1. GTDB lineage: Bacteria > Bacillota > Bacilli > Bacillales > Bacillaceae_L > Ferdinandcohnia > Ferdinandcohnia aciditolerans. The sequence goes on along the minus strand of QGHH01000025.1, from coordinate 67,963 downwards.
CGATTCCTTTTTTAGCTAACTCGTCTTTAACGATACCACTGATTTGTTGTGTAAGTTTTTTTAATACCTGATATTCTTCTTTAGACAGGATACCGAGCATGTCTAAAGCGTCTTCACTGATTGGAGGATCTTCACGACCATCATCTTTTAAGGTTACTTCAACAAAAGCATCGAGAGCTTGGCCTTCTTCAGCATATAATCCGTATCGGCGAAGAAAGCTACCAACAGCACGATATCTGCAGATGACTTCAAGACCGCTTCCGAATACTTCAGCCGGTTTAACTGTCATAGTTGCTTGATCGATATCGGCGTCAATATAGTGAGTTGGAATTTCTCTTTCGTTTAATAACTCGAAAAAGTATTTAGTTAACTTTAATCCAGCACGACCTGCACCTTCAATTGTTAAACCAACCGTATTTGCACCTGGATCAAAAACACCATCAACGCCTGTTACATCGTCTTTAAATTGGAGTAGGTAATTTCCGTCCTGCAATTCATAGACATCTTTTGTTTTACCTGTGTATTTAAGCTTCATGTTAATCCTCCTACGTGAAATTTAATAACATAATAATCATATAGATAAAATAGTGTTTGTACAATAGTAAATACGAAATATTTTAGTGTTAATACACATGAATGTTAAGATTTTGGTGGGTATTGAGGGATTAACGGTAAAGAAGTATAAAATTCATGCGGATTTTAACCAAAAATCGATTCTATTAAACAATTATTCACAGGCATCTATGTTATTTTTTTAAAAAAAGTTTAACTGAATTTTCTAAAAAATATTCAGTTTTGGAAGGATATAAAGTATATCAATAGAATATAAGTGGGTATAGGAGGGTGATATGATGAATCAGTTTACTGATGTGTTGGATGAAAAAACATTAGCAAGCTATCCACAACAGCCACATGGTGGCAAATTGGTGAATCGTGTACTTACCGGGAAAGCACAAGAGGAAGCAATGGAAAGAGCAAAGCATTTACCTATGATTATGGTAGATTTGGAGGCCGTCATAACGCTTGAAATGATCGCAACAGGGGTGTTGTCTCCTAATGAAGGTTTTATGGATGAAGAGGATTACAAGTCTGTACTTACGAAAGGCCGCTTGAAAAATGGAGTGGTTTGGCCTGTACCGCTAAGTTTCGCGCCAATTGGTGACCGAAATCAGCAGGTAATTAAAACTTTATCCGTCGGGGATGAGGTCGCTCTTGCGGATGAAACAAGAGAACCCGTCGCGATTCTAAAGTTGAATGATATCTTTCACTATGATCGTGAATTCCGTGCAACCCATCTTTTTGGCACAACTGACCGAAACCACCCTGGAGTTGATTCAATCTATCGTCGAATGGGAGATACCGCTTTGGCCGGCCCCATACAATTGCTTCGAAGAGTCCATTGGGGGCCATTTGAAGATATAAGAATGGAGCCGAAAGAAACTTGGAAGCTTTTTTATGAAAAAAAGAAGTTTAAATCTGTAGGCGGATTTATTACTGGAGCAAATCCTTTACACCGCGGACATGAGTATATTCATAGAAATGCGTTGGAAGAGTTAGAGGGCCTATTTGTTCAGCCACTAGTAGAAATGGCAAAGCGTGAATATACACGACACGAGTTTCGAATGTTGTCTTACCGCAGTGTACTGGATACATATTATCCAAAAGAAAGAACGATTCTTGCACCTTTAAGAGTTACTTATATATTCGCTGGTCCACGTGAAGCGGTTCTCCATGCGTTGATCATGAAAAACTATGGGTGTACCCACGCTTTAATCGGACGGGATCATGCGGGTATTGGTGATTTCTATGAAAAATATGCAAGCCATACGATATTTGATGAATTTACACCAGATGAATTAGGAATCGATATTCGCTTGTTCCATGAAGTGTTTTACTGTACCCGATGCAGTACGCAAGCAACTGACCAAACATGTCCACATGATGAACAATATCGTATTAATATCTCCGGGACTGGGATTCGTGAGTTACTGAGGTATGGGGTTTTACCACCGAAAGAAATAGTAAGACCAGAGTCTGCCCGGATTGCGATGCAGGGTGTGCAGCCGAAAGGTGTGGATGAGAACAATATGGCTATCTCACCTGTCGGTAAAACGATAAAGAGTATTTTCCCATATTATTTAACGAGATCAAGAATTGGTGGTCCAAAGCGAAGAAAACCGCTTAAGGTTGAGGAACTTACGATAGAAGATTTAGAAAATGTGATCATGGATGCACGTGAAAATGCCGATAAAATATATAGAGATATTTTCGAAGAGTTCAGTTATGTATCAGACACACTTCGTACCGCTCAGCCGGATTGGGTGGCATCAGCCAGAGAGTCTATCCATAAACAACAAGAAATGGTGGTTGAGTATTTAGAAGAAAAGGTAAATAAAGCATTGGAAAAGGCTTCCGATGAATTTATGTATCAGGATAAGTCCGAGGCAGAACGTGAACTAGAAGTTGCACGAAAAATATTTGATGATATCCCTTCACCACTTCGTTCAGAAAACCTAAAATATAGAGTTTGGAACCCGCTGCCATACAACCGTTACAGAGGTAGTGATGAGTAAGTAGGAAAAAATCACTCACGAATTGTGAGTGATTTTTTTATAGATTTTCTTATAAATAATCTTTTCTTAGTTCTTCTGGAGAACGTGGTGTAATATAGCTTGGTGCTACATCGAATACAGTTTTTGCACCAAATTGCTTTTCTTGGTTTAATCGGTATGCTGCTCTTGCATATGCAACTAATACAGCAGACGTAAATTCAGGATTGCTGTCTAATTTTAGTGAGAATTCATATACCTGTGTAGTATCTTCACTAGTTTTACCACCACGAATGACAAATCCACCATGTGGTGCTTTAGAATGCTCACGGTTTAATTCTTCTTCTGAGATAAAATTCACTTCTGTATCATAATCTGCGAAATAGTTTGGCATTGTTTTAATTTCATTTTCGATAGCTGCTTTGTCTGCACCTTCCTCAGCAACGATGTAGCAGACGCGGCGATGCTTTTCAGCAGTTGTTAGTTCTGGATTTGAACCACTGCGCACTTTTTCCATTGCATCTTCAGATGGAATAGTATATTGTACACCGTTTTTAACACCATCTACTCGTCTTATTGCATCAGAGTGTCCTTGGCTAAGGCCTTTACCCCAGAATGTATAATTTTCACCATTAGGTAAAATCGCATCCGCCATAACACGATTAATGGAGAATAAACCTGGATCCCAACCTACTGAAATAATAGCAGTCGTATTTTTTGCAGCTTCGTTTACAGCTGCATAGAATTCAGGGATTTTTGCATGTGTATCAAAACTATCTACAGTATTGAACATGCTAGCAATTTGCGGAGTTTGTTCAGGTAGGTCTGTAGCAGAACCTCCACAAAGTAACATAACATCAATTTTACCTTGATAATCACTTGCATTTGAAATGTGCTCAGCTTTTACATTTGGCTCATCAAGAACGAGGGCTTCTGGATCTCTTCTCGTAAAAACTGCTACTAATTCCATATCAGGAGATTGTTTAATAGCTTTAACTGCGCCTTTTCCAAGATTACCGTAACCTACGATACCTAGTCTAATTTTGTTGCTCATATACATTTCTCCTTTACTTCAAATACTATCAAAAAAATTATGTCAAGTTTAAATTGCCCAGTTAGCTTCTATGTAAACCTATTTTGGGTCTTTCGATTTCCAAACTTTTTTGATAATACTTATAATAATAGAATAAGTCCTCACTGCCAATAATTTTCTTCGATATTCGAAAAGTTTTTTTAACAGCTCATTGGAATTTGGACATAAAGGACCCACAAAATAAAAAGTTATATTTATATTTTAAACGTAGTAAGATTCATACATGAGAGGTAGTTATAAATAGATTTATGGTATAAGTAGTCCAATCATTTATATAATGTGAAAATAGTTAAGGTAAAGTCCCTGAATGTTAAATACACTAGAATTAGAAGGAGTGATTGACATGAAAGTTATTGTAATCGGAACAGGAATAGTAGGTGTAAGTGCAGCGTATCACGTGGCCAAAAATAATCTAGATGTCATCATGATTGATAAAAAACAAGAAGGAAAGGCAACTTCAGCTGGAGCGGGTATTGTTTGTCCCTGGATCAAAGAGATTGAAAATGAAACTTGGTATAACCTTGCTAAGGAAAGTTTTGTTTTCTATCAAGATATAATTTCTACTTTGCAAAATGAGGGCGAAGATGAAGTTGGTTATAAAAAGGTTGGTGCATTATGTGTCTCGTCAGATCCTGCTAAATTGGATGAAATTGAAAAGAGAGTGAAAACCAAACGGAAGGATGCACCTGAAATAGGTGATATTCTGCGTCTGAATGGTGAGCAGGCACGAAAACTCTTTCCACCACTTAACAAAAACATGGAAGGTTTGTATGTATCGGGAGGGGCAAGAGTAGATGGCGCTTTACTGCGTGATGCGTTAAAACGGGCTGCACAACGTCACGGTGCCAAGTTTGTTGAAGGCGATGCAGAACTAGTTCATGAGAATAATAGAAAAGTAATGGGTGTTACGGTAGGCGATAAAACGTTTTTTGCTGATAAAGTCCTCATCACCACTGGTGCATGGGCTCCTGAGTTATTGCAGCCGTTTGGTATCCAATTGAACGTCAATCCACAGCGAGGTCAGATTGCTCATATAAAATTACCAGGAATAGATAGTTCTGATTGGCCGATTATTATTCCACAGTCAACCCACTACTTGGTTCCATTTGATGATGGTAAAGTGGTTGCAGGTGCGACTAGAGAAACTGGGTCAGGATTTGACTATCGATTGACAGCCGGTGGAGTGAATGAGGTTTTGACTGAAGCCTTAGAGGTTGCCCCAGGTTTAGAAGATGGTACTTTAGAAGAGATTCGTATCGGATTTCGTCCAATGGGCCCAGATTTATTACCAATCCTAGGTACAGTTGATACACTTGAAGGCGTTTTACTTGCTACTGGATTAGGGGCATCTGGACTTACAATGGGTCCATATATTGGTAGTTTAGCAGCTTCAATGATTCAAAATAAAGAGATTGAATTAGACCTTACAGCATGTCACCCTGATCGTGCGATAGAGATGAAAAAGTATGTATAACATCAAGTCGTGTTAAGAAAAACTAGGCTTTCTTCTACTTGTGTATGTACGATTTAGAGGAATAAAATGTTCAATTAAAAACAATAGAGGGAAAACTCCTTTATTGTTTTTTTAGTTATGCAAAACTTCTAATTTATTTCCTGGGGTAAAGAATCAGACAGCATAGAGAAGGTATGGTATCCTAGAACAGATATCTCTGAAGAATAAGGAGTGTTCACGTTTTGACGCAACAGGATTTCACGCAAGGCTCAATCCGCAAACAACTAATTACCTTTGCTGGACCAATAATGTTAACCAATCTACTTCAGGTTTCTTACCAATTTATCGATAGTTTGTGGGTAGGAAATTTACTAGGTGCAAATGCACTCGGGGCAATTACAATTTCTTCTACAATTGTTATCACGGTATTGGCTTTTATTATTGGAATTAACAATGCCACATTGACAATCCTCTCTCAACAAAAAGGAATGAATGACGAGCAAGGATTAAAAAAATATGTGAATGCTTTTGTTGTTATATTATCAACGCTTTCGATTGTAGTTTGTTTATTTGGTTACTTTTTTTCAGAAGCCTTATTATTGTTTTTAAATACACCTATGGAAATGCTCAATGAGGCAAAGGCATACTTACAAATAAATTTTATTGGCATTTTGTTTATTATGGGATATAACTTTATTGGCACTGTGCTTAGGGCATTGGGTGATAGTAAGACCCCGTTACGCTTTGTGCTCATAGCAGTTGTGTTAAATGCAGTATTGGACCCATTATTCATTTCGTATTTTGATTGGGGAATCCATGGTGCTGCATGGGCAACTGTGTTAGCTCAAGGAATCTCATTTTTGTTGGCATTCGCGCATACTTTTAGACGAAAACTTGTTCAATATTCGATACCCTATTTACCAAGTAAAGAGGATATTTGGTTAATTTTAAAATTAGGAATTCCAGCTGGCTTACAGATGATGGTGATTTTTGCAGGTGTAACGGCCATACTATCGGTAGTAAATTCATTCGATGGAGCGGTTGTAGCAGGATTTGGCGCATCACAACGGATTGATAGTTTAATAACCATTCCGGCGATGGCACTAGGCACAGCCGTGAATAGTATGGCAGGTCAAAATATTGGAGCCAACCAATGGGAGCGGGTACATCAGATTGCAGTGTACGGAACGATTTTTAATGTAATCATCATGGTGACAATTGCTGTGATTGTCTTCTTGTTGGCAGAAGGTTTTACGAAGTTGTTTATTCAGGAAAAAGAAGCGGTGACTTTTGGAACAAATTATTTAAAAATGGTCGCTTTCTTTTATCCATTCATTGGCATAAATTTTATTTTGAATGGTGTCGTAAGAGGAGCAGGTGCCATGTATCAAGTACTAATACTAAACATCCTATCCTTCTGGCTTCTCCGATATCCACTAACTTATTTCTGCTCGAGTTTAATTGGGCAGAACGGAATTGCACTAGGGATCGGAATTAGTTTTATCATTAGCAGCCTTTTTTCATTTTCCTATTTTAAATGGGGTGGATGGAAAAAGAAGGAGCTATTCAGTTCGGGTGCTGTATTAAAATTATAATGATTGATCAACAATGCTCTTGAGTATTTGAGGGCATTGTTTTTTTATTCTTGGGGCAGATTCGTCCCGTTCCATGTAGCAAATTGGACAACTTTATGTCGAAATTCATGGTTATTTTGCGCCTGTTTTTAACATATGAATAGCTTGAAAGGGCGAAATTCTAATCAGTTTTCATATACATTTATCCTTTTGAAGGGGGTGAAAAGCATGTGGGTCATTCCTGAGTATGAAGTGATTAATACAGCCGCTGAGGTGACAATGTATTCCTACATCCGTGAGTAGTACCACTAATTTTACCTTACATGCTTTATTATGTCTGTTTGAAAGGATGGAGTAAAATTCGAGTCAGGGTCTTAGGAGTAGCAGCGGGAGGAGGCTTTCCGCAATGGAATTGTACATGTCCCAATTGCAGCGGTGTTCGCGACGGGGATATTAAGTTAAAACCGATGTTACAGTCCTCCCTTGCGATAAGTGCAAATGATAAAGACTGGTATCTCATCAATGCTGGTCCGGATGTTAGTAGACAGATTGAAACCTTTTCAGAACTTCATGCAGGACCTGGTATTAGGGAAACACCACTTGCTGGTGTGATTTTAACCGATGCAGAGCTTGATCACTCAATCGGTTTATTGTCGTTACGAGAAGGCTCCCAATTAACGATATATGGGACGGAAACGGTTAGGAAATGTTTACACACAGCCTTTCCTGTGTTTCCAATGCTAAAAAATTATTGTTCTTGGGAATGGCAGTCACTTAATCCTGAATGTAAGGTAAGAATTGGGGATACAAGTGAGGAGTCACTTCTGATTGAGACGATTCCTGTTTCAAGAAAACCACCTCTATATGCTCAGTCAAATCATGAAAGTTCCGAAGAAATATGGGAGGTTGGCCTGCTTTTACAAAATGAACGGTCTGGAAAATGTGTGGCTTATTTTCCGACATTAGATACGATGACTCCGGAAATTGAGTCTGCTTTACATAAAGCAGATATTTTGTTAGTGGATGGAACATTTTGGTCTGAAGATGAATTAGTTGCATTGGGTGCGACAGAACGGAATGCAAGGGATATGGGGCATCTCCCAATTAGTGGTACTTCTGGAATTATTGAGAGTTTAGCATCTTTTTCAGCTGAACAAAAAATTTTAATCCATATTAACAACAGTAATCCTATTTTGAAAAAAGGTTCCAAAGAAGCGGATATGTTGAAGCAACACGGTATTGAGATTGCCTATGAAGGTATGGAATTGGAGGTTTGAATATGCCACAGCAAGGAGGGTTAGCAAGGGTGTCTCATGAAGCTGGAAAGCCATGGTCTCGAGAGGATTTTAAAGAACGATTAATCGATGTCGGGCGTTCTTCCTATCATGATAAGCACCCCTTTCATGTGGCGATGCACGAAGGTGCCCTAAGTCGAGAGCAAATCCGAGGTTGGGTAGCCAATCGCTATTATTATCAAAAATCTGTTCCGATTAAGGATGCGGTTATTTTATCAAAACTTCCAACAAGGGAGTTTAGACGTGAATGGATACAGCGGATTATTGACCATGATGGAAATCATGAACAAGAGGGCGGCATTGAAGCTTGGTTAAGGCTTGGGGAAGTAGTGGGACTTTCCCGGGAAGAGGTCTTAAGTGAAGAACATGTGGTTCCTGCTGTTCGTTTTTCTGTGGACGCTTATGTGAATTTTGCGAAGGAAAAGCCATGGCTAGAGGCGGTAGCTTCTTCATTAACTGAACTATTTTCACCCATTCTTATTTCAGAGCGGATTAAAATCCTTGAACGATTGTATCCGTGGATTGACCGGTCCGGACTTGGGTATTTCCGAAATCGTTTAACTCAAGCACCTCGTGATACAGAATTTGCTCTGAATGTAGTACTGGATTATTGCAAGACATTAAAAGAACAGCAACTTGCGGTTGAGGCATTACAATTTAAGTGTGATGTACTTTGGGCACAGCTTGATGCAATCGAAAAAGCTTTTCCAAATTAAGTTTTAATGAGAAGGTGGTGGGGAAATCTTGACTACTAGTTTTCCAAAACTCGCACAAAAAGGGCGACTCAAGTTTGATAAGGTAAGAGAAAAACATCTTCTTTTGTTACCTGAAAAGGTTGTGGTTCTGAACGAAACTGCCGCGTCAATTCTTGCTCTATGTGACGGAAATGAATCAGTTCACACCATCACCGAAAAAATGAGAAGTTCCCTAAAGTCTGAGAATTTGCCTGATTTCGAAGTCATGCAGGCAGATATCACAAAGTTTATCTTACAGATGGTGGACGAAGGATGGGTGGTGATGCAAGATTCTAGAATCAAAGAATTATAGAGTGCAGCCCCCTTTCTCGTTGCTTGCAGAGTTAACGCATCGTTGTCCCTTACATTGTCCATACTGTTCAAACCCAATCGAAATGACACGAAAGGAAATGGAAATATCAACAAAGGATTGGAAGCGGGTAATATCAGAAGCTGCCGATCTTGGAGTTGTTGAGATTCATTTTTCAGGAGGAGAGCCGCTTTTAAAAAATGATTTAGAAGAACTGATTCACCATGCGAACTCATTAGAAATGTACACGAATCTGATAACAAGTGGGATTGGTTTAACTGAGGAAAAGGCAAATCGGTTTAAGGAAGCCGGGTTGGCCAATGTCCAAATTAGTTTTCAAGCTGGAGAAGAAAAACTTTCGGATAAGATTGGCAGATTTAAGGCGTTTGAAAAGAAACGGAAGGCTGTTGAAGCAGTCAAGAGGACGGGAATGCATTTATCATTAAATGTCGTGTTGCATCGGTTGAACATAGATACATTAGATGAAATTATTACGTTTGCTCAGGCAGTGGGCGCTGAACGGCTGGAATTAGCAAATACTCAGTTTTATAATTGGGCTTTACTCAACAGGAATCAGCTCATGCCAAGTCGAGAGCAGATTGAGCGGGCGAGTGAAGTTTTTGAAGCAGCAAGAACACGCATCGGGAGAGAAATGGAAATTATCTGGGTAATACCTGATTATTATGAATCAACCCCTAAGCCATGCATGGGCGGTTGGGGAGCGGTCGCTCTTACTGTGGCCCCCAACGGAGACGTGTTACCATGCCCAACGGCTGGGATGATAGAAGAAATTTCTTTTGAAAATGTACGTGAGCGGTCATTGCAGCAAATTTGGTATGAATCGGATTCATTTAATCGATTTCGAGGGGATGAGTGGCTACCAGAAACTTGTCGTTCATGTGATTTGGTACAGCAAGATGGTGGTGGATGTCGATGTCAGGCCTATGCCTTGACTGGAGACGCTCAAGCAACAGACCCAGTGTGTCACCTGGCACCTGATCATCATATCGTTAAAAAAGCAGTACAGGAAGCAAATAGTTCGCAAGTTGGCGAATCATCACCATTGATCTACCGTAAAATAACAACACCAAAAATAAAAATATGAAATAGATGCTAGGGGCGATTTGTAAGAAAGAATTGCCTTTGGCATCTATTTTTGTTGTGGAAGTAGGTACTATGGTTTTAAAGAAGTTTGTCTATTATGGTGATGAAGGACCGGGTGAAGTCCGGGCTTCGGTGTAAGGTCCTTCATCGAGGTGATGAAGGACCGGGTGTAGTCAGGAGCTCGGTGTAAAGTCCTTCATCGAAGCTATGAAGGGATAAAGAAGAGTAACCCCATCCTCGAATCCTCTTCATCAGAGCTATGAAGGGGAAAAGGAGAGTAACTCCGTCCCCGAATCCTCTTCATAAGAATTATGAAGAGGAAAAGTAGATCACCTTCGTCGCCAAATCCTCTTCATCGAAGTTATGAAGGGGAAAACGAGAGTAACCCCGTCCTCGAATCCTCTTCATCGAAGTTATGAAGGGGAAAAGGAGACCAATCCCGTCGCCGAATCCTCTTCATCACGGGTATGAAGAGGAAAAAGCGAGCAATCCCGTCGCCGAATCCTCTTCATCAGAGCTATGAAGGGGAAAAGGAGCGCAACCCGTTCCTGAATCCTCTTCATAAGAGTAATGAAGAGGAAAACAAGAGTAACCTCGCCTCTGAATCCTCTTCATAAAGAGCTATGAGCTAAAACGCGAATAGCCATTTCTCAGATTATAAAGAAATCGGACAATCCGTAATAAAAATATCCCTCTCCCCCACCAAGTGAATAATTGCCACCATACTATGGAAGGCTTTTAAATAAGACTATCCAAATTACCTATTTTAACCAACGCGCAATCCAATATCTCAATCCAAAGTGGTGAAAATATGCTAGTCAAAGAAGACCAAACAGATAGAATACATCCCGTGGTCAGAAAGCTAATGTTAGTCAATCTAATTCGAAGTATAGGACAAGGTATGATGGTTGTTGTGTTAGCACTGTACCTAGATGATTTAGGGTGGAGTTCTGTTAAAATCGGAACGGTGCTTGCTGCAGGTGGATTGCTTGGGGTTTTTCTTGCACCGTTAGTTGGTATATTCAGCGACCGCGTAGGCAGGAAACCTTTTGTTCTGGTTTCGGAACTTTCGACGGCAGGGTGTGCATTGATTGGAATCCTCTCCATCAATCCGGTTCTATTGTTTATTGCGATTGCCTTTTCCGGTTTAGGAAAAGCAGATGCTGGTTCAGCAAGCCCGTTTGCTCCGGCAGAACAGGCATGGCTCGCATCTTTTATCAAACCCTCGGAACGAGGAAAAATATATAGTCTAAATAATGCACTAAGCTTTTTTGGAATGGCGATAGGGGCGATGCTAGTTGGTACGATGGGGTTTGGGAACTTCTCACTTGGAATCTCTGTCTACCATCTCGCCTTTTATGCTACATTTGCATTTTCAATTGCTACGACTGCCATTGTATTAACAGTTAGTAGAGAACCTTTTAACCGAAAAGAAAAACCAATGGAGAAGATGACCGAGAATGAAGCAATGAAAATTACAAAGGAAGAAAATACAGCTATTTTAAAATTAGCGGGGATCAATGTGTTGAATGGGATCGCAATTGGATTGACGGGGCCGATGATGGCTTACTGGTTTTCTGTTAAATTTGGTGTAAGCAGTGCGCAAATTGGTAGTACATTAGCTCTTACTTTTTTTGCGACCGGTATTATTTCGATGTTTCAAGCTAGAATTTCACATAAATATGGGACAGTACAATCGATTGTACTGGTTCGTTATGTAGCATGCCTTCTTCTCGTATTAATGCCATTGTTGTCCTCATATGCACTAGTATCCATTCTTTATATTCTAAGAACGGCATTAAATCGAGGGTCGCAAGGTGCAGGGCAAGCACTAAGTGTTAGCCTAACGCGTGGGAAAAGAAGTGGTTTTGCATCAAGTATTAATCTTTTATCAATGCGTCTGCCAATTTCAATTGGTCCGTATATTACTGGCTATCTTTTCGGGTTAGGTGCTTTGGCCTTACCTTTTTATCTTGCAGCTGGTTTACAAGGTAGTTTTGCCTATTTCTATGGTAAGGCTTTCCGAGCCTACGATACAAAAATGAAACTAAACCCATCATCTGGATGAAAAAAATCGACAAGCAACGCTTGTCGATTTTTAAAGAAAGCTAAACAGGATGATGATTGCTATTGGTATTAAAATAATTAAATACCCAATTGGGTTACCGAAGTTGATAGTCCAGCCAACACCAAAGCGTTTTTCAACAAAGATGGATGGGTCATTTTTGTTGACATAAAAGAGACCGCCAACCCAGTGCTTGTCATCGTCATAATCTGTTATGCCTACAACTGCTTCATCAATGGATCGTTTATCTGAACGGCCAACTTTTAGAGCAAATGCTACCGTAGAGCCTAAAGTAATAACTAGGAAGATAATTGGTACGGCCATAACAATCGTTTTGTCCACAATATCAGGATGTATTGTTCTTAATTGAAAGAAACTAAACATTCCCGTTAATAAAATAGACGTTAAAAATAGTAACCAGCTTGTATATTTACGTAATGTTAATTGTCGCAATCGTGAAGCGTTAGTTGCTGTTGCACTTAGTTTAATGCCTGATTTTTTTGTGCTTATAATAATCGCTAGAAACATTACTTGCATCACAAGCAACATGAGTGGGGATGAAATGGCTGAGACAGGTGTTTTCTCAGTAAAGGCATCAGCTTCTCCATTAATTCCCCAGTGAGTTGGAATCTGGTCTGGAAGAAGATTATATTGAGAAATGGTATAACCGATTACACCAACTGTGATAAGTATGGGTACTAAAAAGACATACCAAGGCAGCATTTCATCCTCAGCACGTGTTGACAGATCGGCGATTTGAATTTGTTTTGTATTTTCCCCCCATTTCATTTTCTTTTTTAACTGAAGAGTTTTTCCGTGAAAATAAAAATAGAGGGTAAAGCTAAACAAAATAATCGCAAATTGAATAACGGTTCCAATCAAAACGGTCTGTTCTTCTGAGGCGCTGCTAGAAAGTACCCATATTGCGTAACTTACCAAAGAGATTATAGATAAAAGGGATACAAGCAGGGAATATTTCTTTTTAAAAGAAGAAAGTTTTTCATTATTAATCTGTTTTTCAGGAACTGTAATCCCGAAGATAACTGTGCGTTTCACAAGAAAAGGAACTGCGATCTGAATCCCGGCTAGAATAACCGCGATTATGAGAAAGATAGCCAACGTCATAATTATGCCTCCTTATTTGATGAGCTTTTTAAATGATTAATAGTAGAAGAAACTAATTCGTGAATTTGTTCATTGGACATACCGACAACAAGTGATTCCGCGATGAGTAATTTATAGTTTTCCTTTAACCTGTCAAAGGAAGAATCGTTGAAATCGTGTGGGGAGGAAATCACCGCTCCAGACTTCGGAACGATTCGGATAATTCCTTTTTTCTCAAGTTGGTGATAGCTTTTATTAACTGTGTGCATGTTAATGCCAAGGTCCGCGGCAAACGTTCTCACGGATGGTAGGGAATCACCTGGCTGAATCAACCCTATAGCAATTCCTTCGATGATTTGATTGGTCATCTGTTGGTAAATGGGAATATCGGATTCGGGTTCAATTCGAATAATCATTTCGTCCCTCCTATCTGTTCTATGTATAGTATAACACGTTTGTTATACTAAAGATATAACAAACGAGAAAAAAACTTGACGAAACCTAAAATCATTGTTAGATTTTTTAAGTTATATGAATATAGTAATTTGTATATGTTCGGGAATATGGCCCGATTGTTTCTACCAAGCTACCGTAAAAAGCTTGACTACAAAAGGTTTATAAGGATATCATTTGTCCTTTTGACTAGAATTTGTACGTGCTTTGGTAGGTCTACACTATCAAGGCTTTTTTTATTTTGAAAAAATAAATCACAGCAAAATGGGGAATATAGAAATATGAAAAATTATTTTGACTTCAATACGCGCCAAACAACATATAAGCAGGAATTTATTGGTGGACTCACAACATTTCTATCGATGGCCTACATCCTTGTGGTCAATCCTATCGTTTTAGGTGAATCAGGGATGGACAAAGGTGCCGTTTTTACGGCAACAGCAATAACTATTATTCTTGGCTCGCTACTTATTGGTCTCCTATCTAATTATCCAATCGGGATTGCCCCTAGTATGGGTCTGAATTCTTTTTTTACTTATTCTGTTGTGATTGGGATGGGAATTCCTTGGCAGACAGCATTAACGGGCGTTTTCGTCGCAGGTATTTTATTTGTCCTTTTAAGTGTCTTAAAAATCCGTGAAAAAATTATTAATGTGATACCGCAGGATTTGAAGTATGCGATTGCGGGTGGGATTGGTTTTTTTGTTGCGTTTATTGGACTAAAAAATGCGAAGATTATTGTCGGGAATGAAGCTACATTTGTATCACTTGGAGACTTCACATCTGGTGCGACCGTGCTTGCCTTATTCGGATTCATCATTACCTCCATAATGCTCGTTAGGGGAATTCGTGGTGGTATATTTTACGGCATGGTTATTTCTTCAGTTGTGGGGATGATCTTTGGGATTATTGAGAAGCCGGCAGGTATCATAGGAAAAATCCCAAGTCTTGAACCAACATTTGGTGTTGTTTTTTCTGAACTTCCAAATGTATTTACCCCAGACTTAATTATTGTCATTTTTACCTTTTTATTTGTTGGATTTTTTGATACAGCAGGCACATTGATTGCTGTTGCGAGTCAGGCTGGAATTTTAAAGGATAATAAAATTCCAAACGCGGGTCCTGCATTATTATCGGATGCTTCGGCAACGGTTATCGGTTCTGTTCTAGGGACGTCACCAACTGCTTCCTTGATAGAATCTACTGCAGGTATTGCTGCTGGTGCACGAACTGGTTTTTCATCAGTGGTCATCTCAGGCTTTTTCTTCTTAGCCCTCTTTTTCTCGCCATTGTTAGCGGTTGTTACATCCGAAATCACCGCTCCAGCCCTCATAATCGTGGGTGCAATGATGGTGGCAGAAGTGCGACATATTGACTGGACGAAGCTAGACATTGCCATACCGGCATTTACGACAATTATTATGATGCCATTGACATTTAGCGTCGCAACAGGAATTGCTTTAGGTTTCATCATGTATCCTGTTACAATGCTTGCATTGGGAAGACATAGAGAAGTACATCCAATTATGTATGTTCTTTTTGTTACGTTTATTGTCTATTTTATCTATGTTTAAAGGAATATCCCCTGGAGATGTACAAACAACATGTCCAGGGGATTTTGTTTTTGATAAAATAACCTAGAACAGACTTAGACGATGGGGAGGGTTGGGACAAGGGACCTGTCCCTTTGACCCGTTATGATGAAAATTTTAGTTGTTGAGGATGATAGGACGATCGCTTCTGGGTTGGATTATACGTTGAAGCAGGATGAGTATGAGACGATTGTTTGTCATAATATTGAGGATGCTAAGCGGATTATTTCAGATAGTTGGAACAGTATTGATTTGTTTTTATTTGATTTATCTTTACCGGACGGAAGTGGATATGAGCTTTGTGAGTTAGTAAAAAAGCAAGGTGATAAACCTGTTATTTTTTTAACGGCTTTGGATGACGAAGTGAATGTCGTGATGGGTTTAGACATGGGTGCAGATGATTATATTACAAAGCCATTCCGTATTCGTGAGTTAATGTCACGGATCAAATCGGTGCTTCGTCGTTATAATAGGCAAACAATGGCACAAACCAAGAATGTTATTGAGATAGAAAATATTCGTATTAATACGTTAGAAGGTAAGGTTTATAAAAATGGAGAGGAGGTACTTCTGACTTCATTAGAATACCGTCTATTTTTGATATTCGCGAACCACATTGGTCAAGTTCTTACTAGAACACAATTACTTGATCGAATTTGGGATGTAGCGGGTGATTTTGTGAATGATAACACATTAACCGTTTATATCAAAAGATTACGAGAGAAGCTTGAAGATGACCCACAAAGCCCGAAAATTATTAAGACAGTCCGTGGAATGGGCTATAAGGTTGGTGAGTAATATGTTGCGTAACCGGGAAATCCAGTTCTTACTTCTGGCTCTTTTTTCTATAACACTAGTTGCGTCTGTGTTTGCCTATTTTCTGTTTTCAGGACTTGCTGCACTACTCGTTTTTTTCACAGCAACTCTACTGATTGGATGTATATTGGGATTTACGAAGTGGAGATATCGTGAAATTGAAAAACTTTCTGGATATTTACGGAGGATAACGAGTGGTGATTATAGTTTAGATGTAAGAGACAATCATGAAGGCGAGCTTAGCATCCTAAAGAGTGATATTTATAAAGTGACATTAAAGCTATCTGAGCATAGCACTCTTTTGCAACAGGATAAGTTAAAACTTACGAATGCAATTTCGGATATTTCGCATCAGCTAAAAACACCACTTACCTCCATGATGGTTATGGCTGATTTATTGGGGGATGCAAAACTAGATGATGCAAAACGGGGTGAATTCACAAATAACATCCGTATTCAGCTAGAAAGAATTGAATGGCTGGTGTCATCGTTATTAAAACTTTCAAAAATTGATGCTGGAACTGTTTCTTTTAAGAAGGATATAGTCTATGTTTCAGAGCTGATAGAACGTGCAATTCAACCTGTATTAGTTCCAATGGATATTAAACAGCAAAACCTGCATGTTGAAGGAGACAAAGAGGTATCCTTTCTTGGGGATTTCAACTGGACATCAGAGGCACTTCTAAATATTTTGAAAAATTGTGTTGAACATACGCCTGATGGTGGAAAAATATCCATTTCATTTTCTGAGAATGCATTATATACCGAGATTATAATTTCAGATAATGGAAAAGGCATAGCCAAAGAAGATCTCCCCTATATCTTTAAACGTTTTTACAAGGGGAAGAATGCAGGTGAAGATAGTGTCGGTATTGGTCTAGCAATGGCCCATAGTATTATAAATAGTCAACAAGGTGATATTGAAGTGAAGAGCAGTAAAGAAGAAGGCACACAGTTCAAAATAAAACTTTACAAACAGGTGATCTAGAGAGTAAACAGCTGTGTATTCCACCGAAAGTGAATAAAATGTCACTTTCGTAGTCACTTTAGAGTCATCTTAGACAGATATACTGAACTCAACATTGAAATTATGGAGGTTTACTTATGAATATATTACAAATCGAGAATCTGTCTAAGATATATGGAAAAGGTGAAACAGCAGTTAAGGCACTTGATAATGTTTCATTTTCAGTGAAAAAGGGAGAATTTGTCGCCATTATTGGCCCTTCAGGTTCAGGTAAATCAACACTATTGCACCTACTCGGTGGTGTTGACCGACCATCTAGCGGTAAGGTACTAATTGATAACACAGATATTTATGATCTAAATGAAACACAACTCGCGATTTTTAGAAGAAGACAGATTGGGTTAATCTATCAGTTTTATAACTTAATTCCAATCTTAACGGTAGAAGAAAATATTACATTACCCATGCTATTAGATGAACATAAGGTTGATCCGAAGCAGTTTGCCGATATTGTAAAGATTCTCGGCTTAGAACAACGTTTAAACCATTTACCAAATCAGCTTTCTGGAGGTCAGCAACAGCGGGTGTCGATCGGTCGTGCCCTTATTAGTAATCCAGCCATTATGCTAGCAGATGAACCGACTGGAAATCTAGATAGTAAGAATAGCGGCGAAATCATTGAACTTTTAAAAATGTTCAATAAAACCTATAATCAAACCTTGCTTGTTATTACTCACGATGAGCGAATTGCCCTTCAAGCTGACCGTGTCATTTCAATAGAGGACGGAAGGATCGCTAAGGACGAGGTGATTCGTCCATGAACATCATTAACAAACTGACGATTCGACATTTGAAGGAAAATAAACGAAGAACCCTCGTCACAATCATTGGTGTTATCATTTCTGTTGCGATGATAACAGCTGTTGCAACACTGGGTGTTTCTTTTTTAAACTTAATGATTCGAGATAACATTGCGGACAACGGGGAATGGCACGTCAAATATAACGATGTCAATGTGGAACAAATCAAGGCAATTGAAAATGATAGTCAAACGAAAAAATTAGTCCTTTCAAATGATCTAGGCTATGCACAACTTGAGGGTTCGAAAAATAAGAGTAAACCTTATCTGTTTATTAAAGAATACAACACAGCAGGGTTTCAACAATTTCCAATTGAATTAGCTGAAGGACGTTTACCTTTAAAGAGCGATGAAATTGTCATATCTGAAGCAATTGCCGATAATGCTAAGGTCGAATATAACATCGGTGACAAACTTTCGGTCGAAATCGGAAAAAGATTAGTAGCCGGTGAAGAGGAACCGCTGGGTCAGAATTATTCATTGCAATCCGATGAAAATGGGGTTACAGAAGAACTTAAGATTGAGTCTAGTGAAACGTTTACTATTGTTGGGACCATTAAACGTCCAACATGGGAACCAACATGGTCGCCAGGATATACGGTGGTTAAATACGTAGACAAAAATGCTTTGGGTAAAACTCGTACAGCAGATGCAGTTGTGGTATTAGAAAAAGTGAAGGGTTCATTATATAAGCATTCAGAAACCATTGCTAAAGAAAACGGGATCAATTCTGTATCCTATAATAAAGAATTATTACGCTATTATGGAGTCACAGACAACGATAGTCTGCGTCTGACCTTATTTTCTGTGGCAGGTATTGTCATGGCAGTTATTATTATTGGTTCAGTTGCATTAATCTACAATGCTTTCGCAATTAGTGTATCTGAGCGGTCAAGACATTTAGGAATGCTATCAAGTGTAGGAGCGACAAAAAAACAGAAGAGGAATTCCGTCTTCTTTGAAGGAGCTGTGATTGGTGCGGTTAGTATTCCAATAGGTATCCTTTCGGGTCTTGCTGGAATTGGGATAACCTTTTCGTTTATTAACACTTATCTTGAAGGAGCTCTAAATGTTGCTGAAAAACTAAATGTAATCATTACACCAGCTTCTCTTTTAGTAGCCTGTGTGATTTCAATTATAACGATTTTTATCTCCACCTATATTCCAGCGATGAGAGCATCAAAGGTTTCAGCGATTGATGCGATACGTCAAACACAGGATATCAAATTATCAAGAAAAACAGTTAAGACTTCAAAACTTGTACGTAAACTTTTTGGGATTGAAGCTGAAATTGGTTTGAAAAATTTGAAACGAAACAAGAAAAGATATCAAGCAACTGTTTTCTCGCTTGTCATCAGTATCGTCCTCTTTTTGACAGTGTCATATTTCACAGAGGACCTGAAAAAGTCGTTGGAACTATCTGTAGATAATATTAATTATGATATTCAAGTGATTAATGATCAGATGGGCAAAGAAGATCTATTACCGTTCACGAAACTTGATTATGTAACGAATTCAAGTATTATTCAAACGATCTATTTAACAACATTAACAGAGAAAGATCAACTTCCAAACGAGTTATTAAAATCTATAGAAAATGATCCCTCCATTTTACAAGATGGAAAATTTACTTATTACGTTAGATTACATGGTTTGGATCATGACAGTTTCAATGCCTATGCAGCAAAAGTAGGCACGGAATCTGCGGAATTTGAAAATACAAATGAACTTAATGCGATCATAATCGATAACATCAACTATCAAGATTACGAGACGGGGAAATTTATTGATACAAAATCTATTCATATAAACGTAGGAGATACACTTGCACTTAATTTAATGAACTATGAGACTGAAGAGCAACAATTTCTAGCTAATATAAAAGTTCAAGCATTGACCGACCAGTTACCAATGGGTACGACAACTTCTAGTCTTGGTGGATTAGATATAATTGTTTCAGAGGATATATTAACAAAGGTTGTTGAAGGAAATGAGAAGGCAAAAAGTGAAATTCAAACTGAATTATACATGAATAGTTCAGATCCATTAGCTACACAGGATGAGTTGGATAAAATCACAGACTCTGGTACGCATGTCTATAACGTCTATCAAAGAAGACAAGAACAAGAGCAAATGATAATATTGATGTCTATTTTCACCTATGGCTTTATCGCCCTGATTTCGCTAATCTCCATTGCAAATATTTTTAATACAATTTCAACGAGTATCTCGCTTCGAAAACGTGAATTTGCAATGCTGAGATCAGTGGGGATGACCCCGAAAGGCTTCAATAAAATGATTAATTATGAGAGTGTATTCTATGGTGTAAAAGCTCTACTATATGGTCTTCCAATAAGTTTTGTCATCATGTTTTTAATTTATTGGTCACTTAGGAATACGTTTGAATACGGATTTAATCTCCCATGGATGAGTATCTTATTTGTTGTAATCATCATCTTTATTATTGTAGGGGCAGCCATGCTGTATTCAATACAAAAAGTGAAAAAAGAAAATATAATCGATGGGTTGAAACAGGAGAGTATTTAATAAAACGTTTCCCCACTATATCCTAAAGGGACTTGGCTACATTTGTGGTCAGGTCTTTTTTTAAGAATATAATTTAATGAAAAAAAAGACGTAATTATTTGTTACAATCCGAATGATTTGTATGGAGATAAATTCTACGAAAGAATGTGTGATAACCAAGGAATGCGAGAAAATATTTGATATAATAAAAAGCATCTCACAATACGTGGTGAACTCATACACCTTAGAAGAATAACAGAAATATCTATACCATGGAGGAGACATATGAAATTAATTCAGAAATATCTTTTAGACTATGAACTGGACCCAACAGTAGTTAAGTATCTTTCAACGATAATAATGATTCTCTTTATCGCGCTTCTTTGTATTATCGCTAATTTTATTACAAAAAAAGTGATCATTAGGATTATCACAAAAATCGTAACTAGTACAAAATTCACATGGGATAATATGCTTCTTGAGAGGAAGGTTTTCCGCAGGCTATCACATATTGTTCCAGCAATTATCATTCACTTCTTCGCTTCTACCTTTGAGCCGTATGATGATGTTATTAGAATGGCTGCAAATGTCTATATCATCATTGTGGCTTTAATGGTTATTAATGGAATTTTAAATGCAATAAATGATATTTATCAAACATATGAAATTTCTAAAACTAGGCCAATAAAAGGATATGTTCAGGTTGTGAAAATTGTCGTAATAACCCTCGGATTCATCCTGGTTATTGCAAACTTAATGGGGAAGAGTCCTTTTATTCTTCTCAGTGGGATCGGTGCACTATCAGCTGTATTCTTGTTGGTATTTAAAGATTCATTATTAGGGCTTGTAGCAGGAATTCAGTTGACCTCCAATGATATGGTTCGGGTTGGTGACTGGATTGAAATGCCAAAGTATGGAGCAGATGGGGATATTATTGACATATCTCTAGTTACAGTTAAGGTACAAAATTTTGATAAGACGATTACGACAATTCCGAGTTATGCTCTTATCTCCGATTCATTCATCAATTGGAGAGGAATGCAAACATCTGGTGGACGTCGAATCAAGCGCTCACTGTATATTGACTCAACGAGTATTTCATTTTGTACGGAAGAGATGATTGAGAAATTTAAAAACATCCATTATCTAGCGGATTATATTACAAAAAGAGAAAATGAAATTGAAGAATACAACATGAAGCATGATATTAATCGCAGTAATCCGGTAAATGGCAGGGCGCTGACAAATGTTGGTGTATTTAGGGCTTATATTAGCAATTATCTTCAAAAACATCCCGGTATCAATCAGGATATGACATTGATGGTTAGGCAATTGGCCCCTACGGAGAACGGATTGCCACTTGAGATATATGCCTTTACAAATGATGTAAGATGGGCCGTATATGAAACGACTCAGGCTGATATTTTTGACCATCTTTTTGCAGTTGCTCCAGAATTTGGACTACGTTTATTCCAAAATCCATCAGGGCATGATTTGAAAACATTGATGGATGAAGAGAGTGTAAAGGTAAAAGCTGTAGATCATTAGTAGAATTGAGCACTTACAAATGCTGTTGCAAATAGCATTTGTAAGTGTTTTTTATTTGATGTTTTTTGTTTGAATTTTCATATTTGGGTGAATGTAATCGTTTTAAAAAAAGTCTTGATTTAAATATATTAAGATGCTAGTATACTAATATATTAGAAAGTTAACGATTTCATGGTGATAATAATTATTAAATCCTCGCAGTAAATCCAGGGAAGTGGGGTTGCTATGAAACAATTAAAAACAAAATTACGAGGTGATTTTCCTTTGAAATTGGCCCCTGCAAGAGCATGGCGGACTTATATAGGAGGAAAATTAATAGAAGAATTACATGGGTCTGACAATCGAGAAGATAGTCATTTTCCGGAAGAGTGGTTGATGTCAATTGTTTCAGCCAGAAATGTCGGGCGTGAGCATATCGTTGATGAGGGCTTAAGTAAAGTGGATATTTCAGATTTGGATGTGTCCTTAAAAAGTCTTATTATTGAAAACGCTGCCGACTTCCTAGGACAAGCCCATTTTGAAAAGTATGGTACTAACACGGGTGTTCTAGTGAAGATTATTGACTCTGGTGAACGACTGACAGTACAGGTTCATCCGAACCGCGAAAAAGCAAGTGAATTATTTAATTCCGCATACGGAAAAACAGAATGTTGGCACATAATCGGAGGTAGAAATATCGATGGTGAGCCTCCATACGTATATCTTGGTTTTAAACCAGGTGTAACCAGGGAACATTGGCAATCGTTATTTGAAAAACAAGATATACAAGGTATGTTAGATTGCCTTCACAAATTCTACGTAAAACCTGGTGATACCTTTTTAATTGAGGGTGGTATTCCTCATGCGATTGGATCAGGATGTTTATTAATTGAAATTCAAGAACCAACTGATTATACAATTCGTATCGAAAAGGTGTCTCCATCTGGTTTCGAAATCGACGATTTTATGTGTCATCAAGGAATTGGATTTAAGAAAATGTTTGACTGCTTTAATTATGATACCTATTCAAGAGAGGAAACACTTGATAAATGGTATGTAAAGCCTTCCGTTTTACAAGACTTCAAGAATAATAGAGAAGTTGAATTAATTGGCTATAAAAACACACCTTATTTTAAAATGACACAGGTTGAAGTAGAAACTGAAATGGAAATAACCAACAATGGTGCATTTTCTGGTTTATACATTCTTTCTGGAAGCGGTTCAATCGTTTCAGATGGATTTAACCAAGCATATCACATCGGAGATCAATTCTTTATTCCGGCTAAGGTAAGCGGTTTAACACTTCGAAACGAAGGAAATGAACCTTTAAAGGCAGTAAGATTATTTGGTCCAGAAGTTCAATATTAATTAAGTAGGAGATGAAAAATATGGCAACACTAGATTGGATAGTCTTAGGAGCGTTTTTCGCTGTTATGATTGGAATCGGTATTTTTAGTTACAGAGCAAATAAAAGCTCGAGTGACTTTTTCGTTGGGGGAGGGAAAGTTCCTTGGTGGCTTTCTGGGGTTTCTCACCACGTATCAGGTCACAGTGGTGTAGTATTCGTTGCATATGCAGCTATCGCATACTCTTATGGAATTACGATATATTTTTGGTGGGCAGTTACAATCGGAATTGGATTAATCGTTGGGGCAAAATTTATTGCACCTAGATGGCCTAGACTTCGGGAAAAGCTAGGGATTCAATCACCTACTGAATACATGGCAATTCGATTTGGATTACCAGCACAACAAGTAACAGCATGGACTGGGGTATTAATTAAGCTTCTTGATATTGGTGCAAAATGGGCATCAATGGGTATTTTACTAGCAGGTTTCACTGGCCTTCCTATTTGGTTAGGTATTCTCTTATCAGGTACAGTATCGTTAATTTATATTACAATTGGCGGACTTTGGGCCGACCTCATTACTGACTTTATTCAGTTTATTGTACAGTTAATTGCAGGTATTGTTATATTTGTTGGCGTTTTCAGCCAACTAGGTGGAATGGGCTCCGTATTCACAATGTGGGGAGACCTACCAGAAGGACATGCAAGTCCATTTAATGGTTCATATACTCCACTATGGGTATTCTTGTTCTTATTCGTTAAATTCTTTGATTACAACGGTGGTAACTGGAACCTAGCAGCAAGATTTATTTCTACACCAGATGGCGAAAATTCAAGAAAAGCAGCAAGACTTTCAGCTATCCTTTACTTTGTGTGGCCATTGTTAATTTTCTTACCAATGGTAGCAGCACCACTAATTTTTAGCGACTTAAGTGATCCAGCATCACAATTATATCCAATGTTAACTACAACATTCTTACCAGCTGGTTTGGTTGGATTAGTATTAGCATCCATGTTTGCAAGTACAATGGGTATGACAGTTTCAGATATTAACGCTTTAACAGCAGTTGTTCAACGTGATATTCTACCTGTCTTAAACAAGAAATTTAAAGAAATGAAACAAAATGTTGATAAAAGATCCCTTTAC
Source organism: Fredinandcohnia aciditolerans (assembly GCA_003640645.1). Lineage (GTDB taxonomy): Bacteria > Bacillota > Bacilli > Bacillales > Bacillaceae_L > Ferdinandcohnia > Ferdinandcohnia aciditolerans. Next base: position 43,447 of record QGHH01000025.1, on the reverse strand, counting down.
GTTGCCCGTGCTTTAACAATTATGTTTACTATCATTACGATTATTGTTGGTTTAGAGCAGGAACGTTTTGGTGGGGTACTTGGTCTAGTTATTACATGGTTCTCGGCATTAGTCGGTCCGATGGCGGTACCTTTACTATTCGGCTTATTCTCTAAATTTAAACACAGTACAGGTGCAGTAGCGATTTATTCAATCGTAGCAGGTATTGTTGGTTTTGCTATCACACAGGTAACTGATATTATCCCTGTGGATGTTGAAACAGCCTTCCCATTAATTCTAACTACAATCGTATTCTTTGTTGGAGGCTATATCAACAAACGTAGAGGTGTTACAGTATCGCCTGAAGTTGAGGAGTTACTAAACTACCTTGATACAGGAAAAGACGATAAAAAAGCTGACAATATCAATAAAGCAGTGTAACATTTGAACAGAGGGTCTCGTATTTGAGATCTTCTGTTCTTTTTATTTTCGGGATAATGTATCTGCCCCTATGACCAATTAGGAGAAGAAATATGAAAGCTAAATTTATTTTTATTGTAGTAATGCTGATTTTTGGTAGTATTGGGTTATTTGTGAAGAATATTGATCTTTCTTCAAGCGAAATGGCTTTATTTCGTGGGACAATTGGAAGTTTGTTTTTAATTGGTGCTAGTTTTTTAGTCAAGCAGAAGTTTTCATTAAAAATGTCAAAACGAAACCTTATTCTACTGCTTTTATCAGGCGCCGCGTTGGGCTTCAACTGGATTTTTTTATTCGAATCATATCGATATACCACTATTTCGAATGCCACGCTAAGCTATTATTTTGCCCCAGTGTTTGTTATGATTTTGGCGCCAATATTATTGAAGGAAAAATGGACTTGGATGAAGGGAATTAGCATTGTATTCGCCTTTGTAGGTTTACTATTAGTTGTTAATCCAGGTGCTGAAACAACGGTTGGAACATACAACCATCCTGTAGGCATATTGAATGGATTATTGGCTGCGGCTTTTTACGCAAGTATGATTCTCATTAATAAGTTTATCAAAGGGCTATCAGATTTTGAAACTACAATTATGCAACTTTCAATGGCCTCAATCGTCTTGTTTCCGTACGTTCTAGCTACGCAAAGCCTGAATTACTCAGGACTTGGTGTACAGTCAATCAGTCTTTTATTGATGGTGGGGGTCATTCATACAGGGGTAGCGTACCTTTTATATTTTTCTGCAATAAAAAAATTAAAGGGACAAACCATTGCCGTATTAAGCTATATTGATCCCATTTCTGCTGTAATCATGGCAGCTATTATCTTAAATGAAAGTATGAACCTTATTCAAATCGTTGGTGGCATCTTAATCTTGGGATCTACCTTTATCAGTGAAATTAATTTGGGAAAAGATGGAAAATTATAAGGCTATACTTGTGAAGGTCACAGGTTGAGACAAAACCATTCCGGTTTTAATATAAATATAAAAAATGGCATGTAAACTGACATTAGTTTTAACATGTCATTTTTTTATTATTATGAGGTTACTATCATTGAGAACGATTGTTTTTTTATCTAACCTTGGTGAATTCAGACTGGTAGAGCAGGTAAGTCAGCTCGCGAGTCCGAAAGTAAGGAGAATTCGGACAGGAAGAGGGGGGAGCATCCTTTGGGGAGTCCGAAAGTAAGGTGAATTCAGACAGGAAGAGGAAAAAATGCCGTCGGTGAGTCCGAAAGCAAGGCGAATTCGGACAGGAAGAGGAGGAACCGCTGTCGTTGAGTCCGAAAGTAAGGAGAATCCGGACAGGAAGAGGAGGAGTAGCCGTCGTCGAGTCCGAAAGTAAGGAGAATTCGGACAGGAAGAGGGGGAACCGCCGTCGTTGAGTCCGAAAATAAGGTGAATTCCGACAGGGTGAGGAGGAACCGCCGTCGTTGAGTCCGAAAGCAAGGAGAATTCGGACATAAAGAGGAGGAACCGCCGTCGTTGAGTCCGAAAGTAAGGAAAGTTCAGACAGGAAGAGGAGGAACCGCCGTCGTTGAGTCCGAAAGTAAGGAAAATTCAGACATAAAGAGGAGGAACCGCTGTCGTTGAGTCCGAAAGTAAGGAGAATTCGGACAGGGAGAAGAGGAACCGCCGTGGTCGAGTCCGAAAGTAAGGAAAATTCAGACAGAAAGAGGAGGATTAGCCGTCGTCGAGTCCGAAAGTAAGGAGAATTCGGACAGGGAGAGGAGGAACCGCCGTCGTTGAGTCCGAAAGTAAGGAGAATTCGGGCAGGAAGAGGAGGAACCGCCGTCGTTGAGTCCGAAAATAAGGAGAATTCGGACAGGAAGAGGAGGAACCGCTGTCGTTGAGTCCGAAAGTAAGGAGAATTCGGACAGGAAGAGGAGGAACCGCAGTGGTCGAGTCCGAAAGTAGGAGAATTCGGACAGGGAGAGGAGGAACCGCTGTCGTTGAGTCCGAAAGTAAGGAGAATTCGGACAGGGAGAGGAGGAACCGCCGTGGTCGAGTCCGAAAGTAAGGTATATTCGGACAGTTCAAGCTTACATAAACAAGCATGCGACAGCAGAGCAATGGTAGAGTTTATTTATATTGTCCAATTCTAACGAATATTTTTGAGATAATTTTTGGAGCGAATACGATTGGAAGTGTTCGCTTTTTTATTAATAAGCCTATAATAATCGTAAATGGACTTTTTCAGCATTAATATAAAGGAGCTTATTCTATGGGGCTTTATGAGGAATTTGAAGTAAGGAAAAGTAATTGTGAAAGGATAGATATAAATGAATTAACTCCGGAAGTACTTAGAATATTGTTTATTGAAGAGGAAAAAACAGATAATATGATAGCGAATCTATTCGATGTAAAGCCAACTAAAATAACATATCTGCGAAGGAAAAATGGTATTACAATTCGGAATTCCATAATAGATGATTTAATAAAAAATATTCCTGAAGAAGTACAAGAAAAGGCTAAACATGAATTATTGAGCAATGATAATCTTACAAAAATAGTAAAGGCAATTACTCATTTTGCTTTTCGTAATGGTCCAATAGAGGACATGCATGCTGATGGAGAAAAAAATATAACTGAAGAAGATATGAAAAAGCTAAATAAATTTATGGTTAATAGATTAGCTTATATAGTTAATTTAATCAAACAAGAAAAGTGGTTTGAACTAAATTTTTTAATTGAAAGTACTGATCGTTTTTTTGGTCACCAGTGGGATAATGCAGAAATTGATGATGGGGGAATGGAAGATTTAATGAAAAATAACTTAAAACAGTATAGGAACTAAATGTAATGCATCAGATTATTAGATTTAGTTTTAAACCCCAACCAATAAATCATTGGTTGGGGCACTTTATGTGGGGAATTGCATCAAACTAGAGTCACTTAATAATTTCATCAATAATCCCGTACTCTTTTGCTTCTTGGGCGCTCATGAAATAGTCACGGTCTGTATCTTTTGCTACCTTCTCAACAGGTTGACCTGTGCGTTCCGAAATGATTTGATTGATATGTTCTCGAAGCTTAAGAATTCGTTTTGCAGAGATCTCAATTTCAGTGGCTTGCCCACGTGCTCCACCTAGTGGCTGATGAATCATGATTTCACTATTTGGAAGGGCGAATCTTTTCCCTTTTGTTCCGGCTAGCAAAAGCATAGCACCAAAGGATGCAGCCATACCTGTACAAATGGTCCTGATATCTGGTTTGATATATTGCATCGTATCAAAGATGGCAAAACCAGCAGTTGTTGAACCTCCAGGACTGTTAATATAGAGAGAAATATCCTTTTCAGGATCATCAGCGGCTAAAAATAATAGCTGCGCAACGACACTATTTGCAACAGCATCATTTATTTCGTCACCAATCAAAATAATACGATCTTTTAATAACCGCGAGTAAATATCATATGATCGTTCCCCACGACTGGATTGTTCAATTACATATGGTATCGAATTCATCTTATTTTCCTCCTTATTCGATTGCATCTTATTATGCAGCCATAGAGACAGTGCTTGAAGGAAGTTTGTAGAGACGTGATTTATGCATCATGCAAGTAGGACTTGAATTTTTGGTGATTGAATGGATAAAAGGAATAGTCTGGATAATGATGGATGGATCTTGAGTCCTAAAGGATTCATGAAATATTTTTTGGAGTTGCTCACGGTCTTGCTCTGACCAATACAACTCAATTAGTGCATTTTTTTCATTATCCTCATTGTTAGTCATTCTCTTTTTCGCTCGATAGATTGCAGCTTTAACAGCCGTTTCGTTTATTTTTAGAATTTCGGCAATTTCAGATAGTTGGAATTGGAATCCCTCTTTTAAGACAAACATAACGGCTTGCTTCGGTGTTAACTTATGAAGCAGTTGTTGAACTGCTTCAAACCGGTCTTCAATCAGAGGTGTTTCATGATAAGCATGTTCTGGAATAGCTTCAAGTGACTCTTTGCTTCGTTTTCGTATTGTGTCAATCCATTCATTTCGAGCAATCTTATTCAACAAAGCTGTTGTGATAGTCTTATGGTTGTAATGGTTCCAAGCCTTTATCAAAGATTCCTGAACGAGATCTTCTCCATCCCAGCTGTTTTGGGACATAAATTGACAATATCGTCGAAGCTTGGGATATAGTTCATCAAGCTGTTCCTCAGAAAAATAATCCTCATGACCTTTGAAATCCACAGATTTATTAGAAAGCTTACTATGCAAAACAATCACTCCTTCAGCGCGTCTCTACTTTATAAACGAATAAAAGGGTATGAAAAGATACGGGGGTAAAAAAATTTTTTCAGGGGTTACTTAGTTTCCATTATATGCAAGGTGAAAGTCTTGAACAAGAAACGATTAGTAGGGTTTGTTATAATATACAAAAAAGATAAAAGGTGACCTTCTAATGTTACTAAAACTTTCTGCTGAGAAGCATTGGCAACCATACAAGGATCCATTTACAATCACAAGAATTCAGCCTGGCGATATTTTAGAGGAGAATAAAGACTTTGCGTTCGGCTCCTTAAGTATCATTGATCATGCTGTCATGAGAAAAGGATTAACGATAAAGATGCATGAGCATGTGAACGATGAGATTTTAAGTTATGTATGGTGTGGCATAATGCATCATAAGGATTCATCGGGTATAGAGGTGCCAATAACGACTGGTCACTTAATGATGATGAGCGCGGGTCGGAGCTTTTGGCATGAGGAAAAAGTGAAAAATGATCATGTCGAGATGCTCCAAATTTTTGTTCGACCTTATGAAACCAATCTAGAACCAACGATTCATTTTCATGAAAAGCCCATCCGAAATCGAGATTGGTATCTCATGGTAGGACCTAAAAAAAGTAAAGCGCCACTGAAGATTAGACAAAATGTCTATATTCATGATGCACACCTGATGCAAGGGGATCAATTAGAAATACCAGTTTATCAAGGTTTATTACCATTTTTATATGTTGTAGATGGTGAGCTTGCTGTTGGGGACATTCAGATTAAAAAAATGGAAGCTGTTATGGATTTAGAGGGGCCACTACCTAAAATAACTGCAGTATCAGATACAACAGCTTTATTATTCTATGTCGACATGAATGCACAAATGTCGATGGAGGGAACGATTAGTGGTAAAAGGGCATATTAGTGGGACGCGGGGACAGGTCCCGCGTCCCATATTTATTCTGGGACAGTGTACCTGTCCCTGTGTCCCATTATTTTTTCACAAAGTATTTTTCGCCAAGGAGTTCTTTTTCCTCATACGTGCCTGGCTTTAACTGGTTCTTAACGAATGCTTGAAGTGCAGCAGGTTCTATATCATACATAACTTCAATTTCTTTTGCAAATAGAATTTCTTTTTCAAGCAGGTTAGAAAGCGCAGGTTGCTGCTTTGCTTGCGGTGTATCCCCTGTAATTTTCGATAGTCCGGATACATAGTAATCCAATGGACGGCTACCTACAATTTTAACGCCTTTATTTTCTTCATTCACCATAATAATTGTTGGAAAGCCTCTGGCACCTAATTTTGCTGCAAGTGCGAAGTCTTCATTTAATAATTGTTGGCCAACTTCGGATTCGGCTTCATTTACGATTGATTCTCCGTCTAATCCCAAATGATTCACATTTTCAATCATTACAGATTTTTCAGCGATGTTGTTATTGAAGGCAAATAGTTCTTCTCTAGCGTGGCGTAAGTATTCATTTGCTTTGTCATCACCATGATTTTTTTGAATGATTTTATACACACGAGATGGTGGGAAGGAAGATTGGACCGGATTGTCAATCATCAATGATCCATCAATCGGCATACGTGAATATTCTCCAACTTCTCTCCAATGTCCAGCAACATCTGCAGGACCATGAATTCCGTTTGCCGGATCAACTGGCCCGCCATGCCATTTTTCAAGTAATCCACCTAAGACGGTGTGGAAATTGAAATAATGTCCATATTGCTCTTTGAAACGACGAAAAGTAGGTTCAAGCGCCCAGCAATGTGAGCAGATTGGATCTGTCACATAATATAAATCAATTGTTTTCTTTGGTTGGTTAAAATCAATTACTTCCATGTCATCGTCTCCTGCTACACCACAAATACCAGTTTCCAAATCACACACAAAATTGTTGTTTGTCATATGAAATCCCTCACTTTTTGTTTTTTGAGTCTGGGACGAGCTCCTTCGTCCCATTTTGTTTGCTTTGTACTTTCAATATAGTGGATAATGGAAAGTATATAAACCAATAGATAACTTGATTTGTCGGATATCCAACACATCACAAAAATTGTTGGAAAAGTGGGAGGGGGAGAATCAAATGACACAAGAAAAAACTGACCCGCGAGTCTTACGTACGCGAAAGTTAATTATGGATTCATTCATTGAGCTTTCAGGAAAAAAGGAATTTAAAGACATTACGATAAAAGACATCACTACGGAAGCCATGATTAATCGGGCAACTTTTTATTATCATTTTGAAGATATTTATGACCTGTTGGAAAAGGTTTTATCTGAAGTATTGCTCATAAATTTAAATAGCGAGTCCTATCAACAAAGTGATTTAAATGAAGAAACATTTATCGGTATCTTTAAAGCAATTACTACTTTTCAACTGTCATTATCAAATCGATGCCACCGTGGGTATGAAGATACGATCGCACGTATTATCCGGGATCAGCTTGAGGTCATTTTTTATAAAATGTTAAAGAAACAGCAACCTACAGATGACGAAAATACATTGAAAATTACATCGGTCATGTTGAGTTGGGGAATGTACGGGGCTTCCGTAGAATGGAGAAGAAATCCGAATAGTGTTAGTCCAGAGGAAATGATTAAATCAGCTATTCCTTATCTAAAGCACGGGATAAAATTGAAGGAGAAGAAAGAGGCACACTAAGGCATACTTTTTATAGAATATGTGTGTATATTTTTATTTTTTATTGCAAAACCTATAATTACTAAAATTAAGGGGCGATAAATATGAATGGATTACAACGTTTAGCTCTAGCTTTAGTAATAATTGGTGCAATAAATTGGGGACTTATTGGGTTTTTCCAATTTGATTTGGTAGCTGCAATCTTTGGAGGCCAGGATTCCATTTTATCAAGGATTATATACAGTTTAGTTGGATTAAGTGGTTTATACAGTCTTGTGCTTCTCTTTAAACCTGACAGAGAAACTGTCCCTGAGACTAGCAGAACCTAAGCAATCAAATTAAGTAAACTCTCGAAAAAGAAGGTCAAGCCAATGGGTTTGATCTTTTTTTTACGTTTCTGTAGTGCGGTCTTTTTTATTTAGGGAATAGATGGGAAAATGGGATACATATCTTGTCTGCCGGATTTTAAACAGACAATGAGCATGTCACAATGAGGAGGAATAAATATGAAGAGAATATTTGCAGATGTGATTCAGTTTCGGGGGAGTCATTATGATTTTGGTTTTATGCAAGGGGAGCTTTTGAGGAATTCATTTTTGGTGATGAATCGGGAGCAACAGTGGAAGCTGAGAAAACCACAATTTAAAATTGACACTGATGAGACGAAACAAGTATTTGAGCGTTTGGCCCCTTTTATTTGGAATGAGTTTTTGGGGCTGCAGGATGCTTTGGAATGGTCATTGGATAAGGTTTTAATGGAATTTGGAGGCTACAGAGTCAATATCCGACCATCAGGCTGTTCAATATTAGTTGGGGAAGATTATATGATCCGAAATTATGATTACCATCCGAAGACTTATGATGGCCGTTTGGTTGCTTTTCAACCAACAAATGGCGGTTATGCAACACTTGGTTTAACACAAAAAATTACAGGCAGATCTGATGGCATCAACGAAAAGGGGTTAGCGATGGGATATACCTTTATGAATCGAAAACGTCCGGGGAACGGATTTGTTTGTTATATGATTGGAAGACTGATTCTTGAACTTTGCTCCAATGTGGAAAATGCGGTCCAATTGTTAAAGGAAATACCACACCGCGGATCGTTTAGTTATGTCTTATTCGATTCAACCTGTGAAACGCCATTTATTGTGGAAACTTCACCAAGAAGAGTAGAGGTACGGCAGGGTTATACTTGTACTAATCATTTTAAAATCCTAACTGAAGAAAATCGCAGAGTCCTTGATGATTCCAAACAAAGACTGAAGGCTATAGAAGAAAAAAATCATTTAAATGGGCTTGAGGCGTTTCGACTATTAAATGAAACGAATAAAGGAGTCTTCTCAAAGCTCTATGGAAGCTGGGCCGGGACCATTCATACCTCAGCTTATTTTCCAAATAAACTTGAAGCCTGGTGCGCTCTCGGGGGTGACCAAAAACCAAATATATTTAACTTTGCAGAATGGTTAAATGGCACTGATTTTTCCATTGCAAAAATCGAAGGGGAAGTTGACACAGATATCCCATTCGTAAACATGGAAAAAGCAGATTGGTTCAAATGAGGGGAGCGCTGGGTCAGAGGGACAGGTCCCTCGTCCCACCATTTTTTTCCTGGGATACGGGACCTGTCCCTGCGACCCATTTTGAAAGGGACCTGTCAACTAAAGCATTGACATTCTTTTCTAAAGGATATAAATTTATAATTATCATAATCTTCTGAGACACCTCGTACATATTTGTTTAGGCTATAAATAAATATAAATGCCGGGAGGTGGTTTTTAATTTCAATGAAAAATAGTACCTTAAATGAAAACCAGATTGAATTACTTCAAAAGGGAATTGAAAATCTCCACAGTATACAAGAATGGAATTTATTGACTGAAGCCATTGTATTAGAAAGTATTAAACTAGTCGGTGGTGGAAAGGGGATCTTTTTTGTTTTTGACCAAAGTTTAAAACAATTAATCCCTCAATCAAGTCAGAATCTGAACAAATTGGAGAAAAAAGAATTAAATGAGCGGACACAGCAAAAATTTCAGCAAATTGAGCTTCAAACTCTAAGATACATAAAAGATCAATCTACCTACTTTTTCCCCATAGCAAGACAAAAGACTTTTTCAGGAGTCTTAGTCGTTATTCCTCACCAAGAAGAGGAACTTTCAGAGAAACAGATTAATATGGTCAATTTCTTTATGCAATCAGTTCCCATTATTCTTGAAAACTCTCGCTTATTTTTGATTATGCAAAGAAAGTCAAAAAGTCTTAACTTCATGACTCAATTACAAAAACTTGTTAACCAATATTCATTTCAAGAAATTTTGGCCGAAATTGTTCAAAAGGTTGGAGAATTGTTAAATTCGGAAATGGCAGGAATCATGTTGTTTGATCCTGAACATAAGGAACTGAGACTGCAAAAACCAGCATTTGGATCATGGCAAGACTCGATCATTGAACAGTATCGTGTATCACTGACAGAAAAAAGTAATGCAAGAGATGTTTTTTTAACTGGGGTTCCAGCTATCACATCCGATGCACTATCAGACAAGCGTTTTAACCAAAGTTATGTAAAACTATTTAAAGCGACATCAATCATTACTGTTCCCTTAGTGGTCGATAATAAAAGAATTGGTATTCTGCACGCTATCAACAAAAATGATGGATACTTTACCCAAGATGATTTACATTTGCTTATGGATTTATCAGAACAATTAGGATTAACAATAAATGCGGCTCTTGAGATGTCTCATATAAGAACACCAAAAAATAAACGTATCGAAATTGAAAGGTACCTTATAAATCAGCTTTTTGATTGTTTACTATTTAGTAATATGGAAAAAGTAGAGGAAGCTTATAGCATATTGAAGACATTGGAAATTAACTTAAAACCTAAGATTTCTATTATACGTATTGGTGCCTATAAGAATGGCGAATGGATTAACTTAAGTTCTAAAACAATATCTGAAAGAATCGTATTAAAAATAGAACAGTTGGTTGGGAATCCGTGTAAGATTTACAAAGATGGGGCTATCGTTGCTCTTGTTTCACATGATTCAGAACATGAAATACTAGATGTAAGCTACAAGTTACAAGACGTACTACAGAAGAATCTCGATTTACATGCGAAGACTAGGAAATTAGAGGTATTCATAGGAGTGGGTGAATCTGTAGATTCAATCGAGCTGACTGAACATTCCTATCAACAGGCAAGTCAAATCTTAAGTGCTCTTCCTAGAATCAGGCATCTCGGGAATGTCGGATATTTTCCAGCGTGTGGGAGTTGGACATTGCTTTCGAGTATGGTCATGTTTGATGAAAGAAACGTAAGCGCATACACGAATCTTTATCTAAAGAAGCTAAATGAATTGAAAAATTCAAAAGAAATAAAAGAAACCTTAGAAGTCTATTTAAAGCATAATGGTCAAATCAAGAGGGCTGCCGAAGAATTATTTGTACATCAAAACACACTTAAGTATCGGATTGAAAAAATAACAGATATGACTGGGTTTGATCTAGCAGATTCCGAGGTAAGACTTAGTCTATCTCTTGCATTAAGGCTAGAGCATTTGATGTATAGCAAAGTATAGGAAAATGACTATTTACATAATGGTCATTTTTTTTTGTGACATATCACCTATCTTTTGTTTCTAGAAGACAAAGATGTGTTAAAAATTCCGGTTATTTTTGTGGGTAAACAACGTGGTTATAGTGTTTTCTTTCCTGTAAAATGTACACATAATATTCTAAAAATATAGAATTATCGAGTAGGAAAGGAGGTATATCTTGTTCTCATATCAAAAATCAGTTGAAGAACAAATATCGCCTGAGAAACTTAAGCTATTACAAGAAGAAAAGTTACGCAAGCAAGTCCAGTATATGTATCAAAATTCCCCAATGTATGCTTCTAAATTAGATGAGGCAGGAATCCACCCTATGGAAATTGTGACACTTGAAGATTTACAAAAGCTACCCTTTACGGAGAAGTTTGAGATCCGTAAAAGCCAAGAAAACGCCTCTGATTTAGGTACACACCAATGTATTGATCTTGACAAAATTATAAGAATTCACTCCTCATCTGGTACAACTGGGAGGCCTACATATGTTGGGATCACCAAAAAGGATAGTGATGTATGGACAGATATTGTATCTAGAGTATATTACACAGCGGGTGTAAGACCGCATCATAAAGTTATCTTTGCAATGGGGTTATCATTTTTCGTTGGTGGACTTCCCTTAAAAGATGGAATTGAAAGATTAGGAGCTACTTTTATTCCAATTGGAACAGGAGCCTCTGAACGACTAGTAACCACGTCCTTACACTTAAAACCTGATGTACTTTTATGTACACCATCTTATGCAAATTATCTTGCGGATTATATACGCTCAATTGATATGAATCCTCGTGACTTAGGAATTAAGCTAATTGGTACGGGTGGGGAACCAGGCGGCGGTTTGCCAGAAGTGAAACAAAGGATTGAGCAAGATTGGGGAGCTCGAGTTTTTGAAGCGATGGGAAATGCGGATATGGCCCCTGTTCTTTTTTCAGAATGTCCAGCAGGGGACGGGATGCATTTTGTTGCACCAGATTATGTTATCTGTGAATTAATCGATCCAGAAACTGGTAAGGTCAAACCGTTTGAAGATGGAAGTGAAGGAGAACTAGTTTATTCTGCGATTGATAGAGAATGTGTTCCGCTACTTAGATTCCGTACAAGAGATTTAATTTCAGTAAAAACCGGAAAATGTTCATGTGGCAGTACTAGTTTTCGAATTCGATGCATCGGTCGAACAGATGACATGCTAATCATTCGCGGCGTGAACGTTTTTCCAACAGCAATAAAAGATGTTGTGAGTAGTTTTTATCCTAAAACAACTGGTGATATCCAAATCCTATTAGAAAAGCCGGGACCTGCAGTGGAACCACCATTGCAAATTAAAGTGGAACATGGAATGAACTCTGAAGAGGATTTACAAAATTTAAAAAAGGAATTAGAAGTAACATTAAGAGGTAAACTCATGTTTCGTGCCGACATTCAATTAGTTCCTGAAGGTACTTTACCTCGTTTTGAAATGAAAACAAAGTATGTAAAAGAAATCTATTAATTAATATATAGGGAGGGTTTTACATGGCACAATACACTGTAGATATTGATACAGGTGGAACTTTTACGGATGGCTTCTTTTCCTATGGAGATCGATTTGAAGTAGTGAAGGTGGAAACGACGCCACATGATTTAACGGTTTGTTTTAATAATTGCATAATGGAAGGTGCTAAAAGATTTGGTCATGGAAATGTAAGCGATTTCCTAAAAGAAACGAAAACTATAAGACTTTCAACAACGGTTGGTACAAACTCAATTATCCAAAGAACCGGACCAAAGCTAGGTTTAATTGTTACAAAAGGATATGCAGATTCGTTGTATCAAGATGGTAAAAACCCAATTTTAAATTTTTTAGTACAAGAAGATATGATTGTTTCCATTGATGAAGAAGTATCTGAAAGTGGAGAAGTAGTTAAAGCGGTTAATGAAGCTGAAGTACGACGAGTAACAAAAAAGCTATTAGAACTAGGTACAAGAGTAATTGTTGTCAGCTTAAAAAATGCTCATACAAACAATCAAAATGAGAAACTCGTTCGAAAGATAATCCAAGATGATTTTCCGAAGCATTATCTTGGAACAAAACCAATTCAACTTGGTAGTGATATTAGTTCACGATCAGATAATGGGGTTCGAACAAATGCGGCTGTAGTTAATGCTTATCTTCATCGTGATATGGTGAAGTACTTATATAAAGCGGATGAGGGGTTAAGACAAAGGGGTTATACAAAACCATTATTAATTGCTCACGCCAATGGTGGTGTTGCGCGTGTCGCAAAAACAAAGGCATTGGATACGTACAACTCCGGTCCTGCTGCAGGATTAATGGGTACAAGATACATCGGTGAAATGTATGGTCTGGATAATATCATGTCCGTGGACGTGGGAGGAACTAGTACAGATGTGGGATTAATTTCAAATGGAGAGCTTACATTTGATACAGAATCAAGCATTGCGGAAATTCCAGTCCACGCCCCTCTAATCCATGTTTTATCGGTCGGTGGTGGAGGTGGAACCGTTGCTAAGGTTACTCAAAATGGAGAGCTTCAATTAGGACCGGAAAGTGCAGGGGCAGTACCTGGACCAGCATGTTTTGGGCTAGGTGGAACAAGACCAACCGTAACGGATGCATGTGTCGTACTTGGTATCGTTGACCCTAACTATTTCTTAGGTGGAACAAAAAAAATATCTAAGGAAAAAGCAATCGATGCTATAAAAAAATGGGTTGCTACACCGTTAAATATATCAAATGAAGAGGCGGCAACACTTATTGTTGATAAAATCGAACAAATTGGTGCTGACACACTAAAACAGCTTTCTAATGAAAGAGGAAAAAATATAAAGGATTTTCAACTCTTTTCATTCGGGGGCGGCGGAGGCCTATTTTCCGCTGGAATGGCTAGGAAGAGCGGGATTAAAAAGATTTTTACATTCCCTTTCAGTTCTGTATTTAGTGCATTTGGTTTATCAACAGCTGATGTTGCCCATACGTATCAGGATCGTGTCGATTTCCAATTTAGTCCTAATCAAGAGATTGGAGAATTCCTTATTAATGCTAATGCTAGTCTCGAAAAAATGAAAAAACACTCTCATCGTGATATGCGTGGAGAAGGATTTACTCCTGAATCTATACGATATGAAGTTTCCTTAGAGGCTGCTTCTGAAGATGGAAAGGTTAGAGATATTTTCTATTTACCTAGTGATGTTTTTCATAGCACAAATGAACAGTATCTGAAAGAGGAATTACAATCAATCGCTAAGCATTTAGGTACCGACAAAATCGCAATCGAATTTATTCGATTAAATAGTTTTGTAAGCGTCTCTCATTTTGCGTTGCCATCCCTAGAGCTGGTTGATTCCATTCCAGAACCGAAATCAACAAGACCTATTTACTGGAAAGGGAATGTAATCAATACAAATATTTATGACATTGAGGGGTTAAAGCCTGGTCATAAAATTGAAGGACCTGCAGTTCTAGAGAGCTCAAATACAACGATCGTTGTTCCGCTTGGTGCAATGTTTAGTATGGACCAACATTTAAACGGAATTATGGAGGTGTAAGGATGAGAAGAAAAATAACTGAGTATATTGCCGTGGATTTACAAAAGGAAGTTTGGGTATGTGATAAATGTGATCATGAATTGAATTCAGCTCATGAGAATTATAAGAAAGGTTGCCTCATTTATGATCGTGATCCAAGCGAGATTCATCAACCACATGTAGAAGGGAATTACACATTTTCTCCTGATGCAAATTGGGTTCGTTTAGTTGAATTTTATTGTCCTGGCTGCGGTACGTTGGTAGAAACAGAAGTTTTAGCACCTGGACATCCGATTACACATGACATTCAAATAGACCTAGAATCTTTAAAACAAAAAGCTATTGAAGAGGAAAGTCGACAGAAAAAAGTATTTAAGAATGTGTAAAGGAGGAAAAAGAAATGACAACAAAAATTAGAGCAACAATCGATATTGATATTGGTGGAACATTCACAGATTGCTTTATTCGATACGGAGATCAATCCGTTATTTCTAAGAGTCCAACAACTGGATATGATTTATCAGTCGGTTTTATTAAAGCTATTGAAAATGGAGCTGATCTCCTTGACTTAGAGCTTGACGAACTATTGGAAGAAACGGATATGATTCGTTATTCTACTACAGTTGCAATGAATAAACTGATCGAACGAAAAGGGCCAAAGCTTGGATTTATTACAACCGAGGGATATGAAGATATGCTTTATATCGGAAAGGGAAGCCAATGGCAAGATGGAATTAGTTCATTAGAAAGTAGGAAAATTGCCGAAGTAAGCAAGCCGATTCCGTTAATTCCGAGAGAAAATGTTGTGGGAGTAAAAGAGCGAATTGATTATACAGGGGAAATAATTCGTCCACTTGATGAAGAAGATTTTAAAGATAAACTGCAATATCTAGTTGATCAGGGAGTAATGGGCTTTGTTGTATCTACTTTATGGTCGTTTAAAAATCCTGTTCATGAAAAAAGAATAAAGGAGCTCATTGAAGAAGAATATCCAGAGTATTACCTCGGGAATATGCCGGTTGTTCTTTCAAGTGAAGTTATGCCTAAGAGATATGAGTATACTCGCTCCAATATGGCGATCTTAAACGCATATCTTCACCAGGCGATGGCTGAAGAATTATCGAATATTGGAGATGAACTACGCGATTTAGGGTACAAGAATCCACTTCTAATGGTTCATAATACTGGAGGAATGGCAGAGGTGTTTCGTACATCGGCAGTAAATACGTATAATGGAGGGCCAGTTGCTGGGATAATTGGAAGTAATCAAATAGGTAAATTATATGACTATCCTAATATAGTTGTTACGGATATGGGGGGCACGAGCTTTGATATTGGGCTAGTTGTAGACGGAGAAACAAATAATTATCAATTTAAACCGGTTATCGATCGCTGGCTAGTGGATATGACAATGTTAGAAAGTAAATCGATTGGAACAGGTGGCGGCTCAATCGCATGGATTAATGATGTGCTCGGAGGCCGACTTGAAGTTGGTCCTCAAAGTGCAGGTAGTTTTCCTGGGCCAGTAGCCTATGATCAAGGTGGGACGGAACCAACGGTGACAGACGCAGACCTTGTATTAGGTTATCTAAATCCAGATTATTTTCATGGAGGAAACCTAACGCTAAATATTGAAAAAGCAAAACAAGTGATTGAAGAAAAAATTGCAAAGCCATTAGGTGTAGATGTCTATGAAGCTGCTTATCTCATAAAAAAAGTTTGTGACGGGAATATGGCAAATATTATCCAAAAAGAAACATCTCTCCAAGGAAATGACCCTAAAGATTTCGTGCTGTTTGCTTTAGGAGGTGGCGGTCCTGTACATGGTGCAGGTTTTGGGTTTGAGGCAGATATTCCTAAAACGGTTGTTTTACAGCAATCACCTGTATTCTGTGCCTTTTCATCTTCAATGATGGACGTCATGCACATTTATGAACAATCCAAACACATTATTCTACTAGAACCTGGAACAAAGAAATTTTTAACCGACTATGAATCTCTTAATTCAGTCGTACGAGATCTACAGGAAAAAGCAATCCGAGATATTACGGGTGAAGGATTCAATCTGGAAGATATTCAATATCAACTAGAACTCGATATGAAATATGGTGGTCAACTTAATATTAAGAGGGCCCTATCGCCAACTATATTCTTAAATAGTCCTGTTGATGTTCAAAATCTTTGGGATAGTTTTACAGAAGAATACTCAAATGCTTACAGCTCTATTGCGGTTTACCCTGAAGGCGGAGTCGAAATTGAAAATGTTGTTTTAAAAGCAATCGTTCCACAGGAGAAATTTAACTTTATTCAAAATGAAGAATCTGGTGAAGACGCAAGCCATGCCATCAAAGGAACTCGAAAAGCATATTGGCCAGAACTTGGTGGATTTGTAGATACAAACATTTATCAGCTAGAGGATTTAAGAAGTGGTAATAAAATTGAGGGGCCAGCCTTAATCGAATCACCACATACAACTGTTGTTTTACCACCTAATGTTGTTTATACAGTTGATCAATATTTAAATGGTTTAATTGAAAAGAAAATGGTTGAGGGGGTAACGGCGTGATTGATTTCGGAATTAATGAACGAATCCATCCAGAACCAATAGATGAATTTGAGCAAACGGCCCTTGATAGTTTAAAGCCAGGTGAATATGAGATATATAGTGAAAAGTTAAACCAATTAGTGCTTGAGGCAAAAGAAGTCTTAACAAAAATTGGAGTTTCCTCTATGCTACACTCAGGGGATATAGTCGTAGGTTTATATACGGCTAAAGGTGACCTTGTAGCGGCATATTGCGGCGTTTACCTACACGCTGTTACTACTCAAATTGGAATTAAATATATTCTTAAGCATTATAAGGACGATCCTACAATTGGGATTAATGAAGGCGATATATTCTATGCGAATGAGGCCCTTTATGGAGGGGTTCATAATCCAGACCAAGTAGCGGTTATGCCAATATTCCATGAAGGTGAGCTTATTGCATGGGCGGCAGCAGCGGTACATCAACCTGAAACAGGTGCGATTGAACCAGGTGGTATGCCACTAACAGCGAAGTCTCGTGCAGATGAAGGGATGAAATTGCCACCAATCAAAATTGGAGAAAACTATCAAATTAGAAATGACATGTTAAATATGATGGCAAACATGGTTTCAAGGGCGCCAAGAATGCAAATCATTGACACCAAGGCACGTGTTGCTGCATGTGACCGTTTACGTGTTCGTGTCCAACAACTCATTGAGAAAAAAGGAGTAGATCTTGTTGTTGGTGTCATGAGGAAAATGTTAATCGTAGCAGAAGAAGGAGCTCGTAAACGTATTTCAAGCTGGCAGGATGGTGTATACCGTTCGGTTTCTTTCATGGATACAATGGGAACAACCGACTCATTGATGCGTTGTCAACTAACATTAACTAAAGAGGGAGACTCACTCACATTTGATTTTACAGGTTCGTCACCAGAGAATGATGGTTCATTTAATAGTTTTATGCACATCGTACGTGCCCATATAGCAATCTATTTATTTGGTGTACCTTTTGCAGATTTACCAACATCATCTGGTATATTCTCATCCATAAAGGTAATTGTTCCACAAGGTACGTTTTTAAACGCGAATGTCGATGCCTCCGTAGCTAATTCACCGATTACAAACAGCTGTGTACTATCGACAACGTCTAATGCCTTTGCAAAAATGCTTTATGCAAGTGGTGTAAAAGAGCTTTCAACAAGTGGTTATGGTGCAGGTGGTTGTGCTGTTGTAATTGCTGGACAAAACCAATGGGGCATTCCATTTGCTGATATGCTTGCAAACGTACTAAACAGTGAAGGTAGTGGAGCCAGAACACATCGTGATGGAGATAACTCCTTTGGATTCCCTTGGGGATGGTGGGGGAAAGCTCCGGATGTAGAAGATATGGAGAATGAGCAGCCGCATGTACATTTATATTTTAAGCATTGGAAGGATTCAGGAGGTTTTGGAAAATATCGTGGTGGAGCAGGTACAAATGTGGCATGGGCTGTAAAAGGCGTTCCATTCTTAGTGTACCAATCGATTATTAAACATCATAAAGTTCCAATCTCACAAGGGTTATTCGGCGGTTATCCACCTCCGTCACATCCTGGAATTAAGATTGTAAATGCAAATTACTTTGAGAAAATGAAAAATGGGGATGCAGATATTCCTGTCAACACGACGGACCTCGTGAAAAATCGCTCCATTGATGGAGATTACGTAGTTGAGCGCGCACCACGCCCAGCCGCTCCTGTTAGTGAAGGTGATATTTATGTAGCAAATTCTACTGGTGGTGCTGGTTATGGTGATGTACTTGATCGTGAACCGGAAAATGTAATCAAGGACTTAAAGGATGAACTCATTTCAGATTGGGTAGCCCAAAATATCTACAAAGTATCCTACGATCCTGAAACGCTAACTTTAGATGAAGAAAAGACAAACAAGCTAAGAGAAGCGGAAAGAAAGGATCGTTTAGGAAGAGGAAAAAGCTACGAAGAATTTATGGTGGATTGGTCTTCAAAGCAACCACCTGAAGAAGCACTGATTTACTATGGAAGCTGGCCGAATGCAGAGCCTTTACGACAAATTGTTCGTATGTAACTTTTTATAATAAGGAGTTGTTCCATGGATAAAAAAGAATTAGTTCAAAAATTTTTTAAAGGTCGAGCTGTCCCTCGACCTCCTTTTCTCCCATTGGTTGGGACGTACTTAACAAAAGTGGATCAAGTTTCAATTCCTTCAATCTTACAAGATGCGAATACCTTTTATTCGGCATTAGTGAATACTCAAAAACTACTTGGCTATGATGCTATTATTTTACCGTTGGATCCGTCGTTAGAGGCAGAAGCATTTGGAGGAACGGTCGAATGGAAGGATCAAGAAATGCCTAAGGTAATAGGAGTACCGATCTCGCAGGAATTGTTATCATCCGACTTTTTGGAAAGCGGAAGATTACCAGTTGTAAAAGAAGTGGTGGAACGATTGGTTAAAGTTCAAGGCAAAGAACTACCTATAATCGCAACGATAACTGGTCCAGTCACTATTCTTAAAAACCTTTATGGAGAGGATATCACTTCAGATATAGGTTTAATGAAAGATAGGGCTTCACAAATAACCCAAGCTATGATTGGGGTGTGTAAGGCCTTTGGTGACGCAAAGGTCGACGGAATCCTCATTAATGAAGGCCTATTGGATTCTGCCTTATGGGAGGAATGTAAGGATGTATATAAACCTCTCTTCAATGTTATTAAATTTTACAATATCTTTGGCATTTTGCGTCTATCAACTGATATTGATTCGATTGAATCAACTAACCATTTACCAGATATTGTTATAGGCTCTCAGCATTTCATTACCAATACTCCTGTTAAAACCAAAGGTATTGCATTTATGCCATCCATTTGGGAGGAAACATTGGACCTATCTCAGCTAGCTTCACTTTGGAAAGAAAACAAAAAAAGAAGAATGTTCCTATCATCTAGCCATCCACTTAATATAGAAATAAACCTAAGTCAAATACATGAAAAAACCTCAATCATCTGCAACGAAGAATCATGGCAATAATTGGGCAAGGGACCTGTCCCTACGGCCCACCAGTCACTTACCATATGTGGGGAGGGGCTGGTGTTTTTTTTTGTGCTTTTCTGGGAGGCGGTACGTTTTTTAGTCTATTTAGCTTATGTCTTGGTTAATGCTTGCAGAGCAATGTGTTTGAAAAATGGGACAAATTACTATAATGTGAAAGTGTTAATGTTATTAATTTCTGGGAGGTAAAAGGAATGAACGTCGTAACACTCGTAGGAAGCTTGAGAAAAAATTCATTTAATATGCAAGTCGCTAAAACCATGCAAGAACGATATAAGGATAAATTGAACATGCAAATACCTGACATCGGTGCTTTACCTCATTTTAATCAAGATGATGAATTAGATCCGCCACAGGTTGTAAAGGATTTTAAAGCAGCCATTGCCAATGCGGACGGTGTTATTATTATTACACCTGAGTACAACTGGTCGGTTCCTGGTGTATTAAAAAATGCCTTAGATTGGACCTCACGCGTGGAGCAAGTATTCATCGGGAAACCGGTCATGACACTTGGAGCTACTCCAGGGATGATGGGAACTATTCGTGCTCAATTGCATTTACGTGATATTTTAGTTGCCCCAGGTATCCAAGCAAATATTTTACCTCCAGGTGCTAATGAAATTCTAATTAACACTGTACAACAAAAAGTGGATGAACAAACTGGACAACTCGTTGACGAGTCAACACTAAGCTTTTTAGATAGTAAAATTGAAGCATTTCTTGATTTCGCAAAAACAAACTAAATCAAAAATGGTGCTAGCCCCTTAAGGAAGCTGGCACTTTATTTTTAGAGACAGACAAATTGGGACAGAGGGACAGGTCCCTCGTCCCACCATATTTTTCCTAACTAGACATGGATTCCTGTACCATTACATAGAAAGGAGTATTCTGAAATGAGATTAAGTGTTCTTGATCAAGCGCCGATTACTAAAGGAAATTCTCCTGCGGATGCGTTGAAGAAAGCTGAGGAACTAGCAATCTTGGCTGATGAATTAGGATACCATCGGATGTGGATGGCTGAGCATCACGGAACCGGCTCATATGCGAGTTCTGCTCCTGAGATTTCAGTTGCACATTTGGCGGCGAAAACAAAGCGGATTCGAATTGGAACAGGCGGAGTCATGATGATGCACTACTCCCCATTAAAGCTTGCCGAGGTGTTCAAAACACTAAGTTCATATTCTCCAGGAAGAATTGATTTTGGAGTTGGGCGTGCACCAGGGGGGGATCAATACGCAATTTATGCATTATCTGAAGGTCGCCAACCGATGGTTAATAATATGTACGAAAAATTCGACCAAGCATTGTGTATGATCAAAGACGAAGTACCTGACCATCCACTCTATAAAAATACAATCGCAACCCCTTCTCAAGTTGTACTGCCTGAAGCATGGTTATTAGGTTCAACTGGAAACAGTGCTGTCATGGCAGGAAGAATGGGTGTTGGTTATTCCTTTGCACAGTTTTTCAGTGGGGAGATGACTAAGGATATACTAGGATTGTATAAAGAAGAATTTAAACCAACCGTCTTCATGGAAAAGCCACAGATTACAGTTTCATATATGGTTACCACTGCAGAGACAGAGGAGGAAGCTGAGTTTGAAGCATTGCCACATGACATAGCGCGACTATGGTTGATGAGAGGTAAGCTTGGACAGGTGTTAACTCCAGAGGAAGCACAAGATTATCCGTTAACCGAAGTGGAACGAATGACTATACAAGAAAATCGCAAAAAACTTCACTTAGTTGGATCAGCTAAAGTAATAGCTGAAAGACTTCGTCAAGAGCAGCAGGTATATGGCTTTGACGAAGCAATGATTTGTAGCATCCCGCATTCACAAGAAAAACGGCTAAATGTATACAGATTACTGGCTAAAGAATTAATATAATTGGAAAGAGGGCCCCTCGTTCCACCATATATTTACAGGGACAAGGGACCTGTCCCCTTGACCCACAACCCTACGATCCACTCAGTCTCGTTGAATTACTTTGATTCCTTTATAGTAGATTTTTTTAATTTGTTCTACATCTGTTATTTCCAAACCAGGTATGCCCTCGGCGACTAGGAAATTGGCTTCGAGTCCTGGTTTTAACATACCGAATTGTTTTTCTTTACCTAGAATCCTAGCTGGATTTGCAGTTAATAATGCAAGAATGTCATTTTCATTATAGCTCTCCTTTAAAAGTTTCATAGCTGGCCCAGCAATTAGCATCAAAGAATCGGGCCCTTTTAAAGAGCGATCTTGAAACGGCAGCCATGGAACCCCAGGATAAGGTGGCAAGTATGCGTCTGTTGAAATAGAAACAGGAATCTGTTTCTGAACCAACTTCTTAATTTCCGCAGGTGAGTTCGGTGGTAGATGTGTTCCGCCCATGGGAGTTGCCACAATCTGTATTCCTTTTTCAGAAGCCTGATCAATCTGCTCATCCGTAATCCCGTGGGCATGGTGCAAGACATCAAATCCTGCTTCGAGGGTCAGATCAATCCCTTTTTTACCGGCAACATGGCAACCAATTTTCTTACCCGTTTCATGAAATAGAGTGACAATTTCCTGCAGCTGTTGACTGGTATATATGATTTCGCCTGCTCTTGGTACTACATCCTCTGTAAAATTAGCTGGGGTGGCATTGATAAATATATTTTCACCGGGATAATCACTGTTTTCGACTATTTTTTTTACAAGAGTAGGTGAAATTAAGTCATCTAGGGTAACAGCCGTTGACTTGGTAATCGATGTGAAATGGGCAAGTTCTTCAAAGCCAATGGAGATGCTTGTCGTTGCAAACGAGATATCCATTGGAAAACCAGCCACTATTTCACGATAATCACTTATAGAAAAATCACATAGTGGATGACCACATATTTGCTCACCTAATGCCGTAATTCCAGAGGATAAAGCGTTAAAAAGAATTCCTTTTCCGGCAATGAAATGGGTCTCAGGAGTTACCGGATAAAGCGAGGTAGGCGCAAACTCAAGTAAATGAGTATGACAGTCAACAAGTGACGGTGTAATCACGTGCTTTGAACAATCAACCACCTCTACATCAGGGTATTGAGTTATTAAATCATTCCAGGTACCTACCACTTTAATTAATCCATCTTCGACCAACATTCCACCATTTTCAATTGTTCCCGCTTCTGAAACTGTAATGAGTTTTTTTCCGCGAATTATATATTTCATCGACCATCACACCAAAAATGGAGTTAGCCAGTAACCGAGTACACATGCTGTGGCAATCCGGATAATCAGTCCAATTGCGGCTGCACCAAGTGCTTCTTTTTCAGTAAGGTCTGAGGTTTCAGCCCAAGTGACAGGAACCTGACCAAAGATGACAGATAACGGCAATCCTGAATTGGCAAGAACAAACGAACCAACAATTAATCGGGGATCAATGGTTGCAGCAAGGTCAGCAAGTTGAGCAACTGCTAATGTTGGTGCAGCAAGTACGGAAACGATTCCAGTAGCAGGTTCGATACTTAGAAATGTTAGACTTGAAGAAAGACCTGATTCAATGAAGCTCCAGACACCC
This sequence comes from Fredinandcohnia aciditolerans, assembly GCA_003640645.1. Lineage (GTDB taxonomy): Bacteria > Bacillota > Bacilli > Bacillales > Bacillaceae_L > Ferdinandcohnia > Ferdinandcohnia aciditolerans. Next base: position 19,860 of record QGHH01000025.1, on the reverse strand, counting down.
GCAAATTTTAAGGCGCCGATGAAAAAGAATACAGCAGCTACAGCAGGGATGATAATAAGAAAGAGAAGTTCTGCACCTTCTTTAGCTGATGCAAAAATCGTGTTTAAAAACCGTGTGTTGGGTGTAAAACGTGGTAACTCGGTAAGTTCTACTTTTTTTGTATCTCGATATATCGTTCTTGATAGAAGGAGTGGAACAATCACAATTGGAACAAAAATAGATAAAATTACTAATGGAAAGGCATTTATACCAAAAACGGAAAGAGCAATCAGTCCAAGAACAAAGGTAGCAAAGGATTGGGGTGATTGAATCATTGTTGCAACGGCAATTTTTTGTTCAGCCTTTGTAGCGTTTGCCTTTACTAAAATCGGTCCGGAAATTTTTCCAGCTGCATTTATATCTCCAAGAATATTGTATACACTGGGAATGATGACTGAAGGATTGATTTTAAACCACTTCATAATGGGGACAAAAATCCGAATTAACCCGTCTGTAAAACCTAATCTTTCTAGTATCCTACCAACGATAACGCTTACAATTATAGCGATGCCAATTTCACTTGTTAGGAAAATATCTACAACAACTGGTTTTACTTCTTGAATGATGGTATCGAAAAGCGTAGACATAGAATTAGGAGAAAGTAATAAAATAAGCAGTAAGCCAAAAACTAAAATAACCCCGATGATTTCCCACAAATGCCAATTTGCTCTTGTGGCTTGTGGTGTTTTGTTCTTCTCCATGCTGAGTCCTCCCGACATATAGTTATCATTATTCAATCTATGTCTAAAATTAGGATAGGTGCATGTATAGTGTTTTCCTCTCCATGCATAATTTCTTTTCGATTCTTCATAATAAGGGAAAAAGGAATAGTGTGAGAATATGAATAATAACGAAATCGTGATTGAGGAACTAAACACTTTATTAAGAGGATGTTATATGGGGATTCGTGCATTTGAACATCATATTCAAAATCTTAACGATCCTGCGTTAAAACAGAGGTTCCAAGCGATGCAACAAGAGACAAAACAAAATGCACAAATAATCGCTAAAAGAATCCAGAATTTAAATGGTGTGCCTGCGGACAACGAGGGTCTTTCAGGAAGAATCCACAGTTCCATGCATAAAATGATGCTTTCCGACGATCCAGAAGATATTATGGAAGATGCTATAAAAGGGCTAGATAAATATGGAGTTGAATATTCAGAGGAACTTGTTAAGGGGGACCTTGATCCAGAAAGCCGGAAAATAGCAGAAGAGGTAATCGATACAAGTCGGAGACATGCAGAAGAGATAAAAACCTTACTTAATGGATGAAATCTAAATCATCGTATGACACACTCATTAACACTTAAGGGTGTGTTTTTTAGAGGAAAAAAGACAGCCTATAGGAGACTGTCTTTGGGTTAAAAGGTTTACTGTTTTAATTGGTTCAATTCTTCAATACTATCCTGAACAAGGGTAACGGCTTGACTCATGGCTGCTCCTCCACCAAACGCAGCGGTTACACCGACAACTTCTAGAATTTCCTCTTCAGAACAACCTTGATCTAAACAGCCTTTTGTGTGGTAGATGATACAATATTCATCTTGTGAATACAGACTTATTCCTAAAGCAATAAGTTGTTTTTGTTTTTGAGATAATACTCCCTCTTTAAAACATTCCTCTGTAAAAGCATTATATAACTCAGCAAGCTTTGGCATTTTTTGAGTAAAAGTACCAATACCGGTCTTGTAATCAAGGAGGGCAGCCTCCGTTGAATTTCTAGCTTCAAAATCCATAATATTGATTCCTCTTTTCGAAAGCTTATTTGTATCCCTTTGCATTTGGGTCCATGCTATTAGCACCATAATCTGGAACATGGCTTGCATGTTTTTCATGGTATCTTGATCCTGAACCAACATCATTATTTCTTTGTTGTTTCGCGTTGTTATTTCCTTTTTGCTTTGCCATCGTTTTCACCTCTGCATTTTTTGGGGACGATGGACCTGTCCCTTTGTCCCTGACAAGGATACCTTGTCCAACGGTATTGTTACCTTGATTTATGTGAAGTATTCTAGTTTTGCGTTTGGGAAAAATTTTTCCATATACGAATAGAGGTGTTTTTTGATATCCTCTTCTTCATCCTTCTGATAGATGTATTTCCCGATCCCGTATTTACCCCACTTATACCTTCTTTTTTCTTCGTCTAGTTCTAATTTAGTCATTGGGTAATTTTTTTCGATAACCCTTTTTGCTGGCTTGGTAAATCGGTGCTGAATAAATTCAAAAGTTAAGTCCTTTTTGGCTTCTGGTGGTAATTCTGCCTCTAAACGCTCGAACATCTTATAGTATCCATCTTCCCATCCTTCATGGAGGTAGATAGGAGCTATGATGAACCCAAGAGGATATCCAGCCCTCGCAACTTTACCTGCAGCCTCAATTCTTTTTTCTAATGGGGATGTTCCAGGTTCAAAGTTTTTTACAATATAATCAGCATTCATACTAAAGCGGAACCTGGTTTTGCCGTTGTGTTTGGCATCTAATAAATGATCGACGTGATGAAATTTTGTCACAAATCGTAGTTTGCCATACTCTGATTCACCAAAATGTTCAATTGCTCTTTTTAGAGTATGTGTTAAATGATCAATCCCTACAATGTCAGATGTACAGGAAGCTTCAAACCTCGTTATTTCTGGGGCGCGCTCCTCCATATATTGATCAGCGGCTTCTAGAATTTCATCGACATTTACATATGTACGAATATATGGTTTTGATCCCATTGTTGTTTGTAAATAACAATAGTGACAATGCCCCATACAGCCTGTAGCGAATGGAATTGCATATTCAGCAGAAGGCTTTGAGGTGTCAAATTTAAGTGTTTTTCTTATCCCCACTACAAGAGTTGATTTAGCGACACGGTATTTTTGGAAGTCGTTATCGCCAGGTAAGTTTCTTACCTGATTGTGTGATGTTGTATAACGAATCTCAACATCCATCTTTTCAAATTTTTCGAGGAGCTGTTTTCCTAACGGATAATCTAATGCCTTTGGTTCAAAATAGATGAGCTTTGGGTTAAATGGCTTCATTTGAAAGTCCCTTCTGAAACATCCCCATAGTAATACTGATAGGCTTGGTTTGCTTCTTCTTCTGTTGAATAAACAGCAACCTCATTTGATAATGGATAATACGTTTCATACAGAAACAAGGCTAACTCATTCGGTCTTTCTGGGTGATTTACAACAGCTGCTGCTTGGATATTAGCTACGTCTTGAGTATGGGGATTTCGATAAAATACATAAACAACATCACCAGCCTGATACATTTGTTCCATAACATCACCTTTACAGTGGGACAGAGATTCTTCGTCCCAAGATTTGTATTAGCTTGGACAACGAACTTGTGCGTGTGTCCTTATAAAAAATGGATAAATCCTTTTTACTCATTTTTGCTATTCATTCCCAAAGTTATGTCTGTTGGATTATGGAAAAAGAAGAGGTTTCATGCAACCATGTATGTTCCTTTACCATTTTGAAAATACTACCAATAGTACTATGATTAGCAGAGGTGAATAAGTGTGATTGCATTAAATTCAGTAATCGATGGGAAAAAAGCAAACTTTGGCGCAGTCCGAGATATATTTGATTCCCATGGATGCAGTTTTTGTAGTAATTTTGAATACGATCAAGGAAAGTTTGATGCTGTATTATCGCGTGAAAACGGAGAAACGATTTATTTACGGGTTCCTTTTTTCGTTGTGGAAGGGATGCTGGATCATTCGAGTGCCCAAATTCAATTTGGTACACCATATGTCATAAAGCATATTGTGAATTTTGGTCTTGACCATGATGAAAACTCATTTGTCACTGCAACAACTGGACTTGACCAATTCCAAGAGCCACTGGATAAGGATGGGCGTATATCTGATAAAAGCAGATGGGAACAAGCGGGTGTTGAAGTAGTAGAACGCATATATAATTCCATGAGAGACTTAGTATCGTAATGGGACGAAAGGGACAGGTTACCTGTCCCATTTTTATTTTGGGACAAGGGACCTGTCCCTATGTCCCAATTATTTTAAATAGAAGGAAGAGCCGTCGATGATTTCTACATCATCTCTCGTTTTGATTTCTTCCATTAGTTGAAAGAGTGCTGTGTCTTTTTTCTTTGCTTCGATCATGCAGTCGATTTGTGGAACACTGCCTTTAATTTCTTTTAAAAATGTAAAGAACAACTCGATATCGACAAAGTCTGAATGATGACGAAACGCTTCTTTACTTTTTGGACTTGAAATATGCATTTTGATTGGGAGTGGTGAATGCTTCCATGTTTTCACAACCCTATCCCAATGCATTTCCCAATTAGGATTCTCATGGTGGGCAAGATGATGATGGTAATCAAAAACAAGTGGAATATTTAGTTTTTCACATAAGTATAGGGTATCTTCTAGAGTAAACGATGTATCATCATTTTCGAGCATGATCATCTTTTGAATTTTTGCCGGAACCTCCATCCAATTGGTAATAAAACGTTCAAGCGAAACATCGGTTTCTTTATAATTGCCTCCGACATGCATAACACAACGATGAGTAGGATCTAGCCTCATAGCTCTTAAGAGAAGATAGTGGAGCTTTAGGGTGCGCACTGAATTTTTAAGAATGTCCACTTGAGGAGAATTAATCAGAACAAAGTGATCTGGATGAAAATCCACCCGGATATCATGTTCTTTAATAAAATCTCCTATTTCACGTAGGCTTGCCTTTAATGGTTTCATATAATTCCAATCAAGCAATTCTTCATGATTGGCTAAAGGAATGAGTCGAGAGGTAAGCCGGTAAAAATGAATGTCAGATGCCGCATTATGCTTTAGTAGTCTAAGTGTATTTTGTAAATTGGAAAGGGCAATCCGCTCCAATTTGCGTATCGCTGCCTCTCGGTCCTCAATTTTTTGAAATTGGGCAAATGTCATTGTTTTTGAAGGGGAAGCATTCTTAAGTTCTGTACTCATTGCCACGTAGCCAAGACGTACCTTTGTCACAATCATTCACCTCACATATTTCTTCATGTTTACTAGTGAGACAAGGGGATGGTTAGTCCCTACCACTCCACTGTTGAACTAGATGTTCGCTTTACTCCTCTAATTTTCGATATTTCTTCAACAAGTTTGTGCATGGCAAGGTTTTTTTGCTTCGCTTCGATCATGATATCGAAATCTTCATCAAGCTCCTTAGCCATTTTTAAAAAAGGCATGATAAAGTCTAATGACACAAAATCAGCATGTGAACGGTAGGCATTATCTGATTTAGGTGAAGAAATATGCACTTTTGGTACAGTCGGCCGGTCATTCCAAGTATTGAAAATACGTTCTAAATAAAGAGGGAGGTCGAGATCTCCCGTATTTGCCATATAGTGATGGTAATCGAGGACCATTGGAATATTTTCTTCTTCACAGGTAATCAGAGTTTCTTCTACATTATAGGTTTTATCATCATTTTCAAGTGTCATTTGTTTTTTTATTTCAATTGGTAGTTGTTTTAGGTTTTGATGAAAACGCGATAATGATGTTTCCTTATCACCATACGCTCCACCAATATGTATATTAAGAACTCCTTTATCAAGCGCATCTAATGCTTTAAGCATCTTGAAATGGAATTCCATATCACTTACAGCGTTAGTCGTGACTTCATCTCTTGGACTTGTAAAAAGGGTGAACTGATTCGGGTGAAAGCTCACCCTCATATTAAATTGTTGGATAAGACGCCCAAGCTCGTCCCATTCATTCTTAAAGGGAGTTATGAAATCCCACACGACCTCAGGGTGGGTGGCCAAGGGGACAAGTGAGCTTGAAAGCCGGTAAACCTCAATTTCATGTGCGATATTATAATGCAGAATCCTCTTTGTATGGAGTAAATTCTGTGCGGTTACAAATTTTAGCTTATCCATACGTTCATCTTTAGGAAGTGCTGCATAACGTGTGAAAGTTAATGATTTAGAAGGACTTGAATCCCATAAACCTAATGCATTTGCCACATAACCAAAACGAATTTTCATTTTTACCCTCTTTTGGAACGGGGATTCCCCAGTCCCTTTTTTATTTGCAGTGGGACAAGGGACCTGTCCCTGTGTCCCAGAATTTTGTTATATTTAATGTAAGGAGAATATGATGTTATTATGCGGAAGTTTCTATTTTTTATGGGGAGATGATGGGGATCGAGCGAAATTTTAGGATTTTTGTAGTGCTGGCTTTGGTGGGGAGTTTGGTGTTGAATTTTATATTAGTATCGAAAGTGAATCAGCTTGAGGGGCAGGTAAAAAATATTTCTAACTTTCAACATGATATTATCTCTAGTATTGATGGGCAGGCAAGTCAGGTGTACAGTGCTTTAGAAGAATTTAAGAATGAACAGAGCTGGATTAGTACGGTTACGATGGAGATTGATAACAACGCATTAACAAATGGCCAAGTGAATGCAATTTTTAATTGGCAGGTCAAGGAGTTACAAAAAAATTCAGACGTTGTGTTTCATTACACCTTTGGTGAGAGTGAGGAATATAAAGCTCTCCCGGCAAATGAAATGCAAAATGGTCTTTTTCAGGTAAAAGTACCTTTTAGATTTGATAAAGAGCCGCAATGGCATGTTGGACTGATTACTTCAGATTCCTATCACAGTGAAGAGGCATCAGAAAAAGAAGCTATTGATGGGAATGATATGATTCATTTTTATGTAACGGTTTCTGATGATGATTTAGTAAAAAGTAGCGTGATTCAGAATGAATTTTTAGGGGATATGAGAACGAGTTATTACGGAATTATCCAGACAGATGTTCATATTTTTAAATCAAAATTAGATATTACGTTAATTAATTATCAGATTGATGAAAAATCTGTATATGTAGAAAAAGCAACCCTTCTAAAATATAAGGGAGATACCTTAATTGGAGAAGAAGAATTGCAAATGGTTAAAGAAAACTCACCAGAATATAGTGAACGTTTTTTCAACATCCATCAAGTTGAACAATATGAAAATATCAGACTAGTGATGAAAGTCGAATATAGTAACGGAGATAGCTTTGAAAAAGAAATCTATTAATAGGACAGGGAGCCCATTCCATAGGTTGGGATTCCTTGTCCTTATTTTTTTATCATTGTAGGAATATATACCCATTCTTTTTGGCGGGGGTATAATCTTTTCACCTTTTTTTATTTTCCTTTTTAATTAACATTAAGGAATGTAAGCGTTTTACAAATTAGCGTTGAAAGGGGAGAGTATGGGTGAAGAAATCAAAGAATGACCACCAGGGACAGTTTCAGCGAGAAATAGACAAGCTAACAGAACCTACCTTAACAAAGGGAGGGTATGGGAAAAAAATCATCGCGTTATCGTTAACAGCTACTTTGGCGATGCCACTTGTCGTCCTTGAGCCACAACCACAGATGTCAAAGGTACATGCGGAAATGATTCAGGAGGAATCAAAACAAGAGGATATAGTAAAAAGGGCTTACCAGATGGAGCAGGATGCTAAAGCACTCGGGATTCCATTATTTTTGTTCGAAGATGGTGTCCCTAAGACCTTTACTTCCAAAGAAGGAACACTTGAAACCACAGATGAGCATTCGAAGGATGGACGACAGGCATTGAAATGGAAATTTCAGAATGGTTCAAAACTCACAGTAAAAGAAAAAATTAACTTCAAACCGTATGTTGAAAATAATCAGGACCAATCGATCGATACCTTTGTTGTCTGGGTTTATAATGAAAAACCCGTAAATGATGTTGCTACCTTCCAATTTGGTAGAGGAAATAAGGTGGATAGCTGGTTTGAAATGGATCTAAATTTTACAGGCTGGCGTACTGCTTGGGTTTCCTTTGAACGTGATATGGAGGGGACGCCACATCCTCAAATGAATCGGATGACAATTGTAGCACCAGAATCTAATTCAGGCACATTATATTTTGACTCGATGATGCTCTCCACACCTCTTGATCCACGTCATCACACACCAGACCGGCAAGTACCGATTGTGAATCCAGCTGTTATGGAAGCCGCAAATAGTCACTGGCTCGGCTTGTTGCACTATTCGAGATTAACACCACCAGAACCTCAATCAGAAGTTTCTGATTCTGCAATAGCAGGTATTCGAGCTATTGAAGAGAAGTTTACAGAACTAGTTTTTAAAAAGCAAAAAGTAACAGAGTCACTACTAAATGATATTCGTGGTGAATTTGCCACATTTGGCATCAAACGAAGCGATGAAGGAAGTATCCGTGGGGGCTCCTTGTTTATGCCGCATTTTGACCAAATTCCTGCACCATTAAAAGAGGACTTCAAAAACTTAAACAATACAATTGACCTTAGAAAATACACTGATTTTATGCAAGTAGTAGCGAATGCGTACCTCTCTACAGAGGACGATAATCAAAAAAATGAACTAAAGACCATGTATATCGATTTAGTAGATCATTTAGCAGATCAAGGGTGGAACGATGGCAGTTCACAGGGAACTATGCATCACCTTGGTTATAATATTCGTGGATTCTATACTTCCGCTTTTCTTATGCGTGACGTGTTACGTGAAGCTGAGCGACTAGACAGAACCCAAAAAGCATTATTTTGGTTAAGTGGTGCAGGAAAAATATATACTCCCGAGGAAGAAGTAGTAGGGAATATTGATATCTTAAACACAACCCTGAATGGTATGCTTGCTAGTATTCTAGTTCAAGAGGATACGGTAGAGAAGATACGAGATATGGAGAGTTTTTCAGCTTGGCTATCTCAAGGACTTCGACCGGCGAAAGGGTTAGATGCTGCATTTAAGAAGGATGGCTCTGCTTTTCATCATGCGAATCATTATCCTGCATATGCGAATGATGCATTCAAAGGTGTTACTCCGATCATGTATGTTCTTTCAAATTCTCCATTTAGAGTTGCAGAAGATGCTCATGAGACACTGAAAAAGGCCTTGCTGTCGATGCGTTTATATTCGAATAAAACGCAATGGTTAATTAGCGTTGCGGGTCGCCACCCAACTGGAACCCAAGGCTTGGTCTTGCCGCCTTATAGATATATGGCATTAGCAGGAACACCTGATGGAAAAGAGGAAATTGATCGAGAGGTTGCTGCTGCATATTTGAGACTTGCTGATAAGGAGGATGCCACGGTACGTGAGTTCAAGAAGGTAGGAGTTGCAGCAGAGGCAGATCCAAATGGATTTTGGTCGATGAACTATGCAAATCTTGGTATCCACAGACGAGATGATTGGCTTGCAGGGGTTAAAGGCTATAGTAGATATTTATGGGGAAATGAAACCTATCAAAACGCCAATCTATATGGCCGATATATGTCTTATGGGCAAATGCAGATAATGGGTTCATATAATCACAAAGATAGTGGTTATGTCCAAGAAGGTTGGGATTGGAATCGTTGGCCAGGAACAACGACAATTCATTTACCATTTGATAAATTACGTTCAGATGTACGAAACGTTGACAAATTTAGTGGATTTGAGGAAATGTTGTTATCTGATGAAACCTATTCCGGAAGCCTCAGCTTACAGGGACAAAACGGCATGTTTGCGATGAAACTTCATGAGCATCCAAAATATGATGGGACTCATCGTGCGCGAAAATCTTATTTCTTTTTTGACAATCGAATTGTTGCTCTTGGCTCTGACATTGAGAATGAGAGTAGTGAGTATCCAACAGAAACTACGCTTTTCCAAAATCATATGCAAGCAAACACTGAACCAGTTTGGATGTCATCGACAGGGGAGATTACTGAATTTCCTTACCGGGAAAAACTTACTCTCTCAGATGATGCATGGATAATTGATAATAAAGAGAATGGATTCTATGTACCTGCAGGACAAACACTTGCAGTTAGTCGATCAGATCAGCACTCTAAGGATCAAAAAGATGGTTCGGATACATCAGGAACCTTCTCAACAGCATGGCTTGATCATGGTCATGCACCTAAAGATGGAAAATATCAATATGCTGTCCTGGTGAAAACAGAAGTTGATGAAATAAAGGCGTTTGCGAAGGCCATGGAAAACGCTGATCAAGCTCCTTATCATGTTCTACAACAAGACCGGAATGCACATATTGTCCATGACCAAGCAACTGGAATCACTGGATATGCCTTATTTGAGGTTAATCATGCTGTAGAGCATGGAATTGTGAAAGCAGTTGATACTCCATCTATGGTAATGACAAAATTTGCAGGCGATAAGCTTATCTTAAGTGCTGTCGATCCTGATCTACGTCTCTATGAAGGGATTGAAGAGGACCAATATGATGAAAATGGCGTTCAAAAAGAAGTAAGTATTTATTCACGTACTTGGCGCCATTCCGAAAGTAAGATGAAGCAAATGAGGATAACGATTGAAGGTGAATGGCAGTTAGGAACAACCGATGCCCGAATTCGTATCATATCCGCTACCAATGGACAAACCGTCATAGAATTTGATAGCAAAGACGCAGAGCCAATGGAAATACAACTACTGCCTAAGGAATAACATTTATAGTAAAATAATGGGACAGAGGGACAGGTACCTCGTCCCATTTTTTATTTATTGGGACAATGGACCTGTCCCCGTGACCCACAAACCGCTTACCAAGAGAAAGGAGCAGATACTCATGCCTTTGGAGATTGTTCGGAATGATATTACGAGGATGAAAGTTGATGCGATAGTGAATGCCGCGAACACAGAGCTGAAGATGGGTGGGGGTGTGTGTGGTGCGATATTTCGTGCTGCTGGTGCTGAAGAACTCCAAACTGCTTGTGATGAAATTGGTAACTGCCCGGTAGGAAATGCAGTTATCACTGATGCTTTTATGCTGCCTGCAAAATATATCATCCATACTCCTGGTCCGATTTGGCAGGGGGGTTCTAAGAACGAGGCAAAGCTCTTACAGTCCTCTTATATACAATCATTGGAACTTGCTTATCAGCATAAATGCAAATCCGTCGCATTTCCACTGATATCAACAGGCATCTATGGTTACCCAAAGGAGGAGGCTCTGCAAATCGCGGTATCGACGATTAGCTCATTTTTGATGGACCACGAGATGGTTGTCTATCTCGTCGTTTTTGATAAAGCATCATTTGGTGTTAGTAAAAAGCTGTTTGCTTCCATAAATCAGTATATAGACGAATATTATGTAGAGGAAATAGAAGCGACATTTAGCCGTACTAGAAACATAGAAATCTATCATGCTGAACCAATGAAGGAAACGGACGAACTCGAACTCTACGAAATCGAAGAAAGCCTTCAGGTCGATAGCAGTTTAGCTGATATCGTCAACCAAATAGAAGAATCATTTTCCGAAAGACTTCTTCGCTTAATCGATGAAAGAGGATTGACTGATGCCCAAACGTATAAGCGAGCAAATATTGATCGTCGATTGTTCTCTAAAATCCGTAAGGATGCTGGTTACACCCCTAAAAAGAAAACAGCTATAGCCTTTGCGATTGCATTACAATTGGATGTTGAAGAAACCATTCATTTATTGTCCGCTGCTGGTTACACATTGACCCATAGTAGCAAATTTGACATTATTATTGAATTCTTTATTAAACAAGCAAAATATAATATTCATGAAATCAATGAAGCTTTATTTATGTTCGATCAACCGTTATTAGGTGCATAAAAAATGTCGCTTTTGAAGCGACCTGCACTGTTCTTAATCTTGTTATCCTTACCATGTAATCAAATTTGAACGGAGGATAACAGATGAAAACAGAATTAGTGTTTATTTTAGATAAGAGTGGATCCATGGCAGGACTTGAAGCTGATACAATTGGTGGTTACAATTCAATGCTTAAGAAACAAAAGAAGGCAGAAGGGGAAGCTTTTGTCACCACAGTTTTATTTAATCACCATTATGAATTATTGCATGACCGAATCAATGTGAAGGGAATTTCACCAATCACTGAAAAAGATTACGAGGTTAGTGGTACCACTGCATTATTAGATGCAATCGGTTTTACAATCCAAAAAATAAACAATGTTCAAAAACACACGAGCAAAAATGAACGAGCTGAAAAAGTACTATTCGTAATTACAACAGATGGAATGGAAAATGCAAGCCGTGAATTTACAGCAGAAAAAATAAAAAAAATGGTTCAATACCAAAAAGAGAAATATGGATGGGAATTCATGTTCTTAGGTGCGAATATTGATGCCGTATCAACAGCTGCACAATTTGGAATTGATGAGGATTTTGCCGTTGACTATCATGCTGATGAACAAGGGACACAATTGAATTATCAAATGGTAAGTGAGGCTGTCACAAATCTGCGCAGCGGGAAGAAAATAGACCGTAGCTGGAAGGAAGAAATCGAACGCGATTATAGCCAACGTTCAAGATAACAAAAAAAATTTAGGAGGAATTTATGGAAATAGTAAAGGCTACTGAAAATGATGTAAAATCAATTACGAAACTTGCATTACGGTTATGGCCAGATAATGTAGAAAATGAACTAACTAGTGAGTTTTCTGAGCTAATTCTTGACGAAAAGGCGATCATTTTTTTAGCTAAGTCAGAGAAAGTAGCAATAGGCTTTGCTCAATGTCAATTACGAATGGATTACGTTGAGGGAACTGAAAGTAGCCCGGTTGGGTATCTTGAAGGTATTTTTGTAAAAGAAGAATACAGGAGGATAGGAGTTGCGAAACAGCTTTTATCTGCTTGTGAGAAATGGGCACAGAGTAAAGGGTGTAAAGAATTTGCAAGCGATGTGGAACTTGAGAATAATATAAGCTTGAATTTTCATTTAAGAAATGGATTTCAAGAAGCAAATCGGATTATATGTTTAACTAAAAAACTTTAAAAATATGCCTGTCCGCCGCTATAATACGGGAACAGGCATAATTATAATTTATTAAATTTGCTTCCAATGTAACATGGGGTTTTCTTGCCCCTCCAATAATTTCATCTGTGTCATTTGAAGAGTGCGTTCTTCTCTCTTTTTCTTTAATTCATTATAAATAAACATAGACTTACCTAATCCTACCTCTACAGCATCAGCAACTGATTGACAAAAATAAATTTTTTCAATACCTGCAAAGTATATTGCCGTCAAACACATCGGACAGGGCTCACCACTAGCATATATTGTAAAACCAGAAAGGTCATTCGTTTGTAATTTTTCTTGTGCACGACGAATCGCAAGCAATTCAGCATGTCCGCTGACATCATGAACTTTATGCAACTCATTTACACCTTCAGATACTATCTCATTATCTTATACCAGAACTGCACCAAAAGGCTGTCCACCTTCATTTACATTTTGTAAGGCTAGATTAACTGCCCTTTTCATAAATTGATCCAACTTTTTCTCCTCCAAGCCCTTTTTCATCTATTGTAACAAATCCCAGACTAGGTATCCTTTCTAAGGTTTTTATTTTTCGATCTGCATACCTAACAAAAAGATATCCGAGGAAGAAGGAGAGAAAGCTTAATGCATAATCTAGAATCGTATGTTTAGCCTTGAAAACACCGGACGTTTTCAACACTATATCGTAAGCAATATATGAAACAATCATAATAAGATACCAGCCATTCCTTGCATTAACTACACTTAAACAAGCACCGTTACCGTTGTTATGACAGAACTACCTCGATGTACTTGCTCCAGCCATTCAATATGGTAGGTTCTTAGCCAATAACTGCGTGGAGCAGAAAATGTAAGGGAATAAATATACCATAAAATGATAAAAGTAACGTTCCAAAGTGAATCCATTTTTTTTAAAAATGTACCCACCACAGTCTTGCAATAGGAAAATAAATAACTAAACCAGCAACAGTATACCAGGGGCTCCACCAATTAGTTTCAAAAATTCCCCATCTTGTAAAAATGATTTCAATTAAGGTGAAAAATAGAGCCAACGGAATGCTCCAATACCACCTACACCTGAGAACGACAAATAAAGCTGCAAACGCTGGGAGCATAATCCCATTAACCATTGCACCTAAATGTGAATCTAATCATTGTCTAACACACCTAATTTATAAACATAAGCTTTTCCCCAAAGATAGACGAAGTAATCAAATAAAAGAGTGGTACCAGTGACAGTAAAATAAAGAATGAAAAGACGATCCGACCTAACTTTCCAATATACAATTGCTAAAATTGCTAAACCTAAAAGAAATAATACTAGATTGGCCCATAATCCCAAACTCAATAAAATAAACCTCCGACTTGTTTATAGGTATTTTTATCTATTTTCATCCTTCTAATACGTCACTAAAGCAAATAACGCTATTTAACCTTTTATTTTATGCTAATATGAGAAATGGATACATAATACTTAAAAGTAAGAATATGGTGTTTTTTAGAGGGGGAAATGATGAAATATTGGATAATAGGTTTTTTACTTTTAATAGCGGTTTCAGTAGGTTTGATGTTAAGTGTTTTTAATGTGTTCGACAGTGCTGATAATCAGAAAGTAGTCTCTTTATCAAAGCAGGAATCCAGTAAAGCGGATGAGTTTAAAGAGCAGACTAAGAAAATTGGTGGCATCACATATGATTTAAAATTAAGCCAAACACCGGATGAACATGAAGTTATCAAAGTGATGCATTATATGACCCATCAAAAGGTGAAAGCCGAAGATAAATGGGGTACAATACCGATGATTCCCGATACCATCAATGAGATTTATGATATCATTTCCAAAAACGATTTTTCTAGAAAAGAAGATCTCTTAGAAATTGCTAAACGATGGAAAAATGGTGATTTCAGTCGAGCTGATGATGACCATAATTATTTTTGGGACTACCAAAACGGAACGATAGGAAAAGCGTATGGTTTAATGAATGAAGCTGAAGAAAGAAGATTTATCATCAATAATTTTGGTGAGGAATTTTTACCAAATTAATGGTTAGTTCCAAGTATGACCAAGCTGCAAAGAAGAACTAAAGATGCAAAATCGTGCAAAAAGTAACGATAACACTGCAGGGCAATATGCTGGAAATGGTGATGACATTGCTTCAGGATTCGGCTTCCCACTTAAAGTAAACGAATAAAACGGCTAAAATGGTTTCAATCATTTTAGCCGTTTTCTATTAGTTTTCATTTTCCCCGATTTTATCAAGTAGGGAAATGGTATTTACAAGATGATTATTAAAAATTTGTTTTGCCACCGAGAGAAGTTCGACAATCATTGGGTCTCTTAGTGAGTATATGACACGATTACCGTCTTTCGTTCCATAGACAATATTTTTAGCACGGAGTACAGTTAATTGCTGGGACACGGCTGACCCTTCACTTCCAATAAGGGTTTGAATTTCATTCACATTTTTATCCCCCTCAGCAAGGAGCTCTAGGATACGAATCCTCAATGGATGTGCGAGAGCTTTAAAAAAGTCAGCCTTGAATTGTTGCATTTCTAAATTCACTACCTTACCTCACTTTCTACATTAACTCATAGAAATACCTCTGTTTTTTACTACTTTTTCCTGGACTCCGGAGAGAGCCTGACATTCTTTAAAAGCAAAGTGTCTGCAACCCAAACATTTATTGTTGTTAATCTGGGTAAGGGCATAATCAATGGCATCACCTGTATGTTCAAAAAAGTTTTCCTCACCGATTACATCATATAACCCCGTTTTATGAAGAACGCTTTTTGGTTGTGGTTTGATCCCTGAAATTAAAACAATACCTTGCTTTGAAAAGTCCTGAACAATACTAGCTAATCGCCCTTCTCCTGTTGTATCCATGAAAGGTACCCTACTTAAACGTAGGAGAAGAACCTTTGGTTTGTAATTAATTGAATTCATAATCTGTTGTTCAAAAGCCTGAGCAGCCCCGAAAAACAGAGGCCCTTCCACATTATAAATACTTATTTGCGGACAATCATGAGAATCAGTCACAACACGACTATCTACTTTTTCATGTTTAGATTCTGGGTTTGGTAAAGCTTTTTCCGTTACTATTATATCACTCATTCGCTTAGTAAAAAGTACAACTGCTAAAATGAGGCCAACCTCCACCGCAACAGTTAGATTCATAAAGACGGTAAGTAGAAAGGTGACAACAAGTACAAGAGAATCTTCCGTTTTTGTTTGTAACACATGATAAAAAACACGGCGTTCACTCATGTTCCAAGCAACAAGCATAATAATTGGGGCCATACTTGCTAAAGGAATTTTTGAAGCATACGGTGCAAATAAAAGTAAGACAAGCAAAACAACGACACCATGTATAACACCTGAAAATGGTGAAACAGCACCTGTTTTTATGTTGGTTGCCGTTCTTGCAATGGCACCAGTTGCTGGAATCCCACCAAATAAAGGGGTAACCATATTAGCAATTCCCTGTCCAACTAATTCACGATTACTATTATGTTTACTATTTGTCATACCGTCTGCAACAACAGCAGAAAGAAGAGATTCAATTGCCCCTAACATGGCAATCACAAATGCGGGCTGAATCAACTGTTTAATTCGTTCAAAAGTGATCTCAGGAAATTGAAAGCTTGGTAGTTTGCTAGGAATATCCCCAAATGTTGACCCAATCGTAGCAACTTGAGTTGGGTAAAAAATAGTCGCGATACCAGTAGAAATAAGCAAAGCGATTAATGAACCAGGTACTTTCGGAAAGAACTTTGGAGTTAACAACAGTACAACTAAACAAATCGTAGCCGTTAGAATGCTATAAATATTAATCTCACGAATATGAAAAATAATCTCTCTCATATTATCTAAAAATAGTTCATGTTTCTCAATCTTATCAAGGCCAAGAAAATTTGGTACCTGCCCAACAAAAATAATAATTGCAATTCCTGATGTAAACCCAATGGTAACAGGTCGTGGAATAAATTTGATTAAAGACCCAAGTTTAAAAAGCCCCATTAAGAATAGAAGAACACCAGCCATAAAACCAGCAATTAATAAATTTTCAAATCCATAAGTTGCAACAATCCCAAATAGAATCGGAATAAAAGCACCAGTCGGTCCTCCGATTTGGTATTTGGAGCCTCCAAAGAGTGAAATAAGAATACCCGCGATGATGGTCGTGTAAATCCCATATTCTGGTTTGACGCCTGAAGCAATCGCGAAAGCCATTCCAAGAGGAATTGCTATAATCCCAACAACGACGCCAGAAATAAGATCCTTTTGAAAAGAATGAACCGAATACCCTTTAAATCTCCTTGAAAAAGCCCACTTATGTAGCATTTTTATCCTTCCTTCTGAATAATAGAATATCTGATTATTTGAATATATATATGAATCTACTCCTAATAATCTATAAAGTCAAAACAAATTTATGAAAAGAAAAAGGGCTGCCATGAAGAAATCAGGCAGTCACTTAGAGAGATTATTATATTGATAAAGGTTAATTTGTTGATGTTTTGTATTATTTCTGTAAGTAACGTGAATATATTTTTAATATTACTATTGCAAAATAATAATGAGGTGTGTATAATAAATCAAGTAGTCAGCCGATAAAAAAACTTCGACAAAAAGTTACAAAACCTATTGCACTTCATTTACAAACTTGTTATAATAATCACATAATTAATTAATGAACTTCATACAAATTTTATATGCGGGTGTAGTTTAATGGTAAAACCTCAGCCACGAGCAAAGCTTCAATGTACTTGCTGCGAGTTGCCTCGACGCATTTACATCTTGAATATTCTTGCAGAGGAAGAGGCATGTAAGGCCCGAAAGTCGTACTGAAAACTTCATATAATTAATATCTATGTGCGGGTGTAGTTTAATGGTAAAACCTCAGCCTTCCAAGCTGATGTCGTGAGTTCGATTCTCATCACCCGCTCCATACATATATAACGCAGTGTTTCGTTTCTTAGATAAACGAGGTGTTGCGTTTTTTTATTTTATAATGATTTTACAGAACTAAAAAGGATTTAGCGGACCCACCATGTACTTGTGTGAACATCGCACCAAGAGAAGTCAGTAGTTTTTCACAGCTTTCATTTTGTAAAGATGGCTTCAAATACACAATTTGAATGGCATGTTTGGTTTCAGTTGTTACAGCGGTTCTCTCGGAATCGACATAAGGGCTTCCAAAGGCTCCTGTCTCATCACTGGATAAAATTTTATCCTTCATCGAAATGTTTCTCCCGTTAATCCCTAAATACTCATCACCTAGTTGTCCCACACGGATTTCAATATCTCCGTTAATTTTATTTGTATCATAAATCCCTATTGGTATTTCATACTGCATCGAAAAGAAATTGTTTAAGTCCGCTGCGGAGTGTATTGAGTTCAAATAGTTTTGCTTTTGTATCCGACGATAGATTGCCTCAACAGACGGACGATATCGATTCGGATCTGTACCAACTTGCTTAAAAATCTCTCTCCACTCAGCGATTCCTGAAAAATCTGTAACATGCTTGTCTTCTAAATCAAAAAAAAGCGATTCTTGAAAGGTCTGTAATCTGCCACGAATCATTTGTGGAGAATCGCCAATTTCGATATGATCGTATTGTATAATTCCTACTTTAAAATTAGGAACAAGTTCCTTTAAATGTGGCGAAATCTTAATTTCCATCATTTATCCCTCCAAAAATTATTGTAAATAGTGTACCATAAATCCTAGTAATTCGATAAATAGAACGCCTTATAAGTCCTAAGAAGGGAGGTTCCAAGACTTGGACACAATACAACTTCAACAAGAAATCATTGATTATAGTAAAACGATTGGAATTGATAAAATTGGCTTTGCGAGTGCATCGCCATTTGAAGAATTAAAATCAAGATTATTACGGCAACAGGAATTAGGCTATCAATCGGGATTTGAACCAAAAGATATTGAAAAAAGAACAAATCCAGAGCTCCTTTTACCTGGTGCGAAGTCTATTATTGCAATAGCACTTGCTTATCCATCAAAGTTAAAGGATGCACCAAGGAGTACACGAAACGAACGTCGAGGTTTGTTTGCACGTGCCTCTTGGGGGGAGGATTACCACCATATATTACGCGACAGGCTACAAAAACTTGAGGCGTTTATCATAGAAAAGTTACCTGATGCTAAACTTCAATCAATGGTTGATACAGGTGAATTATCGGATCGTGCTGTAGCTGAAAGAGCAGGTATCGGTTGGAGTGGAAAAAACTGTGCCATTATTACACCAGAATTCGGATCGTATGTATACTTAGGGGAAATGGTTACGAATATCCCTTTCGTACCTGATTCGCCAATTGAGGATCAATGTGGTTCATGTCGAGCATGTCTTGATGCTTGTCCAACCGGTGCTTTGGTGAAGGGTGGACAAATCAATGCACAAAAATGTGTTAGCTTCTTAACGCAAACTAAAGACTTTTTACCGGACGAGTTTCGTACCAAAATTGGAAATCGACTGTATGGCTGTGATTCCTGTCAGACAGCTTGCCCGAAAAATAAAGGAATTGATTTTCATTTTCACGAGGAAATGAAACCGGAGCCCGAGGTTGTTAAGCCATTGCTAAAACCGATTTTATCAATTAGTAATCGTGATTTTAAGGAAACATTCGGTTCACTGTCGGGGTCTTGGAGAGGGAAAAAACCAATCCAACGAAATGCGATAATTGCACTTAGCCACTTCAAGGATACTAGTGCGATTCCTGAATTAACAAAAGTCCTAAAGGATGACCCAAGACCAGTACTGCGTGGTACTGCAGCATGGGCTTTAGGCAAAATAGGCGACGAAAGTGCCATTGAAATCTTGAAAAATGCAAGTAAGAAAGAGACGGACGAACAAGTTCTACAAGAAATTGAAAAAGGTTTGAAGATGTTAATCAAATAAAAAGGATGCGATGATGAACTGACCCAAAAAAGTTAGACAAATATTTTACGCAACTTTTAAGACTTGAGTTCGATATTCTACCGGACTCAGGTCTTTTAATTTTGCCTTCATTCGTTTGTGATTGT
>QGHH01000227.1 GCA_003640645.1 Fredinandcohnia aciditolerans | reverse complement strand
AACCGTGTCCATGGTTGTTTTGCCGCATCCATCAGCATGGAACCCGGCGCGGCGCAAACCAGGATCGTGTGGGCGATCGGGGTGAAGTCGGCGCGGAAATGCGCCGAGCTTTTCACCGCCAGGATGGCCGCGCGGCGCGGCTCGATGCCGGCGAAGCGGAACATTTCCTGGTCGGCCATCTGCACCTTGTTGGACGCCACCACGATGCGCACGCCGCCGATGCGCAGGCAGGCGCTGGGGCCCAGGTCCATGTGGAAGCCGCGATAGAACGCGCCATGCGTATCGAAGCGCCCATCCGAAGTTTTCTCCACGATGAACTCCGCGTCCAGCGGTTCGTCGTCGGGAATACCCGAGTGTCCACCCAATGCAATGCGGACCGATTTACCCACGCCAGCGCGGTGCGCGGCCAGCGCCGCTTCCGGATCGACGATCAGTCCGATGGCGGCATCGCGCGCCTGGTGGCGGATCAGCGCGCGCAGCAGGCCGGTGGTGTCGGAACTGCCGCCGGCGCCCGGATTGTCCTGCGCGTCGGCGATGACCACCGGCGCGTTGGCCTCGCGCGCCAGGCGCAGGGCGGTCGTGACCGCGTCATCGGGCGAATACAGGGTGCCGCCAAAATCCCGTTCGGCATCGAGCACCGCGCGCGCCAGCGTGTCGGCGGCCGCGTCGGCCTCGGCCTGGGTGGCGCCGTAGGCCCATCCCGCCGG
>QGHH01000226.1 GCA_003640645.1 Fredinandcohnia aciditolerans | reverse complement strand
GGGCGCATCGGCGAGGACTGGCGCTACGAGCTGGCCTATAACCGCTCGGAATATTCCAGCGACCAGGGCCGCGTGCGCCTGCTCGCCGGGATCGACGACTTCTTCCGCGGCCCGCAGCAGGGGACCCATTCGGCCTTCGGCGGCGCTTACGCCGCCTTCACCCCCGCGCCGGGCCGGCTGTACACGCCGCTGACCCCCGCCGAGTTCGGGGCGCTGTCGGCCAATTTCGTCGAGCAGGACCGGTCGTACCTCCAGGACTTCAGCCTGAGCGCCAACGGGCCGCTGGTCGCCCTGCCGGCGGGGCCGTTGCAGGCGGCCCTGGTGCTGGAGGCCGGCGACCAGGGGTTCGAGAACAATCCGGACCCGCGCATCAACCAGGGCGCGGCCTGGAACACCGGCCAGACCACGCGCTCCAGCGGCCACCGCAACCGCCAGGCCGTCGGCGTGGAGCTGCGCGCGCCGATCTTCGCCCAGCTGACCGCGACCCTGGCCGAACGCTATGACACCTACAGCTACGGCGGCCAGAGCGTCGGGGCCGAGACGCACAGCATCGGCCTGGAATACCGGCCGACCAGCACGCTCCTGCTGCGCGGCAGCTACTCGACCAGCTTCCGCGCGCCCGACATGAGCTACGTCTTCGAGACCCAGACCCGGGGTTACTATCCGGGCGTCACCGACTACTATCAGTGCCGGCTGGCCGGGCAGGC
>QGHH01000225.1 GCA_003640645.1 Fredinandcohnia aciditolerans | reverse complement strand
ATTGTTGTCATCGCACTCCAGGAGGGAGCTCATGCTGAGCAGGTCCTCTACGGAGATATCGTCCTTCCGCTTGTCGGGGTTGGCCAGCGGCTGCTTGTCGGGGAAATAGGGCAGGACGCGGGCCTGAACCCCCGGGATGGCCTTTCGATCGATGGCGATCCCGACCAGCATGCTGGTCACGGTCTTGGTGACCGAACGGGTGTTGCGCCGCGCGTCGCGGCCGCCGGCGTCGTAATAGGCCTCGTGGATCAGCCGGCCGTGGCGGGCGATCAGCACGCTGGTGATCTGCTGGAAATCGCCCTTGCGCACGGCCGCGTCCATCGCCGCCAGGCGGTCGGCGGACAGGCCCTGGCTTGCGGGCGGCGTGGGCTGGGCGTCGTCCAGCATGGCGCGGCGCGCGGGCTCGGGCGCGGCGGGGGCCGCCGACGCGGGCGCGGCCTGCGACAGGGCGGCGGCCAAGACCAGAACGGCGACGCGCTTCATGAATGTCTCCCCGGACGGACGATTGCGAGGCGGTCTCTAGCTCCGCCGCGGGCGGCGGTCTTGTATCGGCGCAACATCTTCGCCGCCGCCCCGGCGGCGGTAGCGGCCGGGCGTCACCCCGAAGGCGGAGCGGAACGCCCGGTGCAGGTGGCTCTGATCGACGAAGCCGGTCTCGGCCGCCACCTCGGCGAGCGAGGCCCGCGCCCGCCCGAGCAGGGAGGCCGC
>QGHH01000224.1 GCA_003640645.1 Fredinandcohnia aciditolerans | reverse complement strand
GGCCGGCAGTTCCGGCGTCAACCAGGCGACGGGCATGATCCAGGCGTTCGAACGAGTCGGGCTGGTCCGCACGCTCGCGGAGCCGAACTTGACGGCGGTGTCGGGCGAAAGCGCCAAATTCCTGGCCGGCGGCGAGTATCCGGTGCCCGTGGGACAAGACAGCACCGGCCGTGTCACGCTGGAGTTCAAGCCGTACGGGGTCGGGCTGGGCTTCACGCCCGTGGTCCTGTCGGGCGGCCGGATTTCCCTCAAGGTTTCGACCGAAGTTTCCGAGCTGACCAGTCTCGGCGCCTTCTCGCTGACCCAGTCCTCCACCACCAGCTCGGGCGGTACGACGAATACGACGAGCGGACCGGCGCTGGTGGTGCCTGGCCTGAGCGTCCGTCGGGCTGAGAGCACGGTGGAGCTGCCCTCGGGCGGGGCGCTGATGATGGCGGGCCTGTTGCAGGAGAAGACCAAGGAGAACCTGGATTCGCTGCCCGGCATGAACGCCTTGCCGGTGCTCGGCGCCCTGGCGCGCTCACGCGATTTCCAGAGCGGCGAGACCGAACTGGTGGTGCTGGTCACGGCCTATATCGTCTCGCCCACCAGCCCGAACAAACTTCAGACGCCAGTTGACGGTCTGCAGTTCGCCGACGATGCGGAGACGTTGCTGCTGGGCCGTCTCAACAAGGCCTATAAAGCGCCGGCCGCCGCCACCGCCGGCCGC
>QGHH01000223.1 GCA_003640645.1 Fredinandcohnia aciditolerans | reverse complement strand
GCCGCCGGTGGTCGTCAAGATCGGTCTGTCGCTCATGGCCGCCTCCTCATGCGTCATGAACGGACGGTCGCGCCGCCGGCTCCATAAATCCAATTGTTAGTTTTGATCCAGTCGATAGTGAATTTCTATATTGGGCGAAGCGCGCGACTTGCTAAGCCTGCGCCATGACCACCGCCCCGCTTCCCGACGCCGCCCCGACCAACTGGGTGGACCGCTACGCCCCCGCCGCGCTGCGGCCGTGGCTGAAGCTGGGCCGCTTCGACCGGCCGGCCGGCATCTGGCTGCTGCTGCTGCCGGGGTGGCAGGGCATCGCC
This sequence comes from Fredinandcohnia aciditolerans, assembly GCA_003640645.1. Classification (GTDB taxonomy): domain Bacteria; phylum Bacillota; class Bacilli; order Bacillales; family Bacillaceae_L; genus Ferdinandcohnia; species Ferdinandcohnia aciditolerans. Next base: position 399 of record QGHH01000223.1, on the reverse strand, counting down.
CTGGCCGGGGCCATGCGCGGCCAATGGCCGGACCTGAGGCTGCTGGTCCTGTTCGCCGTCGGCTCGGCCCTGATGCGGGCGGCGGGCTGCGCCTTCAACGACATCGTCGACCGCGACTTCGACGCCAAGGTCGCCCGCACCGCCAGCCGGCCGATCCCGTCCGGCCAGATCAGCCTCAAGCAGGCCTGGGCCTTCCTGGTCGGCTGCAGCCTGGTCAGCTTCCTGATCCTGGTGACGCTGGGCCCCGTGGCCATCGCCCTGGGCGTCGCCTCGCTGCTGCAATTCCGCTCCACGCTGGCGGCCGTCCAGCGCGGCGACTACGCCGCGGCCTCGGAGGGGATGCTGGCCAGCCTTTGGGCGCGGCAGGTCGGGGGCCGAGCGCGGGTGCTGGCCGAGCAG
>QGHH01000222.1:429-714 GCA_003640645.1 Fredinandcohnia aciditolerans | reverse complement strand
GCCGTCGAAGGACGACTGCAGGCGGAACTCCTGAGACCATTGCTTGCTGCGGGCCTGGTTGACGTCCATGCCGACGATGGTGCTGGACGGACCAAGTTGCGGATCGGTGTATATGCCGCCCGGCGTGATGCCAGGATTGGTGAGCGGCGTGCCAAAGAGATCGTATAGCCCGCTCGAATTATTGAACACAGGTTGAGTGTTGAATCTATTATAATCTTGAGAGGAGTAATATCTGTCTTGCGTATACAGTGTTTGCGAGAACAGTTTTAAACTATTAGTGAGATC
>QGHH01000222.1:0-419 GCA_003640645.1 Fredinandcohnia aciditolerans | reverse complement strand
TTCGCCCTGAATCGTGGATCGAATTTCGATGCGATCGTGCGAAGATCAGGCGACTGCATCTGATTTCCGTAAGGATCTACGCCTGGCCTAAGCAGTGGCACTTGGTTGCCGAGCGCATCAAAGCCGAGCACTGCTACGGATTGAGCAGCAATTACCAGAGGAAGACTATTGCCATTGGGCGTACCGTAGGAGGCGGTGTTGAATAGCGATCCTGGAAGACAGCCCTGGCTCAGTATCCCGCGGATCTGATTCGTGGTCGCGTTTGGATCGGCGGAGAACGGAAAGGCGGCGGCGTTGATCTGCCCGAAGCCGGCGATGGAGCTCGGTCCCGGATCGCGCGTGCAGAGTTGCTTGCCGGTCCGTGAGCGGTTGTCGTTTTCGTTGAAATGCTCCCAGACGAAATTGGCCCGGAAGCGGTC
>QGHH01000221.1 GCA_003640645.1 Fredinandcohnia aciditolerans | reverse complement strand
GAGTATCGCGTCGACGGCATGCCGCCCAAGATCGAACAGCTGTGGGCCAAGGGCGTCGAGTGGCTGCGCGACGCCGGCTGCGAGATCGTCGAGGTGTCGCTGCCGCACACCAAGTACGCCCTGCCGGCCTATTACATCGTCGCCCCGGCCGAGGCTTCGTCGAACCTCGCCCGCTATGACGGCATGCGCTACGGCCTGCGCGCCGACGGCGCCAACCTGACCGAGGTCTACGAGAACACCCGCGCCGCCGGCTTCGGCGACGAGGTCAAGCGCCGCATCCTGATCGGCACCTACGTGCTGTCGGCCGGCTATTACGACGCCTACTACCTCAAGGCTCAGAAGGTCCGCCGCCGCATCGCCGACGACTTCGACCGGGCCTGGGAGAGCTGCGACGCGCTGCTGACCCCGACCGCGCCATCGGCGGCGTTCGGCCTCGGCGAGCGCCAGGCCGACCCGATCGCCATGTACCTGAACGACGTCTTCACGGTGACGACCAACCTCGCCGGCCTGCCGTCGATGAGCGTGCCGGCCGGGCTGGACGCGGGCGGGTTGCCGCTCGGCCTGCAACTGATCGGCAAGGCCCTGGACGAGGGCACGCTGTTCTCGCTGGCGGGCGCCGTCGAGCGGGCGGCGGGTTTCCGCGCCAAGGCTCAGCGGTGGTGGTGAGCCGCCTTCCAGGCGCGTGAGAACGAGGACGGCCGCCGGATCGCTCCGGC
>QGHH01000220.1 GCA_003640645.1 Fredinandcohnia aciditolerans | reverse complement strand
ATTCATCGCGCCCAGCACGCAACGCTTGATCACGCGCGCATCGCCGCGCAGCAGGCCGGCGGCCACCGCCGCCGCCACTGCGTCCTGCCACATCGCCTCGTAACGGTCGCTCAGCACCTTGACGCTGGTCTGGCTGGGCGCCGACAGGCTGCGCCACTCGTAGACCAGCGCATTCATCGCGTCGCCGCCGGCGCCGTGCAACATGCTCCACATGTGCACGCGGAACAGCGCCGCCAGCCGGTCGGCTGGCGCCGGGTACAACGCCAGGGCCTGGCGGCCGGCATCCAGCACTTCCTGAATGCCGTTGTTCATCACCGCCACCAGGATTTCCTCCTTGCTGCGGAAATGGTGGAACAGGCTGCCGGACTGCAGTCCCACGGCGCGCGCGAGCTCGCGCACCGTGGTGCGCTCGTAGCCGTGCTTGCGAAACAGGCGGGCCGCGGTCAGGATCACTTCGGCGCGACGCAGCGATTCCGCGCCGTCCTCATGCCCGGCCGGCATCGCGCCCGACCCTTGCCTGCCGATCCGATTCATAGGCGTTCGATGATCGTCGCTGTCGCCATGCCGTGTCCGATGCACATGACCTGAAGGCCGAAGCGGCCATCGGTGGCGCGCAGCCCCGCCAGCATCTTGGCCATCAACGCCGCGCCGGTCGCGCCCAGCGGATGGCCGTGGGCGATGGCGCCGCCCCACGGATTGACCTTCGACGGATCGGC
>QGHH01000024.1 GCA_003640645.1 Fredinandcohnia aciditolerans | reverse complement strand
GAGGTTGATAGGTCAGAGGTGGAAGCATGGTGACATGTGCAGCTGACTGATACTAATCGATCGAGGACTTAACCAAATCACTTCTAAAAATGAATGCACGTACGTTATCTAGTTTTGAAGGAATGAATCCTTCATATAGTCTAGTGGCGATAGCGAAGAGGTCACACCCGTTCCCATACCGAACACGGAAGTTAAGCTCTTCAGCGCCGATGGTAGTTGGGACTTTGTCCCTGTGAGAGTAGGACGTCGCTAGGCACCTAAAAGATCAACCGTTATGGTTGGTCTTTTTTTGTTTTTTCAAAACCGAAAGGTTTTATGTTGTTAAAGACGCTTTTGACGGGAATAAGAATAAAAAATAGAATAGGTCGGGTTTCGAGGAGCAAAGAGTTCAAGGAAGCAAGGGAGCTCAAACCGGAATGTACTATGTACATGAGGATTGGAGTGAGCGCAGCTGACGCAGAAATCTTCCGCTCATCGGCAGCCGACCACCGAACACGGAAGTTAAGCTCTTGCGCCGATGGTAGTTGGGGCTTTGTCCCTGTGAGAGTAGGACGTCGCTAGGCAACTAAAAGATCAACCGTTATGGTTGGTCTTTTTTTGTATAGTGAAAAGTAGTAAAGAATTGAGAGTGTATCGCGATGTGATATGTAAATGTCATATAGGTGTTAAGTGCTATACTGAAAACAGCTTAAACGATATATCAGCATATCGCTAGCCTCACATAACAATAGTGGTATATCGCAAGCAGCATAAACGATACCTACCAATACAGTCAAAACCTCTACTGTTTATTATTAAACATACTTTTTCAATATACATTAGCCTCCAAGCCACCCTTTTTATTTTTATTCCCGATAACCATGTTAAATTTTACATACTGCTGATTATCAATATTTTAAATTAGATTGCTAATGATAAAAATGTCCCCATTATAAGGAGAAATTACTATTCTAAAAAAATGGGTCCTAAGAAATCATAATTTAATTGATGAATCGTATAATTATAAAACACTAAATTTTTTTTCTTGTTTAAAAAAGGGGATTTAGGTTGCCTATCGAATACCTATACCTAATAAAAGGTTTTTGCATATACATAAAAAGGGAGGATGTAACATGATTGATTTTATTGCATCATTCCAAACAGAAGAATTTTTAACGATGTCGATACGGATTTTTTTAGCAGCGTTATTATGCGGGTTAGTCGGCTTGGAGAGAGAGGTACATAAGCACCCTGCTGGATTTCGTACCCATTTGCTAGTTGGGGTCGGCTCCTGTTTAATGATGTTAATGTCAATTTACGGGTTCCAGCCTTATTTAGAAATGAGTACAAACGTACGTTTTGATCCAGCGCGGATTCCTTCCTATGTGATAAGTGGTATTGGATTTTTGGGTGCCGGTACTATTCTTGTAAGGGATGCAACGGTTCGGGGGTTAACGACTGCTGCCTCCATTTGGGTGGTGGCCGGTCTAGGGTTAATTATTGGATTAGGCATGTATGCTCCTGCCATATTAACAACAATCGTTGTTTTACTGAGCCTAATTTTCCTTAATCGATTTGAAGAATTCTTCTTTAAATCCAGAAAAAGAAAAGTTGTTCATATCATTATCAATGAAGATATTTCATCATTCTCTTCAATCTTACAACTATTTAATGATAATGGTTTCCGGGTAAGGGATTTTAACATTAAATACTCGAAGGATAAAATTAATAATAATTGCCAGTACACGATTGATGTTGAGGTCGGAAGTAAAAACGAACGTCTGCGATTGTATGAAGAAATGTCAAAACAAGAAATGGTGCAAAAAATTTTCTGATTTGGTGTTTAGAGGGGTACTAAATTTGGAAAGTATAGGATAGTAAATGCCTTGAAAATGATTGCCTAAATAATTTTGACGTTCAATTTAAAAAGCGAAACAGTTGAAAAATTAGTGCGGTCATTTTATATTATAGTTATAGTCAAATATAGTCAAAGTCAAGGTGAGGTGTGGTCATAATGAGGAATATATCTGATATCATCGAACAATATCTAAAAAGTGTTCTTGATACAAGTGATCGAGCTATTGTTGAAATAAAAAGAAGTGAGATTGCCGATAAATTTGAATGTGTCCCATCTCAAATTAACTATGTAATAAATACACGATTTACGCTAGAGAGAGGCTATTTAGTTGAAAGTAAACGAGGTGGTGGGGGTTATATTCGTATTATGAAGGTAAAAACGAATAATGATTCTCAGTTGATTAATCAACTCGTTCGCCTTATAGACAAACGGATTTCTCAAACGAGTGCAGAAGATGTCATTTTGCGTTTAATTGAGGAGGAAGTAATCTCAAAAAGAGAGGCGAAGATCATGCTAAGTGTTATTGATCGTTCCGTCTTGTTTATTGAGCTTCCTCATCGGGATGAGTTGAGAGCACGCATGCTAAAGGCAATGCTAACATCCCTCATGTATAGATAATAAGTTAAAGCCACCGGCGGATGCCACGATTTTTTTAAAGGTAATTTTTCGAGCATGCTCGAAAAAAATCGGGCACAAATACGCCAAGGCGCATTTGATTAAGTAGGAAGGTGCTTACCATGATATGCCAAGAATGCAATCAACGTCCTGCGACATTACATTTTACAAAGATTATTAACGGTGAAAAGACAGAGGTTCATATATGTGAACATTGTGCTCAAGAAAAAAGTGAGATGTTTATGTTTCCAGGCACATCTGGCTTTTCAATAGATAACTTATTAGCAGGACTTCTACAATTTGAACCACTTGCAGGTTCAAAGCAAAATGCTTTTCAACAAAATGAGATTTTACAATGTAGTAACTGTAAAATGACTTTTCAACAATTTGCAAAGGTAGGACGGTTTGGCTGCTCGCATTGCTATCCAACCTTTGAAAAACAACTTACCCCAATCTTAAAACGTCTGCATAGTGGTAATACACATCATACAGGGAAAATTCCAAAACGAATCGGAGGCTCCTTCCATATCCGGAAAGAGATTGAACAATTAAAGCATAAGATGCAGGAGTATATTTCCCTAGAGGAATTTGAAAAGGCTGCAGAAGTTCGTGACCACGTAAGGGCTTTAGAGAAAAAGCTAAGTGGTTACAAAGAGGGGGAGGTATAATCAATGTCACTTGAACATTTTATCAATCAAGCCTTAAGCTCTTGGATGAGTCAAGAAGGGCCGGATTCGGATATTGTCTTAAGTTCAAGGATCAGGCTTGCTCGAAATTTGAAAAATGTCCCCTTTTCAACGGTGTATTCAAATGAAGAAGCTCAACAAATTGTGGAAGTCTTCCAAAAGGGCTTTTCAGGGAAGAGTTTTCCTTCAATTGGAGAAATGGAATTATTAAAAATGATGGAGCTCCAACCAATAGAAAAGAGGGTACTTGTTGAAAAACATTTGATAAGTCCACATTTAGCTGAGGACTCTCCGTATGGAGCTTGTCTTTTATCTGAAAATGAAGAAATTAGCATTATGATTAATGAAGAAGACCATATTCGAATACAATGTTTATTCCCAGGGTTTCAATTATCGGAAGCATTACGGGTTGCAAACAACCTGGATGATTGGATTGAAGAGCATGTCGATTACGCGTTTGATGAAACAAGAGGTTATTTAACCAGCTGTCCGACGAATGTAGGGACTGGGATACGTGCCTCTGTGATGATGCATCTGCCAGCACTTATCTTAACTCATCAAATGAGTAGAATTATTCCGGCAATCAATCAACTTGGCCTTGTTGTAAGAGGAATATATGGTGAAGGCAGCGAGGCGTTAGGAAATATTTTTCAAATTTCTAACCAAATTACGCTTGGAAAGACGGAAGAAGATATTGTTGAAGATTTAGAGAGTGTTGTTGCTCAGCTGATTGCGCAAGAACGTTCTGCACGAGAAGCTTTGGTAAAAACCTCTAATATTCAGTTGGAGGACCGAGTATTCCGTTCCTATGGGGTTTTAGCTAATAGTCGGATCATTGAATCGAAGGAAGCAGCTAAGTGTTTATCAGATGTCCGATTAGGTATAGATCTTGGCTATATAAAAGATATATCAAGAAGTATCCTTAATGAACTCATGGTTTTAACACAACCTGGATTCTTACAATCATATGCTGGTGGTGCATTAAGGCCAAATGAAAGAGACGTTAAAAGAGCGTCTATCATTCGAGAAAGATTGAAGCTAGAAAATAATAAGACTACCGACATGGAGGGTGATGGGTTATGATGTTTGGCAGATTTACTGAGCGTGCACAGAAGGTATTGGCGTTAGCTCAAGAGGAAGCTGTGCGATTAGGGCATAACAATATTGGAACTGAACATGTATTATTAGGTCTTATTCGAGAAGGCGAAGGAATCGCTGCTAAGGCCTTACTTGCACTAGGATTAGGTCCCGAAAAAATTCAAAAAGAGGTTGAGGCTTTAATTGGCCGTGGTCAAGAGGGATCACAGACAATTCATTATACTCCGCGTGCTAAAAAGGTAATCGAGTTATCTATGGATGAGGCTCGGAAGCTTGGTCACTCTTATGTGGGTACAGAGCATATTCTACTGGGATTAATTCGTGAAGGGGAAGGCGTCGCTGCACGGGTATTAAACAATTTAGGAGTGAGCTTAAATAAAGCCCGTCAACAGGTTCTACAGCTATTGGGAAGCAATGAGTCATCATCGGGGCATCATGGTGGAGGTTCTACAAATGCCAATACACCAACCTTAGATAGTTTAGCCCGTGATTTAACTGCAATTGCAAGAGAAGGCAGCCTAGATCCAGTTATTGGCCGTAGTAAAGAAATTCAACGTGTGATTGAGGTACTAAGCCGTCGTACGAAAAACAACCCAGTTCTAATCGGGGAGCCTGGTGTTGGTAAAACGGCAATTGCAGAAGGTTTAGCCCAGCAAATTATCAATAATGAGGTACCAGAAACGCTTCGTGATAAGCGAGTAATGACCCTTGATATGGGGACCGTGGTTGCGGGTACAAAATACCGCGGGGAATTTGAAGACCGTTTGAAAAAGGTAATGGATGAAATTCGCCAAGCTGGTAATATCATTCTATTTATAGATGAACTTCATACCCTAATCGGAGCAGGTGGAGCAGAAGGGGCAATTGACGCGTCAAATATCCTAAAACCATCACTTGCTCGAGGTGAACTTCAATGTATTGGTGCTACCACATTAGACGAATATCGAAAGTATATCGAAAAGGATGCCGCGCTAGAGCGACGCTTCCAACCAATTCAAGTGGATGAACCAACTGTCGAAGAATCTATTTTAATTTTAAAAGGATTACGCGACCGTTATGAAGCGCATCATAGAGTATCAATCTCAGATGAGTCTATCATTCAGGCTGTTAAACTGTCAGATCGCTATATTTCAGACCGTTTTCTACCAGACAAAGCAATTGATTTGATTGATGAGGCTGGTTCAAAAGTTCGTCTTCGTTCCTATACTGCACCACCAAATTTAAAGGAGCTTGAACAAAAGCTTGAAGAGGTTCGCAAGGAAAAGGATGCGGCGGTTCAAAGTCAAGAGTTTGAAAAAGCAGCATCATTACGTGATTCCGAGCAACGTCTACGTGAGCAGTTAGAAGAAACGAAGAAAAACTGGAAGGAAAAGCAGGGGCAAGAGAACTCTGAGGTTACTGTAGATGATATCGCAATGGTCGTATCAAGCTGGACTGGAGTCCCTGTATCTAAACTAGCACAAACTGAAGCAAATAAATTATTAAATATGGAAGAAATCCTTCACTCACGAGTAATCGGTCAGGAAGAGGCGGTTAAAGCCGTTTCCAAGGCAGTTAGACGTTCACGTGCAGGATTAAAAGATCCGAAGCGCCCAACGGGTTCATTTATTTTCCTTGGTCCAACGGGTGTAGGTAAAACAGAACTGGCTCGTGCACTAGCTGAATCTATTTTCGGCGATGAAGATGCGATGATTCGTGTAGATATGTCTGAGTACATGGAGAAGCATTCCACATCTAGACTAGTGGGTTCACCTCCAGGGTATGTCGGCTATGAAGAGGGCGGCCAATTAACTGAAAAAGTCCGTAGAAAGCCATACTCTGTCATATTACTGGATGAAATTGAAAAGGCACATCCAGATGTATTTAACATTTTACTTCAAGTGCTTGAGGATGGACGTTTGACCGATTCCAAGGGGCGCACTGTTGATTTCAGAAATACGATTTTAATTATGACTTCAAACGTCGGAGCTAGCACCTTAAAACGTAACAAATATGTTGGCTTTGCCCTTGAAAGTGAAAAACAAGATTATAAAAACATGAAGGATAAGGTAATGGAGGAACTGAAGAAAGCATTCCGCCCAGAATTCCTTAACCGTATTGACGAAATCATCGTCTTCCATTCACTAGAGAAGAAGCATCTGAAGGAAATTGTAACACTCATGTCAGATCAGTTAACGAAACGTCTAAAAGAGCAAGACTTTGAGCTTGAGTTAACAGATGCGGCAAAAGACCGAATTGCTGAGGAAGGTTATGACCCTGATTATGGGGCACGTCCATTACGCCGTGCAATACAAAAACAAATTGAAGACCGTTTGTCTGAAGAGTTATTACGCGGTAAAATAGAAAAAGGAAAGAAAATTGTAATGGACTTCAATAACGGAGAATTTGTGATTAAAACGACAGAAGTCGTAGAAACTAAAGAAACAGTGAAATAAGATGTAAATTGTAAAAGAGGTATACATTATCTAGTTTGTGTATACCTCTTTTTTCTAAACAATGTTTAGCTCTTGGCACCATCGGCTCGATGTCACAAGCTAATCGCTTCTGAAGGCAAAAAGTACTTTCTGTCAGCGCTTATCTTGTGCTTGTGTCCGGTTAGAGGTGCCTTGTGCTTCTATTAAAGAAAGGATTAATGACGATGGCAAAAACAAAAACGAAATTCACCTGTCAATCCTGTGGCTATGAAACACCAAAATGGATGGGAAAATGTCCCGGATGTGGTTCATGGAATTCATTAGTCGAGGAAACTTTGCATAAGCCAGCTAGAAAAGGTGCTTTTACTCATTCAAGTCCCACAGTTCAGCGAAAGCCTTCACCAATCACTTCAATCGAGTCAGAAAATGAACCAAGAATGTATACAGATAACAAAGAATTTAATCGCGTACTTGGTGGCGGGATTGTCAGGGGTTCACTTGTCCTAATTGGGGGAGACCCAGGTATAGGAAAATCTACACTACTGCTACAAGTATCCTCTCAATTAGCTAAACAAGACAAGGTTTTATATATTTCCGGAGAAGAATCGGTCAAGCAAACTAAGCTACGATCTGATCGCTTAGGTGTTTCCTCTGATCAATTGTATGTCTTAGCGGAAACGGATCTCGAATTTATTTCCCAGACAATTTCTGAGCTTAAACCTTCTTTTGTAGTCATTGACTCCATTCAGACGATTTATCACTCTGATATTGCCTCTGCCCCTGGTAGTGTGTCACAGGTACGTGAATGTACGGCAGAGTTAATGCGAATAGCAAAAACAAATGGGATTGCTATTTTTATCGTTGGTCATGTTACGAAAGAGGGAAATATTGCTGGCCCACGTTTGTTGGAGCATATGGTGGATACTGTTCTTTACTTTGAAGGGGAACGCCATCATACATACCGAATTTTACGTGCAGTTAAAAACCGTTTTGGTTCAACCAATGAAATGGGTATATTTGAGATGAAGGAAACAGGCCTTGAAGAGGTGGCAAATCCATCTGAAATTTTTCTAGAAGAGCGTTCTGCAGGATCGGCAGGATCAACGGTTGTCGCATCAATGGAAGGGACACGACCCGTTCTCGTTGAAATTCAGGCTTTGATTTCACCAACTAGCTTTGGAAATCCACGACGAATGGCAACAGGGATTGACCATAACAGGGTTTCGTTATTAATGGCTGTATTAGAAAAAAGAGCCGGTTTTCTTTTACAAAACCAAGATGCTTATTTGAAGGTTGCAGGTGGTGTGAAGTTAGATGAACCAGCAATTGACTTAGCTGTTGCTTTAAGTATTGCTTCAAGTTTCAGAGACAAAGCTACAAATCCGGCAGATGTTATTATAGGAGAGGTTGGATTAACGGGTGAGGTAAGAAGAGTTTCTCGTATTGAGCAGCGGGTCCAGGAAGCAGCAAAGCTAGGTTTTAAGCGAGTAATCCTTCCTGAACGTAATCTTGGTGGATGGACCATTCCAAAGGGCATTGAAGTTATTGGCGTAAGTGATATTAGGCAGGCTATTCAACATACATTAGGATAGTTTAAAGTTTGCTATAAAAAATCGAGTGAAAATGAAACATCTTTGCTTCTTTTTACGTATAGTAAGTGTGAACAAATGGACATACACTTTTCTGATGTGCGGATTATGCTAAATATTTTTTATAGGAGCAGTAATAATTTTAGAAGGATATAAAAATAATATATAGGTATCGTTTACACGTCTATGTCATTCTGTTTACATTTTGAAAAAAGCTATTTATTGTAGGTTTCAATTATTATAAAGTGATTATAATGAATAGGAGGAGGTGAAGGAATGTTAAAACGTATTGTGCAGCTATTTTTTCTAATCGTCGGAGGTATGCTTGGGATAGTATATCTACCTGATTTACTTAAGCTGTTAAATATCGACAATATTCCATACTTAAATAACTCATATACGCTTGCGATTTTAGGTGCTATTATATTATTTATTATTACTTTTTGGTTAGTAGATTATATCGTAGGTCTAATTAAATGGCTTGAAGAGTCATTAATCAAAGCTCCTGTTACAGATGTGTTATTTGGAAGCCTAGGTTTAATTTCGGGGTTAATTGTTGCGTTTTTAATTGTGATTCCATTGGACCGTATTACATTTTCAGTTGTAAATGCAGTGCTTCCTATTTTCATAACCCTGCTTTTGGGATACTTAGGATTCCAAGTTGGTTTCAAAAAGCGGGATGAGCTTGTGAACTTATTCTCTATTAACCGTGCTGGGAAGAAAAAGGGCTTAGAGGACGAGGAAGTTAACCAACAGGCCAAAAAACTTAAAATTTTGGATACAAGTGTAATTATTGATGGACGTATTGCAGATATTTGCCAAACGGGATTTCTTGAAGGAACCATCGTCATTCCACGATTTGTTTTAGAGGAACTTCAGCATATTGCGGATTCTTCAGACGTGTTAAAGCGAAACCGTGGGAGAAGAGGTTTGGATATTTTAAACCGAATTCAAAAAGAACTATCAATTAAGGTAGATATTTATGAAGGTGACTTTGACGATATACAAGAGGTTGATAGTAAGTTAGTGAAACTTGCGAAATTAACGATGGGTGTAGTCGTGACAAATGACTTTAACCTTAACAAGGTTTGTGAGTTGCAAAATGTGGCAGTTTTGAACATTAATGACTTAGCAAATGCTGTGAAACCAGTTGTGTTACCGGGTGAAGAATTGAGTGTGCAGGTCATTAAGGATGGAAAAGAACATAATCAGGGTGTTGCTTACTTAGATGACGGCACAATGATTGTCGTTGAAGAAGGTCGCGATTATATCGGAAAACGCATTGATGTACTTGTAACAAGTGTTTTACAAACATCAGCGGGGCGAATGATTTTCGCAAAGCCAAAGTTGCTTGAAAAAGCTTTATAATTGAATACTTAAACATCGATAGGGGCGCTACGTAGTGAATTATCAGGTTATAATTCCTGCTGCTGGTCAAGGAAAGAGAATGAATGCGGGAAAGAATAAACAATTCATCGAATTACAATCAATACCAGTAATTATTCATACATTAAGAGTTTTTGAACAGGATCCAATGTGTTCAGGAATCATCTTAGTGATCAACAAGGATGAACAACTAACTTTTGAAGAATTACTTCAAACATATAGAATTCAAAAGGTTGTTTCTTTAACCCAGGGTGGCAGTGAACGACAATATAGTGTCTATAATGGCTTACTAGCAGCAAAAAATACCGATATTGTATTGGTTCATGATGGGGCAAGGCCTTTTCTGAAACATGAGCATGTTCATGAGTTAGTAAGTGTGGCAGTGGAAAAGGGAGCAGCCGTCCTAGCAGTTCCCGTTAAGGATACAATCAAACGTGCCTCTAGTGATTTATATGTGGAAGAGACAGTTGAACGTTCTAGCTTGTGGGCAATTCAAACCCCACAAGCTTTTCATGTTTCTATCTTACAAGAGGCACATGAATTAGCTAGAAAAGAAGATTTTCTCGGTACAGATGAAGCAAGTCTCGTTGAAAGAATTCCGAAACAAGTTTATATTGTTAGAGGCGATTATTTAAATATTAAACTTACGACTCCAGATGATTTAATTTTTGCTGAAGCGATTTTACAAAACTGGACAAGCTAAATTACTCCTGGAGTAAAGAACTTGATAAAAAGGGGGAGAACCCATGTTTCGTATTGGGCAGGGCTTTGATGTTCACCAATTGGTTGAAGGACGCCCATTAATTATAGGTGGAATTACAATCCCATATGAAAAGGGATTATTAGGCCATTCTGATGCAGATGTATTGTTACACACGGTATCTGATGCCTGTCTTGGTGCGATAGGTGAAGGAGATATAGGCAAGCATTTTCCGGATACAGACCCGAACTTTAAGGATGCTGATTCTGCAAAACTTCAACAGCATGTGTGGGAGATGGTAAGGAAAAAAGGTTATAAGCTTGTAAATATCGATTGTACCATTATTGCTCAAAAGCCTAAAATGGCACCGTATATTGAACAAATCAAAGGGCGAATTGCAGAATTGTTAGAAGCAGACCCTTCTCAGGTGAATGTAAAAGCCACAACGACTGAAAAATTAGGATTCGCGGGCCGTGGTGAAGGAATTGCAGCACAAGCTACAGTGCTATTGGTAAAGGAAGATAACTAATTCTTTGACAGTAAAAAAAGTGGTGTTAAAATATCTATGATACATAGGTCGTAACGGAGGGTACATACATGTCAAATAACGTACGAGTGCGATATGCACCAAGTCCAACAGGACATTTACATATTGGAAATGCAAGAACGGCTTTATTTAACTATCTCTATGCTAGAAATCAAAATGGAAAATTTATTATTCGTATTGAAGATACAGATAAGAAGCGAAATATTGAAGGCGGAGAAGAGAGTCAGCTGAAATATTTAAAGTGGCTTGGCGTTGATTGGGACGAAGGACCAGATGTTGGTGGTGAGTATGGACCATACCGTCAATCAGAGCGAAATGAGATTTATGAAAAGTATTATACAGAGTTATTAGATAAAGGACTCGCTTATAAATGCTATTGTACGGAAGAAGAAATTGAAAAAGAGCGTGAAGAACAAATAGAACGTGGTGAGACTCCTCATTATTCAGGAAAATGTCGTCACTTAACAAAGGATCAGCAACAAGCTTTTGAAAATGAAGGAAGACAACCAAGTATTCGTATCATCATTCCTGAAGGAAAAGTATTCACGTTTCATGATATGGTTAAAGGTGAGATTTCTTTCGAATCTGAAGGCATGGGCGATTATGTAATCGTCAAAAAGGATGGAACACCAACTTATAATTTTGCCGTAGTTATTGATGATCACTTAATGGAAATTTCACATGTGTTACGTGGAGAAGACCATATTTCAAATACACCGAAGCAAATGGTGGTATATGAGGCATTTAATTGGAATATCCCGACCTTTGGGCATATGACATTGATTGTAAATGAAAGCCGTAAAAAGCTTAGTAAGCGTGATGAGTCGATTATTCAATTTATTGAACAGTATGAGGAACTCGGATATCTTCCTGAAGCTTTATTTAACTTCATCACTCTATTAGGGTGGTCACCGGTTGGAGAAGAAGAGCTTCATACAAAAGAGGAATTTATTGAGATTTTTGATCCTGCACGTCTTTCAAAATCACCTGCTGTATTCGATACACAAAAGCTTACTTGGATGAACAACCAATATATGAAAAACATAGATCTAGATCGCTTAGTGGAACTATCATTGCCACACTTAATTAAAGCTGGTAGATTGAATGAGCCATTAAGTGACGTTGACAAGCAATGGGCACAAGATTTAATTGCACTTCATCAAGAAAAAATGAGCTACGGCGCCGAGATCGTTGAATTAACAGAGCTTTTCTTTAGAGATGAGTTAACGATTGAAGAGGATGCTAAGGAAGTTCTTGCGGGTGAAACAGTTCCTGAAGTTTTAAAGGCGTTTTTACAAGAGGTTGAAGGTCTTGAAACATTTGGTGCTGCTGAAATTAAGGCGGCAATTAAAGCTGTTCAAAAAGGAACTGGACAAAAAGGTAAGAATCTTTTCATGCCAATTCGTGCGGCTGCAACAGGTCAACTTCATGGACCTGATCTGCCACAAGCAATTCATTTACTAGGAAAAGAAAAAATTATTTCACGCCTAAATAGTTTAATTAGTTAACATCTTGTTGAAAATGTAATATAGTATAGGTAATCAATTATATAATCTAAAAGTGTTGATAAGGAGAGTAAATAAGTGATTGACATTAAAGTATTTGCACGTTTCGGGCAAATATGAACAGAGAGAACCATCACCGGCTGAAAGTGGTTTATGGGAAACGCTTATTGAAATGCACCTTTGAGTCTTTTATCGAACCCATTTTGTAGTAGATAAAAGCGGAGTCTCACCGTTACGAGATGAAGTTGAGGTAATAGATACCATTAATTACCTAAACAGAGTGGAACCGCGCGATTAAGCGTCTCTGTGTTTTTACACAGGGGCGCTTTTTATTTTGATAAAAAAGTATTGTCTAGCTTCAGCGCCTAGCCCCTCGAGTTCACAATTCAATCGCTTCTGAAGGCAAAGAGCGCCTTCTATCAGCGCTTGTCTTGTGCTTGCGGGGCTGGGCAAGGCGCTTACGCTTTTCTTATAAGGAGGGTTGATTGTGTTTAAGCGAATGAAAGAGGATATCGAAGTTGTGTTTGAACAGGACCCAGCTGCAAGAACCCATTTTGAAGTGATGCTGACTTACTCCGGATTGCATGCAATTTGGTCACACCGAGTCGCACATTTTCTATTTAAACGAAAGTTGTTTTTCTTAGCTAGAACTGTTTCGCAAATAAGTCGTTTTTTCACAGGAATTGAAATTCACCCTGGTGCAAAAATTGGCCGCCGATTTTTCATTGACCATGGGATGGGCGTGGTGATTGGTGAGACCTGTGAAATTGGGGACAATGTGACAGTGTTTCAGGGCGTAACCCTAGGTGGAACAGGGAAAGAAAAAGGAAAGCGGCATCCAACGATTAAGGACAATGCACTGATCGCAACAGGAGCCAAAGTATTAGGATCGATTACAATTGGAGAGAATTCAAAAGTAGGAGCGGGTTCGGTTGTTCTGCAAGATGTTCCTCCGAATTCAACTGTTGTCGGGATCCCTGGTAGGGTTGTAATCCAGGATGGTATCAAAGTTAGAAATAGCAAGGATTTAAATCACCGTGATTTACCAGATCCGGTTTTAGATAAAATCAGAGAACTAGAAAAAGAAATTGAAAGCCTAAAAGAGGTAATCCAACATAAGGAAGGAGCAAAGGATAATGTCCATTCATCTTTATAATACGCTAACTCGGAAGAAGGAAGAGTTTAAACCACTTGAAGAAAATAAGGTAAAAATGTATGTGTGCGGTCCAACTGTTTATAATTATATCCATATTGGGAATGCACGTCCTGCCATTGTATTTGATACAGTACGTCGTTATTTTGAATTTAGAGGCTATGATGTTCATTATGTATCCAATTTTACAGACGTTGATGATAAATTAATTAAAGCAGCAAATGAGTTAGGTGAAGAGGTACCAACTATTGCGGAGCGTTTTATCGATGCTTATTTTGAAGATGTGTCTGCATTGGGATGCAAAAAGGCGGATGTTCATCCAAGGGTTACAGAGAATATGGATATTATTATTGATTTTATTCAAGCTCTCATTGAGAAAGGCTTTGCCTATGAATCTGAAGGCGATGTATACTATCGTACAAGGGAATTCAAGGAGTATGGAAAGCTTTCTCACCAATCTATTGACGAACTGCGCGTAGGTGCAAGAATTGAAGTGGGGGATAAGAAGCAGGATGCCCTAGACTTTGTTTTATGGAAAAGTGCGAAGCCTGGAGAGATTTATTGGGAAAGCCCATGGGGGAATGGTCGCCCAGGTTGGCACATCGAGTGCTCGGCAATGGCTAAAAGATACTTAGGTGAAACAATTGATATTCACGCAGGTGGCCAAGACTTAGCGTTTCCACACCATGAAAATGAAATTGCACAATCCGAAGCAGTGAATGGAAAAACTTTTGCAAATTATTGGATGCACAACGGCTATATTAATATCGATAATGAAAAAATGTCAAAGTCTCTTGGTAACTTTGTATTGGTTCACGATATTATCAAAGACGTGGACCCACAGGTATTACGCTTTTTCATGCTGTCTGTCCATTATCGACACCCAATTAACTATAGTGTTGAATTACTAGAAAGTACAAAAAATGCATTAGAACGATTACGCACTTCTTACGCAAACTTAAAGCATCGTCTGCAAAGCAGTACGAACTTAACGAATGATGATGATACATGGCTAGAAAAAATCACGGCATTCCGCAATGATTTCATTGAAGCAATGGATGATGATTTTAATACGGCAAACGCAATATCTGTATTGTTTGAGTTATCGAAACAGGCCAATTATTACTTGCAGGAAAAAAATACGGCAGAAAAGGTAATCGAAGCCTTTACCCAAGAATTCGAGGTATTATTTAATACACTAGGTCTTAAATTAGAAGATGAACAATTACTTGATGAGGAAATCGAAGAACTAATTGCAAAGCGAAACCAAGCACGAAAAGATCGGGACTTTGCTTTATCCGACCAAATTCGTGACCAATTAAAGGCAATGAATATTATTCTAGAAGACACTCCTCAAGGTACAAGATGGAAAAGAGGATAATAAATGAAGTTTTTATCAGACAACCAAATTGATAGCCATCAATTAAATAGTCTTGCCCTAGCTTATATGGGTGATGCCGTATACGAAATGTATGTACGGCATTACCTCTTGCAAAAGGGGAGTGTCAGACCCAATCAACTCCATAATCAGGCAAAGCGTTATGTATCGGCTAAAGCACAGTCGGCCGTAATCCATGAAATGCTTGATGAAGAGTTTTTTTCAGAGGAAGAAAAAGCTGTAATCAGAAGGGGTCGTAACGCAAAGAGTGGAACAGTTCCTAAAAATACAGATGTCCAGACATACAGATACAGTACCGCGTTTGAAGCGTTACTCGGCTTTCACTTTCTACAAAATGATACTGACAGAATCCATTCGATTATTGAAGAGGCCTTTCGAATTATCGAATCTTAAGAAAGGAGGAAAAAGAAATGGCTAGTGATTATATTATTGGAAAAAATCCTGTAATTGAAGCATTGAAATCTGAGCGTGACATCAATAAAATTTGGATTGCAGAGGGGTCCAACAGAGGGCAAATGAACCAAATCACCTCTCTTGCTAAAGAAGGTAACGTTTTGGTTCAATTTGTTCCGAAAAAAAAGATTGACCAAATGGTTGAAGGCAACCACCAAGGAGTTGTCGCACAAGTAGCGGCATATGAGTATGCAGAAGTTGATGATATTTTAGCAACAGCCGAAAAGCGAAACGAAGCACCTTTTATCATCTTGTTAGATGAGCTAGAGGACCCTCATAACCTTGGATCAATCCTTCGTACAGCTGATGCAGTTGGTGCGCATGGGGTAATTATTCCCAAACGAAGAGCAGTAGGGTTAACAGCAACTGTTGCAAAGGCTTCAACTGGGGCGATTGAATATATACCAGTTGCACGAGTAACGAACTTAGCGAGAACGATTGATGAATTAAAGGACCGTGGTGTATGGATTGTTGGTACAGATGCGAAGGGAAAAGAAGATTATCGAAATGTTGATGGTAAAATGCCGATTGGCCTAGTTATTGGCAGTGAGGGCAGAGGTATGGGACGCCTTGTGAAAGAAAAATGTGATTTTCTTTTACATTTACCGATGCAGGGAAAAGTAACCTCTTTAAATGCTTCTGTTGCTGCTAGTCTACTTATGTATGAGGTTTATCGTAAGCGGAATCCGTTGGGAGAGTAAATTAAATGGATATCCTGCTGGTAGATGGCTACAACATTATAGGTGCATGGCCAGAACTACGTCATCTTAAAACAAAGGACTTTTCAGCAGCGCGTGATTTGTTAATCGAGAAGATGGCTGAATATCAGGCATATACAGGATTTAAGGTGATCGTTGTATTTGATGCACACCTCGTACCAGGAATTGAATCAAAAATGAAAAGTCGAAAAATCGAAGTTATTTTTACGCGTGAAAATGAAACGGCGGATGAACGGATAGAAAAGCTAGCACAACAATTAAATAATATTAAAACACAAATCCATGTAGCGACTTCTGATTATACCGAACAATGGCAGATATTTGGACAAGGTGCCCTAAGGAAATCGGCTCGAGAATTACTAACTGAGATGGAAGTAGTAGAGTCTGGAATTCAAAAAGACGTCAAGAAAACGTATCAAGAAAAAAGTGTATCAAAAATACCACTTTCCGACGAAATTGCAGAAATATTTGAAAAATGGCGTCGAGGACAGCGTTGAGCGGGTTGACGCTTGGAAAAGCACTCCTGTATAATATTTCTAGATAAAGAATTTTACGAACATTACGTATTAACTTTATTCATTAGAGTTTTTGGTAAGAAACAACTTCTAAGGTAGGTCGGAGGGATCGGTGTGAGTTCAAGCTTCGATGATTATGGCAACAGATTATATTATGACCGACTAGATGATGAGGAAGTCGTGGAATTGGTCCATGCTGGTGAAAGTGAAGCATTGGACTATTTGATTAACAAGTACAGAAATTTCGTGCGTGCAAAGGCCAGATCATACTTTTTAATAGGGGCAGATCGTGAAGATATTGTTCAAGAAGGTATGATCGGGCTATACAAGGCAATTCGTGATTTTAAGGAGGACAAACTCTCCTCCTTTAAAGCGTTTGCAGAACTTTGCATTACACGTCAGATTATTACTGCAATCAAAACCGCGACAAGGCAGAAGCACATACCTCTTAATTCTTATGTTTCTTTGGACAAGCCGATATACGATGAAGAATCTGACCGTACATTAATGGATGTTATATCAGGTGCGAAGATTTTAGATCCTGAAGAATTAATCATCAACAGGGAAAAGTTTGATGACATAGAATTAAAAATGGCAGAGCTCCTAAGTGATCTAGAGCGTAAGGTATTATCCTTATATCTAGACGGAAGGTCCTATCAGGAAATATCAGAGGATCTAAATCGTCATGTGAAATCTATAGATAATGCGCTCCAACGAGTCAAACGTAAATTAGAACGGTACTTAGAAATTCAAGAGATTAAGTTATAAACAAAACCGTTTTTAACCATTATTTACAGTCAGGTCCTAGTATTGACATATAAATCATGCCTGTGTTACATTTTTAAGGAAATTGAGACATTTCTCATAAATAAAGATGCAAGCTGCATTTTAACTTTTATTCAGAAGTCCCAATCTTTTTAAGTAAAGGGCCGATAGAGTAATGATATTCAATTCAGTGGGATACCCATACCATAAATGAATAAAGTTAAGCCTCCGGCGGATGCCACGATTCTCATCGGGCGCAAATACGCCAAGGTGTATTTGATAGTGTAGGTGATAAAATGCGTAAAAAGGTAATTTTAGCCTGTGTGGAATGTGGTAGTAGAAATTATACGACCATGAAGAATAGCGCTTCAGCTGAACGACTTGAAATGAAAAAGTTTTGTAAGACTTGCAATTCTCACACGAATCATCGTGAAACGAAATAGATTAGGATTGTTTTGATAAAGTTGGAGGTTACATGGATGAAAAACATAACCAAGTTTTTTCGTGAAATAGTTCGAGAAATGAAGAAAACAAGCTGGCCGAAAAGAAAAGAACTCACACGTTATACAATTGTAACATTAACAACAGTAATTTTTGTATCGGTATTTTTTGCAGTGGTTGATCTTGGAATTTCTGAATTAATTCGTTTAGTACTTGAATAAACCCCGTTCACTCATGGTATAATGATGAATAGAGAACAAAGAGTGTTTACGAAAGCCCGGTTACGGGTTTTTTTAATTGCAAAAAATAGAATGTCAAGACGATGTTTAAACCCAGTAAAGGGAGGGAAGGACAAGCAGTCCTAACTTATGGAAAAGAATTGGTATGTTGTTCATACGTATTCAGGGTATGAAAATAAAGTAAAAGCAAATCTAGAGAAACGTGTCGAATCAATGGGCATGCAAGATAAAATCTTCCGCGTTATTGTTCCGGAAGATGAAGAAACTGACATCAAGAACGGAAAAAAGAAAATTGTTAAGAAGAAGGTATTCCCTGGTTATGTTCTAGTAGAATTAATCATGACAGATGATTCTTGGTATGTAGTACGTAACACTCCAGGAGTTACAGGTTTCGTTGGATCCGCGGGTTCAGGCTCAAAACCAACACCACTTTTACCTGAAGAAGTAACATTCATCCTTAAGAGAATGGGAATGGATGAAAGACCTATTGATATTGATTTTGAACTAAAAGAAACAGTTCGTGTAAAAGAAGGTCCATTCACAAACTTTACAGGTGCTATCGAAGATCTAGATGTAGATAAGCAAAAGGTAAAAGTACTTGTCAATATGTTTGGTCGTGAAACCCCAGTTGAATTGGACTTTACACAAATTGAAAAAATCTAATGAAGAAAAACTTGATATTGTAAATCAAAAGTGGTAATATTGCATAGGTCAGTATGTCTCAAAATGTTGAGACTAACTATGCTAACGTTCTTTATGGATTATAAAGAATAGATGAGTGGGAGGGTAAAACCCTATTACCACATCACGGACTTTAAGGAGGTGTGTCTCGTGGCTAAAAAAGTAATTAAAGAGGTTAAATTACAAATTCCAGCGGGTAAAGCAAACCCAGCACCACCGGTTGGACCAGCACTAGGTCAAGCAGGTGTTAATATTATGGGATTCTGTAAAGAGTTCAACGCTCGTACAGCAGAACAAGCTGGTTTAATTATTCCTGTTGTAATCACAGTATATGAAGATCGTTCATTTACATTTATTACAAAAACTCCTCCTGCTGCAGTTCTTTTAAAGAAAGCGGCTGGTATTGAGTCTGGTTCTGGTGAACCAAACCGTAATAAAGTTGCAACAGTTAAGCGTGATAAAGTACGCGAGATTGCAGAAACAAAAATGCCTGATTTAAATGCAGCAAATGTTGAATCTGCAATGCGTATGGTTGAAGGTACTGCTCGTAGCATGGGAATTGTTATCGAAGACTAATTCCTATTTGTTACAATTTGTTCGGGGGTTGCGGATGGAACATTACTTATCTTTCGTTCGCAACCTTTGTTCTGTCTAGCGTCAGTGCATAACATGTACTGTCACGCTTGGCGTGGGAGGTTATTCCGTTAAAACCACAATTGAGGAGGAAATTAAAATGGCAAAAAGAGGTAAAAAGTACGTAGAGGCTGCTAAATTAGTAGACCGTACAAAAGCTTACTCAGTTGCAGAAGCAATTGAATTAGTAAAGAAAACAAGTACAGCTAAATTTGATGCGACTGTAGAAGTTGCATTCCGTTTAGGAGTAGACCCTAAGAAAGCTGACCAACAAATTCGTGGTGCAGTTGTTCTACCAAACGGTACTGGTAAAACTCAACGTGTATTAGTTTTCGCTAAAGGTGAAAAAGCAAAAGAAGCAGAAGCTGCTGGAGCTGATTATGTTGGCGATAGCGAGTTCATCAACAAAATCAACCAGGGTTGGTTTGATTTCGATGTAATCGTAGCTACTCCTGACATGATGGGTGAAGTTGGTAAACTTGGTCGTGTATTAGGACCTAAAGGTTTAATGCCAAACCCTAAAACAGGAACTGTTACTTTTGATGTAACAAAAGCAATCAATGAAATCAAAGCTGGTAAAGTTGAATACCGCATTGATAAATCTTCAAACATTCATGTTCCGATTGGTAAGATCTCATTTGATGATCAAAAACTAATTGAGAACTTCGCTACAATTTATGAAACTATGCTTAAGGTTAAACCATCTGCAGCAAAAGGAACTTACATGAAAAACGTTGCTGTATCATCTACAATGGGACCTGGCGTAAAAGTTGACGCTTCTACATTCTAATTAGAAAAAAGTGGATATTGACTTTTACACGAGCATTTCATATAATAGATTTTGTTGTTAACAAATGAATAGCATTTGTACCGTAGACAGTAGGTGCTCGATAGCTTAATTTTCCTACCGAGGTGTAGTATATATTACTTGATCATTACTACCTCTATGTCTACTAGACATAGAGGTTTTTTAATCTAGAAACGTGTTCTTCATGAACGCCCTCTAACACCGAACGGTTTCAAGTGTTGCGAAAATACTCACAGGAGGTGTAAAAGAATGAGTCATGCAGTAGAACAAAAGAAACAAATCGTAACTGAAATTGCAGACAAATTACGTGAAAGTAAATCAACTATCGTTGTCGACTATCGCGGTCTATCTGTTGCAGAAGTAACAGAACTACGTAAGCAACTTCGTGATGCGGGCATTGATTTTAAAGTGTACAAAAACACATTAACTCGACGAGCTGCAGAACAAGCTGAACTTGCTGGTTTAAATGATGCATTAACAGGACCAAACGCAATTGCATTCAGTAATGAAGATGTAGTTGCTCCTGCTAAAATTCTTAATGATTTTGCGAAAAAGCATGAAGCATTAGAAATCAAAGCAGGTGTTATTGAAGGAAATGTTGCAACTCTTGAGGAAGTTAAAGCTCTTGCTGATCTACCATCACGCGAAGGTTTACTTTCTATGTTGCTTAGCGTACTTCAAGCTCCAATTCGTAACCTTGCACTTGCTACTAAAGCAGTTGCAGATCAAAAAGAAGAGCAAGGCGCTTAATCGTAATACAATTATACAATTCGAAATACAAATAGGATAATTATTTAAGGAGGATTTTCTAATGACTAAAGAACAAATCATTGAAGCAGTTAAAAGTATGACTGTTTTAGAACTAAATGACCTAGTAAAAGCAATTGAAGAAGAATTTGGTGTAACTGCTGCTGCTCCTGTAGCTGTAGCTGCTGGTGGCGGAGCTGAAGCTGCTGCTGAGCAAACTGAATTTGACGTTGTATTAGCAGACGCTGGTGCACAAAAAATCAAAGTTATCAAAGTTGTACGTGAAATCACTGGTCTTGGCTTAAAAGAAGCTAAAGAACTTGTTGACAACACTCCAAAAGCAATCAAAGAAGGCGTTTCTAAAGAAGAAGCTGAAGAAGTTAAAGCTAAACTTGAAGAAGTTGGAGCTGGCGTAGAAGTTAAGTAATTTTAAGTAACGTAAGAAAAAGCTCGCTATTAAGCGGGCTTTTTTTATCAAGTATGAATGAAATGGGTATACTGTTCATATACTCTTATGTTGGGAGATATATTAATGGCCGAACATTACTATACTAGTAAACCCACTGTGGCAAGTAATCAAAAAACTCAAGTCTTTGTCTTAAAAGGAAATTCATTTTCTTTTACAAGCGATAGTGGAGTTTTTTCAAAAAATGAAGTTGATTTTGGATCTCGATTATTAGTGGAGGAGTTTAAAGCCCCTACAGTTCCTGGTCCGTTTTTAGATGTTGGTTGTGGGTATGGTCCGATTGGTCTTGCGCTTGCAAAAGTACATAATGATCGTCTTGTTGAAATGATTGATGTGAATGAACGGGCAATCGAGCTTTCAATAAAAAATGCGGAAATAAACAAGGTCACAAATGTTGATATACACCAAAGTGATCTATTTACAAGTGTGGAAAAACGAGGTTTTGCGGCTATTATTTCAAATCCTCCAATTCGTGCAGGGAAAAAAGTGGTACATCATATCTTAGAAGAGAGCTATCAATATTTAGTTCCTGGCGGTGAATTGTGGGTTGTAATTCAAAAGAAGCAAGGAGCCCCCTCTGCAATTGAGAAACTTGAGATGGTATTTGAAGAAGTAGAGATTGTTGAAAGAAAAAAAGGTTACCATATTATAAAAGCTAAGAGAACGAAATAATCTATATGGAAATTTCCACTTGACAAACGAAAAAATAGGTTGACTGAGTATTTCTCGTGTGGTAGCATTATATAATGCCGATATGTAGTTTTTCCATGTATAACTAAAAAATTAAATATATGTATAAATATAGTATGTATGGAAAAACTGATAAAATCAATAGTTTGTTTTTTAGAATTGTGGTTTTCATAGTAGAAACCCTTTTTCTTTTTGTCTATAAAATAAGCTTTTTTCGGCTTGAAATAGCTTATTTTGGTCTTTTTAGACAAAGAAGAACAGCATTTATTTGACTTGAAAAAGTCGGATTTGATAGGCTGCTTTATGTGTCCTATCATTTTGATTTGCGGTTTACTTCTTACTATTTATATTAGTTTATATGTAGACTTTTATAACTAGTAAGTATTTATAAAATAGCAAGATTAATAACGCTTGATATGAGGGGTGAATGGGTTGATAGGTCAACTAGTTCAGTATGGACGACACCGCCAACGAAGAAGTTATGCTCGTATTAGTGAAGTTTTAGAATTACCAAATCTTATTGAGATTCAAACCTCTTCTTATCAGTGGTTTCTTGATGAGGGTCTTAGGGAAATGTTCCAAGATATTTCCCCAATTGAAGATTTTACAGGTAACCTATCTCTAGAGTTCATTGATTACAGTTTAGGTGAGCCAAAGTATTCTGTAGAGGAATCAAAGGAAAGAGATGTTACTTATTCAGCGCCACTTAGAGTAAAGGTGCGTTTGATCAATAAAGAAACTGGTGAAGTAAAAGATCAAGATGTATTTATGGGTGACTTCCCACTCATGACAGAAACAGGTACGTTCGTTATCAATGGTGCAGAACGTGTAATTGTTTCACAATTGGTTCGCTCACCAAGTGTTTATTTCAGTGGCAAAGTCGATAAGAATGGTAAACGCGGCTTTACAGCAACGGTAATACCAAACCGTGGTGCATGGTTAGAGTATGAAACAGATGCGAAGGATGTTGTATACGTTCGTATCGACCGTACTCGTAAATTACCGGTAACGGTCCTTTTGCGCGCGCTTGGGTTTGGCTCTGATCAAGAAATCATCGATTTATTTGGTGAAAATGAATATCTACGAAACACGCTTGAGAAAGACAACACAGAAAGTACAGAAAAAGCATTACTAGAAATATATGAACGTCTACGTCCTGGAGAACCGCCAACAGTCGAAAACGCAAAAAGTTTATTGGAATCACGCTTTTTTGATCCAAAGCGTTACGACCTTGCGAGTGTAGGACGCTACAAAATCAATAAAAAACTTCATATTAAGAACCGTTTGTTTAATCAGCGTATTGCAGAAACACTTGTTGATCCTGAAACTGGTGAGATTATCGTGGAAAAAGACACGCTTCTCGATCGCAGAACGCTAGACCGTATCATTCCGTATTTAGAGAATGGTATTGGTTTTAAATCACTTCAGCCAGCAGGTGGCGTTATAGATGAAGAGATCACACTTCAGTCTATAAAGATTTACGCTCCAAATGACCCAGATGGCGAACAAGTCATTAATGTCATTGGTAACGCCTATATCGAAGAAGGCGTTAAGAATATTACACAAGCGGATATTCTTTCTTCAATTAGCTATTTCTTTAACTTGTTACATCAAGTTGGAGATACAGATGATATCGACCATTTAGGTAATCGCCGTCTGCGTTCAGTTGGTGAGCTTCTACAAAACCAATTCCGTATTGGATTATCAAGAATGGAACGTGTTGTTCGTGAGAGAATGTCAATTCAAGATACGAATACGATTACTCCACAACAATTAATCAATATCCGTCCAGTGATCGCTTCTATTAAAGAGTTCTTTGGTAGCTCTCAGCTTTCACAATTTATGGACCAAACCAATCCATTAGCAGAATTAACACATAAACGAAGATTATCAGCATTAGGACCTGGTGGTTTAACACGTGAACGTGCAGGATTCGAAGTTCGTGACGTTCATTACTCTCACTATGGTCGTATGTGTCCGATTGAAACACCAGAAGGTCCAAACATCGGTCTAATTAACTCATTATCATCTTATGCAAAGGTGAATCGATTCGGGTTTATCGAAACTCCGTATCGAAGAGTTGATCCTGAAACAGGCAAAGTTAC
Organism: Fredinandcohnia aciditolerans; assembly: GCA_003640645.1. Taxonomy (GTDB): domain Bacteria; phylum Bacillota; class Bacilli; order Bacillales; family Bacillaceae_L; genus Ferdinandcohnia; species Ferdinandcohnia aciditolerans. The sequence goes on along the minus strand of QGHH01000024.1, from coordinate 44,137 downwards.
AGATAGAATTGACTACTTAACAGCAGACGAAGAGGATAACTATGTTACTGCTCAGGCAAATTCTCGTTTAGGTGAAAATGGTGAATTTTTAGATGAAGATGTAGTTGCTCGTTTCAAGGGTGAGAACACTGTTGTACACCGTGACCGAATTGATTACATGGATGTATCGCCAAAGCAAGTTGTTTCTGCAGCGACTGCATGTATTCCTTTCCTAGAAAATGATGACTCAAACCGTGCACTAATGGGTGCGAACATGCAACGTCAAGCTGTTCCTCTAATGCAGCCGGAAGCGCCGTTCGTCGGTACAGGTATGGAGTATGTATCTGGTAAGGACTCAGGTGCCGCGGTAATTTGTAAACATCCTGGTATTGTTGAGCGAGTTGAAGCAAAACAAATCTGGGTACGCCGTTATCAAGAAGTTGATGGTCAAAAGGTGAAAGGCGACCTTGATAAATACCGTCTACTAAAATTTATTCGTTCGAACCAAGGTACATGTTATAACCAACGCCCGATTGTTACAGAGGGGGATGAAGTTGTTAAAGGAGAAATCCTTGCAGATGGTCCTTCTATGGAAAAGGGTGAACTAGCGTTAGGACGTAACGTTCTTGTTGGTTTTATAAATTGGGATGGATATAACTATGAAGATGCCATCATCATGAGTGAAAGACTTGTAAAAGATGATGTTTATACATCCATTCATATTGAAGAATACGAATCTGAATCACGTGATACAAAATTAGGACCAGAGGAAATCACGCGTGATATTCCAAACGTTGGAGAAGATGCGTTACGCAATCTCGACGAGCGTGGCATTATCCGTGTTGGTGCCGAGGTAAAAGACGGTGATTTACTTGTAGGTAAAGTGACACCAAAAGGGGTAACGGAACTTACAGCTGAAGAACGTCTATTACATGCAATCTTTGGTGAAAAAGCACGTGAAGTGCGCGATACTTCTCTTCGTGTACCACATGGTGGTGGAGGAATTGTTCTTGATGTGAAGGTATTCAATCGAGAAGATGGAGATGAATTACCACCAGGTGTAAACCAGCTTGTTCGTGTATATATCGTTCAAAAACGTAAAATACACGAAGGAGATAAGATGGCTGGTCGTCACGGAAACAAAGGGGTAATTTCAAGAATTCTTCCCGAAGAAGATATGCCATACCTTCCAGACGGAACGCCAATCGACATCATGTTAAACCCACTAGGGGTTCCGTCACGTATGAACATCGGTCAGGTTCTAGAGTTACACTTAGGTATGGCTGCTAGACAACTGGGTATTCACGTTGCGTCACCAGTATTTGACGGCGCAACTGAAGAAGATGTTTGGGATACTTTAGAAGAAGCTGGAATGTCTCGTGATGCGAAAACAGTTTTATATGATGGAAGAACGGGTGAACCGTTTGATAATCGAGTATCTGTTGGTATTATGTATATGATTAAACTAGCACACATGGTTGATGACAAACTTCACGCTCGTTCAACTGGACCTTATTCTCTTGTTACACAGCAACCACTTGGTGGTAAAGCTCAGTTCGGAGGACAACGTTTCGGTGAAATGGAAGTTTGGGCGCTTGAAGCTTATGGTGCTGCATACACGTTACAAGAGATCCTTACAGTTAAATCCGATGATGTTGTTGGTCGTGTGAAGACATACGAAGCGATTGTGAAGGGTGAAAATGTACCTGAACCAGGTGTTCCTGAATCGTTCAAAGTATTAATTAAAGAACTACAGTCACTTGGATTAGATGTGAAGATTCTCTCGGGTGATGAAGAAGAGATTGAAATGCGTGATTTAGAAGATGACGAGGAAGCAAGTCAATCAGAGGGAATATCTCTTGATTCTGACCAACAAATCGACTCAGAACTAGAAAAGAACGCAGTAGTTAAGGAATAGAGCTAACAGTCATGAAAAGCAAAGGTCAATAAGGGTAATCCTGTAGATCAAAAGGGAGGTAGGCCCCTTGCTAGATGTTAATAATTTTGAATACATGAGCATTGGCCTCGCTTCTCCAGATAAGATCCGTTCATGGTCTTTCGGTGAAGTGAAGAAGCCAGAAACAATTAACTATCGTACATTAAAACCAGAAAAAGATGGGTTATTCTGTGAACGTATCTTTGGTCCACAAAAGGACTGGGAATGTCACTGTGGTAAATATAAACGTGTTCGCTACAAAGGTGTAGTCTGTGATCGATGCGGCGTAGAAGTTACTCGTGCAAAAGTTCGTCGTGAACGCATGGGGCATATTGAACTTGCAGCACCTGTATCACATATATGGTACTTTAAAGGTATCCCAAGCCGAATGGGACTTGTCTTAGACATGTCCCCTAGGGCTCTTGAAGAAGTAATTTACTTTGCTTCTTACGTTGTAACAGAAACTGGAGATACTCCTTTAGATAAAAAGCAATTGCTTTCCGAAAAGGAATATCGTGCATACCGTGAAAAATACGGGAACACATTCCATGCTGCAATGGGAGCTGAAGCGATTAAAAAGCTTCTACTCGATATCGATCTAGAAAAAGAAGTAGATGGCTTGAAAGAAGAGTTGAAAACTTCTCAAGGACAAAGAAGAACTCGTGCAATTAAGCGACTTGAGGTACTAGAGGCATTCCGTAACTCAGGTAATGAGCCTTCATGGATGATTCTTGATGTACTACCAGTTATTCCTCCTGAACTACGACCAATGGTTCAGCTTGATGGTGGTCGTTTTGCAACTTCAGATTTAAACGACTTATACCGTCGTGTTATTAACCGTAACAATCGCTTAAAGCGTCTTTTAGATTTAGGTGCACCAAGCATCATCGTTCAGAATGAAAAGCGTATGCTTCAAGAAGCGGTTGATGCACTGATTGACAACGGACGTCGTGGCAGACCTGTTACAGGTCCTGGTAACCGTCCATTAAAATCACTTTCACATATGTTGAAAGGTAAGCAAGGTCGTTTCCGTCAAAACCTATTAGGTAAACGTGTTGACTATTCTGGTCGTTCCGTAATTGTTGTAGGTCCGAACCTTAAGATGTATCAATGTGGTTTGCCAAAGGAAATGGCGTTAGAATTATTCAAACCATTTGTGATGAAAGAACTAGTTGAAAAAGGTCTAGCTCATAACATAAAGAGTGCAAAAAGAAAAATTGAACGTGTGCAACCTGAAGTTTGGGATGTACTCGAGTCTGTAATTAAGGAGCATCCGGTTCTCTTAAACCGTGCCCCTACATTACACCGTTTAGGTATTCAAGCATTTGAACCAACATTAGTTGAAGGACGCGCAATCCGTCTTCACCCACTCGTATGTACTGCATATAATGCAGACTTCGACGGTGACCAAATGGCGGTTCACGTACCACTTTCTTCAGAAGCACAAGCTGAAGCGAGGCTATTAATGTTGGCAGCACAAAATATTCTAAATCCGAAAGATGGAAAGCCAGTAGTTACACCATCACAGGATATGGTATTAGGTAACTATTACTTAACTATGGAGCGTCCTGGGGCAGTCGGAGAAGGAATGGTTTTTAAGGATACAAATGAAGCTATTCTTGCATATCAAAATGGGTATGTACATCTTCATACTAGAGTTGCGGTACATGCAGGTTCCTTGATGAACCCGACATTTACAGAAGAACAAAATAATATGTTGCTAATGACAACAGTAGGTAAGTTGATTTTTAATGAGATTTTACCAAGATCATTCCCATACATTAACGAACCTACAAAAACTAACCTAGAAGTGAAAACACCTGAAAAGTATTTCGTTCCTAAGGGTGCGAATGTTAAAGAACTAATTCAAAGTCAAGAACAGGTCGATCCGTTTAAGAAGAAAATACTCGGTAATATTATTGCTGAAATCTTTAAACGTTTTAAAATTACTGAAACCTCTAAAATGCTTGATCGCATGAAAGATCTTGGATTTAAGTATTCAACAAAAGCTGGTATCACTGTTGGTGTAGCAGATATTGTTGTATTAGCTGAAAAAGAAGAGATTTTAGCAGCGGCACAAGCAAAGGTTGATAACGTACTAAAACAATTTAGACGTGGTTTAATTACAGAAGATGAGCGTTATGACCGAGTTATCTCAATCTGGAGTGCGGCGAAAGATACAATTCAAGGTAAGCTAATGGCTTCACTTGATAAGCGCAACCCAATCTTCATGATGAGTGATTCCGGTGCCCGTGGTAACGCATCTAACTTTACACAATTAGCTGGTATGCGTGGACTTATGGCGAACCCGGCTGGTCGTATCATTGAACTTCCGATTAAATCTAGTTTCCGTGAAGGTCTAACAGTACTAGAGTACTTTATTTCTACGCATGGTGCTCGTAAAGGTCTTGCAGATACTGCCCTTAAGACCGCCGACTCTGGTTACCTAACAAGACGTCTAGTAGACGTAGCACAAGATGTAATTGTACGTGAGGACGACTGTGGTACAGATCGTGGCTTACTTGTGAGCTCTTTAAAAGAGGGAACCGAAATTATCGAACCTCTTGAAGAACGTCTCAATGGCCGTTATGCAAGAAAGAAAGTTGTTCACCCTGAAACAAATGAAGTGTTAGTAGCGGAAAACGAACTAATTACAGAAGATATCGCAAAAATAATTGTTGATGCTGGTGTTGAAGAAGTTACGATTCGCTCTGCGTTCACATGTAACACACGCCACGGCGTATGTAAAAAATGTTATGGCCGTAACTTAGCAACCGGATCAGAGGTTGAAGTTGGTGAGGCAGTTGGTATCATTGCAGCACAATCAATCGGTGAACCGGGAACACAGCTTACAATGCGTACATTCCATACCGGTGGGGTTGCAGGAGACGATATAACTCAAGGTTTACCTCGTATTCAAGAACTATTTGAAGCGAGAAATCCAAAAGGTCAAGCTGTTATTACAGAAATCAACGGTGTTGTTACCGCAATTAATGAAATAAAAGACAGACAGCAAGAAGTTGTAATCCAAGGTGACGTAGAATCTCGTTCTTACACCGCACCTTATGGCGCTCGTTTGAAAGTCGCTGAAGGTCAACAAGTTGAAAGTGGTCAGGTGTTAACTGAAGGTTCTGTTGATCCGAAAGAATTATTAAAGGTTACTAACACAACTGCTGTTCAGGAATACCTCTTAAAAGAAGTTCAAAAAGTATATCGTATGCAGGGTGTTGAAATTGGTGACAAACACGTCGAAGTGATGGTAAGACAAATGCTTCGTAAGGTTAGGGTTACTGATGCAGGCGAGACAGATGTATTACCAGGTTCATTACTTGATATACATCAGTTCACGGATGCCAACACTAAGGTATTACTTGAAGGTAAAGCTCCTGCTACTGGTAGACCGGTGCTTCTAGGTATTACTAAAGCATCACTTGAAACTGATTCGTTCCTTTCTGCTGCGTCATTCCAAGAGACAACTCGTGTCCTAACTGATGCTGCAATTAAAGGAAAACGTGATGAGTTACTAGGACTAAAAGAGAATGTAATTATTGGTAAACTTGTTCCTGCAGGTACTGGTATGAATCGTTATCGACGAGCAGAACCGGTAGTTGTAGAGCAAGAAGAAGACACTGTTGGTGTTGAATAAAGGTTAGAAGAGCATATCTAAGATCACGGATGTCAACTACAAGCCCAAATAATTTTATTTACTTGTAGTTGACATCCCTCTCTTAGGGTGTTAATATATCTAAGGTGCTCCTTAAAACCTGTTACTTTGGAGGATATTTTAGATGTCTTATGAAAAAGTATCACAGGCAAAGAAGATTATTATAGGTACTAAGCAGGCAGTAAAAGCAATCCAAGCTGATATGGTAACAGAGATTGTTGTGGCAGAAGATGCTGATCGGCGAGTAATCAATAAAGTATTACAATTAGCCGAAGCACAACAAATTCCGATATCAAAGGTAGACTCGATGAAAAGGCTAGGTAAAGCATGTGGAATCGAGGTAGGAGCTTCTACTGTTGCGATAATTAATTAAAAACTGTTTTTGTGGAGAAATAAATCTACAAGAACTTTGTTTTTTGTAAAAAAATGAACCACCTGGATATGTGGTCTTGATGAAAGAAGAAGGGAGGAAACAAATAATGCCTACAATTAACCAATTAATTCGTAAGGGTCGCGAAAGCAAAGTTCAAAAATCCGACTCTCCAGCATTAAATAAAGGTTACAACAGCTTCAAAAAGTCACAAACTAATGCAACTTCACCTCAAAAGCGTGGTGTTTGTACACGTGTTGGTACTATGACTCCTAAGAAGCCAAACTCAGCACTTCGTAAGTATGCTCGTGTACGTTTAACGAACGGAATTGAGGTTACTGCTTACATCCCAGGAATTGGTCACAACTTACAAGAGCACAGTGTTGTACTAATTCGTGGTGGACGTGTTAAGGACTTACCGGGGGTACGTTATCACATCGTTCGTGGTGCACTTGACACTGCTGGTGTTAATAACCGTATGCAAGGTCGTTCTAAATATGGTACTAAGAGACCAAAAGCAGCTAAGAAATAATAGACTAACATATTTAAGATTGAAAGGAGGAAATATTAATGCCTCGTAAAGGACCTGTTACTAAAAGAGATGTATTACCAGATCCAATTTATAATTCTAAGCTTGTAACTCGCTTAATCAATAAAATGATGGTTGATGGAAAAAGAGGTAAATCACAAGCGATTTTATATAATGCGTTTGAACTAGTTCAACAACGTTCAGGTAAAGATGCTATGGAAGTGTTTGAACAAGCACTTAAAAACATCATGCCTGTACTAGAAGTAAGAGCACGTCGTGTAGGTGGTGCAAACTATCAAGTTCCTGTTGAAGTTCGCCCTGACCGTCGTACTACTCTAGGTTTACGTTGGTTAGTAAACTACGCTCGTCTTCGTGGAGAAAAAACGATGGAAGAGCGTTTAGCTAACGAAATTCTTGATGCAGCTAACAACTCTGGTGCATCAGTTAAGAAACGTGAAGATACTCACAAAATGGCAGAAGCAAACAAAGCATTTGCTCACTACCGTTGGTAATCATTTAATTCAGCTTTTTGCTGGATTAAATTATAACTACGATAAAGGCCTTTAAATTAAACAGCTCTGTTAAGTAGATTAACAGAGCCATTCTTACAATAAAAAATCATACTTAAACATTAGGAAGGAGAAAGACCCAAATGGCAAGAGAGTTCTCCTTAGAAAAGACTCGTAATATTGGTATCATGGCTCACATTGATGCTGGTAAAACAACAACAACTGAGCGTATCCTTTATTATACTGGTAAAATTCATAAAATCGGTGAAACACATGAAGGTGCTTCACAAATGGACTGGATGGAGCAAGAACAAGAACGTGGTATTACGATTACTTCTGCGGCAACTACTGCACAATGGAAGAATCACCGCGTTAACATCATCGACACTCCAGGACACGTAGACTTCACAGTTGAGGTTGAACGTTCACTTCGTGTACTTGATGGTGCTGTAACAGTTCTTGATGCACAATCAGGAGTTGAGCCTCAAACTGAAACTGTTTGGAGACAGGCTACAACTTATGGTGTTCCACGTATTGTATTCGTAAACAAAATGGACAAGATTGGTGCTGACTTCTTATACTCTGTTGGCACATTGCATGATCGTCTTCAAGCGAATGCACATCCAATCCAATTACCAATTGGTGCAGAAGATCAATTCAGAGGTATCATTGACCTTGTTGAAATGAATGCAACATTCTATGGTAATGACCTAGGGACTGATATCGAAGTAGGTGAAATTCCTGAAGAATATCAAGACCAAGCAAACGAATATCGCGAAAAGCTTGTAGAAGCAGTTGCGGAATTAGATGAAGATTTGATGGAAAGATACCTTGGTGGAGAAGAAATCTCTAACGAGGAATTACGTGCAGCTATTCGTACAGCTACACTTAAGGTAGAATTCTACCCAGTAACATGTGGTACTGCGTTCAAGAATAAAGGTGTTCAAAAAGTACTTGATGCGGTTATCGATTACCTACCTGCTCCAACAGATGTTGCATCTATCCAAGGTCACCTGCCAGATACAGGTGAAGAAGTTGAACGTCATTCAGACGACAGTGAGCCATTCTCAGCTCTTGCGTTTAAAGTAATGACTGACCCATTTGTTGGTAAATTAACATTCTTCCGTGTATATTCAGGTACATTAAATTCTGGATCATATGTACAAAACTCAACTAAAGGCAAGCGTGAACGTATCGGTCGTATCCTTCAAATGCATGCAAATAGCCGTCAGGAAATTTCAACTGTTTATGCAGGGGATATTGCTGCAGCTGTAGGATTAAAAGATACTACAACTGGTGATACATTATGTGATGAGAAAGATTTAGTAATTCTTGAATCTATGACTTTCCCAGAACCAGTTATTCAACTTTCAGTTGAGCCAAAATCAAAAGCTGACCAAGATAAAATGTCTACAGCTTTACAAAAACTTCAAGAAGAAGATCCGACATTCAGAGCACATACTGATCAAGAAACAGGTCAAACGATCATCGCAGGTATGGGTGAGTTACACTTAGACATCCTAGTAGATCGTATGAAGCGTGAATTCAAAGTAGAAGCTAATGTTGGTGCTCCACAAGTTGCATACCGTGAAACTTTCCGTCAATCTGCACAGGTTGAAGGTAAATTCGCTCGTCAATCTGGTGGACGCGGACAATACGGACACGTTTGGATCGAGTTCTCACCAAACGAAGAAGGTAAAGGTTTTGAATTTGAAAACGCAATTGTTGGTGGGGTAGTTCCACGTGAATATATTCCTGCTGTACAAGCTGGTCTTGAAGACGCTCTTGATAGAGGGGTTCTAGCTGGTTATCCATTAGTTGATATTAAAGCTAAACTTTATGATGGTTCATACCATGATGTTGACTCAAGTGAAATGGCGTTTAAAATTGCCGCTTCAATGGCACTTAAGAACGCTGCATCAAAATGTCAGCCTGTAATTCTTGAACCTGTTATGAGGGTTGAAGTTGTTATTCCTGAGGAATACATGGGAGACATTATGGGTGGTATCACATCTCGTCGTGGACGCGTTGAAGGTATGGAAGCACGCGGTAATGCGCAAGTAGTACGTGCGATGGTTCCACTATCTGAAATGTTTGGTTATGCTACTTCTTTACGTTCTAACACACAAGGTCGTGGCGTATTCACTATGCACTTCGATCATTATGAAGAAGTACCAAAATCAATTTCTGAAGAAATTATCAAAAAAAATAAAGGTGAATAATTGATTTTCGCCTTTACATCAAGTATAACTACTTATGTAGGCCTCGAAAGTGGGACTAACTCACTTTCGGGATATCATACTTAATATAAAAATAACTCATACTTAAGGAGGCTTTTCAAATGGGAAAAGAGAAATTTGACCGTTCGAAACCACATGCTAATATTGGTACAATTGGACACGTTGACCATGGTAAAACAACTTTAACAGCAGCTATTACAGCCGTTCTTGCTAAAAGAAGCGGTAAAGGTACTGCGATGGCTTATGATCAAATCGATGGTGCTCCAGAAGAGCGTGAACGTGGAATCACAATCTCAACTGCACACGTTGAGTATGAAACTGACAACCGTCACTATGCACACGTTGACTGCCCAGGACACGCTGACTACGTTAAGAACATGATCACTGGTGCTGCTCAAATGGACGGCGGTATCCTAGTTGTTTCTGCAGCTGACGGCCCAATGCCACAAACTCGTGAACATATCCTTCTTTCTCGTCAAGTAGGTGTACCTTACCTAGTTGTATTCATGAACAAATGTGACATGGTAGACGACGAAGAATTATTAGAATTAGTAGAAATGGAAGTACGTGACCTTCTTTCTGAATATGAATTCCCTGGTGACGACATTCCTGTAATTAAAGGTTCTGCTCTTAAAGCTCTTGAAGGAGTAGCTGAGTGGGAAGAAAAAATTATCGAATTAATGGCAGCTGTTGACGAGTACGTTCCAACTCCAACTCGTGACACTGAAAAGCCATTCATGATGCCAGTTGAGGATGTATTCTCAATCACTGGTCGTGGTACAGTTGCTACAGGTCGTGTTGAGCGTGGACAAGTTAAAGTTGGTGACGTAGTAGAAATCATCGGTTTAACTGAAGAACCAAAATCAACAACTGTAACAGGTGTTGAAATGTTCCGTAAGCTTCTTGATTATGCTGAAGCTGGTGACAACATCGGTGCACTACTTCGTGGTGTTGCTCGTGAAGAAATCCAACGTGGTCAAGTACTTGCTAAGCCAGGTACAATCAAGCCACACACAAAGTTTAAAGCTGAAGTTTACGTATTATCAAAAGAAGAAGGTGGACGTCACACTCCATTCTTCTCAAACTACCGTCCTCAGTTCTACTTCCGTACAACTGATGTAACTGGAATTTGTAATCTTCCAGAAGGTGTAGAAATGGTAATGCCTGGCGACAACATCGAAATGACTGTTGAACTAATCGCTCCAGTTGCGATTGAAGAAGGAACTAAGTTCTCTATTCGTGAAGGTGGACGTACAGTAGGCGCTGGCGTTGTTGCTTCAATCCAAGAGTAATAATTCCAATATGTTTAAAAAACAGGCGGATGATTCCGCCTGTTTTTTTGTGAAATATATTCTATATATAATAGAAGAAACTCATAGTAGATTAGTTTCCAAAATCTAACGTAAAAATATATTGGGACTTTTGTTGAAATGTATACTGATGGTGTGTATAATTGAAAAAGTGCGAAAGACATGCATAAAACAAAGATTTGTGTTGCATTTCGTATTTGGTTTCTGTATAATAGTCAATGTTGGTCTTTGACTGCGATGATGTGGAAGGTTGCTGATACACCCGGCCGCTTTGCCATGGCGAGTGTAAGGAAATTTCCACGGAGAAGGTCTATTTTAAAAGTAGGCGATAAAGGAGGGAAAATAATGGCAAAACAAAAAATTCGTATTCGTTTAAAAGCTTATGATCACAGAATTCTTGATCAATCTGCAGAAAAAATCGTAGAAACAGCAAAACGTTCTGGGGCAGCTGTATCTGGTCCAATACCACTTCCAACTGAGAAGTCTGTTTATACGATTCTTCGTGCTGTTCACAAGTATAAAGATTCTCGTGAACAATTCGAAATGCGTACACATAAACGCTTAATCGACATCGTTAACCCAACACCACAAACTGTTGATTCATTAATGCGTTTGGATTTACCATCTGGTGTTGACATTGAAATTAAACTTTAATTTTAAACTGAAATAAATTGTAAATATATTAGGAGGTGTGACTAATGACCAAAGGAATCTTAGGAAGAAAAATTGGTATGACTCAAGTATTTGTAGGTAACGGTGAGCTTATCCCTGTAACTGTAATCGAAGCTTCTCCGAACGTAGTTCTTCAAAAGAAGTCAGTTGAAACTGATGGATATGAAGCGGTTCAAATCGGTTTTGATGATAAGAGAGAAAAGCTTTCAAACAAACCTGAAAAGGGTCATGCTGCAAAAGCAAATACTGCACCTAAGCGCTTCGTACGTGAATTACGTGGAGTTAACTTAGATGAGTTTGAAGTTGGTCAGGAAGTCAAAGTTGATATCTTCGCAGAGGGAGATATTGTAGATGTAACAGGAATTTCAAAAGGTAAAGGATTCCAAGGTGCGATCAAGCGCCACGGACAATCTCGCGGACCTATGAGTCACGGTTCACGTTATCACCGTCGTCCTGGTTCAATGGGACCTGTAGCTCCAAACCGTGTATTCAAAAACAAACTTCTACCAGGTCGTATGGGTGGAGACCGTATCACAGTACAAAACTTAGAGATCGTGAAAGTAGATACAGAACGTAATCTTCTTCTAGTAAAAGGTAATGTACCTGGTGCGAGAAAATCTGTTATTACAGTAAAAAGTGCTGTTAAAGTAAAATAATTTACTAGGAAAGGAGGACATTTGAATGCCTAAAGTATCATTGTATAACCAATCCGGTTCAGCTGTAGGAGAAATCGAATTAAACGATTCTGTATTCGGTGTTGAACCTAATAAACAAGTATTATTCGATGCAGTAATTATGCAAAGAGCTTCCTTACGTCAAGGAACTCACAAAACAAAAATCCGTTCTGAAGTAGCTGGCGGAGGACGTAAACCATGGCGTCAAAAGGGTACTGGTCGTGCTCGCCAAGGTTCTATTCGTTCACCACAATGGCGTGGCGGTGGAACAGTATTTGGTCCAACTCCAAGAAGCTATAGCTACAAATTACCTAAAAAAGTACGCCGTTTAGCGATCAAATCAGCATTATCTACTAAGGTGTTAGAGGAAAACATTCTAGTATTAGACAATCTAGTATTAGAAACTCCTAAAACAAAAGAAATGGTTGCGGTACTGAAAGGATTAAACGTTGATCGTAAAGCGTTAATCGTAACTGCTGATGCAAACGAAGCAGTAGAACTTTCAGCACGTAACATTCCTGGAGTAACAGTTGTTGTTGCAAATGGAGTAAATGTTCTTGATGTTCTTAACCATGATAAGCTTGTGATTACTAAAGCTGCGGTGGAAAAAGTAGAGGAGGTGCTCGCATAATGAAAGATCCTCGTGATATTATTAAGAGCCCTGTTATTACTGAACGTTCATCAGACCTTATGGCTGAAAAAAAATACACATTTGATGTTGACGTGAAAGCTAATAAAACCGAAGTTAAAGATGCTATTGAGCAAATTTTCGGTGTGACAGTTGAAAAAGTAAACATCATGAACTACAAAGGTAAGTTCAAGCGTGTAGGACGTTACAGTGGATATACAAATCGTCGCAGAAAAGCAATCGTTAAGTTAACTGCAGATAGCAAAGAAATCGAATTCTTTGAAGTTTAATTTTATAGAGAAGGAGGGAAATAGAGATGGCGATTAAAAAATACAAACCAACCTCTAACGGTCGTCGTGGTATGACAACATTAGATTTCGCTGACATCACTACTGACAGACCAGAGAAATCATTACTTGCGCCTTTACACAAAAAAGGTGGACGTAATAACCAAGGTAAAATCACAGTACGTCATCAAGCTGGCGGACATAAGCGTCAATATCGTGTAATTGACTTTAAACGCGATAAAGATGGTATACCAGGACGCGTTGCTACGATTGAATATGATCCAAACCGTTCAGCAAATATTGCTTTAATTAACTATGCAGATGGAGAAAAACGTTACATTCTTGCTCCTAAAAACCTAAAAGTAGGTATGGAGGTAGTGTCAGGATCAGACGCTGACATTAAAGTAGGTAACGCACTTCCATTAGTTAACATCCCAGTAGGTACAGTAATCCACAACATCGAATTAAAGCCTGGTAAAGGTGGACAATTAGTTCGTTCAGCTGGAACTTCTGCACAAGTACTTGGTAAAGAAGGTAAATATGTTCTTGTTCGTTTGAATTCAGGTGAAGTTCGCATGATTCTAGCTACTTGCCGCGCTACAGTAGGTCAAGTAGGTAACGAACAACATGAACTAGTTAACATTGGTAAAGCAGGTCGTTCACGTTGGTTAGGTAAACGCCCAACAGTTCGTGGATCTGTTATGAACCCTAACGATCACCCACACGGTGGTGGTGAAGGTAAAGCACCAATCGGACGTAAGTCACCTATGACTCCATGGGGTAAACCGACTCTTGGATTCAAGACTCGTAAGAAGAAAAACAAATCAGATAAATTTATCGTACGTCGTCGTAAAAAATAACGGGATTGTGCTACGGTTCATCGGAACCGTAGGTCAATCACGAAGGGAGGTTCACTTATGGGACGCAGTTTGAAAAAAGGACCTTTTGTAGATGACCACTTAATGAAAAAGGTTGAAAATCAAAATGGATCTGAGAAGAAACAAGTTATTAAAACTTGGTCACGTCGTTCAACGATTTTCCCTCAATTCATCGGTCATACAATTGCGGTATATGATGGTCGTAAACATGTACCAGTCTATGTTACTGAAGATATGGTAGGTCATAAACTTGGTGAATTCGCACCAACTCGTACTTACAAAGGCCACGCAAGTGACGATAAGAAAACAAGACGTTAATGAGAGGAGGATTATCTATGCAAGCTAAAGCTGTTGCGAGAACAGTTCGTATTGCTCCTCGTAAAGTTCGTTTAGTAGCAGATTTAATTCGAGGCAAGCAAGTAGGTGAAGCAATCGCGATCCTACGACACACACCAAAGGCTGCTTCTCCAGTTGTAGAAAAGGTATTAAATTCTGCGATCGCGAATGCAGAGCATAACTACGAAATGGACGCTAATAACTTGGTTATTACTGAAGCATATGTAAATGAAGGTCCAACATTAAAAAGATTCCGTCCAAGAGCTATGGGACGTGCAAGTCAGATCAATAAACGCACTAGCCACATTACAATCGTGGTATCAGAAAAGAAGGAGGGATAAGTAGTGGGTCAAAAAGTTAATCCAGTCGGACTGCGTGTTGGCATCATTCGTGATTGGGAGTCAAAATGGTACGCAGGTAAAGACTATGCAGATTTATTACATGAAGACCTTAAAGTTCGCGAATATATCGCAAAACGTTTAAGTGATGCTTCTGTATCAAAAATTGAGATCGAACGTGCAGCAAATCGTATTAACGTTACTGTCCATACTGCAAAACCAGGTATGGTAATTGGTAAAGGTGGTACAGAAGTTGAAGCACTTCGTAAAGCATTAAACCAATTAACTGGCAAGAGAGTACACATCAACATCCTTGAAATCAAAAAAGCTGATGTTGACGCAACTCTTGTAGCTGAAAATATTGCTCGTCAATTAGAAAATCGTGTTTCATTCCGTCGTGCACAAAAGCAAGCTATCCAACGTGCTATGCGTGCTGGTGCTCAAGGTATCAAAACACAAACCTCAGGTCGTTTAGGCGGAGCTGATATCGCTCGTGCAGAACACTACAGTGAAGGTACAGTTCCACTTCATACACTTCGTGCAGATATCGACTATGGTACTGCTGAAGCTGATACAACTTACGGAAAGATCGGCGTAAAAGTATGGATCTATCGTGGAGAAGTCCTTCCTACTAAGAAGAAGACTGTGGAAGGAGGAAAATAATATGTTATTACCAAAACGTGTTAAATACCGCAGAGAACACCGTGGAAAGATGCGTGGTCAAGCAAAAGGTGGTACTGAAGTACATTTCGGAGAATACGGTTTACAAGCCCAAGAAGCATCTTGGATTACAAACCGTCAAATCGAAGCTGCTCGTATCGCGATGACACGTTATATGAAACGTGGCGGTAAAGTTTGGATTAAAATTTTCCCATCAAAACCATATACAGCAAAACCTCTTGAAGTACGTATGGGTTCCGGTAAAGGTGCTCCTGAAGGATGGGTAGCTGTTGTTAAACCTGGTAAAGTTATGTTTGAAATTGCTGGTGTATCTGAAGAGATCGCTCGTGAAGCTCTACGCCTAGCATCTCATAAGTTACCAGTTAAAACTAAGTTCGTAAAACGTGAAGAAATTGGTGGTGAATCAAATGAAAGCTAATGAAATCCGTGACCTTACCACTGCCGAAATAGAACAAAAAGTAAAATCATTAAAAGAAGAGTTATTTAACCTTCGCTTTCAATTAGCTACTGGCCAACTTGAGAATACTGCACGTATTCGTGAAGTACGTAAATCAATCGCTCGTATGAAGACAGTAGTCCGTGAAAGAGAAATCGGTCGTAAATAATCGATAACCAGGAAGGAGGTCTACGATAGTGAGTGAACGTAACCAACGTAAAGTCTACACTGGACGTGTTGTATCTGACAAAATGGATAAAACAGTAACTGTTCTAGTAGAAACCTATAAGAAACATTCTCTTTACGGTAAACGCGTAAAGTATTCTAAAAAATTCAAAGCACATGATGAAAACAATGTTGCGAAAATCGGCGACGTCGTTAGAATTATGGAGACTCGCCCATTATCTGCTACAAAACGCTTCCGTCTTGTTGAAGTAGTAGAGAAAGCAGTTATTATCTAAATATATATTGTTCGGATCAATCAATAATCCGAAGGGAGGTTTCATGAATGATTCAACAAGAAACTCGTTTGAAAGTTGCTGACAATTCTGGAGCACGTGAAGTACTAACTATTAAAGTATTAGGTGGTTCAGGTCGTAAAACAGCAAATATTGGTGATGTTATCGTATGTACAGTAAAACAAGCAACACCAGGTGGCGTTGTTAAAAAAGGTGATGTTGTTAAAGCTGTAATCGTACGTACTAAGCGTGGTGTGCGTCGTAATGACGGTACTTACATCCGTTTTGACGAAAATGCCTGCGTTATAATCCGTGATGACAAGAGTCCACGTGGAACTCGTATCTTCGGTCCTGTGGCACGTGAATTACGTGATAGCAACTTTATGAAAATTGTTTCATTAGCTCCAGAAGTATTATAATTCGAAATCGACTAGCCTTTAAGGAGGTGCGAAATAGATGCATGTAAAAAAGGGTGACAAGGTACAGGTTATTTCAGGTAAAGATAAAGGTAAACAAGGTGTGATCCTTGAAAGCTTTCCTAAGAAAGACCGTGTTCTTGTAGAAGGCGTTAATATCGTAAAGAAACACTCAAAACCGTCTCAAGTGAATCCACAAGGTGGAATCATTAGCCAAGAGGCACCTATTCATGTATCAAATGTAATGCCATTAGATCCTAAATCTGGTACTCCAACACGTGTTGGTTACAAAGATGTTGATGGCAAAAAGGTACGTGTAGCAAAAAAATCTGGTGAAGTTTTAGATAAATAGTAAACAAAGAAAGGAGGTACTTACATGAACCGCCTAAAAGAAAAATTTCAAAAAGAAATTACACCTGCTCTAATGAGCAAGTTTAACTATAAGTCTGTTATGCAGGTTCCGAAAGTAGAAAAAATCGTGATCAACATGGGTGTTGGTGACGCAGTTCAAAACTCTAAAGTATTAGATAACGCAGTAGAGGAGTTAGCAGCTCTAAGTGGTCAAAAGCCAGTTGTAACTAGAGCTAAGAAATCTATCGCTGGTTTCCGTCTTCGTGAAGGTATGCCAATCGGTGCGAAAGTTACATTACGTGGTGAACGTATGTATGATTTCTTAGATAAGCTTGTTTCTATCTCACTTCCTCGTGTACGTGACTTCCGTGGTGTATCAAAGAAATCTTTTGATGGCCGTGGTAACTACACTTTAGGTGTAAAAGAACAATTAATTTTCCCTGAAATTGATTACGATAAAGTAAGTAAAGTTCGTGGTATGGATATCGTTATCGTAACAACTGCAAATACTGACGAAGAAGCTCGTGAGTTATTAACAGCATTCGGTATGCCGTTCCAAAAGTAAAGGAGGCGAAAACGTGGCTAAGAAATCAATGATTGCGAAACAAAAACGCACACAGAAATTTAAAGTACAAGAGTACACTCGTTGCGAACGTTGCGGCCGTCCACACTCTGTATTACGTAAATTTAAATTATGCCGTATTTGTTTCCGTGAACTAGCTTATAAGGGTCAAATTCCTGGTGTAAAAAAAGCAAGTTGGTAAACCCCGAATTGGGAAGGAGGTAAAAATACTATGGTGATGACAGATCCAATTGCAGATATGCTTACTCGCATCCGAAATGCGAACATGGTTCGTCATGAGAAACTTGAAATCCCTGCATCAAATATCAAAAGGGAAATCGCTGAAATTCTAAAGCGTGAAGGTTTCGTTCGTGACGTTGAATATATTGAGGATGATAAACAAGGTATTATCCGTATCTTCTTAAAGTACGGTGCAAACAATGAGCGCGTAATTACTGGTCTTAAGCGTATTAGTAAGCCTGGTTTACGTGTTTATGCAAAATCTAACGAAGTACCACGTGTGTTAAACGGTTTAGGAATCGCGATCGTTTCAACTTCACAAGGTGTGTTAACTGATAAAGAAGCTCGTCAAAAGCAAGCCGGCGGAGAAGTATTAGCTTACGTTTGGTAATAGCTTGAAAAGAATGGAGGTGTAGTACATGTCACGTATTGGTAAAAAACCAATCGAAATACCATCAGGTGTTACTGTAACATTCAACGGTAATACTGCTACTGTTAAGGGACCAAAGGGCGAGTTAACTCGTGCTTTCCATCCTGATATGCAAATCAATGTTGAAGAGAACGTAATTAACGTTACTCGCCCAACTGATAATAAAGAACACCGTGCTCTTCACGGTACAACTCGTAGTCTTTTAGGGAACATGGTTGAAGGTGTATCCAAAGGTTATGAAAGAGGTTTAGAGCTAATCGGGGTCGGATACCGTGCTCAAAAATCTGGAAACAAACTTGTTCTAAACGTTGGATATTCTCATCCAGTAGAAATCGTTCCAGAGGCTGGTGTTGAAATCGATGTACCATCTAACACAAAGATCGTTGTTAAAGGTATCGATAAAGAACGTGTTGGAGCGTTAGCTGCTAATATTCGTGGTGTACGTCCGCCTGAGCCTTATAAAGGAAAAGGTATTCGCTACGAAGGTGAATTTGTACGTCGTAAGGAAGGTAAAACTGCGAAGTAAGCCTTTTTAGGTAAAAGAAAGGAGAGACGTAAATGATTACGAAACAGGATAAAAATGCAGTTCGTAGAAAAAGACATGCTCGTGTTCGTTCTCGTGTTTCAGGAACTGCTACTCGTCCTCGCCTAAATGTGTTCCGCTCAAATAAACACATTTACGCTCAATTAATCGATGATGTGAACTCAGTAACAATCGCAAGTGCTTCTACATTAGATAAAGAACTTTCTGTTGAAGGTGCTGGAAACGTAGATGCAGCTACAAAGGTTGGCGAACTAGTTGCAAAACGTGGAATTGAAAAAGGAATCAAAGAGGTTGTATTCGACCGCGGAGGTTACCTATATCACGGACGTGTTAAAGCACTAGCAGATGCTGCTCGTGAAGCTGGATTACAATTTTAATAAAAAAGGAGGGACATTATAGATGCGTCGCATTGATCCAAATAAATTAGAACTTGAAGAACGCGTAGTTACCGTTAACCGTGTAGCTAAAGTTGTTAAAGGTGGTCGTCGTTTCCGCTTTGCAGCACTAGTTGTTGTCGGTGATAAGAACGGACATGTTGGTTTTGGAACTGGTAAAGCTCAAGAAGTTCCAGATGCAATTCGTAAAGCAATTGAAGATGCTAAAAAGAATCTTGTTTCTGTACCAATGGTTGGAACAACAATTCCTCACCAAGTAATTGGTCAGTTTGGAGCAGGTGAAGTACTATTAAAACCTGCATCTGAAGGTACTGGAGTTATCGCTGGTGGACCAGTTCGTGCGGTATTAGAACTTGCTGGTATCGGTGATATCCTTTCTAAATCATTAGGAACAAATACTCCTGTAAATATGATTCGTGCTACAATAGAAGGATTAACTCAATTAAAGCGTGCTGAAGAAGTAGCTAAGTTACGTGGTAAATCAGTAGAAGAACTGTTAGGATAGGAGGGAAAACACATGTCAAAGAAATTAGAAATCACCCTCACTCGCAGTGTCATTGGACGTCCTGAAGACCAACGTGTAACTGTTCGTACTCTTGGATTGAAAAAATTACATCAAACTGTTGTTCATGATGATAATGCTGCGATTCGCGGTATGATTAATAAAGTTGCTCACCTAGTTACGGTTAAAGAACAATAATCGAATTTTTTTCTGAAATAAGGAGGTGCCCAAATGAAACTTCATGAATTACAACCGGCTGAAGGTTCTCGTAAAACACGTAATCGTGTAGGACGTGGAACTGGTTCAGGTAATGGTAAAACATCTGGTAAAGGTCATAAAGGTCAAAAAGCGCGTTCTGGTGGCGGTGTTCGTCCTGGATTTGAAGGTGGTCAAACCCCTCTATTCCAACGCCTACCAAAACGTGGTTTTACAAACATCAATCGCAAAGACTTTGCGATTGTTAACCTAGAAACATTAAATCGTTTCGAAGACGGAACAGAAGTTACACCTGAACTTTTAATTGAAACTGGCGTTGTAAGTAAACTTAATGCTGGTGTTAAGATCCTTGGAAAAGGTACTCTTGACAAAAAGCTAACAGTTAGAGCTCACAAATTCTCCTCTACTGCTCAACAAGCTATTGAAGCTGCTGGCGGAAAAACTGAGGTGATTTAATGTTTCAAACAATCTCCAATTTTATGCGCGTTGGTGATATAAGAAACAAGATTATATTCACCTTACTAATGTTAGTAGTATTTCGAATCGGCACCTTTATTCCAGTACCAAATGTAAATGCCGATGTTTTAAAAGCGACTGATAGCAATACAGCGTTTGGCCTTTTAAATACATTTGGTGGTGGAGCATTGTTTAACTTCTCAATCCTTGCAATGGGGATCATGCCTTACATTACTGCTTCAATTATTATTCAATTGTTGCAAATGGACGTTGTTCCTAAATTTACGGAATGGTCCAAGCAAGGAGAAGTTGGACGTCGTAAATTGGCACAATTTACTCGTTATGGCACGATCGTGCTTGGTTTTATCCAAGCATTAGGTATGTCATACGGTTTTAACAATATGTCAAACGGGATGTTAATTGAAAATCCAAACATAGGTACTTACCTGCTAATTGCTGTAGTTCTTACTGCCGGAACAGCATTTTTAATGTGGTTAGGTGAACAGATTACAGCTAAAGGTGTTGGTAACGGAATTTCAATTATAATCTTTGCTGGTATTGTTGCCGGAATTCCTACGGCAGTAAATCAATACTATGTACAACAGTTTGAAGATGCTGGAGACCAATTATTCTTACGTATCATTACTGTTGTATTATTGTTAATTGCCGTTATAGCTGTGGTTGTAGGTGTAATATTCGTACAACAAGCTTTACGAAAAATTCCAATCCAATATGCAAAGCGATTAGCTGCTAATAGCCCGGTTGGAGGTCACTCTACTCATTTACCTTTAAAAGTAAATGCGGCTGGTGTTATTCCTGTAATCTTTGCAGTTTCCTTCATTATTACACCACCAACGATTGCTTCGTTCTTTGGTCCTAATGCGGTAACTGAATGGATTCAAAAATATTTTGATTATACTCAGCCTGTTGGGATGATCATATATATTGCACTAATCATTGCGTTCACATATTTCTATACATTTGTTCAAGTTAATCCTGAGCAAATGGCTGATAATTTGAAAAAGCAAGGCGGTTATATTCCAGGGATTCGCCCAGGAAGAAATACGCAAGAGTATGTAACGAAAATTCTATATCGATTAACATTTGTTGGTTCTATTTTCTTAGCAGCTATTTCTGTTCTTCCTGTATTCTTTATAAAATTTGCGAATTTACCGGAGTCTTTACAAATTGGTGGAACGAGCTTGCTCATCGTTATCGGTGTTGCACTCGAAACAATGAAGCAACTTGAAAGTCAACTTGTAAAACGCCATTATAAAGGATTTATCAAATAAGGTACTGGGAATACAATTCCCAGCACCTCAAAGATAAAGAGGCTGAGGGGGCAAATCACTTGAACTTAGTATTAATGGGGCTTCCGGGTGCTGGTAAAGGTACTCAAGCTGAAAAAATCGTAGAAAAGTACAATATCCCTCATATCTCTACGGGAGATATGTTCCGTGCTGCAATAAAAGATGGAACAGAACTAGGGCTTCAGGCAAAGTCTTTTATGGATAAAGGTGAGCTTGTTCCTGATGAAGTTACGATCGGAATTGTCCGTGAACGATTAAGCAAAGATGATTGCAATAATGGTTTCTTACTTGATGGATTTCCGCGTACAGTTCCTCAAGCAGAAGCACTTGAGACAATTCTTACTGATCTCGATAAAAAGATTGACTATGTGATTAACATTGAAGTCAATTCTGAAATCTTACTTGAAAGATTAACTGGTCGACGAATTTGTAAGGAATGTGGTTCTACTTACCACCTAGTATTTAACCCACCGGCTCAGGAGGGTAAATGTGATAAATGTGGCGGTGAACTTTATCAACGTGCAGATGATAATGCGGAAACTGTTGGAACTCGTCTACAAGTAAATATCGAGCAATCAAAGCCACTTCTTGACTTTTATCAGGAAAAGGGATATCTTCGCAATATCGATGGGCAACAAGAAATAAACAAAGTTTTTGGTGATGTAGAGGAGCTTCTTGGGGGCTTAAAATAGATGATTATTTGCAAGTCACCAAGAGAAATCGAAATTATGCGCGAGGCTGGAAAGATCGTCGCATTGACACACCAAGAACTACAACAATATATTACTCCAGGAATTTCTACGAAAGAACTGGATACAATTGCTGAAAAGTTTATTCGTGGATTTGATGCAATTCCTTCTTTTAAAGGGTATAATGGTTTTCGCGGTAGTATCTGTACCTCTGTTAATGAAGAGTTGGTGCATGGTTTGCCAGGTGATCGCGTTTTACAAGATGGAGATATTATTAGTATCGATATTGGTGCGCAATACAATGGCTATCATGGTGACTCGGCTTGGACATATCCAGTAGGTACGATTCATAAGGAAAATCAAAAACTTCTAAGTGTAACCGAAGAATCCCTTTATCGAGGATTAGAGGAAGCAAAACCTGGTGTGCGTCTTTCAAATATTTCTCATGCAATCCAAGTTTATGTCGAAGCGAACAATTTCTCGATCGTTCGAGAATATGTTGGTCACGGTGTGGGCAAAGAATTACATGAGGAGCCGCAAATTCCACATTTTGGTCCTCCTAATAAAGGACCACGTTTAAAACCAGGAATGGTACTTGCCGTTGAACCGATGGTAAATGCAGGTAGTCGATACGTGAAGACGTTAGCAGATAACTGGACTGTTGTAACAGTCGATGGCAAAACGTGTGCGCATTTTGAACATACGATTGCTATTACAGAAACAGGGTATGAGATCTTAACAAAATTGTAAGGCACAAACCCTATTCATTAGAATAACATTCATCTAATTTTTGATTACGTATCTCCGGAAGTTCAGAGCAGTATTAAGGAAACTGGTCGATGGCAAACGTAAAGCAATGTTAGTGTGTATCGAGTTTGTCAATGAGCAAGTTACTGATTTGAAGAAGGGAGAACATTCCAATGGCGAAAGACGATGTAATTGAAGTTGAAGGTACTGTTGCTGAGACATTACCTAATGCAATGTTTAAAGTTGAATTAGAGAATGGTCATACTGTTTTGGCCCATGTTTCTGGTAAAATTCGCATGCACTTTATTCGTATTTTACCCGGAGACAAGGTAACGGTTGAATTATCACCTTATGACTTGACTCGCGGTAGGATTACGTACCGTTTTAAATAAATGCGCTCCGAACTATCAAGGAGGTTTGAAAAATGAAAGTGAGACCATCAGTAAAACCTATCTGCGAAAAGTGTAAAGTTATTCGTAGAAAAGGTAAAGTAATGGTAATTTGTGAAAACCCAAAACATAAACAAAAACAAGGCTAATTAATAAGGAGGTGTACGTCTAAATGGCACGTATTGCTGGTGTTGATATTCCGCGTGAAAAACGTGTGGTTATATCTTTAACATATATTTTTGGAATCGGACGTTCAACTGCACAAAAAATTCTTGCAGAAGCTGGTGTTTCTGAAGATACTCGCGTTCGCGATCTTACTGAAGACGAATTAAACAAGATCCGTGACATCGTTGACCGCTACAAAGTAGAAGGTGACCTTCGTCGTGAAGTTTCACTTAACATCAAACGTTTAATCGAAATCGGTTCTTACCGTGGTCTACGTCATCGTCGTGGATTACCTGTAAGAGGTCAAAATACAAAAAATAACGCTCGTACACGTAAAGGACCTCGTCGTACTGTAGCAAACAAGAAGAAATAGTAAGGGAGGTAATGGATAAATGGCACGTAAAACGAACACTCGTAAACGTCGTGTAAAAAAGAATATTGAATCTGGTGTTGCACACATCCGTTCAACATTCAACAATACGATCGTAACAATTACAGATGCACACGGAAATGCAATTTCTTGGTCAAGTGCTGGTGCTCTTGGTTTTAAAGGTTCACGTAAGTCTACTCCATTTGCTGCACAAATGGCTGCTGAAACAGCTGCTAAAGCATCAATGGAACATGGTATGAGAACTCTTGAAGTAACTGTAAAAGGCCCTGGTGCAGGACGTGAAGCTGCAATTCGTGCTCTTCAAGCTGCTGGTCTTGAAGTTACAGCTATTAAAGATGTTACTCCAGTACCACATAACGGATGTCGCCCACCAAAACGTCGTCGTGTATAACATAGTTACAAATACGACAAGACATATTTGATCTTTTTCTGTATAAGATTTTTTATCCATGGCTATAATGGATTAATGGGTTTTGATAAACTTTTTTACTGTGTAAGGAAGCTTCAAATACTTTCTTATCTTATAAGTGTAACAAAGGCGTGAGTGAGTATTACTTGCAAATCGCCGTGTTTTCTTTATAAGTTCTTTACAGAATAATCGAGTTGTTGTGCACAGTTAGGGAACTTAACTTTTGGGAATTTCGGTTAGACGTCTTTGATCATGGTCTAGCCGAGGTTTCGACGTTTTGAAGGAGGGTTTATAAATGATCGAAATTGAAAAACCAAAAATCGAAACGGTTGAAATCAGCGAAGATGCCAATTATGGTAAATTCGTCGTCGAGCCACTTGAGCGTGGATATGGAACAACTTTGGGTAACTCCTTACGTCGTATCCTATTATCTTCTCTCCCTGGTGCCGCTGTTACGTCTATCCAAATAGATGGGGTACTGCATGAGTTCTCAACAATTGAAGGCGTCGTCGAAGATGTAACATCTATTATCTTAAATGTGAAGAAATTAGCTCTTAAAATCTACTCAGATGATGAGAAGACTCTTGAGATTGATGTTCAAGGTGAAGGTCCAGTTAAAGCTTCTGACATCACGCATGACAGTGATGTTGAAATCTTAAACCCAGATCTACACATTGCAACACTTGCTAAGGATGCACATTTTCGTGTGAGATTAACTGCAAAGCGCGGACGAGGATATTCTCCAGCTGATGCAAACAAGCGTGATGATCGACCAATCGGTGTTATTCCGATTGACTCCATCTATACACCAGTTGCACGTGTTAATTACCAAGTGGAAAATACACGTGTTGGACAGGTCGCGAACTTTGACAAACTGACTTTTGATGTATGGACAGACGGCAGTACTGGTCCGAAAGAAGCGATTGCACTAGGTGCGAAAATCCTAACAGAACATTTAAATATTTTTGTAGGGTTAACAGATGAAGCTCAAAATGCAGAAATTATGGTTGAAAAAGAAGAGGATCAAAAAGAGAAAGTCCTCGAGATGACAATTGAAGAATTGGATCTCTCAGTTCGTTCATATAACTGCTTAAAGAGAGCAGGAATTAATACGGTTCAAGAGCTTGCTCATAAAACTGAAGAAGATATGATGAAGGTACGTAACCTTGGTCGTAAATCTTTAGAAGAAGTTAAGGCTAAACTAGAAGAGCTTGGTTTAGGCTTACGTAAAGATGACTGACTCGGTTTGAATTATGCGAATTAGAGGCATCTTTCTCATCACGATAGTCTATTGTTACAAGAGCCTAGTTATCTAATGCTTTGTCTTTCATAATAATTCAACAAAGGAGGGAATACCTCATGTCATACCAAAAACTAGGACGTACAAGCGCGCAACGTAAGGCGTTATTACGTGACCTTACTACTGACTTAATCATCAACGAGCGTATCGAAACAACTGAAGCTCGCGCGAAGGAATTAAAATCAGTTGTAGAAAAAATGATTACATTAGGTAAGCGTGGTGACCTTCACGCTCGTCGTCAAGCTGCATCTTACATCCGTAATGAAGTAGCAAACGAAGAGACTGGTCAAGATGCGTTACAAAAATTATTCAGTGACATTGCAACTCGTTATGAAGAGCGTCAAGGTGGATACACTCGTATCATGAAAATCGGACCTCGTCGTGGTGACGGTGCTCCAATGGTTATCATTGAATTAGTTTAATTTTATTTTCTTTTAAGGGCGGGACAGTTTTTCAAACTGGTCTAAGCCCTTTTTATTTTACATTCATTATTTTTCGAAAAAGATAGAATTATCTATAAATAGTATACTACAATCCTTTTTGAACGAGTACAATGTATAGCGCTTTTCCTAAAAGATAGGAATAATGCGTTCTAATTTCCTTGACAGATAAGGAAGAAACGAATAATTTTTAAGGTAGTAAGTTGGATTAAGAAATAGTATTATTTCTATGGAAATAATTTTATTTAGCCATTTGGTTAATATAAATGAGTGTTTTCGAGCTAGATCAAGAAGTTTTAGTGAAAATTCGCCTTGGCGTATTTGATAAGAAGGTAGAGGGGGATGAGAATGAGCGAGAAGCTTTTAGTCGTTGACCAGATAAGCTATCAATATGCAGAAAATGCAAGTCCCGCACTAGAAAATCTATCATTCTCTGTTCAAAAAGGAGAGTGGCTTGCGATTGTAGGTCATAATGGTTCTGGAAAATCAACCCTAGCACGTATTCTCAATGGGTTATTGTTACCTCAAACCGGTGCAGTAACAATTGAAGGAGTACAGCTAAATGAAGATTCAATTTGGGATATTCGAAGGAAGATTGGGATGGTGTTTCAAAATCCAGATAATCAGTTCGTTGGAACAACTGTACAAGATGATATTGCTTTTGGAATGGAAAACAACGGGATCTCACGCGAAACAATGGCTTCACGAATTGAAAGAGTTATCGATATGGTTAAAATGAGGGATTTTCTAGAACATGAACCGCACCAGCTCTCAGGTGGGCAAAAACAGAGAGTTGCAATTGCTGGTGTTCTTGCTGTTCAACCGGATTTAATCATCTTGGATGAGGCTACTTCTATGTTAGATCCAATCGGTCGCGCTGAGGTTCTAGAAACGATAAGAGAAATTAAAAATGAAAGTCAGATTACGGTTATGTCAATTACCCATGACTTAGAGGAGGCAGCAAGAGCCGATCGAATTATTGTAATGAACCAGGGGCAATTGTTTGCAGAAGGAAAACCCGAGGAGATTTTTGCGTTAGATGATAAGCTTGTAGAAATTGGTTTGGATTTACCCTTTTCTGTAAAAGTATCTAAAAAACTACGAGCAATCGGTGTTCCTCTCTCTAAGAATCATATAACAGAAGAAGGCTTGGTGGATGAGTTATGGACATTACAATCGAAAATTTAGAACATCGCTATCAGATTCGTTCACCATTTGAAAGACTAGCCTTATATGATGTTAATGCGCATATTAAATCTGGTTCATATACCGCTATAATTGGTCATACGGGTTCTGGAAAATCAACCATCCTCCAGCATTTAAATGGACTCTTGCAGCCAACCTCAGGATCAATCACCATTGGAGAACGAACAATTAGTTCCAAACAAAAAGAAAAAAACCTTAAGTCTTTACGAAAGAATGTTGGGGTTGTATTCCAATTTCCCGAACATCAACTTTTTGAGGAAACGGTCGAGAAGGATATTTGTTTTGGACCGCTAAATTTTGGGGTTCCATTAGAGGAAGCTAAGGAAAGAGCTAGACAAACCATAAAAATGGTCGGACTTTCTGTTGAATACTTAACGAAGTCACCTTTTGATTTAAGTGGAGGTCAAATGCGGCGGGTTGCGATTGCAGGAATTTTGGCGATGAACCCACAGGTTTTAGTCTTGGACGAGCCTACTGCAGGGCTAGACCCTAGGGGAAGGTTTGAAATTATGGAGATGTTTTACAAACTCCATAAAGAAAACGGTCTGACAACAATCCTTGTAACCCATAGTATGGAGGATGCCTCCCGTTACGCTGATCAAATACTTGTCATGGAAAAAGGAACGATAAAATTTCAAGGAAGTCCTGTAGAGATATTCTCAAAACCTGAACAAGTTCTTCATTTAGGTTTGGATGTCCCTGAGGCAGTTAGATTAAAAGGACTGCTCGAAGAAAAGTTAGGAATTGAGATTCCACGGTCTGCTAGTCTGTCGGTGGATGAAATTGTTCAATATGTAGGAAATGCCCTTAACGAAAAGGGGGTACCGAAATGAACATTATTATAGGTCGATATATACCTGGTCATTCTCTAATTCACCAAATGGATCCTAGAGCAAAGCTATTATTAATTTTTTTCTATGTGTTTATCGTTTTTTTAGCTAATTCAGTTCTTACCTATGCACTATTAGGGATTTATACCTTAGGAATTGTCTTACTAACAAAGGTTCAATTACGCTACATTTTGTCGGGATTAAAACCAATTTTGTGGGTTATTCTCTTTACATTTATCCTTCATATTTTTTTAACCAAAGAAGGAGACTTGTTAGTCGACTTTGGTTGGCTACAAATTTACGAAGGTGGCGTAACACAAGGGATTTTTATTTCGTTACGGCTATTATATTTAATTATTATGACTACAATATTAACATTAACAAGTACTCCGATTGAAATCACTGATGGCATGGAAAGCTTATTAGCTCCATTTAAAAAAATCGGTCTCCCAACACATGAGCTTGCGTTAATGATGTCGATTTCACTTCGATTTATTCCGACATTAATGCAAGAAACAGAGAAAATAATGAAGGCACAAGCTGCAAGAGGAGTCGAATTTACGAGTGGACCGATAAAAGATCGCATGAAGGCGGTTGTTCCTTTATTAATTCCGTTGTTTATAAGTTCATTTAAACGGGCAGAAGAACTGGCTATTGCGATGGAAGCAAGGGGTTATCGTGGTGGAGAAGGACGTACTAAATTACGTGTGCTACAGTGGCGTAGCCTTGATACACTTATGTTAGTCTTACTATTAGCAATGGCAGTGGTACTATTTTTACTACGAGGATAATGAGGAGAAAAATGAGAAGGTACAAATGCATCATATCCTATGATGGAACCCATTTTTCAGGGTATCAGGTACAACCGAATAAACGAACAGTGCAATCTGCATTTGAACTTGCTTTACAGAAAATGCATAAAGGAGAACAGGTGAAAACAGTAGCTTCTGGTCGAACAGATGCAACTGTACATGCCCGTGGACAGGTTGTTCATTTTGATTCACCATTATCTATTCCAGTCGAGGGGTGGAAACGAGCCCTAAATTCGATGCTCCCTGAAGACATCCGAGTTCGTTCTGTTGAGGAAGTTGATCCTGACTTTCATGCACGTTTTGATGTGAAGGCGAAGGAATATCGGTATCGATTGTTGATGAGTGAAGAGCCTTGCGTTTTTAAACGTAATTTTACTTATCATTATACTTTTCCAATAGATCTTTATGCAATGAGAGAAGCGTCGTTACGATTATTAGGCACCCATGATTTTACGAGTTTCTGTGCTTCAAAAACGGAAGTACAAGATAAAGTTCGAACCATATACGAGATTAATATTGAAGGATATGAAGATGAACTTATTTTCTCGTTTATAGGAAATGGGTTCTTATATAATATGGTAAGAATATTAGTAGGTACGTTACTAGAAGTCGGAAGTGGCCAAAAAGACCCAAGTATGATGGAAGCCATTCTTTCCGGAAAAGACAGATCGCTTGCAGGAAAGACCGCGCCAGGTCAAGGATTATACCTTTGGCAGGTTTACTACGAAGAGTGGAAGGGTATAGGAAGCTGAAAGATCCGTTATAATTGAAAGTTCAATAGGAAGGTAAAAAGGACCGCGTCGACAAAAGCGCCACGTCCTGTGCGTCGAAAATTCAAGGCGGTGTAGCTTTGAGTACCGGAACGAGGAAACTGCTTGAGTTAGCCCTCTTGCAGCCTTGCGCTGAGGAATTGACTTCTAGAATTAACTAGTAGACACAAGCGCATAACCTAGTTATTCACGACGTACTCGTGTAATGAGACAGAAATTCGATGTGTCATTTTTGGCTGACTTTTTGAACATGCGTTATAACAACTAATCCTGGTGTAACATTTTCTTGACATTACATCCTGAAAGTTATATTATATTTTAGTATGATATTTAAACACCACGTTAAAGCCCCGGAACTTTAATCGTGATTAAATACAAAATGAAACGTTAGTGAAATTAGGAGGGAAATTCATGCGTACAACATTTATGGCTAATGCTAGCAATATAGAGCGCAAATGGTATGTTGTAGATGCTGCAGGCAAAACTTTAGGTCGTTTATCAACTGAAGTTGCAACATTACTTCGTGGAAAACACAAACCAACTTACACACCACATGTTGACACTGGTGATAATGTAATCATCATCAATGCTGAAAAAATCGAATTAACTGGTAATAAATTAAATGACAAGATTTACTACCGTCATAGTCAATTCCCAGGTGGTTTAAAATCAAGAACGGCATTAGAAATGCGTACAAACTATCCAACAAAAATGCTTGAACTTGCAATCAAAGGAATGCTTCCAAAAGGTTCACTTGGTCGTCAAATGGGTAAGAAATTGCACGTTTATGCTGGAAGCGAACATCCACATCAAGCACAACAACCTGAAGTTTACGAACTTCGCGGTTAATTAATAAGGAGGGTATTAATTTGGCACAGGTACAATATTATGGCACTGGTCGTCGTAAAAGCTCCGTTGCACGTGTACGTTTAGTTCCTGGCGACGGACGTATCGTAATCAACGGTCGTGACATTGCAGACTATATTCCATTCGAAGCTTTAAGAGAAGTTGTAAAACAACCTCTAAACGCTACTGAAACTTTAGGTAATTATGACGTTCTTGTTAACGTTAATGGCGGAGGATACACTGGTCAAGCTGGCGCTATCCGTCACGGTATCGCTCGTGCATTGCTACAAGCTGATCCTGAATTCCGTCCAGCATTAAAATCTGCAGGACTATTAACACGTGATCCGCGTATGAAAGAACGTAAAAAATACGGTCTTAAAGGCGCTCGTCGTGCACCTCAGTTCTCAAAACGTTAATTTTTGCGTTTCAAGACTCTTTTCACTCTTGTGGAAAGGGTCTTTTTTGTGCATTGATTTAATGAAGTGTATAAAGAGTTCAATTTAATTCGGTTATCCGAATCAAGTTCCGAAATGGGACATAGAGGCCGATTAGTTTTGTGAATGAGTCCGAATTATGGTGGTATTTAGACACGAATCCCATTATTTCATAAGCGGTATCTGAATCAGGTGTGAATTCAGACAAAGCCTTTGTATATTGTTGAGGATGAGTCTGAATCAAGGGTGTATTAGGACACGAACCTCAAGGGTTTCATCAAGCTGTGTCCGAATCAAAAACGAATTCGGACAGAGCGCTAGGCTATTTTTGAGGAAGAGTCCGAAACAAGGGTGAATTTGGACACGAACTTCAAGGTTTCATCAAGCTGTGTCCGAATCAAGCACGAATTCGGACAGAGAGCTAGGCTATTTTTGAGGATGAGTCCGAATCAAGAGTGTATTTGGACACGAACCTCAAGGTTTCATCAAGCTGTGTCCGAATCAAGCACGAATTCGGACAGAGAGCTAGGCTATTTTTGAGGATGAGTCCGAATCAAGGGTGAATTTGGACACGAACTTCAAGGTTTCATCAGGTTGTGTCCAAATCAAAAACGAATTCGGACAGAGCGCTAGGCTATTTTTGAGGATGAGTCCGAATCAAGAGTGTATTTGGACACGAACCTCAAGGTTTCATCAAGCTGTGTCCGAATCAAGCACGAATTCGGACAGAGCGCAAGGCTATTTTTGAGGATGAGTCCGAATCAAGGGTGAATTTGGACACGAACTTCAAGGTTTCATCAAGTTGTGTCCAAATCAAAAACGAATTCGGACAGAGCGCTAGGCTATTTTTGAGGAAGAGTCCAAATCAAATACGAATTCGGACAGAGCGCTAGGCTATTTTTGAGGAAGAGTCCAAATCAAAAACGAATTCGGACAGAGCGCAAGGCTATTTTTGAGGAAGAGTCCGAATCAAATACGAATTCGGACACAGGGCTAGGCTTTTTTTAGAGGAAGAGTCTGAATCAAGTGTTATTCGGACACGAACCCCAGTATTTCATCAAGTTGTGTCCAAATCAGCGGAAATCAGCATGAAGCTTACTAAGTACTCTATCAGATCGGTTATAATAAGGCATGCGACGTTCAACTAATTTTGGAACAAAAAAGTCATGATATAGGGGAATAATACAATTATACTTATTAGATTAGCGATGATGATTAATACGAATACGCAAGTTAAAGTGAAAAAAGCAAAGAAGGTCACTAGTCAAAAAAAGTCTCGCTTTTTAATTTGGTAGTTCTTACAATGACCAACTTTCAAGAATGTTATGTATAATGAATGTTAAAGGCTTGTAAATAGGAGGTTTGAAAAATGAGTGGGTTTCCTAAAGATGCGATGCGTATGCTAAAAGAGACGAGTCGTACATTTTATATTCCGATTACTTTTTTGCAAAAAGAGTTGAAGTATTCGGTTGCATCTGCTTATTTAGTATTTCGTGCGATTGATGAAATCGAAGACCATGAAGAGATAGACAATGATGTGAAATATACAGTTTTAGCAAAGTTAAGCGAATTATTTAAACAATCATTTGATAATGAAGAATATCTAAGAATACTTGGACCAATAAGAGATAAAATGCCTGAAGTGACAATTCGTTTAGAAGAGTGGTTACAGGCATGTCCAAAGGATGCTTTAACGATAGTTACCAACGCTGCTAGTGAGATGGCATTAGGAATGGCAAAATGGTCAAAAGCAAATTGGAGTATTCGTACACGTGAAGATTTGGATGACTATACATATTACGTTGCAGGACTTGTTGGAGTGATGCTATCAGATCTTTGGGAGCATTACGGAGGAGAAAAAACCAATCGGGAACTAGCGATTGGTTATGGTCGTGGACTTCAGGCTGTAAACATCTTGCGCAATCAGAAGGAAGATTTGGACGAACGTGGTGTAAGCTTTGTGCCTGACGGATGGAATCGTGCGGACTTATTCGAATACGCTGAGGAAAACTTGGCAAAAGCAGATTTGTATATGAAATCTCTTAAAAGGAAAAGCATTATTTTGTTTTGTCGTCTACCTCTTGCTCTGGCACACAAAACGTTACAAGCATTGAAGGATGGTCGGGAGAAAATGACGCGTGCTGAAGTAGAGCAAACAGTGGAAGAAGTACAGACCAAATAGGAAAATGTCATTTAGACTAAAGATTGTGTTTGCTGTGGCGTAACATGAATGTGTGATCATTTTGAATTTAGAATAAGGGCAGGTGTTGGTGATGTCCAACTCAATTGAGGAAAGAAAATCTCAACATATTCAAATTACTCTTAACGAGAAGGTTACGGGGGATTCAATTTCAACTGGATTAGAGAAGCTTGTGTTCGTTCATAATGCACTTCCTGAAATTGATTTTGATGAAATCTCTATTAAAACCACATTCCTTGGTTTTGAATGCCAAACTCCGTTTCTCATCAGTTCGATGACGGGTGGGACAGGCCTTGCGGAGGCGATTAACCGAAACTTGGCTATAGCTGCTGAGGAAAGGGGTTGGGCTCTGGCACTCGGATCAACCCGGGCGCTGCTTGACAGTGACGGACATGCTTCCTCTTTTCAGGTAAGGAAGTATGCACCAAGCGTCCCAATCATAGCTAACTTAGGAGCTGTTCAGCTAAATTTCGGATATGGAGTCGAGGAATGCAGGAGAATTATAAAGATTACCGATGCGGATATGCTCGTTCTTCATTTGAACAGTATCCAGGAAGTAATTCAAGATAATGGAGATACGAATTTTAAAGGGTTATTAAAGAAGATTGAACAACTATGCAAAACACTGGAGGTTCCCGTCGGGGTCAAAGAAGTCGGATGGGGAATTGATGATCAAACGGCTAGAAAGTTAGTTGATGCAGGAGTTGCGTTTATTGATGTTGCAGGAGCCGGTGGGACTTCTTGGAGCCAGGTTGAAAAATTCAGGTCTAATGACTCAATTCGGCGGGTTGCTGCGGAGGCATTCAGCGAATGGGGGATTCCAACGGTGGAATCAATAAGAATGGTTCGAGGTGAAATCGGAGAACGTCCATTGATAGCTAGTGGTGGAATGCAGACGGGTCTAGATGGTGCAAAAGTCATCGCATTGGGGGCCGATCTTGTCGGATTCGGACGATCTATCCTGAAAGAAGCGACCCAGAGCGTGGAAGATGTAGTTGAAGTAATGAAAATTCGAGAAATGGAACTTCGAATGTCAATGTTTGGAATCGGTGCGGCAACGATTCAGGAACTTAAGAACACCCCAAGGTTAAAGGGGAAATAATCAGACGTCCTGCGATAATGTCATAATTTAATCTTTTGTTTATAATGAAGGACTCTCAACAATCGGTTGGGAGTCTTTTTTGAGTAGTTAAAAATTTCTTCTGCTTTAGTCGACTATCTGATTTTTAACTGCAAAAAGGGCTGCTTGTGTCCGGTCAGCTAATTCGAGTTTTGCCAATAGGTTTGAAACATGGGTTTTGACTGTTTTTTCAGTGATGAATAAGGAGCTTGCGATTTCTTTATTGCTTTTTCCTTTGGCAATTTCCTTTAACACATCTATTTCCCTCTTTGTTAATTCCTCAAATACATGTTTCCCCTGGTTCCTGTTTGAGGATAAATTGGCCAGGAGGTGTGAGGTTGCTTTTGGATGAAGCTGATTTTCACCACTCATGATTCTTTTAATTGAAGAAATTAGCTCATCGGGCTCAATATCTTTTAATTGATACCCAGACGCTCCAGCTTCCAGGGCAGGTATGACGTGGTCTTGATCAGAAAAACTAGTCAACATCATGATTTTGATTTCAGGTTGTTCCTTTTTGATTACTCTCGTTGCCTGAATACCGTCCATCTCAGGCATAACTAAGTCCATGAGAATTAATTCTGGTTTTAATAATTTCGCTTGTTTAATGGCCTCTTTCCCATTTGCTGCTTCTCCGACAATCATCATATCTCTTTGTGTACGGAGGAAAAAAACGAGGCCACGCCTGACGACATGATGGTCGTCTACTACTAATATTCGTATACTCATTTACTTATCCCCCTAAAACGGGATCTGGACCTGTATTTCTGTTCCAATTCCCGGCTTACTTTGTAAAGAAAAAGTCCCGTTTAAGCTTTCCGTCCTTGTTTTCATATTTCGTAACCCCAACGAGAGTATTTCGCGGTCTGCCTCATAGTGGAAGCCGCATCCCTTATCCCTAATGTTCATTTTTACAACAGCTTCAGAAGCTTGTAATTCTAATTCTACTTCAGTTGTCTGTGAATGTTTTTTACAATTGGCCAGAGCCTCCTGCCCAATACGCCACAAGGATTCCTCTACTTTTCCGGATAGGTTAGCTGCACCTGTCAGCTTTGTTTTGATAGAAAGTCCTAACATCTCAGCATAGCTTCGTAAGGCGCTAACGAGACCATTTTCAAGTCCTTCTGGACGTAGCTGCCAGATTAATGCTCTCATTTCACCTAGTGCCTCTTGGGCCATATCTTGTATATAGGTAAACGTTTGCTTGACTTCTTTGATTTCTGTCAACTCAACCCCAGCCCTTGCGGTAAGGCTTAATGAAAAGAGGAGTTGATTTACTGAGTCGTGAAGGTCCCTTGCCAAACGGTTTCTCTCAGCAACGAGTGCTGTATTCTGCTCACGTTGGGTAAGTTTAATTCTTTTTAAGGCAGTTCCGATTTGGTAGGCTACAGCTTCTAGCAGTGCGAGTTCATTTTTCTCGAAATTTGTTTTGTTTGGGGCTCCTACATTTAAGATCCCAAACCTTTCTTGGCCAGCACGGAGCGGGACGGTGGCGTGATGAGTCAGACCACCTGTTTCTCCGGCTTCTTCATCAAGAGCATCTTCAATTCGTTTACATTCGATAATATTCGTTGCTTTATTGAGTTGTTGATTATTGTACTTGTTTACACACCAGCACTTACCATGGCACATGCGTCGCTTATGATCAATGGCTAAAGCGGGCGGCAGGGCTTCATCAGCAATAAGATGATGTGTGCCATCGTCATCTATTAAAAATATCCAACCTGTATGAAGGCCAGTTACTTGAAGAAGTTTTTTCAAGACAACCTTCAATGCGTCTGTTGTATCTGTTCCTTCGTTTAAAAGCTCAGCTATCTCTTTTAAAATGTAGAGTTGTTGATATCTATCCTTACCAGACATTGTTTCTCCCTCCGCCACGAAGTATCTGCTTCCATTATATCGTATTTCCAATTTTCAGACTCCGGTTTATCTAATAAGTTTACTGTTAGCACTCGAAACCTGCAATAATTCTACTATTTCTTGATTAGGACCTTCATAGAAGACTGTTTGCCACCCATTATCAAGTTCATAGGGTCCTTCCATTTTACGAAGTGTTTTAGATTTGGCCAATACATCAGTCAAATTATTGACCTCAAAACAGATATGAGTGTTTAACTGATTTTTTTCATTACTAGAGACTAACTCAAGTCGAAAGTCACCTAAAGTTAAAAATACAATTTCTTCTTCCATGAATATAAAATGTGATTCTTCCTCAAAACCAAATTGGCTTTTATAAAATACAATTGATTTTTGAAGATGACTGACATTAATGCCAATATGATGAAGTTTCATGGCTAAACCTCCATTTATATAATCAGATTCATATCACCGAATTCATGCCATAAATAACCGGCATCAATGGCATGGTCGTAAGCCTGGAGAAGATGCTGTTTAGAAATAAAGGCAGTTAACATATCAAGATGGCTAGCCTCTGGCTCATGCAACCCCGTTATGATGCCATCAGCGATACTTAGAGGAAAGTGTTCATTGATATATAAATTTGTTACCCCTGAAAGTGCACCCGATATTGCATACGTCTCAAGTGCTCTAACTACGGTTGTACCAACGGCTATAACTCTTTTACCAGCAGTTTTTGTATCAATAATCTTTTGTTGGGTTTGTTCAGATATATGGTATTCCTCTTCATTCTCTTCTGGAGATTGGTGCCACTTGTCATCAAGCAAATAACTGAGCCCAGTATGAAGTTGAATAAAATCAACCTGAATTCCTTTTTGCATTAGTGTAAATAACAGTTTCCAGCTAAAGGCTCTACCAGCTGAGGGCATCTCGACCGAGCCGGGATGGCTTGCGAAAACCGTTTGATAATAGTCCAAATCCCAGGGGTGATTGATATATTCGTAACGAACAGGTTCTCCGAGGCTATAGAACATGTTTAATAGGTCGGAACCTTTCTTCTCAAACTTTAATATTGCTAGTGGAGTATTCTCCTTTAGACCAATTACCTTTGCCGAGAGCTCAGGTGCAAATATAAAGATGTCACCAATCTTTGTATAATCCTGAACAATGAGTGCCTCCCATGTATCTTCAGTAATTCGTCTGGCCAGCCGAACTTCGACGTTAGCTCCCATTTTCACGTTACTTAGGTTCTTTGTTTGGAAAACTGCTGGTATGGTGCGGCTATTATTTAAAATAACAAGGTCTCCTGGCTGTAAATATTCAGGTAAATTGAAGAAAAGGTCATGTTGGATCTTACCGTAATTCCGGTCAAGCGCCATCATCCGGACGTGATCTCTTCTGATGCCACGCTCTTCAGGTGGAAGGGATGCATTTAATTCATTTGGAAGGTAAAAATCTAGAGTGTTGTCTACCATGTCCTACACCTCCTCCTCAGATTGGGCTGAGAATCGTTCGCCATTAATGCTTTTTGCTCGATCAGATGCTAAATATAAGAATATATCAACGACTTCTTCAGGCTTTGCTAACGGATAATCGCAATCTGGAACAGCGAGTTTGTGCATGTCAGTGTCCATTTCGCCAGGGTCGACCATATTAATCCGAATTCCAGTCTCACTAAATTCATTGGCCCATGTTTGGGTAATACCTTCTACAGCGAATTTTGAAACACCATACGCTCCCCAGCCTGCATAACCAATGTGACCAGCCTCTGAAGTAACATTGATAATGGAACCTTGATTCCGTTCAAGCATACTTAAGGAAACCCTTTTTGTAACTAGAAAAGTTGATACTGCATTTACTCTTAATACTTCAGCAAAGTCTTCTTCAGGATAATCAAGGAGTAGTGGCATTGGGCTCGGGCCTAACATAGAAGCATTGTTAATCAAAACATCAATCTGTCCATAAGCAGCCTCGGTAACTGAAACGAATCGATCTACATCTCGGGAGCGGGAAACATCAGCGGTAACTGCAACTACTTTTGCCCCTAAACTCTCTGCTTCTTGCTTGACTTTTAATAGATCACTTTCTGACCTCGCACAAATTGAAAGTTTTGCTCCTTCCTTGGCAAAAGCTAATGTAAGTGCTCTCCCTAAACCCTTTGAAGCACCAGTAATCATTACAACTTTATTTTTCATCTTTTATCTCTCCTTTTAGCTATCGATGGTTTAAGCATACCGATTTCTGAAAAATCCTTCTTCGTAAAAAAGCTTGAACTTTTCTACGACTTTTGGATGAGATAATCCTTATTCAATTGAGGATAGGAGAAATAATGCCTATATTGGACAACCTTTCATCAAAATTCAGGTTATTTCGAGCAACCTGGCTACATAAGATTAGTTAAGAATGTACGCAAATTGAAAGGGTAGGTGGAGAATGAGTCGAATCCAGAAATCAATGCTAGGTGCTTTTATTGGTGCTTCTTCTGCAGGTATGTGGTTGGTTGTAGATCTTTTACTTCCGGAACCAATCGGGGACTACTTACTGTTTTTCATAATGGGGGTAGTCCATATGGTCATTGGCTGGCAAGTAGCGAGACTTGTTGGAAAACAAAAAGAAAGTCCATCATTGGAAGGGCAAGATAGTCTTAATACATCCGATATATAGAAGTGAAGGCTCTCAGATCTTAAGATTGAGGGCCTTAAACATATCTAACTGCAAGTACCATCGTTTTTTTTGAAAGGCGCACCTTCTGTAAGCGCTCGTAATATGTTTGTCGCCATTAATCGAGCTGTGCTTTTCTTGAGTATGCATAGTTTATTTTGGAAGTTAAGGTAGTTTGTGTTTGGCGCATGTTTACGCGGGTGCGGTAGGAAACTATCTGTCAAAGGGGGTTTCTTATACGATGAATGTAATTACAACCTTCAAGGAAAAGCGGAAAGAGAAGCAGATCAAGTATGAACGGAAAATGTTACGTGAGCTTTCATTAGAAGACTTAAAGAAGAATGTCGTCGACTCATTTAGTAGCTTTTTTAGAATGGATTCTATACTCGGCAGTGCCATTGAAGAAGGCTGTATTGATGTTGCAATAGAAGCATATTTATTAGGAGCTAAATATAGCAAATTTGGTTA
This sequence comes from Fredinandcohnia aciditolerans, assembly GCA_003640645.1. Classification (GTDB taxonomy): domain Bacteria; phylum Bacillota; class Bacilli; order Bacillales; family Bacillaceae_L; genus Ferdinandcohnia; species Ferdinandcohnia aciditolerans. The sequence continues at coordinate 5,056 of QGHH01000024.1, read as the reverse complement.
CTATGGAGAATCAGTAGAAGAAGTGCGGATGCGCTGCTACCGATTTGAAAAGAATCTAATTGATGCGTTATATGAGTTCATTTGCTATTGGGGGCATATTGGCGACCAAGGCTTCGTCAATGAGTCACTTTACTATGCATGCGAATACTATGTAACCTATTGGTGGACGGAAGGTTTTCAGAAAGGAGAAAAAAGATACCGGCTAAAATTGCATTAGAATTTTTAATCATATATACTCTCCTTGTCCCATATATTTAACTTAGGGACATGCAGGAGGTAAATGATGAATAAGAAACTTAAAATTGCTGGTATCCTACTGGGAGCTGTTGTTTTATTTTTATTTATACAATATCGATATATGGACAAAGATGTTTGGGATCCGTGGAGTCTACCCTTATCAGGGAAGGTAATTATAATTGACCCTGGTCACGGTGGCCCAGATGGGGGTGCCGATAATGGGGACGTGCAAGAAAAAGACATTGCCCTCGAAATCTCAAAGAAGCTCCGTGACTACTTACAGCAACAGGGTGCTTTTGTACAAATGATACGGGAAGAAGATACAGATTTAGCCCCTGATGGAATGAGAGGATACAGTAAACGGAAGACTGAGGACTTGAAGAAACGAGTTCAAATCATCAATGAATCAGGTGCGGATTTATTTATAAGTATTCATTTAAATGCCATTCCATCTCCTCGATGGAGAGGTGCACAAACCTTTTATTTTAGTACTTACAAGGAAAATGAGGCAGTAGCCAAGTTTATTCAAGACGAGCTTCGAAACAATCTCGGAAATACAACACGACAAGCCAAAGCGATCAATGGTGTTTACTTATTAAAAAGTGCGAAAAAACCTGGAGCACTTGTAGAGGTAGGTTTCCTTTCAAATCCGGATGAAAAAGCCCTACTAGTTCAAGATAAATACCAAGACAAGGTCGCAGCCTCCATTTACACAGGAATCAACCGCTATTTCTCCAATGAATCAAATCCACCTGAATAAGAAGGTGGTTTTTTTATGTAGCTATGACACTCCTCACACTGTAATTTAGGACAGGTATGGTATAATGGGGTTGTGTGAAACCGAATACAGGAATTAGGTGGTGTTTGTTATGTTAACTGAGCAACAAGTGAAGGAAGTATTAAATCAATTGCAAGATCCATTCTTACATAGAACATTCGAGGAAACGAATGCAATCAAAGAAGTTAAAATAAAAGAAGAAAAGAAACATGTTAGCGTAAAAATCGCTTTATCAAAGACTGGTACTGGTGAGCAACTACAGCTTCAATCTACAATTGTAAATGCCTTGAAACAAGCGGGAGCAGAATCTGTAGGTCTTCGATTTACTGACTTATCACCAGAGGAACTCGCGAAATTTAAGACTGAATCAGCGGAAGAATCAGCTCCTTTATTATCTCCAGTAAATCAAACGACCTTTATTGCGGTAGCAAGTGGTAAGGGTGGTGTTGGTAAATCTACCGTTTCTGTAAACTTAGCTGTGTCTTTAGCTAGACTTGGTAAAAAGGTCGGTATTATTGATGCAGATATATACGGATTCAGTGTTCCCGACATGATGGGAATTACAAAGCGCCCTGTCGTTCGTGGCGAAAAGATCATCCCTGTTGAAAGAAAAGGGGTTAAAGTCATTTCAATGGGCTTCTTTGTGGAAGACAATTCACCCGTTATTTGGCGTGGTCCAATGCTCGGAAAAATGTTAAATAACTTCTTTAATGAAGTTGAATGGGGAGATCTAGATTACTTAGTTCTAGACTTACCGCCTGGTACAGGTGATGTAGCACTAGATGTTCATACTATGCTTCCTCATTGTAAAGAAATTATAGTAACAACACCACATCCTACAGCGGCATTTGTAGCTGCCAGAGCGGGTGCAATGGCTTTACGTACAGAACACGAAGTACTTGGTGTTATTGAAAATATGTCTTATTTTGAAAGTAAAGTAACAGGAGAAAAGGAATATGTGTTTGGTAAAGGCGGCGGAGAGAAACTTGCGGAAGAGCTTCAAACATCCTTGCTAGGAAAAATTCCATTAGGTCAGCCCGATTGGAATGATGAGGACTTTGCTCCATCTGTTTACGACGAAAGTCACCCAACTGGAAAGATCTATAACGAAATTGCAAAACGAGTAATTAATGCTATTTAATTTAAAAAGAACCTCCTGAGTTTCAGGAGGTTCTTTTATATAGGAAGGAGGGTTAGCTATTTCCTGTTCCTTCTCCTTCATCTTTTTTCGCTTTTTCTTCTTTTTGCATATCCTCAGCTGCTTTAATGAGAATATCTTCAATTTTAGCTTTATATAACGGACTTTCAAGTGTTTCACTGATGACTGTTTGAAGATGTTTTCTGTATTCTTGGCTTTTCAGAACATCCATGAATTGTTCTTCCATCTCAGGATTTTTCAAGATGTCCATCATCATTTTTTGATAGTCGGGATCCTTCATTAAGTCCTTAATGAGCTTTTCGTGCTCCGTTTGCATACTCTTTGCAAAGTCTTCTACAAACTTGGTATCCTCAAACGTCTTTTTCCAAAACTCAACCCCGTTGTCAGAGGTAAGGGTTTCACGGATGGCATCTTTAACAACGACTTGGTCCATGACGAGATGCTGTTTTATTCTTTCATCTCGCATGAGTTCTTCAACTGCCTTTTTACCGTCATCGGTTTTCAATATATCGACAACCATTTTTTTCGTTTCTTCATAATCCATTCGATTTTGTTCGACATTTGCTGGGGCACACCCAACTATTACTAATAGAAAACTAAAAATGAGGAGGAGCGACATCCATTTTCTCATTTATAAAGCTCCTTTCATAAGGGATCCTTAGTTGTTAATATGCTTTTTTTTGTTAAAAAATATTCACTGATTGGATGGTGAGAAACTGGCATTTATCCCCGACATTTTGGTACAATCATATTTGAATATAAAGAGTGGGGGATTTTGTCGTGAAAAGTCGAAATTGGGTAAGGTTATTTCTATCTACCTTACTAGTAGGCGCCATTAGTGGAGTCATTACTGGATTTGCTGTTAAATGGAGTGAATATAAAGATTTATTTATAGCTTCGGATTACGTCGAAATACTTATGGTTGCATTTTGGCTCGTCGGAGTTGGATTTACTTTTAGTATTATTAGCCAAATGGGTTTCTTTGCCTATTTATCAGTTCATCGATTTGGACAAGGGATGTTTAAAGGTGCATGGAATCCTGCTCAAGTAGTATTGATTGCTTTTGTATTATTTGACTTAATTTATTTCCGTATTCAAGTATTTGCAACCGAGGGTGAGAGTATCTCCTCTTATGTATGGGTTCCAATCGGTATATTAGTTTTCTCATTAATCATTGCATACTTTAAAAGTAGACAGACCAATCGTAAAGCATTCATTCCTGCTGTATTCTTTATGTTTGTTGTTACTGTGATTGAATGGGTGCCAGCAATTAGAGCAAATGATGAAAGCTGGCTGTACCTAATGATTTTTCCTCTCTTAATTTGCAATGCGTATCAATTATTGATACTTCCAAAATTAACAAAACAAAAAAGCTGACCCTATGGGATCAGCTTTTTTACTACTTCATTCGACAACTTCACTTTTTACATCCGCATTATTTAGCATGTCACTAACTGTTACAAATGACAGGCCTTTACCTTTAATTCCTTTCAATACTCCAGGAAGTGCTTCCGCAGTCTGTTTAGCTGAATCTGAAGCGTGGAATAAAATAATGTCTCCGCTCTTTACCTTGTCTATAACATTGCTTGTTATTTTAGCTACACCTGGATTGTTCCAATCATTTGAATCAATACTCCAGTGAATGAGAGTATATCCAAGAGAATCCAAGACCTTCACTACTCTAGAGTCAAAATTTCCATCAGGTGTTCTAAAGAAGGAAATAGTTTTGACACCCATTTTCTTAAATGCATCTTGGGCCTTATAGACATCCTTTTTAATTTGGACATCCTCTAATTCTGTATAGTTTTTATAATCATATCCTTTAATGCCAATCTGGTGCCCGTCTTTCACAATCCGTTCAACTATCTGCGGGTGGCGCTCAGCCCACGAAGCGGATAGGAAGAAGGTCGCATTTGTTACACCTGAATTCTTTAAGGTATCGAGAATCGGTAAGGCCTTCGTGTCTCCCCAACTAATATTAAAAGTAAGTGCAACTGTCTTTTCGCTTTTTTCTCCTGAATAAATCACTCGTGGGCCGTTTTCGGTTGAAAAAACAGGAGCAATATTGCCTTTTTCTATATAAAAGATACTGGCGGTAAATAATGAAGCGAAAAGAATAATTAATGTTTGCTTAATCCTCTTGCTACTAAGGATGTAGAAAAAATTCATATATATCCTCCTTGTCCAAAGAATCTTCTGTCTAAATAATATGCTTGTCAGCCAAATTTATGTGTAAATATCTTCGGAAAATCAATTCATAAAATAACTAAATCTGGTAATAATTAGAATTACAACAAACATGAGGTGAAACTATGATTGGATTATTAGTTGATCAGGTGGAAGTCAAAGAATTGGAATACCTTCTAAAAAGAGAGATGGACGAAATATTGTTTGATGTAGAAGATGCACGAATAGACCATATAGTAAAACATGCAATGGAAGAAAGATATCAGATCTTATTTCGCTTATTTAAAAGAATTGCTGATCCAACAGAGTGCAGTAGGTATGTTCGCACAAAGAAAGTAAACAGTAAAAAGGGTTAGATTGAAGGGCAGAGGATTATATCAAGCCAATATGGTCCTCTTTTATTATTTAATCATTTTTTTATAAAGATTGTTGACATGAGAAACAGACGATGATATATTAATAAACGTCGTCGCTGACGATAAACATTTTCAAAAAAAGTTTTTAAAAAAATGTTGACTTCGAATGGTCAGCATGCTATATTAAAAAGGTCGCTTCTGAGCGATGCGTTAAAAGTTCTTTGAAAACTGAACACAATACAAGCGTCAATGTTTAATTCAAAAGTAACAAACTATTGAGCAATCAATACTCTTATTGGAGAGTTTGATCCTGGCTCAGGATGAACGCTGGCGGCGTGC
>QGHH01000219.1:340-716 GCA_003640645.1 Fredinandcohnia aciditolerans | reverse complement strand
TCCGAATATAGCGTATGTGGAGACGGGCATGCAATATGCCAAGCTCGGCCGGACGGGCCTCGATATTTCGCCTATCGCTATTGGCTGTAGGGGGTTCGGGGACCCGTCGCGAGGCTACCCTTCGTGGTCGCTCGACGAGGAAGCAAGTCGACGTCTCGTTCGCCACGCACTCGAAGCGGGCATCAATGTCTTCGACACCGCCAATTTGTATTCAAATGGGTCCAGCGAGGAGATCCTCGGGCGGGCGCTGAAGGACTTTGCGCACCGCGAAAACGTTGTGATCGCCACCAAACTCAGCGCGCCCATGCGCGACGGACCGAATAGTATAGGGCTGTCGCGCAAGGCGATCATGACCGAAGTCGATATGAGCCTCAGA
>QGHH01000219.1:0-290 GCA_003640645.1 Fredinandcohnia aciditolerans | reverse complement strand
TATCGACCTCTACCAAATCCATCGTCGTGACAGGACCACCCCCTGGGAAGAAACGCTCGAGGCCCTGAACGATGTCGTTAAGGCCGGCAAGGTCCGCTATCTCGGCGCATCGTCCATGATGGCCTGGGAATTCGGCAAGGCGCTACACCTGCAGGAATCCAACGGCTGGGCCCGCTTCGTGTCGATGCAGGATAGCTACAATCTTCTCGACCGCGAGGAAGAGCGCGAGATGCATCCGCTCTGCATCGACGAAGGGGTGCAGACCATCATCTACAGTCCTCTCAACCGTG
>QGHH01000218.1 GCA_003640645.1 Fredinandcohnia aciditolerans | reverse complement strand
GCTCACGGCGCCAGCTCCGTCGCGCCCAGGCGCACCTGCAGGCGATAGGCGGCCGCGGCCAGCGCGGCCTGCGAGTCGGCCCGGGCGTACGGGTTCTGCGCCAGTTCCCGCACGGCATTCAACAGGTCGATCCAGGTCTTGCGTCCGGCGGTGAACTGACGGGAATAGGAGTCGAGCACGTGCTGCGAGCCGGTGACGGCGCTCTCCAGCGCCGCCAACTGATTCTCGGCCGCCGCGATCTGATCGATATCGCCGAGCATCGCCTCGCGCTGTTCGAGCCAGGCCGCGTCCACGGCCATGCTTGCCGCCGACACGCGCTCGCGCAGGGCATCGGCCTCGACACCGGTCGAGAACCCTGCGCCCGGCGTATAGCGCAGGCCCACGAACACGGATACGCCACGGTCGGTGCGCGCGCCCGGATAGGCATCGCCCAATGGGCGGTTGACGCGCAGGTAGGCCGTCGGCCAACGTTGCGCCGACTTGGCGTCGAGCTGGGCCCGCATGACGGCCACATCGCCCTGGGCCATTTTCACGGCCGCGCTGTCCCATGCCTGGGCGCCGACGTCTTCCGCCAGCAAGCGGGCCGAAACGTCTTTGACCTGCTGCGCGTCGGGCCACGCGGCCAGCGTGTCGGCCTCAGCGTCCAGCCCGGCCACGCCCGACAATTGCTCGATCCGTTGTGCCGCCAGCCGCAGGGCGGAACGCGCCGTCGTCAG
>QGHH01000217.1:277-717 GCA_003640645.1 Fredinandcohnia aciditolerans | reverse complement strand
CTGCTGCCACGGGCAGCAATGCTGCGCTGACATCAGCCTTCTTTTCGAGTGCGGCTATGGCCTCCATCGGCCCCTTGAATGTGCGCAAAGGCACCTCGTCGCCCGGCGCGCCGGGAAACTGGCCGTAGCGAACGGCGCCGATCGTGCCCGACGGGGTGCCGGACACAATGCCGACCTTGCCGTCCAGCTTGCCGACCAGAACATAGTCGACGCTCGGCTGCAGCAGGAACCATGCCGCGGTGCAAGCAAACAGTGCGGTGAGCGCAACGAAGACGAAATTTGCGCGCCGGCTGTAGTCGAGCTTGAGCAGGCCAACCCAGACCAGGCCGAGCAGCGCCGCCAGGATGTAGGCGGCGACCGCGGCCCGAATGGTCGTGGCAACACCGGCGGCGAAGGCCATGGGCGCCAGGACGAGGATGACGACGAGGCCGATGCCCTTG
>QGHH01000217.1:0-262 GCA_003640645.1 Fredinandcohnia aciditolerans | reverse complement strand
TTCTTTGCACGGACCGTTTGTCCGCTGAAAAGGAAAAGCACGAGTGCGGCGATCGTGATCGCCAGATAGGCCCAGAAAAGCACTGATGCATAGCCTTGCACCATCGCGTCAGCAGCGTCGGTGAGGCGGCGTGGGGTCACACCCTGCACCACCAGTTTCGAGGTGAACGGGTCGACTGCATTGGCGACGACGGAAGTCACGTAAGGACGGACGATCCCCGTTGTGGCAGCCGCGAGAGCAGCGAGCAGATTCAGTGCAGCGC
>QGHH01000216.1 GCA_003640645.1 Fredinandcohnia aciditolerans | reverse complement strand
ACCCTGGCAGTTGCAGTCAGGGGTGTGGAATGCCAGGGGCTGCACCATGTAGTGAACCTTCAGCCCGGCCTTCTCCACTCCCTCCTTCATCTTCTTTACAGCTTCCACGCAGGTCATTGGGTCAAAGTGGCAGTTGACACCAATGATCTGGGCACCAGCCTTCACCAGCCTGACACCACACTCTGCAGGTGAGACACCATGCATGTCTCCCTCTGGTCCAATGCACAGACAAGCAGCCACAGGCTTTCCACTGGTCTTCAGCAACTGCACGGCCCACTCTGCCTCCTCAACGTGCTCAAAATACTCAGCAATCATGAAATCCACATTCTTCTTTACGAACACATCCAGCTGTTTCTTGAAGATAGCCTTCACCTCTGTCTCACTCTTGCAACTCAGGTAGGAAGGAGTCTGACACACTCCACCAGCTACCAGTGCATCTCCTTCATTAGCTACTTCTCGTGCCAGGTCACAGGCTGCCTCGTTGATTTGTACTCCAGTCAGTTTCAAGTTCTGACCCCTGTTCTCCAGTTTGTCATCACTAGCGTAGAATGTGAAAGTCTGCATGACATTAGCACCTGCCCTCAGGAACTCCCTGTGCAGCTGTCGCACAGCCTCAGGATGAGTGACAGCAGCCTCAGGAGTCCATGGTCCAGCCTTCACATACCCCCTCTTCTCCAGAGCAAACACGAAACCTCCATCGCCTATCACCACCTCCCC
>QGHH01000215.1 GCA_003640645.1 Fredinandcohnia aciditolerans | reverse complement strand
CCCGGTCGCCGCGGCGCTGGCCTCGCGGGTGAGCGAGGCCCTGGCCGTGCTGGAGCGGGGCGTCGACGAGCTGCGGTCGGACGCCGACTGCGGCCCCCTGGTCCTGACCGTGGTGTCGCATTTCGCCACCCGCTGGCTGGCGCGCCGCCTGGCCCGGTTGACCGACGACCTCGGCGGCGAGCGCCTGACCCTGCGCGTCGAGGACCGCATGGTCGACTTCTTCTCCGAGCGGGTCGACGTCGGCCTGCGCCATGGCTCGGGCGACTGGCCCGGGCTGGAGGCGACGCCCCTGCTCATGGACAGCCTGTTTCCGGTGTGCAGCCCCGAGTTCCTCGCCCGCTATCCGCTGCGCGAGCCGGCCGATCTGCTCAAGGCGCCGCTGCTGCGCCAGAACGACCGGCCGTGGAGCCTCTGGATGCGCTGCGTCGGCGTCGAGGCCCCGCCGGCCCAGGGCGGCCTGATCTTCGAGGATTCCGCCCTGCTGGTCGACGCCGCCCTGCACGGCGTCGGCGTGGCCCTGGCCCGCAGCGGCCTGGTCGAGGAGGACCTGCGCACGGGCCGCCTCGTCCGTCCCTTCCCGGAATCGGTGGACGCCCGCGCCGGCTATTTCGTGGTGTGGCGGGGCGACACTCCCAAGCTGCCGCGCATCCTCAAGCTGCGCGACTGGCTGGTGGCCGAGGCGCAGATCCCCCGCGCGGCGGCCTAGACCCGGGCGGCC
>QGHH01000214.1 GCA_003640645.1 Fredinandcohnia aciditolerans | reverse complement strand
CGGTAAATCGACATTGGTGAACCTGTTGCTGCGTCTCTACGACGTTCAGGACGGCCGCGTCCTGATCGACGGTCAGGATGTGCGCGACGTGACGCAGGAGAGCGTCCGTGCGGCGATCGGATTCGTCAGCCAGGATACCTCGCTGCTGCATCGCTCCGTGCGCGAGAACCTGAAATACGGACGCCAGGACGCCACGGATGCCGACATCTCGCGGGTGGTGGATGCAGCCCAGGTGGCCGATGTCGTCGCCGGCCTGGTCGACCGCGAGGGACGATACGGCTTCGATGCCCATGTCGGCGAGCGTGGGGTGAAGCTCTCCGGCGGGCAGCGCCAGCGCATCGCCATCGCGCGGGTGGTGCTGAAGGACGCGCCGATCCTGATCCTCGACGAAGCGACTTCCGCGCTCGATTCCGAGGTCGAGGCGGCGATCCAGGAGAACCTGTACAAGCTGATGCAGGGCAAGACAGTGATTGCCATCGCGCACCGCCTGTCGACCATCGCAGCGATGGATCGGCTGGTGGTGATGGACCAGGGCCGTATCATCGAGGAAGGTTCGCATGACGAACTGGTTGCCAAAGGCGGGCTCTATGCCCAGCTTTGGCAACGCCAGTCGGGTGGGTTCCTGCTGCATGACGACCCCGGCCACGAACCCGCAGCCAAGATGAAGCTCGAGGTGACGGACGAGGCGGCCGAATAGATCCGGTCTCACACCCACCCGC
>QGHH01000213.1 GCA_003640645.1 Fredinandcohnia aciditolerans | reverse complement strand
GTCTGCACAATTCTCCTCCTACTTGTCATTGTCCTTGTCAAAGGTGCTGAATTTCATCCCGTTGTGGGACAGGTAAGATGCCATATCAGACTGAGGCACCACCAGAGCGTCCCCGGCATCCCCGTTATACCCGGACACATGCAGTGGGTACCCTTCCTCCTCTGAACCTACCCTGATCATGTACTCAGCACGGGCTACACCCCCTTCCCAATCCTCCAGCTCCACTTTTAGCATGGTTTCACCCTGATTAGTCAACAAGTGGAGGTTCTGGTTGCCTATCCAGAACTCCCCCTTGCCTTTTGCGTCGACTGAACCAAACCCATTGCGATACTCGGCCCAGGAGCGGTTGAAGCTGAGCACGCCACTCTCTCTTTGCTGGACTAACAACCACCCACCCATTAGACCCTCCTGGTGGCAGTAAACCTCCACTACATCTGTGGAGCCTGTGCTGCCGGGTCTGATCTTAAACAGTCCGTTCGTTTCCCCTTTCAGGTGGTTCCGATTGGCTTCAATGCAATCTGCAAAAAGAGAGGGGCACACCGCAAGACCGCGAGTTAGCTTGGACGGGATTTGGCTCGGCTGGCTGAATTTTACTGCAGTGATATTTGATGAATTAACCCCGGAGTCAGCAGGATTTTTCTTTGCATCACAACCTGAGTACCTCACTTTGCAAAACACTTGTTAAGAATTCATATCCAGTTGTTTTGAAGACAGAAAAG
>QGHH01000212.1 GCA_003640645.1 Fredinandcohnia aciditolerans | reverse complement strand
AGTCACTTCATGTGTCTTTATTTCCACTCTGACTTTGGAATATTTGTTGTTGGACTTCAGAGTGACAGATGAGAGCCCTCGCCTTCAGCACAGAAATCATTTTTGGGGTCGTAGCTGAAGTGTGGTTCTCCGGTGAAGCCGAGGCAGCTCGCCTGCTGCTTGAATTGTTCCAGGTCCGAGTCCTTCACGGACGTCTCCCTGGCCATCAGATAAATAGCGTGAGTTGTGAGCTCCTCGTCGGTAATGTCGATGTTGATGTTCATCATATGAAATAACGTGCTGAGGTTACTGGCGGTGCTGTTGGCTCTGAAGACCACGCAGCCGTCACAGCCTGGAAGCACTTGGAACACTGTGCTGATGTTGGGCAGTGACATGTCTACATGGTCGCCATCAATTGTCATGTTGAATGATAAACCAATGCAGGATCCATTTATCTTGTTCTCCTCGTGCACGGTCAGTTCATTCTTGTCAGATGCTGATGGTGTCATTTTCATCCAGTAGCTGTCAGTTATCTTCAGGATGGCGTTGTATGCGTCAGTATCAGTGTAGCCCATGATGAAGTTCAGCCTGCCCTGCAACATGGAGGAGTCAGCCAGGGACAAAGGCTTGGTCAAGGGTTGGCATTCTTCAGGTGTCAGAGCCGAGGTGGTCAGAACCAGGCCCGCAACCAGTAAGTGACTGAACCACAGATTCATGATGCTACAGCTGCTTGACTTCAG
>QGHH01000211.1 GCA_003640645.1 Fredinandcohnia aciditolerans | reverse complement strand
GATCAATTCGAAAATGCTATCTTCGGAATGTTATCTAAAAACCAGAGCAGCCCAGAAATTGGGATGTTATCAGAGCGGCCCAGAATTTGGGACGTTATCTAAAAACCAAAGCGGCCCAGAATTTGGGACATTATCTGAAAAGCAAAGCGGCCCAGAATTTGCGACGTAAATGAAAACAGGGGCAGTCTATATGTAAAACTGTGATTACATTAGAGATAAACTAATGTATCCTGTAACAAAACTGCAATAGAGTATACATTTTATATTAAAATATATCGCAAAAACGATTATAGATATATGCTACTTGAAAGAAAAAAGTACACCACCACAGAAAGCCAATTCTTACATTCGTGCATAACATAATAATTCATATAAAGTAATTACCCATAGTTTGTTATATCAGTACAGCGTAATACCACATTTTATTTGAATGGTAAGGTTGTGGAAAGCAGATTACTCTCTCTCTCTCTCTCTAATCACAATATTAAAAATGCCTGCATGCTTTTCCACTCGTGTGACGACATATTCATGTGACAGACATGGACCAATCGAAACGCGAGACTGTTATGCGGTTCCATCCCAAAAACCGGGCCTGTGTCATACCTCCTCCCTGATGTCAGTTTCCCTTCCTGCTTCTGACCTGACGTCACCGCACCGTCATCCTGTCACAAGCACTTAATCCACAAAACCATCGAAATACATCCTGTGTAGAATTAACGA
>QGHH01000210.1 GCA_003640645.1 Fredinandcohnia aciditolerans | reverse complement strand
GGGCATGATGGGCATGTCCTTCGGAGGCGCGGCGACCATCGCCACCTGCGCCACGGACGACCGGTGCAAGGCCGGGGTGTCCCTGGACGGCTTCGCCCTCCACCTGACGGAGCTTCCGCCGCGACAACACCCGTTCATGACCCTGAACAGCGGCGACTACGGGGTCAATCTGGCGATCTTCGGCCGGGGCCCGAGCTGGGACTACTGGATGCAGGTGCGGGGCGCGAACCACAGCAACTTCACCGACCTGCCGATGGTGACCCGTCTATGGCGGCTCGCCGGCCTGGCGGGCGACGTCAAGGGTGGGGCGGGGCCCATCGATCCCGGCCACATGCAGGCGCTCCTGCGGGCCTACGTCTCGGCGTTCTTCGACAAACACTTGATGGGCGCGCCGGCGCCGCTCCTGGACGGCCCCTCGCCGGACTTCCCGGAAGTGCGGCACTTCCCGGTCAAGCGCCCCTCGTGCGCCGCGACCGAACCGGGATGCCGGCCATGAGCGGCATGACGCGCGGACGCCTGCGCCGCCTGTGGCTCAACGTCCACCTTTGGATCGGGGTCGGCCTCCTGGCCGCCATCGTTCCGCTCACCGTGAGCGGAGCGGCGATCATGTGGCGCGCCGAGCTGGACCGGGTCCTCGCCCCTCAACGCTTCGCCTTCGCGCCTTCGGCCGCCATCGCGCCTGTCTCGGCCTATGTCTCGGCGGCCGAACGCGCGTTCGAC
>QGHH01000023.1 GCA_003640645.1 Fredinandcohnia aciditolerans | reverse complement strand
AAAAATAGATAAAGGAGAACTTGAGTTCACTCAAATTCTCCTTTATCACTATTCGAAGCTAGTTATGTCCCAGCCTCTTTTTGATTGGGATTGTTGGGCGAGTGAGGGGCATTCGTGGGATGGAAGATTTGAGCACAAGCTGAGTAGCTGGTGTGAATGAAGTCCCAAGAGCATGGAGATTCCGCGCGTAGAGTCCTTCATGGCGTCGATGAAGTCCCGAATGCAGGCAGGGTCCGCACGTAAAGTCCTTCATAGCGCTGATGAAGTCCCGAACGCAAGCAGGTTCGCGTGCAAAGTCCTTCATGATACTGATGAAGTCCCGAGCATCAACAGATCTCATGCACAAAATCCTTCATTGCAATGACGTAGCTCGTTAGGTGTGCTCTTTTTAAAAGTTAAGGTCTTCATCAAACGATGAAGACCTTAACACAAGACACATAATGAACTTAGTCATCCGAATCCGATGGCTTTACAACTTTTAATCCACTATCAGCATCTGGACTTTTCTCCGCGATATACTTTAACACCGATAGCTTATTATTCCAGAACTGGTCGAAATAACTTAGCCACTCGTGCAGCTCTGATAACGATTCGGGCTGGAGGCGATAGCGTTTTTCTCTACCAATTTTTTTGCCGCTCACTAGATTGGCCTCGGCAAGAATGTGAAGATGCTTTGCTACGGCTGTCCGGCTCATCGAAAAGTGACTAGTGATCTCTGAAATAGGGAGTTCCTGATTTGAAAGTAAACGGAGCACCTCTCTTCGTGTTGGATCAGCAATCGCTTGAAACACATCATATTTCTGGGCCGTCTCTGCCACTAATTAGTCGCCACCTGACGAAGTTTTTGTACAATACCTGCCCAACCGCCATTCATTGTTTCGCGGATTTCTGAAGCTTTACGATTTGCTTTACCAATGGTTTCTTCAGAATCTTTCCAACCACCATGAATGAGAGTGAACTCAGTTTTTCCATCGACTTCTTTTAATAGAAACTCCACAACCCAACCTTCCGTATCCCAGGCAAAAGTAAGAAGATGTGGCGCCTCTACTTTTAACACTTTACATGGAGAGGGTCCGAAAGGAGATTGGATATGAAATTCATGGCCTTCCTCCGCTACTAAATCATTGGGCATGAACCAAGTCCCAATTCCTTCCCCGTTCGATACAAGGTCCCATACTTTTTCAATAGGTGCTTCAATTAAAACAGTTTGTTTTATATCAGGTGTTTTTGCCATAATAAAATCTCCTTTACGATTATATAAAACCATTTGGTTTCGTATTATGATTATATGAAACCAAAAGGTGTTATGTCAATAGATTTTCATATGTAGTATAAGCATCATTGTTGTGGATAATTCTGGTGGTTTTGCAAGAAAGATTTTGTCCCTGATATATTGAATGTGACAAAAAATAGGAGTATGCTAGAATATGTAATTTATAATTTTGCTATTTTACCATATTATATTGAGGGGGAATTACCCTATGGATATGCTAACGATTCTTGGACTAGCTATCTCTTCTGGAGCGACAATTGCTCTATTAAAAATCATCGCTATTGATATTATATTATCTGGAGACAATGCTGTAGTAATTGCAATGGCTACCAGAAACCTTCCAAAAGACCAACAAAACAAAGCTATCTTTTGGGGAACAGCAGGAGCGGTTATTCTACGTATTTTATTTGCGGCCATCATTGTTTACTTGCTAAAGATTCCTTATGTGAATGTGATTGGCGGAATATTACTCCTTTTCATTGCCTATAAGGTTTTAGTTGAAGAAGAAGGAGAAGCACATGTAAAGTCTACAAATGGCATTATGGCAGCCATTGGTACGATTATCATGGCGGATGCTGTAATGAGTCTTGATAATGTCGTTGCAGTTGCAGGTGCTGCCAACGGTCACATTGGTATGATTGCACTAGGTGTTTTCATTAGTATTCCAATTATGATCTTTGGTTCTAAGTTCATCGTAAAAGCAATGGATAAATATGCTTGGATTTCATACGTTGGTGCAGGTATTCTTGCATGGACTGCAGGTGAAATGGTGATGAAGGACAAGGGATTCACTAACTTCCTTCACATCGAACATGGTCCAGTTTCATATCTCATCGCAGCAGTATTAACAGTTCTAGTACTAGGATTTGGATACTTGAAAAACAAAAAGATTGCTGCCAAAAAAGAGATTCAAAAAGCAGCTTCAAAAACAGCATAATAAAAAGTAGTAGAAAAGGCCGAATCGTTTAGAGATTCGGCCTTTTTCTTTTACATATGACAATACCCGAGGCTAATTGAAAAAGCCCCATTATGTCTTTTATGGGGCAAGAATAATTATTTTGCAATTTTATGAAGCTTCGTGATGATGCTTAACGAGCGTCCTGTTCCGATTGCAACTGATTCGAGTGGATTTGGTGCAAGGTGTACCGGTACAACAATTTCTTGGCTGAGCCAATCCTGCATGCCATTTAATAACGCGCCACCACCTGTTAAAATAACCCCACGATCCACAATATCACCACTTAATTCTGGTGGGCAATCCTCTAGGGTTGCGCGGATTGCTTCTAAAATATGAAGTAGTGATTCTTTTAGTGTTTCTTGAATTTCGGTTGAACGCAATGTAATGGTTTTTGGAAGGCCAGTGACAAGGTCCCGTCCACGAATATCCATTGTTTTTGCTTCGTGTTCAACAAGTGCATAGCCGATTTCGAATTTAACCTGCTCAGCAGTATGCTCTCCGATAAGGACATTGTATCTTTTTCGTACGTATTGGATAATATCTTCATCAAACTGGTCTCCGCCAATTCTAACAGAGTTGCACGTAACAACACCACCAAATGAAATAATCGCGACCTCTGTATTGCCTCCACCGATATCTACGATTACGTTTGCGACTGGTTCATCGACTGGTAAATCCGACCCAACGGCTGCTGCAACTGGTTCTTCAATTAAATAAACTTGTTTGGCACCACATTGTCTAACTGCATCTTGGATCGCACGTCGCTCGACAGATGTAGACCCAGAAGGTGTACAAACGACAACATTCGGTTTACGAAGAGAGTAACCTGTCTTTTGACTCACTTTTTTCATGACATGACGAAGCATGTCCGCAGTCATATTGAAGTCAGCAATTACACCCTTACGCAAAGGGCGAATGGCTACGATTTTTTCAGGTGTCTTACCAATCATCCTTTTCGCTTCTGCCCCAACGGCAATGACTCTGTTACTTTCGGTGTCAACCGCCACTACTGATGGCTCATTAACGATGATTCCTTTATTTTTCGTATATACAAGAATATTTGCAGTTCCTAAATCAATTCCGATTTCCACGTTTGAAAACATTGTTTATCTCCATCCTTTATAAAGTTTGGGGTTATATTTCTAATAGACTAAAAATGGTTTTCCGAAACACTTTAAGTCCACATTGTATTTATAAAAGTAGTCATTTCAACCCACTCACTCTATAATGATTCACAAAAAAATGTCGATTTTTGGGGGTTGTTGTCATATTGTAAAAATTGAAATATAGGAGAAATATATGAGGAGAATGGCAAAATGTTCAAAAAACACGTAAAATAGTATTAGATGTAACACTCCAAAAAGGAGGGCGAAAACAATGGATTTTTCAAGTATAGTGTCAGAGGATAAAATTCGTAAGGCCTATAAAGAAGGGGAGTTTGATAACTTACCTGGATATGGGAAACCTCTCAAGCTTGATGATGATTCTGCAATTCCTGAGGACCTTCGAATGGCTTATCGAGTCATGAAAAACTCAGGGTTCATTAATGAAGAAACCGAAATTAAAAAAGAACTCCTTACAATTGAGAACCTCATTGATAACTGTGAGGATGAAGTTCAGCGGCAAATCTACCAGAAAAAGCTAAATGAAAAACAATTTCGCTTAAACCAAATTCTAAAAAATAGAAAGACTTCGCATTCAGCCGTTTTTAAAGACTACCAAATGAAATTGCATAATAAATTTAAATAATGGTTTAAGGGGTCAAAACATTGCGTTTTGACCTTTTTTTATAGGAGGGAAAGAGAGTTATGAGTGAAAATGTAGTGTTAAAACGTATTTATGAACCAGCTAGTAAAGAAGACGGAAAACGGATCCTAGTTGACCGTATTTGGCCACGGGGCATTTCAAAGGACAAAGCACAACTCGATTTGTGGATGAAAGAAATCGCTCCTAGCACCGAGCTTCGCAAAGAATTCAACCACAAACCCGAAAGATTTGAAGAATTCAAGGGGCGTTACATAAAAGAATTACAAGAAGATGAAGAGAAAAAAGCTGCAATCAAAGAATTATTACATATGATTGACGAAGAAAAAGTTACTATTCTTTTTGGAGCAAAGGATGAAGTGCATAACCAGGCGGTAGTACTGAAGGAAGTGTTGGGGCATGAAGCTAAAAAGTTACCCCCTAAAAAGATGTAGATTAAAAATTTCGGCTGGTTCTCTTTTTGTGCGCCGTGAATCCCCATAAAAAGAGAACAACAAGTATTGTCCATCCAGTGTCCCTATTAGAAATGGTAAAAAACTTATTACAAAATGTAAAAAAAACTTTACTTTTTGGAAAAAAGTTGCTACCATAATTATACAAATGTTATTGGTGATGTGGGAGGGGTGGATATGATAAGTCATAAAATTTCAGGAATAAGAGGTGTGGTGTAGTATGAATCTTGGTAAGGGATTAACGAATCGTATTGCCGTTTGTAGAGCGGAAAAGAAGTGGACACAAAGTGAATTAGCAGCTGCCTTAGGGGTAACGAGACAAACGGTTATTTCAATCGAAAAAAACAAGTATACCCCTTCATTAGCAATGGGCTTTAAGATTGCTCAAGTATTCGGTAAGGATATTAATGATATTTTCACCTATGTGGATCCAGAGGAAGGGGAAGAAAAATGATAACCTTAGATAGCATTAATGGAATACTAGCACTTGGAGGACTGGTTAGTCTTGTCATTCTTATTTTCATAATTACGTATGACGGAAAAGATGAAAGAGGAAAGTATATACAAAATTATTTTTTTAAGATCATGTTTTTTATTTTAACATTTGGTATTTCCTTTAATATTTTGTTCAGTTCTTGGGTGGATGTCTCATATGAGATATTTAGGAATATGGTAGCCATTTCATTTAGTGGCACGTATATAGTTGGTTTGATCATACTGTTAGTGTTAAGAAGACGATTTTAATGGTTGTAATATAAAACACGGGAAGGGGACTGAAGTTAATGGAAACATTAGTAGTTCAAGGTGTTTCAAAAACGATTAATAAGGAGCCCATCATTAAAAATATATCTTTCGAAATAAAAGCTGGAAAAATCTTTGGATTACTAGGACCAAATGGAGCGGGTAAAACTACATTAATTAAGATGATTGTTGGAATGATGAAAATGTCAAAAGGTGAGATTTATATCAATGGCCTTTCAGTTAAAAAGAGTTTTGAAGATTCAATGAACCATGTGGGGGTAATTGTTGAGAATCCATCTTTTTACGAAAGACTTTCAGGATATCAAAATATAAGATATTTTGGCAATCTA
Organism: Fredinandcohnia aciditolerans; assembly: GCA_003640645.1. GTDB lineage: Bacteria > Bacillota > Bacilli > Bacillales > Bacillaceae_L > Ferdinandcohnia > Ferdinandcohnia aciditolerans. Next base: position 69,536 of record QGHH01000023.1, on the reverse strand, counting down.
AAAAAAGGTGTGACGAAGGAAAGAATAGACTATGTAGTCGGTCTAGTTGGTCTAACTGATAAAATTAATAAGCAAGTAAAAACATACTCATTAGGTATGAAGCAAAGATTAGGGTTAGCGGTAGCCTTACTTCATGACCCCGATCTTTTGATATTAGATGAACCGACTAATGGATTAGATCCTGAAGGTATTATAGAACTAAGAGAATATATTAAAAAAATGGCTAGGACTGAAGGGAAAAGTATTCTAGTATCCAGTCATTTATTATCGGAAATAGAAGTTTTATGCGACGAAATTGGAATTATGAAGAATGGGGAATTAGTTCAACGTGAAGTAGTTCAGATGGATTATGATAGTGATTTTAGGATAGAAGTAAGTGATCCGGCTATGACAAAACAAGTTCTTTTTGAATTAAATACTGTTTATAAGGTAAATGAGCATTCTCCTTTCCAATTTCACTTGGAGTGTAAAAATGAGAAAGAACTTTATTTTATACTTGGGGAATTGAAGAAACATTCTGTAGAAGCAACTCGTTTATTATCTGCTAGAAAAAACTTAGAGCAGAAGTTTTTGGAGATAGTAGGAAGTAATTAAATCTTAATAAGAGATGAGGTGTTTTGACTTGCTAAAATTAATTAGTAATGAGCTCTATCGTACCGTAATAAGTAAAAGTACATGGCTAATCACAATTTCTATCATTATATTGGTAGCTATTTTTACTTTGATTATTGATAAAAGTTCTCCAAATCAAAGCAATGAAAATTGGAAGCAAGAGATTTCAACTCAAATTGTGTCAGCTAAAGAAGATATGAATGAATTGTCCCCGTCAGTTCCGATGTACCAATACTTAAAAGAACAAATTGCTATTAACGAGTACCGCTTGGAAAATGATATTGCTCCATCCACAAAATATAATGTGTGGACGTTAATGGTTGAGATTGGCCCTATCACAACATATTTAGCTTTAATAGCTATTATTTTTGCCGCAACCTCTATTGCTTTAGAACATAGTAGAGGAACCATCAAATTTATTACAACAAGCCCCAACAGTAGATGGAAAATATTAACCTCTAAATATCTCACAATCTTACTAGTGTTAACTATACTTATCGTTGGCACCATCCTTTTATCTTTCGGTTTTGGCTATTTCTTCTTAGGAACAGATGGTAATGACCATTATTTGACTTATAGTAATGGTGAAGTCATGAAGGAAAGTATGGTAGCATTCTTAACAAAGAATTATGCTGCAACTTGGTTAAATATTGCGATGATGTGTACTCTAGCTTTTATGATTTCAGTAATCTTTAGAAACGCGATTATTTCGGTAGGAGTATCATTATTCATCTTTTTCACAGGATCTGCGATTACAACCTTTTTAGCTAATCAATTTGAATGGGTAAAATATTTACTATTTGCAAATTCAAATTTACTTCAATATATAGATGGAGAGCCTCCTGTAGAAGGGATGACAATCGAATTCTCCATCATTGTAATGGCATGTTACTATATAATTTTTATGGTACTATCCTATCTCACATTTTTAAGAAGAGATGTTACAACATAAGAAATGTATTTGTAAAAATAGTAAAAAAGACCCGAATTATAGAATTTCAGTTCTTCAAATTCATCATTCGGGTCATACTAATTATTAATTAACTGGAAGCGGAGGATCTAACGCGAGAATGGAAGGTAATTTTCTGTAAGTCTGTAAGAGCCCGTAGCCAATACCGCTTAACCCTATCATTAGTCCAACAGCTTCTACTCCTCGCGCACTACCACTGCCTATTGGATTTTCATTGTTAAGGAGAGTGATTAATTTATTCTCTACCTTGTTTATTATGTTTGCCGTGTTTAGTTGATTGTCCTGTGTGGAATGGATGTACTTTAATATATCTAATTGACCGAAATCCCCATGACAAAGGGAACGGTTATTTCCAATACCTTTTTCAATTAATGTATTTCGAGCAATATCTATCTCAGATGCGATGAGTGGATCATAGTGTGAGTGATTATTAATCATCACCCGTGAAAGCAATATTCCAGCTGCTCCATGGCACCAGGCGACCGAAAAATTCTTCCTTTCAGGAGAGTTCCAATTCCCCTCGGATTTTACAAAATGTAACCGATCATAATTAAGCGCGCTTGAAATTACATGGTTAACCTTTTTATCCTCCGCAACCTTATTATATCTTGCTAAAGCTGTAGCAATTCCGGATGTACCATGGGCGAATCCGGTGTGAAATTTACCCTCATATGGTTCCCGCCAAGCTAACACATTTTCTTTGATCAATGTGCTGTTTTTTAAGAGATGGTTCACACAACTACGAGCTACCGAAAGAAAAGCCTCATCCTTTGTTTCTTCAAATAAAGCCATCATAACCATTAGACAACCAGCCGAACCAGCAATAATATCATAGCTCTCATCATATTGAATGAGTTCTTCAATAAGAGGTAATGTGTTATAGATATGATCCATAAGAGAAGGATCGTTCTGATTAACAGAAATATGGTGTAATGAGTATAAATAACCACTTATACCAGTAAACGCACCCACATCAGTGTGTTTTAAGAATTCATTATCCTGGTTTTTATACTCTTCTAATGCCCTAATGAGGGTATTCACATTACGATCTACTATTTCTTTATATTCTCTTTGATAAGGAGAGGGAAGTAATGCCAGATAACTCATGAAAAACGCAATTCCCGCATTGCCATTATATAGATCCAAAGTTGTGGGTGAAATAGTCCAAGATATTTCTTCTGATCCCTCAATTAATGTACTTATCCATGTCACATCCTGCTTTCCTGCAGAAGTGATTGACTTATCAACTAAATAGTTTCCAATTCCTGTTGCTAAGCTAAGAATCTTTTCTTCTTTATCATGTAATACATATTCTTCAATTTCGTCCATAACTACTACTTCTTTGTCATGTTGAGCATTGTATGCAGCCAAGATAGACATACGAATTACATGCAATTGGTCTGCTAGGTCTTCATTCGATAATGAATCAAGCTTACTATGGACAAGTGTAAGGGCAGATTGTTCATAGTAAGAAGATAGTATTTCTTCTTGTGAGTTCCACAAGCCTTGTGAGTCAATAACGGATTGAAAATAAGGTATATCACCATCGGCTAGTTCTTGAACTTCATACCTAGCAATGTGTTTATCGTAGAAGTCGGAATGTAGTGATATTCTACATAAGAAAACCATCCTATCGATTTCATTGCGAAGAAAATCGGGATGATAACTCTTTCTTAACAAACTGGAGTACTGCATAGTGGCTTTAATAATATTTCTGACCTTAACTTTTTGAAACTTGTTAACTTCCAATAAAAATTCGTTACGATTCTCCATAATTTCTGTATAAGAATTGGTAAACCCGTTTTCTATATACGGCAAATATTGCACTATATCTACTTTCTCCTCAAAGAGCTTAGGGATGTTTTGAGATTCATCAATGAAAAAGCTTTCCTTTTCCAATCTCATATTATCTGTGAAGACATCTTTAATTAATAAGCCTTTAATTGGCGATAACTGTTTTTCTTTTCCCCCCATGCCACTAATATCAACTCCAGGTTGATTATATTTCTTACCATAGTAAATATTGAACGGAAGAATCCCAGTGGAGTTTACGGAACGGGATAAAATATAATTAGCCTTTTCAACTGCAGTATCGCCAATATTTTCATTTCGTTTATGTTGATGGAATATAGATTCTAAATCAATAAGAATGGGTTCTGACCCGTTTGCAATTAAGTTTTCATGGTGGAAATCAACCGCATTGATGGTATATAAGAGCGCTAATAACTGTCCTAATCTCGTATAATAGTCTTTTATTTCAGATTCATTGTTACAACTTTTATATTCAATGAATTCAACCCAACCATAATTTTCTTTATCAATTACATTGATAATCTTCATTGGAACAATATTTCGCTTTTGATTAAGCCACTGCAGAAGATGTAAAAAATGAGTATCTATACTGTGTGATCGGGGTTTATATAAAATCTTTTTTCCGTTAGTAAATAAAATAGTGGCTACCATCTGCCCTTTGTTATGTGAATCACCAAGTCCAAGTAAAATATCCTTTATTGAAAAGTCTGTTATACCTAGTCTTTCTTCTATTACCAATTTGTCTCTTTCCAGTCGAGAAAACATCTCTTTAATATTTTTTGTCCAATAATAGGTTTTCTTACAGAGAAGTCTGAATAGGACAGGATACTCATTGTAAAAATTAGTTAAAAAGTCTTTGTTTCGAAGAATCTGATGACAAAAATATTGATATCGCTCTTCAGATGTTTCTCCAAGAAGTTCATCGTTTAGTCTCATTACATTTAACTCAAGTATTAGGGTTTGGTAGGATATGTCAAATAGAGTCTCTCGCAATTGTGTAATCAAATTGTTGAGTAACGATTTAGGGACTTTAGTCTCTAATTCAAAAATAACAAACATTAGATAGGGATCAAAAAATGGTTCAAATAGAACTGTATTATTGTGGGAAATTTTGTAATTATTAGTAATGGATTGAAGTTTTTCTAGAACAAAGCTCTCTACTTCCATTGATTCAATAGTGATTTCTTCGCTATTATATACATCCCCGGACTCCACTAAAGATAAGCTAGCTAAAACTTCGGCCTTTTCACCCATCCCAGATAATAAACAGCTATTAAGTTTATCTACATCATCATTAAAGAAACCTTTCCAATAATTTATCTTTTCCATCACCTGGAAGGACAGTAAATCGGAGTTTGTGCCATCTTTATGTAAAAAACACTGATTTTCTATCATTTCGCTAACCCTCATTTCAAAGTACAAGATAAAATTTTTAATGCTAAAAAAATGGATTCCCTTATCAACAATCAAAAACACGAGAGAAAATAAATCCCTCGTGTTTCTGATGAGAATAGGATTAGTTACAGCTAGGCATGCACTCTACTGTAATTGTGCATAAGTAACCCTTATTTCCAAGCGGTTTACTAAAAATTGCACAAGAACTTAATGTGATCGTACCTGCAGCTAAGTCATACTGCTCTTCTTCTTTTAGTTCGGTAAGTACGTTTCCAACTGGGGTATCAACCTTCCCCCTTACCATTGGATTTTTCCAAGCAGCTAAAAGTTCCTTTTTTGACATGTGAATTCCTCCTCTTTTTACTTTTTTTAACAAAACTGTAGAAATCTGGATGTAATCATAATATAATGGCAATGTAATAGATTGTCAAATATATTTTGAATTTTTAAAATCTATTACAAAAATTACAAAGGGAGGAAGTTAAAATGAAGAAATTACAAAGAAACAATGAGGTACGCCAGAAGTTGGAGGAAATGAACCTAACAGGTTTTATTTCAGAACAAGAGTTACTAGAAATTGCGGGAGGGAGTGATGTATCACCAGATACATCACCATTAACAACATCTTCGTGGACTTGTATTACTGCGGGTGTTACTGTTTCAGCTTCTTTATGTCCTACAACAAAATGTACAAGCCAATGCTAATTGTTTGATTGTAAATACTGCTTTCACTTCTTCAGTATGTTATTACATATAACATGAGTTTCACATATGTAAAAAATTTGAAAGATGCCCTTTATATCCAAATCGGAATATAAAGGGTTCTCTTTCTAAAAGGATGATGAGAATATGGCAATTGATTTGGTCAATCAAGAACTAGAACTGAATAAGAGTGCATATATGAGTGAGAGAGTAATAGATGAAAAGAAGCTGCAAAAGCCAGATGTTAAAATATCTGTTTCAGCACTACAAAATAAATTACATAAATTAGGTATGACAGAAGAGGAGTATGGGTCCTTATTCCATTCCCATGAAAAATTGAACATTCCTCTAGGGTGGCTTGATATTTTTCACAAAATTATGACTCGCGATCCTAAGGATGTTAGTAGTCTTACTGTTCCTTTGGAAAATAAGTCTTTTATCACGTTTTACGTTCCATTTTTGTTGTACGCTGAAAGTGATTATGAAAGACGAATCAAGGAATTGGAAAATGAAAATAAAGATGTAATGAAACATATTGACATAGATACTATAAAGGATGAATTTATTAACTCCCTACATAAAGCCTTACAAGTATTAAGTATAAAAATATTAATTAAAGAACTTAATGTTGCTAGATTAGAAGGCCACCTTTTCGGAGAAACAAGTGAAGAAAGATATATTTATTTCGTAGAGCAATACATTACGAACAGGAGTAACTATCTCGAACTGTTCATGATTTATCCTGTGTTAGGAAGACTCATGACAGAAAAGGTAAGTCGTTCGCTTGATAGATTATTTGAGGTACTATCAAGGTTTCTTACAGACAAAAATGATATTCAGACCGAGTTCAAATGCGAGGATTTATTTTTACACTCTTTAACCTTTGATTTAGGAGATTCCCATAAAAATGGTCAACATGTAATGGTCCTAACTATTGGAGATCAAAAGTTAGTTTATAAACCTCGTTCCCTTTCTGTTGATGAACATTACTTTCAATTTGTTAATTGGTTTAATAAAAAGGGATTTTCTCATCCACTCCGAGCTCCTAGAGTAATAAATAGAGAAATCTATGGGTGGCAGGAATTTATACCGTATGAAGAATGTGATACGCATGATGGTATCCAGCGGTTTTACTATAGGCAAGGTGGAAATCTAGCGTTGTTGTACGCGCTTCGTTCGGTAGACTTTCATAATGAAAATTTAATTGCGTGTGGTGAATATCCTATCTTAATAGACTTAGAGACCTTATTTGATAACCATACGGATATTTTTACAACCGAAAAAATTCATAAAACCTCATATGAGCTAAAGGAATCAGTGCTTTCTACCATGATGCTGCCAATAAAGTTTAACCATAAAGGGGTTATTGACTATGATTTAAGTGGTATTGCAGGTGCAGGTGGTCAACATTCAAATAATATTAAGACCTTTCAAATTGAAAACTATGGGCAAGATAATATGTACCTCGCTGAGAAGGCTGCAGTATCGGAAGGGAAAAATAATGTTGTACGTTTCCAGGATGTAATAATTGATCCACTATCATACAGTGAAGCAATCCAGCAGGGATTTATGGATGGGTATCGCTTGTTAATGAACAATAGAGAAGAACTCCTTAGTATCAATGGGCCAATTCATTCATTTAGTGAAGATAGAGCGAGACATGTGTTACGGCCAACTCATGTGTATGAAAAATTTTTAGATACAAGTACTCAGCCAAAGTATCTTGAAGATGGGGCAATAAGGGAAATGTTATTTGATTACTTGTGGTCGTTATCCGAGCATAGCAAGAAATCTATCGAATTCATTCAAAGTGAAATTGACGACCTATTAATTCAAGATGTACCGTATTTTACATTTGTGATTGGCGGAAAGGCTTTATATGACTCTTCGGATAAGACGATACTTAATTTTTATGAGAAAACTAGTATGGAGCTTGTTCATGAGCGTATTCACCGATTTTCGGAAGAGGATTTAGCAAAACAGCTAAGGTACATAAAACTTTCTCTTTCAACGTTAGTAGAAAATATATGGGAAAAAAAACCCATTGATCCTACTGCAATTATAACGAGGAAAATAGGAAAAGATCTTGATATAAAAGTAGAGTCAAAACAAATAGCGGATTCATTGATAAATATAAGTACGATAGATAATGATAACGAGGAAATGTTTTGGATAAGTACAAATATCGATGGGGACCAAAAAGTTTCCCTCTCTCCATTACATTACGGACTTTACGATGGTGTAATGGGGATTGCTATATATTTTGCTCAAATGGGGGAGTATTTTGGAGAATCAGATTACACTAATAATGCAAAAAACGTTCTTAATGCGATAAAAAAGGAAAAGGCTTTTATTCTTCAACATGACTATACTACTTCTGCCTATCACGGGATTGGTTCCTTGATATACGGGTTCAGTTATCTAGGGCAGTTATGGAAAGACAAAGCTCTGATAGAGGAATCATTATCCTTCCTTCCATATGTCGAGAAAAAGTTTCACGAAGAAAGTAGTATTGACTTTATTGGTGGACATGCTGGGCTTTTAAAAATACTAGCAAATTTATATGAGATTAAGCACGATCTTCATCTAAAGGAATTAATAAAAAAAATTAGCAAACATTTAATAAAAAATACATCAAACGTGATAGAAAGTAAGAGAGGGTTATTAACTGGTTTTGCTCATGGACTAACTGGTATCGCTTTTTCTTTATCAAAAGCTTACAAAATTACAAAAGATGAAGAGATAAAAGCTTTCATTATAAAACTACTAATAACCGAGGACGAATATTTCTCTAAAGAGGATAAAAATTGGATAGATTTACGTGATGAAAAGCATGAAGTAGGTCCAGTTTATTGGTGTCACGGTGCTGCAGGTATATTATTAGGTAGAACGTCTATTAAAAAGAATATACCTAGTATAGAGGTAGATTTGAAAATTGAACCGGCCTTGCAAACTGTCCTCCAAAATAGCATATTTTCCACACATTCTTTATGTCATGGGGAACTTGGGAACATTGATATTTTAATCGATTATCTTAGTACCCATAGTGTATCAGATAGTGAAAAGGAACAGATTGAAAGTAGGATTCATGAGATTAGGATGGAGAGAAATAGTAAATGGCTAACAGGTTTGCATAAGGATATTGAAGTGCTAGGACTACTTGTAGGAATTAGTGGAATAGGATATTCCTTATTAAGAGTAAGTGACAGTCAAATTCCTTCTGTTTTATCCTTAGATCTACCAGTTTGGAGAGATTTTGAATGATATACAAAACTCCTTTTGTTGAACAAATGCAGCAAACAGAATGCGGTCTTTGTTGTATGGCAATGGTTGCAGGTCATTACAAGTCCTATTATTCCCTTACAGAACTTAGGGAAATTGCTGGACCTGGAAGAGATGGGGTCTCTTTGTACTATCTAGCCCAATTAGGCAAACATATTGGGTTCGAAACAAAGAGTTATAAGGTTTCTTTGGAACAACTAGCACTGATACACCTACCTGCGATAGCTTTCTGGAATAGCAATCATTATGTTGTGATTGATAAAGTTAGCAATGGAAAAGTATGGTTTATAGATCCGTCTATTGGACGTCAAAAAAAGTCACTAGAGGAATTTGGTGCGAATTTTAGAGGAGTTGTTCTAGAGCTCATTCCAACAGAGGCGGTTAAAAAGAGAAAGCCAAAACCTGTTTGGAAACCATTTCTTAGATATCTTTCAAAAGCTCCTTTTATCGTACTCTTTGTCCTTCTTTTATCTGTGGTTCTTCAGTTCATTACTATTGGTATCCCAATGTTAGTGCAGTTCCTTATAGATGATATATTAATTTCCTACCAAATCAATCTGTTGGATCTTTTTATCATAGGAATTGTAGGGATTATATTAGTGCAGGGGATATTTCAATTCGTTAGAGGGAAATTGATTATTACTCTGAACAATCTCTTAGATAGGGAAATGATGGAGGATTTTTTTTCACATATTTTAAAATTGCCTTATCAGTTTTTCCAATTGCGTTCATTCGGAGATTTGCTTTTTAGAGCTACAAGCTTAAGGATTGTGAGAGATATGATGTCTTCACAAATTATTAAGGGTGTTTTAGATGTTGGTTCTATCATCATAATCCTTATATATATGTTTTCCAAGTCACTAATGTTAGGTACTGTAGTTGTAATTCTCGCTCTAGTGAACGTATTCGTATCTGTGATTGCTCGCCCAAAGATACGAGAGGTAAATCAAGAAGAAATAGGAAAAAACTCAAATCTTCAAGCCTATCAAACAGAGTTTTTATATGGGATATTTGGTATTAAGACGGCTGGGATAGAGAATGAGACTTATAAAAAATGGTCAACTCATCTTGATGAGTTAATTTCCGCCTTCAAAAAGAAAGAAGGATTATTAAATATAATTAATACGATTTCTAGTACTTTAATTCTTTTGTCTCCATTATTAATACTTTGGATAGGTGCAAAGTTATATTTTGATGGACGTTTATCTATCGGAGAACTAGTTGCATTTCACTCTCTATCAAACCAGTTCTTTGCTATGAGCGGATCTATTGTGCAAACAATTAACTCCGTATTCTTAACCACATCATATCTTCAAAGAATACAAGATGTCTTAGATTCTCCTATTGAAAGGAGCGGGAAGAATGATTTTTCAGACGACATCTTAAAAGGGGATATAACTATTAGTAATGTATCTTTTAGGTATAGTAAGCATAGCCCTGACGTTATTAAAAATGTTTCACTAAGTATCAAGAATGGACAGAAAATTGCTATTATTGGAAAGTCTGGCTCTGGAAAAAGTACATTAGCAAAACTCATTCTAGGTCTATATATACCCTCTCAGGGTGAAATCCTTTTTAATGGTAGAAACATAAAGGAACTGGATTTAAGTAAGGTAAGAAAACAAATGGGGGTTGTACCTCAAGATGTAACTCTATTTAATCGTTCGATAAAGGATAACATAGCGTTATACAACAATGATATTGGTATGGAGATGATTGAGGAGTCCTCAAAGATGGCACAAATTCATGATGACATTATGGCAATGCCTATGAAATACAATACAATGGTTTCTGAACTTGGAATGAATCTATCCGGTGGGCAAAGACAAAGAGTGGCTCTTGCACGGGCATTATTGAACAAGCCATCTATCATTTTATTAGATGAAGCTACGAGTTCATTGGATCATCAGTATGAAAGAAGAATTGATAAGTATCTAGATGAACTTAATTGCACAAGGGTAGTCATCGCACATAAACTTACTACGATTATGAATTCGGACCAAATCATAGTAATGAATGAAGGGGAGATTATTGCAGCGGGAACCCATGAAGAATTGTTGCAGAGTAACGAATTCTATGGCACTTTTTATCAAAAGTTTCATGAATCTAAGGTGGCAGTATCCAATTAATAGATACAAGAAGGAGAGGGGATCACATGATAAAAAAGCTATTGTCGCTTTATGTGTTTTTGTGCATATTTTTTACAATAGACGGAGAATTTACGAAGGTTTCAGCTTCTGAAATAAATAAATATATGTTACTTGATGAAACAAAAGAAATTCCGAAGACGGTCATCACTGAGTTATGTTCAAAGGATATTAGTTGCTCTTATATTGAGGAGGTTGGACTTCTTGAAATAAACGGAGAAGCTGAGGCAGTAAAAAAGAAGTTAAATAAAATCGAAATGAACCTCAATAATTCTATGGAAGTTGGTGAACTCCCCTCTCTGGACGCTGCGCTAGAGTTTCATCAAGCTAATATGCCAAGCTGGGGCTTAGACGGAATTACTGAATTAGAACACTATTTATGGTTTGCTAAAAAGCAAACAGATGATTATGCCTCATATGAAATAGAGCCAGGAAATAGTGAAGTTAAAATAGCTGTTATCGATAGTGGAGTAGACAGTAGTCATCCTGATTTAAAAAACATAATTAATATAAAGGATGCAAAGGACTATACAAACCATTGGCCTTTTCTACAGGACAATGTAGGTCATGGCACCCAGGTAGCAGGGATGATCAATATCATAGCACCAAGTATTTCGATAACCCCTTATAAGGTTTTAGATATTGATGGTGGGGAAAGTTTTAATGTAATTAGAGCAATTATTGATGCTACCAAAGATAAGAATCATATCATTACGGTTAGCAGTGGAAGTTTTAAGGTAAAAGGTAAGGAGAATCGTTTCCTTTTAAAGGTGTATCAAAAAGCTGTAGATTACGCAAAAAAGAATAATGTTTTACTAATAGCATCCGCAGGAAATGAAGGTTTGAACTTAGATGAATATGAAAAGAAAACTGGAAATGTTCGTTTGCCGGGTGGTTTAAAATCAATTATAACAATTGGGGCAACTACAAAAAATGAAATGAGAGCCCCATATTCGAATTATGGGAAAGACATATTTGCAACTGCACCAGGTGGATATTTCGGTGATTTCTTTGACTCGATGGGTATTGTAGATGTGACCTCATTAATGCTAACTACATATCCTTCATACATGGAAAATACATTATTGGATACTATGTTAAATATTCCTAAAGGGTACTCTCTTTCCTTTGGGACAAGCCTAGCTGCTCCACAAGCTGCTGCTACAAGTGCACTAATCATATCAAGGTACAGAGATATGAAAGGAGTCGATCCTAAAATTGGACTAATTACGCGGATTTTGAAAGACAGTACTAATGATTTAGGGGAGAAGGGAAAGGATATAGAGTATGGGTATGGTGAAATCGATACTATGAAAGCCATTCAAGTCATTGAAAAGAAAGTACAATAAATCAAAGTAAAGGTAGGGAGAAGCGATGTTTGAATATAAATTTTATCAGGTTCAAGTTGGTGCATTAAACGGAAAACCAAAGGAAAATTATGAGGATTTGGTGAAGACGCATGCTTTAGAAGGTTGGAAATTGCACACGTTTCAACCTTTACCGTTTTCAGCAGGGGGACAAGCTCAAGCGATCCAACTGATTTTTGAGAGACCTATTGAAAGGTAAAGTGTTCTTATCGTTTATTTATAAGGAATCAACATTGGAGTAGCCAAATAGTGTTTTTAAATCTTGTTAATGGAAGCGGAAGGTAAGAGACTCCTGCGGGAAAGAGTGGCTAGGAGAGAATTTGTAAACTAATCCACTACAGTGCAAACATTTGACTAACTTGTATATACAAGTTAAACTACAACTACAAATAAGTTTGTTTCCTTTATGAAATACTACAAACATGAATTACTTATATGGTGGTGTAGCAATTGAAGCAGCCTTGGTGGAAGAAGTCTGTGGTTTATCAAATTTATCCGAAGAGTTTTAATGATACAACTGGTAACGGTGTCGGTGACATACAAGGGATCATCGAAAAGCTTGATTACCTGAAAACCCTTGGTGTGGACGTCGTTTGGCTAACGCCGATTTACAAGTCTCCACAGCGGGATAACGGGTACGATATTAGTGATTATTTTGCGATTCAAGAAGAATACGGCACGATGGAGGATTTTGACCGTTTGCTAGAGGAAGCACATTCGCGCGGTATCAAGATCATCATGGATATCGTTGTAAACCATACATCGACTGAAAACGAATGGTTCAAGCAATCCCGACAGTCAAAGGATAACCCGTACCGAGATTTCTATATTTGGAAAGATCCAAAAGACGGGAAAGAGCCAACTAATTGGGAGTCGAAATTCGGGGGGAATGCCTGGGAGTATGATGAAACAACAGGTCAGTATTATCTCCACCTTTTTGACGTAACCCAAGCGGATCTTAATTGGGAAAATGAAGAGGTTCGTCAAAAAGTATATGACATGATGACTTTTTGGTTTGAAAAAGGGGTAGATGGTTTCCGTCTAGATGTAATCAATCTTATCTCAAAAGACCAGAGTTTCCCGGATGATGACGGATCTGTCCCTCCAGGTGACGGCCGGAAGTTTTATACAGATGGGCCGCGCGTCCATGAGTTCATGCACGAAATGAATCAGAATGTTTTTTCGAAATACGATAGTATGACTGTTGGGGAGATGTCCTCAACAACCATTGAAGATTGTATTAAATATTCAAATCCTGACCGTGAAGAATTGAGCATGACCTTTAATTTTCATCATTTAAAGGTGGATTATCCGAACGGTGATAAGTGGACAGTTGCCGACTTTGATTTCCAAGCCTTAAAGAGAATCCTTTCAACGTGGCAGGTTGAAATGCATAAGGGTGGCGGTTGGAATGCGCTGTTCTGGTGCAACCATGACCAACCACGGATTGTTTCAAGATATGGGAACGATGGTGAGTATTTAACGGAATCCGCAAAAATGCTTGCAACTACCATTCATATGATGCAAGGTACGCCTTATATTTACCAAGGTGAAGAGTTTGGAATGACCAATCCGAAGTTCAATGACATCTCTGAGTATCGTGATGTGGAGTCCATCAATATCTACAATATTAAAAAAGAACAAGGAATGAGCAACGACGAAATTATCGAGATTCTTAAACATAAATCTCGTGATAATTCTCGGACACCTGTGCAGTGGGATGCAAGTGAACATGCTGGATTCACAAGCGGAACGCCATGGATTAATGTTGCCTCAAATTACAAAACAATCAATGCGCAAAATGCGTTAGAGGATAAAAACTCAGTCTTCTATCATTATCAAAAGTTGATAAGACTCCGTAAGGATTATGACATTATTACGTATGGAGATTATGAATTATTGCATGAGGACCATCCTGAAATCTTTGCGTATGTTCGTAATGGTGAGAATGAGAAGCTTCTAGTTGTAAACAATTTCTATGGAAGAGAAACAACATTTGAAATTCCTGCAGAATTAAATGTAAGTGAGTATTTAAGTGACTTACTTATTTCCAACTATGAGAATTCGCAAATCGATATTTCAAACGGAATCAAATTACGTCCATACGAATCCGTTGTCTACCATTTGACAAAATAAACAATGAGCCATACCTAAGGGTGTGGCTCATTTTCATAACGTTATTCTTTTTCATTCGGGAGTGGGTCGATTCTTTTTGAATCATCGTTATCCATCGAAGTGGCGACAAAGTAAAACCAGAATCCAGCGGAGATAAAATACAACACAGACATGCCAATGAGCGTTAGCCAAAGTCCTAGCAAATGTATTCCCCCCTTTAGATGGGACACAGGGACAGGTCCATTGTCCCAAAGTTACAATGCCCTTTTTATAGATATATGCAAGGGGGAAAAGTTATTGACATAATCTTATAAATTATGTAGCGCCATAATAAAAAAAACGCGATAAGCGGGTTTTAATAAGGGTTATTTTGATTTTTGATCCAATCTCCTTTTGTAAGGTAAAAATAAATTAGGTTTTCTCTTAGGACGGCGTCTCTTTTAAAACCTAGGCGATTCATTAGGGAAATTGATTTTTCATTACGTGGGTCAACGGTTGCGTCTATGGTTTCAAGGGACATTGCATTAAATCCATATTCCAATAATGATTTCATAGCTTCAGACATGAACCCATTTCCCCAATGCCCTTTGGATAGATCAAATCCAACCTCACCAATAAATTCATTATGATTTCTAATATAGTGGAAACCACAGGTACCAATAAACTCCTCTTTTTCTTTTGTGAATATTCCCCAACAGCAACCGGTATCTTCTAAATGATAAGTAATAATTTCTTCCGCTTCAGTAAGACTTTTGCATGGTTCGATATCCATATAACGTGTAATGTCCTCATCGGAAAATAGCTGAAAAACCTCTTCGGTATGCTCCAATGTGAGCACTTTTAGGTATAACCTTTCCGTTTCAATATCACGGTATTTCAATGATTTTATAAACATTTTATCCCTCATTTTCCCTCAAAAAAACTATCCAAACAAAAATGTCCAGATAGTCATATATGGTTCTATGTATTATTTGTTTTTGCGCAAGCTTCCGAGTTCTTCAACAAGTGCCTGCATTTCGTTAGGGCTAAATGAGTTCTTTTTCATGGTAAGGTCGTAAATGTCTTTTAATTCTTCGTACATTTCTTCATCAAAATGGGAAGGCTTAATGGCACCAAGGTTAAGAACTTTAAGTTTTTCTTTGATTTTTTCTATCATAAACTCTACGTTTTCGACCGACTTTTGTGAGAGATCCATGTTTTCATCCTTTCAATTTTCAGTGTATTCTTATTGTAACACGTTTCTGCTATTATTTAATATGGCGAGGTACGGAAAAATATGACATGAAGGAGAATGGACAAAAATGATAAAGGTATTATTCGTATGCTTAGGGAATATCTGTAGATCACCTATGGCAGAGGCTATTTTTCGTGATTTAGTACAAAAAGAAGGGCTCGCGGATCGAATCCAAGTAGATTCAGCGGGAACTGGGGACTGGCATATTGGACATCCGCCACATAAAGGCACTCAAACCATTTTAACAAAATATAATATCTCATTTGAAGGGATTAAGGCACGTCAAGTGATGCCGGAAGATCTCGGTCAATTTGATTATATTATTGCAATGGACTCAGATAACTTAGGAAACCTTCAAAAAATGATAACTGGCGAAAAAACAGGTCGGATTCAACGGCTTCTTGATTTTGTTGATGATAGTAAGGTTGCAGATGTACCTGATCCGTACTACACTGGGAATTTTGATGAGGTGTACGAGCTTGTGACCAACGGTTGTAAACGATTGTTAGAGGTCATCAAAAAGGAAAACCTAGTTGGAAAGGAGTAATACGAATGGCGAAACGTAATAAAATGGTGGAAGGCATGGTCATAGGTGCTGCTATTGGTGCAGCAATTTCTTTACTTGATAAGGAAACAAGAGAGCAATTTTTACATACTAGTAAAAGAGTGAGTAAAAAGGCAGTTGAAGTGATGAAAAATCCACAACGATATACAGAGCTCGTTAAGGACCAGTTCAATTCTGTTCGTACAACAGTGGAGCAGGTTGCAGAGGATGTTCGTATCGTAACCTCAAAAGTAAATGAAATCGTTGAAACAACACCAGAAATTGTCGAAGCTGTCAAAGAAACAAAGGATGTAATTGCTAATAAAACGGAAGGTATGAGGGACGATAATATAGAGAGGTGAAGAAATGACCGAAGTTCGAACCTTAGATTTGCGGTTTATTAAGGAATTAATTTTGCGATATAAGGAAGATGAAGTAGGGAGTATGTCTGCAGAATTAGCCTATTTTTTCTTGCTTTCTTTATTCCCATTTTTAATCTTTCTCGTGACACTTATTGGATACCTGCCAATATCCCAAATAGATGTGTTGGCGTTTGTCAGACAATATGCACCTGAAGGCACAGTTGATATGATTGAAGAAAACTTAAACGTTATAGTTAATTCAAATAAAGGCGGGCTATTATCAATAGGGATCATTGGTACCTTGTGGTCATCATCCAATGGAATCAACGCGGTCGTTAGGTCGTTCAATAAAGCATATGATGTAAAAGAAACCCGGAACTTCTTTATCACTCGTGGGATTTCAATACTTCTCACATTTGGGATGATATTTGTTATTATAGTCGCTTTATTATTACCCGTCTTCGGAAAACAAATTGGGATTTTTATGTTTTCGTCTTTTGGCTTGTCTGATGAATTTCTAGATGTGTGGAATGGAATTCGTTGGATTGTGAGTGCAGCTATCCTGTTTCTTGTATTTACGTTTTTGTACTGGGTGGCGCCAAACCGTCCATTAAAAATCAAAGAAATAATATCAGGCTCCTTTTTTGCGACTTTCGGTTGGATGTTCGTTTCCCTGGCGTTTTCCTATTATGTGAACAGCTTTGGCCATTATTCCACGACCTATGGCAGTCTAGGTGCCATCATTGTACTGATGATTTGGTTCTATCTATCAGCAATGATCATCATCATCGGAGGAGAAATCAATGCCATTTTGAATTGCCATCGAATTAGGGATGGCCGTTAATTTTCCGTAAGTTACCTTCATGGAATGTGAGGTAGCGAGAGATAATAGAGGTGTAAGTACAGTACAAGGGAGGCCTTTATTATGTCTAAAAAAGACGGTGGAACAAAGCAAAAGGGAAAGAAAAATAGCCCAAAACAAAAAACTAGCAGTTCTGCAAACGGCAGCAACGGCTATCACTAAAAAAGAGGACTTGACCGATGGGGTCAAGTCCTTATTTTATGACTTCAATAAGCGTAGTCCGTTTAAAATAACGAGAATGGTGCTTCCTTCATGGCCAATGACGCCAAATGGGAGGTCAATGATTTGAAAGAAGTTTGACAGGATTAACAGCATAATCACACTGATAGAAAAAATAATATTTTGTTTGATAATACGGTTCATGCGTTTTGAAAGCTTTACGGCTTCAGCAATTCGTGGAAGATCATTTTTCATCAGCACGACATCAGCAGTTTCAAGCGCAACATCCGTTCCTTGACCCATTGCAATTCCAACATTCGCAGTTGCCAAGGCAGGTGCATCATTGATTCCATCTCCAACCATCGCTACAGTCTCATAATTAGAAATAAGGCCTTTAATGTGGTTCACCTTTGTTTCTGGCAAACATTCTGCAATATGTTGGTCAACATGACTCTCAGCCGCAATGGCTTCAGCTGTTTTTTCGCCGTCTCCAGTAAGCATAACGGTATAAATCCCAAGGTCTTTTATGTCAGAAATAGCTGAAACTGTATCCTCGCGGACAACGTCTTTGAGTGCGAGAATACCAGCAATATCTTCACCTGATTTTACATAAACAATCGTTTTACCTTCAGAAGCCAGTTGTTTCGCGATACCATTTTTAAAAGTAGCTACAGCTTCTTTTCCAACAAGATCAGCTTTACCAATTAACCAAGGAGTCTCACCGACAATTGCTTTAACTCCATATCCAGGCATATCCTCAATACCATCTATCGAGATAAGCTTCTGACCATTTGACTTAGCATGATTCACGATTGATTGTGCTAATGGATGTGTAGATTGATTTTCAATTGAAGATACAATTTGTAAAAATTCGTTATGATCAATTGAATCAGAAACAATCACGTCGGTTACGACAGGTTTTCCTTTTGTCAGAGTCCCTGTTTTATCAAATGCAATAGCTTTTAGATTACCTAACTGCTCAAGGTGAACCCCACCTTTAAACAGGATCCCGCGTCTTGCTCCATTAGAAATCGCCGATAATGCTGCTGGCATAATGGAGGCAACCAGAGCGCATGGGGATGCAACTACTAATAAAATCATTGCTCGGTAGAAGGTCTCGTTCCATGTCCAACCTAATACAAAGTGTGGAAGAAACATCATTAAACCTACCGCAATTAAAACAAATTTGACGTACGTACCTTCAAATTTTTCAATAAATTGCTGGGAAGGGGACTTTTCACTTTGAGCGGATTGGACCAGCTTAATAATTTTTTGGAACAATGAATCTTCATTCGGCTTTGTCACTTCAACAGTGATGGACCCACGAAGATTAACTGTCCCCGCAAATACATCGTCACCAAGGGATTTGCGTACAGGAATTGACTCACCTGTAATGGCCGCCTGGTCCACGTTTGTGTCGCCTTTTAAAAGCTTACCGTCAGCTGGAATGCGCTCACCTGGTTTGACTAAAATCGCATCGCCAATTTGTAGAGAAGAAACATGGACGATTCTCTCAAGGCCATTTACAACAAGTGTCGCTTCTTCAGGCTGAAGGCCCATAAGTGAAGAGATTTCCTTATGACTTTTATTCATTGTATAGGTTTCAAGAGCACCACTTAATGCGAAAATAAAGATTAAAATCGCACCCTCATTCCAGTATCCGATGATTGCAGAGCCTATGGCTGCAAAAATCATTAACATTTCTACATTTAATTCTTTTTCCGAAATCGTATCAGTGATACCTTCCTTTGCTTTTGCATAACCACCTATTACAAACGCGAGAAGATACATAACAATGGAGGTGGTGTTGTGTTCGAAATGCCCTAATGTCCAGGCAATCGCAATTAAAACACCACTCGTTAGCGCTGCTATTAATTCACCGTGCTGCTTTACTTTTTCAAGGAGCGGAAAAGATTCATTATCTGTTTTATATACTTGCTGTCGTCTTGGCGCAGTCTTTACTTCTGTACTCATTTCGTTCGCCTCCATTTTCTAATTGAGAAAAACAATCAATTATACATATCTAATTGAGAATAAAAATCAACTTGACAATGCTAATTGAGAAAGGGAATCACAATCAATTGGCCATTTAAACAAGAAAACTGCAATCTTTTCGATAGCAGTTACTAATTTAATTGATTTTTACTTTATAATTATTATTAATTATAACATAATACCCAATTTTTAAAAGTGTTTTTTATAATAATTTTAAATAAGCTTACATGTTCATAAAAAAACAACTCGCCAACGAATGACGAGTTGTTCTACTTTATTATTCTGCGATTTCCTCATAGTGAAAATAGGTGGTGTTATAGATATGCTCAATATCTGCATCGGTCATATACATAAGCTCCGTTTTAGTAATTCCCCTAACTTTCTCAATAAACTCCATCATGTTTTTGCGCTCTTGCCTACTCATTACAATCATCCCCTTAAATTAATTTTCGTTCAATACACCTGTGTTAGAACAGTATATTTATTTATAATGTATTATATAACAGATTCTCAAAAAGCGTCAATAAGATTCTGAAAAATAGGCAGAAAATCATAGAAAAACAATAATAGCTCAAGGTGCCTTACGATTGGCCAATGACCTCGATCCAATGGCACTTGGAGCTAGATAATAAAAAAGACTCCCTATATAAGGAAGTCAATTTTCAACAGTTTTGGTTGCCGTCCTCGTACCAAAGACAGAGAGAATAATAAATATTAAAAACAGAATCGTACCTATGACATTGAAAAAGCTGATACTTTCAAAGAATTGGATAAACAGTCCACCAACAAACGGTCCAACAAGGCTTCCGATGCTAAAGAAAACGCCACATAGAAGGTTTCCGGTCGGCAACAAATTCTTTGGCATTAAGTCTGTCATATAAGAGATTCCAAGTGAGAACGTTGATCCAACTGCCATTCCTGCAAACGTAATGCAGAGCCAAAGTCCGACATGAGAATGCTCAAGGAAGCTTGCAATGGTAAAACTTAAAAATCCTAAAAACAGTACAATCATTAAAATATTCCTTCGGCCAAACTTATCACTTAGAATTCCCAATGGAAGCTGGGTAATGATACTACCGAGCGCAAATGAAGTTAGTAGAATTGAAACAAATCCCACATTTAAATCAATACGTAATCCATAAACCGGGAAGCTTCCGTTAAGAGAGGACTCAAGAAAGCCATAAGCCAATGGCGGTAGAAAGGCAACCCATGCATACTTCCAGGCTTTTGAAAAACGATTGAATGTCTCTCTAAATGAATTCACCCCTAAATCCTGTTCCGGAAACTCATTATTTAGTAGAAATAAAAAGAACCAACCAATTAAACAAAGGACAGAAGATAGAATAAATGGCAGGGTTTCATTAATATTAACCAAAGGTGTCATTAACGGCCCAGTGGCAAAGCCAAGCCCAAAGAATAATCCGTATAAGGAAATGTTTCTGCCACGCTTATTCTCAGGAGAAAATGATGTAATCCATGTTTGTGTTCCAAAATGCAAGGAGTGATCCCCAATTCCGATAAAGAGTCTTAGTACAAACCAGAACCAAAATGATTTCCATAATGGGAACATAGCAAGTGACACGACAACGAGCAATCCTCCAAATAGAATGACTGGTTTGTAGCCATATTTCCTTAACGGATATTCCATAAATGGCGAAACAAGTAATATACCTATATATAATGCAGTTGCGTTTAATCCATTTAAGGTAGATGACATTCCGTTATTCTCAAAAATAACCGCAATTAAAGGAAGCAGCATACCCTGGCTAAACCCAGAAACTGCAACAATACTAACTAATATCCAAAACCGTAATCTCATGTTGTATTTCCCCCAGTTTCATTTCACAATCTAATGATACAAAATTAACCAGGGGTTGGAAATGGAAAAGAATGATTCTCTTTTCTTTTCATTCTTTGGAGAATTTGAGTAAACTTAAGATATCAGACAAAGACAGGGGGCATTTTTCATGATTTTTAAGATGCAAGAAGTCGGCTTTTACACAGATGTTGAATTTGGTAAGTTACAAGTTGCAGGAGACGAAACATATGGGTTTCGACCATATCAGCTTCTCGTTTCGTCTATCGCAGTTTGTAGTGGGGGAACACTTCGCAAGGTCCTTGAAAAAAAGAGAATGCAGGTAGAGGATATCACCATTAAAACTGAAGTGGAGCGCAATGAGGCTCATGCGAACCGGGTCGAGAAAGTTTACATTCACTATGTGATAAAAGGAAAAGATTTAGCCGAACAGAAAATCCAACGTTCGATTGAAGTTGCTCATCGAAATTGTCCGATCGCCCAATCCGTAGAGGGAAGCATCGACATTATTGAAACTTTTGAGATTGTGGATGCATAAAAATACTTAAATAGAACATAATTTTTAAAGATAAAAACTACGCTAATTATGGGCGTAGTTTTTTAAATTTTCGTTTCGCTAAGTTAAAAGAAGGGTAGTGTTCCTATGAATCGAATCTTCTTGATTATGGTGATTATCGGTGTACCTTTATCAATCATTGGAAGTCTGCTACATTGGCCAGCTGTCATCATGTTTATTGTGTACTGTTTAACCATTATCGCTTTGGCTGGATTTATGGGAAGAGCGACGGAAAGCCTTGCCATTATTGCTGGTCCAAGAATTGGTGGTCTGTTAAACGCAACTTTTGGA
This sequence comes from Fredinandcohnia aciditolerans, assembly GCA_003640645.1. Classification (GTDB taxonomy): domain Bacteria; phylum Bacillota; class Bacilli; order Bacillales; family Bacillaceae_L; genus Ferdinandcohnia; species Ferdinandcohnia aciditolerans. The sequence goes on along the minus strand of QGHH01000023.1, from coordinate 47,315 downwards.
AATGCCGTTGAACTTATTATTTCTATCTTTGCTTTAAAAGCGGGGCTTGTCACGGTTGTGCTTGCATCACTAACTGGTTCAGTGCTTGGTAACCTATTACTAGTAGGGGGTCTTTCTTTTTTAGTGGGAGGTATTAAGTTTAAAAGGCAGAAATTTAGTGTACATGATGCGCGGCACAATTCTGGTCTATTAATTTTTTCTGTCATACTTGCCTTTGTTATTCCAGAAGTTTTTTCAATGGACATGAATGATAGTGATACATTTACATTAAGTGTTGGAATTTCAATCATTTTAATCATGTTATACTTAGCCGGGCTTTTCTTTAAGCTCGTTTCACATCGAGGCATTTACCAGGAAGATTCGGAACAGGTCGAAAGAGAAAATGCAGAGCATGAAGAACCTGAGTGGGGGAAATGGAAGGCCTTAATTATCTTGGCGCTGTCAACGATTGCGGTAGGGTATGTGTCTGAAAACCTCGTTCATACCTTTGATATCGTGGCGGAAGCGTTCGGTTGGAGTGAAATTTTTATCGGGATTATTATTGTGGCAATTGTCGGAAACGCTGCTGAGCATGCATCAGCCGTTATGATGGCTTATAAAAATAAAATGAATGTTGCCATTGAGATTGCAATTGGTTCAACGTTGCAGGTAGCGATGTTTGTTGCTCCGTTACTGGTATTGATTTCATTATTCCTTGACACACAAATGTCGCTTGTTTTCTCTATGCCAGAACTTATTTCTATGATAACAGCGGTATTCTTAACTATTGCACTAACAAATGATGGTGAAACGAACTGGTTCGAAGGTGGCACTCTCTTAGCAGCATACGCCATTATGGGAATTGGATTTTATTTATTATAAGAAAAAAACGACTCTGTGTAGAACCTCCACACAGAGTCGTTTGGTGTTGTTTTAATCTTCTAAGTACTTTTTAAGGGATAACTTAACTTTTTTTCAATGGTGTTCTCATCGTCCGGCAACTCGATAGCATACCCCCTCCGTTAAGGTATGGTCTCCTTATCCCTCCTTCATTTAAGGTATACTTAATAATATTTACACAACATTAAAAATATTCAATTTAATTTTAAAAAAATGAAAAAATATCGATTAATCTTTTCAAGTTGATTATAATAAAATCCAATGTTTAAACTTTTTTTTGAAAAAATTTAACCTTTAGGGAGCTCGTTTATGATCACACGGCGAATCTTATTCTTTTGCGTTGGGTTATTTGTTTTAGCATTGGGAATCAGTTTAATGATCATTGCAGATATTGGGGCTGGCGCATGGGACGCACTTAATGTTGGACTTTCAGAGACAATCGGCCTCACCGTAGGAAATTGGGTTATGATTGTTGGTATTTTTGTCATGCTTTTAAATGCATTTTTACTTAAGGAACGGCCAGCATACTTATCAATTGGAACTATCATTTTAATTGGCTTTTTTATAGATTTTTGGTTATTAATTGCACTAGATGAATGGAATTTGGAAGGACTCGTCCTGAAGGTACTTGTTTTGTTAGGAGGGTTAGTAATCGCATCACTTGGGATAGCCGTTTACCTGCAAGCTAAGTTTCCACTGTCACCGCTCGATAATCTGATGCTCGCGATCAGCAAGCGATTTAAGTTAAGATTTGGGATTTCAAAAACAATTGGTGAGGCAACAGGTTTGGTATTGGCCCTTTTATTTGGAGGACCAATTGGCATTGGAACTTTGGTTGTTACCTTCGGAATTGGACCGATTATCCAATTCTTCTATCCTCATTGTGAAAGGTTGATGGAAAAGGGCTTCAGTTCTAAGATAAAACCGAAAATTAGTTAGTCTGCCTTCCGGGCGAACCGGAAGGCTTTTTATATTGGAACAAACCTCGTTTTGTCCGATATATTGAGGTTAAGTCCGATATAATCTGATTTATGTCCGATAAAATGTGCTCAATGTCCGATAACTTATCAACTTTGTCCGATATATTCAAATATATGTCTGATATATAGATTGAAAGCAAAGAATGGTTAGTTGGCCTTCCTGTGAACCGAAAGGCCTTTATAATGGAACAAACCTCGTTTTGTCCGATATATTGGGGTTTAAGTCCGAAATAATTTGATATATGTCCGATAAAATGTGCTCAATGTACGATATATTCAAATTTATGACCGATATCCAGATTGAAAGCAAAGAATGGTTAGTTGGCCTTCCTGTGAACCGAAAGGCCTTTATAATGGAACAAACCTCGTTTTGTCCGATATATTGGGGTTTAAGTCCGATATAATCTGATTTATGTCCGATAAAATGTGCTCAATGTCCGATATATTCAAATATATGTCCGATATCGAAATAGAAGCAAAGAATAGTTAGTCGGGCCTTCCTGTAAACCGGAGGGCTTTTATAATGGAGTAAACCTCGATTTGTCCGATAAAATGGGGTTTATGTCCGAAATAATTTGATTTATGTCCGATAAAATGTGCTCAAAGTCCGATATCTTATCAACTGTGTCCGATATATTCAAATATATGTCTGATATATAGATTGAAAGCAAAGAATGGTTAGTTGGCCTTCCTGTGAACCGAAAGGCCTTTATAATTAAGGCAAGTTTGGCTTTGTCCGATATATTCAAACATATGTCCGATATCTAAATTGAAAGCAAGGAATAGTTAGTCGGGCCTTCCTGTAAACCGGAGGGCTTTTATAATGGAGTAAACCTCGATTTGTCCGATAAAATGGGGTTTATGTCCGAAATAATTTGATTTATGTCCGATAAAATGTGCTCAAAGTCCGATATATTCAAATTTATGACCGATATCCAGATTGAAAGCATAGAATAGTTAGTCGGCATTCCGGTAAAAACGGAAGGCTCTTATAATGGAACAAACCTCGTTTTGTCCGATATATTGGGGTTTAAGTCCGATATAATCTGACTTATGTCCGATAAAATGTGCTCAATGTCCGATATCTTATCAACTTTGTCCGATATATTCAAATATATGTCCGATATCGAAATAGAAGCAAAGAATAGTTAGTAGGCCATCCGGGTGAACCGGAAGGCTTTTTTGTAGGCCATTTTCGTAATACTTATTTGTCCGAGAAATTTCTAATAAAAGGATGGATAATCCGCAAATACTTCGAAAAAACTAAACACAAAGCCAAGGAAAGGAGTACCGATCTATGAAACGATATTTTCATTTTATAGTTGCCGCCATTTTTATGTTTAGTTTTGTTGCAGGAACAGCGATGGCGGAAGGTACCGAAAAGTCAAAGGGTAATAAAGCAGATAAATTCAAAATTCCTAGTTCTGTTTTAGACATATCACAAGATAATACGTACCCGAATCCAACGCAGGATTTGCCATACCTACAACCAAGTAAGCTCACAAAAGAGCTTATTAAGAGTGCTGATGTAGAAATCGAAAATCCAGATCTCATTCGTATCTTAAATGAGTCGGCAATTCAGACGACACCCCTAGCGGTTGGGTATCGCGCAACGATTTATTTAGGCCAATGGCCACTGAACTATGAATCGTCTGAAACAAGCACGAATTGGGAATATGAAAAAATCAATACTAATTATTATGACAATCGTGGTGGAAAGACTCCATATAAAATCCACTACAAACAGGAAATGCAGAAGTTTGTCAAAGGTGGACTAACAGCGGAGATTCAAGATGCAGAAGATGTAAAGAAAATGATGCTGATTGAGGCTGCGAAAAAGTCGAAGCTTCCACTTTCCTTTAAAACGATTATTGGTGGAGGAACGAAAAAAGACCAAATTTATAATGTACCCCCGAAAAAGCTAGGATACTTATATGCCTATGCGCCAGCCGTAAATGAAAAGGGGAAGGTTACATATGGTGAGGTTTATCTCGTTCTAAAAGGAAGCAAAAAATCAATCGTTGTTAAAAATGTAACTCATCAAGGAATCGGCGCATGGATTCCAGTCCAAGACCATGTTTCCTACGGTTTCCTCGTATCAGACACCCCAAGATAAACCCGTTAATACGGGATAAAAAAATTCGGGCGACACTCTGCGCCCGAATTTTTTATAGATTTGTACTCCGTTTTGTAAAGTCATCCTCTTTGTAATACGCATTTTTCACGAGAATATTTGGTCCAAGGCATTTGACTGCAGAGCAGTGGCAACTAATTTCTTTCGCAATTTTTGTTTGTGACCAATTGTCATATGCATCTTGTAGCGAGGTTGTCTGGATATTACCCAGTGGCGGAGTGTCTCCGAAATCAGTTACGATAATATCCCCGTTGAAAATATTCACATTCAATCGAGAGCGACCATCGGGGTCATTACGCACTGTAACATTTTTACTTGAATAAAGTCTCTTTAGTAAAGTAAGATCATCCTCATTGTGACTGCACGGATAAAATGGCAAGGTGCCAAACAACATCCACACATCCTCATTGCGAATATCAAGGAGATGATAAATGGCGCTCCTAATTTCTTCAAGTGACAACACCTCTAGATTGCTTGCAAAATCGCTTGGGTACATAGGATGCACCTCATGTCGGCCGCACTCCATTTCCTCTACAATTTGTTTATGAATGGTTTCCAAATGTGGAAGAGTACGTTTATTTAACATGGTTTCTGCAGCAACCATTACTCCAGCTCTCGATAAAGCTTTACTATTTTCAATCATGCGCTGAAAATAACGTTCGCGTTGTTCAAATGATGGCTTTTTCTCCATCATCGCAAATCCACCTTCAACAAAGTCATCGACCGTTCCCCAGTTATGAGAAATATGTAGCACATCTAAATACGGAACAATTTTTTCATAACGCGCGAGATCCAGTGTGAGATTTGAATTGATTTGAGTACGAACCCCTCTTTCATGGGCATACTTAAGAAGAGGAACCACATAATTCGCAACCGACTTCGTCGACAGCATTGGTTCGCCACCTGTGATACTTAAGGACCGAAGCTTCGGAATTTCATCTAGGCGTTTTAACAATAAATCGATGGGTAAAGCATTTGGATCCTTTGGTTGTAATGTGTAGCCAACTGCACAATGCTCGCATCTCATGTTACAGAGATAGGTCGTTGTAAATTCAATATTGGTAAGTTGCATTGAGCCATACTGCTCAACATCTAAATAAGCCTCCCACGGGTCATGTGCGGGAGAAATTCGAATAGAAGATTGTAATTTTGACATATGTAACTCCTTTATACAGATTTGTTAAAACACAAATCGCCATAGGCATTGTATTGAAAAGAATAATAGTTGTCAATGCAAACATCTTTTACTAAGATATTAAGATATCGGAAAATGAAAGGAACGTTGTCACTTGGGAAACGCAATTCAAGATAAGGACTTACAAATAACCTATTTAAAAAATCGACTAAATATGTTTTTAGAGGTAATTGATTCATTGGACCCTGAATCAACTGATCTAGAAGACATCGACCGTCTAATTGGGATGCTCGATGACTTGGAAGGAAAATACGAACGATTTAAAAAGGATTGGAAAGAATAAAAGATTGAAGGACGCTCAGCATTCGTGCTGGGCGTTTGTTTGTTTTTGAATCGGTAGACTGAAGGGTAGCGAAAAAACTTCGAATCGTGCCCGATTGTCGTGCGAGAAGGAGCGAAGGGTAACGCACGGATGTGGATCGTGCCCGATTGTTGAGTGAGAAGGAGAGAAGGGTAACGCAAGGATGTGAATCGAGCCCGATCGTTGAGTGAGAAGGAGGGAAGAGTAACGCAAGGATGTGAATCGTGCCCGATTGTGGAGTAAGAAGGAGAGAAGGGAAACGCAAGCAAGTGAATCGTGCCCGATTGTGGAGTAAGAAGGAGAGAAGGGTAACGCAAGGATGTGGATCGTGCCCGATTGTTGAGCAAGAAGGAGAGAAGGGAAACGCAAGCGAGTGAATAGTACCCGATCGTTGAGTGAGAAGGAGGGAAGAGTAACGCAAGCGAACCGCAACAATGTATAAAAAAACAGTGGATTTAAGAAAATCCACTGTTACTTACGTTTATATGGAACTGTCCTCTTGCCCTTGGTTCTTTGTCTCCAAAGTCAATCCTTCGACAACAACGTCTTCATCAATTTCCAATAGCAAACAACGCTTGCCCTGGTACATAATGTATTTGACGTATCTGAGGTCTTTTGGACCGAGTGTAAGCTTAGCTACTTTGGTGTTGATTTTGATTGATTTTGGAACGAGATTCGCTGCTTTGAATTCATGTCGCTCATCATCGACTACACTTTTAAAAGCATGTTCCACCTTTACTGTGTCCACATTTTCTACGCCGCTCACCTTTAAGATGCGCTCCACGTCTTGGTAGTTGATCATCGGTGGTTCGCTTTCTTCCTGTTCCTCTTCCTCTTTTTCTTGAACGAAGCGGTCAATTTCCTCATACACGTTCGAGATAACCTCAGATTCTACCTTGTCCCCAATGACGTTTTTCAAGATCATTTCAAAGCCAATTTTATCATCTTCCGCTGTCATGATATCTTCACAATTCAACACATCGGAAATAAACGTATAGCTAGGCTCATTCGCCTTTCCAGATGCATAAAGGATATGATTTACGTCGGCTGCATTGTCGTTAAAGGCTGGAAAAAGAAAACCTGTTAACGGAGCAGTCAGATTTATTACTGGGTCCAGCTCAGTATTTGGTTTAAATGTTCTCTCAATATAGTCAAAAACCAATGACTTTTTCGGTTGGTCCATTTTATTCACACTGCAAAGAATGAGCGGGCTAAAATAAACCTCATCAGAGCCGCCAACCTCAGATTCTGGGTCACGTTTTCGAGTTGGCTTACGGTATTCGGCACGGATGAATGTCACTACAGTGTCAAACTCGTAAACCTTATGGGCGTACATTTTCTCCACGATTTGTAGCATTTGCTCCAACCATTCTTCGGTGTCCTCCATTTGTAGTCCGTCGTACAGAAGGTCGCGTGTGCTATTCTCCACACCGTGTTGGAACTTCAATTCAAACAGCTTTGTATCAAGTTGACCTGCTAATGTCTTTTTAAAGTTATCTAAAAACAATTCTTGCGCTTCCTGCTCAAGTAGCTCGAATGGCTGGCAAATATGATGATAAATCTCATTGGATTCTTTTTTAACATATACATTGAAAATCTCTTTGATGTTTAAGTATTGATTATTTAGCTTAAATTGCTTTCGGATGTTTGCGATATCTTTTTTATTCACTAATCTCAACTCCCATTTTCTGATTATACATGTTGGCTTCAAAAATTGTAATGATTGATTTTTTCATTTATGTATGAGCACTACCGGTATGAAAACCCATATATATAAGGTAAAAAGCAAACAGGGGAAGATATCATTGGGCATACAAACTAGTAAATTTAGATGGGTTATTTTTGCTTCTGTTTTGTTTACGTATGTGGTCATGTCAAGTCAGCGAACCGCACCAGGATTGATTACAGACCAACTGATGACCGATTTTCAAGTAACAGCTACCACGATTGGACTCCTCACGAGTATCCAATTTTTTGTGTACACAGGTCTACAAATGCCAATGGGTATCTTGGCGGATCGATATGGACCAAACTTTTTTCTGATACTAGGCGCCATCCTTACAGGCGTTGGAACCATCATTTACAGCTTGGGATCCCATGAAGTCATCCTTTTTTTTGCAAGAATCCTAACTGGAATAGGGGATGCAACCATTTGGGTGAACTTGGTGCTGATTTTAAGCAGATGGTTTAATGAAAGAGAATTTACCCGGCTAATTGGTGTCGCAGGCATGACCGGTAGCCTTGGTTTCTTGATGGCAACTGTCCCTTTTTCAGCATTAATCGTTTTACTAGGCTGGCGAGGCGCTTTTCTTTCAGGGGGAATTCTACTTTGCTTGTGTGGGATTTTTCTTTACATTGTACTTGTCAAAAAGCCGGGCCACCCGATGATTGAGAAAAAAGAAGTTCAGCGTGAAAAAACATCAGTGTTACTCCGACGAATTTTTACCAATCGGCAGGCATGGGCTTTGTTCTTATGTCACTTTGGGCTTGTTGGAGGGTATTTAGGTTTTATAGGTTCGTGGGCAGTACCTTATGGAATGGATATGTATGGCTTGACACGATTGGAAGCAAGCCAGCTTATTATGTTTAGTCTGATTGGCGCGCTAATGGGTGCACCGTTAATTGGCTGGATCTCAAGTCGATTAGGATTAATCAAACGACCTTATATCTTTTTTCATATTGTCACGGTGTTATGTTGGTCTACTTTTCTTGTTTTCAGAGAGGGACCCCCATTATTCTTGCTCATTTCACTTTTCTTTATTATCGGATTTTCGTTCGGTTCAAATTCTCTAACCTTTGCCGTCGTTCGCCAAACGTTCCCAACAAGTGAATCTGGTATGGTTTCTGGATTTGCGAACACGGGTGGGTTTTTAAGTGCCGTATTGCTTCCGGCCATTTTCGGTGTTGTGTTAGACCACCTTACCTTTGGATATTATTATGGCTTTATCATTCCTTTGATTTTTTCAGTCTTCGGTTTGATAGGAGTGAACCTTATAAAAGAAAAACCTCAGGTTGCAACGATTCCGGTAAGATAAAATCTGGAATCGTTTGCAAATCCCTTCCCGAAAAAATTAGATAGGGGTATAATGAAAATTGGATTATAAATAACATGTATAAAAATGGGGATATAAGGGAAAGGGGAATACAGATGGATAAGCTACAACAAAGTATGTACAAGTTAATTGTAGAGACATCAACAAGACTTCCAAAGGATGTACGTAGAGCGGTTGCTCGCGCAAAAGCGAGTGAAAGTGCGGGTACTCGTGCTGCTATGTCTCTTTCAACCATCACCAATAATATTTCAATGGCAGACGTAAATGTATCACCAATCTGTCAAGATACAGGTCTACCAACTTTCAAAGTGAAAACTCCTGTTGGAGTGAACCAATTAAAAATCAAAGCTGCGATTCGTGCAGCCATTGTGGAAGCGACTAAAGACGGAAAGCTTCGTCCAAACTCAGTTGATTCATTAACTGGTAAAAACAGCGGGGATAATCTTGGTGAAGGTGTTCCGGTTATTAAGTTTGAACAATGGGAAAAAGAGTACATCGATGTTCGCCTTATTTTAAAAGGTGGCGGCTGTGAAAACAAAAACATTCAATATAGCTTACCTTGTGAATTAGAGGGACTTGGTCGTGCGGGACGTGACTTAGACGGTATTCGTAAGTGTATCATGCACTCTGTGTACCAAGCACAAGGACAAGGATGTAGTGCTGGATTTATCGGCGTTGGAATCGGTGGGGACCGTACATCTGGCTATGAATTAGCAAAAGAACAACTCTTCCGCTCTGTTGAAGATGTTAATCCAAACGAAGATCTTCGCAAACTCGAAGAATACGTAATGGAAAATGCAAACAAGCTTGGCATCGGAACAATGGGCTTCGGCGGCGAAACCACTCTACTAGGTTGTAAAGTGGGCGTTATGCACCGTATCCCAGCAAGCTTCTTCGTATCTGTTGCGTACAACTGTTGGGCATATCGCCGTCTAGGTATCACTCTTGATGCTGAAACTGGTGATATCAAAGATTGGTTATACAATGAGGGAGAGGAAATTGACTTCTCTAAAGAACAAGAAGAGGTACAAGAAGTAAAATCAGAAACTCGTGAAGTTGTGCTTCAAGCTCCAATCACTGAAGAGCAAATTCGTGAATTAAAAGTAGGTGATGTGGTTAAAATCAATGGCCGTATGTTCACAGGTCGTGACGCTATCCACAAACATCTATCCGAAAACGATGCACCTGTTGATCTAAATGGACAAGTCATTTACCACTGTGGTCCGGTAATGCTTAAGGATGAAGATGGAAAATGGCATGTAAAAGCTGCTGGCCCAACAACAAGTATTCGTGAGGAACCTTACCAAGGGGACATCATGAAAAAATTCGGCATCCGTGCTGTAATCGGTAAAGGCGGAATGGGACCAAAAACGCTAGCTGCACTTAAGGAGCATGGTGGAGTTTACCTAAATGCAATCGGTGGAGCTGCACAATATTATGCAGACTGCATCAAGTCAGTCGATGGCGTTGATCTCATGGAATTCGGTATTCCGGAAGCAATGTGGCATCTATCTGTTGAAGGTTTCACTGCCGTAGTAACCATGGATTCACATGGCAACAGCTTACACGAGGATGTTGACAAATCTTCCTTAGAAAAACTAGAACAATTCAAAGAGCGTGTATTCGCTTAATTGATTAAGTACCCGTTACGTATTGTGCGTAACGGGTTTTTTCTGTTGGTTGGAGGTTAGGGCACAATTATTCGAGAATAGGGAACAAAAATCATTTAGTATCACTCAGCTAGTGTTCACAACAATGCATTTCTAATAAACGTTCAACAAAAATTAAAATAGACTATCATAAATGGTTTTGTGGAGCATACACACTCAAAATAGGAAGAGCATGATAGTTAAAATCTCCTTAAAGGTACACGCTAAGAGTGATTTCTCCTAAGTATGTATGGCAAGAGGAGGCTAGCGGTATACGCTCAAAGCGAAAAATGCTCAAGTGTGTATGTTAAGAATGGTTTAGCGGTACACGCTCAAAGCGAAAATGCTCAAGCGTGTATGTCAAGACCAGTTTAGCGGTACATGCTCAAACCCAAAATGCCCCAGCATGTCCCGCAAGACTAGTTTAGCGGTACACGCTCAAAGCCGAAAGTCCCAAGCATGTACCGCAAGATGAGTTTCAAGGTACACGCTCAAACCCAAAATGCCCCAGCATGTCCCGCAAGACCAGTTTAGCGGTACACGCTCAAAGCCGAAAGTCCCAAGCATGTCCCGCAAGACCAGTTTCAAGGTACACGCTCAAACCAAAATAGCCACCGGCATGTCCTGCAAAACAACCTCACACTACAAGCTCGGCCCAAAATACACCCCAGCATGTCCCGCGAACCCAACCAACAACCCAACTCCACCCCAAAAATTTTATTCAATAAACCCATAAAATCTTTTTGGTAATGTATTCGTGCATGAACTCCCTAAATGTGGTAAAAACTAACCCTACTACTAACGGAGTTTGGGAGGTTTTACTTTTGAAAAGGCTTTTGGGCTTACTTCTTCTTTTAACTGTTACCTTTTCATTGGTTGGTGCCCACCAGGCAGCAGCAGCTTATTCAAATGCACCCATCCATTGGGGCTTTAAAAAAAGCAAAAACCATGAACCAGCATCAGCCGGTGAGGAGTATGATAAACTACTCGCAAAATATGGGGCATTCTATATTGGGGACACAACTAAGAAAGACATCTATCTAACTTTTGACAATGGCTATGAAAATGGCTATACCGAAAAAGTTCTCGATGTGTTAAAAGAGAAAAAGGTTCCTGCAACATTCTTTGTAACCGGACATTATCTAAAAGATCAGTCCGACCTCGTCAAACGAATGGCAAAGGAAGGACATATTGTTGGCAATCATTCATGGTATCATCCGGATTTAACAAGAGTGAGTGACGAGCGACTCCGAAAAGAGTTAGATTCAGTTAGGGAGGAAACGAAAAGGCTGACTGGGCAGGATGTCGCCTATCTTCGACCACCGCGCGGCATTTTCAGTGAACGTACCTTAGCATTATCGAATGATTTGGGCTATCAAAATGTATTCTGGTCACTTGCATTTGTTGACTGGCATATCAATAATCAAAGAGGTTGGGAGTATGCCTATAACAACATCATGAGACAAATTCATCCAGGTGCAATTCTATTGTTACATACAGTATCAAGGGACAATGCGGAAGCGCTTGGTAAAGCTATCGATGATTTACGGGAAGAAGGGTATACCTTCCGAAGCTTAGATCACCTAATGGTTGAAAGATCCATTAAAGAAGAGCTGCTATTAAACATGAATTAAATCGGAAAAGGACTTAGAATTTGTCTAAGTCCTTAGTTATTAATGTCTAGCTTCAGGCGCCATCGGCTCGAGGTCATAAGCCAATTGCTTCGGAAGGTAAAAGACACCTTCTGTCAGCGCTTGTCTTATGCTTGTCGCCTAAAGCTGAGCGCCTTGCACTTTTCTATTTTACATATATTTTTCAACTAATTCATAGCATCTTTCTTTGGTGACCTGTGCTAGAGTACTTGTCTTTACTAAAGCCTCCATTGTACCACCTTTGTACTGTTCTGCTTCGTCACTTGCCGCCTTATATTTTTCTTTAATCCATCGGCGTTGTTCTTCACGTAACTCATCCATTTCTTCAGTCGGAAGTTGTTTCTCAAGTTCCTTCCAGATTTTATTTAGCGCATCGTCCCAGGCTTTATAGTTTGCTGCCGCGATTTCATCCATCTCAACTTGAGTTTCTCCCTCAGGCTGGCTTTCGATTTCCTTCTCAATCGCTTCAAGTTCACTTAAATATTGGATCTTAAGAGGACTGTCTTCTGTCGTCCCTTCGACGTTAGTGTCAGTAGACTCTGCATCAGCATTTTCCTCAGTGGTATTTGCCACGTTACTTTTTTCAGTGTTTTCAACAGTCTCATTTGGATCTGCTTTCTCTGAGTCTGAAGTATTTTCTTCGTTTTTAATTGGTTCTTCTGGTGTTAGACTTGTCTCCTTATCTGTATTTGCACAAGCAGCCAGCAAACCTAATATGACAGTTAACAGTAAAAACTTCTTCATGATAAAAACTCCTTGTAAAAATTTGTTTTATGTAAACTACTTTAACAAAAATGCATGTATCGTCAAATTATAACGCAAAAACGATAAAAGAGCTGTAAGTTTTCAGCTCTTTTTCTGTGGTACTTTTTTCTTCCGCCAAGGTTTAATGTAAGAAATTATAAAAATAAAAATGGTAACCGCCACTTGAAAATAGACCGCATATTGTCTAAATAAGTGGTTTTGAATAAACTCGGGATTGGTCAATGCTATTTCCCGTTGGGTCTCAAGGAGATCCATATTAGTCATCATTAGCTTATCTATAATAAAAATTCCAACAATCGTTTGAATTAAATATAGTACGAATTTTACGCCAACCCATCGATGTTTGAAAAATCCCCAGTTTGTAAAGAATCCATAGGTGAGCCCCACTAATAATGTGCCAATCGCACCCCAGCGAACAATATGATCACTAATGATTACAATATTTTTATATCCCAAATAAGACTCATCAAATTTTGAGAAATCAAGATGTATATTAAGTGCAAGGGAGCTCAATATTCCTCCGAAAAAGACCACGACTAGAAAAACATGAATTATTTTTAACCATTTCATCCCTTTAGGTCCGATTTTTCTCATGTTTCAATACCTCCCGTGTTATCTGAACAACATCATTCATTTTACGCGGAGGAGGAACATATAAAAATATGCCACAGACGTAACTTTCGCTACAACTGTGGTCCTATATTTTCTACACTTGACCGAGGAGATAAAATGGAGAAAGAGACTTTTTTATGGTAGGAGGAATCACAATGAATCCATACATCCTTTTGGTTTTTGCGATTATTAGTGAAGTGTTTGGCAGCTCGATGCTCAAAGCAACAGACGGATTCAAAAAGTTCCTGCCTTCTTTAGGAGTCATGGTTGGATACAGTCTAGCATTCTACGGTTTATCACTTTCTTTAACAACTTTACCACTTGGAATGGCTTATGCAATCTGGGCCGGAGTAGGGACAGCACTAACTGCATTAGTCGGAATCATCATCTATAAGGAACATGTTGATCGGAAAAAAATCCTTGGATTCTTCTTAATCATCGGTGGAGTCATTTTACTAAATGTCGGAGGGGGTCATTAAATGAGAGGATATTTTGCATTATCTATTTCAATTATTTGTGAGATTTTTGCAACAGCCATGCTTAAAATGTCCGAGGGATTTACTGTACTTTTCCCCTCAGTCGGTGTCATCATTGGGTACGGACTCGCCTTTTATTGCTTATCCTTATGTTTAAAAACCCTTCCGTTAAGTTTGGCGTATGCAATTTGGTCGGGTGTTGGAACCGCACTAACGGCAGTCATTGGTGCCCTTGTGTGGGGAGAGGTTTTTAGCACTCTTAAACTAGCAGGGATCATTTTGATTATCGGTGGAGTGATTTTATTAAATTCTTCGAAAAGCGAAGAAATTGAGGAATCGAAAGCTAAAGCACTTTAATAAAGAAGCATTACCTTTTATCCCACACTTAACGGGCAGTAAGACTCCCACTTAAACATTCTAAGAAATAAAAGAAGATAGGGTAGAAATCAACTGCCCGTAAAGGTCCGATTGGTTCAACTAACCATCAGTGGGGGATGAAAAAAATCCCCCACTGATGGAAGTTTCACTTTATAATTGAAAGGGAATACATAATAAGGGGGACAAGGAAATGGTTGGAGAATGGGAAAACGCAGAACCAGGGGTAAAACGAAAAATTTTCCCTCCGGGTGAATCAGTGATGATGATGGAAGTGCACTTTGAAAAAGGGGCAGAAGGCTACCAACATAGCCATCCTCATGAACAGTTCACGTACGTCATGAAGGGAAGCTTCCAGTTCACAATTGAAGGTGAACAAACAACGGTATCCCAAGGAGAAACGATTTTTATTCCAGGAAACCATAAACATGGAGTCGTTGCACTAGAAGAAGGTATTTTACTAGATGCATTTACACCGCTTCGTGAAGACCTACTTAATAGATAACAGGGAATCCTCTTGCTTGCAGGGGGATTTTTTTTGTGCTCAAATGGTATAATGTGTATTAACACTTATTGAATTGAGGTAGGTTTCCATGTGGGAGAAAAATGTGCATGTACAGCCGCCATATAATTTCGATCGCGTCCTAGACCGGCTATCGATAAATCCACTTATCGATTTAAATAAAGATGAACGCTCCGTGAAGGTACCATTTTATATAAAAAATGAACCTGTGGTAATCACGGTAAAAGCAACTGGAACAACGGAGAATCCAATTTTCGTAGTCACTGGTACTCAAACTGGTTTAATGGAGCAGGCATTACAACATGTTTCTCACATTTTTCAATGGGACGTACCGTTAGATAAAATCCAGGATCATTTTTTACAAACAGACCTCAGAGATATTTTCATAGAACATCGCGGGACACCGTTGGTATTAGACTTTGATCCATATTTTTGCTTGATGAAGTGTATCATCCATCAGCAACTCAATATGACATTTGCCTATACATTGACATCACGGTTTGTAACGACATTTGGCGAAGAGATTGAGGGAATGTGGGTGCATCCTCGACCTGAAAAAATAGCGGAGTTAACGGTTGAAGATCTGAGAGAGTTGCAATTTAGTGGTCGGAAGGCTGAATATGTGATAGATACCTCCAAACTGATTGCAGCAGGAGAGCTAACACTTAATGACCTCCAATCGAAAACGGATGATAAAGTCATAGAGACGCTTGTAAAAGTCCGTGGAGTTGGAAAATGGACCGCTGAAAATTTTCTATTATTTGCGTTGGGACGGCCCAATCTATTCCCGATGGCAGATATCGGAATCCAAAATGCCATCAAAAAATTATACAATCTTGAGAAAAAGCCATCCTATGAACAGATGGAAGAATACAGCAAGCCGTGGGAACCATACTTAAGTTATGCCTCCCTGTACTTATGGCGAAGCATCGAATAGAAAGTTGTGTGTAATGATGAAACAACAAAAGGAAAACCAAGCAAAATTACAGGTGGGACAAACATTTCCCCTTACTATAAAAAGACTCGGAATTAACGGAGAAGGTGTCGGATATTTTAAAAGACAGGTCGTCTTTGTTCCGGGAGCACTACCGGGTGAAGAGGTAGTCGTTGAAGCAACAAAGGTCCATCCAAAATTCTCTGAAGGAAAGATTAAGAAAATCCGAAAAAAATCAGAGCATCGGGTGAAGCCACCTTGTCCAATCTACGAATTGTGTGGCGGTTGCCAACTGCAACACTTAGACTATCGTCAGCAATTGAATGAGAAGCGGGACATTGTCGTTCAAGCTTTTGAGCGCTACGGTAAAACGCCGATTGATAAGCTGAATATTAAGGACACGATTGGCATGGACAACCCGTGGAACTATCGAAATAAAAGTCAGTTCCAGGTAGGACTGGATAAGCAAAAAGTGATCGCGGGACTTTATGGCCTTAATTCTCATAAGCTAATCGATATTGCTGACTGTATGATTCAACACCCTGCAACAAGCAAGGTCACTCAAACAGTCAAAATGATCTTACAAGATTTAAAAATCTCAATCTATAATGAAAGAACTCGAAAAGGGCTTGTCCGCACAATCGTTACACGAGTAGGCGTTCAGTCTGGAGAGGTTCAGGTTGTCTTAATTACAGCTCAAAAGGAAATCCCACGTAAACAATTATTAATAGAAGAAATCTCGAAACGTTTACCAGAAGTGAAATCAATCATCCAAAACATCAATGGACAAAAGACTTCACTCATTTTTGGAGACGAATCGATTCATTTACATGGGAATGAGGTCATTCAAGAAACCCTAGGAGACCTTTCATTCGAACTGTCAGCACGTGCATTTTTCCAGCTGAACCCGGAACAAACCGTCAAACTATATGATGAAGTAAAAAAGGCAGCACAATTAACCGGTAAGGAAAAAATCTTCGATGCCTATTGTGGAGTAGGAACAATCGGACTCTGGCTGGCAGATGGGGCAGCAGAAATCCGCGGCATCGAAATCATCCCAGAAGCCATTGAAGACGCAAGAAAAAATGCAAAAAAACATGGCTTCCAAAACGCCACCTATGCCGTAGGAAAAGCCGAAAAGCTCCTACCAAAATGGGTAAACGAAGGCTGGCGCCCAGACGTCATCGTCGTCGACCCACCGCGCACAGGCTGCGACGATCAATTCTTGCAAACTGTGTTAAAAGTGAAACCGAAGAAAATGGTGTATGTATCTTGTAATCCGTCTACATTGGCGAAGGATATTCAAGTGTTATCGAAGCTTTATCGGGTGGAGTATGTGCAACCGGTGGATATGTTTCCGCATACGGCGCACGTTGAAGCGGTCGCACAGTTGGTGTTGAAATTGTAGATCTCGAATAAACAATTTCTTGTCATAATAAACATTTGCTAACTTCACCACCAATTCCGTAATAATAAACATTTGCTTTTTCAATATAAAACTCAACAATCTCCCGGGTTTTCCTCATCAGGACACCTGGGTTTTTTTGATGTCTTTCCAATATCTTTTCAATACAGTTATGTTCCTAAACCATTGATATTACTGGGTTTGTTCAATATCCCACTCAATAAAACTTCAATAAACAATCAATACTCTTCCAATATTTTCATCTTTTTTCTTGTTTTCTTATCTCAGCCATTTTCTTTCCTCTATTATGGCAGAACTTTATTCCAACTTCGAAAAAACCATGAAAAAACAGCCGAAAAAGGCCCGAAAAACGGTCATTTTTGAACCGAGAAAGTGTGAAAATAGGGGTTCCGTAGCAAAATTAAACTATGGTGAAGGACCAAGCAACGGAAAAACTCCATTATTATTAATTCACGGTCAGGGTATGACATGGGAAGATTATGCAAAAGTATTGCCTGATTTATCAAATCACTATCACGTTTATGCTGTAGATTGTCATGGTCATGGAGAATCCGATTGGGATCCTGAAAAATATTCAGCTAAGGCAATGGCAAAGGATTTTGCAGAATTTATCGAAGTTGAGATCGGTAATAAAGTAGTTTTATCAGGTCATTCGTCTGGTGGTATGATTGCAGTATGGATGGCAGCACATTATCCGGAACTTGTGCTAGGAACAGTGATTGAAGATTCACCTTTCTCTGCAACAGAATTGGATAGAAGAGAAAAGACATATGTGTGGGTATATGGATTTCAAATGTATGAAGATTTTAATAATCAACATGAAGTGAAGGATTATTTTTCTTATTCTTTAGAGCACAGTTACTGGAAGAAGTTATTTGGAAATTTTCTCTGGAATAAATTTTCGAAAGATGCTATCAGGTATCGTGAGAAACACCCAAATGAGCCAGTACATTTAGTGTATTTACCTCCACAAATTAATAGAATATTTGAATCTGAAACGTATACTTATGACCGTAAATTCGGAGAAACATTTTATGATCATTCATGGTTTGAAGATTACAATCAATCAGAAGTGTTATCAAAAATCAAAAGTCCTACTGTATTCATTAAAGCTAAAACATCTTATGATGGAGACTTATTAGTAGCAGCTTTATCAGATGAAGATGCAGATCGGGTTATTGAATTATTGGATAATGGTAAGAGAGTAGATGTTGATACACCTGGACATGATATTCACTACGACAAGCCAAAGGAATTTACGGGGATTTTGGTTAGTTTTTTAAAAGAATTGTAAAATTTAGGTGTACTAATCCCACCAGAACTTTTTATCTTATAAATCTTGTTATTTCTTTACTGTAATTTTCACATTTTTTTCATTGCTATATCCTTGGGTTAATAATGTAAAAAGGAAATGGCAGTAATAGATGAGGCAATGCAGCATGGAAAGCATACAACCTTTAACTTTTTAAACGAGGGGAATTCAGATGAAAGAAAACAAATATGATGATGATATATTTTTTCAAAAATATAGTCAGATGAGTCGCTCACTACAGGGATTGGCTGGTGCAGGAGAATGGGAAACATTGAAAAAGCTGCTGCCGGATTTTAAAGATAAGCGTGTGCTTGATTTAGGATGTGGCTATGGATGGCACTGTATTTATGCGATGGAACACGGTGCTTCTTCTGTTGTAGGTGTTGATATTTCTCATAAAATGCTTGAAGTAGCAAAAGAAAAAACTCATTTTCCAGAAGTTGAATATGAATGCTGTGCCATAGAGGATGTGGATTTTCCAGAGGAGAGCTTTGATGTAATATTAAGTTCACTTGCGTTTCATTATATAGAAGACTATGAGGATTTGATTAATAACTTGTATAAAATGTTAAAACCAAATGGAACACTTATTTTTACGGTTGAACACCCTGTTTTTACTTCCTATGGAACACAAGACTGGTATTATAACGAAAAAGGAGAAATTCTGCATTTCCCAGTGGATAATTATTATTATGAGGGAAAACGGACAACTGTATTTTTGGGAGAAAAGGTTACAAAATATCATAGAACACTGACCACATATCTAAATACACTGCTTTCAAATGGTTTTATAATAAATCAGATTGTGGAGCCACAACCGCCAAAAAATATGATGAATATTCCAAGTATGAAGGATGAAATGCGACGCCCTATGATGTTGATTGTCTCGGCTAAAAAGAGAAAGTAATTTGTTCGCTCAATATAAAATTTAGTATAGGGGGATAAAGAAGCAAGATTTCTTTGTTGAAAAAGATACAAAAATGCCGGCTGCTTTAGTCATTTTTTTAGCTCGAGTTTTCCTAAATAGAATCCTAGTTTTTCATCCCTTTCCAATATCTTCTCAATACAGTTATGTCCTAACTCATTCATATTACTGGGTTTATCCAATATCCCACTCAATATAATCTCAATAACAAATCAATACTCATTTTATTAATAATCATAAGGGTGGAAGTAGATAATCTAACGAGAATGAATTATCTACTTCCGAGTGTTTTTTATTTATTACAGAGTGTTTTTAAATGGTAACTGATTACTTCCTTCACCATTTCTGGAGTATACACATCTGGTCTTAACAAAGCATGAAATGACATCCCTTCAATCAATGCAGATAACCGACTTCTCTCTAAATCTACATTAACTGAATCCAATAATATTCCTTTTTGAGTTAATATCTCTAACATTGAATTTGCTAGGACATATGTACCATCAGTCAATTCGTCTTTCTTTTCTTTTAATGCATCACTCGTAAGAGAACGGAGTGCAAAAATCCACCAAACACTCGTTTCAATTTTCTTTTCTTCATCGATAGGCACAAGCTCTAGTAAAACTTCCACAACGGCCTTTAATGGATCTTCTGACCATTCTTTATGATCAGAACGCTTTTTTCCTGCATCAAAAAAGTAGTCCATAATAAACAAGAGCATTTCATCCTGAGTTGAGAAGTAATGTCTTAAAGCACCAGAAGACATACCGGCTTCTGCTGCAACCCTCCGTATAGATGCTTTTTCAATTCCATCGTTTATAATTATCTTCCACGCAGCTTCAGCAATTAATTTTCTTTTTTGCTCATGATTAACTAATTTGGGCAAAGAAAACCACTTCCTTTTTTTAATACAGTGTGTTATTATTTTTTTAGCACATTGTGTTATTTTAATGGTATCACATTTTATAAAGGGGGACTAATTATTTGATTGAAATCATTGAGACAATGATGCCTTCCTCATCAATAGATATATCCGTAGCCCTACTTATTATTTCCATTTGTGCCTTAGTTGATATATTAAGTCCTGGTGTGCTAGCTATTACGGGCTATTTATTACTTACACAACCTAATCAGCTATCTTCTCGTCTATTTGTATTTTTGCTTGTTATTCAGTTAGGTTATTTCATTATAGGTTTATTACTGTACTTTGGTGGAGATACACTATTGGAGTTGATTGAACAGTTATCTGAATTTGACTTTATCAATTGGTTCTATACTGTTACGGGAACACTTCTTGTTTTAGTTAGCTTCATAAAACCAAAAGAAAGCACAATAGAACGTCTTACGTCATGGATTCCAAGACAGACAACAATAAAGGGAATAATTATTTTGGGTATTATTGTGTTTCTTATTGAATTTGTGACGGCATTGCCTTATTTCTATTCGATTTTTTTATTAAATCATCTGTCAATTAATTCCTTTTCTTCTATATTTGTAATAATTGGGTACAATTTTGTAATGGTGTTACCTTCCTTATTATTGTTAGGAATTAGTATTGTGTTTAAAGATAAACTGCAGCACTTTCTGAGAAATATAAAAACAAAATTAAATGAAGCACCGATTTCTTCAGTTTTAGTAGCAATAGGTGTAGTAGGTGCAGTATTTTTTAATATTGGTATTAGAGGTATCTTAAATTAAAAAAAATGAACGAGGTGTTTAATATGAAAGAAATTATTAGTGGAATTAGTTTACTTTTCCTAATTCAGGGAGTAGGAGGTTTGATAAATCATTTGACAAATGGCGGAAAAAGTTGGTTTTTGGTGAATTATATTGATATGTTTCAAGGTTGGGAAATTGCGATAGATATTTTATTGATTGTTATTGGAGGGGCTATTGGTTTATTTTCTATGAAAAAATCTAGTTCATCTAGAAATGGTAAATAAAGATTAAGATGCTCTCTTCACAGCTTATCATATAATACACGTCCGACCTTAATGCTTATATCCTATAGTTTTTTTGATTGGAACAATTCTATTATTTCCAGCTGTTTTAATACTTGTACAGTTATTAGCAATAAAAACCACGTTTAGGTTTTTGGGTGGTTTATTAGTAATCGTTGTTCTATTTCTTTTTTAAAAACTTTTCCAATTATGAAGTGTGATGGGGTTTTAGCAGATTATAAAAATGATGGTACATTCTTTTAAAGGGAAAACATGGTGAGAAATACTTACCGATGCTAGTCAATGATTGAATGAGACTCCAAGATAAACATTTTCGATTCTAACTCTACTTACGTTAAAAAATAGATCACTTGAGTTGTATAGGGATTATTTTCCTTTGACTTTTGACAAAAGATTAACTATACTAGTCACTGTATTTATAAACGGTAAGGGGGATTATTAAAAAATGACACATTCGATGAGACTACGTTTCCCAACTTTGAACCAGTAATTGAATACGATCAAAGGCTCTGTTATGTGTTTGCAGAGTAATGGGATTAGTCTGTCCTTTTTTAATAATCTTTCATTTCATATTTGAAAAGTTATCTATTATCCCGATATGGGAGTGTTTTTAACCTATTTCACGATAGGTACTAACAGCATTCTCTATTCCGGATAATGATATGGAATGGTTAGAAAGGCGGAATGTTCTGCCTTTCTTTATTTTTTGTACAAATTAGCTTTACCTTCACTAAAGGTAGGTTTATTTGTGGATGGCTATTCATGGCTTCCTAATATAATATGGATAGGGCTTTTTCCCTTTACTTCAATCACAGGCAGATGCTTGTGATTTTTTATTTTGGAGGGAACATTAATGGAAAATAAAAATCGGAAAAGAAAATTTATTCCGATTTTTACTGGGCAGTTCTTTTCATTACTGAGTAGTGCTGCTGTTAAATTAAGTATTATTTGGTGGTTAACGGATACAACGGACGGTTCACCCCTAGTACTGACACTAGCAGGCCTCGCTGGGTTTTTACCGCAAGCATTAGTTGGTCCGTTTGCAGGAACGATTACGGATCGTTACTCACGTAAATTGATGATGATTTTGGCAGACACGACTGTTGCACTTGGGAGTTTAACCTTATTTATTACGATGTACTTTTATGAACCAAGTATTTTGTTGGTGTTATTTGTTTTAGTTATTCGTTCACTTGCAACTGCATTTCATATGCCGGCAATGCAAGCATCCATACCTTTACTTGCACCTAAAGAGCATCTTACCAAGGTAGCAGGTTGGGGACAGACGATAAGTTCTATTTCAAATATTGCAGGGCCTGCAGTTGGGATGTCTATGCTTGCAGTTAGTTCACTTGAATGGGTATTGATGTTAGATGTTCTTGGTGCTGTGATGGCAAGTAGTATTTTATTGTTCATTCACATTCCAAGAGTATCGAGAAAAGAAGGAGAGGTTTCTATCAGTATTATTACTGAAATGAAAGAAGGATATTATGCGATAGTGAAGCATCCTGTTGTTTTGAAGCTAACTATGACAATGACCATCGTCGCTATGCTTTATATTCCACTAGGTACCTACTTTCCACTTATGACACGGAATCATTTCGAAAGAGGTGTTGTAGAAGCAGGTATAGTGGAGGTGATTTTTGCCATTGGATTAATTGTTGGGGGGGCACTATTAGGTTTACTAGGTGATCGCTTCGATAAAATAAAAACAATGGCTGTAGGAATGCTGTTGATGGGGATTGCACTATTCATATCTGGTATCGTCCCGCCTTCATTGTTCATTGCATTTATTGTGATGGCTGGTTTGGTTGGTTTGTCTGGACCATTGTTTTCAGCACCATTCTATGCCCTTATTCAAACAGAAATACAACCTCATCTCTTGGGGAGAGTTTTTAGCTTTGTGACAAGTATTTCGTTATTGGCGACACCGATTGGTTATGCGGTAGCTGGAGTTTTGATTGAACTAACAAGTGTTGCCTCATTATTTTCTATAATCGGTATTTTGATTGTCATAAATGCATTTATAACAAGGAAAGCAAAATAGGAGGAGATATTCATGCAGTTTTTATTGTTTTTTTGATACGAGCTTGAACTTGAGATAAAAGCAAAAAGCTCGTATCGGTCCTAGCTATCGGTACGAAATGAATCATTTTCGGGAGGTAGCAATTATGGAAAAAGTATGCTTTGAAATAGAAAGTATAGAATTGAATTATTTAGATAAAACAGTATTAGAGATAGAGCGACTAGCCGTACATCAGTTTGATCGTATCGGAATTGTTGGGAAAAATGGTGCAGGAAAGAGCACATTGTTAAAGTTGCTTGCAGGGATCGTACATCCGTCAAGTGGCTCCGTCAAACGTCACGTAGATTTTGCTTATTTTGACCAATTAACAACACCTGAAGAATCAGAGATTGATTACGATTTAAAAGGAAAATTGGCGATTCCAGAAACTGAAATTAGTAACTTTAGTGGTGGTGAACAAACGAGACTCAAACTTGCACAAATCTTCTCCAGCTATCATGAAGCTAGATTAATTGATGAACCTACCACGCATCTTGATTCAGAAGGTACGCAGTTTTTTATCGAAGAATTGATGTACTATTATGGTGCACTCGTACTTGTAAGTCATGATCGGTATGTGTTAGATCAACTGGTGACAAAGATCTGGGAAGTGGAAGATGGGAAAGTAACGGAATATACAGGGAATTACACTGAATATATCCGTCAGAAAGAGCTAGAGAAGAAACAACTATTAGAACAGCACGAAAAATATGTAAAAGAAAAAACACGTCTTATGAAAGCTGCTGAAGAAAAAATGAAAAAGGCAGAAAAAGTAACACAAGGAGATAAGAGAGTAACCAAAGTAAAAGGAAATCGAACGTTTGAAACGAAGTCAAAAGGAACGAGTCAAAAATCGATGCAACGTGTAGCAAAAGCAATCGAACAGAGAGTGGAACAACTAGAAGCGGTAGAAGCTCCTAAAGAGGAGCAAATCATTCGTTTTCATCAGTCAAAAGCTCTAGAGTTACACAATAAGTTTCCGATCATGGGGGAGAGCTTAACGCTTAAAGCAGGGGGAAAAACACTTCTCAGAGATGTGAAATTTCAATTTCCTTTAGGAAAGACGATTGCTATAACAGGAAAAAATGGCTCAGGAAAAACAACGTTGCTTCATTATATATTAAGACATGGGGAAGGGATAACGAGCTCGCCAAAAGCTGTCATAGGAACGTATCAACAAATGGATTATCAATTCTCAAAAGAAGAAACGGTATTGGAATTTATTAAAAATCGAAGTGATTACAATGAAAGCAAAATCCGTGCTGTACTTCACGCCATGAATTTTACTAGTAATGATATAAAAAAGAATGTCCAGGATCTAAGTGGTGGAGAGGCAACTCGTTTAGTATTGTGTCAGCTATTTTTAGGAAGGTATAATGTATTGTTTTTAGATGAACCGACAAACTTTTTGGATGTTTTTTGTATGGAGGCATTAAAACGATTTTTGAATGGATATGAAGGTACAGTTCTTCTAGTATCACATGATCGGACCTTTGTTAAGTCAGTGGCTGATTCTGTATATGTTATCGAAGAGCAAAAATTAATATTGAAAAGCTAATATAAATGTAGAGAAAGTATAAAAAGAGTTGGTGAACAAGAAAGTTAATAACAATAATATAGATTTGATACTAAAAGTTGTTATTTGTATAAATAATGAAAGGGAAATAAATTATGCGTATTTTTAGTGTTTTTGTAATAGACACAGTTCATTATCAACCAAACGAAAAATAAATGGTTATAATGAATTGTTAAAACGGAATTCATTATAACCTAAATAGGAGAGGTTATAATGAACAAGGTAAATATAAAGGATAGTCAAAATTTTATTACTTCAAAATATCATATTGAAAAAATAATGAAACAGATAGATCTAAACGAAAATGATAACATTTTTGAAATTGGTGCTGGTAAAGGGCATTTTACTATTGAATTAGTAAATCGGTGTAATTATGTGACAGCTATAGAAATTGATCCTAAATTATGTGGGGTAACTCAGGATAAACTTTTAAATTACGCTAACTATCAAATTGTAAATGATGATATCTTGAAATTTAATTTTCCTAAACATAAATCATATAAAATCTTTGGAAGTATACCTTACAACATAAGCACAAGTATAATTAGAAAAATTGTTTATGAAAGTACGGCTACAGTAAGTTATTTAATAGTGGAATATGGTTTTGCTAAAAGATTATTAAATACAAACAGATCACTAGCATTGCTCTTAATGGCAGAAGTAGATATTTCTATATTAGCAAAAATTCCTAGGCATTATTTTCATCCGAAACCTAAAGTGGATAGCTCATTAATTGTATTGAAAAGAAAGCCTATAAAAATGTCATATAAAGATAGAAAAAAATATAAATACTTTGTGTTGAAATGGGTTAACAAGGAGTACAAAAAACTGTTTACCAAAAATCAATTTCATAAAGCCATAAAACATGCGAATGTAAATGATTTAAAAAATGTAAGTTACGAACAGTTTTTATCCCTTTTCAAAATTTATAAATTATTCAATAGATAATTAGAAGTACAGGGATGAACAAAAATCGGCAGTGTGTGTTTATGGCAAATAAACGTGTGGAACTTTGCAAAGTAAATGCACGGTTCTGCACTAAACATTTTGGCTAATAAAAAGAAATTGCTCGCTTCCCGTGTAAACATCACTAAATCTTAACTATCTGCGATTATTAATCAAGTCATATTAAAACTGTTTTAATATGACTGATTAAGCCTAAGGTTATCATCATGTTAAAATGAGAAGAGATTAATAAGAAAGGAATGTTGTTTTATGATTAACAAGCTAAATGTTGAGATTGTAACAAACGGGGAGGTATATGCAAAGTAAATTCAAGCATTGAACCTTCCAAAGGCTTTAATCTAAACTTTAGGAGGATCTGAAATTGAATTGTGATTTGAAAAATTTAGGACTTACTGAACAATTTATTCAGGAGTCTAAACAATATAAAGATTTATTTATCGGTCGAGTTTCATCACAAACCAAAAACGTATACAAGGTGATAACGGAAAACGGTGAGATTTTTTCTGAGATATCAGGGAAATTTCACTTTAATGTTAAAGGTTTATCTGAATTTCCAGCAGTCGGTGATTTTGTAATGATCGACAGGATAGCATTCTCAAGGAAATGGGATTATTCATCATGTCTTAACACGGAAAAGTGTTTTTGCATGAAAAGTAGCAGGTTCAAAGGAAAATGTACAAGTTGTCGCTACAAATATTGATACCGTATTTATTTGTATGTCGCTAAATAATGATTTTAATCTACGAAGATTGGAACGTTATCTTTCTATTGCGTGGGATAGTGGTGCGATTCCTGTTGTTGTCCTAACCAAATCAGATCTATGCTCTGATGTAGATACCAAACTGAATGAAGTATCTTCTATAGCTATAAGTGTAGAAGTGCATGTAACAAGTGCTTCTGACGATGGATATCAATCATTGAAAAGATATCTTTCAAAAGGGCAGACAGTTGCATTCATTGGCTCATCCGGTGTTGGAAAATCAACGCTAATAAATCGAATTCTTGGTCAAAATTTTTTAGATATAAATGAAGTTAGAAGTGATGATAAAGGTAGGCATACTACTACAAGGCGTGAATTAATCATGCTGCCTGATTCTGGTGTTGTGATCGACAATCCAGGTATGCGTGAACTTGGAATAATTAGTGCAGATTTGTCAAAAACATTTGTCGATATTGAGGACTTAGTGGAAAAGTGTAAATTTAATGACTGTACGCATACGAATGAGCCAAAATGTGCCGTACAAAAGGCAATTCAGGCTGGGACCTTGTCAATTGAAAGGTTAGAAAGCTATCGAAAACTAGAAAAAGAAACAAAGTATGAAGGCTTAAATTCTAAAATGCCAGAAAAAGAAAAGCTAAATAATATGTTTAGTAAGATGGGCGGCATGAAGAATGCCAGGAAATTTTTAAATGAACAAAAGAGAAAAAAACGTAGATAAAATGAGGGGTTGAATCTAAAACTAGATTCAACCTTTTTGCTATTTTACATCTATTAGAACTAACACTATGTTATGAGTAGATTATATATGAAAGAGAGGAAATAATAGAGCTTGATTTCTTCCCTTTCTTTATATTAACTCTTAATCTTGTTGGGTTATCCAATATTCCACTCAACATTATTTCGATAAAAAGTCAAAATTCATCTACTATTTTATCTTTTACTTTATTATTTTCACTAATCTTTATTCCAACTCCCAAAATTTATTGATTTTGTAAACACGATGTATTGACTGCGTAAATACAAAGGATTATAATTAACTTATTCTATTAAGGAGGCATTATCTTAAAATGGATACGAATTTGAATTTACGTATATCGAAGGGACTAAAAGAGAGTTTCCAACAGATCGCAAAGGAAAATAATAAAGATGCTTCTTCGCTAGTGCGGGATTGGATTTCTAACTATGTAGCTGAACACCAGAAATCAGATGAAGATCTTGCTACTGAATTGTATAGGGCAGGCTATCAGTTGCAACAAGCACTTGGTGGAAGGGAAAAAGTTAGTAAACAGTTAGTAAAGGAATTGCAGGAAAGTGCTTTAACGAATCAGAAAGATTTTACACAGCAAATTTTAAACACCTACTTGGATTATGGTTTGACAATTCCATCAGTTGTTTCAAAAATTTACAATAATTATGCTTTCTCTCAAATGTTCTTGTTTGGCTTAATTGGAGATAAGCCCAAGGAGTAATCCGAAAATAAACAAGTTTTCTGTCCTAAAAGCTACTTAATTTAAAAAGTCCTGCCCAACTTTTCTAGTTGGGCAGCATCTTAATCTTCTTTCCTACCAGCTATGCCATAAAAGAACAGCTTGGTAAGATCCTCTGCTATTGGAAGTGTCATTATGGCAACATCTTCACGCTGCAAATATTCTTGAAACATCTTTAAATAGAATAAAATAGCTTCATCTGATATCTCAGAGTCAATATATCCTTGTTCTCTACCTTCATTAAAAAGTTTAATGAAGAGTGGAAGGGCTTCCTTTTGATATACTTCTTCAACATAACTCTGCCCACTTGCATAATCTTTCATAAAGTCTTGAAAAAATCGTTCGCTTATTTGATTAGCGGCAATACCTTTTTCAAATATAATCTTTTTAATCTTCTCATTAAATGGAAGGTCATTAACTAATAGATGTTTTTGTTCATCCCATATCTCATCAACATAAAACTTAAAAACTAAACGAACTAGATTATCTTTACTTTCAAAGTAATTATATATGGTGACTTGCGATACATTGGCCTTTTTAGCTATTTCTGTAATGGATACCTTTTGTATTCCATACTCCATAAATAAGGCTAATGCGGCTTCTAATATGTCTCTTTTCTTTTGCTCCCTACGTTTTTCAAACCCATCCATTTTCTTCACCTCATTGATAGTTTAATAAAAAATATGTAATAAAACAATATAAATAGTTCAAAAACTATTGCAAGAACCAGTAATTTTATATATTATGAACTAAATGGATAAAAATATTTCATAACTAAAAAGGAGATTGAAATATGAGTATATTAAAAGTAACCAATTTGAAGAAAAGGTTTGGTAAGTTTACGGCATTAGATGGTGTGAATATGGAAGTGAAAAAAGGGGAAGTGTTTGGTTTCATTGGTCCAAATGGAGCGGGGAAATCAACGACCATTCGAATATTACTTGGTATGTTAAAGGCTACACAGGGAGAGGCTAGAGTTTTTGGTAAGGATGTTTGGGCCGATGCGGTTGACATTCATAAACGTATAGCATATGTACCTGGCGATGTGAATCTATGGCCAAATCTAACTGGTGGGGAAGTAATTGATCTTTTTATGAAGATGAATGGAAGTACAAATCTAACAAAAAGAGAGGAACTAATAAAGAAATTTAATTTTGATCCAACGAAAAAGAGCCGGACGTATTCGAAAGGGAATAGACAAAAGGTTGCATTAATAGCTGGGTTTGCATCTGATGCCGATCTATATATTTTAGATGAGCCGACGTCAGGACTTGATCCGTTGATGGAAAATATTTTCCAGGAATGTGTTCTTGATGCAAAAAGAGCGGGTAAAAGTGTTCTGCTATCGAGTCATATTTTATCAGAGGTAGAAAAATTATGTGATCGGGTAGGGATTATCCGTCAAGGGAAGATTATTGAAACAGGAACATTAGATGAACTAAGACACTTAACCCGTACTCATTTAACGATTAAAACAAAAGAACATATAACTTCTCTAAACGAACTAAAAGGAATTCATAATTTGGAAGAAAAAGATTCAGAGCTTACTCTTCAAGTAGATGCAGAGGAAATGGATACAGTTATTCGGTATATAGCTGAGTTTGGGATTTTAAAATTAGAAAGTTCCCCACCAACATTAGAGGACTTGTTTATGCGTCATTATCAAGGCGAAGAATACTCTAACTCTAAGATGGAGGGGTCGTTATAATGGTTGCGAGATATTTTAAAGGGACGAATCAATTAACAGCATTCTATTTTAAACAACAACGATTTAAAATCCTCGTTTGGTTGATTGGTTTGATAGGAATCACCTTGTCTGTTGCTTCTGCTTACCCAAGTATTTATAACGATGAAGAATCGAGGCAAGCTGCTTCACTGACAATGGATAATCCGGTTATGGTGGCGATGCTTGGAACAGGTTATGAAATGGAGGAATATGTAAATTCTGTAGGTGCCATGTTTGCCAATGAAATGTTGCTCTTTACGGCTATTGCAGTAGCTATCATGAGTATATTACTTGTAGGGCGGGCTACACGTGGGGATGAAGAAGAGGGTCGTATTGAAATGGTTCGGGCTCTTTCTGTGGGTCGCTTATCATCTGTAAGTGCGATAATGATTGTTATCGTATCAACAAATATTTTACTAGCTATTTTAACAGGGATTGGCTTGGCTTCCCTTGGGATAGAGGGTGTGGATTTAGAAGGGTCTTTATTATATGGTTCCATTTTAGGTGCAACGGGGCTTCTATTTGCTAGCTTCACAGCAGTTTTTGCTCAGGTTACAGAAACATCAAGAGGAACTACTATGTTTTCTTTTATGTTATTAATAATAGCTTATCTTATTCGAGCCATAGGAGATGTGAGTAGTGAGGAACTGTCGTGGATATCGCCACTTGGCTGGACAGTTAAAACTGGCGTATTTGTGGAAAATGATTGGTGGCCGGTTGTATTATCATGTATCGTTGCTATTATGTTTGGAGTTATTGCTTTTTATTTACACTCTATACGTGATTTGGGGGCTGGATTTATAGCAGCAAGAAAAGGTAAGACACACGCTTCCCCATTTTTACAAACATCATTGGGACTTGCTTTAAGGTTACAG
Organism: Fredinandcohnia aciditolerans; assembly: GCA_003640645.1. Lineage (GTDB taxonomy): Bacteria > Bacillota > Bacilli > Bacillales > Bacillaceae_L > Ferdinandcohnia > Ferdinandcohnia aciditolerans. The sequence continues at coordinate 16,747 of QGHH01000023.1, read as the reverse complement.
CGTACGAATATAATTGCTTGGGCTATTGGACTGTTTATTTTAAGTAGCTCTTTTGGGGCAATTTTAGGAGATTTAGAAACCTATTTTGCTGAAAATGAGTTTATGCAAGCATTTATTGTGATCGATTCAGATTATACGATGACGGAGCAATTTATTACATTGCTAATGGCAATCATGTCATTGATCAGCCTTGTTCCTGCAGTGATGGTAATATTAAAGGTAAAAGGTGAAGAGACGAGGAATCTTACAGAAAACTATTATACTCGTGCAATATCACGAACTCGTGTACTAGGTAGTCACTTTCTCTTAGCGGTTGTTGTCAGTTTTATCATGCAATCCCTTGTTGCTCTGGGGTTATGGTCGGTAGGTGAAGTAGTGATGGATGAAGCGATATCGTTTGATACAACTTTTGCTTCGGCTTATGTTTATTTACCAGCGATATGGGTAGTAATTAGCCTTGTAATAGGATTGGTTGGGGTAGTTCCAAAGCTAACTGGATTGATTTGGCTTTATGTTGTCTTTTGTTTTGTTGTTGTCTATCTTGGAGACTTGTTTGACTTCCCGGAATGGATGAATAACTTGTCAGTCTTTGATTATATCCCGCAAATTCCGATAGATAACGTGAATTTTATGGCGATGGTGGTATTAATACTGATTTCTTTTGTACTATCTATAATTGGTTTTAGTGGATATAATAGACGGGATATTTCTGGGTGATTTCTTTGAGTAGTCTAAATTTTGTAGAATAGCTTTCAGATCGTACTGTTAAGCTAACCATTGATAAATAAACATCTTTAGAGGAGGATTACTATGCTAGGAAACTTGCCAGAAATTAAAACGGTAAAACTTAAACTAAATGATATAGATGTCAACTGCTACATGGCTGGGGAATCTGGTTCTCCAGTGATACTTTTGCATGGAGCAGGAGTTGATTCAGCAAAAATTTCTTGGAGTGAGGTAATAGGTTTTTTATCAAAAAAACACCGTGTATTTGCCCCTGACCTTCCTGGGTATGGAGAAAGTGATAAACCTAATGTAGAATATTCACTTTCCTTTTACATTGATATTTTGAAACAAATAATGGATAGTCTTCACCTGGAAAAGGCTAACTTGATTGGACTATCTTTAGGTGGAGGAATTTCTCTTGGATTTACGCTCGAACATTCAGCTAGAGTAGAAAAGCTAGTATTAGTAGGTGCATGGGGGCTATTTAGTAAACTTCCTTACCATCTTTTATCATATTGGTATACAAAATCATTCCTAAATGAGATTTCGTATAAATGGTCAAGTAAAAGCAGAAGATTTGTGAAGTGGACTCTGCTAAATAGTTTGTTTGGAAATTCTAATAATGTATCAGAAGAACTTGTAGATGAAATTTATGCCTTTTTACAAGAACCACATGCTGGTAAAGCATTTATGTCATTTCAGAGAAGTGAGATTACACGAACGGGACTTAGAACGAAGTTGGCAGAAAGTTTATCTGAAATTAAGAAACGAACATTAATCGTTCATGGTTCAAAAGATGCGACAGTTCCTATAAAACATGCGATAGAAGCACATGAGGCTATTAAGGACTCCGAAATGTATGTAATGGAAGGGTGTAAACATTGGCCGCAGAAAGAGAGACCTGAAGAGTTTACCCGAGTTATTACAACATTTCTAGGGAAAGAGTAAAGTGAAAATTTGTATTCGAACAGGAGCTATAAGAAAATGAACATAATAATTAAACAAGAACAGGTTAAGGACTATAAAATAACTGAAAAAGTAGTAAAATGTGCATTTGCTAATGCAGAACATAGTGATAAAAATGAGCATAATTTGGTGTGTCGAATTAGAAACTCAAATGTCTTTATTCCGAAATTATCTTTAGTGGCGATGGATAATGATGATAATCGAATAGTGGGACATATTCTATTATCCAAGATCAGAATTAAGAATGACGTTCAAGTTGTAGAGTCACTCGCTCTTGCACCTGTATCTGTATTACCGGAATATCAAAATCAAGGCGTAGGTAAGTTATTAATTAGTGAAGCATTGAAAAAAGCAAAAGAGCTAAGATTTCATTCAGTTGTTGTCTTGGGGCATCCAGAGTATTATCCGAAGTTCGGGTTCAAAAAAGCATCTACTTGGGTATAAAAGCTCCTTTTGAAGTACCGGATGAGGCATTCATGGCAATTGAATTAGGTGAAAATACACTCGATAAAGTTTCAGGAGTTGTTGAATATCCTAGTGTGTTTTTTGAATAAATGTAAATTGAAATCAAGAATATGACTATTAATTATATCTTTTTTGGAAAATATAACTCGCTGCCTCGGCCCGTGTAAAATAATGCGTTGTGATTAAATTAGTAAGTCATCTTTAAACAATGAAATAAAGGAGTGAGTTTATGTCTGCTAAAAATTTTCCTGGACCAAATCCACAAACGCCATTTCCATTAGAAGGAAATAAAAATGTTCAATTTATTAAGCCAACTATAACAAGAAAAAATGTTTCCGTTGGTGACTATTCGTACTACGATAGTAAACATGGAGAGTCATTTGAAGAACAAGTTCTATATCACTATGAAGTAATAGGTGATGAACTGATTATAGGAAAGTTTTGTTCGATAGGTCCAGGATCAACATTTATTATGAATGGAGCGAACCATCAAATGGATGGCTCAACGTATCCTTTCCATTTGTTTGGCAGTGGGTGGAAAATGCATGTACCTTCCCTAGACGACCTGCCGATTAAAGGAGATACTGAAGTCGGAAATGATGTATGGATAGGAAGAGATGTAACAATTATGCCTGGAGTCAAAATTGGAGATGGAGCAATTATTGCTGCACAATCTGTTGTTACAAAAAATGTAGCCCCTTATACGGTTGTTGGAGGAAATCCTGCAAAAATTATAAAAAAACGTTATTCAGATAAAGTAATAGAGGAATGGCTAACCATAAAGTGGTGGGATTGGGATTCTAAGAAAATTAATGATAATCTCGAATTCATAATAGGTGGACATATAGATAAATTGAAAATGAACAATTAAAATAATATCGAACTGGATGCTATAACAGGTTCGGTCTGATTCTATACTAAAATAATTCACTTCTTAAAGGTAGTGTGGATGATAACTTACTTGGTGGGTTTTGTACCAAAAGGTTAAGAAAGTAATTTAAGTAGCAAATCTATTTTCTTGTATCTAAAACTCTTCATTCTACTATGTAGATCAATAATAAACACTTGACTGTCAAAATAAACTCTTGCTAACTTCACCACCAATTCTGTCATAATAAACAATTGCTTTTTCAGAAATAATCCAATAAATTCTCGGGCTTTCCTAATCAGGATCCCGAGTTTTTTCATATCTTTTTCAATATCTTTTCAATACGGTTATGTACCTAAACCATTGATATTACTGGGTTTCTTCAATATCTCATTCAATATAATTTCAATAACAATTCAATACTCATCCAATATTATTCTCTTTATTCTAGACCTCTTATCTCCATTATCTTTGTTTTGTTAGCAAAACTCTATTATAACTCCGAAAAAACCATGAAAAAACAGCCGAAAAAGGCCCGAAAAACGATCATTTTTGAACCGAAAAACCTTCAAAATAGGGGTTCCGTAGCAAATCTTTATTATGACTGAAACGGTGGAATGCGGGTTGGAGGGGCAGAAAAAAGCAGGGGTTTATTATGGTTGTACAGAAATTGTAACTAACCATTAGAAGTCCTACTTCATCACAATAAACATTTTCATCCTGCCTAATCAGTTAGAAAAGAAATTGTGTATAAATTGTGGAAAAAATAGCCAGTCAGGGCTTACAAATCATCAATCGTAAAAAAAGCCCATGAAAACGGTTTTTTTATTAAAATAAGGGAAAAAAGAGGGGGAGAAGGAAAATGTCTTTTCTCTCAACGAACTAAGAAATAGCGGGAAATTAAGTGGGAAATGAAAATTTCTAAAACGACTGCACAAATAGTAAGACCAAAATAAACCTTTGCTAGTTAAAATAAAGTCATGCTAAACCGAACCTAATTTCGTTAAAAAATCTTTGACATTGGGATATTTTTCATGTCCAACATATGTTCTGTCTGTCTTATCTTAACATTCCTATCACTTAAGCGAGTTTGGTGGGATAATAATACTCTTAAGGAATTAACTAACGATGTGTCGTGAAATGATATATATTACAATCTATGTTTACTTTTTTATGTTCACTGTCTATAATGAAAGTGTGATGTATATAAAAATAGCTTGACAGTGTGGAAATCATTTCCGTTGATCTTGCCTCAAAACATTTTATTTAAAAATTACTAGAGCAATCACAGTAACTCACTCAATCACTGAGTGGGGAAAATGAGGGAAGTGAAATCCAATGATGTACACAATTTCGAGTACGAATTTTAAACATGAAAATAGCTTCCTAAGTTTTTTGACTTATGAAGCAACATAGGAGAGGGTAGTTGCAGCCTTTCTTCTAAAAACGAAAGAGGAGTTTGCGCCTGGTAAACGCAAACTCCTTTTTTTATGCCTTTCATTCCACACCATACAGCAGTCCTAGTCCCTTCGGCGAAAAACAGAATCTCAACATCTCTGGGGTTGCAACCCATTAATGTGAAGCATACTTAGTAGAATTTAGATGCATACTATAAGTCTTAGATTAGACTGTTACAGGTAATTCTGGTATTGCAGGTGTTTCGATTGGTACATATGGTGCTTCTGGTGCTATTATTGATGGGTCATTTTTTATAATTGCAAACCCTATCAGTACTCCAATTACAGCAATCCAAGCCAAATTCAACCAGGCTTTTGTGTAAGTAAAAAACCCATTAGCCCGTCCTTGGTAATCCATAACCTCCTGGGAATACTGTCCTACTTTTGACTCAGGTGTATCTTGTAATTCATTTGTTACTGGTAATGCATTTGTTTCCTTTTTTTGTGATTGTATATTAGCCTTTTCAGTGTTCATATTCCATTTACCTCCAAATTTAATAAACCAAAGGGAAATGGAAACTTGACTCACATGATAATATTACCAATTTATTCGTATCTAGTAAACAATTACTATTTTATACATTCGAAGAAGACAAAAGAGGGGCAATTAAGCAGTCTTTCAAAGTTTTATTGATTCTATATAATCCTGTTTTGTAGTACCTTTAGAGGCTATGAATTCAACTCCAAGATAAGATTTTAAATAACTTAATGCCATTTCCACTTTTGGAACAGCTTCTTTTTCACCCCCAATATAAATATCTTACTTTTAAAAAAAAGTTTTTTCAGGAAAAAAAGAGTACGAAAAATTTGTTAATGCGAATAATAAAATGATCCTCCCGAATCTCCAGTTTATACCTACCTATCTATAATATGTTGGAAAAAATTTAATATTTAACTCAGTAGGAGCCCTCGTTTCTATAATTAGCCAAGAAGACATTAATAAGCAAAACTATTATTAGATGAAAATAGTCTAAGAAGAGTTATTAAAGGTAGTAATCCTGCCGGCACCTTCCTAAGCAACCTATACAAGGCTCAGATATGATTTTTTATTTTGACCTACACCCTGAGGTATTAGCTATTATAGGGGTAAAAGATGCTGTGAAGGATAGAGAAGATAGAAGTTTTCAAGTAGAGATACAAGAAATGGCTGCTAGATCAGTCACCAATCAGAAAGAAATAATAAGGAAAAGTCTCAAATTAGCAAGCTGTACTCAAGAAAGTCGACAGTTAGTTGAGTTACTGAAGCGATGGGGAAAACAGATTGATGGGGAAAACGAATAGCAATGGAAATCATTGAAGACATTTTCTGATGTAGTATTAATTTACTTGGATTCAGAAAGAACAGATAGAGATAAAGATAGAAAATAAGAGCGCTCCGTCAAAGGGGCGCTACATAGAATCTTGTTCTTGTTTCTTTCTTTCATCAGCTTGCTTAATTTCAATACTTGTTATAAGAGGCTTGATTCTTTCCCTTGTTCTTTCATGAATAAATTCCTCGTCAAAACCGAACTCTTTGAGTAGATAAAACTCTAAAATATTTCGGAGAATATGAAACCCGTTAATTAAGTCATCACCTTTGAGAATTCTATCTTCAAGCTTTTGATCATAATGAGTAAAATAATTTCTAGTGTCTGAAATTATCTTAGGGAAGTCAAGATGTTTTATATCTGCAGTATAAAAATAATAAGTAAAGTCTGCTAATAATAAATCAGCTAACCGACTTCTTAAAGTGACGTATTTATAACTACCTTTTAGTAAAAACTCTCTATCCTCATCCCTCAAGCCTTCAGGTCTAATAGAGATTAACTTTTCAACCCTTTTCTTAAAATTAGGTAAAGTATTGCAGATTCTACGAGAATGATATGTTTCTAAAGCTTGTACCATGTTTTGAAAATGGCGACTAATGGATAATTTTTTATTATATAAACTATTAATGTACAACTCTATTATTGGTTCCATAACTGATGAAATTTCTTGCCATTTCGAGAAGTTTGCATTTTTTAGTTCGTTTAGGTTAAAAAGAAAGTCATGTCTAAGTCTACGACGGTTATTTTTATTTTTACTGATAATTTCTTTATTAGCGTGAATAACCTCTATAGCTCTTGTACGTTTTAAATTATCTTCAAATTCATAATAAATTTCTGGTGATTCTACAATCATATTATCAAACCCAAAAGGTTCAGCCATTGCAATTTCAATAAGCCTTTTCATTTGGTTGGCCTTATTCATAAACCAGTTTAATGGCTGAAGAGACTTAGATTCAATAATTAGATATGGAGTTTGCTTTAAAGTAATCTCTTCTTGGATAAGATTAAAGCCTGGATAGGAAAAGTCTAAAAAGTATGATAAGGAATAGTCTTCGTTGGAATAGATATCAATTGGTTCAGTAACTTCTAACTCTATTAAGACGTCTCTTTTACCATCGTATACAGGATATACATAGTTAGAAATACCTCCCCATTCTATTATTCCAGGTATGCTTATTTTCATTTTGGAAAACTCAATATCATCTTCAGTTTCAAAGTTAACACCATCAAGCATATAATTTGCTTGGTATCCATAAACTTCTTCAGAACCGATTCTACTCTCAGTTTTTATTCTTACACAGTCTATTAAAGTTATTTTTGCTCCATTCATTGTTGAGCCATTAATAAAAGGTATTTTAAGTGGGAGTTCTAAATAACTCATAGGGCTTCCACTGTTAGGTATTCTAATATAAAGAGCTATTCCGCCTTCATCCTTATTTAAGTACAAGTCGCCATAATACTGTTGATCTGAATTGTCCACCTTCCAAGTCCCGCTAGCGGATAAGGTTACATTCATCTAGAGAACCTCCTATATTCTATACTTATCAGATGACCAACCAATACATTTAAAGACTAACAACCAAATACGGATATCTACTATTATACAACTTTATTACCTTTACTTAAAATAATTGTCATAAATTAGAGAAAACTTTTGGGAGATTAGCCCTAAGCGTTTGAAGTGCTATTTTTTCTTATACAAAACTGAACTCCTTGCGAGTCTCTACCATCAGGAATAATAGTCATAAAACTACTACTATTTCTGCCATTAAGAACGCTGTCACGAGGTATGTCTCATCACTTTCAATGATATTTTAAAATTGATTAAAAACGCTATTCTAACGCAATTAAGGTTTTGTGTCTTCAAAAAAAGGAGTGGGAATATGAAATTCAAATCGCTAAGTGATTTTTTTGGTAGTTATTTTACACACTTTAAATAAAAATCTAAATTGTAGATGATAAAGTAATAAATATGAAGATGAATGATGTTTGAATGAGGTTTTCCTTTTCTTGAGTGGAAAACGGGTGTTTCGAAAAAATTTAAACTCACCAGATCTCTTGTGTTGCCACATACACTCTGGGCACGTTGAAGCGGTAGCGCAATTGGTATTGAAATTGTAACCCAAAAATAAACATCACCTTGTAAAAATAAACATTTCCGATTTTCAGTCCTGATTCAATATCATCCCGGTTTTTCCTCAATAGGAGCCAGGGATAATAGAAGCAAGATAGGGGAGAAAAGAGTTCTTTTTCTCCTTTTTTCTTTCCTCCTCTATCCCTTGCTGTATCAGGATTTTTTCGAAATTTCACTCACTTATTTATTCAATAAGAGACCGAAGGTCTTATCCCTTCTTTCATAATATGTATATTGAGCCTATCGGAACCATACAAAGGTGGGGTACTCCAACTGTCGTCGTTAATGGATTGGTTTAAAAGTGAAAACTTGGGGGAGAAATACAAGCTCTGCGTCTTTATAAGTTCCCCGAAATTATAAAACTTTGTTTCTCCATAAAGATTTTTTCGCAGCCGTACTCCTTTAACTTTTCGATTTGTAATTCGAGTTCTTGCTCTCTTGTAGATACTCTTGCATATCCAATCAGTGCCATAGATGTTTTTTCCTCTCTTGTTGTCTAAAGTCATATAACTTCTGTGCTTTTTATTTCAGACTAACTTTTAGACAAAAACAACAGCAATAACAATAATAAATTATGAAATTTTTCTCCATGTCCAAAACTTATAACTTTTAAACAATATAAGTAGTTTTTTATTTTTAAAACAATTAGTGTAAAATTTTAGTAGAATAAGATCACTTGATAAAGGATGGATATAAGTGTATAAAGGCAAATATCGAAGACTATATAATTATCTTAAAAATAATGAAGAAGCGTTATCAGCTACACACTAACATTTGGGGAGATTGAGGAAATATTAAATTTAAAATTACCTAATTCAGCCTATAACTTTCAAGCCTGGTGGGCGAATGAACTAATAGGAACACATTCACATGCTAGTTCGTGGGTGAACGCTGGATGGAAAACATCTGATGTTAAACTAGGTAAACAGGTGACATTTCTGAAAAAAGATCAACAGAAAAAAAAGTTTGTTGAAGCTCTTAATAGAAAGTGTAAAACTCTAAATAAGTTTACAGTCTATACATATAATTGTGATTCCAATAAATTAATGGATTTTGAAGCGGAGCTTGACTTATATGACGAAAAGATTTATCTAAGGTGCGAAGCGAAAATAGGAACAAAGCCGAATGGAGAAATCTCTAGCGATAGATCTAATACAGTTCATCATGCGGAAGTTGTAATGGTTGCAAAGAAATTAAAAATATTTAATGGTTTAGGAGATTAAAATGGTAAAAGTAGGTAGGAATGATCCGTGCCCTTGCGGAAGTGGAAATAAATATAAAAAGTGTTGTATTAATAAGTCTGGTCGTAATATCTCAAATGTAAATACTATACCAATTGAAAATTCTGAGTCAGATTTTGAATATATTGAGGATAATTCAAAGAAACTTGAGAAAGTTATTTCTCAATATACCATTGAAGATGTAACAAGGGCTATTTTCTGTATTAATTCATGGGCAGATAATCGTTCTGCGTTAGCTCAAACATTAACGCTAAATCAGTCATTGAGTAATATTAAAGAGTTTGGAAAACAAGATATTGAGGAATATTCTGAATTTAAAGCGTTTTTTGATGAAATTGCTATTTATTTGCCAATCACATATAGAGAAGACTTGACATTAAATGATTTTGGCGAAGTGAAGATTAATGTTGATAGTGAGACTTTTCCGGTGATTCTTGGTACCGGTCATGAGCAAGTGTTCGGTGTTATGCAATTTATGCCTATATTAGCAAAAGTTATGGAAATGACAGCTGACCTTAAAAATATTTTACATTATAATCGTATAATAATTAATTCGCTTGCTGATAGTAACACTTTATTTAATGAAAATTATGATATAGCTTTTGAAATTCCTTCCGAGCAGTATTGGCTTGCTGTGAATTCTCTTTTAAATACAAAGGAATTTATAGAACACGCCAACCAAGCTTCTCAAATAATGGGACATCAAAAAGGCCCAATTGAAATGCGCCATTTTTTCGTATATAAGGGAGATTACTATCCGCTTTTTAATACCTCAATAATGGTAGATTTTTATAAAAGGCTTCTTTCATTGGCGACAGCGGAGGAATACAATCGCCATATCAACTTGACATTTAGGAGTCTGTTAGAAAATTCCTTTAATTTTTCGGATAATACTAGGTCAAGACTACTTATTGCTCCTAAAGTTTTTAATAGAAGCACAGGGGAACTATGCACTGACAATCATTTAGCATTTATGACTGTCAGTAATGACAGAGTGTTAGTTGCGATAAATAAAGGAGACTTTAATAATGTTGATAGCATTAACAATGAAATTAATTTAATAAATTCATTGCATGAAAGAAATCAACTCCGTTTCTGTGAAACGATATACAGAAAAGAGCTAAAAGGTGGATATGCATTTGATGTTTTAGCCGAAATGCCAGTATATATCTTGTTGATTGAACCGCTCACTGATATATCTGCACATGGAGCATTATTTGGTAATGCTACAGAAAATTTCTCATGTTCTGCTCTTGATTTGTTTTATATGTTGGGTTTTATGGAAGATTTCAATGAGCTATTAGATTTTATTGAATATGAACAGACAGAAGAGGCCCAAATAATGGCTATCGGTGGAAAGAGTAATCTCTTTTTTTCTTGGAAAAATGCACACCAACATATTGCATCAGGCGCAATTGAGTTCGGTCTAATTTCTGTATCATATGGAAGTGCAGATCATTACGTGTTTGAATACTTTACAAACAACCTGAATAATTACCCTTTTGGTTTACAATCTGAAATGTTTGCTAACCCACTTGATTGGAAAGTTAAAGAAGTGGATTTGGGATACTCACATTTTGATCACAAGGGATGTCGAGGTTTCGGGGGAGATGGTAAAAGGATTGGAGCATCAACTTTTCTTTTTCTTGCCCATAACGTAGAGTTTTTTATAAAAGAAGACTTCACGCATGATAATCATGCTGCACTAAGAACTATTGATGACTTAAATCAGCGTCTTTTTAATAGATACGGAGAAATACTTGCCTCGTCATCACTCCTAAAGAGAAGAATACTGCAAGTTATGTATATGCCTATGCATTACGCAAAAGGAGTTGACCATTCTGGATTTACTTTAGACAAGGATAAAAAATATGTCTTTAGTGACATTTATGTCGGAACAGATACAATAATTATTAGATATGCAGTTAATATAGATAAGTTAATGTCGAGCATAATGAATGCTAGTGATAAAAGTATAGAATCGGCATATTTTTTGGAGTTAGTTTCTCCTCTGAAAAAATATATGCAGTCTTCCTTTGAAAAATTAGAGTCGATTGTCAAAAATGACTCTTCACTAAAAAAAGAAGTGGGCGTATTTACAGTAAAACTAGACTACTATTATTCTGATATGGCGCCAGATATTCAAATAAAAACTCAAAGCCTTGTAAAAGCAAGGAAAGAAATTGCAAAAGTTTGTTTGAAAGCAGGTGTAGAGACTGGAGAATATAGAGGAAGAAAAGCGACCCGCGCAATAAGAAAAATGCAGACAGAAATTGTAAAAGTTTTTGAGAATCAAATATCACAATATGACAAAATAAACTTACACAACAAAGTTTTGAACTATTATTCTACTCAATTGCATGGGATAATTATTAATCTCAAACGATACTCAAGTTTTAAAGACTTAGATCCTTTAGTTCAAAGTGAATTTGAGGAGAAAACAAGAAATATTCGGGAAGAAAATAGGCGAAATCTAAGAACGGCTCAGTATCTTTTAGAGAGTAACCTTGCAGTCCAGCGTCAAGAGAACGACAGGCCTGACTGTGATAATGCTGAATTTCAAAATTTATTGGCATTTGCTGATTGGCTAGTTGTACTTCAAGACAATGCCGATAATTGCCATTTCTCGGATCTTGATGTATCTATTCAAATTGATAATGAATACAAGGTCGATACTGTTTTGTCTCAATATAGTAGTCTGCAGTATGAGGAAATGATCCTGCGAAAGTATGGACAAAATGATTACACAATTAAAAACGACGAAATAGATAAAGAGTACCTAATTCAATGTTCAAAAGCTTTTTTAGCAGATACAGGAATAGAACTGAGCTTATTAATATCTTTACTTGAGTACCTACAACTAGAAGTCGTAGAAAAGCCATTTGTAAAGGAGATATATCCAAATGTTTTCGAAGCTCCAAAGGCTGATCTGATAAGTGATTTCTTTAAACTGTTAATAGAGCATAAAGATATGGAAAAAGTTGAAAATGCTCTACATTTTATTACACTTGATTGTAGTAAATTAAAATTTTTGAATGGAACAAATCATGATATTTTACCATTTTGGGATCGAGAAAACCGTAAAGATAGATTTGATATTAAACCTATTATAATTCAAGACAGCAAATGTATATTTTCTCCAGTTGTTATTAAACAATTAGCTACATCTTGGAGAAGTGGATTACTAGATTGGTATCTACCTTACGAAATAGGCTTACAAAGTGTAAAAGATGTACTAACAAAATGGAAAAAAAGATATGAAGATGAGATGGTGAAGGATATAGCTAACGCATTTACAGAAAAGGGGTTTCACCCTGTTTTTTCTGATTTTGAACTAGCATTTAGATATCCTAAAAGTGAATTCCCCGATTACTTAGGTGATTATGATGTTTTTGCTGTTAATCAATCAAAAAGAGAAATATGGATAATTGAAAGCAAAGTTCTACAAAAAGTAGGATCAATTTACGAGGATCAAATGCAGCAAAAAAGCTTCTTCTTCCAGCATAAAGATGACGAAAAATTTCAGAGAAGAATTGACTATATGAGGAATAGCGTTTCTAAAGTAATATCTGTTTTAGGTTTAGAAGCTATGGATTATGAGGTGATACCATACATGGTAACAAATAAACTATTTACTTCTAGGTATAAGAAGTTAGATTTCTCAATAATATCCTACTATGAATTAATGAAAAAAATTGAAGATTAGGTTACATTGGTGAAAATCACCATATGAGGGTAGTGTTGGACAGAACTAGTGCATTTCTCTCTTTATTTGAAACGAAAAAGATAGAATTAAACAAATCTAGCCCATGGTATGGAAGAAAAGTGAATGTTTCCGTGAGGACATTCGATTGGGATATCAAAATTAAGAAAGTGATTAAGGTTTGGAGGGATAGAAGTGGAAAAATTACCAGAGGTTAATAGTTTAAGAAATGCTGTTCAAGAAGTAGTCAAGAATAATAAGTCTATAGGATACAATCCCACCCGATTTATGCAAATAGTAACCGTAAATGATAAAGAACTAATTAATGTGTGTACTAGTTTAGTGAAAAGCCAAGATGCTCTTAGTGCAATATTCGACGCATTATTAAAATATCCAAATCTTTTAACTCTTGAAGATCTTGTTGGAGTTTATGGAGACCAGTGGGGATTTGATACCGAGATTATTGAGGAAGCTAAACTAAGGAGCAACGCTTATGATGAGATAATAGGTAGAAAACGATTTACAAAAAGTTAAACATTTTATTGTATGTTAGAGAAAGACCTATAAACTAATGTGTTAGATAAAGGCTTATTAAGTTCACATTCAATTTATTGAAGGTGTTTGTGCCTGAGTAAAATTTAAGATATTTATAATGAGTTAATATAGGTGAAAGGAGAATTAAACGTGATTAAATTCAAAAAAATTATTATTAATGGATTTAAGGATTCATCAAGGGAATTAAAGTTAGATTTTTCAAACGAAATGATATCTGTCATTTATGGAGATAATGGTAGCGGCAAAACAACACTCCTTAAAATCCTACATGGTTTATTATCAAAAGATGAGAAGCTGCTATTAAGAGAAAAGGTAAAAAATATTACTATTTATTTTACTGAAGGAGATATCTGTAACTCTGTAACTATATCACTTGAGCATGAATTTCTTGACAGTGATGAGCTAGAAGAAGGGAAATCAATATATAATTGGTCAGAATTTGATAAATCCTCTCTCTCGGAAACCTCCTCTATCCTATTTGGCGTAAATAGAGGAATACCTAGTAGACTAGGAATAGATGATCACGATGTTTATAGGTTTATATCAAGGAGCAATTATTATAGAGATGTGTTTAAGGAAAGTGCGATAGCAAGAGAGTTCTCTAGAGATTTGAATAGGTATTTACGTAATCAAGACATTCAAAATAAGAGAAGCTATTTATTTGATAGAAAGATTGCAAAATTCGATAAGAAACATTTATTGGTAGACAATATAAACATTGAAACAATTCAAGAGATTATATTCAGGAGATATACAATAGCTAAAAGGATCTCGTCCGAAAGAGTTCAGAAAGCTCTTTTTGATACATTATCTTTTGCTATAAACCCCGAATTTAATAGTGGGGGTTATGAATACTTAATGAATGAAGGAGATTTTATCAATCAATTATCAAATAACAAAGACAAATTATTAGAGGCATTATCAAATGCAGCAGATAATGGTCTTAGAAATGAACTATTAAACATATTACAAAATAATGATCTAAAGGAAATAATGGAATACTGTTCTAAAAGTGATCTTCTCTCCAATTTACTGTATAGAATGATACATGAACTAAAAGAAGAGGAATATATTTTAGAATCAATAAGTACCTTAGAAGATATCTTTAATAGTCATTTATCTAAAAATAAGAAAATTGTTATTACAAACGATGAAGTTTATATTAAATTAGAATCTGGAAGTCATAGTTTAAATGAGTTATCTAGTGGAGAAAGGCACCTTCTTACTTTTTTAACAATGTTCCTTATTGAGGGAGCAAATAAACAATTTTTAATAATTGACGAACCTGAACTATCCCTAAATATTAAATGGCAGAGGGAAATATTGCCTTTGTTACATAGACTGGCTCCAACTTCTCAAATAATTGTTGCATCTCATAGTCCTTCTATAGCTAAAAAAAATACAAACTACCTTGTAAGGTTAGATTGAGGATACAAAAAGTATGAAACATGATTTAGAAGAATGGATTACAGAAGCTATAATGGCAGATACACCCGTAATTATAGTGGAAGGACATGATGATATTCAATTCTATGAAAGATTAATTATTGACATGGAAAAAGATGCAGTTGTAGAGGCAGTTGAAAATATTGAAGGCTATAATGAAGGTTCTGATGGAGTAATTAATTGTATAAAAGATTTACAACAAAAGTTTGATGAGAGAGATGAAAATAAAAAGTATATTTTGGGTATTATAGATAGGGATGCTAGGTTTTATAGAAATGAAATACCTGATTATTTAGGTTTACTAATACTTAAATTCTATTCATTTGAAAGTCACTTTATAACACAAAGGAACTTAATAGAGTTAATTCCAAATCTAACATATGTTAGTAAACGACATGTAGACGTAAAAACTATTAATTATATTGAGGATGAACTTTATAAAAGGGAGTTTGTGGATTTGTATTATTTTTCATTAGAAGCACTTAAGAATTCATGTGAAAGAGGATATACAGGTATAGTAAGTTATAGTGATGAAGCAGGGAGTATCTTCTCTGAAAGATATAAACCGATATTATCAGAAAAAATATATGCAAAAAAAAATGAATTAGATGAATTTGCTATATCTAAAGGCATAACCTATGGTGATTTAAAATATATTGCAAAAGGAAAATGGATACTACATATTTTTAGTAAGTATTTAACATCTAAGATTAAACAATTAAAGGACGCATGTGAAAATAATGATATTAATAAATGTAATTTTTGTTTAACTGGTGTAAACCATAAGTGTTTGTGGAAGGTAAAAGGAAACTTTCAGCATGGACATGTTAGCAATATAATTACAAATTATATTGATGAAACTGAGATAAAGTATATAAAGGATCGCTTTAAGCTTCTTGTATAATGATTTATTATATTAACTTAACACAATCATCAGGTAAAGAAATATACCTACCATTAATATAAACTGTGATAGGATATGATCTAAAATAATCAATTGAAATTATCGTTCCTTCCTTATAAGCAACATCTTTGTATGTGGAATGGAAGGGGAGTAAACCTGTTATGAAAATTTGATTTCCAATTTCAAAAGGCATTTAAATCACCCTAATAATAAAGTTTATTAAATATATTATTACCAAATAAGACGGTAATGAAACGAGTTTTTTCTATATTATTCGTTGAAATATAAAAATATGATGGTATTCTAAAAAAATATTATGGGCAGAGTGCTATCAACCCTTCCTTTTTTATTAGTTTACCCTATCCAATGTTACGGTGAACCGTATCATAAGTCATATTTTTAGGTAAATACACAACTACACCGTTCTATCTGCGATTACCACGCAAGCCACGTAGAAGCGATCGCGTTGTTGGAGTTATCACAAAATATTAAAAGAACGAGTTCCAATTTTGGTGGAATTCGTTCTTTTTTGCTTGTTAAGGTGATTGTAAATCCCTACTAATTTTATATGATGAAATCGAATTATCGTATAAATTAGCAAACATCATTTTCTTTATTTAACTATAATTACCTATTCACGCAACATAATAAAAATACATAATTCAAAAGTTTGTTAAGTATCGATTTCTTTTATAACAAACCCTCTTGCAAAGGTATTTAAAATACGTATGAGACGATCTGTCATTTCTCCGGGTGTCACATTAAAATCCTCGCAATCCAGTCTGTAATTAACCCCGCCGTACCATATGCCAAATAACGCTTTTGGTGGTAATCATCAACAGAAGACACATCGTGTAGAATATCAAATTTATTTTTCAATAAATTAAAGATCGCTTCAGGCAGTTGCTGGTGAATGTGTGGCAAGGTATCTTCTAAAAGTAATAATGTAAAGTAATCACGGTGATCGTAGTTATA
>QGHH01000209.1 GCA_003640645.1 Fredinandcohnia aciditolerans | reverse complement strand
GTCGCGGCCGCGGCGATGGCCGCATCCACCGCGTTGCCGCCGCCGGCCAATACGCGCAGCCCGGCCTGCGCCGCCAGCGGCTGCGAAGTGGCCACGATGTTGCGGGCGAAGACCGGCGTGCGCGTTGTGGGATAGGGGTTGTTCCAGTCGAAATTCATCTCGAATCATCGCGTGGGGGTAAACCCGTAGCTTAACGTAGATGCCGGCGTTTGCATCCACACTCTGTATTGCGTTGTAGCAACTGGTTTCTGGTACGCGTACGGTTGGCGCCGGCGCAACCGCGAACCCAAATAAAAACCCCCGGCAAGTCGGGGGTTCGGGTGGGGAGCGAAACCGCCGCGCAACGCGGCGGCGCCGTCCTCAATCTTCTTCGACGAAGGTCTCTTCGCGCTTCTTGCGGATCGCCGGCAGGGCCACCAGGATCACCAGGAACACCGCCACGGCCAGCAGCGAGGCCGACAGCGGACGCGTCACGAAGGTGCTGAAGTCGCCGCGCGACAGCAGCAGGGCGCGTCGGAAGTTCTCTTCCATCATGGGGCCGAGCACCAGGCCCAGCAGCAGCGGCGCGCCTTCGCACTTCAGCTTCGACCAGACATAGCCCACGATACCGAACATGGCCGTCGTGAAGATGTCGAACGAGTTGTAGTTGAGCGAGTACACACCGATGGTGCAGAACACCAGGATCGCGGGGAACAGGATGCGGTAGGGCACCTTGAGCAGC
>QGHH01000208.1 GCA_003640645.1 Fredinandcohnia aciditolerans | reverse complement strand
ACGACGACGTCGGCGTGCAGGGCGACCTGGATCGGGAACTCGCCGATGGCCTTGAGCTGGCCCTTGGGCATGCGCACCTGGGCCTTTTCGATGCCTTCGAAACCGGCCTTCTTCAGACCTTCGGCGATGTCGGCGTTGGTCACCGAGCCGAACAGACGGCCGTCGACGCCAGCCTTCTGGACGATCTTCAGTTGGTCGCCGTTGACGCGCTCACCCAGGGCCTGGGCGGCGGCCAGCTTCTCGGCCTGGATCTTTTCCAGTTCGGCGCGGCGGGCTTCGAATTCCTTCAGGGCGACGTCGGTTGCGCGACGGGCCTTCTTCTGGGGGATCAGGAAGTTGCGGGCGTAGCCATCACGCACGCGGACGACTTCGCCGAGGTTACCCAGGTTGACGACTTTTTCGAGCAGAATAACTTGCATTTCAGTGCCCCGGATTAGTTGTGGTTGTCGGTGTAAGGCAACAGGGCCAGGAAGCGCGCGCGCTTGATGGCGGTGTCCAGCTGGCGCTGGTAGATTGCCTTGGTGCCGGTCAGGCGAGCCGGGATGATCTTGCCGTTTTCTTGCACGAAGTCGCGCAGGGTGTCCAGATCCTTGTAGTCGATCTCTTCGACGCCGGCGGCGGTGAAGCGGCAGAACTTACGACGCTTGAAGAGCGGGTTCTGCTGCATGAATTTGCGTTTTTCCTTGCGTTTTCCGAAGAAAGCCATGATATGTGCCTCTAT
>QGHH01000207.1:454-722 GCA_003640645.1 Fredinandcohnia aciditolerans | reverse complement strand
GGTCCAGCACCGGTTCCAGCAGCGCGATCAGGTCCTGCGGCATGTCGGCCAGGGTGATCATGTAGGACGAGACCATGGCGGCGGCCACCAGGAACATGACCACGGCGGTGGTGCGGGCGGCGTTGATGAACAGCGGCAGCAGGTGGCGCAGGCCGATCTCGCGGTAGACGAACAGGCTGATCAGCAGCGCGTAGACGGCGGCCACCACCGCCGCTTCGGTGGGGGTGAAGATGCCGCCGCGCAGGCCGCCGATGATGATGACGGGCAG
>QGHH01000207.1:0-405 GCA_003640645.1 Fredinandcohnia aciditolerans | reverse complement strand
CCAGGGCTGGCGCGGCGCGGGCTTGATGGCGCCGTGCTTGCGCGCCACCCAGGTCCACACCGCCACCAATGTCATGCCCATCATCAGGCCGGGGGCGATGCCGGCGAAGAACAGCTTGGTGATGGAGACGTTGGTGGCGACGCCGAAGATGATGAACGAGATCGACGGCGGGATGATCGGCGCGATGATGCCGCCTGCGGCAATCAGCCCCGAGGCCTGGCCGGCGTCGTAGCCTTTCTCGCGCAGCATCGGGATCAGCAGCGATCCGAGCGCGGCGGCGTCGGCCACGGCCGAGCCGGAAAGCGCCGCCAGCAGCACGCTGGCGAAGATCGCGACGTAGCCCAGCCCGCCCTGGATATGGCCGACGAACATGCTGGCCAGGTTGACGATGCGGCGCGAGATGCC
>QGHH01000206.1 GCA_003640645.1 Fredinandcohnia aciditolerans | reverse complement strand
GTTAGGGCTGGCGGCCGGCGCGCGCACAGGGGTGTCACGCCCGCGCGCGGGCGTCCCGACGCCTGAGCACCTGGCCGCTGCGCCTGCCCGACCCGGGCAAGCCCAAACCGGTGCCAGCCGCCGAATTCCCGGTGGTGTTCGAGGATGACGCGATGCTGGTGGTGGACAAGCCCGCCGGTGTGGCGGTCCACGGCGGCAGCGGCGTCTCCTTCGGCGTGATCGAGCAACTGCGCGCCGCCCGCCCCGAGGCCAAGTTCCTGGAACTGGTGCACCGGCTCGACCGCGAAACCTCCGGCCTGCTCATGGTCGCCAAGAAGCGCAGCGCGCTGCTGGCCCTGCACGCCATGCTGCGCGAGGGGCGCAGCGACAAGCACTATTACGCGCTGGTCGAGGGCGACTGGGTCAATGACCGCCAGCACATCAAGCTGTCGCTGTCCAAATGGACCACCCAGTCGGGCGAGCGCCGCGTCAAGGTCGATCCCGACGGCCAGACCGCCCACACCATCATCACGCTCAAGCAGCGCTTCGGCCGCTACAGCCTGGTGGACGCCGAGCTGCGCACCGGGCGTACCCACCAGATCCGCGTGCACCTGGCGGCCAGCGGCTTTCCCATCGTGGGCGACGACAAGTATGGCCACGACGAGGTCCGCGCCGAGTTCTCGCGCATGGGTTTTGGTCGCATGTTCCTGCATGCCCATCAATTGACGCTGAATCACCCGTTG
>QGHH01000205.1 GCA_003640645.1 Fredinandcohnia aciditolerans | reverse complement strand
GGACCCGGCGCTGGCCTTCCATCCGCCGTTTCTCTACTCGGGCTATGTCGGCTTTTCGGTGGTGTTCTCCTTCGCCGTCGCCGCCCTGATCGAGGGGCGCGTCGACGCGGCCTGGGCGCGCTGGGTGCGGCCCTGGACCCTGGCGGCCTGGAGCTTCCTCACCGTCGGCATCACCCTGGGTTCGTTCTGGGCCTATTACGAGCTGGGCTGGGGCGGCTGGTGGTTCTGGGACCCGGTCGAGAACGCCAGCTTCATGCCCTGGCTGGTGGGCGCGGCGCTGCTGCATTCGGCCGTGGTGACGGAAAAGCGCGGGGCGCTGGCGGGGTGGACGGTGTTCTTGGCCCTGGCCGCCTTCACGTTCTCGATGCTGGGAGCCGTCCTGGTCCGCTCCGGCGTGCTGACCTCGGTCCACGCCTTCGCCGTCGACCCGACCCGGGGCGTGCTGCTGCTGTCGATCCTCGCCGCCGCCGCCGGAGGCGGGTTCGCGCTGTTCGCCTGGCGCGCGCCCCGGCTCGCCCCCGGCGGGCTGTTCGCGCCGGTGAGCCGCGAGGGCGCGCTGGTGCTCAACAACCTGTTCCTGTCGGCGGCGACGGCCACCGTCCTGCTCGGCACGCTCTATCCGCTGCTGCGCGAGGCGATCAGCGGCCAGCCGCTGTCGGTGGGACCGCCCTATTTCAACCTGACCTTCGCGCCGATCATGGCCGCCTGCCTGCTGATCCTGCCG
>QGHH01000204.1 GCA_003640645.1 Fredinandcohnia aciditolerans | reverse complement strand
GTTGCGGCTGTTCGCCTATAGCTTTCCGGCTTCCAAACCGGCACTGGAGAGGTGATAGTCATGAGTGTATGGCGACATGGCGGCATGTTGGATGCAGGCGGGACAATTTCGCCATCGGCACTTGGCGTCCTACTGCCAATGTCCACTTTCGACCCATAGCAGCCCGTCAGGATGGGCTCCTAACGGCCGAGTGCAGCCGGCGGCGAAAACAGACTCCCTGCGGTGCGCCTGGTGATCACCCCTACCAGTACTACCATCAGTGGGGGTACGATTCCGACCATACCAAAGCGGCTGAAGTGACTGTATCTTCAGCTCGTCAAAGGCCACCCATCACTCAAGATTAGGTTTCAAATGCCAGAGGTCGAGCTCGTTCCAAAGTTCTTGAAATCATTCGCCGCAGAGCACGGGCTCAAAGTTCACGACTGCCTGTACGGCGCTATTGAAATTGGGGGCGAGTTCCCGATTCAGCAATCCGCTGCCGCCGTGTACGGGATCTGGGCCCATATGCCCGCAGCCCCTAAGACCGGGCTAGCCCAAGTGCCGGGCTTTCCTGACTGGTACCCTGTTTACTGGGGCAAAGACATCTCACCAGTTAGCCGAATCAAGGCCCACGTTCAAGGGCACAGGAACGGTAATATCGGCCTGCCGAACGTCGCTGAACTGAGGGGAGCACGCCTAGTGTTCGGCGCCGTTTTAGTTTCGGAATACCAACGCTTTGAGGCCC
>QGHH01000203.1 GCA_003640645.1 Fredinandcohnia aciditolerans | reverse complement strand
GCGACTTCACCTATGTCGACGACATCGTCGACGGCGTGCTGGCGGTGCTGGACAAGCCGCCGGGCGCCGACCTCGACCCGCCGCACCGGGTCTACAACCTCGGCAACAACAAGCCCGAGAAGCTGGCCCACTTCGTCGAGGTGCTGCAGCAGGTGATCGGCAAGC
This sequence comes from Fredinandcohnia aciditolerans, assembly GCA_003640645.1. Lineage (GTDB taxonomy): Bacteria > Bacillota > Bacilli > Bacillales > Bacillaceae_L > Ferdinandcohnia > Ferdinandcohnia aciditolerans. Next base: position 561 of record QGHH01000203.1, on the reverse strand, counting down.
GGGCGGTGATCGACTACCAGCCGATGCAGCCGGGCGACGTGCCCTCGACCTACGCCGACATCGAGGCCGGTCGCCGCGACTTCGGCTTCGCGCCCAAGGTCTCGATCGAGGAGGGGCTGGCGAGGCTGGTCGACTGGTATCGGGCCTATCACGGCGTCTGAGCGCCGCCGCCCGCGGCGCTAGAGGTACTTGGCCAGGGCGGCCAGCCGGGCCAGCTCCTCGCGGGTCTCGCGCGAGAGGGGCCCGGCGACGGCCTCCAGGTGATGCTCGATATGGTCGCTGACCAGCACCGTCTTGGCCTTGTCCAGCGCCTTGAGCACGGCCTGCATCTGCTGGGCGATCTCCAGGGCGTCGCGATCGTCCTCGACCATGCGGATGATGGTGGCCAGGTGCCCGTGGGCGCGCTTGAGGCGGTTGATCAGGTCGGCGTTGTCGGCGTGGCTCATGGCCGCCAGCCTACAGGCTTCGGGCCACGGCGAGCCAGCCCTGAACCCCGATGACCAGCCCGACGACGAGGATCACCAGGCCGGAGACATAGGGCGCCTTGCGCACGATCTCGCC
>QGHH01000202.1 GCA_003640645.1 Fredinandcohnia aciditolerans | reverse complement strand
GGCGTTGGCGATGTTGTTGGCGACGACATCCAGCTCGCGGCGCAGGATCATCTGCCGCGAGAGGCCGACGTACATCGTATTGTCCATGATGCCGCAGTCCTATGGTTAACGTCGTCCCATGCGGGGCTGCAAAAGGCGGGCCAGCCGAAAATCCTTTTAAAAACAACGAATACTAGGGTTAACGGCCTGCCGATGGGCGATCTCGGCCCGGCAAAAATTGCAGCGGTTAAGGAGTGTTAAAAACCGGTCCTTAACCATTTCGAAGCGATTGAACGAAGGTGGGCGAACTGGGGAGCCGCGCGCTGGCGCGCGGTCCCGCGGCGGGCGAGATGGCGAAGAGCAAGGCGAAGCAGACCGAGGCCGAAGCGGACGCCCAGGCGGGCGACGGCGCTGAGGGCGGCGAAGGCGGCGAGGGCAAGAAGAAGCTCCCGCTCAAGCTGCTGATCATCGCCGGCGTCGCCGCGCTCGTCGTGCTGGGCGGCGGCGGGGCGGCGGCCTTCCTGCTGCTGGGCCACAAGCCCGACGCGGCCCACGCCGAGAAGGCCAAGCCCAAGCCGAAGAAGAAGGACGAGAAGGGCGGCGACGCCAAGACCGTCGGCCAGGTCCGCGAGGGCCCCGACGGCGTAGTGTTCTACACCTTGCCGGACATCGTCGTGAACATGCAGACCGCCGACGGCAAGCCGACCTTCCTCAAGCTGAAGCTGACCTTCGAGCTGCCGGACGCCTC
>QGHH01000201.1 GCA_003640645.1 Fredinandcohnia aciditolerans | reverse complement strand
GACCTGGAACTTCCAGGAAGCATCCGGCGCGCGCGACGCGGGGTCGACGCGCAGTTCCAGCATCCAGGCGCCGGTCTGGGCATCGGGCGGCAGGTCGATGGCGCGCTCGACATAACCCTGCAGGTCCTTGGCGGGCTGCCACAGGTTGGTCGAGACCACGCGGCCGTCAGGGCGCTTGAGCGTGGCGGTCAGCGGCGCGGGCGGCATGACGCGGCCGTCGAGGTCGCGCGGCAGCACGGATACGTGGAAGGTCTCGCCGGGGCGGTACAGGTTGCGGCCGGCATAGACAAACAGGCTGTTGGGGCGGGAAATATGGCCGCCGGTATCGAATTCGGACAGGTCCAGCGCGGGCTCGGCCAGCGCCAGCACGGTCATTTCCTTGTCACGCGAGGCCCGGATCACGCGGGCGTTGGTGAAGCTGCCGTCAAAGCGCACGTGGCCCTGGCCATCGGCCTGGGCCTTGGCCAGCGTCTTGCCGGCGCCATCCACCAGTTCGAACAGCGCGCCCGAGATCGCCTGACCGCTCTTGAGCGACACCGAGTAGGCCTCGATGCGGTCGCTGTAGCGGCGCGCGTGCAGGCCGATGTCGCTGACATAGAAGTAGGTGACCTGGTATTCGTAGCGGAAACGGCCGGGCTGGCTCATCACCGCGACGTAGATGCCGGGTTCCTGCAGTTCCTTGATGCCTTCGACCGGCAGGAAGGTGACGTGACGGCGGTTCGGCTTG
>QGHH01000200.1 GCA_003640645.1 Fredinandcohnia aciditolerans | reverse complement strand
GTGGCTGGAGATGCGCGAGCCGATGGCCCGAGCGGTGTTCCGCACGGTGTAGGTCAGCTGCATCTTCTCGCCGCGCTCGAGCAGGGGCGCGGCGTCGCGGACGATCTGGGCGTCGAGGGTGTCGGGCACCTCGTTGCGGCCCTCGATCGTGCAGTAGGGCGCGTTCGCCCCCGGGTCGGCCTTGACCAGCAGCGGGTTGAGGTCGAGGTCGTCGAGGTGTTCGGCGCCCCGGCTGACCTGGGCCAGCAGGTCGGTGCGGCCGACGATGTCCTGCAGCCGCCTGAAGCCCAGCGAAGCCAGGATCTCGCGCACCTCTTCGGCGATGAAGCTGAACAGGTTGATGACCTTCTCCGGCGAGCCGGTGAACTTGGCCCGCAGGGCCTCGTCCTGGGTGCAGACCCCCACCGGGCAGGTGTTGGAATGGCACTGGCGGACCATGATGCAGCCCATGGCGATCAGGCTGGCCGTGCCGATGCCGAACTCCTCGGCGCCCAGCATGGCGGCGATCACCACGTCGCGGCCGGTGCGGATGCCCCCGTCCGTCCGTAAGCGAACGAAATGGCGCAGGTTGTTGAGCGTCAGCACCTGGTTGGCTTCCGACAGGCCCATCTCCCAGGGACCGCCGGCGTACTTGATCGAGGTCTGCGGCGAGGCGCCCGTGCCGCCGTCATGGCCGGCGATCACGACGTGGTCGGCCTTGGCCTTGGCCACGCCCGCGGCCACCGTGCCG
>QGHH01000022.1 GCA_003640645.1 Fredinandcohnia aciditolerans | reverse complement strand
AAAAATAGATAAAGGAGAACTTGAGTTCACTCAAATTCTCCTTTATCACTATTCGAAGCTAGTTATGTCCCAGCCTCATTCTTGGCTACGATTTCTTGTTTCGTCAGGCTTCCAGACTTCAGTTAATATATCTCTAAAAAGTTGATTAAGTAGTCCAGTCGGATTAAGTGTACTTGATTTTAATTTTGTATTATAACGTTCTAGGTGATGAATTTGTTGTTCAATAAATTTGTCTAGCTCAGTTAATTGGTTTACTAATTTTTGACCAGAAGTTTTTACTCTTATTAGATTCTCGATTTCCAGTATTAGTTTGTCCTCATTTATCACTTCGGCAACAAGAGTATTCAAATCAAGACTAACCATTTTATTATATTTTTCAATTGATTTTGCCATCAACAATGGCCGAATCACATTGATATACGTTTTAACATGTTGACCTTTTTCTTGAATAGCTTTAAAATTTCCTTTTGCCATTTTTACATAGTGGTACATGCATGGAATAGGTGATATAACGGCAGGTTCCAAAAGTCGAATTCTTTCAAAGAAGGAATACGCTTGGAAATAAGTAATGTTCGAGTGCAACCATTCCAGAAGCGCAGGATTAGATTTACGAAATAGCCGAAGTGCCTTTGTAAGTTCCCAACCAGTCATATCAACTAATGGATTAACTGGAATGCCTACTTTATCATGTTTCGGAATTTCAAGAACATCTCGCTTTTGATCAATTGAAAGGTACCAATCGGGATGATGGATATAAATAAAACGAACATCATAATCACTTTCTTCACTTGCAATCCCCCAAGTTCTGCTTCCAGATTCACAAGCGTAAAGAATTTTAACGTTGTATTCTTTTTCTATTTGATTAAGAATCTCTACAATATGTTCTTCCAATATGACACCCCTTCCTTTCATAAGAAAAGGAGATGCTCTTGTCATCTCCCTTTAGTAAGTAGTATTCTCATTTTACGTGCACATAAAACTTTGCATGTCCTTTAAGCTCTAAATGTGGTTTATCCCGAGACCAATTGTTTCGTGTTCAAGTCCCTTAATTGGCGCACCAATTGTTCCATAAAAAGCAACGGCTATCCATTCTCCCTCTTCCTCATTGGTATAAGGAGTACCTCGGACGATGGCGAATCGTAGACCGACTGTTCGACTGATCTCGCCTATTGCCGTTTGCCCCCTTGTTACCCCTTCGATTCCTTCAATTATTGCGTGATACAAGGCGTGGGTTTCACGATACTGAGACTCGTGTATAAGGCCATGCCGCTTTGCAGCTGTTTCAACAGCAGCAATTACCTTCTGCATGTTCATCGATCCGACTTTTCCTTGGCAGTAATTAACATCCTTCAACGTAAATGATAAAGTTTCCATTTCTTTTTCCGTCAATGTAGCTAAAAGTACAGCAATCTTCCCAATTGCTATTTTTTGACTCATAACTAAGAACCTCTAATTTCTGAATTTTCTTATCTATCATCTTATTAATATTGTAAACTTGAGTTAAATCCATTGTCAATCGTTTTGGGGGAATTTAGTATATTAGTATAGTAACAATCTACCTTATTAAAGTATGGAGGAATGATTAAAAAAACCATTTGTAAATGGGTTTACTTGTATTTTATAAAAATGACATTTCCTTTGATTACATGCTTGTCATGCTGATTGTATGCAGCAACATCAAAAGTTAGCACGTTTTCATTAATTTCTTTTAATGTGGCTTTTAAAGTTATCACATCATTCAAAAACACCATGTTCCGAAAACGGATGGAATAGGTTTGAATATAGCCATCTTCATAAAAAGGTGTAAATAGTTTTGCTAGATTTCCCATTGTCCACATACCATGTGCAATTACACCTGGTAACCCAGCCTTATGTGCTTCATCATCGATGGTATGGATTGGATTGTAATCGTTGGATGCACCGGAGTATTTTATTAGGTCCATCCTAGAGACTGGCGGAAGTTGGAGATTTTGTAGTGAATCACCGATTTGAATATTTAATAACGAATTCATGCCAACATCTCCTTTCTAACCGCCTCTGTGATAATTACGATGATCTTAGATGAAAAGATGAGCTCGCCCTTTACATCTTCTCCATTTTCACTAATAGTTAGAAAACCCATTGACCCTGTAGAACCTTTTTTCTCAACGTAGTTTTCGACCTTTGAATAGCAATATATCACTTCGCCAACACGTATGGGCCTTTCATAGTTGAAAATTTGTTCACCATGGATAAGTCCTTTTTCCGGTAAAACAAGCCCTTCTATATTTCCAAATTCTAAGACTCTAGGAAATGTTGGTGGTGCAATATTCGTTTTATATCTGGAAGCCTTCCCATACTCTTCATCAATGAAAATAGGATGAGCATCACCAATGGCCACAGCAAATTTTTTGACCGCTCCTCTTTCAATAACATTTTTCACTTTTACTGATTGCTTACCGATAAACACTTTTAGCACCTACAACACCCCTTTTGTAGAATTATTGTTTTTTTCTTTTTACATAACTATATTTTATTTTGAAATTTCAGATAATACAAGTTGTATGAATAAAAGCCACACAGTAAAATCAGTGTGGCTTTCTATCAAATCACTCAAATCCGGTTGTCATTTCGTCAGGATGTGAGCCTATACGATCATTCTTGTTGAGCGCGCTTATTTTTTCCATATCTTCATGTGAAAGTTGAAAATCAAAAACATTTGCATTTTCTTGTATGCGGTGCTCTTTAATTGATTTTGGAATCGTAACAACACCGTTTTGAAGGTCCCAGCGTAAAATGACTTGTGCTACTGACTTATTGTGTTTTTGACTGATTTCTAACAATGTTGGATCGTTCAGTAGTTCTCCTCGTTTTAGTGGAGACCAAGCTTCTAACTGAATACCTTCCTTTTTACAGAATTCATGCAATTCCGTTTGTGTAAGGTGTGGATGGTATTCAACTTGATTCACCATTGGCGTAATCTCTGAATTTTTCATAAGATTTTCAAGATGATGTACTTGGAAATTGCTAACACCAATTGCACGTACACGCCCTTCTTTATATAGCTTTTCTAAGGCATGCCATGTTTCAATATACTTGTCTTTTCCTGGCCAGTGAATCAGATATAAGTCTAAGTAGTCTAGACCTAATTTTTGTAGGCTTGTTTCGTAAGCTTGCAGTGTAGATTCATATCCTTGGTCGCTGTTCCAAACCTTTGAAGTAACAAATAATTCTTCTCTGTTAATACCAGATTCACGAATTGCTTGTCCAACACCTTCTTCATTTTTATAAACAGCTGCAGTGTCGATGCTTTTATAGCCATGTTTAATTGCCCATTTGACAGAGTCAATAACCTCTTGCCCTTCTTGTACCTTAAAAACCCCTAGGCCAAACCATGGCATTTTTACTCCATTATGTAATGTTGTTGTATCCTGAAGACTTTTGACCATATAGCTCCTCCTCGTTTGAGAAAAATTTACCATTAACAGTTTCTCACACGTTACATGATTTTTCAAATGTAAAGGCTTTTATTTATAGAAAAAAATGAAAGTCTGGTTTATTTAGGAATAAAGAATTTAGTAAGTTTTTGTGCAGAAATGATAGAAAAAATAAGAAGAATCAATGGTCCAAAGAATAAAAATGCGACATTATGTAGACCATGGACACCCAATGGCAAAATAGTTAATACAAACTGTATACCTTTAAAATAAAGAAAGAAAAAAAATACGAACAAAATACAAAATAAGAGTTTACTTTTATCCAAAAAGTCCCCTCCTAATATAGTTTTCTACATTTTACCATAGATTGCCAATCAGGAGAGAACCTTTTCATTTATTTATGTGTTGGTGTAAGACGCTTTTGTTTACGCTGCTCATTTAAAAGGTTTAAAAGTAGTGATTGCACAAGTTTTGATTCAATTGTTGCATTCTGCGGATGTGCAAGATTTATTTGTTCTAATGGATCTTTCGTCAAATTGTAGAGTTCGAATTGGTCAGGAATTGGTTCGGTTTTTGTTGTTACTTTTGAAACAGTAATTGTCATGTCTTCCCCTGCTGCAACCTCACTCTCTACTGTTGTCTGTTTGTCTTCAACCCCAGGATTACTCCAAAATTGCGGATTGTCAAAATACCTGGTAAATTTCCAAAGTTCGTATTCTCGATGTGAGCCAGTTTGCATATAGGCAACCACTGCTTCAATATGGTTTGGTTGAGTAACAGATTCATAGGGTTTGCCAGTAAAGGTTGTTTGGTTAAGTCCCCGTGTAACATCGTCATCTGTCATAAAATAAATCGGCTCATTTGCTCGCAAAAACTGTGAGTTCCCCTTAACTAAAGAGCTTAAGTCACGTCCAACAAGGGAATGTACCTCTGAATGCTCCTTTTTTAGTTCCCTCTGTGTTTTATTTACATCAATATCAGCTAAACCTAATAATGTTGGAAGAATATCAACATGACTTGTTAGCATGGTGGTTGTTTTACTTTCAGGAAAAAGTTTAGGATTATGAATAATAAATGGAACATGAATGGATTCTTCATACGTGTTATACCATTTTTGAAACAATCCACCATGTGCACCAAGCATGTCACCATGATCAGAGGTGAAGATGACAATGGTATCCTCATAAAAGCTTGAGTGCTTTAGAGCATCGTAAACTTTTGACATTTCCGAATCTACTTGTTTCTGAAGGGAGTAATACAATTTTCGGTAAAAAAGACTATCTCTCGTTGGCTGGAATGTCTTTGGATAGGTTTCACGATAGCTTTTTTGGGCAGTAGGTTTAGTATCGAGTGATTCATTTGCTGTAGGTGCTGGTGGAATATGCGGAAGAGTTGGGTCTATTTCAAAATTAAATAAAGGTGAATGTGCAGTGAGTTCTCCATATAATGTGATATCGTGTGGATTCAAAAATGAAGAAACAATTAGCCATGGTTCTTCACTTGCCTCCTGTTCAAGTGATTGAATGAGTTCAACAACTTCCCTTGCATAAACCTCATCACGACCTTTTGTACCGATTGCTGCAGAAGATGCTGAGTTACGAGGGTCTGAACCATGTGGCTCCGGCCCAAGCCAACCGGAAAATCCAAAGTCATCTAGACGATTCGCATCCAGATAGAGTTGTTCTAATTTATAGTCTGGTATTCCCGTGGAAGGATTATAGCTTTGCAGAGAAGAGTGTGTACCAGGTATTAAAATATCTGCAACACTTGTATGCCATTTTCCTTTCCAAAAGGTTTGATATCCAGCATTTCGAAAATAATCACCAAATGTAGGGACTGCATTGGGGTCAAGCCAAAAGACATCTGGTTCAAAACTTTCAGCCGCTCCTCCAATCGTTTTCGTCAGTCCGTGTAAGGATGGATATTGTCCTGTATAAAGGGTGGCTCTACTTGGAGAACAAGCAGTACTTCCTATATAGTGATTCAAGAATTCTAACCCATTCTTTCGTAATAAATTTTGGGTTATCAGATTTTCTTCACACCACTTTTTAAGTTTCTCATCCTCATAAACGGTTGGGAAACGCTGCTCATCCACTATAAAAAACAAAAAATTAGGTCTCCGCTTTTTCTGTGGCTTGTCAATGCCCTTCATATTCACTTGTGTTCCTCCTTGTTCCAAACTATGGATATTATATGTTATGGTTGAGGAGGATGTTTACACAAACTAGTGAATTTTACCCATATAAAAATGAGAGGTTAACACCTCTCATTAGCATGTTTCTTATTTTGATTTTGTTTCAACATCGTCATCATCAAGGATGCCTTTTGTCGCCTTTTTAAATTCACGAAGTGTTGTGCCCGCAGCTTTGCCAAGCTCAGGTAGTTTCTTAGGTCCGAATACAAGTAATGCAAAAAAGATAATTAATACTAATTCTCCGAAACCGAGGTTTCCCATATTCATTCCACCCTAAACGAAATGTATTGCAACCTTATTTTAGTCCTACTCCAACCTTTTTTCAATTAAATTTTTACAAAAAACAGGCCATTTTTATTTAAACCAGCCTTTTTCTTTCGATTGGGTGATGGCTTCGATGCGATTTTTGACTTCGAGCTTATCCAAGATAGTAGAAATATAATTTCGGACAGTTCCTGTTTTAATGCTAAGTTCATCGGCAATCTCTTTTGTATTTTTACCGTCCGCCACAAGCTCTAGTACCTCTCGTTCACGCTCTGTTAATGGATTTTCGTCTGCATATAAATCATCCATTAATTCAGGTGCATAGACACGTTTTCCACTCATTACACTACGAATCGAATCTGCCAATTCATCACTAGGGCTATCCTTTAGGAGGTACCCTTTCACACCAGCCCTTAACGCACGTTGAAAATAGCCGGTACGAGCAAAGGTAGTTAATATAATTACCTTACAATCCGTTTCATTTAATTCTTCTGCAGCCTCAAGACCAGTTTTTAGCGGCATTTCAATATCCATTATGCATATGTCTGGCTTGAGCTCCTTCGCCAGGGTAATCGCCTCTTGTCCATTACTTGCCATTCCAACAACTTCCATATCGTCCTCTAAGTTTAAAAGTGAACCAAGCGCCCCAAGAACCATTCGTTGATCTTCAGCAATTATGATTCGTATCATAAAAGTCCCTCCACTTCGACCTGTTTTCGTACATTTGGAATTTTAATAATCAATGTTGTACCATCTGTTGACTGGATTTGAAGGCTGCCATTTACGAACTCTAAACGTTCTCGCATCCCTTGAAGTCCATGACCACCAACCACATTTTTAGTAGGATTCTTACCAATCCCATTATCTTCGATCATGAGAGTGATTTCATCTTCGATCTGGGATATTTCAATTTTACAGTGACTTGCTTTACTATGTTTGACAACATTGTTGATGCCTTCTTTAATCAACATGCTGATGATGTTCTCGTAAAATAGTGAAACATCTTTCAGAGAGTTTTCCTGTATATACTCAAATTCTATTCCCGCAGCTTTTAATATTTGTTGAACTCGAACAATTTCTTCATTAATACGGATACCACGCATTTGTGAGACCATTTTTCGAACTTCATTCAAAGCTGTTCGTGCTGTTTGTTGCACATCTTTTAATTCATGACGAGCTTTTTCTGGGTCTTTATGAATGAGTTTTCTAGCCAAATCACTTTTTAAGCCAATCATTGAAAGCTTTTGTCCTAATGTGTCATGAAGGTCCCTGGCAATCCGTTGACGTTCTTCTTGTTTGACAAGTTCCGCAATGCGTTTATTTGCATCCTCTAGTTGTTCCTCAAGCTTCTCTTGTTTCTTTTTGTTATAAATATTAAATGGTAATAGAATTACGCTGATCCAAATGATAATAACGAATGGTAATTGGGAAAGAAACACTTCGTCTTGTAATACGAGATTGTAATTTATAGAAAATGTCGTAGCCACAAGGTGTACGATGTACAACGTTAAAAAGGCTACGCGGTTCTTGATGTGTCCATTGTAATATGCAATATAAAAAGCAAAATAAATAAATGCAAAGAGAATTGACATGGTTAATGAAATCCCGATTAGGATTGACGTCCAAAGATATACGGGCCATTTTCTCGAGATAAAGGCAAATCTGAGTGAAATGAAAAAGATGACCGTTAGAATTATGCCAGTAATTATTTCCGGCGTCGATGACGATTGAAAGATAAAATAAAACGGCAGGATGCTAATTACTGCCCAAATATAAGGTGAAACTCCTGACCATTTTTGAAAAAGTGAGTATTTCTTCATAGAACTTACCCTCATTTAGTATAAGATTATTTTGTATCTTATCATAGCATAATCAAATGCGCCCATGGCGTATTTGAGCCCGATTTTTTTCGAGCAAGCTCGAAAAATTACATCTGAAAAATCGTGGCATCCGCCGGAGGCTTTAACTTTATTCAGCAGGGTTTTTCCCACTGAATTGTTTAGATTTAAATAAATCATACTACAGCATAATGATGAAGTAGCATACTCGCTGAATAAAGTTAATAGGAAAACCCAGCTTATTTTTCTAAGCTGGGGATCTTTTTTATCTCTTTTTGTTCGGCAACCATTTCTTTAATTTTTCCATAGCCTACAAACACTTTTTCTTCTTCATCCCACAAACGGAATTTAAGTGATTTTAAGCTTGTTTTTAAGGTGATGGTTGGTACCTTTTGAAGTGGTTCAGTTTGATTGTGTACCTCTTCTAGTTTGTAATTCGGTACGCGTGGGCTTAAATGATGCACATGGTGATACCCGATATTGCCTGTTATCCATTGTAATGGCTTTGGTAGCTTATAAAAAGAGCTTCCTTCAACTGCAGCTTTTACATATTCCCAATGCTCATCTTCTTCAAAATAGGAATCTTCAAATGTATGTTGAACATAAAATAACCAAACACCTGCAATCCCTGAAACCATAAAAATAGTTCCTTGAACGATTAAAAATGCCTGCCAACCAATTATCAGACTTACTATTACAGCGAGTGTAACGATTCCTGCATTTGTAATATACGTGTTCCAACGTTCCTTCTTTTTTGCTTTTTTTCTGTTAAAACGATTTTCAATGAGGAATACAAAGATAGGCCCTAAAATAAACATCACAAATGGATTTCGGTAAACTCTGTAGCACAGACGTTTCCAAGCAGATGCTTCCAAATACTCTTCAACTGTCATAACCCAAATGTCTCCGGTACCACGTTTGTCAAGATTTGAGCTTGTTGCATGGTGGACAGAATGGTCATGCCCCCATTTACTATAAGGGAATAATGTTAATATCCCAGTAATCGTACCAACGATTTTATTTGCTGTTCGATTTTTAAAGAAAGAGTGATGACAACAGTCATGGAAAATGATAAAAATTCGGACAAGAAACCCCGCAGCAACTACACCGATTCCAAGTGTCAATAGATAAGAAATGTTTAATGAATAATAGGCAAGAACCCATAATCCAAGATAAGGAATTAAGGTATTACAAAGTTGCAATACACTTGCCTTTAGGTTTGATTTTTCAAATGGTGCCACTTGTTTACGTAAGCTTCTTTGATCTAATTTGTTCATTTAATCCTTTCCTTTCTAAATTCTCATTTCATATTTTAATCAGATTTTTAAATTTAATGAGGAAATTGCTGACAAATCGCCAACAGTTTTCTACATTTCCAATGTTACAAAAGAATAAAGATTTGCACTAGACATAGGTGTCATGTGAAATACATGATAAATGTCATATATCATGTACAAAAATTTAAAATACACAAAAAATTAACATTCAATTTTGGGCTAAAATACATTTTTTATGCTATACTTAAAAAACAGAATATTTAAACTAATATTCATTCTAAAAAATTTCTTTTAAAAGGAGGAAACCTATGTACAGATTAAAAGACAGTGAGAGGATTTTCATTTATACTGGCCCAGATGGTTCTGGTAGAAAGACGTTAGGAAAGATGGTTGCAACAGCATTTGATATGCAGACTGTTCCCTCATTCACAACTCGAAGCCCCCGCCCTTTTGAAAACAACGGAGAAGATTACCACTTTGTAAGTAAAGAAACCTTTCGCCAAATGATGCAGCAAAAAGAATTTCTAGAGAGTGTTGAAATTGATGGGCACTTTTATGGAATACGTGAAATTGATATTGTAAATATTTTTAAGAAGCATAAGGTTGTTTATTTAACGTTAAACCCTGAGGGTGCAGATCTTTTGAAGGAAATGTATGGAGATAAAGCAGTTCGTATCTTTGTTTATGCTGATCGAGATACTGTACTAGAACGCCAGATAAAGCGTGGGGATAGCCCTGAGGACATTGAGCGCCATATGAAACATTATAGTGAGACAATGGAATATAGGTCAGCTTGTGAGCATGTGTACGAAAATTATGATCTACCTCAGGTCTCATATCAGATAAGTGAAATGATTGAAACCTATTTAGATAGACAATTAATTTCGGATGATTATTAATAATTAAAGCCCTAAAGAGGCACTAACCTCTTTAGGGCTTTAAGATTTTATAGGCTATTGAAGCTCTCTGTAAGTACTGGAACAACTTGTTTCTTACGAGATACAACACCTTTTAATTCGGCAGTTTTGTTGTCAAGTGTAACATTAAATGCTTTTTCAACTGCTTCAGTTTTTGCACCCACTGCAAGCCCTACAGAATCATTGTTTAGAATGTCTGTAATCACAAGTAAGAATAAATCAAGTCCGTTATCCTTGATTTGTTGATTCATTACTTCTTCTAGCTCACTCTGTCTTGAAAGAACATCTTGAGGGTCCACAACATTAACCTGTGCAATTTGAACTTTGTTACCGTCCATTGAAAATTCTTTAGAATCTAGAGAAACTAATTGCTCGGCTGTTTTGTCACTCACATTAGCACCAGCCTTTAACATTTCAAGACCGTAGCTATCAGCATCAACACCTGCAATCTCAGCTAGTTCCCGCGCAGCTTTTACATCTTCGTCTGTACAAGTTGGTGATTTAAATAGGAGTGAATCTGAAATGATAGCAGAAAGCATTAAACCAGCAATTTCTTTTGTAATCTCTACATTATTTTCTTTATATAGCTTATTAAGGATTGTAGCTGTACAACCAACAGGCTCTACGCGAAAATATAATGGATCACTAGTTTCAAAATTTGCAACACGATGATGGTCGATTACTTCTTTGATTTTTACATTTTCAAGTCCGTCGGCACTTTGTTGACGTTCATTATGGTCAACTAGAATTACGGATTGAACTTCATTTGCTACATTCTCCACTAAACGTGGTGCTACTGCTTTAAAATAATCCAATGCATATTGAGTCTCACCGTTTATTTCTCCTAAGCGAACTGGCTCAGCATCCAAACCAAGTTTCTTTTTTAATTCCGCATATGCGATTGCTGAACAAATTGTATCAGTGTCTGGGTTCTTATGACCAAATACAAGTACTTTTTCCATTTATGCATTACTCCTTATTGCTTAATATGTATGATGTACTCTCTCATTTTACACAAAGATTCGCAGAGATTAAACAATTTTGGACATTTTTATTCATTTTCTTCCTCTAAATGTGTTTTGCAAAATTCTTTCACAATTGTTTCTTCATCTTCCTCAAGTTCAAAATCAAGTACTTTTTGAGTGCTTTTTTCATAAAAATAATATTGGGCAATTCGCTCACTATTTGTGTCAACCGCATAAATCACTTTTAATTCAATTCCATTTTCAGAATATAATTCATCATCCTCTGGTACTTCAATGTCTAGAAAGAACTCGTAACGCTCACCTTCTAAAATCCCAGTAGGATCCTTTAATTTTTCAACCGTATATCCAGTAATATTCATAGTCATTTGCCACCCTTCCATTTGAATTGAGTCCGTACCTATTATACACATTCTTTCCTTAATGGTGAAAAAATTGCCCTCATTCATTGTGTTTTTTGGAACCATATACATTTGACACATAGGACATCCTTTGAATAAATAGAATATTATTATATCCCATTGGAAGAGGAGTTGTTGTTAAATGACGCTACTTAATAAAATCGCCTTATTCTTTGTCATATTATACTCCGGTATTATCTTGATGAATACGTATTTAGGGGAAACAGAAAGAGTACAATCGAATGTTGTCATCTTTATGTTAAATGGATTTGCTTATATTGTGTCTGCAATGGAATTGGAAAAAGAGAAAAATCATTTTCGTGGAAGTCAATCTACAGCATAAAAAACGACCGCTTCGTTATCAAAGCGGCCGTTTTTTTATGAAAGTAATGCACGATCATTTGTCATTTTCGCTCCTCTGATTCGTTGGAACTCATTTAGTAATTGATCAATTGTTAAGTGCGCTTTTTCCTGTTCATTGACTTCTAAAATGATTTGTCCTTTATCCATCATGATCAGACGGTTGCCTAAATCTAGAGCTTGCTGCATATTATGTGTGACCATTAATGTTGTTAAATTGTATTTTTCAACGATTTCTTTGGTTAAGTTTGTGATTAACTCTGCACGAGCTGGATCAAGTGCTGCTGTGTGCTCATCGAGTAACAATATTTTCGGTTCAGTGAAGGTAGCCATTAATAGGGATAATGCCTGTCGTTCCCCTCCTGATAACAATCCTACTTTTGCAGATAAACGATTTTCTAATCCAAGGTTTAGTGATTGGAGAACCTCTCTAAAGTAATCCTTGCGGTTTTTTGTTACTCCTCTTCGTAAGGTCCTCGTTTTATTTCGTGAATATGCCATCGCAAGATTTTCTTCAATGGTCATATTTGGCGCAGTCCCTGCCATTGGATCCTGGAAGACACGTCCAATAAGCTTAGCCCGTTTATGTTCTGGTAAGAATGTAACATCCTTTCCAGCAATATTAACTGAGCCTGCATCCGGTATGAGCACGCCCGATATTACATTCATTAATGTTGATTTACCAGCACCATTACTACCAATTACAGTTACAAAATCGCCTTCTTTTAACTGTAGATTGGTCCAATCCAGAGCAATCTTTTCGTCGGGTGTACCTTCATTAAAGATTTTATGAATTTGATTTAAGTGTAGCACTTGCTTCACCCTCGCTTTCTGAAGGTACGTTCTTCATTCGTACAAGTTGTTGTCGTTTTGCTCTTCTGCTCTTCTCTTTTGTTCCTTCCAGTATTTTTGGTAGCACAAGTGCAATGATTACAATGATGGCTGTAATTAGTTTCATATCTCCAGGTTGTAGGAACTCAACTCGTAATGCTAAGGATACAACGATACGATAAATAATAGCACCACCGATTACTGCAAGTGTTGCTCGTGCAATCGTTTTGGCACCAAAAAGGGCTTCACCAATAATAACGGATGCTAAACCAATAACAATCATTCCAATACCCATTCCAACATCGGCAAAACCGCCTTGTTGTGCAATCAGTGATCCTGAGAATGCTACAAGCGCATTTGATAGACCTAATCCAAGAATCGTCATCAAGTTTGTATTAGCAGAAAAGCTGGAAATCATTTTTTTGTTGTCTCCAGTAGCTCTCACTGCAAGACCGATTTCTGTTCGTAGGAAAAGATCAATTAATAACTTAATCACAAGTGTAACAACAATCATAAATAATAAAATACCCCAGGTCTTTGGTAGGCTATCTCCAAGACCGAATGCTGTTAACATTGAATTAAACAATGAATCTAGTCCTAGTGATGCAGATATATCAGATACGTTTGTAAAAGTTGTATCTATATTTAATAATGAAACATTTGATTTACCCATAATTCGAAGATTGACTGAATAAAGGGCAATCATCATCAAAATACCAGCTAGTAATGCATTAATTTTTCCTACCGTGTGTAGTAATCCCGTAATACTACCAGCAATAAATCCAGCAACAAGGGCAAAAAGTGTTGCGATAAAAGGATTTACTCCATTCGTAATCAAAATGGCGGAAACAGCAGCTCCTGTAACGAAGCTGCCGTCGACCGTCAAGTCTGGAAAATCTAGTATACGGAAGGACAGGTAAACACCAATTGCCATGATTGCATAGATGATTCCTGATTCAAATGCCCCAAATAATGCTGTAAACATGTTGAATCATCCTTTCTTTTTGAACATCCTTTATTATTCACCTTCGTAGATGTCAGCAATTTCTTCCCATTCAGGTCTAATTTCAATTCCTTGCTCTTCCGCTGCTTTTTTATTAATGAAAAGTTGTAGGCTGTTTGGAAGTTCGACTGGAATTTCAGAAGCCTTCTTCTCACCCTTTAGAATGGCAGCAGCCATAAGGCCAGATTGATATCCAATATCATAGTATTCAAATCCACTTGCAGCAAAACCACCAGCTTTCATTGAATCAAGTTCACCAACGAATAGTGGAATATCTTTTTCATTAGCAACAGCAATGATTGAATCTAAAGCTTGAACTGCAGTATTATCTGTTGGAATATAAATCGCATCAACACGGTCAACTAAGCTTTGAGCAGCTTGATTCACTTCAGCAGTTGTAGATACAGAAACTTCTACTAATTCCGCACCGCCTTGTTCTGCAAATTCTTTTACTTGTTCAACCTGCACAACAGAATTTTGCTCCCCAGAATTGTAGATGACTCCAATCTTTTTCGCTCCCATTTCACCAGTGATGAAGTTTATTGTTGTTTTCGTAGCATCTGGGTGGTTATCAGTTGTACCCGTAATATTTTCACCTGGTTTATCAAATGCTTCTACTAAACCAGCACCAACAGGGTCTGTTACTGATGTAAAAATGATAGGAATTTCACTAGTTGCATTTAGTGCAGCCATTGCACTAGGCGTTGCGTTTGCAAAGATTAAGTCCACTTTGCTACCTACAAGGTTTTGTGCAATTGTTGCTGTGTTACTTTGCTCACCTTGCGCATTTTGGAAATCAAATTTTAAATTATCGCCTTCTTTAAACCCCTCATCTTCTAACGCTTTTTTGAAACCTTCTGTTGCAGCATCTAAAGAAGTATGTGGTGCATATTGTGTAATACCAACTACAACTTGATCTTTTGCACTGGTAGAATCCTTTGAAGTGCTATCGGTCTCTTCACTTCCGCATCCTGCTAAAGCAAGGAAGCCCGCTAATACCACTCCAAGCATTTTTGTTGAACCTTTCATTGCATATCCCCCCGAAATCTCTTTACTCTTTTTTGATTTTCTAGTAAGCTATTACTTTACTAGAATAATAATTTTCATACACTTTCACTTTACTGCATAAAAGCGAAAAAGCGTTAATGTATGCCATTGGTTAATCGTAATATTATCATTCTAGGCGCCTTCCGTCAATTATTTTCTGAAGATTTTACACTTTCAGCTTATAATTTTTTTTTAATTGCGTAAAAAGATATTTTGTTTTCTTATGATAATACGTTTTATTTTATTTCACGTTACAAAAAATATAATAATATGAGTTGCAATGGAGGTATTTGATTGAAGCAAACGGCACAATGGTCATCAAAATTAAGCTTTATTTTAGCAGCAGCAGGATCTGCAATTGGATTAGGGGCGATTTGGAAATTTCCTTATGTGGCAGGTACTAGCGGTGGTGGAATTTTTTTTATTATTTTTCTTATATTTACTTTGTTAATAGGTTTACCCCTTTTATTAGCTGAATTTGTAATTGGTAGAAAGACTCAAAAAAATGCGATTCAATCTTTTAAAGAATTAGCACCACGAACGAACTGGCATATCGTTGGTCGATTAGGTTTTTTTACAAATGCGGTTTTACTTTCTTTTTATAGTGTTGTTGGTGGCTGGATTTTAATTTATTTGGTAAGTGGCAGTATTGGTAAATTAAATGGTTTAACGGAATCTGAGTATGGTGCATATTTTGGAGAAACCATTGCAAATCCATTTCTAGTTGTGCTCGCACAACTATTATTTATGTTAATTACGATTCTTGTAGTTGCAAAAGGAGTCCAGGCTGGTATTGAGAAGGCGAGTAAATGGATGATGCCTGCACTTTTTATTCTTTTCATCGTTATTATTTTTCGTTCAATCACGCTTGAAGGTTCTCTTGAAGGAATCCTGTTTATTTTAAAACCTTCTATTTCATCACTTACTTCTGATACCGTTCTTTTTGCACTTGGTCAATCCTTTTTTGCTCTTAGTGTTGGGGCTTGTACAATGTTAACTTATAGCTCTTATCTTTCGAAGAAGGAAAATATGGTACAGTCAGCTTTCTCGATTGTGGGGTTAAATATTCTCGTTACACTCTTGGCAGGGTTAGCGATATTTCCAGCTGTTTTTGCTTTTGGATTAGAGCCTGATGCTGGGCCTGTCCTCTTATTTAATGTGTTACCTACTGTCTTTGGAAAAATGCCTTTTGGTATTTTATTTTTATTAGCATTCCTGCTTTTATTTTTATTTGCTACTCTTACGTCCGCTTTTTCGATGCTTGAGTTAATAGTAGCAATCTTGTCAAAGGAGAACGAACATAAACGAAAAAACATTGCGTGGATGGCAGGAATAGTAATCTTTTTACTGGGTGTCCCATCTGCCCTTTCTTTCGGAGTATTAAGCGATGTTAGTTTATTTGGAAAATCCATTTTTGATCTTGCTGACTTTCTTGTAAGTAACATTCTTTTACCTATTGGGGCTTTCTTTATATCGATTTTCGTGTCATTTATATTTCCGCGAGAAGCACTCTATAAAGAATTGCAAATGGGCAGCAAATTTCCGATAATTGTGATACAGGTTTGGTTCATTTTAATTCGCTATGTTGTTCCAATTGTAATTATCATTGTATTTTTAGATAGTTTGGGTGTTATTTAAAAAAGGTGTTCCAAATTTAATTGGAACACCTTTTTCTTACACTTCTTTTTTGTCCTTATCTTCTGGAGCTATATTGTTAATAACCTTTATTCTCATGATTCGTTTCTCATCCATTGCATCAACTTTAAATGTATAGTTTTCGTATTCAATCTCTGGAAAAGTATCTCCTGATGGGATATATCCCAATTGACCAATCACAAAGCCGCTTAAAGTATCATATTCGTCTGTTGGAAGATTAACCTTTAGGATATCCTCTACTTCATATAAGTTAATCGTACCAGCCATGGAATATGTCATATCATCTAGCTGAATGTATTCTTCATCCTCAATTGTATAATCGTCATATTCGTCAAAAATATTTCCCACGATTTCTTCAATTAAATCCTCAATCGTAACAATCCCATCTGTTCCACCATATTCATCGATAACAATGGCCATATGGATATTATTTTTTTGCAATTCCTTAAATAATTCATTCGTGTGTTTGGACTCCAATACAAAATAAGGATCCCTTAGCAGGTCTTTTAAGTTAAACGATACATCATCACAGTCGTCAACAAACTTTATTAATTCTTTCGAATGTAGAATTCCAACTATCTGATCAATACTCTCATCATAAACAGGAAAACGTGTGTATTTTTCTACTGTTACGAGATGAATAATTTCTTTCAATGTATAATCAAGCGGTATTCCTATAATATTCGTACGATGTGTCATGATGTCAGACACTGTTTTATTATCAAACTCAAAAATATTGTTGATCATAATTTTTTCTGATTCTTGAATAGTCCCTCTTTCTTTTCCAACATCGACCATCATCCGAATTTCTTCTTCTGTTACATTTTCATCCTCTGCATTGGGATCGACACCAAATAATCGAACAATTCCATTTGTTGATACCGTTAATAGCTTAACAAAGGGCAGTGTAATCTTGGATAAAAGTGTTAAAGGTCGAGCAGCAATTAATGAGATTTCCTCTGCTTTTTGTAACGCCAGCCTTTTCGGTACCAGTTCTCCTATTACTAATGTAAAGTAGGATAGTATGAGTGTTATGATTACAACTGAAATTGTATCCAGAAGAGCTGGTGCAATTGGAACTTCAAGGTCAATTAGCCACTTAGTTAAATATGTAGCAAAGCTTCCAGCAGCAAATGCACTCGCTAAAAAACCTGCTAATGTAATACCTATTTGTATTGTTGCTAAAAATCCACTTGGGTTCGATAGTAGTCTGTGTAACAAAATAGCTTTCTTATCCCCACTGTCAGCCATCAATTTTACTTTATTATCATTTAATGAAACCATTGCCATTTCAGATGCTGCAAAAAAGGAATTTAATAAGATCAAAAGAATCAGGATTAAAATCTCAGCAAACATTTTTAGTACCTCCAAGCGTTGGAAAGAAACATTTATTTATTTTCTTAAATTCCCCTTCTTTTCATAGCATTATGCTTTATATAAAACGAATGGTTTTTTTAAAAAAATATCTGCTTTGTTGATTGACAGAATATAAATAGGACATTATAATTTATCTTAAAGTAATATATCTTGAATTAAAGATTTATGGTTCTAAAATAACTTTTTGGGGGATTTTAATATGGCAAACACAAAATGGGCAGTCGATGCATCACACAGTAGTATTGATTTTTCAGTAAAGCATATGATGATTGCAAAGGTGAAAGGTTCATTTGAGAGCTTTGAGGCTACTATTGAAGCAAATCCTGCGGACTTAACATCAGCAAATATTGAATTCAAAGTTGATCTTGCAAGTGTAAATACAAAGAATGGAGATCGTGATAACCACCTTCGTTCTGCTGATTTCTTTGATGTAGAAAATCATCCAGAAATGACTTTCAAATCTACTTCTATCGTAAAAACGGATGATGATGAATACAATGTTACTGGTGATTTAACAATTCGTGGTACTACTAAATCTGAAACGTTCCAGGTTGTATTTGAAGGTGCAGGTAAAGATCCATGGGGCAACGAAAAAGTAGGTTTCAGTGCAACAGGAAAAATCAATCGTAGCGATTATGGTTTGGTGTGGAATGCTGCACTTGAAACAGGTGGCGTTCTTGTTGGGGACCAAATTAAAATTTCTATCGAAATCGAAGCTGGAAAAGCTGAATAAAACAATGTAATGAGCAGGCCTTTGTGGCCTGCTCTTAATAGTTGTATAGTAATGTAACGACTTTATCTTCAATTGGCTTTCCATGCGCATCATTCATTAAGTTGTTTAAAAGAATAGAAAAGATAAGGTATTCCCCACTCTTCGTCTTAATATACCCAGATAATGAACTCACGGTTCGAATTGTTCCAGTTTTCGCTTTTACCTTCCCGGCCATATCAGGATTTTTCATGCGATAACGTAATGAACCACCCACAAGTCGTTCACTATTGCCTGCTACAGGCAATGCTTCTAAGTAAGTAGGAAACCAGGATTGCTTTTGAACATGATAAAGCAACTTGGATATGTCGTTGGCAGACACTAAATTAACATGTGAAATTCCTGAGCCATCTCTAATGACCATACTACTTGGGTCCACTCCGATTTTTCGAAGCTCATCTTTTACAACAGCAATCCCTTTATCCCAACTCCCTTCCCCTTTACGAATACGTCCCATTTCTTTTACGAGTGTTTCACCGTGTCCATTATTACTTAATTTCATAAAAGGAATGAGGAGTTCTTTTAATGGAATAGATTGATCAATTGCAAGTAGTTCTGCATCTTCTGGAGTTTTTGCATGGCCATCTGTTCCAATCACATGGATTCCGTTCTTCGCTAATGCATGCTTGAACAAATCCAATGTATAGCCTGTAGGTTCCCACACCGTCATCCATTCTTGAACCGATTGTGCATTGACAGGTATTGTTCCTTCAATCGTAATCACATTCTTGCCATGTTCACGAATGATATCGATGTCTTTTTTCTCTTCTTTTTGTACCGTTTTTGTGTTATTGATGATTTTGACATAATTGTTCGTGGGTTGGACTGAAATTTCAGCTTTGTTTCCCACTTTCTTTCCAGGTGCTACCTCGACAATTAAAGTTCCTGAATCATAATCTTTATTCGGAGAGGCTGTTAACCCTGAAACAGCTGAACCATAATAATAAGTCTCATCGCTCCAGGTTAAATCAATTGAATAACGCTCATCATCATACCAAGAATCATCCGCGATAATATTTCCAAAAATCACATCAACTCCAGATTTCTTGATTTTCTTTGCAAGTAAATCTAAATCTTGTTGGAGTAATGTGGGATCTCCTTTCCCTTTCAAATAGAGATTACCTGTTAGTTTATTGCCCTCAAGTTTCCCATCTGTGAGAACTTCAGTTGAGAACTGGTAATTCTCACCAAGAGCAGATAATGCCGTTGCTGCTGTAATTAGTTTTAAATTGGACGCAGGTCGAAGTCTAACATCTCCAGCATGTTGATATAAAATTTCCCCATTTTTTGCTGATCTAATACTTAGTCCAGCAATTGCACCTTTGAGGTTGGGTTCATTTAGCACAAGTTGATTAAGTTGTGCAAGCACTTGTTTTTGGTTTGCGTTAGCAATTGCTTTTTCTTGTTGTGGGTGGATAGAAGGCATAAAAGTTATTGCAAGTAATAGTACAGCAATTAGTATAAGATTTTTCGTTCGAATAATGGTTTTCCTCCCTTTTCTTTTTCTATTGTACAAGTATGGAATCTTTACCATATTTTATACAAAAAAGCAGGTATTATGAAGAACGATTTGTTATTTATTTGCATAAAAAAAGCATCCCAACTTGAGATGCTTAATAACTTATAAAAATACAAAATAAATAACAGCAGCTAGTATAATTCGGTAAATCGCAAATGGTAATAGCTTAATTTTATCGATGAGACGTAGGAAGAATCGAATTGAAATTAGAGCAAACACGAATGCACTAATAAATCCTGCAATAAATACTGGAAGTGCGTCCATTGAAAAATACTCTATGTTTTTTAGAAGTGATATTCCACTTGCTCCTGCCATGATTGGAACAGCCATGATGAATGTAAAATCTGCAGCTGCTCTATGGCTAAGTCCTACTAGTACACCACCGGAGATGGTCGCACCTGAACGTGAGAAACCTGGCCAAAGTGATAAACATTGAATAAGACCAACTGTTAATGCTTGCTTATACGTAATTTGATCCACAGTTTGCGTATTTGGATGTTTAGCACTATATCGGTCAGCGACAATCATTAGGATTGCACCTATTACTAGTCCAATTAATACAGTTTCGGTTGTGAATAAATATTCATCAATTGTATCTTCAAATAATACTCCAAGTACACCTGCAGGAATTAATCCTACAATAATATGTGTTAATCGTAAGTGTTTTGCTCCAACTGGAACAATTTTGTTTTTTCGGTTAAGACCAAGCAAGTCTATAAATCGGTCTTTAAACACGACAAGAACAGCTAGTATAGAGCCAAGTTGAATCACAACTTTGAACGTGTTCGCTGGATATTTTCCAAGAAACTCCTCTGTTTTTAGCCACATATCATCGACAATAATCATGTGACCTGTCGAGGAAACTGGGGCAAATTCTGTTAAGCCTTCAACCAGTCCTAAAATAATCGCTTTAATGATTTCAATAATTTCCATCAGACGTAAAGTACTCCTTTTTAAATGTCTAGTTTTAGGCGCCCATTAGACGTGCGCCCGAAACATTTTTAATTATCTCGTTTTTGATCTTCTCTTGGTGAAAAATATAACAAGAAATCCAATTCCCGCTAATGCAATTAATGCATAAGTGATATTCGAGTAAATGTCCATGTAATGAACAATAACGTCCCAAGATTCACCAAATGCAGCTCCTAGCATCACAAGAATCACATTCCAAATTAATGTTCCAAGCGTTGTAAAGAGAATAAACATCCAAAAGTTCATATTGGACATCCCTGCTGGAATGGAAATTAAGCTCCTGATTAATGGAACCATCCGGCAGAAAAATACAGTCCAATATCCATATTTATCGAACCAAGCATCTGCTTTATAGATATCCTCTTTTGTTACTCGTAAAATGCGACCATATCGGTCAACAATTTTCTCTAATCGCTCAACATCAAGTAAGCGTCCAATTCCATATAGAATAATCGCACCTACAACTGATCCGAGTGTTGCAGCAACAATAACCCCTGTCACGGTTAATTTCGTGATTGTGGTCATAAATCCGCCTGCGGTTAAAATCACCTCAGATGGAATGGGTGGGAAGATGTTTTCTAGTGCAATTAATAGAAAAATTCCAACATACCCAAATTGATCCATAAAATCTGTAATCCAATTATCCATTTTTACCTCCAAATAAGATGCTACAAAGTCAATTCTATAGCATACCTATTGTAATCTATGTTTGTCCTTCTTTAAAGTATTCCTTTAAATTTTTTCCTATCAATGAATTTCCAAAACAACCGGGCAGTGGTCACTTCCCATGATGTGTGAGTGAATATGGGAATCTTTTAGACGGTTTTTAAATTGTTCAGATACAATAAAATAGTCGATTCTCCACCCAATATTTTTTTCTCGCACATTTCGCATGTAGCTCCACCATGTATATTGATCGGTTTTGTCTGGATAGAAATATCGGAAGGAATCAATGAATCCAGAATTTAGTAAATTGGTCATTTTTCCACGCTCTTCATCGGTGAATCCAGAATTTCCTCGATTTGATTTTGCATTCTTTAGGTCAATTTCCATATGAGCGACATTCAAATCGCCGCACATAACGATTGGCTTGCTCTCATTTAATTGAGTAAGATAAGCAAGCATACTGTCTTCCCATTCAAGCCGGAAGTTCAGTCTTGCTAGATCCCTTTGTGAATTTGGTGTATAGACATTAATTAAATAAAAATCTTCGAATTCTAATGTAAGAATTCTCCCCTCTGATTCTTCGTTTTCATCTCCAACGCCATATGAAACCGAAAGGGGCTTTACTTTTGAAAAAACAGCAGTTCCTGAATAGCCCTTCTTAAGCGCATAGTTCCAATATTGATGGTAGCCTTCAAGGTCTAGTTCAATTTGCCCTTCTTGAAGTTTTGTTTCCTGCACACAAAAAATATCAGCATCCATTTCATTGAAATAATCCAAAAAGCCTTTTTTAACACATGCTCGTAATCCATTTACATTCCAAGATACAAGTTTCATAATCTATAAAGCTTCCTCTCTTTGTTACTCCTCATATATCATTTTTCTCGTCATTCCTCCATCTACAACGAGATTAATCCCCGTAACAAAATTATTTTTCGAATCGGTTAGATATAGACATGCATTTGCAATGTCAGTTGGAGTACCGACCCGCTTAGAAAAGTGTTGGTCATGGTCTTCTTTACGAAGGTCTTCATAATTACCGGTTTCTATCCAACCTGGTGAAATGGCATTTACTGTTATCTGATACTCCGAAAATGATGCAGCGAGTGCGTGAGTAATTGCAACGATTCCACCCTTTGTTGCTGCATATCCTTCTGAATGGGCTTCAGACATCAATGCCCTTGTTGACGCAATATTAACGATTGAGCCGCCAAATTGCTTCATATATCTTGCAGCTTCTCTCGAACATAAGAAAACACTTCGTAAATTCGTATGAATCACGTCATTCCATTCTTCAACAGTGACATCGAATGGCGATTTAAACAAACCTTTTCCTGCATTGTTTATTAAAATATCAATTTTACCATAGGTTTGATAGGTTTGGTTTATCAAATTTTTGATATCCTGCTCAATTCTTACATCTGTTTTGATAAACATGGCTTCCTTACCTTGTTCCTGAAGTTCAAGGGTTTGGTTTTTTCCTGCCTCTACATCAATATCTGCTAAGATAACTTTATCTCCATTATTTGCGTAACTATTCGCTATACCTTTGCCAATTCCATTTGCTGCACCAGTAACAATGACAACACGATTCAATTATTTCACCAGCCCATTTTTCATAGATTCAAAAACTTTCCTTTTTCATTATAAACGACGAAGCCGTTCTGGCAAAATAAAACAGAGATTCAGGGTTACAAGAATGATAATATATATACTGGGGAGTGAGGTTATTGAGGAAAAGAATTATTGTATTTCTACTCGTATTATGTAGCCTTCCAATTCTACTAAGCTTAGACCCTATCACGTATAACGCTTCATATTATGCTAAATACGAATCACCAAATGGAGTTCTATTTCTAAGCTATTCAGAAAACTGGAATGAGCAACATTTAGAGGAACTTTATCAGGAACTAATAAAAAACAAACACGGTGAGGAAATGAACCTGTTACAAGAAGTTCGCGTCATGGATGGTCCATCACCTTCAAATAATAGTATTACAGGAATCTATCATCCATTTATAAGCAGCATTACGCTTTATAAAGGAAATGAACATACAAACGCTCGAGAATACCGAGATACGTTATCACATGAGTATGGTCATCATTTTGCATACTATTATTTTCCATCGCACCATTTGCCATTTTCAAAATGGTCAAAGCTAAGAGGGTTAGATGATATACCTGTTAAATGGTCTTCATTTTTTAATTACTCCATCTCAGCACATGAGTGGTACCCGCAGGAAATTTTTGCAGACGATTATGTTCTATTATATGGGGCAATCAATAAAGTAGATCGAGATGATGTCTATTCGAATGAAGCGTTTTATATGCGAACAGAACATGAAAATCAGCAACTTACAAATGTCTTGGGAAATCAAGAATTGCAACAATTTATTGAGCGAGAAACTGGAATAATGATCGATGATAACCGGAAATTGAAAACCCCTAAGTTATCTTTAGTTACGGATGACAGTTTGACCTTTGATATCGAAAAAAAGGATAATGTGGCATATCGGTTAAATCTTGCAGACTATGAATATTATGAAATTACGGATGACAAAAGTGGATCTGTTACTTTTCCGAATATCGATTTGCAAGAAAATGAAGTTATTTCTATAGATGTTCTTGATTTGGAAACGTCAATAGGTTTTCGTACGGCAGATATCCGACTTCATTTGGAAGATTAGATAGAAAATTATCCGCATTTCATTATATAATATAAGTAGAGAGTACTTTGAAAGGCGGTAATGACAATTCCGACACCGAGTATGGAAGATTATTTAGAAAAAATTTATTTATCGATTCAGCAAAAAGGCTACGCTCGAAGCGTAGATATTGCTTCTTCATTAAATGTTCTCCCTTCTTCTGTTACAAAAATGATGCAAAAATTGGACGAAGAAGGTTTTGGGATTTACGAAAGATACAGAGGCTTTGTGCTTACCGAAAAGGGATCCACAATCGCAAAAAAACTAGTCGAAAAACATGAGATGCTTGAAGACTTTTTGAAAATGATCGGCGTACAGGACCATAATATATATGAGGAAGTTGAAAAACTTGAGCATTATATAAGTAAGGAAACATCTCTTTGCTTATCAACCCTGATTGACTTTTTTGAAGAAAATCCTTCCGCTAAAAAAGAATACCTACAATATCGAAAAGATAAAATGTAAAAGCTCAGGATTACCTGAGCTTTCTTATTTCAATTTAATATTGACCTCATCGTCTAGATAGGTAGTTCCCCAATAACCGTGAATTTGTAACCACCCAGGAACACTCTCTTCAGTAGAACTCTCTCCATAGACTTCAAGTAACACTTTCGTTTGATAATAACGAGGATGCACTCCCACATACATATACGCATTTTGGACATACTCATCACGGTTATATATTTTCCCATTCAGGTCAACAAATACACCATCGCTATCCGTCATCCCCATAGACATAGCAGAATTGTTATTTTGTCCTAGTACTTCAAAATGAAGCGATTCAAATTTTCGTCCTTCCTTCATTTCAGCGGTAATTTCGATTGTTGTAGGCTCACCTAATTCAACTTTATCAATTGAAATGTCACTACCTTGATATTCAAAGGTTTGTGGGAATGGTTTGTTGATATCTATTTCTACTTTATAGGAATCATTCTTCGTGTAGTATAATGAGCTTAATAAAAGACTGACTTCTTTTGGCTTCTCAAAATAAAGAGAATCAAAAGGTGATTGATAAGTGCTGTATTGCCTATCCCCACCTTGTATAGGAACACTCCATCCAAATGGTTTTGCCTTCTTTTTCTTTGTTTGGATTCCTTCAAAAAACAGTTCATTAATATATTGATCACCACTATATGGTTCAAAACGATATTGAAGAAGCGTGATGGTTGGAGCTATAATCAACTTCTCTATCTCAACTGGAAATCCATCTACTTTGAATTTTTTGTGGACGACATGTTCGAACGATTCTTTCTTCTTAACAGGTATCTCAAAATTCCATTCACCAGGGAAAAACGAACCTTCTCCATAGACATCCATCCATTCAAAGTTTTCGGCATCCTTTTCCATCTTTTGCAGTTTTGAAAGATTCAGTTTTATGGTTTTTGTTTCGGATGAAACGGGTAATAAACTTAGTATTCCCTTAAAGACATCCCCTTCACTTTCAAGTGCTTGAACCGGTAAATGGTTGATGGGAATGGCCTGTTGATCAAAGGTGTTCATTTCCTCTTCTACAAATACACCATTCCAAAAATTAATTCCATATTGTTCACTATTTTCAAGATTTTCAACTTCATAATAGATTAATGTTTGAAAATCATCGGCGATAGCACTTTTTATCGTAACTTTTATTCCATTGCTTTCTTGAACAAGATTAAGTGGTTCCCCAATACCACTTTTTAAGTAAGCTAATAATTGCTCATCTTCTTGATCACGCAGGTCAAGCCAAGAGTAATACATATAAGCAAATCCGTTCGTCACATACCCGATTAAGAGTAGTAAAACGAGGGATGATGCAATTCCAATACTTATTTTGGTTCGTTTCTGTTTCTTCCTCTTCTTAAATCCTTCGATTTCAATTAATCTTGTCTTCACATCATCAAAAAACTGTGCAGGAACTTCAATAGCATCTGCCTCATCAATTAGCGAATAAATTGTAGCTTGGAATACGGTTAGACCGCTTTGACAGATTTCACAACTGTGTAAATGAATCTCAAATTCTATTTTAGTAGGACGATCTAATTTTCGACTCAAATAATCAATGTATTTTTCTTGATAATGACCTTCTTCTCCCCCACTCAAAATCCGAATACCTTTATGTAAATAGGCTTTTACTGTTTCAACAGGGATTTCTAGAATATCGGCTACCTGTTCACGGGAAAATCCAAGGATATATGTTAAAGCGAGAACATCTTTATTAATTTCATCAAGCTTATCTAGTACACCCTCAACCGTTACTTGCATATTTTTGAGCTTACATTCTTTTATTAACAGGGAAACAACCCAATTTTCAAAGGAAGCCTGCTTTTTTTTCCTATGTATTTCCGCCTGCACCTTTATCATCACATTGTAAAAAATCTCTTGAATGTCTTCCATATTTCTTATATAGACAGAGGCAAGCTTGTACAAGTTTATTTTTCTTTGTTCAAACCAATCGATGATTGAATCCATGTTTTTTTGTTGCAACTTCTTTATTAAAATAGGGTCTGTTTCCGTTATGATCACAATGTATGTCGCTCCCTTACCTTTCCTTCTCTCTTTATTTCAACATGAATCGAGCGAATCCCTTCTTTCTAAAAGGCCGTTTTCGCAAACTTTGTTGTTTTTTATAACGTTGACTTCCGCTTCAGGTGGACGCTTTCCGCGGGTGTGGCTTGAGCCTCCTTAACGAGATGTGGAGGCGGCTTGCACAGAAACGAGAAAATTTGGCCACTCCGACAAAGAGGCGTAATTTGCCTCTGAAGGAGGAGTTGAAATTTCTCGTGTTTCTAGCCGCTGCAACTGAACAAGTCGCTGCTGCTCCTGCTGGGTCTCAAATCTCACGCTTTTCCCGCTGGAGTCACCACCTTACGCTCCAATCAACTAAGTTTACAATTTTATATCAAAAAGCAACAATCATATAGAAAAGAGCCTTCTACAAAAAAAAGACTAAATCAGTTTTGATTTAGCCATGATCATTCAATTTATTTCTTTTTCAAATCCTTCGTTTCTTCGTCATATTCCTCTGCAAACTCAGTTTGATAGCTTGGTCTAAATTGTGGTCTTGTCACTTGTTTCTCTTCATTAAGAACCTTATTTTGCATGTATGCATGGAAGAGTACTTCACTTATAGCAATAACACCAGCCGCAACAAGAGAAGCTGTGATTAACCCTGAAGTATTATCCATGAACATGTAGCTTAATATCCAAATTGCAAAGAAAGATAAGCCAAAATCAGCAATAGTAGCAACGGTATTACCTGCTCTCGGCAGCGTAAATAAATCGCCAACGACGTATGCAAGCCCCGTTACAAGTATACTCATGAGTAGAATTTCTCCAAAAGAAGCACCTCTAAATATTCCAAAAAGGGACAAGAGTACAATGGATATGACGATAAACTTGATTCCTAAAGCCTTAAAGTGCCTCATGAATGAACATCACCCTTAATTCTTATTTAGGTTTATCATTTGATGATGCCCTAAAGAATATAAAAGGTAATTTTTGGATTTAGATAACCTGATTCTCTAATTGACTATGATAGAGGTTATGATAATACCCTTTTTGCTGTAAAAGAGAGAGATGATCCCCTTTTTCGATGATTTCTCCGTCTCTCAAAACAATAATTTGGTCTGCACTTTCAATCGTATTTAAGCGGTGGGCAATAATAAAGCTTGTCTTCCCCTTCATTAATCGTTGTAGTGCTTCTTGGATTTTCATTTCTGTGACGGTATCAATGCTACTTGTTGCTTCATCTAGGATAAGAATAGACGGGCTTGCAAGAATGGCTCTTGCGATTGAAAGTAGCTGCTTCTGTCCTTGACTAATGCCACTTCCATCTTGGTTTAAAATCGTGTGATATTGTTTTGGAAGTTTCATGATAAACGAGTGTGCATTTGCCAATTTTGCAGCTTCTATTACCTCTTCGTCCGTTGCATCAAGTTTTCCATAACGAATATTTTCCAAAATAGAGGCTTGGAAGAGATAAACATCCTGAAGAACAAAGCCCATATTTTGACGAAGGCTTTCCCTAGTCATGGACGAGGTATTAACTCCATCAATTATTATCGAGCCTTCGTCCGGTTCGTAAAATCTAGACAGTAAATTAATAATCGTTGTTTTCCCAGCACCCGTTGGGCCAACAAAGGCAACTGATTCTCCTACCTTTACTTCAAATGATACATCTTTAATTGTATTGCCACCCTTGTCATAGGCAAAAGAAACATGGTTGAATTCGACCTTACCATCAATTTTATGCATGTTTTTCGCATTGGTTTCGTCCTTAGCCTCTACTTCTTCATCTAAAATATCAAATACACGTTCAGCGCCTGCAATAGCGGATAGTAATGTATTGAATTGATTGGCTAAGTCATTCAGTGGACGAGTAAATTGTCTCGAATACTCTGCAAAAATGACAATCGTTCCGATGGTGATATGTCCATTTAAAGCAAGTATCCCACCAATCCCTGCAATGATTGCAAAGCTTAGATTATTTAATACGTTCATAAGTTTCGGGATAAAACCAGAATAAGCTTGGGCATAATAGCCTGCTTTCTTTAGTTTTTCACCCTTTTCTAAAAATTCATTGATCACTTTTTCCTCTTGTGAAAAAGTTTTTACAATTCTTTGACCAGAAATCGTTTCTTCGATATAACCGTTCAGTTCTCCCAAATAACGTTGTTGTTCCTTAAATAGCTTCCCTGTTCGTTTAGTGATCCACTTAATCCCAATGAACATGATAGGGATGATAATCATCGTAATTAGAGTTAACAGGGGGCTTAGCCAGACCATTATCGCTATAGTACCAACCAATGTAAGTAAACTTGAAAAAATTTGAATGACTGACGTATTCAAAGTTGAGCTTACATTTTCAATGTCATTTGTAATTCTGCTCATCAGTTCCCCATGTTGGCGTTTATCAAAAAAGTGAATGGGTAACCGATGTAACTGCTCGAAAAGCTCAGTTCTCATAGAAAAGACTGTATTTTGAGCAATCCCTACCATCCAATAGTTTTGATACCACAGTGAGATGGAATGAAGAATATACACAATTCCTAAACTAAGAAGTACAATGAGGATTCCATTATTTTCTTTTGTTACGATATATTCGTCAATTCCTTTACCTAACAAGTACGGACCAAGGAGACCAAGCCCTGAACTCACGACTACCATAGCTAGGACAGCAATTAATAATTTATTATTGACCGCCAAATAAGACCAAATTCTTTTGACGGTACCCATTCTGTCCTTAGCCTGTTGTGGCTTACTCCCATCATTTTGTTTAGGGCGATTAATTCGCGTTGACATGGGCTTGTCCCCCCTTTCCGAACTGTGTTTCAAAGACTTTTTGATAAAAAGCTGAGGTTTGTAAAAGCTCTTCATGGTTTCCGGAGGCAAGTAATCTTCCATCTTCCAGCAATAAAATCGTATCAGTCTCCATGGCTGTGTAAATCTTTGAAGTAATGATCAATGTTGTACAGGTGTATTCTTTTAATGCCGTTAATAATTGGGCTTCTGTTCTTAAATCTAATGCACTTGTACTATCGTCCAATAGCAAAATTTTAGGGTTGCGAACAAGTGCTCTCGCAATTGAAATACGTTGTTTTTGTCCTCCAGATAAGTTAACTCCTCTTTGACCAATGATGGTATCGTATTGTAATGGAAGTTTTTCAATCGTTTCATGAATTTGGGCTACCTTTGCTGCTTCTATGATTTCTTCCATCGTCGCAT
Source organism: Fredinandcohnia aciditolerans (assembly GCA_003640645.1). Taxonomy (GTDB): domain Bacteria; phylum Bacillota; class Bacilli; order Bacillales; family Bacillaceae_L; genus Ferdinandcohnia; species Ferdinandcohnia aciditolerans. The sequence continues at coordinate 49,824 of QGHH01000022.1, read as the reverse complement.
CTTGTTTACCCCAGCGTATGTTCTCTTTGATCGTTCCCGTGAACAACAATGCCTCTTGAGGAACATAGCCAATTTGTTTTCTCAATTCATCAAGTTTTCGATTCTTCACATCTATCCCGTCAATCTCAACACTTCCATGAATCACATCATATAATCGTGGAATTAATTGAAATAAGGATGTCTTACCTGAACCGGTTGCACCAAGGATTGAGACTGTTTCACCTGGCTTAATTAAGAAAGAAATATCATGTAAAACCTTCACGCTTGTTCCAGGATACTTGAAATCAACATGAGAGAATTGAATGCTACCTTCCGGATTTTTCATACTTTTAACATTCTTTGTTGACTCTATTAGGTCAACTTCAGTATCTAATACATCAATGACACGTTCAGATGAAGCTTTTGCTCTTGAAAAATGCATGATAATCCATGAAAATACACCAAGTGCACCTGTAATCCTTGTCGTATAATTGATGACTGCAACAACTTCCCCAACTTGAACATTTCCTATACTCACGTCTATACTTCCAAACCATAGAATCGCTATGATGCTGCCATTCATCAAGAGCAAAAGTACCGGCATTGTCAATTCGATAAGGCGAAGCGATGTTATCGTTTTTTTCTTTAGGTCTTCATTGGCATGTATGAAACGGAATGTTTCATGTTTCCATCGTACAAAAGCTTTGATAAGTCGCATCCCCGATAGGTTTTCCCTCAGCACTTCATTGACTGTATCTAGTTTCTGTTGAACAGATTGAAATAGCCTTCTTGCTTTTGTCATTACAAAAATAAGAAATAATATTAAAAAAGGGATCGTTAAAATTAGCATCATCGAAAGTTTGGCATTTACGAGGAAAGCCATAACCATTCCAAAAATGATGAGCATCGGTGCCCGTATGGCGATGCGAAGACTCATAAATACAGTATTTTGTAACTGAGTGACATCATTGGTCATTCGCGTAATTAACGTTGCTGTATCAAATTTTTGAAGATTTGCAAAAGAGAAGGATTGAATTTTCCCAAACAATTCTTTTCGAATGTCAAAAGCAAAACTTTGACTGGCATGTGATGCAAAAAAGGAATTTGTTATACCGGATAAAAATGCAAGAAGCGAGATTCCGACCATAATTCCTCCCCACTTCATTACAACAGAAAGATCATTTTGTAGTATACCATCATCAATCACTTTTGCGATTAAAAGCGGTTGCAAGAGTTCCACCGTGAGTTCAACAAAAGTCAAAACAAGAGCAACCGAAATGGCTAGTCGATAGGGTTTTAAATACGAAAAAATTCTAAACATAAGGGCCTCCAAAAGATATACCAACAAATTATTTCAAATTCCGAATTATTTTAATCATACAATAAAATCATATATTATTATAGAAAAAAACACCAAAAGCATCCGCTTTTGATGTTTCAATGATTTTCTAGTTTGTGAGAATATAATTTATTGCTGACCAAAAAGCTAATAATCGTTGCAAGAGTAACTGAAACTAACATATATAGAATCAAATGATGCATTCCTTTTCCCACATCAACCTGACTTGTAATAAGCATTCCCATAATACTTGCCCCAAAGGTGGTTCCAATGTTTCTTGCAAAGAATTGAAGACTTGTTGACATTCCCTTTTGATGAGCTTCTGCTAATTCTTGTGATCCAATTGTCCCGATTGTAACGACTATTCCGAATGCGAAACCTTGGATTGTTAAAATTATGAAGATATACCAGAAACTTGTGTCTTCATTCATGAAAAATGCAAGAACTGCGGATAATATGAGCAGGCCGTTTCCTAGAAAGATTGTTTTTCGATATCCATATTTTAAGATTAGGTTTCCTGCCGGAACAGATGCAAGCATCCAGGCAACACTCATTCCGAATAGAACGAGTCCACTGACTGTTATTGAAATCCCTTGAACTTCCTGCATAAACAATGGAACATAGTTAGAAAACGCAAAAATACTTAAAAAGATTAAAAAACCATTAATATTCAACCAAGAAATGTTCTTATTCTTTAATATTTCAATTGGGATGAAGCGTTTATCTGACTTTTTCTCGGCGTATATAAATGCAACTAAAAAGAGGATCCCAATTATATTGTAGATTACAAGATTTTCGGTTGTAATGGTGTTCATTAAAAATGCCAGCATACTTCCAGTAAAAAGAAAGGCGCTAAGATAATTAAGCGGATTTTTATCCTTAGTAATGCTTTCTTTGTAAGGAATTAAACATAAAAGGACAATGATTCCAATTGGAATATTAATAAAAAATATCCAACGCCATGAAAGTGTCTCTACAAAATAGCCCCCGACAAGCGGTGCGATGACAGCAGCAACTCCCCACATGGCTGAGAAGAAACCTTGAATTTTTCCGCGTTTTTCGATCGAATAAAGGTCACCGGCAATGATCATGGTTAGTGGTGATACTCCACCAGCACCTAAGCCCTGGATTCCACGGTACACGATTAGTTCTACCATCGAATCTGCTAATCCACAAAGTAATGAACCGATTGTAAATAGAATAATAGAAATACTAAAAATTTTTTTCCTTCCATATATATCGGCAAGTTTCCCGAATATTGGTAAGGAAACAGTAGAAAATAAAACATAGATGGCAAACATCCACCCATAAAACTTATATCCACCTAGTGTTTCTGCAATCGTAGGGGCAGTTGTCTGGAGGATTGTCGTATCCATAGCACTGATAAGCATCGCAAGCACAATACTTACTAACACAAATGGTCTAGATTTCATAATGTCTTCCCCTTTTTCACTTTGAATTACTCCATTATACTACAAAAATTGGAAAAAATAAGTTATATGTTTTTTAAAAAAAATTCTTTGCGCACGATTTTATAAATAAAAATGAGGTTATTTAATGATTCGCATTCTTGCAATTAGTCATGAAAATGAACGTTTAATTGATATCCCGATTACAGAAATAAAGAATATAGATTGTAAATGGTATTGGATAGATTTTAACAGACCGACAGAAATGGAAATTGAGGAATTGTCAAAAACACTTCAATTTCACCCACTGGCTATAGAAGACTGTATCCATGTGTTGCAACGGCCTAAATTAGATTTTTACGAAAAAAATACCTTCTTTGTTTCTCACAGTCTTCATCGATTAACACTAGAAAAAGAAGAAATCAATATGTTTCTAGGCGAAGGATATATAGTGACCTTTCATTTATCAGAATTAGGTGAAATAAATGATGTGTGGAATCGATTAATGGTTACTGAAATGATTGAGAATTGGGACCCCTCCCTTGTGTTGTATCATATCATTGATAAGTTGGTTGATAATTATTTTCCTATTGTGTATCAACTTGAAGATACCTTAAATCATATTGAAGACAATTCAAATGAAAAATCGATGGAAGAGCTACTAGATGAACTTTTTGATACACGTCATAATTTACTTACCTTACGTCATACGGTGATACCAATGAGGGATTTGGTATATCGAATCATCAACTCACATCGACTTGATTTATTGCAGCATCGAATTGAGTATTTTCATGATATCCATGATCACCTGTTACGTCTAACTGAAAAAATTGATGCGAGCCGAGAGCTTACTGCGGATATACGAGATAGCTATTTGTCATTGAATTCCCATCAAACCAATAAAGTGATGCGCATTTTAACGGTTATAACGACAATTTTCATGCCGTTAACCTTTATAGCTGGTATTTATGGAATGAATTTTAGTCATATGCCTGAACTTACATATAGATATGGGTATTTTGTAATCCAAGCAATTATGATAATAATCGGAATAGGTATGTTCGTGTGGTTTAAGAAAAAAGGTTGGTTTCGGTGAGTTTTCGGGAAGAGTTGTTTTTCGAATAAGGGAGAATGCATTTGAGCCGACCAAACATATATTTTGGTCGGCTCTCCTTTCATTATTTCTTTTTCCCCTTATTAGACTTCTCTTTTTCGTAAGATAGTCCAAATCCGTATTCGTATTTGACACCCGCTTTAGTTTTATAAGTGAAATGTTTATATTCTTCAGGTGCAAAGCTTGGAACGTCACCTACTTCTCGTTCTACGGCTTTTGCGCTAGCTGGTATTGCAAACGGAAGTTTACCAACTGGGTTAAATTTTCCTGTGATGACATCAAATACTGCTTCTTGTTGAGTACCAAATGTACCAATAAATGCAGCTGCTTTTGGTTCAAGCTTATTAATTAGCCATTGGTTCGTAAAGTTTACAGCAGTAATCGTTGGAACTGCTTTTTGAATCTCAACAATACGGTCTATATCAGAAATTCCTGTTTCTGGACCAACCGTAATTCGTGGGTTATTATCCCAGTTCGATTGAGTTGGTTTCACATATACATATGCATGAGTTGCTTCCTCAACACGATCCACTATTTCAATGTTAGGAAATTTTTCGTTAAGTGTATGCTTTAAATCTGCAGTAAATCCTTCAGATTGTTTTTTAGATTCCTCAATCACATATTGTTCAGGATTATCATTGCCTCTAGGTGCTGCAACTCCAACAAATCCTTCAACATAAAGCCTGACAGTTTCTAATTTTTCATCAGTTAACGGTAATAATTTATCACCCTTCACTTTATCATTACGCATTAGAACAACTGACTTTTGATGTGCTTCATATGCTAAATCTCTATGTTCTTCATCATTTGCCAATGCAATCGCTTCTTCAGGATTTACATAGGGATCTTCAAACAGTCCTAACGTCATCATTTCAGAAAGAGTATAAGTTAATGATTCGTTTACTTTGTCAATGTCTAGCAGGCCTCTGTTAACTGCCTCAATTAAGTATTCTGGTGTTGCACTGCCTGAAATAATGTTGGTACCTGCATTTACAGCTTTTGCAACTTTTTCAGCTGCTGTTTTATCATTGTATCCCCATGCACTGCCTGCAACTGCTCCTGAGTCAGAGTTAACATAACCTTTGAAACCAAGTCCTTCACGAAGGTAACGGATTATCCCTTCATTTAAAGTCATACCCACTTCTTCAAATTGCTGATCCTCTTGATTTACATAAGGTGGTAAGCCCTGTTCAGCACTATCATTACTTGGGTATGCATAATAAGGCATTACGGATGAGACTCCTGCTTCAATCGCTCTTTGGAACGGAGGAATGTGATACTTTTCCATACTTCCCTCTGTCGGATAAATGTTAAAGCTACCGTTTTCAAAGTGAGGATCTTGTCCATCATCACGAGCTCCGCCACCAGGGAAATGTTTTACTGTGATCGCAACACTGTCTTTCCCAAGTTCTTCACCTTGGAATCCTCTAATAATTTCATAGTTCATATCTCCAACTACTTTTGGATCTTCCCCGAATGTTTCTTCAATTCTTGCCCATAGTGGATCAGTTGCAACATCCGCCATATATCCATACACTTTACGAATACCTGCTGCTCTCCATTCTTGACGGGCAATATCGGCGAACTCACCAACAGCTTCTACATCTCTCGCTGCAGCTAAACCTAATGTCCCTGGCCAGAATGTGTGTTGATCTTGGACATTGGTGATATTTGTATAATCGGTAGATGCAGAGTTTCTAGGATTTGAAGTGATAACAACTGGGATCCCTAAATCTAAATTTTCTGCTAATTTTTGCATTTGGTTATTATAGTTTGCGATATCCCCTAAGTTTTGAGACAAACGATAAATAACATGGCGCAATTTTTTATCAGTAACAATTTTACTATTTTCCGGAGTTACAAAATTTCCATCTGCTGGATCTGCTTCTGGAGTATGTGTAGCGATGTACATCAACCCAGCCTTTTGCTCAAGACTCATTTGACTAATTAAATCAGCAACACGTTCTGATACCGGCTTTCTCCAGTCCTCGTAGACATCTAAGCTTTGGTCTCCATTTGCATCTCTATAATACTTGTCGTTAATTTTTAGGATTCTATCTTGAGTTGCTACCTCAATTTCTGGTTGACCTTCAGCTTTTTCAATTTTATAGGTTGTGATTGCACCTCTTCCGTCATACGGAGTAGCCTCTCCCTCATTGCCGGTGTACCCTTACTCATCTGCAAAACCAATTGTAGGAGCTACAATTGAGAGTGCAAGTGTACTTGCTAATAGTTTCTTTCTTAATTTTGAAGATTTTCTGATTTGCCTTGATACTGATGCCATTTTACTTCCTCCCCTAATAAATAAAAGTTTTCACATAAAAATAGTGAGTTTTATAGAAAAATACTCCCCTTCCAAATAATTTTAATAGTTTTTTTGGGGGTATTTATTCTCAAGTTCATTTCCTGCTTGATCGAATTGTTTATAGAATGAATAATTTTGGAACGCATATCCAGTTAACGCTTTCAGAATGCGCTTCCATTTTTTAATGAAAAAATAATTAATTCGGCTACTAAACAAATTAATTACTAATATATTACCATTCAAATAATTGCAGCGTCATGAGTCTTAGTTACTTATTTAGACCGGGACTTTCGGTGGTAATTATTTCTAGTATGTATATTAAAATGTAGTATCTTTGACTAAATAATCAGATGTATTTAAATTTTTCATAAAAACTTTATGAAAATACTATTTAATCCCCCCTCTTTTCAGATATAATAATACTTAGAGTAACGAAATACTTTTTAGGAGGTAAATTTATGACAAAGGTTAAAGAAAAACTATTAACTCGTGCTGAGGTCCCTGTTGAACAAACCTGGAGACTTGAAGATTTGTTTCAATCGGTTGAAGAATGGGAACAAGAATTAGCTTCGATTGAGTCTGATGTATCAACTGTCACAAAATATAAAGGGCAATTAGGAAACGGTGCAAAAACATTCCTAGATTGTTTACTTGCAAAAGAAGAACTTCAAAAGCGAATGGTTTTACTAGGTACATATGCGAGTTTACGATTTAATGAGGACGCCACCAACCCTGAGAATCAAGGAAATGCAGCAAGGGTTTCGTCTCTTTTTTCAGCAATTGGTGCAGCGCTATCATTTATTGAGTCTGAAACACTTGCATTACCGGATGGAACAATTGAACAATACATAATAGAAGAAAAAGAATTAGAAGTATTTCAGAATAACTTAAGCTTCATCTTGGAAAAAAAGCCACATACCCTCTCACCTGAAACGGAAGAAGCGCTAGCTGCTCTAGGCGAGGTTCATGACGCACCATATATGATTTATCAACGTAGCAAAGCATCTGATATGACTTTTCCTTCTTTTAAGGACGAGGATGGTAATGAACTGCCACTTTCCTTTGCTTTATTTGAAGATCGCTATGAGCTTTCTGAAAACCCAACGGTCAGACGCAATGCATTTAATACTTTTTCAGAAACATTGAAGAAATATCAAAATACGTTTGCTGCTGCCTATGCAACAGAAGTAAAAAAACAAGTGGCATTATCAAAATTACGTAACTATGAATCTATTACTCATATGCTCTTGCATCCACAACAGGTTACACTTGACATGTACCATAATCAATTAGATGTTATTCAAACTGAACTTGCACCTCATATGAGAAAGTTTGCGAAATTGAAGCAGCGCGTTCTCGGCTTAGACAACATGCACTTTAGTGATTTAAAAGCACCAATGGATCCTGATTTTAATCCAAAAACAACCTATGAAGAAGCATCAAAAACAATTCTTGAAGCTCTACAGGTGATGGGCCCAGAATACAGTGCAATCATGGAAAAAGGTCTTATTGAACGTTGGGTTGACCTTCCTGCTAACATTGGGAAATCTACGGGTGCATTCTGTTCTAGTCCATATGGTGCACATCCTTATATTTTAATCACTTGGACTGATACAATGCGTGGTGCGTTTATTTTAGCTCATGAACTTGGGCATGCGGGTCATTTTTACCATGCAAATAGCCATCAACGTGTTGGAAACACTCGTCCATCCACTTACTTTATCGAGGCGCCATCAACTATGAATGAGTTACTATTAGCGGAACATCTATTATCGAAAACAGATGATAAGAGAATGAAGCGTTGGGTAATCCTTCAATTGTTAGGAACTTACTATCATAACTTTGTGACTCATTTACTTGAGGGTGAATATCAACGTCGAGTTTATGCATTAGCCGAAGCTGGTAAACCAATTACAGCACCTGCCTTAAGTGCAATTAAAGGTGAAGTATTAAAATCTTTCTGGGGAGATACGGTGGAAATTGACGACGCAGCAAGCTTAACATGGATGCGTCAGCCACATTATTATATGGGACTATATCCATATACGTACTCTGCTGGATTAACAGCTTCTACTGCTGTAGCACAATTAATCAAAGAAGAAGGACAACCAGTAGTTGATCGTTGGATTGAAGTATTAAAAGCTGGTGGTACGATGAAGCCACTTGAACTCATGAAATATGCTGGTGTCGATATGTCTAAACCAGATGCAATCCGCAAAGCAGTTGCTTATGTTGGTGAGTTAATTAATGAATTAGAAGATCTATACGAATAATGTGAAATGCCCAGAGCTTATCTGGGCATTTTCTTACATCTTTAATCCATATACTATCCATATCAGCAAGTAATGTATTCTAACCTAAATTTCAAACGAACATTCTAATTCCCACAAACGCTCTCCGATTTCTTCGATTAGCGCCTTTGCTCTTTTTTCAATGTTGGTAGGAAGATTATCTTTGTTAAAGAACGCTAAATTTATACTTTCTCCATCGTTCATTTCTAAATTACCACTGACATTAAAAGCATGAAATAAGTTAATTACACTGTAAGTTTCATCCCCATTCGGATAACGAAAATAATATCGGGGACCAGAAAAGACACCAATTAATCTGAATTTATTTGCTATAAGTCCAGTTTCTTCTTTTAATTCACGGGTTGCAACTTCTTCAACTGCTTCCCCAAGTTCCATAGATCCGCCCGGTAATCCCCAATCCAATGTGTCCGAACGATGTTGAAAAAGAAGCTCTCTTTTATCATTAATCACAAGAATTGTAGCTCCTACTGTTATGATAGGTTGAGTACCGATTAATTTTCTTAATCTAGTAACATAGCCCATATATGTACCCCTCACTATTAGATATGTACTCTGAAAAAATTGACAAGATGCCATTATATGAATCGTTATTGTTAACCCGTACAAGCCATTATGACATTTCCATCGAGGTCTTTGAAATTAAACCAAGCAAAGTTCTCCCCCACTCTTTCAATTTCCCTTACGATTTCGATATCACATGATTTAATAAAATCATAAGCAACATCAATGTCTTCGACTAGAAAATTAAAGATTGGATTTGGAGATGGTTCATGATTGAAAGTAGGGTCAAATGCATGGTCGTCTAAGGTTAAACTCGTTGTTCCATTAATTGGAATGTTATAAACCGGTGATTGGACACGATTAATATCTGGTTCAAATCTTAAAATCTTACTGTACCATTCAACTGATTTTTTTAAATCTGTAACATGGATGAACACTCCTCCCATTATGTTTTTTATCGGTGTTTGGTTCAATTTCTTCATTTTGCACACTCCTTTTATAGTTTTCGAGCTTTTACGATCATCGTCGTAGGAAATTTTCGTGCTTTGTATAGCGAATAATAACGGTCAGAAACCTCCTCTTCACTTGAACGAAATATTGATGAAACATCACTTTCGATTACTTGCTCAATTGTAAATCCTGCTTTAATTAATTCGTTTAAATATGTACTCATTTTTCTTGTAGGTATTACCATCGGCGCATCTTCACCTTTAAAGTTATTGTATTTAACAAACCCTTCATTCTGGTATGATCCTTCTAGATAAATACGACCATCTTCACTTTTTAGATGAGGATATAATGGATGATCCCAACTGAATATAAAATAACCACCAAATAACAAATAGTCATAGATTAATTTAAATGTTTCTGATAAATCTGTCGACCAACCGATTGCATAAATTGAATAAACTAAATCAAAATATTCCTTTGGTATGCCAACATCCTTCTCCATTGGAGTACAAAATAAGTGAGGATCCAAACCCGACAATGTATGGTTGGCCGTTGTAATTTGGGCATCTGACAAATCTACTCCCCATAAGTCAGTAGCTCCTTTATCTGCCATGTATTTTAATGAATGTCCGCTTCCGCAGCCAATATCAAGTACTCTCCTAAGCGTTACATTATCAAACAGTCCCAGTTCATTCTCTGTTTGTGAAAACGGACCATAGCTAGGAAGAGCATCCTTTCCGTTAAAATGATGTGCTACGATGTCCCAGCTTTTCTTATTGTTTATCAGTATATCACTTGTCATATTCTATACCTCCTCTAAAACATACATTCTATAAAAAATGATAATACCCTTTTCCTTAATCCCCAAAAACTTACAAAAAATTGAAGGGGATTTTCCAAGATTAAAGAATTTATTAAATATCATTACTTTAATTAGCGGAGGAAAAACATGCTTGAAGTGAAGAAAATAGAAGCAGAAATGACGTACGAATTGAGACACAGCATCTTACGCCCACATCAGCCAATGGAAGCTAGCATGTACGAATCAGACCATGAAAATGGAAGTTTCCATGTTGGAGCATTTTATTACGGGAGATTAATTACCACCGCATCGTTTTGTGCCATGTTAAACCCAGACTTTTCAAGTGAAAAGCAATATCGTCTAAGGGCTATGGCTACAGTTGGGGAATTTCGAAAGCGAGGAGCAGGAAGAGAAGTAGTGAATTATGCAGAAAGTATTCTACAAATAAAAGATATTGAACTTTTATGGTGCATGGGTAGAACGAATGTTCAGGGGTATTATGAAAGATTGGGTTTCAAGCAACATGGGGAAGTTTTTGATTATCCACCGATTGGACCTCATATTGTAATGGTGAAAAAGTTATTATAATTAAAAGAGGAGAGTTTAGGAACAACCGTTAATTCCTCTGCTCTCCTCCATTTTTCTTTAAAAACAGGTAAATGATTGAATTTGTCTTAAACTAATTCCAAAATACACCCAATTGAACCCAGTCCATCTAAATCCAGAGACAGATCTTCTGCCAACAAAAGTCGGGTAGAACCAGAATTGTCCAGGCCCACGTAGCCATACATAGGTATATCTAAACATACATCTCCTTATGCTACCAGGATCAACAGCAAATGTTTGAGCTTGTTGAGTTGGAACAAACGATGGTGGCGGTGCTGTTGGTGCTCCTCCCTGACCTTGGCCAGGAAATCCAAAAGGTGGTCCTCCTCCTTGACCTTGGCCAGGAAATCCGAAAGGTGGTCCTCCTCCTGGACCTTGACTAGGTGGTCCAAATGGAGGTCCCATAGAACCTCCTCCAAAAGATGGGAATAATGAGCCTAGTTGTCTTTCGTAATCATAATAATCTTCTAAATCAGTGTGGTATGGTAGTGATGTCGGCAATTGCCCGTTTGGGTCGTAATAATACATCTGTTAATCACTCCTTATTCATAGCCTACTAGCATCCTATTCCATAGGCTTATGCCTTTCAACTTGTACCTCAAAAATGTGCTTTTTACCTAGATGAGAGAAAAACACAAAAAACCTATCTCTACACGTTAGTATCTAGAGACAGGCATTTCCTGTTAATGGTTTCTATGTACAAAATAATTTAATGTTTGTTGTAAGAATCTAGTTTTTAGTTGAAGATCTTGCAAAGTTTCCATCGCCTTACAGTAATGCTCCCACATTTTTCTTTTAGCCCCCTCTAAACCAAGGACCGTGACAAAAGTTGATTGATTGTTAAGAGCGTCAATACCAACCCTTTTTCCAAGTATTTCGGATGTTCCTTCAACATCTAGCAAATCATCCTTAATTTGAAAGGCTATGCCAGCATGATAGGCAAACTTTTTTAAAGCTTGAATTTTTTCGTTGTTCACATTTGCGAGGATAGAAGGCATAATGAGAGCAGCCTCAAAACCTTTCCCTGTTTTTAAATAGCACATCAGATTTAATTCTTCTAATGTTAATTGTTTTCCCTTGGAATTTAAATCCATAACTTGACCTTTGCACATATCTTCCGTACTTTGTGTCGAGTATTGAATCAATTTTAGTACTCTTTCTGGATCAAAACCAAGTGATGCTTGCTCGAAAGTGGCCCTTTGAGTCAGAAAGAGCCCCGTTAATTCCGCAATGGCGGTATTATATTCTTGATGCACAGTTTTTTGACCACGTCGAAAGGCTGCATTATCCTGTGATGGAAGATCATCATAGATTAAAGATGCCGTATGCATATACTCTAATGACTTCAGCAATGGCATAATCGTGCTTTCTTTTAACCCATATTCTTTTACACCCATCATCCAAGTTGCGATAGGTCTCAGCCTTTTTCCGCCTCCGTTCAGACTATAATTTGCAGCGTTTATTACTGGTGAAACAAGGGTGTTATGTGGTTGGATGTCTATAAGGTTATCTATCTTTGTGCGCACTTCTTCAACTAGTTCAGTAAAGTCTTCTTTTTCTTGCTGTTCTTTTTTAAAGTTCGTAACCATGTGATCTCGTAATAGTTTATCAAAGAACTCGACATCTTCTGCTTTTCGAACCATTTTCTGAACGATATGATTAAAGGCTGGATTACCCGAAGCGAATGTCTCCATTATTTCTTCATACACTTTGTTTCCTACCCGCTTTTTAAATCGTTTCAATCCATTAATAGCTCGATTCAAAATAATGTCACAGGCTTTCGGATCAGATTTGTATATGTTATGAATTAGATAAGAAATGACAGCCCAGTATAATTCATACGGGTTTATTAAGTCGGTTCGCTTCTTGTGATAGGTTAAATAATACGTATAAGGGGTTACAGCACTGTCCTTCATGTCAGAAAACATATCAGAAAAATCATCTGCAAGTTGATTATAAATCCCGTAACAGAAAATCCGTTTGTCATGACCTTCATCTTCGGGAGCATTTATTAATGAACGAACAATCAAACGTGATGAAGATGATTTAATAATAATGGGTACATATAAATCTTCATTTGTATACGTTGCATTTGAAAGTACCTTATCACGATCGATTTCTTGTGATTTAAAAAATACATAGGATTGTTCAAAAAAAGAGTGCAATTTCTCTGCGGGTTGCTGACTCTTAATGTACTGGAAGGCTTCTGAAAGTTCAGCCTCAACAAATTCAAGTAATTTCTTATTTTTCCCTTTCCAATCTTCTGACTCAGGTACAGATTCAGTAAGTAGTGTTGTACGAATCATCTCGGAATATTGCCGCTGTTCTTTGTCTGACAATATATTTGCATCCAAAAGGTCATCAATAAATGGATAGGTAAGACCATAGGAAAAGCCTAGTCGAAGGGCTGTATCTAGTTTTTGGGTACGTACATCTTGTGCGAGGTCCTCCCCGATTTCCTCCATCTCATTAATAATGACGCCAGCGATGATTTTGAGTAATTTTCTCTGAGCATGGGTTTCATCCATTCCCTCTGGAATATTTAAAGACACCGACTTTAATTTATCCAACAACCAAATAATCGACGATTCAATACCTTCCTTTTGTCCCCATTTATATAATCCTACCGTACTAAAGAAATCAAATCCTTCATTTTTTTCTTTTGATACTGTTTTAAGTAAATGATCTCTCAGACTAGTAACTACGTTGTCAATCCTTGATTGAGTATCAGACGCTAAAAGATCTTTTCCCATGTCTCTCATAAATATATATGAAATACTTCTGTCTAAGTAATGATCTAATTTCCCAGTGTAATTTAGCCATTTTATATAACTATGATAATCCTTTGTATCAGATGGTTTGTTCGCCCCTTTCAGAAAAGGAAATGGCGACCGATGAATATGCTGATGCTTCCAAGTTTTGAAGTCTTTTGTTAGTGTTGGAATATAACTTTTGTCATTGACATCTTGATATAGTTCTTGAAAATATTTAGCCGCTTTATGTTCAGCCAGTTGATAACATCTTTCGGCATTGTTTTTTAATCCAACATTCATTTTTAGATACCTCAACTTTAGTTCATTACCTTATCTTAATGATAGTAAGGTTTATTCAAATAATATTTCATTTATTCTATCATTTTATTTTTACACCATCATTAATGGATTATCTATCAACCTCGAAACCTCACTGTTTTTGAAATAATGCTGTTAAAAAACCAGGTACACCAAAAACTTCTTCTGGCTGTTCAAATACCTTCATTTCTCTTATTTCGATAGCTTTAAACTCTTTAAAAACAGACTTTAACTTTTGAGCGGTGTAGCCTAAGCCACCCTTTAGACTCCGTAATCTATAAACCTCCCAATCGGAGATATCAGAACCACCAAATTCTCCGCCCTCCTCAAAGCAAGTAATTGCAAAGTAACCATTTGGTTTTAATGCCTTTTTCACTAAATTTATGTAAGATATCCTTCGATGAGGAGCAATATGGTGAAAGCAACCTGAGTCATATACAATGTCGTAAGCCCCATTTTCAATCTCTAAATCAAAAATATTCTTATGAATGAAGTTTACTTGTAACTTACTCTCAGTAGCACGTTCTTCGGCCCAATTGAGAGATTTTTCAGATAAATCGACAGCATCAACTGTACATCCTTTTGCAGCAAAGTAAATTGCGTTTCGGCCCGGCCCACATCCTAATTCCAAAACTTTGCCTCCAGAGAAGATATTTCTATTAAAGTATGAAACTAAGTTTTCATCAGGAGAGTTTACAAAGAATGGTATGCTTTTTTCTCTGTCAGTATAAAAAGTATCCCAAAAATGAGTGGGCTCTCGTAGTAAAGAATCTAACATTTTCATTACGTCTTCAAGATCATAAATTGTCTCTGACACAAGGCATTCCCCTTTCAGGTTTTAAAAAATTTCTTTGGCGTCCGACGGTAAATGTCTCACATGCTTCAAATACTCGCTCATACCCTGGTCATCCTCAATGGGATATGTAAACGAGAGCTGTTCTGCCACTTCAATTGCTAGTGTTCTAAATAAATGACAAGTGATAAATATAGAATCCCAAAATTGCTCATAGTTATGATCTGAATATGTTTTTTCGTACTGTTTCCAATAGGGTACCGGAAGATATCGTTTAAAATACTTCCCCATTTTTCCTACCGAAACCTGAAAATCAGTGTTACACCCAATCCACCATTCGACCATTTCATCCAAGCGATGCCTAACCACTACTTCAAACATTTGCTTAGCAAATGGTAACTCGTCACGCCAAATTCCTTTCGCGATATTTTGCAAACACCACCAAAAGTCATTGCAACTGCTAAAAAACATCGCTTCAGTGGGTTGATTGACCTGATAATCAATATCTGTTGAAGCAGGAATGGTTGGTAAGATATTGTCTTTATCCACTAAAGGAACGGTTAGTTTATCACTACCATAACCTTCAAGCATTCTTTCTATTGTTTCGATGTGAAGATCGATTCGATTTCCGTCTTTGAAAAGCATCAAATAACCGTAAGAGTGGGCAAAATCTAGATTAGCTCCGCATAATTTGTCATTTTTATCAGGTTCCTGTAACATGAGTAATTCTCCAAAATTATTCATCCAGTGATCATCCTCTATAAAAGAATGAGTATTAGTAACTACATATACAATGTCGTAATCTTGAAAAATATCTTTTGGAACATTTGGATTCGTTCTTGACCCGTTCATGTAGGCAGCCCGGATACGTTCGTCTTCCTTTGCGATATTCAGGATTAATTCCATCATCTCTTGTTCGTTTCTCATAAAAAAACTCCTTGGAATATACTTTCAGTAATACATATTTCTATTCTTGCAATAAAATCACCTGCATTTCCCCAACAAAAATTAGATTCTTAGTTAAATGTTTTTACTCAAAAAGATTCAAGTCTTTTTGACTATAACCTAGGACTATTTCTCGATTTTATAAATAATGAGAACTAGGTCACATGGATAGTTAGGACGAACGAATCTTCTTTATATCTGAATATTCTGTTATATTTTCTCTATCATGCATAAAGGAGTGATGTTTTTGTTAAAAGTATTATCAAAAGCAGGTCTTACTCTTGCTTTAGCTGGGAGTGTTGTGCTTACTGGTTTTCAACTTGATGAGTCCTCTTCGGTTGAAACTAGCAAGTATGACTTAAGTCTTGCGAAATATGTTGCTGCGACTCCAGAACTAGCAGACAAGGCGAAAGAGTTCGGATTTGATGTGTCAAAAGTGGACCCAGCTGAAAAAATCGCGAATAACGGTAAGAAGTTTCAACAGCCTGGTGATAATCATGTAGCTTACAAAGAAGCTACAGGGGATATTCCAGTTTTGGTAATTCTCGCAAAGTATAAAGATGGTGATGAACCGATTGGTGATTTTGAAGGCCAGGTTCCTGCCAAATATTATGAGGATCTTATTTTTGGAACGGAATACAATCCGTATGAACTTGATGTATTTAAAGAATACGACGGTCCCAACGTACCTAAGGATCGTACCATGCAAAACGCCTATCAAGAATCAAGTTATGGAAAAACGCATTTAATGAGACATGAAAATACGGAGTTTGCTTGGGTGGAACTACCTAAAGGAGCATCTTATTACCTCGATCAAGAAGGAACATATGCTGAAAATGGAAGGTATGTTCTTGGTAACGTAAATGGCGATGCACATACGGGTGAGTTTGTTCGTGACCTTTTGAAGGCAGCTGATGATCAAATTGATTTCTCTAAATACGCTGAAAATGGAGAAGTTCCGAACATTTTTATCGTTCACGAAGGAACTGGAGCGGAATGGAGCCGTGATCCTGCTCAATTCTGGTCCCATAAATGGAATCTATTAAGTGCTCTTTATTATGGTAAATACTATGAAACGGGTATACCAGCTGATGTCTATGAAGGCATGAGCCAAGAGGAATGGATTGCGAAGACGGAAGATGAAGCAATGACCTATGATGGCGTAATTGTTAACAATTACAATATCCAACCAGCGATTGGTGGAAATGTAGCCGGATTTAACGCGGCAACTGGCGAATATGATGAAGTATCTGTTACAGGACCATACCCTGCACAGGTTGGTGTATACGCACATGAATTTGGTCACGCGTTGGGATTACCAGATTTCTATGATACAGTATATAACTCTGAAGGTGTTGGTAACTACTCCATGATGGCGGGTGGATCTTGGATGCGTTACCCTGATGCACTCCAATACAACGGTAACTCTCCTACTCATTTTGATCCATTCTCTAAAATTTTCTTAGGTTGGGTGAATCCAATCGGAGTAACACCAGAAGATGGAGTTCAAGAAATTACTTTACCTTCTATTGATCAAGCAACTGATAGCAATGGTATTGTAAAAATGGCGGTTCCAGGTTCTAACGGAACAGAATATTTCTTATTTGAAAATGTTCAACAAAGCGGTTTTAACCAAGGGTTAATCCGTCAAGGTGGAGATGCACATGGGTTAGTAGCATGGCATGTGGATGAAAATATCATCAATTTATACCAAACTGCTGGTTTCCGTCCAAATAACGTCGCGAATTGGATGAATAAAAGATTCCAACACAACCAGTCTCAGACTGCAAGCGATGGTACAGTTGTAACACATTATGGACTCTCAGTGTTACAAGCAGATGGAAAATATGATCTTGAAAAATATGTAAACCGCGGAGATGCAGGTGACTTCTTTAAGTCGGGCGATAAAATCACCCCTGTTTCTGGCAATGTTCACACTGGTTCATACTACTTCTGGAAAGGCTATGGATCAACACCTGCTGATTCCGGAATCCATGTGACGGATATTGTTGAAAACGAAGATGGCTCTATTACGGCAAAATTCTACTACAGTACAAACGAAGGTAAGAAAAAATAAACATAGGGAAACCTGAGTCTACTGTAGACTCAGGTTTCTAATTGGTGGAACCAAACAAACCTACTTATTAAACTTTAGCTTTGCTAAGGCATCTGCTAATGCGGTATTTATTGGTTCTTCTTTTTGCTGTTTTTTCATATAATTGGAGACTTCTCGTTTAGATAGTTTACCGGATTGGTTCTTTTTACGTCGCTCGTTGAATGTCGATAGTTTTTCCCGGTGTCCGCATTTACAAACAAATAATTGTCCTTCCCCTTCTCCACGTAGTTCCAATTTTTTGTGGCAGTTCGGGCATCTCGCATTTGTTAATTTTGCAATATTTTTACGATGACCACATTCGCGGTCCTGACAAACGAGCATTCTTCCCTTTTTACCATTAACCTCAAGCATTAATTTCCCGCAATCAGGACATTTTGTGCCTGTGATATTGTCGTGCTTGAACCTTGAATCACTCATTTTTATGTCTTTGACGACTTCCTTTGTGTACTGCTTGATATCTGATATAAACGTATTCTTTTTCAATCTGCCTTTTGCGATTTGTTCTAGTTTCTGTTCCCACTCCGCTGAGAGTACAGGAGATTTTAAATCATCAGGTACTAGCTCTAAAAGTTGTTTTCCTTTATTGGTGATGTGGATATCTTGCCCTCTTTTTTCGATTAAAAATGTATTAAAAAGCTTATCAATGATATCTGCACGTGTAGCAACCGTACCTAATCCGCCTGTTTTACCAATGGTTTCAATTAAATCCTTGCTTTCTCCAGCCATATATTTTGCTGGATTCTCCATTGCGGAAAGTAAGGTTCCTTCATTGAATGGCTTTGGTGGCTGCGTTTCTTTTTCGATTTCCTTAACAGATAGTACCTTTAGGCTCATTCCTGGTTGTATGGTTGCCGGTATTTGACCTGCATCATCATTCTCATCAATCGAAGTAATTACTTCTTTCCAACCTAGTGAAACAACAGTAATCCCTTTTGCCACGAACAGTTCTTTGCCTATGCGTGCCTGAACGGTTTTTTGTTCATAGGTATACGGTGGAAGAAAAACGGCTAAGAAGCGTTTTACGATTAAATCATATATTTTTTCTTCCTTTGCGGATAGAGCCTGTATGTTTGGGCGTTCCTCCGTTGGAATTATTGCATGGTGGTCGGTTACCTTGCTGTTATCAACAAACGACTTGTTTGTTTTAATTCCGCTTTTTAGTATCTTGGCACCGAGTTTCGCATATGGTTGTACCATACAAGCCTCAATTCGATCTTTCAGAGTATCTATAATATCTGTTGATAGAAATTTTGAATCGGTTCTTGGGTACGTAACAAGTTTGTGTTGTTCATAAAGCTTTTGAAGAACATTTAAAGTCTCTTTAGCTGAAAATCCGAAACGTTTATTTGCATCACGTTGAAGCTCTGTTAAATCATAGAGCTGTGGTGCATAGCTTTTCTTTTGTGCAGTTTGCACGTCTGTAATTTTAGCTTCTTGTCCCTGAAGAGAACGTAGAATGGAAGTTGAAACTTCTTTTTTAAAAATTCGTTGTTCCTTTGTTTTTTCATGTTGCCACTTCAAGGTTAAGCCGTCCGTTAATGCATTTATTTCAAAGTAAGGTATTGGTTTAAAGTTGCGAATTTCTTCTCCACGCTTTGCAATAATGGCTAACGTTGGAGTTTGCACTCGCCCACAAGAGAGCTGTGCATTGAACTTTGTTGTCAATGCTCTCGTTGCATTGATTCCAACTAACCAGTCAGCTTCGGCACGGGCAACGGCTGAGGAATAGAGATTCTCATATTCCTTCCCGCTCTTTAAGCTTGCGAATCCTTGCTTAATTGCTTTATCAGTCACTGATGAAATCCATAACCGTTTGATGGGCTTACGTGTATTTGATTTTTCAATAATCCATCTAGCGACAAGTTCACCTTCACGACCGGCATCTGTTGCGATAATAATCTCATTGACATCTTTACGATGCATTTGTGTTTTTACGGCACTATATTGTTTACCTGTTTGCTTAATTACAACGAGGCTTAGAGGATTCGGTATAATCGGTAAATCCTCTAATTTCCATGATTTATATTGGTCTCCATATTTTTCAGGGTCTGCTAATGTAACAAGATGGCCAAGTGCCCATGTCACAATATATTGATTTCCTTCGAAAAAGCCATTCCCTTTCTTATGGCAATTTAGGACACGCGCAATGTCTCTTCCTACAGAAGGTTTTTCTGCAAGAACAAGTGATTTCATATTAATTCCTCCAATTCACTCTTCCTATTATACACGATTCCTATTTTTGGACATAATGAAAAGTGCAAGGAGCCTTCTTATAGGTGACAAGTATAAGCGCTGACAGAAGGTGCATTTTACCTTCAGAAGGCTTATGATCTCGAGCCGATGGCGCCTGGAACAAAACATAAAAAAACTCGGTTCTTTTCCCGAGTTTAGCTAGCATTACTGTATGGTAGAACGATTTTAAATTCCGTTAAATTTGAATCTGATGAACATGATATGGATCCACCGTGTTTTTCAATGATCTTTTTACAAACAAAAAGTCCAATCCCTGTTCCAAATTCCTTTGTTGTATAAAAGGGTTCAAATATCGTATCCAAGGATTCCTTAGGTATGGCTGGGCCATTGTTAGAAATAGTCACAATAATTTGATTATCAAGGTTATAGCCCTTTATGATAATATTGCGATCAGTTTCCCTTTGTTTTAATGCGTCAATGGAGTTCATCAGAATATTCAATAATACTTGTCTAATTTCATCCTCATTAACTGTAATATAAATGTTTGAACCAATATTTGTATGTACCTTTACATCACCATCTAAAATACTAGCATAAATAAACTCCGTAATTTCAGTAAATAAATCGAGTAATGATACCTCATTTTCACTTTTCTCAATTAATTCCTTCTTAGATACGTGAAGAAATTGCGAAATTTTGTAATTCAACTGATTTAGTTCATGACTGATGATATCTAAATATTTTATGTTAGGGTTTTCATTTCCAATTAATTTAACAAAACCGATAACTGCCGTAAGTGGATTACGGAATTCATGAACAAATGTAGATGCCATTTGTCCCAAAATGGTTAGCCGCTCTTGATGGCTTTGGTCTATGTATTGAATTTTTTCCTGGAGCTGATTCTCTTTTATTTCCGTATATTTGGAAACAGCATAATAGGAGAACAGATCAAAAATCCGATTCACTTCTTCAAATATAGGCTCTAATTGATCATGATCTAGTTTAGAACGGTATATGTATTTTAAAATTTCTGTTCTACCTAAATTTACATTATAAATGAATTCCCCAATATTAATATTCGCTTCCACTCGTTCTTTGGCTAGTTTATACGCAAACGATTTTAGTACTTCTTCATCAATTGGGTTGATCATTGAGTTTTTTATCAGTTCAAACATTGTTAAGCCATTTAAAACTAATTTTTCTTTATGAATGTCAGTTTCAGACATTACGGCTTTATCTTTCCATGATGTTAAAAAAAGCGATAGATTGCTTTCGAGATAATAAATCAGTTCTCCTACCACAGGATTCATTCCGTTCAAGTCCTTTCTTTCACTTCAATCAGTTTCTAAGTTCGTAGTTATATATTCTATAATATTCTACATATTTCGCAAAACTCCTTTTTAGAATTTTAAAAAAACTTAAATAGTAGACAAGTTTTCGAGTGGGTCAAGCATACATTATAGGGAGACAAACTATAGGAGGGTTGATTATGAAATTTGTTGTGATTAAAAGAAGTTGGATTGTTGCCGCTTTTGTTGCCGCAGTGGTAATGATAGGAGGTTGGGTTTGGCTGCAGCCTGAGATTATTCCAACGATAGCCCCACAAACAACTGCCAAAGATGATGTTGTAATACATATTACAACTGGAGAATTAAAATCAAAAACAGATGGAGGCAAAGAAATTGAATCCTATTTCTGGAATCCTGGGACGGTCTATGTTCCTCAAGGTAAGGAAGTTACCTTTAATATTTTTGGGGTAAATGGCAAAGAGCACTCATTCTATATCGAAGGTACAGACATCAAAGGTACAGTGAAAAAAGGAGAAGAAATCACAATTAATGCAAACTTTGAGAAAGAAGGCATGTATCGTATCATTTGCTTGAATCACTCCGATATTAATAATAACGGTCCGATGATTGGTTATATTGTTGTAGATTAATAGAAAAGTGCAAGGCGCCCCAATTCGGCTAAGAGCAATCCCTGTGCCAACGCTGGAATCCTAGCCTTCCCGGCATGGGCGAAAAGCACAAAACAATCGTTGACAGAATGCACTTTTTGCCTACAGAATCGAATGGCTTTTGACCTTGGGCCGATGGCGCCTAATGCTAGGCAAGTAGTAAAAACAGGAGAGAAACCTCTCCTGTTTTTATTGTTTACGTACAGTGATTGCATTTGTAGTTTTTGTAACAATACAATCCTCAATGTCTGCTTGTCCAAGAAGACCTAGTGTAATTGCAGCATCAATTTTCTGGCGATCAGGTTGCTTTATAATTTGGATGCAATCGACAAGATTAAGTTCTTCTAATTTCTTAACCATTTTTTCATCATGATAGCTTTCAGAGGTACGTATTTGTCGTTGAATCTTGTAATCTCCAACGATTGACTCCCCTTTTTCTTGTTTCCCTACCGTTTCATCAAAATACACATTAATAACCTTCTTCATTTCTTTTAATTCCTTCTCAATTACCTTAGCCTGTTCACTTAATGTAAAATATTTTGATATGAGTTCTTCTGGAATTTGTGTAAATCGCTTGGAATCCTGCACATCCTTCACCCCTAATTACTTGATAATTCATCATATGATTGGGGATGGGATAACATTCTAGTACAGAAAAAATCCAGCTAAAGTAGCTGGATTTTTTTATCGATTCCTATGTTATAGTGGCTATCAGCCATAAAGTCTTGTTATTGGCCGTAAAATTAATTTATCGGCCATAAATCTAAATTAACGGCCATAAAACTTTATTATTAGCCGTATTTTTGAAATAAGACAAAATAATCTTGTTAAATACTTTTATATAATAGCCTTTTCAGTAATGGGAACAGGACATCTGGTAATTGCTCGATGTTTGGTACTAAAATACTGTACTTACCGTATATGTTTTGGATCGTTGTTTGTTGACCTTCATCAATTTCTCCATTTGATAAGAAGACATTGATGACTTCGATTCCATGTTTTCGTGCTTTTAATACGGCTTCGTGTGTATCTATAATACCATTTTGCTCATAATCAAATGCTGCGGGCTCACCGTCAGAAAAGACAAGTAAGAATTTTTGTTTCTCGGTACGTTGTAATAGTTTCTTCGTTTGCAATCGAATCGAAAAACCGTCACGATTGTCTTCTTCTGGCTCAAGCTGCATGATTTCTGCTCCGTAGCTGCGCTTTAGGCTCGAATCAAAATCGATCACTGTTTGCAGATAGTTCGGTTGTTTTGTACTATCGGCATCATTGGTGTCCTCCCAAAAACCTGTCACATCATGAGGAACTTGGACAGATTTTAACGCTTCGTGAAAGAGTGCAATCCCTAGCTTTGTTTGGTCCATTTTATCATACATCGATGCTGAACAGTCCACTAACAACGAGAATACCGCATCAATTTGATGGGATGGCTGTTCTTTTTTATAAAATAATCTAGGATTGTCGTCTGTAAAGATACGAATTAGCTTCTTATTTAGTCTTCCAAAATGCAAATCCCCTCTAGGGAGATTCTTTTTATGTTCCAATGTTTTAAGGATCATTTGCTTAAGCTTTTTCTGGTAAGGCGCAATGACCGATTTGTTTTTTTCATATTGGATCACTTCTTCGTCCGTAGGTTTTCGTGCATTCTTGAAGACAGGGTATGCAAAGCGATTTTCTTTTCCAAATTCAGCTTCTGAGGAACCTTCTTTTTCAGAATGTACCAATTCCATTGCTTCCATCTTGGAATAGTCTTTATTTTTACTTTGTTTAGACGAGCCTTGGGCAATCCCTAACGCTTGGTCACCCTCTTCCCCTTCTCTTGCCCCTTCACCCATCAGATTCGTTCGTGAACCTTGTTCTAAATCAAATTGTAAAAAGCTTTTTGTTGGTGTACTTGTTTCACGATGCCAGGTTTCGAACTTCTCCTCATGGATATCTTCATCCCCTTTTTTGACATCATCAAGCACATCATTATTTTTCAACTTATCTATCCGTTTCAAATCATCAATTGTTATGCCATCTTCAAGTACTTCATAATCAAGTTCTGGTAAATGAAAATACGTATTTAACATATCTTCATCAAGCACATCCTCAAGTACTTCGATGATTTCCATGCAAATTTTGACGATATCCTTTGTATTTTTTGCATCAAAGACTTTCTCAATTTGCCCTCGTAAAAACGGAATCACGAGATCTATTTTTTGTTGAATCGTCGGAATTTCTTCAAGAGGTGATTCAGCCGTTAATAGTACAAAAATGCTGTTAAACAAGGCGTCAGTCGGTACACTTTTAACAATATTGACATGGAGCTGATCCTCATAATATTTGCGATAAATACGTCGTCTTTCGGTAAAGGATTTTCGTGTTCCTGGCCGTTCTTTTTTACATAGTTCTTCCAAACGACTATCTTCAAACAGCATAAACAATTGCTTCGCGAAACTTGGAAGATCGCTTTTTCGACAGAATGATAAATAACGATCAATTTCTTTAAAATCGGTATATTTCATGCTACCAATAGTCCGTAAAAAGACATCACTTAATAGTCCAAATCGTTTGTCGCTGGTTGCGCGATTATCCCAAAAATGACTAATGATAATCTTCTGCTGGATCGGGTCAAGATAAGATTTATAGCCTAACTCTATTTCGAGTTCAGGATTTTTTGAGATTGTTTTGGCAAGGTCCGATAATTCCATGAATAGAAAGGAGTCGACCTTTTTATCATTAAATTGAATAAATCTCATTGTAAAAACCTCACTCAAACAGAGTTTCTGCTATATTTTTAACGGCTGCTTTCTCACGTTCATCCTCTAATTTTTCAATGATACCACGTTCAATAGCGCGTAATGCTGGCATATACATGGCTAAATCACAAGTATCAATCAATGCCCGAATGGATGCCGCTTCTTCAGAAAGCATACCACCTCGAACCTGTGTAATTAAATCAGCAGACAAGGATACAAATTTATTGATTACATTTTCATCCTTCAATGCGGTTTGAGTTTGAAGAACTTCTTTAAGGGTTTCTCCTTGAATATAGGGTACCTCAAATACGACAAAGCGGTTTTTCAATGCCTCATTTAAAGGTACGGTTCCCACATAGCCCTCGTTAATTGCGGCAATGACCCCGAAGCCATTCTCTGCACGTACTACTTCAGCAGTAAACGGATTAGTGATCATTTTACGATAGTCAAGGACACCGTTTAATATTGGCAATGTTTCTGGTTTTGCCATATTGATTTCATCGATATAGAGTAAATAGCCTTTCTTCATTGCATTGATTACAGGTCCAGAAACAAATTCAATTTTCATTTTTCCATCATGCTCTTGAATGGTTTTGTAGCCAAGTAAGGCTTCTGCATCTAGGTCGACTGAGCAGTTTATACTGTACATAGGCTGTTGGAATAACTGAGAAATGGTTTCAGCAAGCTTTGTTTTTCCTGAACCAGTTGGGCCTTTTAGAAGCACATTTTTACCGATGCTTAGTGCAATAATCGCATCTCGAATAATATTGATATCTGAAGGTGTATAACCACCTTTTCCGATTAATAGTTCATCATCAGAACCTTTATTCTTTCTATTTGAAATCTCAGTTTGTAATTCTATCGGTAACTTCAATTCTTCTAGCTGAATCGTCATGAAGTATCAAATCCTCTCATACATATGTTTATAATGTGAGTTCAAAAAGGAGGATGAAAAGGACCACGTCGACAAGGACGCCACTTCCTGTGCATAGAAATTGCAAGGCGGTGCGAACTCCAGAGTACCAGAACGTATATAGATAATACGTGAGGAACTAAAAAACAAGCCAACTCAGAAATTCGTCGTGTCATTTTTCACCGGACTTTTTGAACAACCTTTTATATCCCCACGTATTTTACCGAAGTTTGTACGTGAGAGCAATGAATACACCTTGAAATTCAAGTATTTGTGACATTTTTTATTAAGATATGGTATTATAATATTAAATACTCGTAAAATACAAATAGACCGCAGATGTTGCGAGCATCTACGGCCTAGCAATAGAATGGTCCCACTAAGAGGATCAGCCTAAGATAAAATAGACCTCACCCGATTTTTAGCGGAAAAAGGGAGGTCTATTTTTTATTGTTGTCAAAAGATAAAATTGCAACAACAAGCGACGCGAACGAAAGCATTAACACAAGGCTCTCATATATCGTCATATAGGCATCACCCCCTTTCATTTGGGAGCTTAGCCGACCACCCTTATTGGACAAACTATTGCTTATTCATTATAACACATTTTACCATACGAACACATGTTTCATTTAAAATTGGTTCTTTAGACTTACAAGTGCGCCATCTAGGTTTGCTTTAATCGCATCCTCTTTCTTATTAAGATGATCACCAATATAGGCAATAAGCTCATTATCGAAGGCTAAGCCACTTGCAAATTGACGTTTTATAAAGCGCTCGGCTTCTTCAAACGTTGAAAACTTTGCATCGAGTGTTTTTTTATCGTGGTGAATCACCCAACGAGCGTCCTTTTTAAATATAAAGGACTTTTCCCCTTTTCGATTTACAAACAGAGTGCCATTATCATTCACTTTGTGATTGAGTTGGTTTTCAGGTGCATCATGGCGAATTGCATATAATGGGAATGTATTTTTGACGAAAAGTTCAAATGCTGTATCGCCAAGTGAGCATCCTGATGCTTTTGGATGCCCTCCGCCGCCGAATCGCTTCGCAAATTCAGAAACATCGACCTCATCATATATGGTACGAAGTCCAATTTTTTTTGTGCCAACATTTAGTATAGCAATTAAATCAAGATGAGGATTTAGCTTTCCGAGTGCATTTCCAAGTTCAGAAATGTACTGTTCCGCATGAACAACTCCCACACAATAATCTTCAATGAAGGTTTGCACCATTTGTCTATTTTTTGAGTTAATATATCGCTCAATTTTCTTATCTTCAGTATCTAAAAGAAATTCTTCCGCTTCTGTTAACTGGAAAGTATCTCGATTATTCTGAAGTCGTTCTAGCATCTTCGTTTCAAACTCTTCAATTCCAATAATAAAAAATAAATCATTTAAGCGTTTCGCTTCTACGCGATTTTCAGTTTCCCATTCCCATGTATCATATAATCTTACAAGCTCAATAAACTCCTCTAAGCCATTATGTTTTTGGATGAGGTTCTTTTCAAGAAGAAATTCATAGTAGAGTGAAGTTGCACAAGTTTTCTTGCCTGTCTCATATTCAGCCTGTACAAATCCCCAGTCATATTTATTAAAATGCATGGCTGTTTTATGATGGTCAACCATTTGTATGTAGTGACCCGCCTTATGACGTTTTTCCAAAGCTTTTTCGTTTTTATCGTTCACTGCAAGATCGGTTATGTATACTTTTGCTTGATGGTGTTCTGGGTTTTCAATATATTTTTCCACACGCTCGTTTAAGTTTCGGTAAGAGCAATAGGAGACATCAACCTCTTCACCAAATGCCAGTTTGGCAACAAGTCCACATCCTACTCCGTCTAAATCACTATCTGAAAATAACTTTATCAAGTCGGATTCCCCCTTTTACTCCTAGTTTCGATTAGATTTGCTATTTTCATACACATGTACTACTTTACACTAAAAATGAAAAAAGGACGAGTATTGGTTGTCACTCGAATAATTTTTACCTATCATTATGTCATTTTTGTGATATAATCCTTTAATCATTAAGGAAGGCAAAAGGAAATCATCTATGCATCAAACATTTAATTTAAAAGAAAAAACTAACTTATTTTTCCATATCCTCTTTCCAATTTTGGCCACACAGATTGGTCTTAATCTAATAAATTTTGTGGATACGATGATGTCTGGTCGCGCTGGAGCAAACGACCTTGCAGGGGTTGCGATTGGTTCAAGTCTGTGGGTACCGGTATACACAGGCTTGTCGGGGATATTAGTAGCAATGACACCCATTATCGCTCAGTATGTTGGAGCAAGACAAAAGAATAAGGTTCCATATTCTGTTATGCAAGGTGTTTACATCTCTGTTGTCGTCGCTATAGTCGTTACTATAATTGGTGGATTTGTGCTTGACCCAATTCTAGGTTTTATGAACCTTGAATCCGAAGTACGAGAAATAGCTAAGGAATATCTGATTGGCCTTTCATTTGGAATTGTTCCTCTTTTTGTTTATTCTGTATTGAGATCATTTATTGACGCACTGGGTCATACACGGGTGACGATGATTATTACTCTTTCTTCGTTACCAATTAATGTATTGTTTAATTATCTGTTGATTTTTGGAAAGTTTGGTTTTCCTGAATTAGGCGGTGCGGGTGCAGGTTTTGCCACAGCGATTACCTATTGGCTGATTGTGTTTTTAGCCATTTGGATTATTTTAAGCCGACCGCCATTTACTGAATATCGTGTTTTACGGAAACTTTACTCAGTATCCTTTTCAAGCTGGGGAGAAATCTTAAAACTTGGGTTGCCGATCGGGTTTGCAATCTTTTTTGAAACAAGTATTTTCTCAGCAGTTACATTGCTAATGAGCGAATTTAATACGACTACCATTGCTGCTCACCAAGTCGCAATAAACTTTGCGAGTTTGCTTTACATGATTCCTTTAAGTATTTCGATGGCACTTACAATCGTTGTCGGCTTTGAGGTCGGAGCGAAACGATTTAAGGATGCAAAACAATATAGTATACTTGGCATTTGTATCGCTGTTGTTATGGCACTTGTTTGTTCAATGATTATTCTTTTGTTTCAAGAGCCGATTGCAAAAATGTACTCAACAAATGTCGCAGTTATCGGGTTAACGACTCAATTTTTACTATATGCGATGTTTTTTCAGCTTTCAGATGCCATTGCGGCACCAATCCAAGGTGCACTGCGTGGATATAAGGACGTAAACACGACTTTTGTGATGACACTTATCTCTTATTGGGTGATTGGTTTGCCTGTAGGATTTGTCTTGGCAAAATTTACAACGCTTGGTGCGTTCGGTTATTGGATTGGCTTGATAGTAGGATTAGCTGCCGGTGCTGTAACATTATCCGGTCGTTTAGTCATTGTACAGAGAAGAGCAGCTCGGATAAACTTGAGTGAAAAATGATGTAAACCAGCCTTTTGCGGGCTGGTTTTTTGTGTGTAAAGTTGCCTCTAAATTTAACTTTATGGACATTATTTTGATTTTATGGTCAATCATTTATTTTTATGGCCGTTAATGTAAATTTATAGCCGATATTTTTCATTTATGGCTGTTAGTCAATTACTTCATCATTTTATTCAAAAACTTGATCTCTTTCTCATGGGAAAAGTGATTCTCGTGAGGGGTTTCGAGTACAAACGGAATATCACCAAACACGGAACTTGTTAATAATTCTTTGATTTGTTCTACTTTTATCTCCCCATATGGGATATTGGCATGTCGGTCCTTCATAGACCTGGTTGGGTATGCTGAATTGTTTAAATGAACCGCTTTTAAATGTTCAAAATAACCGAGTTCAGTCCCTTTTGCTCCAACCTCATCCCAATTGTCTCCATCCCAAACACCGCTTGCGAATACATGGCAAGTATCTAAACAAAAACCAATCTTATCAGGATACTCTGTAAGCTGCCTTACTTGGACAAGCTCTTCAAGCATTGTGCCAGTTGGCCCACTTTTACCGGCATTATTTTCTAATAAAAGCATTGCTTCCCCCTCCCACATCGACAGAACATCATTGATGGTTCCAATCATCCGCTGATAGCCTTCGAGAGGGTCTGAAGCGTTTTTCAATACACCAAAATGAACAACTACACCAATCGATCCGCATTCATTTGCAATCTCTAAATCATTTAATAACGAGTTCTTAACAAGGTCAATTTGTCCTTCATCCGCAACTAAATTGGTTGGATACGGTGTATGGGCAATGGTTAGGATATCATGCTCTTTACAAAATTTCGCACATTCTTGTGCATCATGAATATTATATTCTTTAACTGACAGGCTTCGTGGATTTTTTGGAAAGTATTGAAAGGCTTGTGCTCCAATTTTTTTAGCATGTTGGGCAGCCCCTAAATACCCTTCCCTAATACTAATATGACTCCCAAATCTCATGATTTCGTCTCCTATCCTACATATATAGTTAGTTTTTCTATCAGAGTAGGAACTATTCAATTAATGGACATACTAGTTTTGAGGTGAGAAAAATGGAAGACTTTACATCAAAAGACGAGACTGTACAAAATAAATCAATAGAAGAACTAGAAGAGGAAATGGGGTTATACATTGTATCACCTGAAAAAATTAATTCGATATTTGAAGACGAAGAGCAATGACAAAAGAGCGAATACCAACTCGCTCTTTTTGTTCAATATCTATTTAATGAAAATAAGACCACAGACTTGTAGCTCTCCAGACAATGGCAAACGAACATAAACTGATAAATGTTCCACTAAGTAGTTTGGCTACTCTTTTATGTGTTCCTTTAAAAATGGAATGTGCGAAGCTAAATGCAAAAATCAAAAATAATAGGATTGAAATCTCCATATACATATTCATCTCCATAAAAATACCCCTTTCAAATCTAGACATGCTGAGATATTTTGACAAGTCTTTCTTATTCTCAACAGATTATAAGGGAAACTAAGGAGTTGTACAACAGAAATTAGTAATAATTGTAAATATTTTCTTGTTTTTTACAAATTCTTCACATTTTCCATTTCCTCAAGATATACATGCTGCAGGTGAAGCTTTTCTTCAATAGTTAGACTGGAGTCGAAAATGCGTCTGCTCGCCATAAAAAATTTTTCATAGGGAGTTTTGCGAAGTCTTGGATGGGTCAATTCATCTAGTATATCCCTTCGAATTGTGGAACGCAGAATGTCTTCACTGCTCATGTCCTTTTGCCATAGCCGACGATTCATCCAAAGCGACTGATATGCTTTTAAGAGTTGATCAAAATTAACAGGATCCATTTTCATATAGCTCCTTTTATACCCAAGAGCCCATCAAAAATTGGGCTCTAAGTACTTAATCGTCAAACTTATATGTCCAATATACTTCTGTTCGAAGCCACTCAATAATTTCATTATCACTGTCATCAATCTTTTGGAGCAGATTTCCCATCAAGCCTTCTGTTTGGGAACGATGTGCTTTCAATGTCGCAATCTTCTTGTCTAATACTTCACTGACATCAAACTCAACATCATGTTCTCCAATCTTTTCAACACGGTCGTGGGTGATTGCTTTGCAGTAAACAGTTGGTCTATTTTCTTTCGGAATACGCTTAACTGCACGAATAGTTGCTTCTCCTGTCGCATCATGGTCAGGATGGACACCATGTCCAGGATAGAATGTAATAACAAGAGATGGATTTACTTCCTTGATGATTTCCTCAATTGTGTCTGCGATTCTTTCTGAATCTAAAAATTCTAATGTTTTATCACGATATCCTAGCATGCGGAGATCGCTTATTCCACATGCTTTACAAGCTTCTTTTAGCTCTTTTTTTCGAATCTCGGGCAGGGTTTCTCTCGTTGCAAAAAACGGATTTCCTAAATTTCTGCCCATTTCCCCAAGGGTTAGACAGGCATATGTAACAGGGACCCCTTTTTGTGTATTTAAACTAATTAAACCTGATACTCCAAATGCTTCATCATCTGGATGTGGTAATACAATTAAAATATGTCGCTCCATTTTACTACTCCTTTTATTAAAATATGCCGTTGAAGTTCCAAAACTCTAGAATGGGGTTGTGCTAATTTGCAGCGCAACTGCGAGTTTCCCTTCCTCATCATGACCTGCTAGTAATAAACGGTCCTTTTCGTCAAGCTCCCAATCTGTTAACCCTTCTGCATAAATCCAGCCAATATCCATCTTAAGGCCAACACGGTATGGATCATTTCCAACGATTTTTCCTTCTGTATACGTAACAAGGGCATTTCGAATAAATGCACCCGCTGATGTTTTTTTAGCACCAGAATGCACAGCATAAGCGCCATTTGTAGTTTCAAGGTGAATATAAACGTTTTGATTGGCAAAACGGTTGATTATATCCTGAATGTCTTCTTTTTTTATCGGTTTCAAATGTGAATCCTCCAAACTCTAAATAAATATGTATTCATATATAAATATTAACGATTTTATCAATAAAATTCCAATAATGCGAACTGCAAAATCAAATTAATAGCAATCCCTTGAAAAGATGGTATGATTTTCTACGTATTGGACATATTACGTATATGAAGAAGGTGGTGAACAAAATTGGCAAGAGAAAACCTTGAACTAGTAAATAATATGGAATTTGGTATCACTTCAAAATTCATTCCGAATTTATGTGAAGCAAAAACGTTAAAAGTTGTTGAGATAAATCATACTTCAGTTCGAATTGAACTTGAATCAAAGCAAAAAGGGGTCTTCCCACTTTCCCATTTTCAATACTTAATTCGTCATGGGGCATTAGTTCTATCAAAGGATGAAGATGAAGAAACTGCGTAATTCAAATATTGAGCCAAGATTTTTTAGCTCACACGTGGTAGGTCACAAAGACGTTGCCACAGGAAGTGGCGTACTTTTTTAATCTTATGCTCGAAAACTTTCCATTGAAATCTGTGGCAACCGCCATACATTCTATTGTCCGTATATGTATGGATAATTGCTGAATAAAGTTAAAACAACCATCTGCATGGATGGTTGTTTTTATTTGGTGTTATTCACCTAAGTTTTCTTCTTTTAACACAGACCCAATTCCTTCTAAGGCTGCATCTGCATCATTACCTTCTGCTTGAATCACGATTTGTGAACCTTTTGGCACACCAAGAGACATTACACCCATAATTGATTTAAGGTTTACAGATTTACCGTTGAAAGTAAGTGTAATTTCTGATTGAAATTGACTTGCTTTATGTACGAGCTTTGTAGCTGGTCTTGCATGTAAGCCAGCGTCACTTGTAATTGTAAATGTTTTTTCTGCCATAAAAAATCCCTCTTTCTATTATTGACTCATATATAGAATAGCCATTAACCTATGTGATAATCAAGTGTATTTTTTAGATTTGGCAATTTGCACAGAAAAAAGTTTTCCTGGATGACACTTCTTTCTTCTTAATAACGGAACCACAACGAAAACACGCTTCACCTTCTCGGTCATATACTTTACATTTTTCATCATAACCGCCGGTTAAATGATCCCCCTTAAAAAGTGGCTGTGCCATATATCCACCAAATCGAATGGCATCTTGAAATACAGAATGAATCGATTGATACAATTTTTGAACTTGTGCATCATCCAATGTATCAAACGTCCTGGTTGGTAGAAGTTCTGCAGCAAAGCAAATTTCATCAGAGTAACAATTACCGATCCCTGCGATAAAATCCTGATCAACAAGCGTTGTTTTAAGCATTCCCCTTTTGTTTTCAACTAAATCTTCAAAAGATTGAAGTGTAAAACCAGCTTGCATAGGTTCTGGCCCTAAATCTGCTAATTCGGATTCAACTTGGTCAGGTGTTAGTAGATGTAAGTATCCTAATCTTAATCCAATAAAACAAAGTTGATGGGATGCAAATCGAAGAATCACTTGTTTTGTTCTTGAAATTGTATCGTTATTTGTTTCGATATACATCAAACCGCCAAGCATAAGATGAAGAAGTAATTTATTACCGCTTTCAAGGTCAAAAAAAAGGTGCTTCCCCCTACGGTGGATTTGAGTAATTTTATTTCCAACAAGTTCTTTAGTAAAATCAGAAACCGAAGTATTGATTGATTTTTCACGATTTACTTCCACATCTTGAATGACATGACCTGCTACTTTTAGTTGAAGGAGGTTTTTGTATGTCTCCATTTCTGGCAACTCAGGCATTTTCACACCTCCGATGATATCTACATTTAGCATAAACAATAAATGAATATTTCATGTATCTATAAAAGCCACGAAGGTGTGCTTCCCTCGTGGCTTTGATTAGTGAAGTTTTGAAATTTCATTTTGGAGCTGTTTCGTGCGCTTTGCATTTCCTTCAGCGAAGTTCGCAAGTCTTTCTTTCAGTTCAGGATCATTATGAACTCTTTCTGAGGTAATCAAGTAGCGTCGCATCAGTTCAGACTCTGCAGTATAGGCTGTTTCTAGAACTTCCTTTAAAGCATCCTCAGTTAGCGCATCTTCACGATCATGATCCCGATCAAAATCTTTTTCATGATTCATCAAAATCACCTCTTTAAAAGTATCTGCTTTTTCTAAAGGAATATGATGATAAATGTAAGGAAAAATTTTATTCGAATACTCCAATTATCGGTTGTCCGTTTTTAACCTGAGTTTGTACACCTGTTTCGTCTTTTGCAACTTTACCAGATACGATAACATAATCGATTCCTTTGGATAAGGATGCTGGTTTTTCGGCTGTTGAAGTGTCGATGATCTCATGGTAGTCAAAAACCGTAATATCTGCGGTAGCTCCAACATGGAGCCTTCCTCTTGTACTCATAGCTGGTGCAACTTCCTCTAGTTGTCTTGCGGAATGAATGGTAATTTTCTTCATCCCTTCCATCAGTGGTAAAATATCAAGGTCACGAATGTAACGCCCGATAAACCTCGAAAATGTCCCCGCTCCTCTTGGATGATTAAACTCACTGTCCATCGTTGCATCGCTACCAATCATACTATAATCTACTTGTAATGCTTGAATGAGCTCTTCCTCATCCATCGCATAAACGATAACTTGTCCACCTTTCTTACGGTAAATAGGAAATGTTTCCTCCGTTAGTCTCTCAGTGGTACCCGCTACTTGAATGTCTGAATAGGATATGCCAAACCTTGTTTGCCAATCTCCGCCGAGACGCTCAAATGAAATATCTGTTGCCCAAGAATCGTATGGGTACACATCATATGTGACTTGGTAGCCATCAGCACGAGCTTCTTCAATCAGGGCTAATGCTTCATCCATCGCACCTGTCCCACCTGTACTGTGAAGATGCATAAAATGAACCGGGGC
Organism: Fredinandcohnia aciditolerans; assembly: GCA_003640645.1. Lineage (GTDB taxonomy): Bacteria > Bacillota > Bacilli > Bacillales > Bacillaceae_L > Ferdinandcohnia > Ferdinandcohnia aciditolerans. Next base: position 14,996 of record QGHH01000022.1, on the reverse strand, counting down.
ATCTAGCTCCCTTGCATAACCAAGAACTTCTTTTACTGAATCAATACTTGTATGTTCGCCTGTTAGACTAGAATGCCTGCCATGGAAATGTGTAACAATGCCATATTCCTTTGCAACTTTCATAAGGGCCCTGATTTCATCAGGTGTCGTTCCTGGATAATACTCAGGGCTAAAAGCAAGTGCGAGCGCCCCTTTTTTAATTTCCTCTTGTGCACGTTTTACCATATAGTCAATTTGTTCCTGAGTTGGTGTGCCGTGGTTGCCAAGTCCGGCTTCATAACGTAAACGAACCGCAAACAAGGCACCCCCATAGTTTACTGATGTTGGATAATTTTCATATTGATTAAAAAAACCGTTAAAATCAACCGTACACCCATGCATGGAAAGATTTGTTGTAACCCCATCACCAATTTTGAACTTCGCTGCCATTGGGTTTGGATTAAACGAAAGCATATCAATAAAGCCGGGACTTACGATTTTTTGATACGCATCAATTTCTGTCTCTCCACGTATCGCTGATTTAGTAACCGCAGCCACTTTGTCGTCCTTAATTCCAACATGATAGCCAATTTTCATCGTTTCCTTGTCAGGATCTATCACAATTCCATTTTTAATCACGATATCATACATTACGTTCTCAGGTTCTTTAGTCGTAGTCACTTGTTTATATTTGAATTCTTTAATGTCCAGTTTGTCCTTTTTGGATTTAAAACCGATGAGCTGTTCCCCATCAAATAGAAACTTATCTCCACTTATTTTATCAAGTTGGGTTGTCTTATTGGTGGCTAATTCATGAACAAAAGCAGAAATCTTCCCTTGGTCTTTAATTGTGTAGACAATATGCTCCAGCTCCGGATTAGCATCGACCCAGTCAACTGTCGCCTTTTTTGATGGAAGGTCAACGACGAATAAATCCATATGGGAATCAAATTCAGGTGTATTAAAAATGATTTCGGCTTTTTGCTTTTCAGGATTGGTCTTGGCATAGAGCATCCCTTCTTCATAGCCGTTTTTAAATTTAATATTACTGATTTTAGCAGTACCCTCAAATGGAATTTCGGAAACGGTTTCTTTTGTGCCAATATTAATCATCTCGATAAAATTGCTGCCATCATCTTTCTTTCCGTACAAATACAACAAGTGGGCGTCCGGATTCACTTCTACCCCTCTATAAGTTTTATCAGGACTGTTAGGAACTTGGTAATCCACCCATGGTGTCACGTTCTCAATTACAGTTTGTTGTCGGTCCCCGATGTAAAGTTTCTTTTGACCGTTTTCCTCTAACAAGGCGAGAACTTGATTCCCATAAAAGGTAATCCCATCTATCTTAAAGCCATTCACAACCAGTTGGCTTTTTACCTCCTCATCAGTATCTGTAAAAGACTCAGATGGAGAAATAATTTTTGACCCGAAAAAGGCAACAAACAAGACGACGGCTAACGTCACACCATATCTAATAAATCGATTTTTCATAATTATCACCCTAATAAAAGAGGAAAAAATCTCGAATCCCGAAATCTTTTCCCCTTAATCAAATGCGCCTTGGCGTATTTGTGCCAGATTTTTAGGCCCACATGAAGTGGGTCATAAAGACGTTGCCACAGGATGTGGCGTTTGAAGTCTTTAATCTTACTGCTCGAAAAATTCCCTCTGAAAAGTCATGGCATCCGCCGGAGGCATAAACTATATTCAGCGGTGTTTTGCTCCACTGGATATAGTTTATTTATTCCTTCAACGCTGCTTCTAGAGCAACCTCAATCATATCATTAAAAGTTGTTTGACGTTCTTCAGCTGTTGTTTCTTCTCCCGTTAAAATATGATCACTTACTGTTAAAACTGATAATGCATTGCGACCAAATTTCGCTGCTAATGTGTAGAGTGCCGTTGTTTCCATTTCAATCGCAAGAATCCCATACTGTGCCCATTTTTCTAATTCGGCATTCTCATTATAGAAAACATCACTAGTGAAGACATTTCCTACTTTAAGATTAAGGGCTTTTTCAGTTCCTGCCTCATATGCTTTTTGCAATAAATCAAATGATGCGGTTGGAGCATAATCGACACTACCAAAATTGATGCGGTTCATTTGTGAGTTCGTTGAGGAAGTCATCGCTAAAATGACATCTCGTACTTTCACATCCTTTTGAATCGCACCGCAAGTTCCAACTCGAATTAAGTTTTGGACTCCATATTCATTCATTAATTCATGTATGTATATTGAAATCGATGGAACCCCCATACCAGTTCCTTGGACAGACACGCGCTTTCCTTTATATGTACCGGTAAAACCGAGCATTCCACGAACTTCATTGTAGCATTGAACATTTTCAAGAAAGTTTTCAGCAATATACTTTGCACGCAATGGGTCTCCTGGAAGCAATATTGTTTCAGCGATATCCCCTTGCTTTGCTCCAATATGTGTACTCATTCATGATCCTCCTATATAGGTAAAATTACACTTTTTCTATGTTACCACAATTCCATTCTACTTAAAAAGTTTGATTAACGCAAAAATATGGGGAAAGATAAGATTGTATCATCATCAAAAAGGGGGTATTCGTACATGGCAAACGAAAAAATGAGCAAAAAATTAAGACAAGCTGTGGACTATGCAAATGCAACTGACACTACAAAAGGTGTTGGAAATCCACCAAATACATCGAAAAAAGCAAAAGACGGCTTTATGCAGCCTAAATAATTAAAAGAGAGTTCAAAAGGAGGATGTAAAGGACCAAGAAGTTCGAGGCGGCGAAGCTTCGAGCACCGGAACGTATGTAATTGATACGCGAGGAGCGGAAAAGCAAGCCAACGAAGAAATTCGATGTGTCATTTCACCGGACTTTTTGAACATCCTATTGGAGGGAATAAAATGGGTAAGAAAAATCGTAATCGTATAAATGCTCCTAAGAAAAACAACCATACTCCACCTGAAGCAATTGAAGCGGAACAAATCGCTCACGGTAAAGAATTCTCAGCTGCTGGTGGCCGTAAAAACGGACCAGGGCATAATGAATAAATTAAATAAGGGCGTCCGATTGCAGGGCGCCCTTTTTCAATTAACTATAACGGCTAATAATTTGGTTAATTTTTGATTTGAGATTTGGAAGATCATTCGTCGTTACAGTGAAGTTAACAAAGGATTCATCCATATCCAACGCCTCAGCAAGGAAGCTACTTAACCCACGTGCACGTCGATCCACCTGCATCATCACTTCCACCCGATCTTCTGATTGTGGAAAGAACATTACTTCTACTTCATCTAATCTTCCACGATATTGTCCACTTGTAGGGACAAACTCAAATTCCTGTACAAATGGTAGCCTTCTTCTTAGTCGGTATGGTGCCGCTTCGCAATCTACCTTACGTAGGCTAAAGCCTAAATCATATACCGCATTCAACACACCTGCTGCAAGTGGTGATGGAGAAACTGAAATATAATCTTTATCTGAAGGGTCAATTGCATTTTTAATATCTAAGCCTGTATGAATCCACACTTTTGATTTCCCGAACGTTACAGGTGTATCAAGTGGGAGGACAAATGAAAATGGAATTTCACGTCTTTCGTTACTTCCAATTGTAAAACGCTCAACAATTTTCATTTTTTCAATCGTTGCTTGTTGGTTAAACTTTTTGTCATTCGATTCTTTAATGTAGGTTGTCATTAAGGAAAGATAAATCTCGTCGATTTGCTGTTCCGTATTTCCTCCAACAATTTCAACAACGCCAGAAACCTTGTCACCAGCCCTAAGTTGGTCAGTTGTTAACTTTGTATCGACTCTTGCACTTCCTATCCCAATACTTGAAAAAAGTTTATTAAATAAAGACATGGGCATTCCTCCTAATGCTTGATATAAACTATACGACTGGGCATGAAAAAAGTTTCTACAGAAATGATATTTTTTCATTAGAAAAACGACGGGTTTCCCCGCCGTTATATGTACCTAGTCTTCTTCTTCGTCAATTACACATTTAAAGAGTAAGTATTCAAATGTAATATCTGCTAGTTCCTCTAGCTCTTCCTCGCTTGGGGCAAATCCCCTTTGGACAAGCTCGTTATAGAAAAACTCTGCAATTTCCTCCGTATCAATAACAACCTCAATCTCCTTCAGCATGATCGCCCCCTTTACTTAAGATGTATGATGTAAAAACGTCACCTATGTCATTTCATATGTATATTATTTTTTAGTCATGAAATCAAAAGTTCATACATAGGATGGAATATAAGAATTGGACAAGCCTAATGGAGGGGTTCTCATGACAAAGCAAACCGTTATTGTAAAATTTCCAGTACAAGCAGAAGTGAATCGCACCAATAAATTACTAGCATTTATTGACGGAGACAGGTTTGACAAAGTGTTAGGAAAAGTAACAAAAGGATTATTTTCGGTTATTTTGTTTTTAGGGATCCCTTATTTCTTTTATGTGTTAGTACAAGCGTTACTCATGGGTTAATCGTTACCTTTCCCAGACTCAAATTTTTGTAGATTTTTCATTGCTAAATCCATAACATCTTTATATTTCTGATCCTGGAACATATCGTACAGGATCTTGTAGTCGTTGTATACATCTAATAAACCGTCAATGATTTCTTTTTTCTCTTTTTTAATACGCATATGATCTTTCTCGGATTTACGATAGATATCCATATTTTCATACATCCCCGCATTATTGTTTTTCTTTTTCACAAAATACTTCAACGAATATTTTTGAAGGAATGTTTCGGCTTGATCAAAGTCTGCAAGTAGTGTCAGCTCATCCTCTCCTGCTTCGAGCCACTCACCGTCTGTCACTCTCGCTAATTCGTAAATCACATCCTCCCACGCACCCTCTTTGTATCTCCAAATTTCAGTGTGAATCCCGACAATTTTAAACACATCATTGTCATATCCTTGCACAAAGACAAGGTCACCAAAATAATATTTGTATTCAATATCGATTTTTTCAATTTCCATCGGCTTTGCTTTATATTGGGAAAGCAAGGTTAGGGCCGATTCTGAGTAAAATGCCTCGCCTTTATTAACTTTATATAGAAAGTTTCCATCTAGCTTACGGATATCGGTCACAGATCCAACTGTTCCATATAACTTAACAACGACGATATCCCCGATTTTGTATTTTGGCTTTTTGCTTTTATCATCCATATCCTCATCCCTCTGCTTTGGTGTCGATTTAAAGGGTGTGACATAGTATATGCAAGTCTTTTGCAAAACGGCAATATAATAGGGCTTGTGAATCAAGAAATATTAAGGGTGGGCGAGCCTAAAATTTGTGGGGTGAAGTGTTCGTTATAGAGATTTGTTTTAGGGCGAATGTTAGTGGCAGTATTTTTAGAATAGTGGGAGTAAATCATAGTTAGCGGCAGTGTTTTTGAAATAGTGGCAGTAAATCCTAGTTAGTGGCAGTATTTGAACGTAGTGACAGAAAATCTAGGATAGTGGCAGTATTTTTTCGTTCTTAAAAAATAAGCTAATTTAGTTACTTATAAACGTAAATAACCACCGAGATTCTGCATCTCAGTGGTTAATATTCAATCTTCGTTTTCATAAAGATCCCAGGCCTTATCGAAAGTAGACATACTTTTTAAATATTGGCCGTTTAACTCCAAATATGAGCTTAATTCATTGTAATCCTTCGAATAGATTGGAAAGCTATGATCCAAATAGATATCATTTGCAAATTGACTAATCTCATCTTTCGCTTTTGCCGTACGAAATTTTACAATATAGTGATAAAATGACTTTCCCATAACAACCACATCCTACATAAGCGTTCGTTTTGTCATTTTATCATGATATGGTATCAAGTCAACTGAAAATGACTTAAAAACGAAAGTAGTTATGCTTTAAAAATCGCGGAATCTCCATAAGTTCTTTATAGCTAATTGTCTTCAAAAGTTTTTTTGTATCGATTAACATGAGTTGGTCTTCGATTTCATTTATTATGTTTTCTTCTTGATACTCCATTCCGCATTCATCACACTTGACACTAGGTGTATCGGTAATTTCAATTGCCTTTGTGCCATCTGGGAGTTCCCAGAATACACTGTTTGTTGCTTCTTTCGCCTTTTTCGAATCACACCACATACAATTCAACAATATGACCTCCAATCCCATTTAACTTGATTTTTCATCTTCTTTACTAGTACCCTTCATTTTTTGTAAAGTAGATTGATATTTTTTCTCCTTTAATTCGTCCCGTTTATCACGTTTATCTTTTAAGGTGCTATGACTTGGGTCTTCATTGTATTTCTTTCTACGAGAAATTCGATTGATGCCTTCTGGTACAAGATTAAACCCATCACCAAGAAGTCCTGCGATACCTGCAGTTGATTTTTTATCCTCTAGTGAGCCAACATGCTCTGTAAAATATGCATCTGCACGACCAGGTACATAATTTTCTGGTTCCGGGTAAGTAGTGATGACTCCTTCAAAATTACGCAGTACCACTTTTTCCGGACTTTGCGAAAGCAAATAATTTGGCTGAACCGCAATTTTCCCTCCTCCACCAGGTGCATCGACGACAAAGGTTGGTACGGCATAACCTGAAGTGTGGCCACGTAAACCCTCGATAATTTCTAGTCCTTTAGAAACAGGTGCTCTAAAGTGACCAATTCCTTCTGATAAATCACATTGATAAATATAATAAGGACGAACTCTGATTTTGACCAAATCATGCATCAGCTTTTTCATGATTTCCACACTGTCGTTAATGCCTGCTAAAATAACAGATTGGTTTCCGACTGGCACACCACTGTTAACCAGCATTTCACACGCTTTTTTTGCTTCCTCAGTAATCTCAATAGACGTATTGAAATGTGTATTTAGCCATACAGGATGGTACTTCTTTAAAATATTACACAGGTTTTCTGTAATCCGCTGCGGGAATACAACAGGTGCCCTTGTACCGATACGAATGATTTCCACATGCGGAATCGCGCGTAAATTTTTCAAAATGTACTCAAGAATATTGTCATTGATCAGTAGGCCGTCACCACCTGAAATAAGGACGTCACGTACTTCAGGAGTGTTGGCGATGTAACCTATCGCAGCATCAAGCTGTTTTTTCGGCACCCCCATACCGATTTGGCCGGAAAATCGTCTCCTCGTACAATAGCGGCAATACATTGAGCATTGGTTCGTTACTAAGAAGAGGACACGGTCAGGGTAACGATGTGTTAAACCAGGTACTGGTGAATCCTCGTCTTCTTCAAGAGGATCTTCTAAATCATATTTTGTTTTGTAAATTTCTTTCCCAATTGGCACAGATTGCATCCGAATTGGGCAACGTGGATCATCAGGATTCATTAACGATGCGTAATATGGTGTTATATTTAAAGGAATCGTCTTAGTGGAGATTAAGACACCTTCTTCTTCTTCTGGAGTCAGATTAATGACCTTACGTAAATCATCGATTGTGCGAATTGTATTCGTCAATTGCCAAATCCAATCGTTCCACTGCTCATCCGTAACATCCTTCCATAATTCAATGTCCTTCCAATGACGCTTAGGTTTATATAAGTTCATCTGCATAAAAAATCTCCTCCCTACTCTTATTAACATGCAATTAGCATGCCAACTGTTAAGTAGAAAAGAGATTAAATGAAAATATGGGCTAATTATTTTTCTTTTGCAATTTGTATTGAAGGGTTTGACGAGGAATTTCTAGAAGTTTTGCCGCTCTATTGATGTTCCCGCCTGATTTTTTCATGGCTGCATCGATCAAAGAGTTTTCGGTTTCTTGTATGACTTCACGAAGCGGTCTTAATGTAACTGTAGACTTTGCTTTTGTATCGACAAGATGAACCGGTAATAAATCCGTTGTAAGTGCAGATCCTTCAGCCATAATCATTGCATGTTCAATGATATGTTTTAATTCTCTTACATTTCCCGGCCACAGATAACTAGCGAATAATTGAAGGACCTCTTCATCTATCTTTGAGACATTTTTTTGAAAGCTATGATTATATAGTCCAACAAAGTGATCGACTAAATACGGTATGTCCTCAAGTCGTTTCTTTAAAGGAGGAATCTCTAAAGAGAAAACATTCAAACGATAATACAGATCCGGCCTTAGTTCATGATCCTTCACACAATCTGTAGGATATTTGTTTAGTGCAACAATCACGCGAACATCGACTTGAAGGGCTTTCGGGCTACCAATTCTTCGAACCATCCCATCCTCAAGGACACGGAGCAATCGGGATTGGAGCTCAAGTGGCATCGAATTAATTTCGTCTAAAAAAAGCGTTCCTCCATGTGCAATTTCAAATAACCCAGCACGGTCCACTGCACCCGTATAGCTCCCTTTAACCGTACCAAATAAAATACTTTCTAATAAACTTTCGGGTAGCGCCGCACAGTTTTGCGCGATAAAAGGTGCTTGCCTTCTGGGTGAGGCATTATGAATCGCTTGCACAAGAAGCTCCTTACCTGTCCCTGTTTCACCATATACTAAAACAGTCGATGAAGAGTTCGCAACCTTCAGTGCTTGTTTTTTTACATTGTTGAAGCGCTCATTTTTCGTCAGGATGTCATGAAAAGTGTATTTTGCACCATATAATTCCTGAGGCTTTTTTGAAGGACTGCGAACCTTGGATTGCAAGTCCATCAATTTATTGGATAAATCTTTGATCTTCGAATAATCTTTTCCAATTTCAACAGCACCTATGAATTTACCATTAATATGGATCGGTAAGGTTGTATTTACCGTATCAATCAGCTTTCCCCATTTGTTTTTATAAGTTTGGGGAAGATGATAAATCGGCTGTTTTGTGCGAATGACCTTTAATAGAGTACTAGAATCCTCATTTAAAGAAGGAAAGACCTCGAGAAGATGCTTTCCAAGTACCTCCTCCCGAGTAAGCCCATCATGCTCAGCTGCTACCTGATTATAGAAGATGGTGATTCCTTCCTCATTAACAACATGTATGGCTTCATCAATACTATCTAAAATGGCTATGACTAGTTCATCCCCGATTTGCACTCATCTCCACCTCCCTCATCACATGATGAAAATCCGGCGCTTAGTGCCGAAAAGTTGGCAGGGTCAGTCAATTGATAAATCCTTCACCCACACATTCATGTCTTCAATCTTATCAAAAATATAGCAGTTGTTTGTGAGTCTGCCAGTATAGGAGTATCCTAACTGGTAAAAGCTTTTGTTCATTCCATATGAGAGTGCCCTCGCAATTGAATAAGCACAATATATTCCATTGTTAATAAGCTCCTTTTCTAGTTGTATTAAGAGCTGCTTCATTAATCCGTGTTTCCTATACGCATCCAAGGTTGCACAATCGGTTAGCTCCGCATTATGAAAGGTATGATTCACTTCAGCTGAGGCGCTACTTATGATCACACCATTGTCGAGAGCAACATAAAAAACCGTGGAATCCTTCATTGCTTTCTGAATATAGTCTGGGTTGTTTAATGGAGTTGGATAAATCTGAAACACGGTATCATACAATTTAGCAAGTTGCCCTGCATCTTCGGGTGTTGCTTGTCGGATTAGAAATTGAGTGTTTGTTAGATAATTTTTTCGCGGATTCCGTAAGATGTCAGTGATTATTTGTTCTTCTTCCATCCATTTATCACTATTTCTTCTTTCATTTGTAAAATACTTCGTAACAAAATAGGCATCATGGCCATTAAAATATTTCTGAACCATTGCCTCAATCATAAAGCCACATTTCATAAATTCAAATAAGTCCTCACGTTTAGCCATACAAATAACTTTTTCAAAAGAATGCAATGTTGCAATCTCGTTAACCTCATCTAATAAGGTCATAAGATTACCTCGATAATCTAATACACGTAGTCTCCGGTTGAAATAGTCTACGACAATGTCTGCCTGATATGAAGCTGCATGTAATCGTTTTTGTTCACTGTATTTTTGACCTGACAACATCAAACCTCCTCATATCCTTTTCATCTATCATAGCATTTTTCAGAAACTTCACACCATGCTAAAATCGTTTGGGCAATGATTTCTGCCGTTTCAAACATCCGGTCAAGCTCAATATACTCATTTGGATAATGAGCGACTTCTGTTGTTCCGGGACCAAATACAATGGTCGGGATATTGCCGACTGCTGTTAAAAGTCCACCATCTGTTCCCCAAGGAGATGCCTCAATGATTGGTTCTTTCCCCAAGACATCTTTATACGTATTGATTAAAAGATTCATTAGTTCATGGTCAGGATCAATTGTACCAGGCACCCAACGTGCCCCAAACCACTCAAGTCCAACTGGATGGTTTTGGAACCATGGATCTATTTCAGGTAATTTTTCAAGCCATTGTTGCATTTCAGCTTTTGCGTTCTCGATTGTTTCCTCAGGGGCGACACCCATTCGACCTTCAATGGTAACAACGTCTGGAACAGAAGACGGCCAAGTTCCTCCGTTTATTTTTCCAATATTAATAGGCACTGGGATTGGCGTATTTCTATAAAGTGGATCATTAATCTCCGCATTACGAATCATTTCAAGCTTCAAAAGATGGTTAATTACCGTCATAGCCTTTTCGATTGCACTAACACCTTCATACCTCGTTCCACCATGTGCAATTCGGCCGTAAATATCAATTTTAAACCACATTGAACCTTGTTGTTTCGGGAAAATCTTCATATTCGTCGGCTCTGGGATTATGGCTCCATCTGCTTTATAGCCCTTGATAATCGTTGCAAGTGTTCCGGCACCACCACTTTCCTCTTCGATGACACTTTGGAAAATGACATCGCCTTTTAGTTGAATACCAGATTCCTTGATGGCTTGGATTGCTAATAGCATTGAGACATTTCCACCTTTCATATCAGTGGAACCTCGCCCATATAATTTTCCATCTTTCACTTCAGCGGAATACGGATCCATATCCCATTGGGTGATATCACCTTCTGGAACAACATCAATGTGACCATTTAAGAGAAGTGATTTTCCCCCACCTGTCCCTTTTAGAACACCGACTACATTCGGACTATCGAGAAAGTTTGTTCTTGGTGAAACAAAATATGGATGCTTTAAAAGTTCCGATCCATTCGGTTCCCAGATGTCAATTTCCATCCCAAGTTGACGGCATTTTTCTATAATTATTGCTTGCGAAGACCTTTCATTGCCTTGGAGACTCGGTTCTTGAACAAGCTTTTTTAACAGACGGATGCCTTTCCCACTATTTTCTTGGATCCACTTCTTCACTTTATCGTTAGTATCACCCAAGCACTTCCCCTCCCTTTAGGTTAGTTGTGAAATGGTTTCATCCCACTTCAATTCGGCACTTGTATTTTTTATCACATCTTCAATTGTAAAAGGAGTCATCACTTCTAATAGATGGAGGCCATCCTCTTTTACCTCAATCACGGCCATATCGGTAATGATAAGATCAACACAGCTTTTAGAGGTTAAAGGAAGACTGCACTCTTTAACAATTTTTGAGTTTCCATGTTTATCGACATGGTTCATTAAAACAATCACTTTTTTTGCTTTTTGCGCTAACTCCATTGCACCACCCATCCCAGGGACACGTTTGCCTGGAACAATCCAGTTAGCGAGGTCTCCTTTTTCACTAACCTGAAGTGATCCAAGAATGGTTATATCAATATAACCCCGCCGAATCATACCAAAGGCAATTGAACTATCAAAATAGGACGAACCTGTAACCGTGGTTACGGGGTATCCCGCGGCGTTACAAATATTCTCATCTTCGGACCCTTTTTCTGGGCTTGGACCGATCCCTAAAATGCCATTTTCAGCATGAATCATGACATTAATCCCTTCAGGGAGGTGATTTGGAACGAGGGAAGGAATACCAATTCCTAGATTCACAATCATACCATCTTTGACTTCCTGTGCTGCCCGTTTTGCAATCCGATTGCGAATATCTACTCCCATACCCATTTCCAATTCACCCCTCTGCTCTTAATAATCATGTCTACATAGATTCCTGGTGTTACGATTTCTTCTGGGTCTAATTCTCCTAATGGGACAATTTCCTCAACCTCGGCAATTGTGAATTTCCCTGCCATGGCAACAAGCGGATTCATGTTTCTGGCACTCTTATCATAGACAAGATTTCCAAATGGATCTGCCTTTTTAGCGAAAAGAATGGAAACGTCCGCTGTTAAAGGCTTTTCTAATAGATAGTTTGTGCCGTCGACTGGAATGATTTGTTTCCCATTTGATACGATTTCATTGTCAATTCCAACATCAACTAAAATACCACCAAGGCCAACACCACCTGCACGGATTCGTTCACCAAGTGTGCCTTGAGGTGAAAATTCGATTTCCATTTTTCCATCTGTCATCAATTGACCTGCAACTGGATTCGAACCAATATGGGAGACAATACATTTTTTCGCGTGTCCTCGACTGACAAGTTTCCCAATTCCGATGTTGGGAAAGCCGGTGTCATTCCCAATCAACGTCAAATCTTTCACATTTTTTTCTAGCAATCCGTCTATTAACGTTGGGGGACTTCCTATTCCACCAAATCCCCCAAACATTACCGTTGTTCCATCGTTGATATGTGTGAGTGCATCTTCTAGAGTTGAAATTTTATTGTATCGATTTTCAATCAATTATGGTCACCTCCAGATTATGTTGAAATGATTCCTTTTTTCTGTAGTTCTGCCTCAACATCTTCAAACGTTTGGTCAAGGAGCTCGATTAACTCATCAATTTGTTGAGTTGTAATTGTTAAAGGCGGTGCTACAAGGATGGCGTCACCACCAACCCCTTCAATGCCAGCTGCAGCCGGATATAGTAACAATCCATTGTTTTGACCTTGACTGACTACCAGTGATGTTAAGTCGATTTCCTTATTAAACGGGAATTTTGTGATCATATCGGATACAAATTCGATTCCACACATAAGTCCTTTTCCACGAACATCGCCGATAATCGGGTGCTTTTTTTGCAATTCTTCTAGTTTGGTATTCAGGTATATTCCGTTCTTCGCAGATTTTTCAACTAGATTATGAGTTTCAATATAGTTGACGACTGCTAACGCAACAGCTGTAGATTGCGGGTTCGCACTATAGGTGTGTCCACTCATAATTAGCTTTGAGCCTTTTTGAATCGGCTCTATTACCTTTTCACTAACGAGGGTTGCGGCAATGGGTGTGTACCCCGCACTCATACCTTTTCCTAGTGCAATGATGTCAGCATGTGTGTCCCAATGTTCAAGGGCAAACATCTTTCCTGTACGGCCCATTCCTGTCATGACCTCATCAGCAATAAATAAGATATTGTGTTTTTTACAGATTTCTTTAATCACCTGATAATAACCAGGAGGCGGGACAATGGCACCACCCGCAGCTCCGATGATTGGCTCGGCAATAAATGCGGCAATATGATCGGCCCCAATTCTGTTAATCGCTTGTTCTAGCTCCGTTGCACACATATGATTACAAGCTGGATAAGTGGCGTTGAAAGGACATCGGAAACAATACGGTGGTTGAATGGTCGGAAAGTCTTCTAATAATGGAACAAAGCGAGCTCTCCTTCCGGTGTGTCCAGACATTGAGAGTGCACCAATCGTGATCCCGTGGTAGCTCATCCAACGTGACAATATTTTGTTTTTCCCTTTAATCCCCTTTTCTTGCCAATGCTGAATGGCAATCTTCATGGCCGTTTCCGTCGCCTCAGAGCCACTGTTCACAAAAAAAGACCAGTATTCATCGCCTTTTGCTAGGTCACTTAATTTTTGAGCCAATTTTTCTGCAGGTTCACTTGTGAACTGTGACCTGTAGACGAATGATATTTTGTTAGCCTGTTTTTCAATTTCTTCAATGATTTCTTTCACGCCATGGCCGATGCTCGCCGTGATGGCACCTGATGAGCCATCGATATATCTTTTTCCATTTGTGTCGTATAAGTAGATTCCATCCCCATGGCTAATCATCGGATATTCCTTATCCAATAAAGGTTTAATCAAGCGGGTTGCGTCCATCGCGAACCCCTCCTCACGAAAAATGGTATTACAGTCCTATTAAGGTAACGGGTTGTTAAGTGTTTTGTGTGCTTATGATATATGTTTTGGGTTTGAGTGTTGTTAAAATTGGGCTGTGGATGGCGGACTAGGATTTTTATGTTTTTTATGGTTGATGAAGTACTTTAACATGTGAAATCTTGACCGTAGAGTCCTTCATAGTGCAGATGAAGGACTTTAGCATGAGCGATCTAGGCTGTAGGGTCCTTCATTGTGCTGATGAAGGACTTAAGCATGAGCGATCTAGGCTTTAGGGTCCTTCATTGTGCAGATGAAGAACTTTAGCATGCGAGATCTTGACTGTAGAGTCCTTCATAGTGCAGATGAAGGACTTTTGCATGCGAGATCTTGACTGTAGAGTCCTTCATAGTGCAGATGAAGGACTTTTGCATGTGAGATCTTGGCCGTGTAGTCCTTCATAACCGAGATGAAGAGGAAAACCTGATGAAAACCCCCCGTGAATCCTCTTCATATCCACGATGAAGAGGAAAACCACATGAAATCTCCCCGTGAATCCCCTCCATACCCGAGATGAAGAGGAAAACCTCATGAAAACGCCACGTGAATCCTCTTCATACCCCCGATGAAGAGGAAAACCTCATGAAAACGCCACGTGAATCCTCTTCATACCCCCGATGAAGAGGAAAACCAAACGAAATCTCCCCGCGAATCCTCTTCATACCCCCGATGAAGAGGAAACCCAAACGAAATCTCCCCGCGAATCCTCTTCATACCCCCGATGAAGAGGAAAACCAAACGAAATCCCCCTGCGAATCCCCTTCATACCCCCGATGAAGAGGAAAACCAAACGAAATCCCCCTGCGAATCCCCTTCATACCCCCGATGAAGAGGATATCCAAACGAAATATCCCCGCGAACCCCCTTCATAGCCACGATGAAGAGGAAATTCAAACGAAATCTCCCCGTGAATCCCCTTCATAGCCACGATGAAGAGGAAAACCACATGAAATCTCCCCGTGAATCCCCTCCATACCCGAGATGAAGAGGAAAACCTCATG
>QGHH01000199.1 GCA_003640645.1 Fredinandcohnia aciditolerans | reverse complement strand
GATTTCGACGCTGCGTGTCGGCAGCGGCAAGACCGGCCCCTGCCCGCGCCAGATCTGGGCGGTGGCAGTCATTTCCCGCACATGCTGGAAAGTCCAGCGATGATAGGGGGGATAGTCCCAATCCGTGCGCGGGATGATCGGCGTTCCCGGCACCTTCGGATCGCGCCAGGGCGCGCTGCTGTTGGCGTTCATCTTCAACTCATCTCCATTGCCGGCGCGCGATCTGCTTGAACGCCTGTCATCCTTCGATGTTTTCCCGCTCCACAGCCGATCCGGGCAACCGATGCAGCGAAGCGACAAGCTCCTGCGTGTAGGCCTGCTGCGGGTTGGTCAGGACATCTGCGGCGTTACCTTGCTCGACGATCCTGCCCGAGCGAAACACATAGACGCGCTGGCAGAAGGAACTGACGACGGACAGGTCGTGCGAGATGTAGATCAGTGTCAGCGACCGCTCGCGACGCAGGCGAGCAAGCAATTCCAGGATCTGCGCCTGCGTGGTCACGTCCAGCGCCGTGGTCGGCTCGTCGGCGATCAGCAGCTCCGGATCGGCAATCAGCATCATGGCGATCATGGCGCGCTGGCCCATGCCGCCCGAGACCTCATGCGGATAGAGATCGAAGACACGTCTGGGATCGCGGATCTGCACGGCTGCCAGCATGTCGAGGGCACGTTCCCTTGCCTCGGCCTTCGAGACCTTCTCATGGGTGCGCAGGGTCTCGACGATCTGGCGGCC
>QGHH01000198.1 GCA_003640645.1 Fredinandcohnia aciditolerans | reverse complement strand
GGCGAGGATTGTCTTCTGGATGTTGGCCTGCCAGATGCGCACCACGGCGATGCCGTTGCGCGGCACGCGGGCCGGGTCCACCAGGCCATTGGTGATGGCGAAGGGGCCGACGGCGGCCGACAGGTTGCCGCAGTTGCCGCTCCAGTCGACGAAGGCCTGGTCGATCGAGACCTGGCCGAACAGGTAGTCGACGTCATGTTCGGGGCGGCTGCTCTTGCCGATGATGACGGTCTTGCTGGTGCTGGAAGTGGCCGCACCCATGCCGTCGATCTGCTTGCCATAGGGGTCGGGGCTGCCGATCACGCGCATCAGCAGCGCGTCGCGGGCCGGGCCCGGCACGCGGGCGGATTCGGGCAGGTCGTCGAGCTTGAAGAACACGCCTTTGCTGGTGCCGCCGCGCATGTAGGTGGCGGGAATCTTGATCTGGGGGGCATGGGCCATGGGGCAGTCCTGATGTCTTGGGTGGGGAAGGCGGGCCGGCGCCCCCGCGCCCGCCATGCTGTGGGGGGTCAGCCGGCCTTCTTGGCCGAACCGGCGGCCGATTCGGCTTCCAGGAAGTCCTGCGCGAAGCGTTGCAGCACGCCGCCGGCTTCGTAGATGGACACTTCCTCGGCGGTGTCGAGGCGACAGGTCATCGGCACTTCCAGGGTCTCGCCGTCGCGGCGGTGGATCACCAGCGTCAGGTCGGCGCGCGGCTTGCGCTCGCCCACCACGTCGTAGGTCTCGGTGCCGTC
>QGHH01000197.1 GCA_003640645.1 Fredinandcohnia aciditolerans | reverse complement strand
CGCCAACGCCATCATGGGCCTGCTGCCCGACTACCTGACGCCGCAACAGGGCCGCATCCTGCTGCGCGGCACCGACCTGCTGCGCCAGGACGAAGCCACCCTGCAAGGCATGCGCGGCAAGGACATGGCCATGATCTTCCAGGAACCGCTGTCGGCGCTGAACCCGCTGATGACGGTGGGCGAACAGATCAACGAGGTCGTGCGCGTCCACAACGCCTACCCCGGTCCGGAACGCATGCGGCGCACGCTGGAACTGCTGGCCTTCGTCGGCCTGCCGGATCCGGCCACGCTCTACCATGTCTATCCGTTCCGTCTGTCGGGCGGCCAGCGCCAGCGCATCTCGATCGCGCGCGCGCTGCTGATCGACCCGCGCATCCTGATCCTGGACGAGCCGCTGGGCAAGCTCGATTCGCTGACGCGGATCGCGATGCAGTCCGAGCTGGTGGAACTGTGGCAGCGCAGCGGTTTCACCGCCTTGCTGGTAACGCACGACGTGGAAGAGGCGCTGTTCATGGCATCGCGCATCATCGTGCTGAGCGAGCGGCCGGCGCGCATCAAGGACGAGATCGTCAATGACCTGCCGTATCCGCGCCATCGCGGCGATCCGCGCCTGGCCGAGCTGCGGCGCCGCGCGCTGGCGTTGTTGGGACTGGATGCGACGTGGTGAGCAACGCGGGGTTGGCGCTGGCTGTCGCGGTGGCGCCGGCCAGCATGCTGGCGTGCCTGGCCGCCGCC
>QGHH01000196.1 GCA_003640645.1 Fredinandcohnia aciditolerans | reverse complement strand
CTCCGTCTTCGTTCGCTTCGCCGAAACAGCACCACCCAGGGGGGAAAAATAGTAAAACAAATCGAAAATCCAGAAACCGAAACCCTAAACAACAACGATGCATTCTCACAACCTCCTCTTCCTCCTCCTCGTCCTCTTCTTCACCATTTCATTTGCAGAACTTTGCAATCCAAATGACAAAAAAGCCCTCCTCAATATCAAAAAAGCCTTCAACGATCCCTACATTCTAACCTCATGGAAACCTGAAGAAGATTGTTGCACTTGGTATTGTGTTGAATGTGATCGAAAGTCCCACCGGATCATCGCCATCAACTTCTTCGCCGACGACAGACTCTCCGGCCAAATCCCACCCTTTGTCGGCGACCTCCCATTCCTCGAAAACCTCATGTTCCACAAGCTCCCAAATCTCATTGGTTCCATCCCACCTACCATTGCTAAACTCAACAACCTCAAATACCTTGACTTAAGTTGGAATGGTCTCTCCGGTTCAATCCCAAGCTTTCTCGGCTCCCTCCCCAATCTTGATTATCTCGACCTCTCTTTCAACCGCCTCACTGGCTCCATTCCTAGCTCCCTCGCCAACCTCCGCCATCTCGGCGCTCTCCATTTGGACCGAAACAAATTAACGGGACCGATCCCCGATTCCTTTGGAAACTTCAAGGGAAAAACCCCTTATCTTTACCTATCCCACAACCAACTCTCTGGGAAGATTCCAACTTCCTTGGGGAGGGTGGAC
>QGHH01000195.1 GCA_003640645.1 Fredinandcohnia aciditolerans | reverse complement strand
GGACCGGCGCGGCGGGCCCCGGCCGCGCGCGGCTTGCCGAACAGCGGCCCGGAAAAGCCCGTGTCGGCCTGGGCCGAGGCCTCTCCGCCCCGGTGCGGGAACAGCTTGCCGACGGTCTGGGCGGTCAGCACGCCGCCGCCGAAGCCGACGACGAGCGCGCCCGCCGCGGCGATGCCGACGGCGCGGGTCAGCCAGGAGCCCTTGCGGGCGGCGGGCGGCGGGGACGGCGGCGGGGCGGATTGCGGCTCGTTCGGCGTCCCGTCGGTCATGCGCCCCTCCTTGTCGCCCCGCGCGCGAACGCCTGCGCGGTGCTCGCTCCTGGATGGAAGCGCAAGCCCCGTGCGGGGTCAATGCGTCCGCCGCTGTTCCGTTCCGCGCTCCGGCCTCCCGGGGGCTCCCCGGCTCGTTCAGCGCAGGGCCAGCGTCACCGACTTGACCTGCACATAGTCGTCCAGGCCGTAGACCGAGCCCTCGCGGCCGTAGCCCGACTGCTTGACCCCGCCGAACGGATTGGCGGCGTTGGAGACCAGGCCGGAATTGACGCCGAGCACGCCGGCCTCCACCGCCCGGGCCGCCCGCATGGCGCGGTCGAGGTCGCGGGTGAACACGAAGGCGGCCAGGCCGAACTCCGAGGCGTTGGCGCGGGCGATCGCCTCGTCGTCGCTGTCGAAGGCGAACACCGGCGCCACCGGGCCGAAGGTCTCCTCGTGCAGGAACATCTCGTCGTCGCCGCCGTC
>QGHH01000194.1 GCA_003640645.1 Fredinandcohnia aciditolerans | reverse complement strand
GAGGATGTCGTCCCAGGTTTTGGGCAGCGCGTCGGCCTTCACGCCGGCGCGCTCCAGCAGGTCCATGTTGTAGTAGACGATCGGGGTCGAGAGCGAGAAGCCGATACCCACCTGCTTGCCATTGACTTGGCCGAGCGACATCAGCGCAGGGCTATACCCGCTCTTATCCCAATCCTTCTCGGCCTGGATGAAGGGCGTGAGATCGACCGCGATATTGCGGTCGACGAACACGCGTTGGCGGTTCAGGCCCTGGTACGACACGTCGGCCAGTTGGCGCGTGACGGCATGCCGCAGCGCCTGTTGCGCGGCGGCCTCGTATTCGGGCGTGGGCGCGCGGAACTTCACGGTGTAGTCGGGAAACTTCTCCGTGAAGCGCTTGGCGATTTCCTCGTGCACCGTGTTGAACATGTCGGGATAGGGGTAGTCGACGATCAGTTCTATCTTGGCGGCCTGGGCGGCATTGCCGATCAGGGCGACGCCGGCCAGCAGGCCGAACAGCAGTTTGAATTGCATGGAGGTTCCTTTAACCTTTGACACCGGTGAGGGTAACGCCCTCGATGAAGCGCTTCTGCGCCGACAGAAAGAACAAGAGCAAGGGCAGGGTGATGATCACCGTGCCTGCCATTAGGGGGCCGAAATCCGTGCCGGCTTCCTCGTTCTTGAAGAACATGGTGCCCAGCGGCGGGGTGGCCAGATCGGTGGTGTTGATTACCAGCAGCGGCCAGAAGTAGTCGTTCC
>QGHH01000193.1 GCA_003640645.1 Fredinandcohnia aciditolerans | reverse complement strand
TGGCGGCGGAACCGGCGTAGTCGCCGGGGATGTTCTTCTCCTTGGTCCGCCGCACCACCGATTCCACGATCGGGGCCTTGTCGGCCGCATTGGCCAGGAAGGCGTCCATCTGGGTGAGGGTCTTGTCCAGGATGAAGTCCGGCGGGACCACGCCCAGGGCCACGTCGTGGCGGACCTGCTCGGTCTCCTGGTCGAGCACGGTGGCGAACGCCGCCATCCGCGACAGGTAGGCGTCGGCGTCGGCCTTGGTCTCGATGCCGTGCTGGTTGTCGAGGAAGTCGGGCATCGACTGGTAGGAGCCGGTCAGCTGGGTGACCACATAGGGCGAGCCGGCGCCCTGGCCGCCGAAATCGAACTGGCGGTTGGCCTCGTCATTGATCTCCAGGGTGAACAGCACGGTGTCGTAGTTGGCGCGGTCCAGCCCCGTGACCGAGTTGCGGTCGAACGCCTTGAGGGCGGCGAGCCGGGCCGAATTGATCTTCTTGTCCTCGGCGATGGCCGCCAGCGAGCTGTCGCTCAGCTTGGCCTTGGCCGCCGCCCATTCGCCCTTGTCCATGCCCAGGCTGGTCAGCAGTTCGGGCGACCGCTCGAACGTGACCTTCATGAACCCGTCGAACAGGGCGTTGAGCTTGGCCGCGCCGGGGCTGGCGGGCGCGGCGGCGCGGGCGAGGCCGGCGGGCAGCGCGGCCGCGGCGACGGCGGCGAACAGGAGTTGGCGGCGATCGGCGTGCATGGATGG
>QGHH01000192.1 GCA_003640645.1 Fredinandcohnia aciditolerans | reverse complement strand
CGACTGCCAGCAAGCAGAGCGGCCGCTCACGAGGCGAGCGGGACACAATCTGCAGCCTAGGCCAATTGCGCTATCAACAGCGTCAGGCCGTCCTGTCGCGAGAACCGCGACGCTTTCACAGATGGGGCCACAGTTGTCGCAGCGCCTTCTTCATGGAATGGCGGACCTGGACAATCTCGCCGTGCGAGACGTGGCGATCGAGGAGCGTAAACACAGCACTTATTGCACGGTCGTAGTCAAGATTTGGATCGTAGCCGAACCCATGCCTGACCCGGATGACGAAATCGCGTTTGTTGCGATCGCGGACCGGTTCATCCGCGGTCCACCCCTCGAAGAACAAGCCCCGGATCAGGGTGGGCAACTGCGAAGAAAGATCAGCCACTTCCTCAATGGAAAGCCAATCGCGTATCGCGTGCAGGACCGTCCTCAAAAGCCGCAAGGCGTCATGCTCGTCCCAGCCCATGTCTTCGGCTAGCTCATTGACCCAGTGCTGGGCTTGCTCGGCCGCCCGGGTGAAGTCGTTGTACGTGTGGGATCCGGTGCTAACCATGATCATTGTCCCATCGCCTGGTCGCAGCTCATTGTATGCGCCGGAAGGGTTGCCGCATTGCGTCAGATCAAGTTTGCCGTTCATCGCAGAAATTGCCGCAGACATGCTGGAGGTTGATGGGAGGTTCGTTCCTTTGGCGAGTTTGATCCGCGTCAAGGAACCTGCCGGCCGGGCAGCGTTAACTGAAATC
>QGHH01000021.1 GCA_003640645.1 Fredinandcohnia aciditolerans | reverse complement strand
ACAATCACAAACGAATGAAGGCAAAATTAAAAGACCTGAGTCCGGTAGAATATCGAACTCAAGTCTTAAAAGTTGCGTAAAATATTTGTCTAACTTTTTTGGGTCAGTTCATCAGATGCGTTCCTTTTTTATTATT
This sequence comes from Fredinandcohnia aciditolerans, assembly GCA_003640645.1. Lineage (GTDB taxonomy): Bacteria > Bacillota > Bacilli > Bacillales > Bacillaceae_L > Ferdinandcohnia > Ferdinandcohnia aciditolerans. The sequence goes on along the minus strand of QGHH01000021.1, from coordinate 82,176 downwards.
TAATAGAGGGGATACATTATTTAGAAGTCATCCCACCTGATACTACAAATTTCATTGCATCCTCGGGCTTTACGTCAATAATTTCGATCTCATCTTTCGGTATTAGGAAGGTGAAGCCCGCGATTTGGAATGTTTGTTGTATATATACAGCTACATAATCCTTTAATGGATCATAAAAACTTTCAACATCTTCAGTTGTAATAAAGCCAATTGCTTTTACATCCGTACCCGGTATCGTTACAAGTGCGACTTTAGAGAAGGATTTCTTTTCTCCAAGAAAGGAGTTAAATGTGTCCTTTATAACAGAGTAGAGCGTTTTGATTAACGGAATCCTTTCTAACAGTCTGTCAACCAATCGAAAGATAGCCCCGGCAAATACTCTTGTTGATAACCATCCCAAAATCGTGATGACTACAAAAGTAAGTAGTAGTCCAATTCCAGGAATATAATCTTCTCTAAAATAAGGTTTCAGGAAGTTCCCCAATATCCCATCTAAAAACAAAAACACTTTAAAGACAACATACACAACTAAAATAATCGGAACAATTGTCAATATACCATTAATAAAGTTTCGTAAAATGCTTTTCATATCATTTTCTCCTCGTATCCCTCTTTCGACTAAATCAGTACTGCTTAAAGATTTTACACTATGGGTTAATAAGAATACAAATGAAAATGGTTCTATTTTTATAAGGTAGAATAATAAAAAAGGGCAAAAGCTCAAAAAGTTAGCTTGCCCTTTTTTCCACTACATTTAGTCGGTTCGGTTCAGGTAATAAGAGATTTATAACGGCAGCAATGAGAACAATAAAGATTGAAAGATATAGAGATAAGTCGTAATTCCCATAATGACTAAATAAAAGGCCAGGAATATAAGCACCAAGTGCTGACCCAATTTGATGACTAAGAGACAAACATCCAACAATAAAACCAATTGAATACTCTTTAAAATATTGGGTTACCAATAATGAAGTTGGTGCAACTGTAGCAAAATCAACGAATCCAAAAACGGCGGCAAATATTAATAGCAACACAGTATTATGTGAGTAGACTAGAATACCAATTGATAGTGCGCGTGTAAAATATATGAACACTAATAATTTACGGCTACTCCAGTAATCAATGATAACACCTGAAAGAAGGATTCCGACGATATTACAAGCTGCCAAAATACTAACAGCTGTACCCGTCACAGTTGGTGAAAAGCCATGGTGATGGGATAAAGGTATTAAATGTGTATCCATTAATCCTGTTGTAGTAAACCCACAGACAGCAAATGGAAGCATTATAAACCAAAATTGACGCATTTTAAAAAGCATGCTGAGTGAAACAGGTTTCTTGGAGGAATCTGACTTTGTTTCCTCTTCCTCGATAATTTTTCCACCTAAAGGCTCCATTGCTTTTTCATTCGGGTGATTCCGTAAAAAGAGTAGAACAATAGGGAAAACGATGATGACTAACAATGCCCCTAGTATAAAAATGGTTGTTCTCCAATCAAACCATTGAATTAACATTAATGATCCTGGAACAAGGAGCATTTGTCCAAAACCAAAACCTGCTTCCATGATTCCTAGCGCAAGCCCTCGCTTTTTATTAAACCAATTCGTTATAAGGACCGTCCCTGCTACATTTGAAGCACCACCGACTCCAATTGATACAAGGGAGTAGAGGACAAATAATTGCCATGGCTGTGTAACGAAAGTGATAAAAAAGAAACTAACCCCGACAAGTAGGGTACTAATCGATAAAATAAGTCGTGCACCATACCTGTCTATCAACTTACCAATAAAAGGCTGTGATAATCCATAAATGACAAAACTTAGTGTGGAAATAAGTGAAGTAGTTGCCCGATCCATATGTAAATCATTTTCCCAGGGTTCTACGAATGCCCCGAATGCAAGCCTTCCACCTTGAACTGCTAAGAATGCAAGGAATGTAACAAAGACAATCATCCACGCATAATGAAATTTACTCTTCATTTTGATCTCCTTTTTTTAATGATAGAAATAGGTCGTACAAATAAAAAAAGGCAAATGAATATTCCATTGGCCTATCGCTTTGGACAATATATTAGAATAATAGTACCAAACTTTTATCAGATATTTCAATTATTTTTTAATAGTCTTATAGATAATCATGTCAATGGCCCTTCCTTTCATGAAATCACAACATATTTTATTAGTATAGTTCACTACAAAAAGGAGGGAGTGTCATGACTAGGAGAAGAGGATTGGGCTTTTGTATGCCTGGCTATAGATGGTGTGGTCCAGGCTGTGGTGGGTCCGGTCCACCGACTAATCGTGTTGATTCATGTTGTATGAGACATGACCTTTGTTATCAAAGATATGGCCCGTCACGAGAATGTGACTTAGCTTTTATGGAGTGTTTACGTCAACAGCGAAATCGATATACAAAAGAGGGCAGGGATGCCGCATTTTTTTATAATGTAATGAGACTTCGTAATATGTTCAGACTATAAAAAGAGTGCCAATCGATTCTTACATAGAGCAGCCGATTGGCACTTTTTTTATTTTGGTTATTACGCTGTAACTGCTTCAGTTGGTTCTTCTAATTCACTTGCTGGTCCGAAGAATTCGAAGTGAATGTTTTCAGATGCAACTCCCCATTCTTTAAGTGAACGATACATCATTTTCATGAATGGAACAGGACCGCAGAAATAAAAGTCTGCTTCCTTCGTATCTACAGTTGCTTTTAACCACTCAAGATCAATAAAGCCTTCCTTATCAAAATTCATGTCCTGACGGTCTTGTTCAGTAGGCGCAGAGTAAGCAACAAAGTTCTTTACATGATCATGTTTTGCTGCAACGCTTGCAACCTCATCCTTTAATGCATGAACCTCACTGTTAAGAGCTCCATGGATAAAGATAACTTCACGTTCAGGTTGTTGTTCGACTATTGTATTTAACATGCTCACCATTGGCGTTAATCCAACTCCACCACTAATTAAGATAGCAGGAGTCGCTTTTGATTCAAGGACAAAGTCACCAGCTGGTGCACTTACAGTAATTACATCGCCCTCTTTAATTTCTTGATGTAAGTAAGTTGAAACAACACCATGCTCTTCACGTTTTACAGAGATACGATAATAATCTTTTCCAGGTGCATCAGAAAGACTATAATGGCGAAGATGAGTATATTCATCACCTTCAGGCTGAACTTTAACAGTTAAGTATTGACCAGCTTGGTAAGATGCAATTTCTTTTCCATCTGCAGGCTTTAAGTAGAAAGAGGTAATCACTTCACTTTCTTTTACTTTACGATCTACTACAAAGTTTCTGAAACCTTCCCAGCCACCAGGTTGTTCCTTAGCTTCATTATACATTTCTTTTTCTACACCAATGAATGCGTCCGCAATTACACCATAAGCTTCAGCCCATGCATTGATTATCTCATCTGTTGCTGCATCGCCTAATACTTCTTTAATTGCACCAAGAAGATTTTCACCAACAATTGGGTAATGCTCTGGTTGTATTCCTAATGCACGGTGTTTTTGACCAATTTGTTTTACAACCGGAATAATCGCCGCTAAATTATCAATGTTTGCAGCTGCTGCGTATACTGCGTTTGCTAATGCAGTTTGTTGACGGCCTTGTCTTTGATTTGCATGGTTAAAAATATTTAATAATTCAGGGTTATTAGTGAACATACGCTTGTAAAAATAAGAAGTAATATCTTTACCATATTTTTCTAGTACTGGAACTGTGCTTTTCACGATTTCAATTGTTTTTTGGCTAAGCATGATATAACGTCCTTTCCTAAACCAATATTTTGAATACATGTTTATAATATAATGACAGTGATAATAAAAGATACCCTTTGAATACATCTTTTGAAAAGTTGTCACATTTACAGTAGAAATAGGACTTTCATGCTATACTAATAGTGAACTCACCAATATAAGGGGTTTTTTATCATGAAACTAACAAATTATACCGATTATTCATTACGTGTTTTAATGTATCTGGCAATGAAAAAAGACGAAGAATTGACCACAATACAGGAAATTGCAGAAGCTTATAATATATCAAAAAATCATTTAATGAAGATCATTCATCATCTAGGAAAACTGGAATATATCATAACCATTAGAGGACGTAATGGGGGCTTTAAGCTAGCAAAGCATCCAAAGGAGATTAATATCGGAGAAGTAGTTTCTAATACCGAAGAGGACTTTAACGTCGTTGAATGCTTTAAAGAAGGCGGAGGCTATTGCGCAATTTCACCATCTTGTAAACTAAAACGGGCTCTATACGAAGCATTACAGTCATTCATTAACGTGCTATATGGATATACATTAGATGACCTTGTTACCAATAAAAATGATTTACTTGATTTATTTCGCCTACAAAACAACGAAGAAGGAAACTAAGAAGAACTTATAAACACTTCGACGATATAATCTAAGTATTACTCTAATAGGAACCAATACTAGTCGTTTAACATACATTTAAGTAGACGAAGTAATTAGTAAAATACTGGTTTCGAAGGAGAAGAAGTGAGATGATAAGACATACGTCTGGTTTTTACTGCCCTTATTGTCATGGATACTTAGAACCACGGAATATGTATGATGAGTATTATTACCCCCAATACGTACCACAGTATCCATCACCTTACTATGGTTGGGATTGGAACCGCAATCCTGATACTATCTTAGGTAAGGCCACATGGACATGGGGAGGTACGCCAACAAAGTGTGAAATTGGCTGGTCCTATGATAACAACATGACTGTAGCCGTTGGGGAAAAAAGCCCTTTTAAATGTGGCCAACGTTTACGAATCCGAAACGTTTCGTTTGTTCCGAATCAAGATATCATCGTAACAGTTGTTGATGAAGTGAAGAAATTCCCAGCGAACCGAATCAATCTTCACCGTAAAGCTTTTGAAGCACTGGGTGCAGCGCCTAGTGTTGGGGTACTAAATGTAGAAATTACACCCATTGATTAAATGACAAAAGGAGAACAATGTCTAAATTGTCCTCCTTTTTTATTTTATAATTCTCTATTCAATAGGGACAACTGTTCACGATCCATTTCTTCATCATGATCCTCAAGTAGATTTTCCGAATGCAAAGCATCATAAGCGGGGTTCGTGATATAAAGTACCTGATTCTTCAGATGTTCATCCTTCTTCATGTAGTACCATCCTTTCCCAGTTAGTATGATACTAATATGGCTCTTTCTAGTTCATTTTACACATAAAATAAAACAAAAAAGCCATCTAGCAGGTAGATGGCGAGATCCTTTATGATAAATAAAGTCGTTTATACAGGAGTCGCTAAAAGTTCTTTAAGGTGTTTATCTATTTGTTCAAAATAAGCTGGACCATCTGCGCCGAATAATCCAAAATGACCGCAAATGCTGTTAATTACACGTAGTTCACTGTTAGGAATCAATTTTTGTTCTGCTTCACAATCACGCGGAGGGAAGAACATATCTTCATCAATTGGCATAACAAATGTTTTTGCTTTAATTCTTCCAAGTGCTTCTTCTAGATTACCATTTGTCATTCGGCTAACATCCCCGCGTTGCCATTTCCATGCCATTGTTAATAGCGCGTTTGGATCCATCGCTGCAAAAAGAGGCTGTAAAAAGTCGTTTACGAATTCTTCGACAGAATTGACACCAAATAGGCGCCATTTTTCCTGTTTATAAAATTCCGTACTAAGTCCCATAACAGCCCATATTTTAGCATGCCTGTTTAATCCGTCGACCACTTCTGTACAAGACTGATAGTTTCCATGATTCCAGCCTGGATCTGAAGTAATCGCTTCGATTAATGTGTCAGTAAAGATGAAATCATGTGTCGTATTCTTGGCAGTACCCGCAATCGGAGCTGCACGTTTAACCATGTCGGGAAATCTAACTGCCCACTCGTATGTTTGTTGTGCTCCCATAGACCCGCCAACAACTAACGCAATTTCATTGATTCCATATTTTTCAGTAAGGAATTGATGCTGAGCTCGTACATCATCACCAATTCTTACATCCGGGAAATTCGACATACTTATGGGAGCAGGGCTATTATGAGGTGAGCTTGAAAGTCCATTTCCAATTTGGTTGATAATCACAATAAAATATTTAGACGGATCCAATGCTCGTCCTTCACCTATATATGGTTCATAGGCTTTATTTGTACCAGAAAACCAAGTAGGAATGACAATAGCATTATCTCTTGCTTCATTAAGCTCTCCGAATGTGGCATAGGCTAGCTGACAGTTTGGAATCATGCCTCCTTCCTCTAGTTTGAAATCTCCTAAATTAAAAAGCTCATAGGGTCCGTGGAATTCTTGTGTATAAAATGAATTTTCAATCAATGTAGCAACCACCTTTCTTTTAATGGAATCTATTCATACAATATATATAGGTAAAATACGTTATTAAGAACTGATAGATGGACAAACTTTTAAGTAAAATTGAATTTTATATTGACTAAGGCGTGCACCACACACTTTAAGATAAAAAGGGAGGGCGAAGATGTACAAAATAAAGGAATTTGCGGAACTGACCGGATTAAGCAAGGAAACATTGCGTTACTATGCGGAAGTCAAACTTCTAGAACCAGCTTACATCGATCCAAAAAACAAATACCGGTACTATGATGATGGTAGCTTTTTTCTTGCAGTACTACTTGTAAAACTAAGGAAGCTTGGCTTTTCAATTCAAGAAATGGTATCAGTCATGGAGGATGAGTCTTTCGCAAACCTAGATAAATTACTACTTCAAAAGAGAACTAAAATTGAACATCTAATTGCAGAACTACAACAACAAAAGGAAGAGATTGATGAATTTCTCGCATCTGGGAAGGAGGAAAACAAATGATTGAATGGAAAGAAGAAACGATCATTGAGGCAAATATTGAAAAGGTTTGGATGCTATTTTCTGACGAACATATAAAAAAAATAATGCCGAAAGTAGAAGAGCATACCTTGATTGAAAAAACGGAAGAAGAGGTTGGGGCAAAGCATCAACAAAAATATCGCGAGGGAAAACGTGTAGAAACCTATATTGTTGAAACGACACAATATGAAAATACCGAAAACAAAAAGCTAAAGCAAACAAGCTTTGTTCTAGGAAAAGCATTCGAAATCACTACAACTTTCACCCTACTAAAAATTGACGAGTCCCACACTAAATTCATATATGAAGGACAAAACGGAGGAGTTAATTTTGTCGGACGGGCCATGCTAAAACTAAGCAGTAAAAATGCAAACAATGATGTTGTAAGGGAATTTATCGAGCGCGTACGAAATGAAGCATTAAAAATATAGGCTCTTTTCTAAAAGATTGTTGCTTTTTGTTAATAAATTGCAAACCAATTTGATTGGAGCGTAAGGTGGCGACTCCTGCGGGAAAAGCGTGAGACTTGAGACCCCGCAGGAGCGGTAGCGACGAGGAGGCTCAAGCCACGCCCGCGGAAAGCGTCCACCTGAAGCGGAAGTCAACGATATAAAAACAACAAAGTTTGCGAAAACAGCCAAAATATAAAAGTAAAATTTTTTTTAAAAGAAAGCACATTTTCGTTACCTCATCATATACTACTTATTGTGTGAGAAAAATGTTAGAAGGGAAGTACGGAAAATGAGCAACGAGATTAAAACACCAGTTACAAATGATTACAAGGATAGTGAAGGGTATAAAGTAATTGGAGTCAACCTCAACAATCCAACAGAAAACCTATTTGCAGTCGTAACACCTATTAAAATGCAATAAGTAACGAATTTAAAATACTATCTTTTCGTACGTATACTTACATAGAAAAGATAGTATTTTTTATTTTGTAAGAATAGCAGCATCGAGTACAATGAGGATACCAAATCTTTTAAAGGAGCAATACAATGGAGGATTTAAACCATCTCGTTACATTATTCGAAGAACATAGTAATCCCGCTAATGCGTTACCGATGCAAAAATATATGAAAAACCATTTTCCGTTTCTCGGAATAAAAACACCTTTAAGGAGACAATTAACACGTAATTTTTATAATGAAACAGGAATATTAAAAAAGGATTTAAATCTTGAACTTGTTACACAGTTGTGGAAAAAGGATGAACGGGAATACCAATATGCTGCACAGGATTATTTAGTTAGATCTATAAAAAAAGTCAATAGTAGCCATTTAACTTTTATCGAGGAGCTCATTACTACAAAATCTTGGTGGGATACTGTCGATGTTCTTTCACCACATATAGTTGGAAATATAGCTAAAGTAACACCTAGTATTATAGAGGAAACAATTGAAGGCTGGGCATTTGGTGAGCATTTATGGCTTACACGTTCATCAATTCTTTTCCAGTTAAAATATAAGGAAGAAACAAATGAAAACATCCTGTACAAATACATAAAAGCCAATGCAACAAGTAAAGAATTTTTCATCCAAAAAGCAATTGGCTGGGCTTTGCGCGAATACTCAAAGACAAACCCAGATTCAGTCCGTCAATTTATAAATGAAACACCATTGCAAAAGCTAAGTGTTAGAGAAGGTAGTAAATATATTTAAGGCCAGGAATCTCCCGGCCTTTACTTAATTACTCCTAAAATGGTATATTTACCAGATTTAAACTGGAATGTGATTTCATATGTTTCACCTTTGCTAAATTGAGCGCAAAAATCCTCGACCTCTTTTTTATCTTCGCTATAAAACTGATACACGCTGTATGGATCACTTACATTACAACTGTATTTTCCATCACCATTTTTTTTGGCCGATACGGAAACTTCCTGAACGATTATGGAGGTTTCTTTCTCATAGGAGGGGCGAAGATTACCAGAACCCATGGTCACTATAATAATGAATAATCCTATTAAACTTATAATAAACGCCTTTTTCTTTTCCATTTTTACAAAAAACATAAAAATACCGCAACCAATCGCTCCAATTCCTACTGCAAATAGAGCGATCATTAAATAAAATAACATCCCAGCACTCCTTTCTATAAATTGAATATTCAGACTGTTATCCATATTATACCATATAATGAATCTTAGAATCTTGAATTCATCAAATACCTTTACATTTTTGCAAGTACATACTATCCTTATAGAAAGAATATTCGTAACTACTAGGGGTGCCCGATTGGGCTGAGAGAAAAGCGTGCGTTTTTTAACCCTTTGGACCTGATCCGGATTATACCGGCGGAGGAAAGTAGAGTGGAAAATGTCCATTTTTTCTTGATACCTTAAACCAGGTCCATTTATGTGGAACTGGTTTTTTTGCGTTTTTCTTATTTTCTATTTGAGGAGGCTACTAGAATGAAACTACAAAATCAGGTTATTCTCGTTACCGGTGGTGCACGAGGATTAGGAAAGGAAATCGTAAAAGCTTTTGCGAATGAAGGGGCAAAGGTAGTAATCAACTATTTTCAAAGTGAAGCAAAAGCTCGTTCTCTACAAGAAGAAATCGGTGAAAATGCGATCTCCATTCAAGCTGATGTGAGAAATCGTGAACAAGTACAGAATTTATTTGTTGAAGCGAAAAAATATTTTGATCAACCTATAACAACCGTTGTAAATAATGCCTTAATCAATTTTCGTTTTGACCCAGTCGCAAGAAAGAACGCCGAAACTATTTCTTGGGAGGATTTTCACGCACAGCTCGAAGGAGCAATAAAAGGAGCTTTACATACAACACAAGCAGCACTTCCAGACATGAAAGAGCTTGACTTTGGACGTATTGTAACAATTGGCACGAATCTCTTTCAAAATCCTGTTGTTGCTTACCATGATTACAACACTAGCAAAGCAGCTCTTTTAGGATTCACTCGGAACATGGCAAAAGACCTTGGTCCATATGGAATAAACGTAAACATGATTTCTGGGGGATTACTTCAAACAACGGATGCAAGTTCGGCAACGTCTGAAGAGGTTTTCCAATTGATAAAGGAATCTACGCCACTACAAAAAGTAACAACACCGGAAGATGTAGCAAACGCAGTTCTTTTCTTTGCATCACCTTGGAGTAAAGGGGTAACGGGTCAAAACCTTATTGTTGACGGCGGTTTGGTAATGAATTAAATCGGTAATGGGGGATTCATCTTGAGTAAAACACTAAAAATGACACTCACAGCAATGCTTGTCGCTATCGGAACAGTTACAAGTCATTTATTTGCAATTCCAATAGGTTTCACAAAAGTATTTCCTATGCAGCATTTTATTAATGTCTTGTCGGCGGTTATCTTAGGTCCAGCATACGCCGTGCTTCAAGCTTTTTCTGTATCTTTACTTCGAAACATGCTTGGGACTGGCTCTTTATTTGCCTTTCCAGGAAGTATGATAGGAGCTTTTTTAGCAGCAATCCTTTATACAAAAACTAAGAAGGCGTCAATGGCAATGACAGGTGAAATTATTGGAACAGGGATCTTAGGGGCAATTGCTTGTTATCCAATTGCCACGCTTATTCTTGGACAGGATGCAGCCATTTTTGGCTTCATACCATCGTTTATTTTCAGCTCCATTGTGGGATCTATTTTTGGATTTATCATTGTTGGAATCGTATTAAAAAATCCTGCGTTCAATAAATATCAAGAACGTAACTTATAAGAAACTTGAGGAGACTAAATTTGTATGTGTTGTAGTTCTGACTACGTAGAAAAAAACCATTACATGCATACGAATGAATTACAAGTAATAACTAACAAAAAAGCTAGAGGGGATTACACAGACCTCTAGCTTTTTAACATTAAGAAGAATGTTGCTACTTAAAGTAAAATTGAAATGCGTATGCTTTTATATATCTTAGCAATATAAAGTCATACGCAAATTCCAAAATAAGGTAGAAATGATTTCCAAAACAAGTGTTTCTCCACCACAATAACCGAACTACTTACTTGTATTTTTAATCTTTTTTAAAACACCAAACCGCCAATTATATATAACACAATGGCAATTATTCCCCCTAGTGATGATATCTTCAATTTATATTGTGCATAATCCACTAGTTCTAAATCTAGTATTGAGGCCGTGGTTATCGTTGTGTCACCAAGTGGGGAAGTCAAAGCTCCAAATGCTCCGCTCGCAAAAACAGCTCCAACGGTTAGTGGGATAGAGGCACCAGTCGAAAGGGCCAACGCAATTCCAAGCGGCATAAATAACCCCCATGTTCCCCAAGAGGAACCAATAAAGTACCCCACAACTGAACCAATTAGAAAAATCGTCGCAGGTGTTAAAAAGCCTGGTAAAAATGAACCTAAAGTGGAACTAATAAATTCAGAAAATCCGAGTTCCTCTGCCGATAAAGTAAGAGCCCATATAAGAATGAGGAGGGTAATCGCCTGCATCATTTGGTTTCCACCGTCGTAAAAATGATACATAATTTCATGTAATTTCTGCTTTCGGATTACATAAAACACAAAAGTGAAAATTAGTGTGATAAATACAGCCAGCAGCATGACAAAGGTTGCATCCGCCATTGAAAAAGCCTCAAAGACCGATTGAGCACCAAGTGATCTGCCGTTTTCCCATAGTAGATAGAGAGACAATCCTAGAAGTAAAAACACTGGGACAATCAAATGCCAAGGTTGTGCTTTTACAAGAGAAAGTTCTTTCTTAATTCCCATTCGGTGAAATTCATGATCATGTTCTTCCTCATCTGCATGCTGTTGGGATTTATCACTTTTTTTAGATGGCCAAAATGTTTGAATGATTCCAATAAGGAGCATCACAATCGCATAAAAGTTAAACAAAATACTTAATAAAAATACTTGGTAGGCAGACATCCCTAAATCAAGACCTTTAATGCCACCTTCGACAAGTGAAACCATAAATCCAACAAACGCAGTCGCAACCGGTAATAGAACAATAACCGATTCGGTTGAAATATCTAATGTCATGCCGACCTTTTGTTTTGATAGGTTCATTTTTTTTATGAGTTGCTTTATGATAGGTCCAATCATCATGATCCGAAACATTGGCATCATAAAGGTAAAAGGGAGAGTGAGCCATATTAATCCTAACAGGCCACGTTCAGTCTTAATTTTCTCACCAATCCATTCCGTAAACCCTTTGATACCCCCAGCGATATTCATCATCCCAACTAAACCACCAAAAACATATAAAAAGCTTACGATTTTGATATTAGTTGGATCAGATAGAGTCGTCACAATATATGTAATTGATTTCTGGGTTCCACCTAATACATCAGATGTAACAAGGATTGCCCCAATCAATAATCCTAGAACTAGTCCTGGTAAAATATCCTTTAACCAAATCGCCATTCCAATTACAATTAAAAAAGGAATAAGTGAAATCCATGAATGTTCCAAACCATAATCCTCCAATTTCGAAAATGTTCATTTGGTTAGTATGACCAATTTGAGAGGGGAGTATTTTAGTACACAGGAATACTTAGGGAGGTAGTAAGTAATGGATGTAGATATCAGAAGGCCAAAAATTGAAGACAAGGATGAACTTTATCGTTTTTTCAAAGAAGTCATTATGGACACTTTTGCAAAAGAAGGGATAGCTCATTTAACAAAGGATATAGTCGAGGAAATCGAAACAAAAAAGAGTTATTTACAATCTGATTTTACAAGTGCAGGCAAGAACCGATATTTTCTACTTGCCACCTATGAAAACACAATTGTTGGAACCATCGAGTATGGTCCTGTGAGTCCTTTAATCTGCAAAACGCATCATGGCTATTGTGATCTAGTTGAAGTTGGAACTGTTTTCGTCCATCCGAACTATCAAAAACAAGGCATCGGTACTAGGTTATTGCAATCAATATTTACAATTTTAAGGGATAGAAAAATAGAAGAGTTTTGTTTAGATAGTGGATATAAAAATGCACAAAAATATTGGAAGAACAAATTTGGTAATCCGGATGTTATTTTAAAGGATTACTGGGGTAAAAAGTTTGATCATATGATATGGAAAATCAAGGTACCGAAAAATTAGGAGTATACATAATTTGGAATGAAATAGTATACTCCTTGAAAATTTAACTAGTGGTATAAAAATACTGTCACATTTTCGTTTTCATCAATTGTTCCAAGAAGAATTTCATTTAATGTTACATTTTTGTAGGTGGCTGAAATTTTTTGTATCAGCCAATCTTCATTTTTACCAATTTTATTTAGCTCGTTATAGTCAATCTTTTTCTCCTTAATTACAGTCCTAGGATATTGGAATGGTTGAATAGGTTTGTTATAGGTACTCGGAGTTAGCGGTTGGTATTCACTCTTTAAGAAGATAGAAAAAGAACCACCCGGCTCCCAAAACGCAAGTGCAACCTTTTGAACATCTTCCGTACTCTTCATTCTTAATTCTGATAAAAGTACATCAATTGAAATCCTTGCTTTGTATAAATTTTTATAAAGTATATTTCCATTCTCAATCAGTAGGATAGGTGAGGGGATAAACAACTTTCGAATCTTATTAGAACGTAAACTTAATAAAATACCAATCAAATATAAGACCAAAATTACAGTCATTGTAATCATGGAACCCTTTAAACCTAATCCCTCATCTGATAATGGATGAGCAATAATATTTCCAATTAGTAAGACGATAACAAAGTCGAGAAGCCCAACCTGAGAAATCGTTCGTTGCCCCATCATTCTAGCTATCACGATAAAGAACGCAAAGCCAACAATAGCTCTGAGAATCCATTCAACAGCAGTGAGATGCTCTTGTGAAGCAAAAAAGTGCATAATTCTCCACCTTAACCTTAATTTTCTAATTAGTTTGTACTAAGTACATTACAACTATTAGCAATAAAAAACACTTTCTATCTCAGGGGAATAGAAAGTGTTTTTATATGCTCTAGAATAATCCTACCAATTGTTGAACGGATAAAATTGCGAACAGAATCAAACATGCAACAAATACAATGTTGGATAGTAAATTATTTCTATATTCTTTTTCGACACGCTTGGAGTTAAGTAACCACATTAAACTTATCGATAAAAATGGCATGAACAGAGCTCCAAGGGCACCGTATAAAATAATTAGTTGAACAGGCTTACCAAAGAATAAAAGAAGCATTGGCGGGAAGGTTAACCAAGCTAAATACGCACGGTAGGCTGTGTCTTTTTCAGTAACTGCTCGATTATGTTCTTTTTTCATCAGTCGTACAAAATCTGCAAATAGATAAGGAACCCCATTCCAAACCCCTAAAAGAGAAGAAAATGCCGCAGCCCAAAATCCAATTAAGAAGAGCCACGTGAATACGCTGCCAAATTTATCCCCAATCATTTCCGATAATTGATACAACCCTTGCTCTCCCCGGATTTCGATTCCACTACCAAAAAGGAACTGACTTCCTACTATTAATAGGGAAAGAGTGAACAACGCAGTCATAAAATAGGCCGCCTTTGCATCCAATCTCATCATCGGAATCCATTCTTTTCCTTTCCAGCCTTTTTCTCTTAACCAATAACCATACGAAGCCATCGTGATTGTTCCACCAACACCACCAATTAGTCCGAGTGTTAGCATAAAAGAACCTTTGGGAACAATTGGGACAACCCCGTTTAATAAATCACCAAGGCTAGGGAGGAATAAGATTGCAGAACCAACTACAGAAACAAACATTAGACCAATTAGAATCATCATTACTTTTTCAAATAGGAGATAACGACCACTCCAAATGAGGAGGAATCCTACGATAGCGTGAATAACAGCCCATGCCCAAAACGGAAGTACAGGAAACATCGTACTCATGGCTAAAGCACAGGCGGAAGTCGCTGCGGCTCCATACACAAATCCCCAAATAACAGAGTACACACCGAAATAACCAGTGGCCCATTTTCCCATTTGCTGCCAGCCTTCGATGATCGTTTTACCTGTGCCAAGGTGCAAACGACCTACACCTTCATTTAAAAAATATTTGAAAATAGAACCAAGAATGATTGCCCATACAAATACTAAGCCAAAGCCTGCCCCTGCAACCAATGCCGCTACCAAATCACCAGTACCTACGCCGGTGGCCGCTGCAACAAAACCTGGCCCAATCATCGCTATTTTCTTTTTATAACTCGTAGGTGCATTTATTTGTGTATGAAGATTTGACATAAACTAGCCCCCTTTGTAACATTTTTTGACTATTACGATAATTCTATATTTTAGAATTGTATCACACACTAGATAAATACACTTGATGCAAATGGTCTGAATATGCCTAGGAATATTTCCTCAAGCAGGAAAGTTTGTTTCTTACCTTTCAATTGTTAAAATAGGACTGAGGAAAAATGGAAGAAGGGATTCGTAAAATGACAAATATAAATATACCAGTCTCCGTTCTAAACCTTGCTCCAATTCGCAAAGGACAGAATGGGAAAGACGCAATCGATGCAATGGTTGACCTAGCCAAAGCAACAGAAGAAATGGGATATACACGTTATTGGATCGCTGAACACCACAATTCACCAACACTGGTTAGTTCAGCAACTCCAATTTTAATAAAACATACATTAGAACACACCGAAAAGATTCGGGTTGGATCGGGAGGTGTTATGCTTCCAAACCATTCACCACTTGTTGTGGCTGAACAATTTGGAACAATGGCCACTATTTATCCAGACCGCCTTGATTTAGGACTTGGCCGTGCACCAGGAACCGACATGATGACCGCAAGTGCTTTAAGACGGTCGCATAATGATTCTGTCTATACGTTCCCTAATGATGTAAATGCCTTACTCACATACTTTGGACCAATGGAAAAACAAGGTTATGTAAAAGCTTATCCAGGAGCTGGTACAAATGTACCAATCTATATTCTTGGCTCATCAACGGATTCGGCATATTTGGCTGCCAAATTAGGGCTACCATATGTGTTTGCATCACATTTTGCACCTCGGTTCATGGAAGAAGCGATTTCCATCTACCGCAAACGTTTTGAACCATCGGAATATTTAAGCTCTCCATACATGATGGTTTGCCTAAATGTAATTGCAACAGAAACAGACGAAGAGGCTAAACGGGAACTCACAACCATGCAACAATTTTTCTTAAATGTTGTTCGTGGTACACAAACCCCATTACAGCCACCCGTTGATAACATGGATGAACTTTGGAATCAACCTGAAAAAGAAATGGCCACTTCTATGTCCAGTGTTACATTATTAGGAAGCAAAGATTCCATCCGGAACCAATTAACAAGCTTCCAGGAAAAATATAATGTCGATGAACTAATGGCCGTTTCATACATCTATGATCCGAATAAACAAAAACGTTCGTATGAGATATTAAAAGAAGTTGTAGATGGAAAGTAAATGCTCTTGCTCAAGAAATAGGTACCATTTTATATTATTTGGGCGACTAGAAGCAAATTGCTTCACAATAATCTATAAACTTGATAAAATAATGTATAATTAAATAATGATCTATCTTCGGGGCTGGGTGAAAATCCCGACCGGCGGTGATGAGATTATTCTCTAAGCCCGCGAGCCGCAAGGCAGGATTTGGTGCGATTCCAAAGCCGACAGTATAGTCTGGATGGGAGAAGATGGAGGTTCTGCGCGTTCAAAAATTTTAACGTTTTGAACGTTTATTAAGCATGCCTTTACCTAAACTCCCTCAAGAAACCATTCTTGGGGGTTTTTATTTGGGTATGTCTTAACAAGCTGAACCTTTCTTCTTTTGAGGTGGATCGACAAAAGAGGAGAGGAAAGAAAAATGAAAAAAATACCTTTACGTCAATTTGTGGCAATTGCAATGTTGAGTACGATTTCGTACATTCTCATGTTCTTCAATTTTCCATTGCCAACATTCCCAAGCTTCTTGAACGTCGACTTTAGTGATGTTCCAGCTTTACTCGCAGCACTTATTTTTGGACCGATGGCCGGTATCTTAGTTGAATTATTCAAAAACATGATTGATTATTTTATTACCGGCAGTGAAACAGGTGTACCCGTCGGTCACATCTCAAACTTTGTAGCAGGGATAATCTTTGTTCTAACAACCTACTACATTTTTAAACTATTAAAAACAAAATTAGGCTTAACAATCGGATTAATTGGCGGCACAGCCATGATGGCAATCATCATGAGTGTTCTTAACTATTATGTCTTCTTACCGGCATTCAACTTTTTCTTGAATATCCCGGCGATGTCATCACCAGAGGCACTCAAAATGGTGGTTTACGCAATCCTACCGTTCAACTTACTAAAAGGCTTGATCGTAGCAACAATCTTCATGCTGTTATATACCCGCTTACATCCGTGGATCAATAAACAAGCTTCATCGATATAGAGTACTGAAATGCAGGCACCCACTTGTGGGTGCCTGTTTTGGTTAATAACTAGGGTATTGAATGAAGTACTTAACTCATAACAGGGCTTGAATTTTGTACTTCATACCCTGGAAGAAGTACATAACTATTTATGAAGTTTGAGTTATGTTCTTCATGCGCTCGATGAAGTACTTAACTCGTCAATGACGCTTATGTTATGTTCTTCATGCGCTCGATGAGGTACTTAACTCGTCAATGACGCTTATGTTATGTTCTTCATGCACTGGGTGAAGTACTTAACTCGTCAAAGAACCTCATGTTATGTTCCTTATGCGCTCGATGAAGTACTTAACTTGTCAATGATGCTTATGTTATGTTCTTCATTCCCTGGGTGAAGTACTTAACTCGTCAATGAACCTCATGTTATGTTCTTCATTCCCTCGATGAAGTACTTAACTCGTCAATGATGCTTATGTTATGTTTTTCATGCGCTCGATGAAGTACTTAACTCGTCAATGAACCTCATGTTATGTTCTTCATGCGCTCGATGAAGTACTTAACTTGTCAATGATGCTTATGTTATGTTTTTCATGCGCTCGATGAAGTACTTAACTTGTCAATGATGCTTATGTTATGTTCTTCATGCGCTCGATGAAGTACTTAACTCATCAAAAAACCTCATATTGTGTTCCTCATGCAATAAATATAAAAGTTTATTATAAATTTAAGTTATATTAATCATAATAAGTCCACTGGTGCAATCCGTTTTTAGTATAAAACTTATCCAATATCCTACCAATTCGTCGTTTAGACTCCACAATCTGACACCAATCATGAATAATATTTGTTGTGATCTTCAATTCAGGGAAAAATAATTTTAGTTCGTCCGTGCTACGTTTTACAGCATCCACAACCATTTCTTCATTACCACAGTTTTGGCAAATACACTTTCTTCCCACAATATTCACAGATAATGATCTACAATTCACACAACATATCCCTTTCCGTAAGTCACTATACTTATATTTCGGTAATGTACTGTACGGAGACTCCTCCATATGCAATGAAACTAACTTTTCCGCTAGTACTTTATGTTTCTTATTTAACTTTGCAGTCGACTTATTTAGATTTTGGAAAAATGCATGTAATTGTGTTGGAAAGATAATAGGTTTTGTCAGTGGTGCTTGGTATAGGGTGAAAGCGGGGTTTACAAATACTACGTAAGCTTGAACCGGTATTGTAAAACCATAACTTTGGAGCAGTTGGCGCAGTAAAGACTCACTACGATGAAGCTGGATAAGTGGATTGTAGATTTCTTTTTTTGGTTTCTTGTAAAGGATGTCTGATTCAAAAAAATAATTACCCTCATAATTTTTCACTTCAAAAATATAGAGTTTGTCTGGGGTAATTATCAGGGTGTCAATTTGGAACGTGGTGTTGTTATATTGGAGTAATAAATCATTGATGACTAAACAATCGCATGCTAACTTGCTAGTATAGGAATCAAACAAAACTTCTCCTTCATATCCCTTAATCAGATTTGAACAATATTGTTTTTCTTGTAATTCGTCTCTACTTTGTAGCAATTTCATAATTCTGATTACAATAGATTCCGTTCGTTCCTTGTAAATCATACTTCACAACCTTTCTATTTCATTTCAAATCTATTATACTCATTTTTCCAAACCAACACCATAAAATGGTAAACTATTTATACATATAGAAAAAGGGGATGGACCAATGAAAAAGAAAATCGTCCTTGCGGGTGGTACTGGGTTTGTGGGTACTTATTTTAATAAAAAATTCACTGAACTTGGCTATGAAGTTAAGGTTATTTCTAGAAATGCACCAAACATAACGTGGAAGGATAAAACGGGGATTATACAAGCTTTAGAGGATGCCGACATGCTGATAAACCTTGCCGGAAAGTCCGTCAATTGCAGATACAATGAGAAAAATAAACAAGAAATTCTCAATTCACGAACTGAAACGACAAAACTATTGGGGGATGCAATTAAAGAATGTAACAATCCACCCGCATTATGGATTAATTCTAGTACAGCTACTATCTATCGCCACGCGGAGGACAGACCGATGACCGAGGAAAACGGGGAAATTGGTACTGGTTTCTCAGTGGAAGTAGCAAAAAGATGGGAGGAGGCCTTTTTTTCCTTTACATTACCGAATACAAGGCAAGTAGCACTACGTATTTCGATCGTCCTTGGTTCAGATGGAGGGGTAATGATACCATATAAAAATTTAGTTCGCATTGGACTAGGTGGAATTCAGGGTCCTGGGACTCAGAGATTCAGTTGGATTCATATTGAGGATTTGTTCAAAATCATTCTTTACGTTCAGGACCACAACCACTTAACAGGGGTATTTAATTGTTCAACACCGAACCCTATTACAAATCGTGATTTGATGAATGCTCTTAAAAGAGCTTTCAATCGGAGACTAGGCTTGCCTGCACCAGCTTGGCTTCTTGAACTTGGTGCGATTTTTATTCGAACGGAAACGGAATTAATTTTAAAAAGTAGGTGGGTTATTCCAGAACGCCTTGTAAAAGAAGGTTTTATTTTTAGCTATCCTACAATCGACCTGGCTCTTGCACAAATAATAAATCAAAAATATTGAAACTATTTTCCCATATATCCGTAAACAATAATATCAAAAGTTAATGGAGGGAATTTTATGCAAAGTAAGGGTTGCGTTAAATGTGGAAGTACGAATGCCGGAACGAAGGATGTTTCGATGACAGGTTCAGGCATTACAAAAATGTTAGATATACAAAATAATCGTTTTACTGTGGTATTTTGTAAGAATTGTGGATACTCTGAGTTTTACAACAGGGATTCTTCGAAAGCATCAAACATACTTGATTTATTCTTTGGATAATATGAAGGAGACAAATTAATCATGTTGCAACAGTTCACTATACAAACAAATAAGCGAGACCAAATGATCGATGTAACAGATAAAGTCCAAGAGGTAGTTGATCAAAGTGGAATGAAAGGGTGCGTAGTGGTCGTATATTGCCCCCATACAACAGCTGGAATAACGATAAATGAAAATGCGGACCCTGATGTAAAACGGGATATGTTACGTCGTTTCGATGAGGTCTACCCATGGCATCATGAGCTAGACCGTCATATGGAGGGAAACACTGCAGCTCATATGAAGGCAAGTACTGTTGGCGCATCACAACACGTAATTGTGACAGAAGGACGTTTACTATTAGGGACATGGCAAGGTATTTACTTTTGTGAGTTTGATGGCCCACGAACACGTACCTTTTATGTGAAAATCATATAAAAAGGCGAATCCTGATAGATTCGCCTATTCACCGTTGTAAAAAACAATTTCATCTATATCGTGAATCCACTCCTTAGCATCAGTACCATCAGGATTTGCCTTCCAAAGTGTTCTTTTATGATCAAGGATAGATGTGCCTCTAGTCCATACCAGTTTATTAATAGAAGGGACAAATTGTGGACTAAAGTCTCCAAAACCACTAGGAGGATCGGTTATTTTTATTTGATTATTTGCTTTTAAATCAATACGAACAAGATAAGGACGGGGGTGCTTGCTAAAATCATTGGTCCATTCCTGTTCGTGGACACGAGAGACAACAATCGATTCATTTGATACCCAATCGAAATCCAGTTCTGCATAGTCTGTTGGAGTATACGTATTTGAAACTGGCATTTCCCGAACTTTTAAATCTTTGTTTTTAAAGCCAAAGACAATTCTTCCGCCACCTGCAATATACGCAAGTGTATCTGCACTTGGGGACCATTTCGGTTTACCTACTCCAAAAATGATCTCATCCAATACTTCAAAATTTTCCCCTCTGCTATCAATCACGCAAAGCATATTGCTGTCCATCGACCAGGATGCAGTAGGAGAAACGATAAAAGAGATCCATTTTTTACTTGGTGAGTATTCAAAATGATCCGCAAACACAGCAATTAATTTATTTTCCTTCGTTGTTCCAACTTCTCGCGGAAGTTGAAAAAAACGTTCAACCCCACCATATAAATCAATGTCATGGTAATTATCGTTTACCTTTTTTGTATAAAGTGTCGCGCTTGTCCATCCGTCAGGCTGCAATACACCTGAGGATGAAAGGAGGAAGCCGCTTCCATCTGGAAGCCAACTGAAGCCATGCACACCTGTTGCAATATTATAGAAACGGATAAGATCAGAGATATCTAGGATTCCACTTGCATTAAAAGCGACCACATTTTTCGTCGGAGACCAGGTTGGTGCATAGCCATCATAGAATAATTTCTGTTTCTCACCAGTTTCTACATGATAAGCCCATATCTCAGATTGTTGTTGGTCCTTTTCAAACTCTGATGGTGTAGAGAGTTGATATAAAACCCACTTTCCATCTTGGGACCAAGAAGGCTTAGAGTATACGTTTTTTGATGTAGTAATTTGAATTTCTTTGTCATTCATGAATAACCAAACATCACCATCTCGTATAAAGCTTGCTTTTATAGAATGTTGGCTTTCTGCAAAGATAGGGATTGGAACAAACACAAGTAAGCAAACTGTCATTATTAAATTTCGATACATCTTAATTCCTCCTTTTTTCTCATATATACTTTAATCTCTATCTAAAATCCTCGGAGTATGTGTAGCAGAAATTTTTCCAAGTATTTGTTAAAATGGGAATAAGCCTTAAATATATTGAATTTTCAGGAGGGGAATATGAATGGATGAACGTTATCCGATAGGAGAATTCCAATTTCAGGGGAATTTAACAGAAGAATTAATCACCAATTGGATTAAGGAGATTGAGAAATTACCAGAATTGGTAAGGGCAGCAGTGAAGGATTTCACAGACCAACAGCTTGATACACCTTATCGTGAAGGTGGATGGACACTTAGACAGGTTGTTCACCATATTGCAGACGCATCGATGAATTCATATATTCGTTTTAAATTAGCAGCAACAGAAAATAATCCAGTTGTTAAACCGTATGACGAAGCTGAGTGGGCAAAGCTTGCAGATTCGACTCTACCAGTTGATGCTTCATTAGCGATTATCGAAGGTGTTCACAAGCGATGGGTGACTCTTCTACAAAACTTCGGAAAGGGCGAATTCCAACTGACCTATGTTCATCCAGAAGGTGGCGAAATGAAACTAGGTGTATTTTTAGGATTCTGCGCTTGGCATGCTAATCATCATCTTGCACATATAACAACATTGTCTACAAGGAAAGGCTGGTAAAATTTTCAGGAAAAGCGGTGCCATTATAAGCATAGCTTTTCCGATCAACTATTATTATCATAAACCTACATATCTTTTATTGGAGGTCAAATAATGGCAAAGGGACAAACAAAGACAAATGCCATGAGAATTCTAGATTCAAAAAAAATTCCATATGAAATCTATACATATGAGAGCAATGATGGAAAAATTGATGGGGTTTCTGTGGCAAAAAAGGTCGGAATAAACCCCAAACTAGTCTATAAAACACTTGTTGCTCACAGCAATACAAAGGACATCTTTGTGTTCGTGATTCCAGTTGAGGAAGAACTTGATCTTAAAAAAGCAGCAACCGTCTCCGGTGTTAAAAAAGTAGAGATGATACCGGTTAAGGATATCCAAAAACATACAGGTTACATTAGAGGTGGGTGTTCTCCGGTTGGTATGAAAAAAGCATATTCAACTTTTATTGACGAACATGCTAACGATCTTGATCGTATTGTTGTAAGTGCAGGTAAAATCGGAATGCAAGTGGAGATAAAAGTAGATGACCTAATTTCCACCACTAATGGTAGTATCGCAGATATCATTAAAGCGTAAGAAGTACCATTCCGTGACACAATCCTCGAAAAACTCAATAAATGAATTCAATCAAAACTTTCCATAGTCGGAAGGTTTTTTTATTTTAGTGGAACATCTGCTATTTTTGAAGAAACGAAAGTCCTAAATGAGAAGGATTTCCCTCTCAATACATTAAAGGGTTGTTGGGAAAACGCTAATATGTTAAAATATGAGTATCAAATATTTAAACTTAATACCCTTAAGGGGAGTAGCTTTAACAGCAAAGTCGTCAATACAGAGAATCGTTCTCTCGGCTTTGTTGGCAACTATCATGTTGTTAGCAAGACCTTACCAATAACACGGTATAGGTCTTTTTTGTCTTTTGAGGCCTATATCGATTAAGATATAGGCTTTTTCTCATCCTCTAAAAAGGAAGGAGAGTACATAATGAATATATTTACAACGAAAAATTTACCATTATTTATTACGAAGGAGCTTGAGCAGCTACATAAGAAAATTAGTCCGATCATGGATAAAACCTCTAAATATATATTCTGGTCATTTCCATTGATCACGATTTCACTTATCAACTTAGGATTCTTATTATTTTTCATGCCATTTACAAATGAAGCAATTCCATCACTTGTTATATATGCAATACTGGGAGCTATTGGATTTGCATTATCAAAGGAAGCAAAATTTAAGAAAAAAGAAATTGAGGATATATCCTCCGAATATATCATTGAAAGAATTAAAAAGAGTGATGTTGTAACAGAAGGGCGCCAGAAAGACTATATTTCGAGACTGCAAAGTCAGCCTAAGCTTGCTCTGCATTTTTTTATTGAATTTTTGAATGAGGAAAAACAAAGAGAAAATCGAAATCTTTATTCCTAAAGGAGTCTTAAAAATATGAAAGAACCTATTACCGAAGGAATGTCGAAGGAAACAGCAGCTGCAAAAAAAGCAATGACGAAAAAAACAATTCACCAAATCCTAATTAAGTTGCAAAGCCAAGGGGTGAATGCATCCCTAAGTAAAAAAAGAAGCAAACTTGTTTTAGGATCATAAAGGCAAAACCTGACCCTATTGAGTCAGGTTTTTTTCGTTGTTACAACATAATAAACAACAAGCATTAGTAATAAATAGACTGTATATCCAAAGAGTGAATAGGCATGTTTCCAAGATATATCGTGAACAAACCAGCCGAAGTCTTCAGACATTTTTTCTCCGCAAGCCATGGTAGAAGCAAGTACTAACACAGCAACAAGCTTTCCAAACAATTTCAGTTTTTGACAGATCGATAGAAATACAACTAACATTACTGGTAAACCTAGTAGGGTAAATCCTACATTAACGGAAAACACTTCAGGAAAAGGACGCTTCGGAAAAGAGTACAAGCCTTTACCAACAAAATATAGGTCAAGATATGTCCCAATAAGAGTACCCAAAAGGACGGTAACTAATAGGCCAAAATTAGTCCAAAATGGAAATGGCCTTCTTAGCAATTGCTGCGAGTTCGAATTTTTCAAGCGTTTTACAATATTCATTTTGTATCTCTCCATCCACGTATTCGTTATCATCCATAAGGTAATGAATAACTTCCCAATCCTTATACCAATCCCCAATTTCAACAGGCTTATGTTTTCTATTTTTCCAAGCCAATTCCAATCGCGGGCTATATATTCTTGGAGAACCTTTTGTAAGTTCACAGGATCTCACACGTGATTTTAATAATGTACCAGGCAAGCCTTCATCCACTTGATTAAAAATATGCGGCCAGTAATCCTTTCTAGACCCTGTATGTTGGACTTTATTAGCCCACATCTCCACTTGTTTCAGCCTCTCTTTATCCCTAAATAAAATGGCATACAATCGTTTTCCTAACAAAATACGTTCTCGAACACTTTTAAAGTGATGGAGGGTTTGACCGATCAAGTGAGTTTTTCCTTTTTCTTCGAACGGAAAAAGAATATGGTTTAAATCGAATAAATCCTGCAACTTAAATTGCAATGTATCGAGGACTTCTTTTTTATACATGCTGTTAGAGATGATTCGCTTTTCAAGATAGCTTTGCTCGTTAATTATTTGAGCCATTGTTAATAGATATGTGTCTTGTTTCACCCAGAAATAATTCCACATCGTTTCCATAAAAATCGAAACATGAAAATGAGGGAGCAGGTAAAATAAATTTCTCCGATATTGTTTACTAGCCTCATAGAGTAAGAATTGCGGAAAAGCATCCTGAAAAATTAACCAGTTCCCCCGTTCCAAAAAAGAAAAATAAGACTCTGCTTCTTTCTGTGTTAACAATCTTGAAAGCTGGCCACCTTTTAAATCTGTCATATTCCACCCTCCATTCCTGGACACCATATGTCCAAGGAATGCCCAATGGATTTCAGGGTGAGCATGATAGAAATCCAGATATGCTTTTGTCCTCGTAATATTATTCAAATTGAGACTTCCCGTTATCGCATGTATTCGCTGAATCAAATACTGCTCTTCTACTGAAAGTGATGGCATCATTTTTTGTCTTTGACGTCTTTTAAGCGCTTTTTTGATTTGCAAAAGAGATTCAGAGAGTGGGAGCTTCTTTTTTTGGAAAAATTTGCACATCTGTGTTGACCTCCTCTATGAATGCTCGCGGATTACGCTGAATATGTATGGAGTAGGTTGAAGGGAGGTGTTTTATGTTAGACAAGGTTAATATCAAATTACATGATCTGATTGAAAAAGTTAGGAAGGACCAGTCTCCAAATGGTTCATGGAAGTATCCGTTTGAAACAGGAATTTCAACCGATTGTTATATGATTATTTTATTAAGTAGCCTTGAAATAAATGATGAGAACTTAGTTCAACAATTAACAGAAAGGATTTTAAGTAGGCAAGAAAAGAATGGGGCATGGAAACTTTTTTATGATGAAGGAGATGGAAATTTATCCGCGACTGTGGAGGCATATTATGCACTTCTATATTCAGGTCTTATTAAAAAATCAGACCCAAGAATGAAACGTGCGAAATCGTTTATAGTAAAAAATGGAGGTCTTAAGAAATCCCATATGTTCACAAAATTCATGCTAGCCTTAACAGGGCAGCAGAAGTGGCCAACATTTTTCCCGCTACCACTTGAAATAATTCTTCTTCCCACTTCGTTTCCTATACATTTTTATAGTTTTTCAGAATTCGGCAGGGCAAATCTCACGCCAATTATGATTCTTGCTGATAAAAAGTTTCAACTCAGAACAAAAAATAGTCCAGATTTATCTGAATTAACCAGTAAAAGAGAAGAAGATGTCTTTGAATTTCGACATTCACCCGAATGGCGGTCATTTTACTCTGGAATTCAGCAGGCAGTAAAAGGTTTAATTGGATTACCTACACATCTTCACCAATTAGCACTGGAACAAGCAAGACAATACATGCTACGCCGGAAAGAGCCTGATGGAACTTTTCTAGGTTATTTTAGTTCGACATTTCTCATGATTTTTGCATTACTTTCCTTGGGCTATCCCAAAAATCATGTATTGATTAGAAATGCGGTTAACGGCTTAAAGTCAATGAAAACGGAAATAAATGGCCATATCCATATGCAATACACCACTGCAGATATATGGAATACTTCGCTTCTTGGGTATGCCTTACAAGAAGCAGGGGTACCGGCATCCGATCCAATGATTAAAAAAGCAAATCTTTATTTATTTAATCGTCAACACTTCAAATATGGAGACTGGGCAATCCAGAATCCAACAGGTCTTCCTGGCGGATGGGGTTTTGCAGACATGAACACCATACACCCAGATGTGGATGATACAACTTCTTCACTGCGATCAATAGCAAGAACGGTAAAAAATGAACCCATTAACAGACAATCTTGGCAACTAGGATTACAATGGCTTATGACCATGCAAAACGATGATGGGGGATGGCCAGCTTTTGAAAAAAATACGGATAGTAAGCTACTAAGCTTGTTACCGATTGAAAAAGCAGAATATATTTTAACAGATCCATCTTCAGCAGATGTGACTGGCCGAACACTTGAGTATCTGGGTAAATATACAAATCTGCCTAAAGAACATCCTTCTATAAAATCGGCCATCAGATGGCTAACAAACAACCAAGAGAAAAATGGCTCATGGTATGGGCGATGGGGAATCTGTTATATATACGGAACATGGGGAGCGGTCACAGGATTACGAGCTGTTGGTGTGCTTCCAACGTATTCAGCTATAAAAAAAGCGATTATCTGGCTTGAGTCCATTCAAAATCAGGATGGAGGCTGGGGTGAATCTTGTAGGAGCGATAGTAAAAATAAATATGTTCCTTTAAAAACAAGTACATTAACACATACCGCTTGGGCGCTGGATGCCCTTATTTCAGTAAGTGAAAAACGAACAAAAGCCATTGATAATGGGATTCGATTTCTTCTAGAAAATGTAGACAAAGATGACTGGACGACAAACTATCCGAAAGGGCAGGGGATGGCAGGGGATTTTTATATTCACTATCACAGCTACCGGTATATATTCCCGTTACTGGCACTCTCACACTATCAAAAGAAGTATCCCCAAAAAAGCTAAAAGAACAAAATGCTCTTTTAGCTTTTCTTTAATTTTGATGGATTGTTGATTTTATAGTGAACGGGGTCTTCAATGATAAACTCTTCTTCAACGTCCTTACCCTTTGCAAGTCGCTTTTTCACGATTTTGGCATCAAATTCAAGGGTATTCCCGGGTTCAAGCTCTAATTTCTTTAATGTCTTTGAATGAGAACACCAAGCCAGTCCAATTTCAACTGGTTTTTCTTGCTGAATAACCACATTCTCAAGAACAATGACTTCATCGTTATCCTCATTAAAATGGTTCCATGTTAACGCGAATTGCTTAACCTTAGCGGTAAAATGAACCTTATCTGCTGGCAGTTCAATTTTTGGTGCTTTTTCTTTTTTCACTTTCTTTTCGGGTTGTTTTTCTTTTTTAACTGCTGGTTTTTTTTCGGTTGTTTCCGGCTTCTCTACAACTACCTTGCTCACAGTTTCCTTTGTCTTCGGCTGAGATACATTTGCGTCTGAAATAGCAGCTTTTGTAAAGCTTGGCGACTGCATCTCTTTTAAATAGGCAGGGTGAATACAAGTGAGATTCCCATCTTGAAATTCAAGGACGATTGTATTGTGTTCCCCAGTCTTACCGTACACCTCATATCCTTTGATTGTAACAATTCGCTGATGTGTTCTTTCTTTGTACCAGTATTCCTTTTTCACTGAAAGGCCCCATTCTCGAACCTTCTCTTCATAGTGGGCATCATCAATAAATGTTTCATACTCATTTTTTGGTGGGAGATATACAGTTCCACCTGAGTCCTCTACATGAGGCAATTTGTTCGCCATGTATGAACATCCTTTCACTTTTTACAAATTTATGTAATTCATATAAAATATAATGAAACATATCTATCTCATATCATATATTTCTTTCTTACATAATAAAAGTAATTTCAATTTAATTCAAAGGAGAATTGCGATGACAACTACCTATTCATCTCGAACTGATGTGCCTGAACAGGAGAAATGGAATTTAAATGATCTCTATTCTGATCTAAGCAAATGGGAGGAAGACTACAAACTCATTGAAAAGATGGGGGAGGAGCTAGGAAAATTTGATGGCAATATTCATGACGGACATTCGTTATGTGAGTATTTAACCTTGAGTGAAAGACTCTCTTTCCATTTTAACAAGCTTTTTGCATATGCTATGTTAAAGGTCGATGAAGATACACGAGTTACCAAATCACAATCCTATTTAGACCGAGCTAAACAGCTTAGTGTAAAGGTGAGCACGAAGAATTCCTTTTTCATGCCGTTCTTATTAAGCTTAGAGGAAGAAACGTTAAAGCATTACATTGCCGAGGAAGAAGGACTTCAGTACTTTGAAAAAGAATTACTTGAATCGTACCGGTACAAACCACATGTTTTAAACAAAGACCAAGAAGAGATTCTCTCACAATTAGGTGAGGCACTTTCTGCACCAAGTACAACATACGGTATGATTAATAATGCGGATATTCGCTTTGGTAAAATCACGAAGGATGACGGTAAGAAGGTAGAGTTAACGAGAGGAATGTATGCAAAGCTGATCGAGGATGAGGATCGCGAAAAGCGAAAAGAAGCTTATAAAGCCTATTATGAGCCATATGTTCATTTAAAAAATTCAATTGCTTCGACTTTATCTGCCGCGATTAAAAATAATGTGACCATTTCAAAACTACGTCATTATCCATCGGCACTTGAAAAAGCATTATTCGGAGATAATGTTCCAAAAGATGTCTATGAAAACCTAATCGAAACAACAAAGAAAAACATCAGTGCCATGCACAAATACACAAGCATCCGCAAGGAAAAATTAGGTCTTGATGAGCTTCGTCAGTATGACTTAAGTGTACCACTCGTTAGCGGGGCAAAGAAGGATATTTCGTATGATGAAGCATTTGAAATTATGTGCAGTGCACTTGCTCCATTAGGCGAAGATTATATTCAAACACTGAAGGATTTTAGAACTTCGCGTTATTTCGATGTACGGGAAACGCCTGGAAAACGTTCTGGAGCCTATAATCTAGGTGTGTATGGTGTACATCCATATATTTTGTTGAACCATCAGGATGACTTAGACAGCTTATTTACATTGGTTCATGAATGTGGCCATGGCGTACACAGTAAGCTAAGTTCTGAGCATCAACCGCAAATTACCGCACGTTACAGTATTTTTGTAGCTGAGGTAGCTTCAACAGTTAATGAAGTTCTTTTGATCAACTACTTATTGAACAATGAAGCAAATGAAGAGGTTAAGAAATTCTTAATCAATCACTTTATCGATAAATTTAAAGGAACTTTCTTTACCCAAGTGATGTTTGCGGAGTTCGAAAAGAAAACGCACGAAATGGCAGAACAAGGATTGCCTTTAAATGTTGACTCGTTTAGTGAAGTATATGAGGGATTATTTAGAGAGTATCATGGTGAGGACCTTGTGTTTGATGATGAAGTAAAATATGGTTGGTCCCGAATCCCACATTTCTACCGACCATTTTACGTTTATAAATACGCAACTGGGTTTGCATCAGCGATTCATATTGCTACCAAAATTTTAGAAGGGGACAAAACAACACTCACTTCTTATCTTCAATTTTTAAAAAGCGGCAGCTCCGACTACCCGCTAGAATTGTTGAAAAAGACAGGGGTAGACCTTACAACTCCATACCCAATTGAAAACTCATTAAAGAAATTTAATGAATTAGTAGAGCAATTTTCTCAGTTATAAAAATGATAGCCTTCCGAGTGTGGAAGGCTATTTTTTATTCCTTTGGATGTACCATTTGTTCAGGTTTTACATATTGATCAAACTCAGCTTCTGTTAGAATTCCTAACTGTATGGCAGCCTCTTTTAAAGAAGTTTCGTGTTTATGAGCATGCTTCGCAATTTTCGCTGCTTTTTCATAGCCGATATGTGGGTTTAATGCCGTAACAAGCATCAAAGATTCGTGCAGGTATTTAGAGATAACTGCCTCATTTGCCTGAATACCAACGGCACAGTTGGTATTAAACGATTCCATCGAATCAGCTAAAAGTCTAACGGATTGAAGGAAATTATAAATGATCACTGGTTTAAACACATTAAGCTCAAAATTGCCTTGACTCGCTGCGATTCCGATTGTTGCATCATTTCCCATGACTTGAACCGCAACCATTGTAAGTGCCTCACTTTGAGTCGGATTTACTTTCCCTGGCATAATCGAACTACCGGGCTCATTTTCCGGGATTGTTATTTCACCGATCCCACAACGTGGCCCACTTGCTAGCCATCTGACATCATTGGCAATTTTCATCAAGTTAGCTGCCAATCCTTTTAATGCTCCGTGAGCAAATACGATTTCATCATGACTGGTTAACGCATGGAATTTATTCTCGGATGAATAAAAGCCAAGCTTCGTGTGTTCTGCAATTTCCTTCGCTACTTTCTCCCCAAACAAAGGGTGAGCATTAATCCCCGTACCTACTGCCGTCCCACCTATGGCAAGGGCGAGCATTTTTTCGGTAGACTCCTTGATCATTTCCTTAGATCGTTTCAACATGTGAACCCAACCACTTATTTCTTGACCGAGTGTTAATGGTGTAGCATCTTGAAGATGAGTTCTTCCGATTTTTACAATGTTAGCAAATTTTTTTTCCTTGTCTTCTAATGTTGTCTGCAACTTTTGAATAACAGGAAGGAGGCGTTCATTAATAGCTTTCACACCAGCAATATGCATGGCCGTTGGGAAGGTATCATTTGAGCTTTGACTCATATTAACGTCATCATTTGGGTGAATTCGTTCATCAATCCCGTTATCCTTTAACCATTGGTTAGCGCGGTTAGCGACGACTTCATTTACATTCATATTACTTTGCGTACCGCTGCCTGTTTGCCATACAACGAGCGGAAAATGGTCAACTATTTTTCCTGATAAAATTTCATCACACGCGTAAATAATCGCTTTAGTTTTATTGGCATTTAACTTCCCTAGCTTTTCATTTGCAATGGCGGCACTTCGTTTTAAAATCGCAAAGGCTTCAATCACTTCTTGTGGCATTTTTTCCGTCCCAATTCGAAAGTTCTCCTTGCTTCGTTGGGTTTGGGCAGCCCAGTATGCATCAGCTGGAACCTTTATTTCGCCCATGGTATCTTTTTCAATTCGATAATCCAAGATAATCACCTCAAATTTCTTCTCTCTATAAAGTACCAATTATACCCTTGTTTTATGTCATAGCTTGTTTGGATTTCAACATCCTTGTCAATAAAATTAATAGACTTTATAATTGTATTTTGAGTAAAAAGGAGGTGTGCTAACATGAATAAAGGGGAAAGCTTTTTTCATCGAAAAAAGGAACAGCTTGGTGTCCAATTAAATAATGTTCAAAAACAGGCCGTCCTTCATAGAAGGGGACCTTTGCTCTTATTAGCATCACCTGGTTCGGGTAAAACAACCACAACCATTATGAGAATTGGGTATTTAATTGAAGAAGAAGGAGTCCATCCTTCACGAATTAAGGCTGTAACCTTTAGCCGTGCGTCCGCAGCTGACATGAAAGATCGATTTGCACGCTTCTTCCCGGAACAATCCCTAGACACAGTGGATTTTTCAACCATTCATAGTTTGGCATTCCAGGTCGTACGAGATTATTTGTATAAACAACAAATTTCATATCAATTAATTGAAGGAAATCAAGAAGGTGGACCTAATAAAAAACAACTGTTACGGCAAATTTTTAAATCATTGAATGGTGAGAACATTACGGAAGAACAGCTTGAAGAGTTAACCACCTATATTAGTTATATTAAAAACAAGCTACTTCCTCGTGATGAGTGGGATAAGATTGAGTGTGATATTCCATTAGTCGAAGCCATTTTTGAGGAATATGAAAAGATAAAAAATGCAAATCATAATCATCTTTTACTTGATTATGATGACATGCTGACGATAGCAAATGATGCATTTTCAAATGATGAACCTATTCTGAGGAAATATCAAAATCGCTATGATTACCTCCTAACAGATGAAAGCCAAGATACCTCGCTTGTTCAGCATGCGATTATTGAAAAGCTAGTGAAGCCCCACCAAAACTTATATGTTGTGGCGGATGATGATCAATCAATCTATTCTTGGAGAGGAGCGGAGCCGAAGTATTTACTTGATTTTAAAAAAGTCTATCCAAACGCCGTTATCCTTAAAATGGAACAGAACTATCGTTCGTCAAAGGACATTGTTCATGTAGCTAATCGTTTTATTAAGCGAAATAAAGACCGTTATGATAAAAATATGTTCACCGAAAATCCGAATCAAAAGCCGATTGAGATTAAAGAATTTGAGGATTATCGGTTTCAAGCAAAATACATCGTCCAAGAAATTGATCGTGTAGACGAGAAGAAGGATGTCGCTGTACTATATCGGAATAATTCATCTTCCATCAATTTAATCAATGAGCTTGATCGGAGTCAAATTCCTTTTTATATCAAGGACTCAGATAATCGTTTCTTTTCGCATTGGGTCGTTAAAGATGTATTAAATTTTATGAGGATGACGTATACAGATAAACGAATCGATATTTTTGAACAAATATATACGAAATGTGGATTTTTTCTATCAAGAGAACAATTGTTCGAAATAGCAAAAAAGAAGCCAACGGAATCCATCTTCGATCAACTGCTACAAAATAAAGGTTTAAAAGATTATCAAACTAAACAAATTCAAGCATGCAAAAAAACCTTCCAACAAATGAAAGGGACAAAGCCACTTAAGGCGATAAAACTCATAAGAAATCAACTTGGTTACGATAAAACACTTAAAGAAATGAGTAAGAAGCTTGGATTTAAAACGGATTATTTATTTGGTGTACTTCAAACACTTGAGGAAATAGCAGATACTCTTGAAACAATGGAACAATTCGCTGAACGACTAAAGCATTTAGAAAATCTATTAAAGACGTCAAAGTTTAATAAGAATAAAGATGCCATTACCCTTTCTACTTTTCACAGTTCAAAAGGGCTTGAGTTTAAAAAGGTGTATATGATTGATTTGATAGAAGGAGTGATTCCTTCACATGACGAGATTAATGCATATAAAGATGGGAACCGTAATTTAATGGAAGAGGCTGTCCGGTTGTTTTATGTAGGAATGACACGCGCGGAACAGGAACTCGAACTATTATCCTATAAAAAACAAAATGGAAAAGACGTTACAGGTTCACGATTTGTCGCAAATGTAAAAAATATCATCTCTCCACCGGTCAGAGTCGAGCAGGCCGTACAAAAGAAGAAGCCGGTCCGTGAAAAGACGGTTGTCCCTTATAATCCAAATTCGATTAAAAAGGGAGACGACATCGAAGAGGGAATGGCTGTAAAGCATCGTGTATTTGGACACGGAACAATCTTGTCTGTTACTGGTGAAAGAATTGAAATTCAATTTCAGAAAGAACGAAAAGCACTGCTCCTTGAAACTTGCTTAGAAATGGGATTATTGGAGCCGGCGGATGTAGTGAAGGTAAAATAACGGTAACCATGAGTTGAAGACTATATTTCTTCTAAAACTGGCAACCATTATAATCATCGTTGCCTCGTTGAAGACCTTAACTCTTATAAATGAGTGTCATATGTTCTTCATTACCTTGATGAAGAACATAACTCTTATAAATGACAGACAATTTGTTCTTCATTACCTTGATGAAGAACGTAACTCTTAGAAATAATAGCCATTATGTTCTTCATTACCTTGATGAAGAACATAACTCTTATAAATGAAAGACATTATGTTCTTCATTACCTTGATGAAGAACATAACTCTTATAAATCACAGACAATTTGTTCTTCATAACCTTGATGAAGATCATAACTCTCATAAATGGCAGTCTTTATATTCTTCATTACCTTGATGAAGAACATAACTCTATTGAATATCAGACATTATGGTCTTCATAACTCTGATGAAGAACATAACTCTTATAAATGACAGCCTTTATGTTCTTCATTACCTTAATGAAGATCATTACTCAATTAAATATGAGCGTTTATGTTCTTCATAAACTCGATGAAGATCATAACTGTTTTAAATAGCAGACATAATGTTCTTCATAACCCTGATGATGAACAAAATTCTTATAAATATGAGCCTTTATGTTCTTCATTACCTTGATGAAGAACATAACTCTTTTACATATCAGACATTATGGTATTCATAACCTCGATGAAGAACAGAACTCTTATAAAATGACAACCAATAACTTCTTCATTTCTAAGAATGGCATCATTGATTTTGATTCTCCGACTCGTCCTCATTAGCCTTTTCCGTAGAATCATTACTTTTTTTCTCTACTGGTTTTTCCTCAACTTTTACACTCTTAAGTTGTTCAATTTCTTTCTCTAGCTTTTTAATTTGACGCTGCTGCCTATATTGACGAAGAATCCCAAACATTCCCACGATTAAGCCTCCGAGTAAGGCTGAACCCAAAATAATTAAAATAAGCGGGATTTCTGAATAACCAAAAACATAATTAACTCTTACAGAATCTACGTTCACTACCGCAAAGATTGCTACAATAAGTGCAAATAATAGTCCTAAAATTAAATTCCACTGGAATCTCAAAACATACAACTCCTTAACCAAGCTTATTTTTATCTTACCCATTTTAGCATTACATGTTCCTACTGCATACCAATTATTCGAAAATCATAACCCACTTATTATATAATCAAAGTAATTGAGGCTAATGGAGTTGAAAGAATGAGTTCATTATTTCCGTCGCTATACGATTTTTTTATGAAACCACTTGAAAAAAGAAAATTCAGCTCGATTCGTCGACGTTTGCTCAAAAAAGCAACTGGACAAGTACTCGAACTGGGTTCAGGAACAGGTATCAATTTCCCGCTTTACCAGAACGTTCAAAGTGTCACCGCAATCGAACCTAATTCACAAATGACGAGCAGAGCTATTAATAATAAATCACAAGCTATTGTGCCGATTGACATTGTTCAAGCGGGTGCTGAAAAACTACCTTTTGAAGATCATACATTCGATACCGTAGTAGCAACACTTGTGTTTTGCACGATTCCAGACGCTGAAAAAGCGATACTAGAAATGAAAAGGGTTTGTAAACCAAATGGAACAATTCTCATGTTTGAGCATGTAAAAATGAGAAATCCATTTTTATCAAAACTACAGGATTGGCTCACTCCTGCATGGAAAAAAGTTTGTGATGGATGTTGTTTAAATCGGGAAACAGAAAAACTCGTTAGTCAAAATGGATTAAAAATTATTGAACGTAAAGAATTTTATAGAGGATTATTCATTGTGATGGAAATAAGAAATAGTAAAGAGGAGTGCTGACAATGGTTACCGCAATATACTTAAACGATTATAAATTGAACGATATAGATTACGATGAAGAGATAAAAAATGGGTTATTGTTAGTGAAAGTTGATTTCAACGTAACAACCGAAGAATACCATGATGTAACAACATTATTATACAAAGGAATTTTTCACTTAAAAGTGCCAGAACAACATATAGATTGTAAAGTGAATATCCAGGAATACTCAACTTCAATCACGAATCTTTATGAAAAAGAACAGATTGGACTTTTTAGACTGACTCTTAGTGAAATAAAAGAATAGAAGGGAGTCAAAAATATGCGATTAAGTATTTTAGATCAAGCTCCCATTTCTGCAAATCAAACACCACAAGAAGCATTGGTGGAATCAATGAAACTAGCCCAAGCAGGGGAACGATTAGGATATACTCGATATTGGATTGCTGAGCATCACGACTTAACAGGATTAGCCTGTCCTGCACCTGAGGTGATGCTTGGTTTTATCGGAGCTCATACCAAATCAATTCGAATCGGTTCTGGCGCTGTTTTACTCCCTCACTATAAACCTTATAAAGTAGCTGAGGTCTACAACATGCTCGGAACACTTTTTCCCGATCGTATTGACATCGGAATTGGAAGGGCTCCTGGTGGTTCAGCAGAAGCAACCAATGCATTATCTGATAATTTTTTGCAACAGGTTTGGAAAATGCCAGAATTAATTGATATGCTTTTACATTTCATACATCTTGATTTTCCACCTGGCCATGAATTTGCAAACGTAAAAGCTGCTCCAATCCCAGAAACACCGCCAGTTCCTTGGCTTTTGGGAACAAGCAAAAAGAGCGCTATACTCGCTGCTGAAAAAGGGCTATCTTACACCTTTGGGTTATTTATGAGCGACAATGACGGCGAAGAGATTGTGAGAGAATATCTTAAAAACTTTGTAGCGCGAAATGAAGGAGACAAGCCACAAGTAATTGTTACTGTTTCCGCCATTTGTGCTGAAACACAGGAAAAAGCCGAGGATATTGCGTTAAGTTCTTATATCTGGGGGAAGCAAAGAGATAAAAAAGAAGGCAGCGGGGGAATTCCCTCCATTTCAGAAGCGAAGGAATACCTAGAAAAGAAAAATCTTTACGAGGGTTTTGAAAAAATGAAACAAAAGGTCATCATTGGAGACCCAATGGAAGTAAAGAACAGACTCTTTAAGCTTCAACAAGCATATCAAGCCGATGAACTAATGATCGTAACCATTACACATTCTCCTAAGGATCGGCTCAAATCCTATGAATTAATAGCAGGAGAGATGGGCCTTAAAAGTACTTTATCAGACTAACAAACCACGGAACATAAGTCCCGTGGTTTTTATTTAGACATCTGTTGTTAGTTCGGCCTTTTTCTTGGCTTTCAGGAATTTCACAATATTGATGACAATCGTTTTGATAACCGCATAGGTTGGAATGGCTAGGATCATCCCTAATACTCCTGCCAGATTTCCAGCTGCAAGTAAAAGAATAATGATCGTAGCAGGGTGTGTATCTAATGTTTTACCAAGGATAAGAGGAGACAGCACATTCCCTTCAATTTGCTGTGCGACGACAATCACTAAAACGACTAACAATGCTTTCGCAGGTGAGTCAAATAAACCAACAATGACTGCTGGTGCACCACCGAGAAATGGTCCGACATACGGAATAATATTCGTCACCGCAACAATTAATGCCATAACAAGTGCAAACGGTAAGTCAATAATTAAATACCCAATAAATGATAGGGTTCCAACTGCTAGAGCTACTGTAACTTGACCTTGAATATAAGCAGAGAGCGTCTCACCGGTTTCTTTTAAGATGGTTAAAGCCTCATCTCTGTAATCGGTAGGAAAAAATCTTGCAATTGCTTGAGGGAAACGGTCGCCATCTTTGAACATATAAAACAAAAGGAAAGGCACAGTCACAAGAATAATTGCAATATTCGTCACAAAGCCAATAATTTGCGTAATACCACCCGTTATACGGTTTGGAAGAGTATTTGCAAAAGCAATTAGTTTTTCTTCAATCGTTTTTAAAAGCTCCTGTTGTTCATCTTGAATCCACTTAAATTCCGAGGACTTTGTAACATTCTCAAAAAAGTCCATCACTTGGTTGGCATAACCAGGTAGGGCATTACCTAAGGCTGAAAATTGTTTTGTAATAACCGGGACTAAGTTTCCGACTGCTAACATTATTAACCCAAAAAACGCTACGTAAATAATGATGATCCCTATACTCTTTGGAACTTTATGGCGATGTAGAAATTTGACGACAGGATTTAATAGAAAATAAAGAAATCCAGTAATCAAAATTGGAAAAAAGATTGTAGAGAAAAACACACCAATTGGTTCAAACAGAAAGGTAATTTTCGTTGAAACATAGATAATCGTTAAAATCAAAAGGATCTGAATAAGCCAGTATTGTAATTTCTTTTTCGTCAAAGCATGTACCTTCTTTTCTATTAATATAAAAAATTATATCAATTCACGAAAAAGAAAACAATTACTTCCTCTCAATGGATATTTTTCATGAATGGTATGTTTGTCTATAAATTTCTTCAGTAAAATGTTCAGGTTTTCCGTCAAAAATGATTTCACCACTTTTTAGAGCTATAATTCTTGAAGCAAATTGCTTTGCTAGTTCAACATCATGTAGATTCATAACAGAAAGGAGTCCATGGCGCTCATGCAATTCCTTTAATAAAGAGATTATACGATTAGCCGTGCCTGGATCTAAGCTTGCCACCGGTTCGTCTCCTAAAAACACACGAGGTTTTTGTAATAAAGCGCGTGCAATTCCAACACGCTGCTTTTGACCACCACTCAAATGTTCAATCCGACGATTTTCAAATTCAGAAAGACCGACAACTCCTAACACACGTTTTGCTTGGTCAATTTCTTCGTTCGAAAAGATCCCGAGTAAATTCCTCATAGAACTCCGATAACCAAACATCCCTGTTAATGTATTTTGCAATACGGTCAAGCGGGGAATGAGGTTAAAATGCTGAAAAATCATTCCGACTTCTCTCCGTACGAGGCGCTGTTCTTCACTCGTTTTATTTGTAAATCGTTCTCCATCAAAAAATACTTCACCACTTGTTGGCTGTTGAAGACCGTTCATACAACGGATGAGCGTTGATTTACCCGCACCGCTTTTGCCAAGCACACAAACAAATTCTCCTTCAACTAGGTGAAGATTTACTGTTTTCAATGCAGGTCTATTTGTATTTGGATAGTACACCGTTACATCCTTCAACTCAATCATTACACACATACCCCATTCAAAGCGTCATTGCTTCTTTGTACTGATTTATCAACTTCAAATCACTTTATTCCGAACATAACTTCCAAACGAGTCCACAATAATGACAATTACCATGATGAGTAAAACGTCCAACGATACAGATGAATATTGAAAACTTTTAAAGTCATTAAAAAGACGCTGCCCAATCCCGCCACCTCCAATAAATCCGAGTATGAGGGAAGTGCGGATCGCAACCTCAAACCGATAAAAATATTGTGATAAGACATTTGGCCAAATTTGCGGTAGGATGCTAAAAAGAGATGCTAACCAGTTTTTTGTTCCAACAGCTCTCATGGCTTCCTGTGGACCGGGTTCAGCTGATTCAATCAATTCGGAAATTAATTTTCCAAGAACACCTATATTGTGAAACATTATAGCTAACACAGCAGGAAAGGGGCCAAGCCCCAGTGCCGTTAATAAAATCAATCCAAACACAATTTCCGGTATTGAACGGACAAAGCTCATTAAGATCCGGACTACATTGTAAATTATGCCCGATGAAGAGGTGTTCTTGGCCCCAAGAAAGCTAATCGGTAACGCGATGATAAGCCCGAAAAAACTTCCTAGAAATGCCATCGCAAGGGTCTCAGCACTATCCCATAACAATAGAGGTAATGCTGTAAAATCAATTGGAAACCATTGTGAAAGAAAATCTATCATATTTCGAAAATCACGAAATTTTGATAAGTCGAATTCGGTTAATCTCATACTAACAAAAATTGCAATAACCAATAGAACTACAGTTAGAAAAGTAGTTCGTTTAAACCACATATGAATCAGCTCTATTCATTAATAATTCCTTGTTTGATTGCAGCTTTCCGGATGCTCTCATAGTCCTCATCCGTTGCTTCTGTAAAACCGCTCGCGCCAAACGCTGCTAATATTTCTTCATCTTCAATGGCTAAGAAGGCATCTTTAAGTTTTTGAATGGTTTCGTCATCAGTATCTTTATGTACAGCCCATGGGTATTGAAACAATTTTTCAGATTGCCAAATTGTTTTAATTAACGAACCATCTACTTTTCCAGATTCAACTAACTGATTATAGATTGCACTATCGATAGCTCCGGCACCGACTTGTTGATTTTGTACCGCTAAGGCTGTGGCATCATGTGAACCAGTATATCGAACCGTTTTAAAATTGTGCTCATCTTCAGATTTAAACACACCTTGATCTTCTAATTCGATAGAAGGAATGAGAGATCCTGATGTTGAGTTAATATCACCAAATGCAAAATCAATTTCTTTTGAGTTAGCGACCAAATCTTCAATCGAATTTAAAGGACTGTCTTTATGAGTAATGATATAAGAATGATAAAATGGCTCACCATCAATCAATTGGGTGATGATTGCTTTTGCACCACTTTTTTCGTGGGCAACAACATAGGTTAGTGGACCAAAATAGGCCATATCAATTTTGTCATAATTCATCGCTTCTACTACACCGTTATAGTCAGGATACACTTCAACTGACACGTCGCGGTTTAATTTTTCCGTTAATACAGTCTGAAGCTTATCCATTGCTGTCTCCATTTCACCAACCGTTTGGACTGGAATAACTCCAATTGTAAAAGATTCTTCTTTCTCATTTTCGTTTTCATCACTAGTGTTTGAACCACAAGCCGTAAGAAGGAGGGTTAAAACTAGGAAAAAAACATAAATCGTTTTCGTTTTCAAATTTGACACCTCATTTTGTAAATTACATTAAAGTTAAAGTTATTATTTCCTATCAACCTAAAAAGGACTCAAACTAGAGTCCTTTAAATTACCTTAATCATTCCAGGTTTTTCGCTTGTTACTTCACCAATTATGCTCGCTTCTACATTGTTTTCATGTAGTTTTTGCAGCATTTTTTCGGCTTCAGCTTCTGGAACAGATACAAGAAGTCCACCTGATGTGATTGCATCACAAAGAATGAGTTGATCTAGTTCATCAAGACCAGAACTATACTCAATTCGTTCTGCCAACCAAGCATGATTTTTCTTTGTTCCGCCTGGAACTACGTTTTGTTTAGCGAGTTCTTTCGTTCTTGACAAAATTGGGACATTTTCGTACTGAATCGTCATGCCAACTTGGCTTCCTTCAGCCATTTCCATTGCGTGACCGAGGAGACCAAATCCTGTAACATCTGTACAAGCATGAACATGATATTCTTCCATTACCTCGGCAGCATTTTTATTTAAAGTTGCCATGACTTCTGTTACTTTTTTGATATCTTTAGCCTCTAGTAGGTCTCTCTTAATAGCTGTTGTTAATATCCCGACCCCGATTGGCTTAGTTAAAATAAGGCGGTCACCAGGCTTTGCACCGACATTTGCACGAATTCGATTGGGATGAACAGTACCTGTCACGGATAAGCCGAATTTTGGCTCCTTGTCATCGATGGAGTGTCCACCAACTAATGAAGCTCCTGATTCTCTTACTTTTTCCGCAGCACCGGCTAAGATGTCGGCTAAAATACTTTTATCTAATGTATTAATAGGGAAGGCGACGATGTTCATAACCGTAATCGGCTTACCCCCCATTGCGTAGACATCACTTAAAGCATTTGCTGCAGCAATTTGCCCAAACATATATGGGTCGTCCACAATTGGGGTGAAAAAGTCCAGTGTTTGCACAAGCGCAAGATCATCAC
This sequence comes from Fredinandcohnia aciditolerans, assembly GCA_003640645.1. Lineage (GTDB taxonomy): Bacteria > Bacillota > Bacilli > Bacillales > Bacillaceae_L > Ferdinandcohnia > Ferdinandcohnia aciditolerans. The sequence continues at coordinate 40,354 of QGHH01000021.1, read as the reverse complement.
TGATTTTATATACTCCTGCATCATCAGGCGTATCAAGACCAACTAATAAATTAGGATTTGGCGTAGCTTTGGGTAAATGACGCAGAACCTGCGTCAGGTCCTCAGGACCGATTTTGCATCCTCAGCCAGCCTTTGTTGAAAGGGAGGTCAATTTAATGATTTCTTCCTTCTTAGACATCAACTTCACTCCTTCCACACTTTTTTTCATTTCATTTATATAAACAATATTGGCGGGACTGTGTGGGAATCGAACCCACCAGAGACGACACACGCCTCCCTCAGGGTTTTGAAGACCCAGGGGGACACCAGTCACCCAGCCAACCCCAAAAAGGAACACCTTTCATTATATACAGGAATCTATTTTCAAGGCAAATAATAATCATCCTGCTTGAAATTGCTTCAGGCTTCCTAGTAAAGTAGAAGGTAGAGACTACGGTAATAAAAAGAGAGGAGGGACATAATGACTGAAGTCTATTACACCATTGGAATGGCGGGACATATTGACCACGGAAAAACAACCCTCACGAAAGCATTAACAGGCGTTGATACTGATCGGTTAAAAGAAGAAAAAGAACGGAATATATCAATTGAGCCTGGCTTTGCACCTCTTGTATTAAATAACGAAATGCATATCTCAATCGTGGATGTACCTGGACATGAACGATTCATTAGACAAATGATTGCCGGTGTTGCCGGGATTGATCTTGTGTTGCTTGTGATTGCAGCGGACGAAGGGGTTATGCCACAAACAAAAGAACACCTCCAAATATTAAAATTTTTAGGTATTAAGAAATGTATGATTGTGGTTTCAAAGATTGAAAGGGTAGAGAAGGAGTTGCTGGAACTCGCTGTCGATGAGATAAATGAATTACTCGCCGATACGGATTATAAGGATGCTCCAATCCTGTATATTGATAGCTTATCAAGAAACGGAATACCCGAACTAAAGCAAGCGATTCAAAAGGAACTTAAAAATCTTAACCAAAGAAATAGCCATGGATCATTTCGCCTGCCAATTGACCAAGCATTTACAGTTCAAGGACATGGTACGGTTGTTAGAGGAACAGTGTTTGAAGGTAGTGTGACAAAAGACAGTCAATTAACCCTTTTGCCGTCAGAAAAAAAGATTAAAATACGCCAAATTCAGGTTCATAATCAAGAAACAAAACAGGCACAGGCAGGGCAACGGGTGGCATTAAATATTACCGGAGCAACAAAAGACGAGATTAGACGTGGTGATGTGCTAGTTGATTCAGAAAACTTTCAAGTAACTAACATGATTGATGTTTCACTGAAGCTTGTTTCATCACTATCAATTCCACTAAAGCAACGTTCTCCGGTCAAGTTACATGTAGGTACGACTGAAGCTTACGGAAAAATTGTCTTTTTTGATCGGAATGAAGTTCAGGAATCAACGGATGAAATACTTTGTCAGATTCGATTAGATGATGAAATAGTTGTACGTCGTGGCGATAGGTTTATTTTACGAAGACCCACTCCAGTTGAAACACTTGGTGGTGGATTGATTACTCAGCCACAAGCTCAGAAATACAGATTTGGTGAAGAAACCATAAATATGCTCAAAAAACAAAAGGAGCGTTCACCATCAGAAATCATTGATGATTTACTTCAGACTCATAAGCTATTATCAACGCTTAGGCTAATTCAACTATCCTCTTTACAAGAGGAAGAAGTAAAAGAAATTTTATCCTCGGGAAGTTATATTAAAGTTAATGAGAAGGGGTATAGTCTGAAACGAACCATATCCGAACTAAGTGCAACAATCCTTGAAAGATTAATCAATTATCACAAAGAATTTCCTTTACGAATAGGTATGAGTAAGGCAGAACTTCGTCAAGAGATTAAACAAGACAAAAATTTAATTGAATACTGTATAAATGTGTTATTACAAAACAGTGCCATTAAAAAGGATGAACAATATCTTTCAGTTGCAACTTTTTACCCGAGCCTACCGAAAGGACCATTGGAAAATATCGTCGATTCACTTCTCAACGATGCTATTCAACCAAAAAAATGGGGAGATTATTTTAAAGAAGTTTCTATTAAGAACCAAGCGGCAAATGAGCTTAAGGGCTATTTGTTAAAAACAAAGCAAGCATTCTTATTGGGTGAAGACACATTAGTTCACAAAAATGCTGTTGAAAAAGCTGTTGCTAAACTACAAGCTCAAACAAACGAACGTTTTAGTTTAACAGAAGCAAAAGAAATACTTTCACTTTCCCGTAAATATCTCATTCCTTTCATAGAGTTACTTGACGAACAGCAACTCACACTTCGCGAAGAAGGGAATCGGGTATGGATAAAAAAATAGGAGGTTTTCATGATGTATAAGATTTCAATTGAGTTTTGTATGCAGTGAAACTACGCACCTATAGCCGCAGGTCTTGCGGAAAAACTATTCACACACTTTAGACAAAACATTACAAATCTTGAACTCATTCCAGCTTCAGGCGGAGTGTTTGAAGTGACTGTAAATGGGGAAAAAGTGTTCTCGAAAAAAGAAGTAGGTAGATTTCCAACACCAGAAGAAATCATTTCAATCATGAAGCAAGTATAAGATGCCCTTTAGAGGCATCTTTTTTGCTGCTTATACCTACGATGCTTCAAGGGAATACTAGTAAAAAAAACGGCTAATAGGTGAAAAATATGAAAATCTTATGCATTGATGGGGGCGGAATTCGCGGAGTCTTTGCTGTTGCCATTTTACGCTTAATAGAAAAAGAATATAAAAAACCCATCTCCAAGATGTTTGATATGGTTGCAGGAACGAGTACTGGTTCAATCATTGCTGCTTCAGCAACTTTAGAGATAAATATGGAGGATGTACAGGAAAACTACATCAAATACGGGGAAAAGATTTTTACGAGACAGGCGAAAATAGGATTTCTAAAAAGTGTGTACAGTGATGAATTCTTACGACACTATATTCAAGAAGCATTTGGTGAAATTACATTATTTGATATAGAAAAACCCTTGCTTATCCCGACAGTTGATATTACCAATGGGAAACCTTTTGTCCACCGAACGAATTATGGTAATGCAGAACAGGACGATCACTCCATAAAACTTTGGGATGCCGTTCTGTCTTCATGTTCAGCACCCGTCTTTTTCCCACCAAATAATATTAATAATCACTATTTAGCCATTGATGGGGGACTTTGGGCTAATAATCCTTCGCTTGTTTGTATTACAGAAGCCCAGCATTATTTTGAAAAGAATTTATCCGACATTCAAATTTTATCAATAGGGACAGGTCTACAAAAAATTGACTTCTCGATTGAAAAAAAGAAAGAATGGGGCGTAAATAAGTGGCTGCCATTTAATCTTCCATCGATGAAAATGACTCCAAAACTACTCGATCTCGCCCTGCATTTGTCATCGGAATCGGTAACTTATCATTGTCAGCATTTGCTAAGTGATAACTATGTTCGCATAAATGAAGAACTTGGCCGAGAGGTTCCATTTGATGCACCAGAGTATATCGATTTCCTCGTAAAGCTTGGAGAACAATCCTTTCAAAATCATAAAGAGAAAATCACCACATTTATAAAGAATTAACTAGCAACTTGATTGACAGAGAAAAAAATATATGTTATTAAAAAGTTGGGTGTTAGCACTCCAGGAATGAGAGTGCTAACGTAAAACAATATAATTGTCACAGTTATTTACTGAAAGGGGATTTAGTATGGCAAAAAAGCAGTTTAAAGCAGAGTCTAAAAGGTTATTAGAAATGATGATTAACTCAATTTATTCCCAGAGAGAAGTTTTCTTACGGGAACTAATCTCAAACGCTAGCGATGCGATTGACAAAATCTACTATAAGGCGTTAACCGATGATCGTTATCAATTTGATAAAGATAGCTACCTCATCAAAATTACTGCCGACAAAGATAACAGAACTCTTACTATTTCTGATACCGGAATTGGGATGACAAAGGAAGAGCTAGAAACGAATCTTGGAACAATTGCAAAAAGTGGTTCCTTAGCTTTTAAAAAGGAAACGGAAATTAAAGATGGTCACGATATCATTGGTCAATTCGGTGTCGGATTTTATGCTGCTTTCATGGTTGCAGATGTTGTGACTGTTGTAAGTAAAGCACTGGGCAGTGAAGAAGCATATAAATGGGAATCAACTGGTGCCGATGGGTATACAATTGAAACTGTGGAAAAAGATACTGTCGGTACAGAAATCATTTTAAAAATCAAAGAAAACACAGAAGATGAAACGTATGATGAGTTTTTAGAAGAATATCGCTTGAAATCCATTATCAAAAAGTACTCAGATTTCATTCGCTACCCAATAAAGATGGATGTTACAACAAATAAACTTAAAGAAGGAAGCGAATCTGAATACGAGCAGATAACAGAGGAACAAGTTATCAACAGCATGGTTCCAATTTGGAGAAAGAACAAAAGCGAATTAACAGATGAAGACTATGAAAAATTCTATAATGAAAAACACTATGGTTTTGATAAGCCACTGAAACATATTCATACCAGTGTTGATGGGACAATCCGCTATAATGCAATATTATATATACCTGAAAATATTCCTTTTGACTATTATTCAAAGGAATACGAGAAGGGACTTGAGCTCTACTCAAACGGGGTTTTAATAATGAACAAATGTGCCGACCTGCTTCCAGATTATTTTAGCTTTGTTAAGGGGTTGGTAGATTCTGAGGATTTATCACTTAATATATCAAGAGAAATGCTTCAGCAGGACCGACAATTAAAACTTATTGCGAAAAACATCAATAAAAAAATAAAGAGCGAATTACAAAGCATGTTAAAGAATGAACGCGACAACTATGAAAAGTTCTATGATAGCTTTGGTCGCCAATTAAAATTTGGTGTGTATAGTGATTACGGAAGCAATAAAGAAACCCTTCAAGATTTGTTACTCTTCTATTCTTCCAAGGAGAAAAGGCCTGTCACATTAGATGAATATGTATCTAGAATGTCGGAAGATCAAAAGTATATTTATTATGCAACTGGTAATTCAGTAGAACGAATTGATAAACTTCCACAAACAGAATTAGTGGCTGATAAGGGCTATGAAATCCTTTATTTCACAGAGGATATTGATGAGTTTGCGATTAAAATGCTCATGAAATACAAGGAAAAAGAGTTCAAATCAGTATCAAGCAGCGATCTAGGCTTTGAACCAAATGAAAACGATAAAACAACAGAAGAAGAACAAAACGAGAACAAAGAGTTATTTGAATATATGAAAAATACATTAGCCGGTAAGGTAACGGATGTAAGAATTTCAAAACGACTTAAAACACACCCAGTCTGCTTATCAACAGATGGTGAGATCTCCATTGAAATGGAAAAAGTGCTTAATGCTATGCCAGATAACCAAAACATTAAAGCAGATAAGGTGTTGGAGATCAACATACAACATGAAGTCTTCCAATCATTGAAAAATGCATTCGAAAATGACCAAACAAAATTAGATTTATATACTCACTTATTGTACAACCAAGCACTTCTTATCGAAGGCCTACCAATCCAAGACCCAGTAGAATTTACAAATGATATCTGTAAGATTATGGTGTGATCGTAGGAGACGGTAGGGATATTACGTATTCGTAGCTTCACTTGGACTCAAAGGATTTAACGAGGGTACGCTTAAGCTGTTTTCTTACCCTCACTTAAACTCTGTTCAGTGAACGAGGGTACGCTTGAACCATTTCGGTTAATGAGGATACGATCACAGTCTTTTTGCATCTTCATGTTATATGAATCCAATCCATTTTTAATCGAGAAACAAAAAAGCAACAGTCCTCACAAGGCTGTTGCTTAATTCATCTTACTGGTCACTAAATAAAATATTCTCTTCGTGTAAGGCTTCACAGGCTGCATTGATTTTTTCAATAGAATCCGCCTCAATCGTATGCAGGTGTACTCCATTTGTCAACAACGACAGAAGGGTAGCCTTTGTTTCAGTTATTCTTTCGACAAAACGTTTAACCTCGAATCGATTCTTAATCATTAAGGAACCTGTAATATCCCCATATACAGGATGCTCCACAATTACATCACGTACAGTCACTCCATGATCGACCAAAATATTTAGTTCCTTCGCCGTTTCCTCAGATGTGTGTTTACACGCAATAATGCGTGTAAAATTTTCTTCCTTGGGCTGTTCTTGTAAATAGATATAGCCTTGACTAGTAGCAACGATTGGTTCATTTTTCGCCTTTAATAACGAGATATCTTGAACAATGACCTGGCGGCTTACATTTGCTCGTTTTGATAACTCCTCGCCAATGATTGGGGTAGGGCTTTCCTTTAACCATTTTATAATCGTTTCTCGTCGTTGCTCACCTAATAATTTTTTATCTCCACTCATTTTATTCACTCCATTATCACTTTCAAGCTGTTAAACAATATTCCTTAACACTTCAACTACCTTGTCGATATCCTCTGTAGTTGTCATTCGTCCAAATGATATACGAATTAGCTGTTTAGCTTCATCTTTTGTTTTTCCTATTGCAAGCATTGTTTTCGATGGGGTTTGCTTACCAATTTGACATGCGCTTCCTGTAGAAATTGCAATTCCATGTCGATTGCATTCAAGCATAATATATTGCCCTTGTAAACCGCCAACGGAAAAACCTATAATATGTGGAAGCTGATCAGTTGGATGTCCTTCAACATTTATTTCATTTTTTAAAATGGCTAGCCCAGATAATAGTCTATCTCGCAATCCTCGATTTTTCCTAGTATTCATTTCCATTTCACTACAAATTAACTGAGCTGCTGTAATAAAGGATGCAATTCCTGGTATATTTACGGTTCCGGGACGGAATCCATTTTCATGTGAAGTTCCAGGTAATTGCATTTTCCACATGACAGATGGACGTATATAACAAGCTCCAACTCCTTTTGGACCATATATTTTATGACTAGAAATTGACAAGCTATCAATATGTGCTTTTTTAACATCTATTGGAATCTTTCCAAAAGCCTGGACACAGTCACTATGAAATAAAATATTTTTCTCATGTAGAAAAGTGCCAATTTCTACAATTGGTTGAATCGTGCCGATTTCTGGGTTTGCAAACTGAATCGACACAAAAATGGTTTTATCCGTAATTGCTGACTGCAAATCATCCAATCGAACCTGTCCAAATCGATCAGCAGGAAGATAGGTAACATCGTAACCTTCTGTTTCAAGCTGCTTACATACATTATGAATAGACGAATGTTCTGTTGAACTTGTAATTAAGTGGTTTCCTCTGGTTTTATGTGCTTCTAGAAGGGAGCGAATCGCTAAGTGATTTGATTCTGAACCTCCGCTTGTAAAATAAACACCTTCAGGCTCCCCATTTATTGTATCAGCAAGCTCTTTACGACACAATTCTAGCAATTGCTTCGCATTAGAACCAACATCATGTAAGCTACTTGGATTTCCATAATATTTTGTTGAAACCTCCGTAAACATTTGTAATGCTTCCTCGCGAATCGGAGTTGTTGCGGCATAATCTAAGTAAATCATCGTCTCTACCATCCTTTCAATCTACCTAAAAAAGCAGGGGACAATGAAAAAGGTCTTGTCATTAGTCTACATTTATGTAAATATAAGTGTCAAGACAGTTGTAAACTCAATTTGTATTTTCTCCTAAAAAGTTACCTAGATTGATAACGCATACTAAGGGAGGGTTTTTTCAAATGCCAAGCAGCGACATTATTATTATTGGCAGTGGTATTTCCGCATTAACCGCTGCGTATCAATTAAGTTTGAAAAAGAATGTGATTATTATCACAAAGTCAAAAGTGACAAACAGTAATTCCATATTGGCGCAGGGTGGTGTTGCATCTAGTGTTGGAAAGGACGATTCCTGGCGTTCCCATTTTAACGATACCGTTTCCGCTGGTTGTTATCATAACAAGGAGAGCGCAGTTGAAATTTTAGTACAAAACGGACCCAGCTATCTATGGAAGTTAATCAATGATGGAATGAACTTCGATAGAGATGAGGACCATAATCTGGTACTAGGAAAAGAAGGGGCCCATTCCACGAGACGAATCCTACATGCAGGTGGTGACGCCACTGGGAAAGCGTTGGTACTGCACATGCTTGCAAAAGTAAAGGAACGGGTTCAAATTTTTGAGGACTTAACAGCAATTGATTTTCTAATTGAAAATGATCACTGTATCGGGGTAAAAGCGAAATCTCAAAACAATGAGATTCTCGATTATTTTGCAGATTATACAATTTTAGCAACAGGGGGGTGTGGAGGACTATATTCCTTTTCTTCAAATGACAAAACCATAATGGGGGATGGTCTTGCAATGGCTTATCGTGCCGGTGCAGAGCTATGTGATTTAGAATTCATTCAATTCCATCCGACATTATTACACAAAGACGGAATATCCTGTGGTCTTGTTTCTGAAGCAGTGAGGGGCGAAGGTGCCATCCTTGTTGATGAAGATGGTAGACCAATCATGAATGGTCTCCATCCTTTGCTTGATCTAGCGCCAAGAGATGTGGTAGCACGGGCCATTTTTAATGAGATCTGTAACGGTAAAAAAATCTTTTTAGATATTTCTATGATTGACGATTTTGCTAGTCGCTTCCCAACAATCACTAACCTTTGCCTAATAAATGAGATTCAAATAGAAAATGGAGTAATACCCGTAGTACCAGGAGCCCATTTTTCAATGGGAGGGGTAAAAACAGATGCGAGAGGACAGACAACTATTCCGAATTTGTACGCTATCGGGGAAGTCGCATGTACTGGAGTCCATGGAGCAAATCGTTTAGCAAGTAACTCATTACTTGAAGGGATTGTGTTTGGAAATTTAGTTGCAAATGATATTTTTGTAGATTATATACCAAACATATTGTACCCAGTTGCTAAAGGAATTAGTAAACAAGACTATACTCTTAATCTACCATCAAAGACTCAAATTCAAATAATGATGATGGAGAATGTAGGGATTGTACGTAATGATGACCAACTTGAACATGCAATAGAATGGTTAGAGAAATTCAAACGTAAATTTGATGAAATTTCACCATCAAGTTTAACAATTGAACAGCTTGAAATCGTAAACATGATCACCGTAGGTTGGCTAATTGCCAGTTCCGCCAAGATGAGAACAGAAAGCAGAGGTAGTCATTTCCGTGAAGATTACCCATTTGAAGACCACGATAATTGGTACAAAAAAGAGATTATCCGAAAGAGAGCTTTTGAAAATATCGTTTATTCATAAGTAAAGGAGAGAACATAGATGAACCTATTAGAAATGATGAAAAACACTTCATCTGGGGCTTTACTTCCAGATGAATATAAACGTTTATCTGTTCAGGAAATGGAAGAACGCGTTTTACAAATAAAGTCACGACTTGGTAAACGACTGTTTATACCGGGTCACCATTATCAAAAGGATGAAGTGATTAAGTTTTCGGACGCAACAGGTGATTCATTAAAACTTGCACAAATTTCTGCCGAGAACAAAGATGCGGAGTTCATCGTATTTTGTGGGGTTCACTTTATGGCAGAAACAGCCGATATTTTAACAACTGAATCACAAAAAGTCTATTTACCTGATATGAGAGCAGGCTGTTCAATGGCTGATATGGCCAATATTCACCAAACACAAAAGTGCTGGAGCCAATTACAAGATACTTTTGGTGACACAATCCTGCCATTGACCTATGTGAATTCAACAGCTGCTATTAAAGCATTTGTCGGAAAAAATGGGGGAGCAACTGTAACTTCGTCAAACGCGAAAAAAATGCTCAAGTGGGCTTTTACTAAAAAAGAAAGAATCTTATTCTTACCTGATCAGCATTTAGGAAGAAATACGGCATTTGAATTAGGTATTCCACTAGACCAGATGGCTGTTTGGGATCCGATCAATCATACATTAAAATATGAAGGAAACATGGAAGATATTAAAATCATCCTTTGGAAGGGACATTGTTCCGTTCATGAAAACTTTACACCATCAAATGTACAGAATATCCGTAAATCAAAACCCGATATGAATATCATTGTTCATCCAGAGTGTCCATATGAAACAGTAGTACTTGCAGATTATGCGGGTTCAACCGCTTATATTATTGATATGATTGAAAAAGCACCCAAAGGAAGCAAGTGGGCAATTGGAACTGAAATGAATCTCGTTCAACGAATCATCAAGCAACATCCCGATAAAGAGATTATTTCACTTAATCCTCATCTGTGTGCTTGTTTAACAATGAATCGAATCGACTTACCACATTTAACATGGTCATTAGAAATGATTGAAAGAGGGGAGACCACACAAATTATTAAAGTTCCAGAAGAAATTGCAAAGGATGCCGTACTTGCCCTGGAGAGAATGCTAGAAAGAACATAACTTAAAAAAACATCCCGATTCTTTTGAATCGGGATGTTTCATATGTGAAGAGTATTATATTTTCATAACTCCACCAGTACTTGCATTTGTTACAAGTTTTGAATAGCGAGCAAGATAGCCTTTTTTCACCTTTGGTTCAAAGCCTTTCCACTCAGCTCTGCGTTTTTCAAATTCTTCATCAGAAATTTCTAATGTAATAGTACGATTATTTAAATCAAGCTCAATCATGTCACCATCTTGGACGAATGCAATTGGACCACCTTCAGCAGCTTCAGGAGAGATGTGTCCGATTGAGATTCCTCTAGATGCACCCGAGAAACGTCCATCAGTAATTAGACCAACTTTTGCACCAAGACCTCTACCAACAATTTGAGATGTAGGAGCAAGCATTTCAGGCATCCCTGGACCACCTTTAGGTCCTTCATAACGAATGACTACAACATCGCCTTCTTTAACTTTACCAACAATGATTCCAGATAGGGCATCTTCTTGAGAATCATAGCAAACAGCAGGGCCTCTGTGGTATCCGCCAACCTCTGGGTCTACAGCACCAACCTTAACAACTGCACCTTCTGGAGCAAGGTTACCAAATAAAATAGCTAATCCACCTTGTTCAGAATGTGGATTTTCAAGTGGACGGATTACGTTGTGGTCAGTGATTTCACAGCCCGCCACATTTTCACGTAAGGTTTTACCTGTAACAGTTAAACAATCTCCATTCAGAGCATCTGGCTTTTTAAGTAATTCATTGATGATTGCACTAACACCACCTGCATTGTGAACATCTTCAATATGATAATCAGAGGCAGGAGCAATCTTAGCTAAGTGTGGAACACGAGCAGCAATATCATTGATACGTTCTAATGAGTAATCAATTTCAGCTTCATTTGCTAATGCTAGTGTATGAAGGACTGTGTTAGTAGAACCGCCCATAGCCATGTCCAATGCAAAAGCATTATCAATTGCATCAATTGTTACGATGTCGCGAGGCTTAATATCTTTTTCTATTAAGTTCATTAATTGTTTCGCAGATTTTTTAACAAATTCTTTTCTTTCTTCGGATACCGCTAGAATTGTTCCGTTACCTGGAAGAGCAAGTCCAAGTCCTTCAGCTAAACAGTTCATAGAGTTTGCTGTAAACATACCAGAACAAGATCCACAAGTAGGGCAAGCAAATTGCTCGATTTCTGTTAATCTCGCTTCATCAATTTTACCAGATTGATAAGCTCCAACACCTTCGAAAACAGACGTAAGGTCTAGTGGGTTTCCTGCAGCATCACGACCAGCTTTCATTGGACCACCACTAACAAAAATAGTAGGGATGTTTAGACGCATTGCTGCCATCATCATACCTGGAGTGATTTTGTCACAGTTTGGAATACAAACCATTCCATCAAACCAGTGTGCAGATACAACTGTCTCAACTGAGTCGGCAATAATTTCACGACTTGGTAGAGAATATCTCATTCCGATATGACCCATTGCAATTCCATCATCAACACCAATTGTGTTCATTTCGAATGGAACTCCACCAGCCTCACGAATTGCTTCCTTTACGATTTTTCCAAATTCTTGTAAATGAACATGTCCTGGAACAATATCGATATATGAGTTTACTACTGCTATAAATGGTTTATTAAAGTCCTCTTCTTTTACTCCTGCTGCGCGAAGCAAGCTTCTGTGAGGAGCTCTATCAAACCCTGATTTGATCATATTACTACGTAATTCTGCCATTAAAAAATACCTCCATATCAAATGATGCATAAAATCAAAAAATTTAAATTATTACTCATTGTAACACTATTTTTAAGATAATCAATTAATAAATTTCTGAGTATTTACGAGTTTTATTAAAAAAATTGATTAAAAGCTTCATAGAAACTACAAATTTCAACAGTTGACGAATTGAAGCAAACAGTATATTCTTCTATATATAAAATAATTAGTTTAGGAAACAAATTAATTATTTGAGTACTACATAATCTTTTAAAAATAAATTGTCATAATCATTTTAAAAGATACGCAAAATATCATCATGATTTGTTTTCTATCATTGAATACATAAGTAGAAAGGTATGATTTATATGTCTAAGCAACAAATTGGTGTAGTTGGATTAGCAGTAATGGGTAAAAACTTAGCGTTAAATATAGAAAGCAGAGGATACTCTGTTGCTGTTTTTAACCGTTCATACGAAAAAACAGAAGAATTTCTTCAAAATGAAGCTGTTGGCAAAAACTTTGTTGGCGCGAAAACGATTGAGGAATTTGTTAATTCCCTAGAAAAACCACGTAAAATTTTACTAATGGTTAAAGCTGGCCCAGCAACAGACGCAACAATTGATTCTCTAAAACCATATCTTGAAGAAAATGATATTCTAATTGATGGTGGTAACACATTCTTCCAAGACACAATTCGTCGTAACAAAGAATTAGAATCAACAGGCATCCACTTCATCGGAACTGGAGTTTCTGGTGGTGAAGAGGGAGCATTAAAAGGCCCTTCAATCATGCCTGGTGGACAAAAAGAAGCATATGAGCTTGTTGAGCCAATCCTAACAGCAATTTCTGCTAAAGTATCAGGCGATCCATGTTGTACATATATCGGGCCAAACGGTGCAGGTCACTACGTGAAAATGGTTCACAACGGAATTGAATACGGTGATATGCAATTGATTTGTGAAGCTTACTTCATTCTAAAAAATGTTCTTGGATTAAGCACTGATGAACTTCATGAAGTATTTGCTGAATGGAACAAAGGTGAACTAGATAGCTACTTAATTGAAATTACTGCAGATATTTTCACTAAAAAGGATGATGAATCAGGTAAACCTCTTGTTGATGTTATTCTTGATACTGCAGGTCAAAAAGGTACTGGTAAATGGACTAGCCAAAACGCGTTAGATTTAGGTGTTCCACTACCAATTATCACTGAATCTGTATTTGCTCGTTTCATTTCCGCAATGAAGGATGAGCGTGTAAAAGCAAGTCAAGTCCTCTCTGGTCCATCTGCTGAAGGATTTAATGGAGATAAACAAGAACTTATTGAAGCAGTACGTAAAGCACTATACTTAAGCAAAATCATTTCTTATGCACAAGGTTTCGCGCAAATGCGTGTAGCTTCTGAAGAATATAATTGGAATTTAAACTACGGTGAAATTGCAATGATTTTCCGTGGTGGATGTATCATCCGTGCACAATTCCTACAAAAAATTAAAGATGCCTATGACAGAGACGGCCAATTAGCTAATCTTTTATTAGATCCTTACTTTAAAGAAATTGCTGAAGGTTATCAGTCATCATTACGTAAAGTCATTTCAGTAGCAATTGAAAAAGGAATCCCTGTTCCATGTTTCTCTAGTGCAATTGCATACTATGACAGCTACCGTACTGATACATTACCTGCAAATCTTCTTCAAGCACAACGTGACTACTTCGGTGCTCACACATATCAACGTGTAGACAAAGAAGGAACTTTCCATACAAACTGGATGGAATAATACACATTGTTGGGGTTTCAACATTGGAACCCCAGCTTTTGTTTGTTAAAATTGCATCATTTGATGTAAGGGATTACATATTTTTTAAGCCACTAACTGTTTTGTTGTTGTAATGTCACATAGTGTAAACAGAGACACAGTTTTGTGAAAACGCGTAAACTAATACTATAGATGAAACGCTATATAAGGAGGAGTTTTATCATGGGTATTCTCCAAGAGTTATTACGGGATATTCCTGTTCCAAAAATGCTCAAAGTGAAACAAATTTTCGATGATTCAAAAATCGAAAATTTAGTAGAAGAATTAACAAATAAACTTCAACGTGAAGAAGTAAAACAATCAATTAAACCAGGCATGGAAATTGCAATTGCAGTCGGAAGCCGTGGAATTGACCGATTAGTTGACCTCACGAAAACAACAGTTGAATATATTAAAGAACAAGGTGGTACTCCTTTCATTGTACCTAGTATGGGAAGCCATGGCGGTGCAACCGGAGAGGGACAACGTGAAGTCCTTAAACATCTTGGTGTAACTGAAGAAAGTGTTGGCTGTGAAATTCGCTCTTCAATGGAAGTTGTAAAGTTGGGCGAATTAGCAAACGGATTACCTGTTTATATTGATAAATATGCCTCAGAAGCTGACGGTATTGTAGTTATTAACCGCGTTAAACCACATACAGCCTTCCGTGGTTCTGTAGAAAGTGGTATTCAAAAGATGATCAGTATTGGCCTTGGAAAACAAAAAGGGGCAGAAGCTTGCCATCAATTAGGTTTTAAATACATGGCAGAAAATGTTCCAGCAATGGCGCAGATGATCATGGAAAAAACACCTATTCTTTTTGGGGTGGCAACAGTCGAAAATGCATTCGACAAAGTCGCTGTACTTGATATTATGCTCCCAGATGAAATTGTCGAGAAGGAACCTGAACTTCAAGCACAAGCAAAAAAATTACTTCCTAAACTATTCTTCGATCAAATCGATGTCCTTGTCATTGATCAAATTGGTAAAAATATAAGCGGTGACGGAATGGATCCTAATATTACGGGACGCTATCCTACTCCTTATGCACACGGCGGTCCTGAAGTGAACAAAATGGTTGTTCTTGATCTCACTCCAGAAACTGAAGGTAATGCAAACGGTGTTGGAACTGCCGACTTCACGACACAACGTCTTGTGGATAAAATGGACCGCGATTTCACTTATGCAAATGGACTTACTTCAACGGTTGTGGCACCAACGAAAATTGCAACAACATTACCAAACGATAAAGAAGCAATCCAAGCAGCAATCAAAACATGTAATATCTTAGATTTTACAACGGTTAAAATGGTTCGTATTAAAGATACTTTACATGTGAGCGAAATTGAAGTATCAGAAGCATTGCTCGATTACATTAAACAACATCCTAACATGGAACAGGCTTCAGATCTTTACGATTTCGATTTTGACGAAAACGGAAACCTAAAGTAATTTTTGTTATGTGGGGGTTCATCCCCCAAGAACAGATTTTGGATTTATCACATAAGAAAAAGGGGAATAGACATGACTAAATTATTTGACTTAACTGGAAAAACAGCTGTAGCTATTGGTGGAAATAGTGTCCTAGGTTCTTCTATTTGTAAAGGATTTGCTGAACATGGCGCGAAAGTTGCAATCGTAGGACGTAATCTTGAAAAAGCAGAAGCAGTTGTAAAAGAAATTGAAGCTGAAGGTGGCGTTGCTAAAGCTTTCTCTGCAGACGTTCTTTCACGTGAATCACTTGAAAATGCTGCAAATGAAATTGTAGCTTGGTCAGGTGGAATTGATATCCTCTTAAATGCACCAGGTATGAATAGTCCTACTCCATTCTTTGAACTTGAAATGGACGAGTATGACAAAATCATGGACGTTAATCTAAAAGGTTATGTGGTTGCGACTCAAATTTTCGCCAAGAGAATGATTGAACAAGAGCGCAAAGGAAGTATTATTAATATTTCTTCCGTTTCTTCTACAACACCTCTATCTAAAGTATTTACTTATTCAGTTTCAAAAGCTGGTGTTAACAGCATGACTCAGTTCTTAGCTAGAGAATTTGCACCACACGGCATTCGTGTAAATGCAATTATTCCTGGATTCTTCCCAGCTGAACAAAATCGTAAAATCTTAAGTGAAGAGCGTGTTGCATCAATCATGGGTCATACCCCAATGAATCGTTTCGGTAACCCAGATGAGCTAAAAGGGGCTGCTGTCTTCTTAGCTTCAGAGAATGCTTCAAGCTTTGTAACTGGTACTTTCCTTCGCGTTGATGGCGGGTTTGGAAGCATGACCATCTAATTCAAACTTCTTTTATGCATCTTGAGACGATATATATATAGTAGATATCTAATTTACAACCGGGAGAGAAGGGGGAGAAGACAATGATAGATGAAAAGTATCAAAAGCTTGTGTCAATTCTCCGAGAGATGGAATCTGTTGTCGTTGCATTTTCCGGTGGTGTTGACAGTACCTTTTTACTTAAGGCTGCTGTCGACACACTTGGAAAAGAAAATGTGTTGGCTGTAACTGCCGATTCAGAAACATATCCCTCAACTGAGCTTAAGGAGGCTCAAGTTCTAGCAAAACATATTGGTGCAAACCATCGTGTGATTGAAACATCAGAGCTTGCCATTCCAGGCTACACAGAAAATGACCGAAATCGTTGTTATTTCTGTAAGAGCAGTCTATTTGATCATCTCATTCCTGTTATGGAACGTGAAGGCTTTCACAATGTCGTGTATGGAGTCATTGCAGATGATTTGAATGAGTTTCGACCTGGAATGAAGGCAGCTAAGGAAAAAGGCATTCGTGGTCCATTACAAGAGGCAAATCTTTTTAAAGACGAAATTAGGGAATTATCCCGTGAATTTGATTTGCCTACTTGGAATAAACCATCCTTCGCATGTTTATCTTCTCGAATTGCTTACGGTGAGAAAATCACGATTGAAAAACTTACAAAGGTCGAAAGAGCAGAGGAATTCCTTAAAACTCTTGAAATCCGCCAAGTTCGTGTTCGTACGCATCAAGATATTGCAAGGATAGAGGTTGAACCTAACGACATGAATATTGTATTAGAAAAACATGAAGCCATTACTAAAGAGCTAAATGCAATTGGCTATAAATATATTACACTTGATTTAGTAGGGTATAAGAGTGGAAGTATGAATAAAGTACTTTCTTAAGAGAGGATGTTCAAAAAATCCGGTAAAAATGACACTTCGAATTTCTTCGTTGGCTTGTTTTTCCGTTCCTTGGAAAAGAAAATCACTTTTCCGGCGTGCGGAGCGGATTCAGGAAGAAGTCTTCCTAGTGCTCACGTATAAAGTACATACGTTCCGCTACTCAAAACTGCGCCGCCTTGAAATTCTCGGTCCTTTTCATCCTCCTTTTTGAACACGAATCATAAGTAGAAAAGGCTTTGGGAATCTTTCCAAAGCTTTTTCTTTTGAAAGAATAATATGGTAACATTAAGTCGCAAACTAACGAAAATACGATTGAACGAAGGAAGATGTAGGGATGTCACATGAGTACGTTATTGGTCTCGATCTTGGGACAACCAGTGCAAAAGCAGTAATCTTTACCTTAGATGGTAGGGTAGTTGCAGAAGCAGAGGATCTAGTTACCTCTTACTATCCAAAGCAAGGATGGGTTGAGCAAGACCCTGATGAAATTGAGCGCTCTGCTGTAAAAGCCATTAATATAGCTATTCAAAAAGCAAATGTTAACAAAGATGAAATTATTAGCTTAGGTATTTCAGCCGCAATGCATTCCCTCATTTGTATGGGGGATAATGGAGAAGCTCTTTCCCAAGCATTGATTTGGGCGGACGGTAGAAGTACAAAACAAGCAAATGAACTTATGGAATCAGACGGACTTGAAATTTTTTCAAAAACCGGTATGCCGATCCATCCAATGTCACCTTTAGCAAAGCTCATTTGGATGAGGGAAAATGATTATATTCCATATAATCAATCAAGCTATTTCCTATCCATTAAAGAATATTTGCTCCTAAAATGGTTTAATCAACGTGTTATTGATTATGCAATGGCATCTGCAACCGGAATGTTTAACGGTAACACTTTCCAATGGGATGAAGAGGTTCTTAATAAAGCCGGTATTACAGAGAACATGCTTTCAAAAATCGTACCACCAACCTATCAATTAACCGAAATGAACCCAGCAATTGCTGATGAAATGGGAATATCAAGCGAGATGCCATTTATCATCGGAGCGGCTGATGGTCAGTTTGCAAATTTAGGAATTGGTGCTATTTCTCCAGGTGAAGTTGCGGTAACTGTTGGTACAAGTGGAGCCATTCGTCAATTTACAAAAGGATTCCAATCCAATACAAAGCATGAAACCTTCTGTTATGCTTTTTCTGAAGAATATTTTATTGTTGGTGGCCCTACAAACAATGGTGGAATCGCTCTTCAATGGTTAAAAGAGCTTCTTAATTATCAGGAAAGCTTTTACCATTTTACAGCAGAGGCTGCAAAGGTAGGACCTGGTGCTGATGGTTTGTTTTTCCATCCTTATATAAATGGGGAACGTGCTCCTTTATGGAACCAGCAAGCACGTGGAAATTTCTTCGGAATGTCTGTTACGCATAAAACTGAACATTTTGTACGTGCGGTTCTAGAAGGAATCACATTTAATCTATATCAAATCGGCCAAGCACTAGAAAAACAAGCTGGAGAGACCGAAAAACTATACGTAAACGGCGGAATGGCACGTTCTTCTTTATGGCTTCAAATGCTAGCTGATGTATTTGGAAAAGAGGTTTATGTTCCGGAAAGCCATCATAGTGCAGCATGGGGTGCGGCTTGGACAGCACTAGTTGGAATTGGCAAAGCTAATTCATTCGAAGATATCAAAAACAATATTCCAATGGGTGATCCTGTCGTACCAAATATGGAAAACCATGAAATATACAAAAATATATACGCAAAATATGAAGCAATTGAAAAAGATATTATCAAACATTTTTAAATGAAAGCGTCAGATTAATACTGGCGCTTTAGGCTATACATAGATTCTAGAATCGATCTTCAAATCGATTAAGGTGTGTGAAACAACATGGTAGAAGAAATTTTAAAACAAGTAAAACAAGGAACTTTAAGTATTGATGATGCGAAACAACAGCTTGCAACATATGAGAATTTAGGTTTTGCAAAAATCGATCATCACCGAAAAAACAGGCAGGGTTTCCCTGAAATTGTTTTTGGTGAGGGCAAGACAAAGGAACAAATTCAAACCATAGTCAATGTGATTAAGGGACGTGGAGACAATGTCCTTGTTACAAGAATTTCACAGGACAAGGCGAACTTTATTTTAAAATCGAATCCTGAGTTTGTTTATAATGAAACAGCTCAAATTCTATACTGGACCGACACTACGCAGGATAACAAAAAAAGAATTGGCTATGTTGCTATTGTTTGTGCTGGAACATCTGATTTAAGAGTTGCTGAAGAGGCTGCTATTACCGCTGAAGTATTAGGTAGTTCTGTTCGACGTTTTTACGATGTGGGGGTAGCAGGTATCCATAGATTATTCGATAACATTGATGAAATTAGAAACGCTAATGTTTCCGTCGTTGTCGCGGGAATGGAAGGCGCTTTGCCTAGTGTAGTTGGAGGGCTGGTATCCCATCCAATTATTGCAGTTCCAACAAGCATTGGATATGGTGCTAATTTTCAAGGGCTGTCAGCTTTGCTAACGATGCTTAATTCTTGTGCATCAGGAATCAGTGTTGTGAACATCGACAACGGTTTCGGCGGTGCCTACAGCGCAGTATTAATTGACCAACTTGCTCAGAAGGAGAACTTAAAGTAGATGAAAACACTATATTTTGACTGTTTTTCTGGGATTAGTGGGGATATGGTAATTGGTGCATTACTGGATGCAGGAGCGGACCCACAAATACTAGTTCAGGAATTAAAGAAACTTCAATTTGAAGATGAATACGAATTAGAATGGAAGAAAGTTGTGAAAAATGGGATTACATCAACAAAATTTGATGTTATCTTAAAAAACGATGGCAGAAATCACACGCATGTTCATGATCACGACCATGAACATACTCATGACCATGGCCATGATCACACTCATAGTCACAGCCATGATCATCATCATGAACATGATCATAGTCACGAACACAGCCATGAACATGATCACAATCATCACAGTCACGACCATCATCATGAACACGACCACAGTCATGTGCACAGCCATAATCATCATCACCATTCACATCGTTCCTACAAGGATATTGTGAAGATGATAGAAGAATCTGAACTTGCACCAGAAGTAAAGGAAACATCACTTAAAGTATTCAGAAAAATCGGCGAAGCGGAAGGGCTTATTCATGGACTTCCTTTGGACAAAGTCCATTTTCATGAAGTAGGCGCTGTTGATTCCATTATCGACATAGTAGGAGCCGCAATCTTATTGCACCAACTTGAAGTTTCAACTATTAAATCATCATCCGTACCAGTGGGAACAGGTAAAATCCATATTGATCATGGTATCTACCCAGTCCCTGCACCTGCTACACTTGAAATTCTAAAAGGAGTTCCAATTGAACAAAGTGATATTCGTTTTGAACTTACAACTCCTACAGGAGCAGGAATCGTTTCCGTACTGACTGAAGAATTTTGTAGCTTTCCTTCAATGAAGGTAACATCGATTGGCTACGGAGCTGGTACAAAAACATTTAAAGATCGCCCTAATGTCCTCCGTGTTATTATTGGAGAATAATGTGACACAAAAGTCCCCACAAAATGGTGGGGACTTTTGTGCCTTACAAAGAAATTGGCAATGCTATTATTGACACGAGCTAAATTACGTTATATAATTATCTTGAATTTAAGATATTTTAACTTAAGATATTATTTTCATTATATTAGTTTACTTCGCATTGGAGAAACTAGTATTAAGACAGACTTATGGGGGCATATAGTATGAACACTTTAAAGGGAATACACCACGTCACTGCTATTACAAGTAGTGCGGAGAAAAACTATGAATTCTTCACTTATGTTTTAGGTATGAGATTAGTCAAAAAAACAGTAAACCAAGATGATATTCAGACATATCATTTATTTTTTGCTGATGATACAGGCAGCCCAGGAACAGATATGACCTTTTTTGATTTTCCAGGGATTCCAAAAGGGGTTCACGGCACAAATGAAATCTCAAAAACATCTTTCCGTGTTCCAACAGACGCTGCAATTGAATATTGGGAAAAACGTTTTAATCGATTAAATATTAAACATTTTGGTGTAAAAGAGCAATTCGGAGTGAAAACCTTATCCTTCGTTGACTTTGATGACCAACACTATCAATTGGTTTCCGATGAAAACAATAAAGGTGTACCTGCAGGAACTCCATGGCAAAAAGGACCTATTCCATTAGAATTTGCAATCACTGGTTTGGGACCGTTATTTGTACGAACTGCACATTTTGATTTCTTTAAGGAAATGCTTGAAAAAGTATTACAATTTAAAGAAATTGCTCAAGAGGGCTCTTTCCACTTATTTGAGGTAGGGGAAGGTGGAAATGGGGCACAGGTTGTCGTTGAAAATAACACAATTCTACCATCAGGACAACAAGGTTTTGGAACAGTCCATCATGCTGCTTTTCGTGTAGAGGATAAGTCAGTACTTGAAGCATGGGACAAACATCTTCGCGCCTTCGGATTCCAGACTTCAGGCTTTGTTGATCGCTTCTTCTTCGGCTCTCTTTATTCTAGAGTAGCTCCTGGAATACTATTTGAGTTTGCGACAGATGGCCCAGGGTTTATGGGCGATGAACCTTATGAAACACTCGGAGAAAAGCTTTCATTACCACCATTTCTCGAGTCAAAGCGTGAGGCTATTGAAAGCTACGTCCGACCTATTGATACCGTAAGAAGTACAAAAGAATTTACAAAAGAATAATCCGTTATTAGGATGCCTTGTTCGATAGAACGGGGCATCTATTTGTTTTTGCGGCTTGTAATTAATGGATATATCTTAAACCAAGCAATTTCCAATCCTTATTGTACATAGGTCCAAAGGCGGGAAACCTTGCTTTTCCCTCGTTAAAATCTTCCATTCCCACTGACTATGGAAGGATTTTATCGAAACTAATCGAAATTTGTCTTATTTCGTTGTATAATTGACTGTTGTAAGACAAAAAGCTTTGAAAGGATGATGTCCAATGATGGAGTGGGCGTTAGTCATATTATTCGGTGTAGCAGCGGTGTTGCTCATTTTATCTTATGCACTTACGAAAAAGGCAAAAAAGGCAGAACAGCGTGAGCTTGAATTATATTCAATTAGTTTTATGGAGGAAATTAATAAGCTACAGCAGCAAATAAGAAATCTCGAATTAGATAATGAAATTCTTAAAAACCAAGCAGGAATTGATACAACAGATATGGAACAACACGAATTACTCCGTGATGTACTCGATTTATATAAAAGAGGATATTCAGTATCAAGTATTGCAAATGAAAAGAACCTAAGTGAAATCGAAGTACAAGGTATGCTGTCTCCTTTTACAAAACAAAAAGAAGGGAGAAAAGCAGCAAATGACCGCTAAAACATTAACTAGCTTTGCTTCTGGGCTTTTACTTGCTTCAGCGGTTTGTGCGGTTGTATATTTTTCCGGACCACAACAAGCAACTAGTTCAGGCTCTGAGGAAAAACCAACTGTTGAAGAGCTAAAAAGTCAACTTGCTGCAGAAGGCTATGTAGTCCATACAGAAGATGAATGGAACAATGCTATTGCTGGAGCGAAAAACACAGAAAAAGTCGAAGAACAACCGAAGGAACAACCGAATGATAAAGCCAAAGAAGAAGTGAAAGAAGAGAAGAAAGAAAAGCCCGCTGAGCCAGTTGTTCGCAAAACGGTGATTACTGTTTCCGAAGGTATGACAAGCTATGAGGTTGGAAAAGCACTTATTTCAGCTAAAATCATAAGTGGAGATGCGTGGGATTTTGCAAATCTTGTTGAGAAAAAGGGAGTAGCAAAATACCTCAAGCTTGGCTCGCATGAAATAAACAGCAACATGACAACAGATGAGATTATTGCAACGATTTTTAACAAATAAATAGACATCATGAAAAGACCAAATCACCTAAATTAGATTTGGTCTTTTTCCTATTTGTACAGCACAAGCGCCAAGCCCCGGTCACAATCCGACCAGAAGATCAAAGATGAACCTACTAGCCGTCTCGTCTTGTGCTTGTCGGACAAAGTACTAACAACGACATTCGACAGAGGAAGTAGCAGTAGTTACTCAATGTTCTTCTTATTGTACATTTGATTTTCGTGAAACATCACTGTGAAACAAGAAAAATCGGGAATGACATGCACTAAAATGTAGGCGTTTCACACAAAAAGTAGACAATTGTTATCATTTTGGTTGTGCTTACATATTATAGAATATAAATTAATATTAAATATTAATTTGTAAAAAGACCCTAAAATGATTTTGATGTGTTTTATAAATATGATTTATGTCAAGAATGAATGTATATTAAATAAGCTAATGGGGTGATACGATATGTATACCAATAAAGCAATTCAGGTTCTTGACCGTATGCGATTATCAAATGGTGCTTATACAGCAAGCTTATCGAATGATTACAGCTATGTGTGGATTCGAGACATAGTATATACAGTTCTACCGTTTATCAATGAACCATCTGAAAGATATGCAAAAGCCTATCATGCTTTATTAGATATGTTTAAAAGCTACGAGTGGAAAATTGATATCCATCGGAAAAAGAAACCAATTTATTTATTTGAATATATCCATTCACGCTATTCAACGGACCTAAAAGAAATGCCTGTAGAATGGGGGCATGCCCAAAATGATGCAATCGGCGCCTTTCTATGGGGTGTTGGAGAAGGATACCGTCTAGGACAAAAAGTAATCCGAGATAAAAAGGATATAGAAATCATACAAAAGCTTGTTGATTATCTAGAATGCTTGCAATATTGGCAAGCAAAGGATAATGGCATGTGGGAAGAAAACATGGAAGTCCACGCCTCAAGCATTGGTGCCTGTGTAGCTGGACTTAATGCCGTAAAAATTCTTGTAAACGTAAACGATGATCTGATTAAGAAAGGAGAGGAAGCTCTCCGGAATTTATTACCTCGTGAAAGCGAGACAAAAGATACTGATTTAGCGTTGCTTAGCCTTGTTTTCCCATATCGTGTGGTTGACCGTGATACTGCCATTAGAATTGTTGAAACCGTTTCCTCAAAATTAGAGCGTACGTATGGTGTCATTCGATATGAAAACGATCAGTATTATAATGAAGGCAAAGAAGCAGAATGGTGCTTTGGATTCCCATGGTTGGGACTTTGCTACCTTGAGTTAGGGCAATTTCATAAAGCAAGTGAATATATAGCTAAAACAAAGAGAGTAGTTCCTGATAATTGGGAGGTTCCTGAACTATATGTTGGAGGAACGAATAGACCGAATGGAAACACTCCATTAGCATGGTCAGTTGCGATGTCCTATATTTTCCTCACAAAAATAGAAGATATGTCTCAACAAATGATTTCTTAAAAAGCTGCGTTTGCAGCTTTTTTTAATGATGATATATTTGTCTACCCCGTTTGAACTACAAGTTAACACTATTTCGAAAAAATAAAAACCCTGATAATCAGATATACTTTTACATTATTTTGCAATATCAAAATTCCACTTAAAAATGTAAAAATTTATCAAAAAACCCTTACTTATTGTAAACGGTTTCAACACCTTGTTGATTTTTTATCTTCACGAAAATAATATTTTTCTTCAAATTCTACCTAATCCGACAATAAAAAACATTATTCGCTAAAGGAATATTTCAACCTTAAAACGAATTAATATAATAAAGTGAAAAAATAATACCAAAATTGTGTTTATTCAGTTTTATACTATGGTTTTATTGTTTTTAATTTATTTTCATACAAATGACATAAGTTTTTGGTATTACAAGCGTTCTCTATACATATATCAAAAGGAGGATACCATGGTGAAATCACTCGCTGAAAAAGAAGTTGAACTTTTTCCAAGTGACTTCGATCTTTATTTATTTCACGAAGGAACTTTATTAGAAGCCTATAACATGCTTGGAGCACACGTCATGTCCTATAAAGGAGAAGATGGAGTACGCTTTTCAGTATGGGCACCTCATGCAAAATTCGTATCAGTTGTTGGGGATTTCAACAACTGGGAGGGCAGTGAACATGCCCTTGAAATGATTCCAAATTCAGGGGTATGGATTGGATTTATCCCAGGATTAGGAGTAGGTGACATTTATAAGTACGAAATCATCACTGCTAATGGAGAAAAAAAGCTAAAAGCGGACCCTTTCGCATTCTCTTCTGAACTAAGACCAAACACCGCATCTGTTGTATCAAGGCTTGACCAATATGAGTGGAATGATAAGAAATGGTTGAGGAATCGAGATAAAGCTGATTCGTACAATAATCCAATGCTTATCTATGAATTACATACAGGTTCTTGGAAAAAGAAAGAGGATGGCAGCTTTTATACATATCGGGAGCTTGCTGACGATGTGATTGACTATGTTATTGAACATGGGTTTACACATATTGAATTAATGCCCATTATGGAGCATCCATTTGACTTATCGTGGGGCTACCAGATAACAGGGTTTTATTCAGTAACAAGTAGGCATGGTAGTCCTGAAGACTTTATGTATTTTGTAGATCAATGTCATCAAAAAGGCATTGGTGTCATACTCGATTGGGTTCCTGTACATTTCTGCCGTGATGAACACGGATTAGGAAAATTTGATGGGACTCCTCTTTTTGAGTCATCCGATTCTAAAAGAGCAGACCGACCATTATGGGGCACATATAGCTTTGATTTTACAAAAATGGAGATTCATAGTTTCTTATTATCAAATCTCGCTTTTTGGATGGATATGTACCATATTGATGGCTTTCGTATTGACGCCGTATCTTCATTAATTTTCCTTAACCACGACAACCCGCAACAAGAAAAGCTATTTAATCAATTTGGTGGCGAAGAAAATTTGGAGGCAATTGAATTTATTAAAAAAGCCAATGAAGCCATCTTTAAACGATATCCGGGCGTGCTAATGATTGCAGAGGAAGCAACCGATTATCCTCTTGTAACTGCGCCAACTTCTGAGGGTGGATTAGGCTTTAATTATAAATGGAATATGGGCTGGGTAAATGACGTCCTTAAATACATGCGTCTGCACCCTTCCGACAGACGTTATCATCATAATTTATTAACTTTTTCTTTCTTCTATGCATTTTCAGAAAATTTTGTTTTACCTTTTTCACATGACGATGTTGTTCACGGGAAAAAATCCCTTTTAGATAAGATGCCAGGTGACTACTGGCAGAAGTTTGCTAATTTACGATTGTTATATGGGTACTTAATGACCCACCCTGGAAAGAAACTTCTCTTTATGGGAGGAGAGTTTGGTCAATTCTCTGAGTGGAAGGAGCTAGAGGAACTAGATTGGATGCTTCTAAACTATGATTCTCATACAAAGCTTCAGGCCTATTTTAAAGAGCTTCAGCATTTTTATCGCATGAATTCTAGCCTTTGGAGACTGGATCATGATCAAGACGGGTTTGAATGGATTGATCCAGATAATAACGATCAATCTGTGATTACCTTCATGAGACACGGGAAGCGCAAGGGTGATTATTCAATCATCGTTTGCAACTTCTCAACAGAGGTCTATGAAAATTATCGTATTGGCGTCCCATCAACTGGGAGTTATATAGAATTATTTAATAGTGATTCAGTGGAATTTGGAGGCTCAGGGCAGATTAATGCAGAATCTTTATCAGTTGATAAGACGCCAGCTCATAATCAACCATACAGCATAACAATTAAAGTTCCACCTTTAGCAATTAGTATCTTTAGAAAAGAGACAAAAAAGAGAAAAAGAGGTGTCGTCAAAAAATGAGGTCAAAGAAGTGGATTGCAGTTGTATTAGCAGGTGGTCAAGGGTCAAGATTGGGGGAATTAACAACGACTCTTGCCAAACCCGCTGTTCCGTTTGGTGGGAAATACAGAATTATTGATTTTCCTTTAAGTAATTGTACTCATTCAGGCATTGATACAGTTGGTGTCATTACCCAATACCGTCCACATGTACTCAATAATTATGTAAGTAATGGACGTCCTTGGGATTTAGATCGGAACAATGGGGGAGTAACAGTCCTTCCGCCATACCTTGGAAAACATGGCGGAGATTGGTACAAAGGAACTGCCAACGCAGTCTACCAAAATATCCATTATATCGAACAATACGATCCAGAATATGTACTCATTTTATCTGGCGATCATATTTACAAGATGGACTATAGTAAGATGCTTAGCTTTCATCTTGAAAAAGATGCTGCTGCAACAATTGCGGTTATCGAAGTCCCATGGGCAGAAGCAAGTCGGTTTGGAATCATGAATACGAATGACCAAAAGAGAATTGTTGAATTTGATGAGAAACCAGCGAATCCAAAGAGCAATCTTGCATCAATGGGAATTTACTTATTCAAATGGAAACTATTAAAACAGTATTTAGTCGATGATGAAAGAAATATTCATTCTTCAAATGATTTTGGAAAGGACATTATCCCAAAATTACTTGCTGATAATAATCAGTTGTATGCCTACCAGTTTGATAGCTATTGGAAGGATGTTGGGACCATCGAAAGCCTTTGGGAAGCGCATATGGACTTGTTAGATGATGCTCCAGGCTTTGATTTACATGATCCAAGCTGGCCATTTTTTACCGGTATTGCAACTCATCCACCACAATATATATCAGCAACTGCAGACGTATCTCAATCATTGATAAATGAAGGATGTACCGTCCAAGGAACGATTGACCACTCGGTGCTCTCATACAATGTACAGGTTGGAGAGAATTCAGTAATTAAAGACTCTGTGATCATGCCGAATGTCCAAATCGGTAAGAATGTAACGATTCATAAAGCAATAATCTCAAGTGATTTATGTATTCCAGATGGAGCTCATATTGGGTCTGATGCCCCAGACGCTGCCATAACATTAATTGGAGATGAAAACACTGTAAGACCCTTAACCGTAAGTAAGTAAATATCACACAAGGAGCGATTGGGATTGGAACGAGTAATTGGCGTAATAAATTTAGTAAATGATAAACAATATTTAAAAGAATTAACACAACATCGTTGTTTTGCAGCAGTACCATTCGGTGGAAGATATCGATTAATCGATTTTACAATGTCCAATTTTATTAACGCTCAAATTAAAAAGGTTGGCATATTCACAAAGGACAAATATCGTTCAATCATGGATCATCTTGGTAACGGGAAGGAATGGGACCTTGATCGACGAAATGGGGGATTGTTTATTTTACCTCCAATTCACCCAGACAAAAGTATAGTAGGTGATGTTCAGCAATTTTATGATCACCTTGAATTTTTCAAGCGATCCCATGAGGACACTGTGATTCTATCTCCTGGTCATCATGTTTATAAAATTAACTTTAATGAAGTTATCAAAAAACATAGAGAAAGTGGTGCGGATATTACTGTCGTTTATAAGGATTATGATGGAGAGCCTGTCGATAAACCAATCTATCATAAATGTATTCTAGATGCTGATGACAAAGTGACAAACCTCGAACTCTATACAATTCCAAAACAGGGAGATCCTGTGTGTACGGAAACTTTTGTTTTTTCAAAGAAATTATTAATTGAACTTATTACAAAGTGCTATGAAAATGGGGAATATGATTTTATTCGAGATGTCGTTAAAGCGAATTTACAACATCTTAATGTAAACAGCTATCATTTTAAAGGTTATATGCCATTTATTCATTCCATTTCGAGCTATTATAAAACGAATATGGATTTCTTAAACCCACAAGTGACAAAGGAATTCTTTTTCGATAATTGGGAGATCTATACAAAAACCAAGCATGAGCCACCCGTTAAATACTCGACAACATCTAATGTCAGCAATTCGTTAATTGCAAACGGTAGTGATATAGAGGGAACTGTCGAGAATAGTATTATTTTCCGTGGGGTCAAAATACGCAAAGGGGCAACGGTTAAAAATAGTATTATCATGCAGAAGAGTGTCATTGACGAAGGCACCTACCTAGAAAATGTCATTACCGATAAACAAGTAAACATCACTTCAGAAAAAGTAATCGTTGGGGAACTTTCTCCAACTGTGATAAAAAAAGCTGATATTATCTAATGGGGGAAAATCATGAACGTATTATTCGCAGCATCAGAGTGTGCTCCATTTATTAAAACAGGCGGACTAGGGGATGTAATAGGGGCTTTACCGAATGCACTTCAACAGGAAGGGGTACATGTAAATGTTATCCTCCCTAAATATGGAGATTTAGCTGAAAAATATAAGGAACAGCTAGTTTTGGAACGAATCATCGAGGTGCCATTAGGTTGGCGCAGACAATATTGCGGGATTGAAAAATTAGTCCACAACGGAATTAGCTATTATTTTTTAGATAATGAATATTATTTTAAGCGCTATGGGAGTTACGGCTTTTATGATGATGGGGAGCGATTTGCTTTCTTTTCAAGAGCTGTACTCGAAGCAATCCCACATCTAGACAAAAAGCCAGATGTCATTCATTGTCATGACTGGCAAGCTGGACCGATTCCACTCTTATTAAAAGCTCACTACTTGAATCAACCAGACTATCAGGGAATTAAAACAGTATTTACGATTCATAATTTACGTTATCAAGGCGTATTCCCAAAATCTGTTTTAAGTGAATTACTTGATGTAAGTGATCGCTATTTTCATATAGATGGAGTGGAATTTTACGGCAATGTTAGCTACCTGAAAGCAGGATTAGCTTTCAGTGACTCGATAACGACCGTTAGCCCTACTTATGCAAACGAAATCCAGACTCCTTATTTTGGAGAGCAATTGGATGGATATTTGCGAAAGCGGAATTTTGAATTGTATGGAATTGTCAATGGAATCGATCATAAAGCATATAACCCCGCTTCAGATTGTGAACTTTTTACCTTTTATAATTCATATGAAGGAAAAATGAAAAATAAACGAGCATTACAGGAGCATCTTGGGCTTCCGGTGAACGAACAGGTTCCTGTGATTTCCATGATTACACGCCTTGTAGATCAAAAGGGAATTGACCTTGTTTTGCACGTGTTTGAAGAAATCCTAAACCAAAATGTGCAATTTGTATTACTTGGAACTGGTGATCGTCATTATGAGGATGCATTTCGTGAAATGGCATATCGGTATCCAACGAAAGTTTCTGCGAACATCTTTTTTGACGAGGGGCTTTCACGAAAAGTGTATGCCGGTTCAGATTTGTTCCTAATGCCGTCACAGTTTGAGCCTTGTGGAATTGGTCAATTACTAGCATTCCGCTATGGGACGTTGCCTCTTGTAAGAGAAACAGGTGGGCTTAAAGATACAGTCCAACCATACAATGAATTTACAGACCAAGGAAACGGCTTCAGCTTTACGAATTACAATGCCCATGACATGCTATATACAATTGAGCGTGCGATTTGGTTCTATCGATTCCAACCAAAAAAATGGAAAGAGCTTTCTGAAAAAGCATTAAAGCTTGATTTCAGTTGGGGAGCCTCTTCAAAGGAATATGTAAAACTGTATGAAGAACTACTACAATTTGCTTTGGTATAAGCTAAAAAAACGTTAGGGGCACACCCTAACGTTTTTACCGTTTACGACCTAATTGTGTGAGTGCGATTCGTCTTAGCGATGAACTGCTAAAATCAGTTGCATTTCTTTTTTTTACTCGTTCACGAATCGGGTTTTCATTTGAGGGTAATCTTTCATCAATGTTCTCAATCACAGGGAAATCCTCCAATCTTATGGAGTAATATTCCCTAGATAAAAATTTTTTATATCAAAGGAAAATAATGTTCATAACGTGGATTGTAATAGTAGGGCGGTCTTGTTCCAATTTGTGGCAAATCAAAGCTGTGGTTTATATATGATACCTCAACACGTTCTTTCGATTCGTTCATAAGCAAAAATGTCACTTCTGGACTGTAGTAATATTTCATAGTTCCAACTCCTTTTAAGTTACCATACTTAGTTTATTCAATTCGTCCCTAGAATGAGCCCGTACGCTAAGTAATGCATTCACTCTAAACTGAGTTCTACATAGACTAAATCATCCTGTATTTTATATTAGGAGGTATACCTATGTCTTGCTCTAGAGAAATAGATGGAGAGACTCAAAGTTATCCTATGTATCCGAATTATGGAAAAGTCACCCAATATAAGGACGTAGCCCTTACAGTCCCTGAACAGCGTCAGTATCGCCAACCAGGTGTCGAAGGCTTAATGGTACCGAAACCTATTGTTGATAATCCCCACTATAAAGGTAGTGGCAAGCTAAAAGGAAAAGTTACGTTAATCACAGGTGGAGATAGCGGGATTGGAGCCGCTTGCGCAATTGCCTTTGCAAAGGAAGGAGCAGACGTTGCTATTTCTTATTTAGATGAACATGAGGATGCGAATCGTACAAAATCAATGATAGAAGAGATGGGTCAACGCTGTTTGCTTTTACCCGGTGACCTACGTGAAAAAGAGATATGTATTGATATTGTAGAAAAGACCGTTCAAGCCTTCGGTAAGCTTGACATTCTCGTCAACCATGTCGGTATTCAATTCCAGCAGTCAAGTCTTCTTGATATTTCGGATGAACAGTTTGATGATACCTTCAAGGTTAATGTATATTCTTATTTTTATACAACAAGAGCCGCATTAAAACATTTAAAAACCGGCAGTTCCATCATCAATACAACATCAGTAGTGGCTTATTATGGTCATGATCAACTACTTGATTACACCATGACAAAAGCCGCGATAGTCGGCTTTACTCGTGCCCTTGCTAATAATTTGGTATCCAAAGGAATACGTGTAAATGCTGTAGCGCCAGGTAGAGTCTGGACGCCACTAATTCCATCAAGCTTTTCACCAGACCAAGTCACACTCGCTGGTAATCCAATGGACCGCCAAGGACAGCCATTTGAACTTGCGCCTGCTTATGTGTACCTTGCTACTGATGATTCCCGTTTTGTTACTGGTCAAACGATACATGTTAATGGTGGACAAATCACATCATCCTAAAAAAGTGATTCAATTGAGAATCACTTTTTTGTTTTCAACACTATTCATCTTTTTTAATCATTACATTTTGTGGCCGCTTTGGATGTCCATTCTTACCTTCGTCATCTGGACCTGTTAAGGTATTTCTTTTATCTAATACCTTCCCGGTAAATTCGACTGGATTGCGATTTGCCATTTTTTTCACCTCCATCTGTTAGGATGGATGGAAATTGAAATAACATTACAATTTTATTTTTTTAACGTGTAGTAATCGTCTATAGTCGTCTCTGCAATTGATTCATAAAGTGTGTTCGTTAGGTTATTTGACCCTTTTGAATCTAAGCCTAATTCCCAAATCATCATTCCACCAAAACCATGTTTTAACGCAAGCTTTGTTTTTCTTGTCATCATCGATTGGCCGTTATAATAATACGTTGTACCATTCATATTAACCGAATCCTTTACGGCATTATCAGGATTACTTTCCACGATTGCTTCGTAGGAAACCTGTTTGATGTTTGGGTCAGCTGGCTGCGCATAAAATGGAACACCAAGGACAAGCTTTTCTTTTGGCAGCTTGTGAGTATCAAATAAATCTGCCCAGTAACCTACGATGCTTTCTGTAAATGGGTAGGGTGATAAATTCTGAGCATGATAACCACCGTCCCATTGGCCATCATATGCCATAATATTTACATAGTCTACATATTGAAACATGGCTGTCTCATATTTCACGTAATCTAATTCAGTTAAGGTTTGGCCATGGATTTTTGAGTGAACCGCAATGGATAACTCTTTATTCTTATCGTGTAGCTTATTACCTAATGTTTTTATAAAATGATGTAAATGTTTCGCATCTGCATCTGTACGAGGGTGTTCAAAATCAATATCTATACCATCTAGATTTTCTTGTTCAACGACTTCAATGAGTTCATTCACAAGTTTTTGCTGTGAAGCTGGGTTCGCTAATGCTGCCGAAAAATAATCATAGGATTCTCCGCCATTCATATGGAACCATCCTCCAACCGCAAGCATTGCTTTAGTTTCATGCTTATGGGCATTGGCAACCATATTCTTGAGATTTTTTTCAGCATGTTCACCGGTAAACAATAATTGCCCATCCTTTGTCGGATGAACAAAGGAAAAGATAATATGGGTTAGTTTAGAATAATCAATTTGGTTGGGATCACGAAAATCCTGTATATAACCTACTAAAACGTTTGACATATTTTTATCAAGTTTTGGTTTTTCTTTTTGATTTGGTTTTTTTGAAGATTGTGGTACTTCATCACCTATTTTGGTTTCATGTTGATTTTGATTTGTTAAAAACACACCTGTTAATAAACCACCAACAAAGATTATAGCCACCAAAATGCTAAGGAAGATAAATCGTTTCTTCATGATGTTGTCCTCCAAATTCAGTTTATCCTCAAATTTTAACAAATAGTCGGACCGTATAGATGTGGTAATATCATCCTATACATATATTGTTTCAGGCCTATGTAAACTAATAACAATACGTCTTTACAAGGAGCAATTCAATGAGTATTCAACATAGTCAATACTATAATCAAGCAGTCGAAAGAGCAAAACAGATGATTATGGATGACATTAATCATTATATGGAACCAAAAGAAACGATTCCCTCATTTGAACAGTATGTCAGAGAAAGAGGGCAGTTTATCGAACAAATTTGGCTCAACGCTTGGTTAAATACAGCCGTTCATGCTTCTATATCTGAAAAGAAAGCCTATTTAGTGGAACATGGATTTGAAGTTGAGGATGTTGGTAAAAAACTGCTAAATAAATTATTTCGAACTGAAATACGTAATGTGCATCCTTATGATTTATTAGGTTGGTTAGAAGAGACCTATGCAAAACATCCTGACGAATGGCAAAAAAAGTATCAAACCGCAAGAGACGATTACGAAGCTCGAATTAAGAAGCAAATGGATCGAGAAACCAAGCGAAAATTCATTCTCAAGTTAAATTTTTATCTAAACGAAATACTTGGTGATCATTACGAAGAACTTTATCTAAGGATTCGATATTTATTAGGGAGTCATTTAGCAATTGAGATTGATCAAAAAGGGATGATTTTATCATCAGACGATGTGACGTTTGCTTCTTATCTTTATAAAGAAACTGAACTTGCACATAACCGCTATTTTTATCAAGAAAATTTGATTGAGGAATATGAAGATCTTATTTTACATCAACTCATGGATTTCGGACCAAATTGGTTAAAATCGCACTTACCTGAACATATATTTGTCGATTGCCAAAATAGCTTTCAAGAACCATTATCTGATGCATTTTTGCAGGAAGTGGCCTACGAGTATTTTCTCGACGTTCGTGATGATTTATTTGAGGAAATATTAGAGGAATATGTGTCAGATCTTGTGAAGCTTATTGACATTCCATTTGAGTTGGACACACATAGACAACTCTTTTTAAAAGACATTACTGAGAGAAAAGAACGTGCCGAAAAGGAAAAAGAAGAATTAAGACGACAAAGAGAAGAAGAACAAAGAATGCTCGAGGATATATTTGGACGCGCATATAACTTATCACCAGGACGAAATATTCAGTACGTTCTTCATGTTGGCGAAACCAATACCGGGAAGACGTACCAGGCTATCCAACGAATGAAGGAAGCAAATAGTGGGGTTTATTTAGCTCCATTACGATTATTAGCACTCGAAATTTATGAAACATTGAATGAGGAAGGAGTACCCTGCAATTTAAAGACAGGAGAAGAAGAAAAGCTTGTAGAAGGGGCCAACCATCTCTCAGCAACCGTTGAAATGCTAAGAGAAAAAGATTTCTACGATGTAGTTGTAATTGATGAAGCCCAGATGATTTCCGATAAGGACAGGGGCTTTTCATGGTATAAAGCAATAACAAATGCAAATGCACAGGAGGTTCATATCATTTGCAGCTTTCATGCAAAATGGATGATTCTACAGCTTCTTGGTGATTCAAATGTAGAAGTTTACGAATATCATCGAGATGTACCATTAGAGGTAGAACCGCAAGCTTTCCGTTTGAACCAAACCCGACAAGGCGATGCCTTGGTTTGTTTTTCAAGAAGAAGAGTTCTTGAGACAGCCTCCGAGTTACAACGAAGTGGACGTCGTGTGAGTATGATATACGGGAGCATGCCACCGGAAACTCGAAAAAAGCAAATCCAACGCTTTAATAATGGGGAGACAACGGTTATTGTGGCTACAGATGCAATTGGTATGGGTTTAAATCTGCCGATTAGACGGATAGTATTTTTGGAAAATGATAAATTCGACGGAACGAGAAGAAGGCTGCTAACCTCTCAGGAAGTAAAGCAGATAGCAGGACGAGCGGGAAGACGGGGAATTTATGATATCGGAAAAGTCGCTTTTACTAGTGATATCAAAACAATGACACGATTATTAGAACAAGAAGATCCCCTGCTTCAGGGCTTCGCGATCGCTCCAACTACAGCAGTTCTTGAACGTTTTCAGAAGTATTCTCGAAAAATGAGGATGTTTTTCTATCTATGGGATCAATTCAAGAGTCCAGAGGGAACGAAAAAAGCAAGTCTTTATGAGGAACGGATGCTATATGAGTTAGTTGAGGATACAATTATAGAAGCAAAGTTATCATTACCTGACCTTTATGGCTTTTTGCATCTACCATTTTCGTCAAATGAACCATCACTGCGTGCACAATGGAAGAAAGCACTCGAGGCGATTGTCGATGGTTTTCCACTGCCAGACCCGATCCTTAAAGAATCTGGACTTGAGGAGCTTGAGCTCTCCTATAAAGCGGTTGGCCTCCATTTGTTATTCCTTTATAAATTAGGGAAACAGACTGAAGCTCATTATTGGGAAAGAGTGAGGGAAGAAATTAGTGACAAGATACACGAACACTTGAAATCAGGTATTCAACCAGCTAAAAGAGTATGTAAACGATGTGGAAAGCACTTGCCAATTGGCTTTTCATTTGCTATCTGTAATGAATGCTATTTTGAACGACCAAGACGTGGACAACCTAGATAATCTTTAGACAAAAAGTAGCTTATTTGTAGCTACTTTTTTCTTTTACATACAGTTGCTATCGCCCAATTTTACTTATAAACTAAAATTAATAACTATACGAACAGGTGATTGCTATGGCTAAAACAATTGTAGAAAAATTAAACCTAACTAAATACAACAAGAAACTCCTATTAAATGTACCAGAGGGCCAAAACTACTTTGAAGGATTAACGGATTATGAAACAACTCTAACTAAGAAACAATCTTATGATCTAATTTTTGCATTTGTATTGGATTTAGAATCATTAAAGGAATTAGTTACTAAAATTATCGATCATAAACTATTAAATAAAAAGGGTTACTTCTTTGCTGCATATCCAAAAAAGGGGAATAAAGTATATGATACCTTTATTCATCGTGATAATTTGTTAAGCGGGCTTGAAGCAGACGAAAATGGCTACATCGGTAAAAGTGACATTAAATTCGCACGTATGGTCGGATTAGATGATGTCTTTACCGTTGTTGGTTTAAAAGAAGCAGAAAAAACTAAAAACGTAAAATCAACAAAGGCAAGCCAATGTGTTGATGATTATATTGATTTCATTCCTGCTATTGAAGAAGACCTCAAGGACACACCAGACCTCCTTCACTTTTACCAAGCATTAACTCCAGGTTATCGGAAGGATTGGGCTCGGTTTATTTATAGTGCAAAACAAGAAGCAACCAAGAAGAAACGACGTGAAGAAATGAAATTGATCCTTTCAGAAGGATATAAAACACGTGATTTATATCGCGGAAATAAAAAATAATCCAAAAGATCAACCAGAGTTACTCTGGTTGGTTTTTTTGTAAAAATTTAAAAATATTTGTAAAAAATTGAAACCTTTTAGCAATCTTCGCCGTCATAATGGTTAGGGTAAAATTTGATTATTTTTAAAATCGCAATCTAATAGATTAAACAAGGATACAGTGATAGAGATATTCAATATTTACCTATCTAATGAGAATGAAAACTATAGGGGGAAGTATGTTGAAGAAAAAGAAGGTTTTAATTTGGATTTTGTCGATTATCGGAATCCTGGTAATCGCAGGTGGTGTAGCTGCCTTTTTCATAAAAGAAAAGAGTGTGGCATCAGTTGGAGAGCAAATTGAGGACGTAAATGTAACGGTACAAAAAGCGAAGGAACAAGAATTAATAGAAACGATCCTAGTAACAGGCGAGATCGTTCCTGAAGGGGAGCAAAAAGTATTCTTAAATCCTGAGCATGGAGAGATTAGCGAATATAAGGTAGAAGAAAACAAAACTGTAAAAGCCGGAGACCCGTTATTTGTCTACGATTCCTCTAAGCTAGATACAGAATTAGCTCGAGCAACTAGAGAAAGAGACTTAATTCAGGTAAGAGCTAAAACAGAACAAAATCAAATTGCGGACCTAAATAAACGGATTGATGTAGCAAAAAAAGCAATTGCTGCACAAAAAAACAAACCAAAAACAAAAGCTGCTGAGACACCTGAAAAGACAGAAGAAGGTACAGAACCGCAACAAGTAGAGGAACCACCAGTTGAAGACGTAAACCAACTTACAAGTGAAAAGGTTCAAATGGAGCTACAATACGAAAATACGAAATCAGAAATTACAGCGGCAAATGAACGAATCGCGGAAATTACGAATCAGAAAAAAGAGATGACAGTTGTTAGTAAAATTGATGGAATCATTGTAAAAGTGAATAAAAATATTGCAACAACTGAAGCGGGTGCATCAGAGCCAGTCATACATATCATTTCAAATAAACCATATAAAGTAATAGGAACAATGAGTGAATTTGATGCAGTCAAAATTCAACAGGGACAAGAAGTAATTGTCCGTCCTAAGGTATTCAAGGACCGAGAATGGAAGGGTGTTGTCGAATCCGTTTCTCATTTTCCAAATGATGAAGGAGGAGCTGGCGGAGAATTTCCAGGAATGTCTGGTGGCAATGTTACCATGTATCCTTTCAAAGTGGGAATTACAGACGACACAACTGACCTTCGTCATGGGTTCCACGTTTCATTAGAGGTCCGTATTCCTGGAACTGAGATTCTTCCTGTAATTT
This sequence comes from Fredinandcohnia aciditolerans, assembly GCA_003640645.1. Taxonomy (GTDB): domain Bacteria; phylum Bacillota; class Bacilli; order Bacillales; family Bacillaceae_L; genus Ferdinandcohnia; species Ferdinandcohnia aciditolerans. Next base: position 2,217 of record QGHH01000021.1, on the reverse strand, counting down.
CGCATACAGCTATTTTGGATGAAGGTGGAGTAGCAGTTGTGTATGTATTAGCAGATGGTATCTTACAAAGACGTGAAGTTCAAACGGGGTCAATGAATGATGAATTTATCCAAGTCACTGAGGGTGTTAATAAGGATGATCTCGTGGTTTTAACACCATATGAGGGAATGTACGATGGAATGGAAGTGACCTCCTTTGATGAAGTTGAGTAAGATTACAAAGGTATATGGAAACGGGGCTCTTGAAGTACCCGTTTTACACGGGATAGATTTAACCATTGAGGACGGGGAATTTATTGCCATCATGGGACCATCTGGTTCAGGAAAATCTACTTTAATGAATATTATTGGTTTTCTGGATTCGCCAACTTCGGGCACGTTTGAATTGAACGATGAAAAAATAGGTCTTGTAAAGGATAGAAAGTTAGCAAAATTGCGTAATGAGCATATCGGTTTTGTTTTTCAGCAATTTTTTCTGTTACCACGTCACAACGCACTAAAAAATGTTGAATCTCCACTTATTTATGCAGGAGTTCCGAAGCGGGAACGGATGGACAGAGCCAAACAAATGTTGGAGAAGGTCGGACTTGGAGATCGAATCAAACACTTGCCAAATCAGCTCTCTGGTGGTCAAAAACAAAGGGTTGCAATTGCGAGAGCCCTTGTAAATAACCCTTCAATCGTGTTAGCAGATGAGCCAACTGGGGCTCTTGATTCTAAAACGAGTGAGCAAATAATGGAGCTAATGGTTCAACTAAATAATGAAGGTAGAACTGTTATCATTGTTACGCATGAGGATGAAGTTGCTGCATACGCAAATAGGGTTATCACTTTAAAGGATGGGTTGATAACGGATGACCAAAGGAGAAGGCTATGAGTCTATTAGAAAGCTTTAAAGTAGCATTATCCTCAATCTGGAATCATAAGATTAGGTCCATTTTGACGATGCTGGGAATCATCATTGGTGTTGCGGCTGTAATCATTATTGTTGCAATAGGCCAAGGGGCCAAAACGAAAATGACAGAGGAATTATTTAGTATCGAAAAAAATGCAGTCGATATTTGGTATCAGCCAATGCCAAAAGAAGGAGAAGAAGATTCAGAAATGTTCTGGATGGAACCTGAATTAACTTCTGATGACGTCGAAACCCTTTCTGAAGTTCCAGGTGTAAAAGCAGTAATCGCTACAAACCAAGGCTGGGGGCCGTTGATTTATAATGACCAACAGGGAGAAATGGAAATTACCGGAGTAGGACCTGAGTTCTTTACAGCACGAAACATCCAAATTGTTGAGGGACGACCAATCAATGCGAGAGATAACGATGGACGAAATCGTGTAGTGATGATCGACACTGTCGCAAGGGGAAAATTCTTTAAAGATAAAGAAAATATTATCGGTGAAATCGTCGATTTGAATGGTAATCCCTATAAGTTAATCGGGGTATACGAGTCGCCAATCCCTGAGCAGTATCGGTATAATGAGTCAGGGGAAATGCTCATGCCACGAGGAGTCATTTCAATGATGTTTGGCAATCGAGAAATTGAACGTTTAGCTATAATTGCAGACAATCCAGAACGAATATCAGAAATCGGGCGTTCTGCAGCTGATACCCTAACGATGGCTAAAAAACTCGAGGATGGGATGTATACAGTAAACGATTTTTCTGAATATGAACAAGAAGTTGATACTGTTATAACAATCATGACATTAGTCATTGGTAGTATTGCAGGAATTTCATTATTAGTGGGTGGCATCGGTGTTATGAACATCATGCTCGTTTCCGTAACTGAAAGAACGAGGGAGATTGGGTTACGAAAAGCCCTAGGAGCAACACGAGGAAGAATTTTACTGCAATTTTTAATTGAATCAGCAACATTAACCTCATTAGGAGGCATGATCGGAATCGGGCTTGCAACATTAGGAACGATTGTTGTATCTCAATTTGCACCAATCACTGCTACGGTAAGTCCAATGATTGTCATAATCGGCGTAGGCTTCTCTGCTTTCATTGGTATCATCTTTGGAATCTTACCAGCAAACAAAGCCTCAAAACTTAGTCCAATCGATGCATTACGTTACGAATAAGAGGGATAAAAAAGGAGGTGCTTGAACTGACCCAAAAAAGTTAGACAAATATTTTACGCAACTTTTAAGACTTGAGTTCGATATTCTACCGGACTCAGGTCTTTTAATTTTGCCTTCATTCGTTTGTGATTGT
>QGHH01000191.1 GCA_003640645.1 Fredinandcohnia aciditolerans | reverse complement strand
TCACTCATGAGTACCACGTGAGTTGTAGCAATTGTAGAAAACGAAAAGATGATTGAGTATGTGGATTTGCTTTACAAGCTCTTATTTGACTCTTTCTGATGTTGTGATAAATTGCAATTGCTTCAATGACTAAAGGCTATCGGTTGTTACTTCTCGGTAAGGTTCTTGATCCATGCTTTACTTTGTGAAGGAATTATCACTTTAGCATGGCAAAGGGGGGAAGGCAGACGGCAAAGAGGGAATCTGCCCCCTCTCTCTCCCCTCTTTGCCGTCTGCCCCCACATGTTATCAAATTCTGTGAGGACTCCGCTAGAATTGCTAAACCTCACGCGGAAGACAAATATGGACCTGTAGTTGGCTTGCCCGTTGTTTCTGTCAAGATAGGAGATCACTGTTACCATGGGAAACAAAAAATTTCCTACGCGCACGAAGACCTATCATGGCTGCCACCTTACCTTGGCCGGGACCGTTTGCGTCTTTTGGCTCACGTATATGAATATGTTGCTAGCGTTCAAACGACAAAGAACCCGGGTCGACATGAAAAATAGACAATTATCATG
>QGHH01000190.1 GCA_003640645.1 Fredinandcohnia aciditolerans | reverse complement strand
ATCGGAAAGCAGTTCGGCGAAATGACGCTCCGTCAGCCGGAAGAACTGCTCGTTCTGCCACAGCGTGTCGTCGGCATCGAAACCAATGGTGGTGAGGCTGGTCATGACGCTGATTTAAAGCATGTCGCGCCATGTGTGCAGTGGTTTTGCGACAGCGCATTTTGCAGTCAAGTGGAATCACCTGGCGCTACAAAATGCGGCGAAAACAGAAGTTAGAGCGTTTCCGCATCTCCGTGAAAAAACGGAAACGCTCTAGCGGAATCATAACCCTCGGGGGAAGAAAGAAGAATGTCCGTTCTGGAAAAGGGCCGCGTCCTGCTGTCGGTCACCGGATTTCATCCGCAGCGCTGGCACGAACTGCTTTCCGCCGAGCGCGAGGTGGTGACGGAGCCCGCCGGAAAGGACGATCCTTCGATCGCCTATGCGGTGGTCTGGAAACACAAGCCCAACCTGCTTTCCAGCCTGCCGAACCTGCGCGCCATCTTTTCGATCGGTGCCGGCGTCGATCATATCTTCAACGATCCCGGCCTGCCCAATGTGCCGATCGTCAAGGTCGTCGCCGACAACCTCACCCAGTACATGACCGAATATGTGGTGTGGCGCGTGCTCGATCATCATCGCCAGGGTTCGCTCTATCGCCATCAGCAGCAGAAGAAGACGTGGCACGAGCCCCAGCAGCGGCCGGCCAGCGACATCTCCGTCGGCATCATGGGGCTCGGCACACTGGGCAGAGCCGCAGCCTCG
>QGHH01000189.1 GCA_003640645.1 Fredinandcohnia aciditolerans | reverse complement strand
TTTCCTTTTTCACGCGCAGACCCATCAGCAGGGCGCTTGCGATCTGCGGCGACATCTCGCCGCGCATCAGCATGCGCATCAGATGCAGCATTTCGTCGTGGAAAATTTCGCGGTGTTCGATACAGCGCGTCAGCGCTTCGGAGGGGGAGATCGTCACGGTGCGTCCTTCTTAGGCGAGGTTCAGGAAATTGCGCAGCAGGGCGTGGCCGTGTTCGCTGAGCACGGATTCGGGGTGGAACTGTACTCCGTACAGGGGCAGCGTCTTGTGGCGCACGCCCATGATGTCGCCGTCCGGCGCCGTGGCGGTCACGGCCAGGCACTCGGGCAGCGTCGCCGGGTCGATGGTCAGCGAGTTGTAGCGGATGACAGTGTACGGCGTCGGCAGGTCGGTGAAGATGTCCGTCCCGGTATGCGAGATGCGCACGGTCTTGCCGTGCATGATCTGCTGGGCGCGGACGATGTTGCCGCCGTAGGCGGCGCCGATGGCCTGGTGGCCCAGGCATACGCCCAGGATCGGCTTTTTGCCGGCGAATGCCTGGATGACGGGCACCGAGATGCCGGCCTCGGCCGGCGAGCACGGGCCGGGCGACACGCAGATGCGGTCGGGGTTGAGCGCGGCGATCTCTTCCAGGGTGATCTGGTCGTTGCGCGCCACGCGCACGTCCTCGCCCAGTTCACCGAAGTACTGGACCAGGTTGTAGGTAAACGAGTCGTAGTTGTCGATCATCAACAGCATTTTTTTCTC
>QGHH01000188.1 GCA_003640645.1 Fredinandcohnia aciditolerans | reverse complement strand
GCGGGACACGCCCGATTGGGCGAAGCCGCTCGTTGAGGCCTCGTTGTCGGCCAGCGAGTAGTGCAGCCTGCGTACCGACGGTGGGGGGGCCGTGTTCTTTACCTCCCGAACATCCAGCGTGCCCGTCCCGAGCGCGTTTCGGCCTTCCAGCGCCGCCCGCTCGCTGCTGGATATCGCCGCGCCGACCAAGGTGGTGTTTCGCGCGATATCCAGTTGGAAGCCGCCGTCGCCCGCCTTCAGGCCGGCCTGCTCGCTGGCGGATCGAAAGTCGCTGTTCATCCGGCCTTGGGCGACGTTGCCCGACACCGAATCCTGGCCCGCGTTTCCAGGAACTGCCCGACCTGCTTCTGAGCCTCCGACGCAATCTCGAACCCCGCCTCGATCTTCTCCTTGTCGAAGATCGGCTTGAGCGCATTCAACGTATCCGACGACGTGTCGCGATTCAGCGCAGCGATCGTCTGTACCGCCGTCATCCCCGTCAGATCCTGCTGCGCGGCCTCATCGCGAATCACGACGCTGCCGCCGCTGATCGCGCTGCGCGTGGCCGAGCTGGCTTTGCCGGAAGCGCCCGCGACAACAGGCAGGCCTGCCGACGCCCCGCTCTTGTCGCCCGGGTCCCGCGCCTTGTCGGCCCCGCCCGCCGCCTGGCCACCGAGATCGGCAGGGTCTGCGCCAGCACGGGAGTCCAGACCTGCGAGAAGACCACGGACCATCCGATCAGGGAACGGAACTTGGACATCATGCGTA
>QGHH01000187.1 GCA_003640645.1 Fredinandcohnia aciditolerans | reverse complement strand
ACGTGTTAATTCATGGCAAAGAAGATCCAGTCACAGTCATACTCAACCACAATTAAAAGCAAAGGATAAAAATGACAGAGGTGCTCTCTAATTGGTGCTTTTATAAGAAGAGGATGACTCAACAGGAACATAAATAGACAGGCCCTTCGCAGAGGGAAGCATTGATTTGCAGAGGTGCCAGAGCTCAAGCTTTGAAAACAGAGATAATAATTTTGGGTGGCATGGAACTACAATCGGTTGAAATTGGAATTTCATCAAAAGTTTTATCCTATGCATTTAGTACATCGTGATCGGAATTATATTTATAATTTTTGGCCTCGTGACAGGGAAAGCATCGCTCAAGCTTGGGGGAGGCTTAAATCAATGTTATATTCATGTTGATGCTCAACCTAGCAATGATAAGGATGTGGAGATTGAACCTGTTAATCTTGATAACCCACAACCTAAGAATAGAGATACGATAAGAATGACTTCACTGCTAGGAAGCATGGAGGCGGCTATCCAGGTTTCATCAGTTGGTTCAAACAAACGGTAATTATCAATAATGTACCATTTCATTTCTTGGTCTAATTTGCGGCTAATGCAACAATCATTTTTATTAAACTTTTAGGCTAATTTAGAGTCTATGGACGCCGAATTGAGACAAGTCGCTAATGGTTTTGACTATAAGGTCCCTTCATTTGAGAAATACAACATCAACGGGTATCTCTTTCGTACCTTTGGCAAAGAGCTATCTATGCCCGACCG
>QGHH01000186.1 GCA_003640645.1 Fredinandcohnia aciditolerans | reverse complement strand
CCCGACCCTGGTGGCCAACTACATCCCCGAGGGCGTGCACGTGACGCTGCAGAGCGAGAACGGCATGCTGGGCATGGGGCCCTTCCCCTATGAGGGCGAGGCCGACCCCGACCTGATCAACGCCGGCAAGCAGACCATCACCGAACTGCCGCAGTCGAGCTACTTCAGCAGCGCCGACAGCTTCGCCATGATCCGCGGCGGCCATATCAACCTGTCGATCCTCGGCGGGATGCAGGTGTCGGAAGCCGGCGACCTGGCCAACTGGATGGTGCCCGGCAAGATGGTCAAGGGCATGGGCGGGGCCATGGACCTGGTGGCCGGCGTCAAGCGCGTGGTGGTGGTCATGGACCATTGCGAGAAGTCGGGCGCGCCCAAGCTGCTCAAGCAATGCACCCTGCCCCTGACCGGCGCCGGCGTGGTCGACCTGCTGATCACCGAGCTCGGCGTGTTCGAGATCGACCGCCAGGGCGGCGGCGTGACGCTCAAGGAACTGGCCCCCGGCGTCACGGTCGACGAGGTCAAGGCCAAGACCGAGGCGGCCTTCACGGTCGCCGTCTGAGCCTGGGACTGTAAATCGGAGGGGAGGACGCGGCGGCCTCTTCCCCTCCGGAGCCGGCTCGTTCAAACGTCTATTTCAACGCCGCGCAAGACGGCGACGCCGTGACCCAGGAAGCCCGCCGCATGACCGACCAAGCCCCCGTCCCGCAGTCCTTCGCCGCCCGCATCAAGGAGCTGGCCGCCGAAAAGC
>QGHH01000185.1:294-748 GCA_003640645.1 Fredinandcohnia aciditolerans | reverse complement strand
GCTGCTGCTGGCAAGGTTCAGCAAGTCGCGGGTGGATTCCGGGCTTTTGCGCTTCGCCTGGTGGTCCAGCGTGGTGTTCCTGATCCTGGTCGGCGGTCTGCTCGTCAGCGGCCTGCTGGCGGCGAGCCAGGATCGCTATTTCTACTATCCGGTCTTTCAGCTGCTGTTCGTCGTTGGCCCGGCCCCGCTGGCCTGCCTGGTGTCGCTGTTCCTGCGCCCTGTCGCTTCACGGTGACGGTATGCGCGATCTAGGGGCCTAGCCGCCCGCCCGGTAGGCTATCGCCGTCGCCCGGGTTCCGGGCATGATACCGCAGCGGTCGAGCAGGCCGGTCTGCGCATATTTCACGTTGTAGATACCGGCCGCACTGATTGCCGCCGCTTCATTCTGCAGCGCCGCCAGCGCGTCGGCAGGAGCCGGCTGCGGGTCGATGAAGGCCTTGGCGCAGATGATGGC
>QGHH01000185.1:0-284 GCA_003640645.1 Fredinandcohnia aciditolerans | reverse complement strand
ATCGAGCGGCAGGTCCGGCGCGACGGTTATGCGCGAGGCGTTGCCGACCATGGCATGCCTGGGGGAAGCACAGCCCGCCAGAGCGGCGGCGATCACGGCAAAGGCGACAACGACACGCATGCGGGGCTCCCAGCGGCAACCCATTCAGCCGCAACGCCGGTCCGGAGTCAATTTTCCATGCAACCTGCAAGGGAAACGACGCGCGCGGAAGCCGAAGGCCATCAGCGTTCTGCACGGCTGGCAATGTGCGCTCTCGCTTGAGTTTTCCGGGGTGATATAGTCGA
>QGHH01000184.1 GCA_003640645.1 Fredinandcohnia aciditolerans | reverse complement strand
TCACGGTGAACGACTACCTGGCCCGCCGCGACGCCGAATGGATGGGACGCCTGTATCACTTCCTGGGCCTGTCCACGGGCGTGGTGGTGCCGCAGCAGCCGAACGAGGAAAAGAAGGCCGCCTACGCCGCCGACATCACCTACGGCACCAACAACGAATTCGGTTTCGACTACCTGCGCGACAACATGGAATACCGTGTTGAGGACCGGCGCCAGCGCGGCCTGTTCTACGCCATCGTCGACGAAGTGGACTCGATCCTCATCGACGAGGCGCGCACGCCGCTGATCATCTCCGGCCAGGCCGAGGACCACACCGAACTCTACATCCGCATGAACGCGGTGCCGCCGCTGCTGACCCGCATGGCCAGCGAGCCCAAGCCGCAGGAGCCGGAACCCGAGGGCGACTACTGGGTCGATGAAAAGAGCCAGCAGGTCTACCTGTCGGAAGCCGGCCACGTCAACGCCGAAGGCATCCTGGCGCGCCTGGGCATCCTGCCCGAGGGCGAGTCGCTGTACGACCCGCGCCACATCGCGCTGATGCATCACCTGATGGTGGCGCTGCGCGCCAACACGCTGTTCTTCCGCGACCAGCAATACGTGGTGCAGGATGGCGAAGTCATCATCGTCGACGAATTCACCGGCCGCCTGATGGTGGGCCGCCGCTGGTCCGACGGCCTGCACCAGGCGGTCGAGGCCAAGGAAGGCGTGAAGATCCAGCACGAGAACCAGACGCTGGCGTCGATCACCTTCC
>QGHH01000183.1 GCA_003640645.1 Fredinandcohnia aciditolerans | reverse complement strand
CCATGCCCAGCCGCATCTCCGCATGGGCGGTGTACGACGTCTTCACCGTCAAGGACGGCGAGCAGATCTTCCTGGCCGTGGTGTCCGATACCCAGTGGAAACTGTTCTGCGACGCCTTCGGCTTTGCCGACCTGGCCGCCGACGCGCGCCTGGCGGGCAACAACGACCGGGTCGAGGCCCGCGCCTGGCTCATGCCGATCCTGCGCGAACGCCTGGCGTCCGAGCCGGCCGCCGCCATCGCCGCCGCCGCCGCCATCGTGCTGGTCGAGCCGGTCTCCTGCGGCCTGGGGGGCGACTGCTTTGCCATCGTCTGGGACGGCAAGGAACTGCATGGCCTGAATTCCTCGGGCGTGGCCCCCGCCGCGTGGGATGTCGAATACTTCAAGCGCAAGTCCGGCGTCGGCGCCGACGGCCTGGCGATCCAGCCCAAGCGCGGCTGGGACGCGGTCACGGTGCCGGGCGTGGTGGCCGGCTGGTCCGCGCTGCACGAAAAGCTCGGCAAGCTGCCGTTCGAGCAACTGTTCGAACCGGCCATCGAGATCGCCGAGCGCGGCTATGCCGTGCCGCCGGTGGTGGCGCACAAGTGGGCCGCCGCCGCCAATGAACTGAGCAACCAGCCGGGCTACGCCCAGGCCTTCATGCCCGAGGGCCGCGCGCCCAAGGTCGGCGAGCACTTCCGCTTTCCGGACGCGGCCAACACGCTGCGCCGCATCGCCGCCTCCAAGGGCCGCGATTTCTACGAAGGCGAGCT
>QGHH01000020.1 GCA_003640645.1 Fredinandcohnia aciditolerans | reverse complement strand
TTCGTCGCTGTTAACATTGTAGACAAGAGGAACTAATTTGACTCATTTTCTTTTTACACAATTATATGGACTTAATCCAAAATCGAGTGCACAGAGTCCGAATCTAGGCCGAATTCGGACAGAGGACGGCTGAAACGAGCGCACAGAGTCCGAATCCAGCCCTCATTCGGACAGAGGGCGGGTAAAACTAGCTGTAAGAGTCCGAATCCAGCCCTCATTCGGACAGAGAACGGCAAAATCGAGCGCACAGAGTCTGAATCTAGTCCGAATTCGGACAGAGCACGGTCAAATCCAGCGCACAGAGTCCAAATCCAGCTCAAATTCGGACAGAGAGTGGCAAAATCGAGCGCACAAAGTCTGAATCTAGGCCGGATTCGGACAGAGGACGGCTGAAACGAGCGCACAGAGTCCGAATCCAGCTCAAATTCGGACAGAGCACGGTCAAATCGAGCGCACAGAGTCTGAATCTAGGCCGGATTCGGACAGAGAGTGGCAAAATCGAGCGCACAAAGTCTGAATCCAGCTTTAATTCGGACAGAGGACGGTTGAAACGAGTGCACAGAGTCCGAATCCAGCTCAAATTCGGACAGAGAGTGGCAAGAACGAGTGCACAGAGTCCGAATCCAGCTCTGATTCAGACAGAGAACGGCTAAATCAAGCGGTTAGAGTCCGAATCCAGCCCTCATTCGGACAAAGAACGGTCACCCCGAGAATCAGAGTCCAAACCCATACCGAATTTGAACAGGGGGCAGTCACCCCAAGTAATCGGGGTTTGGATCCGCCTCAAACCCCCAAGATTCTTTCCCATTCTAAACCCTTGAGCAGATGTGCATTTTATCTAAAACCAATCAAAGATTCGCTTAAAGAAGCCTTTGTCTTCTTTTTCTGCGTCCTTCTTTGAATTCTCTTTCTTGACATCCTCGGTATTTTTCGAACAATATTCAGTTGGCTCAGTTCCTGCTTTATAATAAGTAAGCCTTGAAACGGGGCAATCCTTTGTCGGAAGCAAACCTGTGTCTGGATTTACATACACTCCAACAACTCCTTCAGTCGGTTTAAATGGTGTTGGCGCAATGTCCTGATGTGCTTCTTCCATGAATCCAGCCCAAATATTCTTTGCATACTGTTTTTCTGCAACAATTGTCATTGGTTCATTATTATCATAACCGGTCCAAATACCAGCGACGAGCTGAGGGGAGTATCCAATCATCCAGTTATCCGCGTCAGTTGAACCTGATTTGCCAGCGTAAAATCTGGTCAGTTTATCGCTAATTGTAGATCCGGTAACGGCTGTGTAATCGTTGAGTTTTTCATCAAACATGCCTGTCATTAGCTGTGTTGTGACAAAGGCGAGATCCTCATCAAGCACTTGTTTTGGCTTTGGGTTATTTTCATAAATGACTTCACCCTTGTAATTTTCAACTCTTGTAATAAAAACAGGTTTATGGCGCGTTCCACCATTATTAATGGTTGCGTAGGCATTAACCATTTCGATTACACTTACACCAGATGTTCCAAGTGCAAGAGAAGGAACATCTTTAAGTTTACTTGTAATTCCAAGCTTTTTCGCAGTGTCGATGAGTTCTCCATCATCAAGAAAGAGATGGGTTTTCACAGCGTACACATTGTCGGATAGAGCAATGGCCTGAGCTAACGTAATCGAGTCGTTTGCATAATAATTTTTGTAATTTCGTGGTGTATATTTTGAGCGATTGTCATCATACGAGAACGTCGTCAACTCACTTCGAATTTGGGTCGATGGAGTGTAGCCTTTTTCAAGGGCTGCATAGTATAAAAATGGCTTAAAGGTTGAACCTGGCTGGCGTTTTGCCTGTGTGGCCCGATTAAACGGACTTTCCTCGTAATCCCGTCCACCAAGGAGTGCAAGAACTTCACCATTTTTTGGATCCATTGCAACAAATCCAAGTTGAATTTTAGACTCTTCTTTAATCGAGTTCTTCGCTTTATCCTCAACAATTTCTTGAAGCTTTGGGTTGAGCGTGGTGTAGACACGTAATCCCTCTGTTTCAATTGTTTGTTGGTCAAGTTTTAATTTTGTTTGAAGCTCCTTTTTTACAACATCCTGAAAATACGGGGCAATGTCTTCACGCCCCACCATTTTGTTTCCTGTAAAGGTTAGTTCCTCAGCCTGTGCCTGTTCAGCGGTCTTTTTTGAAATAAAGCCATTCTCCACCATTGAAAGGAGGATGACTTTTTGACGCTGTTTCGCTTTTTCCTCGTTTACTAATGGTGAGTAATGGGTTGGACCCTTTGGTACTCCTGCAAGCATGGAGGCTTCCGCTAGAGTCAACTCGCTTGCTCTTTTTCCGTAATAGTAATTAGCAGCAGCTTCAATTCCATAGACGCCATGTCCGTAATAGATTGTATTTAAATAACCTTCTAGAATTTCTTTTTTCGAATAATTTAGTTCTAGTCGAATGGTGTACAGGGCCTCTGTAAGTTTTCGATTCCATGTCTTTTCATGCTCCAAAAATAGGTTTCTGGCATATTGCTGGGTAATGGTACTCGCCCCTTGTACCTTTGACAATGCTTTAATGTCGGCAATAATCGCTCCGCCAATTCGCTTATAGTCAAACCCATGATGATCAAAAAAGTTCCGGTCCTCAATGGAAACGGTGGCATCAACAATGGATTCAGACATATCGTCGAGAGATACCCAATAGCGAGTCTCACCTTGATGACGTTCTTCCCCAATTAACGTTCCGTCCTCTGCGTAGAATAAGGTGGATAAAGGAACTGCAAGAGGAGGTGCCCCCTGTGTCTTTGCATAGGCAAGCACACCTAATATCCCAACAGCAACTAGCGTACAGCAAATTAAGCCAATAAATAATAGAGCCCGCATGATTTTAATAGCGGTTTTTAACCGGTCATTTGTAATTAGCTCCACAGAGTTCACCTCTCTCTTTTTCTATTTGAAAGCTTCATATAAAGCCATTTTCGTAGGCATATATCAATCAGTATGAAAAGTTTTCTGCCTTTTTAAACATTTATTTGCTAAAAGATGAAAAATTTTCTTGCATTTTCGGGCAGTTGCCTTATACTTTTTGAAGTTGACATCGATTTTTTTAAGGGAATAGGGAACGATAAGGGAATAAATCCCTAAGTTATTCAATGAAAGGATGTTATGAAAATGGAATTATGGTTTACGGAGAAACAAACAAAAAGCTTTGGTATCACAGCAAAAATTAAGCAAACCTTACATACAGAACAAACAGAGTTTCAAAAGCTCGATATGATAGAAACTGAGGAATTCGGTAACATGCTCGTTCTTGATGGGATGGTTATGACCACTCAAGTGGATGAGTTCGTTTATCACGAAATGGTGGCACACGTGCCGTTATTCACTCACCCAAATCCAGAAAACGTCCTTGTTGTAGGTGGCGGTGACGGCGGTGTAATCCGTGAAGTGTTAAAGCACCCAAGTGTGAAAAAGGCAACTTTAGTTGATATTGATGGAAAAGTAATCGAGTACTCTAAGAAATACCTTCCTGAAATTGCAGGAAAGCTTGAAGACCCACGTGTCGATGTAAAAGTCGATGACGGTTTCATGCATATTGCAAAAAGTGAAAATGAGTATGATGTCATTTTAGTTGACTCTACAGAGCCTGTAGGTCCAGCAGTAAATCTGTTCACAAAAGGCTTTTATGCAGGGATTTCAAAAGCATTAAAAGAAGACGGTGTATTTGTGGCGCAAACGGACAACCCGTGGTTTACACCGGACTTAATCCGAAACGTACAGCGTGATGTTAAGGAAATCTTCCCAATCACACGTCTTTATATTGCGAACATCCCAACATACCCAAGTGGTCTTTGGACATTCACAATCGGTTCGAAAAAATATGATCCACTAGAAGTGAGTGATGACCGCTTCCATGAAATTGAAACAAAATATTACACAAAAGAACTACACAAAGCAGCATTTGTATTGCCTAAATTTGTTGCAGATTTAATTTAATTCAGTATAAGTTGTAATTATCACACCTAATATCGAGTACAACTGCAATTTGCAAAAGATAATAATCAACTGAAATAAATTAAAAGCCTCCGGCGGATGCCACAGATTTTCAAAGGAAGTTTTTCGATCAGTAAGATCAAAGACTAAAAGCGCCACGTCCTGTGGCAACGTCTTTATGACCCACTTCCTGTGGGCCTAAATCTGGGCGCAAATACGCCAAGGCGTATTTGATTTTAATAATTATTGGGGGATTTTCGATGAGATTTGATGAAGCTTATTCAGGAAATGTGTTTATCAAAAGCCATCCGAATTTTGAAGAGAGCGAAGCCGTCATTTACGGAATGCCAATGGACTGGACAGTTAGCTACCGTCCAGGCTCACGTTTTGGCCCTAGCCGAATTCGCGAGGTGTCGATTGGACTTGAGGAATACAGTCCATATCTTGATAAAGAGCTAGAAGAAGTGAAATTTTATGATGCTGGTGATATTCCATTGCCTTTCGGAAATCCGCAGCGTAGTCTTGATATGATTGAAGACTTTGTGGATCAAGTACTTGCAGCAGGAAAGTACCCACTTGGTATGGGTGGCGAGCATCTCGTTTCTTGGCCGGTCATGAAGGCTGTTTATAAAAAGTATCCAGATCTTGCGATTATTCATATGGATGCCCATACTGATTTACGTGAGAATTATGAGGGAGAAGCACTTTCTCATTCCACGCCAATTCGTAAAATTGCAGAATTAATCGGACCAGAGAATGTGTTTTCATTTGGTATTCGCTCTGGGATGAAGGAAGAATTCCAATGGGCAAAGGAAAACGGTATGCATATTTCAAAGTTTGAAGTGCTTGAGCCGCTTAAAAAGATTCTTCCGAAGTTAGCGGGTCGTCCAGTGTATGTGACCATTGACATAGATGTATTAGATCCAGCACATGCACCGGGTACAGGTACAGTTGATGCCGGTGGTATTACATCTAAAGAGTTGTTAGGCGCAATTCATGAGATTGCAAAATCAGATGTGCGTGTAGTTGGTTCAGACTTGGTAGAGGTTGCACCGATTTATGATACGTCTGAACAAACGGCGAATACGGCAAGTAAACTGATTCGTGAAATGATTTTAGGTTGGATACCGAAAAAATAAATACTCTTGTTAGAATGCTTGGGCCATGTGGCTCAAGCTTTTTTTGTGATTCCGCAAAACAAAAGTCCTACACAAAATAAATTTCACTATTATGACAATTCTTTCTGACCAGGCGAATATAATACTTTTGAACTATAAATTACCTATTTAAGGGGGAGTTCGATGGTTGGGGTTCGCTTTTTGAAAATGGCTGCCGTGTATTTTGTGATTGGTGTTCTCATTGGGATGGGGATGTCGATGTCACATAATTACACATTAACAGGGGTCCATGTTCATATAAACTTATTAGGCTGGGCATCTATGGGGCTTGCAGGCATTGTTTATTATTTATTCCCTCAAGCAGGAGAATCCAAGCTTGGAAAAATTCATTTTTGGCTTCATAATATTGGTTTACCGGTTATGATGATTGGACTCACATTATTATTGCTCGGAAATGCTGCAGTCGAACCAGCAATTGCTGTCGGTGGCACGGTGACAACCCTTGCGATCATCCTCTTTGCAATCAATATTTTCTTAAATGTAAAAGTCACAAAGCAATAATACACTTATCAGACTTTTCTCAAACTCGACTTACTAAGTCGGGTTTTTTATTTTGGCTTGACTGACATCTTCCATTTTAATTTGAAATCCCATTACAAAATGCCGTATACTAGTAAAGTTAATGACCTAAAATACGTGTTCAAAAGGAGGTTGAAAAGGACCGAGAAGTTCAAGGCGGTGCAGCTTTGAGTACCGGAGCGTATGCAGTTAATACGTGAGGAACGGAGAAGCAAGACAACGCAGAAATTCGATGTGTCATTTTCAGCCGAATGTTTGAACATCCTCATATAGGGATGTGTGGAAATGAGTCAAGCAGGAGTACCTATTGATCTCAAATTTGTAACAGAAATTAAAGACGGACCACGAAAAGAAAATGTTGCTTTTGACGCAAATGGTCTATACTACATAAAAGGCGACAATACATATTTGCAATTTGATGAAAAGCAAGAAACAGGTACGGTTAAAACAGTGATTAAAATCTCGGAAAAAGAGGTCCTCATCCTTCGTTCGGGACAGGTGAAAATGCGTCAGGTTTACCGGAAAAATGTAACCACACAAGGTTCATTCCAAAACCAGCACGGGACCTTTGACCTCACCGCAAAAACAAATAATATCGAATACAAATGGTACAAAAACTCTCGTAAAGGGACGTTATTTTTAGCATATGAGCTTTCACTACATGGTGAAAAGTCTGGATTACATAAAATAACCATTACATTTAAGGAGCGAAACTAGATGAATGTTGTTGATCAGGTAAAAGAACGCTTAAAAGCGGAAATTAAAGACTCAGTTGTAAAAGCTGGACTAGCAACGGAAGAACAGATTCCAGAAGTTGTGTTGGAGCTTCCAAAAGATAAAGCGCACGGGGACTATGCGACAAACATGGCAATGCAACTGGCACGTGTGGCAAAAAAAGCCCCTCGTATGATTGCAGAAGAGATTGTTGCTAATTTTGATAAATCAAAAGCATCGATCGAAAAAATTGAAATTGCAGGACCTGGGTTCATCAATTTTTATATGAATAATTCCTATTTAACGGATCTTATTCCGACCATTTTAACAGCGGGTGAGGCGTACGGTGAAACAACCATTGGGAACAAGCAAAAAGTTCAGGTAGAGTTTGTTTCAGCAAACCCAACAGGTGACCTGCACCTTGGACATGCACGTGGTGCAGCGGTGGGTGATTCTTTAAGTAATATTTTACAAAAAGCAGGTTATGATGTATCACGTGAGTACTATATCAATGATGCTGGGAACCAAATTAATAACCTTGCAAAGTCTGTTGAGGCACGCTATCTTCAAGCGCTTGGTCAAGAGGCTGAAATGCCAGAAGACGGCTATCATGGCCAAGATATCGTGGGCATCGGAAAGCGTCTTGCTGAAGAATTTGGTGATAAATATGTCGCGATGGATGAAAAAGAACGTTTTGACTTTTTCCGTGAATATGGTTTGAAATACGAGATGGAAAAGCTTCAAAAGGACTTAGAGGAGTATCGAGTTCGTTTTGATGTTTGGTATTCGGAGACGTCACTATACAATAATGGAAAAATTGACCGCGCACTTGAAGCGCTTCGTAACGCAGGACATATTTATGAAGAAGACGGTGCAACTTGGTTCCGTTCAACAACATTCGGTGATGACAAAGACCGTGTTTTAATTAAAAATGATGGTTCTTATACGTATTTAACTCCTGATATCGCGTACCATCAGGACAAGCTAGAGCGTGGCTTTGAAAAGCTAATCAATGTGTGGGGAGCAGACCATCACGGCTATATTCCTCGGATGAAGGCGGCGATTCAAGCACTAGGCTATGATAAGGACACACTTGAGGTTGAAATCATTCAGCTTGTTCACCTATTTAAAGATGGTGAAAAAATGAAGATGAGTAAGCGTACAGGAAAAGCTGTTACAATGCGTGAACTGACAGAAGAGGTTGGCTTAGATGCGGTACGATACTTCTTTGCAATGAGAAGCTCAGACACTCATCTTGATTTTGACCTTGATTTAGCGGTCTCACAATCAAACGAGAACCCTGTGTACTATGCGCAATATGCACATGCACGTATTTGCAGCATGCTACGCTCTGGCGATGAGTTGAATATTGCATTAGATGGCGATTACGAGCTTGACTATATCAATTCTGAAAAAGAAGTTGACCTATTGAAAAAACTTGGGGAATTCCCTGCAGCCGTGACAGAAGCAGCAGAAAAAAGAATTCCACATCGCATCACGAACTATATTAATGAACTTGCAGCTGCACTTCATAGCTTCTATAATGCAGAGAAAGTGCTTGACCAAGACAATCTTGAAAAAACGAAGGCACGTCTTGCGTTAATGAAAGCTGTTCAAATCACATTGCAAAATTCATTAAAGCTAATCGGTGTATCTGCACCAGAAAAAATGTAATCTATATATTAAGAGGCCCTTACGTTGAGTAGAGGGCCTTTTTAACGGGAATAATGAAGGGAAAAGGGAGGATACACATATGAAAGAGGTTATATTGGCACTCTTGACAGGTGTCGTTGTCGGATTTATTTTTGCTTTATTAAAGCTACCAATCCCTGCGCCACCAGCACTTGCAGGGGTAACTGGAATCGTGGGGGTTTATTTAGGATTTAAGCTATTCCAATGGTTAGCACCAATGATTCAATTTGGACCAAAATAACAGGCACCCTTTGTGGGTGCCTGATTTGTTAGTGGCAGTAAATCTCGAATAGTGGCAGTATTTTTCGATTAGCGGCAGTAAATCTGAAATAGTAGCAGTATTTTTCGGTTACTGGCAGTAAACGGGCTAGTGACAGTAAAATTGGAATAGTGACAGTATTAAGTGCACAAGCGACTATTCCTTTAACAGTATTCCGCACTCATCCCCTTATAAAAAGTGCGAAACCCATGTTGCAATCTTAATCTTAAACTTATTCTCAGCCTTTAGTTCTTCGATTCGGTCCCGAGTGAGCTCATTTGAGGTTTTAAAATCCTCTGTTACCATGTTCTTGACCTCTTGAATCACTTCTTTATCATGGATATAGCAATTAATTTCATAATTAGAGTAAAGGCTTCTTTTATCAAAATTGGCCGTTCCGATATCGCAAAGCTTGTCATCAATACAAATGACTTTTGCGTGGTAAAAACCTCTAGTGTACATATGAAACTGAATGCCTAGCTTTGAGAGCTCATCCATATAGGGAATAGCGGCCTCTTTGACCAATGGGTGATCCGGTTTTTTCGGTAAAAGGATGTGAATCCGAACATTACGTTTCACCGCATTCTTTAATTCTTCCTTGAGTTGTTCACTTGGTACGAAATAAGGGGAGCCAATAATGATTTCTTGTTCAGCTTGTTTGATCATATTCATAAATTGTCCTTCAAGAAAGACCCCATTAGTAGAAATGAGTCTCGTTTTTGACTTTCCTTTAGGCAGTGGCGGGTAATAGGCATTTCGGTTTTCAATTTCCTCTTTTGTGGCGCCATACCAATCTTTCAAAAACTGTGTTTGAAGATCTGCGACTCCTTCACCGGTTAGTTTCAGATGGTAATCCCGCCAGAACCCAAATTTCGGATCCTTACCAAGATATTCTTTTCCAATATTGAAGCCGCCAATATAACCTATATTTCCATCAATGACGGAAATTTTCCTATGATTGCGGGCATTCAGCTTATAAAAAAGGTACGGAAATTTGGGCTTGTTGCTATAGGCTAACGAAACTCCTGAGCGAGCTAGGTCTTTTTCCATTTCCTTTGTAACATTGTGGCTGCCCACCCAATCTAAAAGCAAGCGAACCTTCACACCTTGTTCGGCCTTTTGTTTCACAAGCGAGACGAATCCTTTACTAAAGTCATCATCCTGCAAAATATAAAATTCGACATGGATATGTTCTTTCGCGTTTTGAATGTCTGTAAATAAATCGTTGAAGAGTGTTTCCCCTGTTGAATAAAGGGAAATGTTACTGTCGCGTAGAGGAAATTCCTCATCCTCTTGTTTTTTTAGGTGACTTTTTCTTCCGAGACTGTAATCAAGGCGGAGTAACAGTAATAGAATAATGATAATAAGGACAATCCAGAAGATAGCTCGCAAATATACCCCTCCTATGATGAGGTTGTGCTTAATGGCGTTCACTTAGTTTATACGAAAATGGGATTGATTATTTAAGGTTTTTAAAGAAAAAGTAGTTGACTGAATGCTCATTCATTATATAATGGAGATACGAACTATATAGTCAGAATTTTAACTCCATTCAGCAGGGCAAGCCCGCCTGAATAGAGTTAAGCCTACGGCGGATGCCTCAGATTTTTAAGCGGAATATATCGAGCAAGCTTTATAAAAATCTGGGCGCAAATTCCCAAGGTGAATTTGATTTAGTTTAGCAAATTTTAGAAAGGGGTTAAAAAGTGAATATCCTCTTAGTTATTAATCTTCTTGCATTCTTATCTGTAACCGCTTACGCAATTTATCTTTTCGTTTATTTGATCAAGACAAGAATTGCTTATATCAAACTTGGCAAAAAAGTCGAATTTGATGGGGAAGTAAAGGAGCGACTTCAGCGGATTTGGGTCAACGTGTTTGGGCAGAAAAAACTTTTAAAAGATAAAAAGAGTGGAATCATCCATGTGATGTTCTTTTACGGGTTTATTCTTGTCCAATTTGGTGCGATTGATTTTATTTGGAAGGGTCTAAAACCAGGTTCACATCTTCCGCTGGGACCTTTGTATTCAGGCTTTACTTTTTTCCAAGAGATTGTCACCTTTATGATCTTAGTAGCAGTTGTTTGGGCTTTCCACCGCCGTTATGTGGAAAAGCTTGTTCGATTGAAAAGGGGCTTTAAATCAGGACTTGTTTTATTATTTATTGGTGGTTTAATGCTTTCTGTTTTATTAGGAAACGGTGCTGCAATCGTTTGGCATGGCCATGAAACAACATGGACCGAGCCTATTGCATCCATCATCTCACTTGCATTAGGCGGTCTTAATGAAACAGTTGCCATTGTGATTTTTTATGTCGCATGGTGGATTCACTTACTCTTCCTGTTAAGCTTCTTAGTTTATGTGCCCCAATCAAAGCATGCGCACTTAATTGCTGGGCCTGCAAATGTGTATTTAAGCAGACAAACTAGCCCAGGGAAGCTTGAGAAAATTGACTTTGAGGATGAAACACAAGAGACCTTTGGTGTTGGGAAAATTGAAGACTTTAAGCAAACACAGTTAGTCGACCTTTATGCATGTGTGGAATGTGGGCGCTGTACAAATATGTGTCCGGCAACAGGTACTGGAAAAATGCTTTCGCCAATGGATTTAATTGTGAAATTGCGTGATCACTTAACGGAAACAGGTGCTGTTGTAACGTCACAGGTTCCGTGGGTTCCAGCAGTTGCATTCAATCATACAAAGGGAAATCAGCTAGCGCTGGCTTCAGCTGGCCAAGGTGCAAATGAAACAGCTGCTACAGCAGAGTTAGCATACAACCCAAGCTTAATTGGTGATGTTATTACCGAAGAAGAGATTTGGGCTTGTACAACATGCCGTAACTGTGAAGACCAATGTCCAGTCATGAACGAGCATGTTGATAAAATTATTGATTTACGTCGTTATCTTGTTCTTACTGAAGGTAAAATGGATGCGGATGCTCAACGTGCGATGACGAATATTGAGCGCCAAGGAAATCCATGGGGACTGAATCGTAAGGAAAAAGAAAACTGGCGTGACGTTCGTGAAGACGTTCATGTACCAACTGTAAAAGAAATGAAAAAAGCAGGAGAAGAATTTGAATACTTATTCTGGGTTGGTTCAATGGGCGCATTTGATAACCGAAGCCAAAAAATTGCTCTATCTTTTGCGAAGCTTATGAATGAGGCTGGCGTGAAATTTGCGATTCTTGGAAACAAAGAAAAGAACTCAGGTGACACGCCACGTCGACTTGGAAATGAATTCTTATTCCAAGAGCTTGCGACGAACAATATTGCTGAATTTGAAAAGGCAGGAGTGAAGAAGATTGTTACAATCGACCCACATGCCTACAATATCTTCAAAAATGAGTATCCGGATATGGGACTTAAAGATGTCGAGGTTGTCCACCATACGGAGCTATTGTATGACCTTGTAAAAGAGGGACGATTGGTTCCAAAGCATGCTGTAAATGAAGTCATTACATGGCATGATTCCTGTTATTTAGGTCGATACAACGATGTGTATGACCCACCACGTGAAATTTTAAAACAAATTCCAGGTGTTCAGCTGGTTGAAATGGAACGTAACCGTGAAAAGGGAATGTGCTGTGGTGCTGGCGGTGGTCTCATGTGGATGGAAGAGGATACAGGAACTCGTATTAACGTAGCAAGAACAGAGCAAGCGATTGCGGTGAGTCCTACAACGATTGGTTCTGGTTGTCCTTACTGCTTAACAATGCTAAGCGATGGTACAAAGGCGAAGGAAGTAGAGGAGCAAATTGGCACATATGATATTGCTGAAATCCTTGAAAGATCCGTTGTCGGTGATCAAAAAGAAATTGCATCATAGTGGAAAAATATGATTTATCTTCCATCTCTTATATTGTAAAATAGGAGTATAGGAAACATTTATTTTATTCGTAATAGATTAACAGATAAAGAGAGGTGTACTTTGGTACGCCTCCTTCTTTCAGACAAGACTGAGCGAGCGTTCAGTCGAAAAAATGTAAGCGGTTTCGATTTTGCGTTAAGTTGAGAAAAGTCAAGGAGGTTGGAACATGGGAAAAACAGTCATTATCAGTGGTGTTCGTACTCCGTTTGGGAAATTAGGGGGAAGTCTTAGTTCATTAACAGCGTCCGAACTTGGAGGAATCGCTATCAAGGAAGCATTAAAACGGGCAGGTATTGAAGGTGAAAAGGTTGATGAAGTGATTTTTGGAAATGTTCTACAAGGTGGCCAAGGGCAAATTCCGTCCCGTCAGGCTGCAAGAAATGCAGGAATTCCGTGGGAAGTGAAAACAGAAACCATCAATAAAGTGTGCGCATCAGGACTTCGCAGTGTCACACTTGCTGATCAAATTATTCGTGCAGGTGACGAGGAGATAATTGTCGCCGGAGGCATGGAATCGATGAGCAATGCGCCTTACTTTTTGCCTAAAGCACGTTATGGTTTACGCATGGGGGATGCAAGCTTAAAGGACTTAATGGTTCATGATGGCTTAACCTGCAGCTTCCAGGGTGTTCATATGGGGACTTACGGAAATGAGGTAGCCTCAGAGCTTAGCATTTCCCGTGAAGAACAAGACGAGTGGGCTCTTCGCAGTCACGAACGTGCCATAGCGGCAATTGAATCTGGCAAGCTCGCAGAGGAAATCGTTGCGGTAGAGGTAAAAGGCCGTAAAGGTGCAACCACAGTTGTTGACCAAGACGAAGCACCGCGAGCAGACACAACCATTGAAAAGCTAGCAAAGCTGAAGTCCGTGTTTAGCGCGGATGGCACGATTACGGCGGGTAACGCGCCTGGAGTGAATGATGGTGCAGCTGCACTGGTTCTCATGAGTGAGGAGCGAGCAAAGCATGAAGGAAAAGAACCGCTTGCAACGATACTTGCCCACGCTGCAATATCTGTTGAAGCAAGTGATTTCCCGAAAACTCCAGGCCTCGTTATCAATGAATTATTAAAGAAAACGGGCAAGTCGGTCGATGAAATCGATTTGTTTGAAATTAACGAAGCCTTTGCAGCAGTTGCTTTAACAAGTGGTAAAATTGCGAATCTTGACCCTGAGAAAGTCAATGTCAATGGTGGGGCTGTAGCGCTTGGTCACCCAATTGGAGCTAGTGGGGCGAGGATAATTATTACCCTTATTCATGAATTAAAACGCCGTGGCGGCGGCATTGGCATTGCAGCGATCTGTAGTGGTGGCGGTCAAGGCGATGCAATTATGATCGAAGTAAAATAAATCTCAATAAATAGATGGTGGTGACACATGTTTCATCACCTATAGGAGGTATGTTAGATGAAGGTTCAAAAGGTGATGGTCATAGGTGCAGGACAGATGGGCTCTGGGATTGCACAGGTTTGTGCGATGGCAGGCTACGATGCGAAGCTCCATGATTTAAAACAAGAATACGTGGATCGCGGGTTTGGGACGATCACGAAAAACCTTACACGACAAGTCGATAAAGGTCGCATGAGTGATGAAGAAAAAGCAGCAACATTGGGAAGAATTACTCCCTCTCTTGATTTGCAGAATGCAAGTGATGTCGACCTTGTGATTGAGGCGGCTGTGGAAAATATGGACATCAAGACAAAACTTTTCTCACAACTAGATGAAATTGCACCTCAGAATGCTATTTTAGCAACCAATACTTCCTCTCTTCCGATTACAGAAATAGCCGCAGCCACGAAGCGCCCAGAAAAAGTAATTGGAATGCATTTTATGAATCCAGTTCCAGTAATGAAATTAGTTGAAATTATTCGTGGATTAGCCACAGCTGATGAAGTCTATCAAGTGATTGAAGATATGACTAAAACGTTGAATAAGGTACCAGTCGAAGTCAATGACTTCCCAGGATTTGTGTCAAACCGTATTTTAATGCCGATGATAAATGAAGCAATCTACACCCTATATGAAGGTGTTGCTACAAAAGAAGCAATTGACGAAGTGATGAAGCTTGGCATGAATCATCCGATGGGTCCACTAACACTTGCTGATTTTATCGGGCTTGATACATGTCTTTACATTATGGAAACCCTACATGAAGGCTTTGGAGATGACAAATACAGACCGTGTCCATTGCTTCGGAAATACGTGAAAGCGGGTTGGTTAGGGAAAAAATCTGGTCGAGGTTTCTACACATACGAATAATAGGGGTGAGCACGAAGTGACAACTCTTAAACACAACCCAACTCATCAAGATCCCGCATTGGAGGGAAACAGCATGAATTTTCATTTTTCAGCAGAACAAGAAATGATGCGAAAAATGGTGCGTGATTTTGCAAAAGAGGAAATCGCACCGTTCGTGGAGCGCATGGAAAAAGGAGAATTTCCACGAGAAATTCTTTCGAAAATGGGGTCCCTTGGATTAATGGGAATTACAACCCCTGAAAAATATGGTGGAGCAGGGATGGATTTTACGTCCTATATTATTGCGATCAACGAGCTTTCTAAGGTGAGCGCAACCATCGGGGTTATTTTATCCGTTCATACCTCAGTTGGTACGCATCCTATCTTATATTTTGGAACAGAAGAGCAGAAGCAAAAATATATTCCAAAGCTTGCAAGTGGAGCGTATTTGGGGGCTTTTTGTCTCACAGAACCGAGCGCTGGCTCAGATGCTGCTAGTTTAAAAACAAGAGCAGTCAAACAAGGTGACCATTATGTGTTGAATGGGTCAAAGGTGTTTGTCACAAATGGTGGCGAAGCGGATGTATATATTGTATTTGCCCGCACAAACCCGAACGAAACGGGAAGCAAGGGCATTACGGCTTTCATTATTGAAAAAGATACACAGGGCTTTGTGTTCGGAAAAGATGAGCATAAAATGGGACTTCTCGGTTCACGTACACTTCAAATCACCCTAGAGGATGTGAAGGTTCCAGCTGAAAACATTCTAGGGGTTGAAGGTGAAGGCTTTAAAGTCGCGATGGCGAATCTAAGTATGGGTCGAATCGGCATTGCTTCCCAAGCGCTTGGAATTGCGGAAGCGGCGCTAGAACATGCAGTGGAGTATGCAAAGAATCGTTACCAATTCGGTAAACCAATCGCCTCCTTGCAGGGAGTCGGCTTTAAGCTTGCAGATATGGCGACAAATGTTGAGGCTGCTAGATTACTAATCTATCGGGCTGCATTCCTACACGACCAGGGCTTGCCATGTAGCAAAGAATCCTCGATGGCAAAACTGTTTGCCTCTAGAACAGCGGTGGAGGTTGCAACCGAAGCCATTCAGGTTTACGGGGGCTATGGCTATACAAAAGATTATCCGGTAGAACGATTCTTCCGAGATGCCAAAATAACTGAAATATACGAAGGAACTAGTGAAATTCAAAAAATCGTAATCAGCAAACACCTATAAGTGGGTCAAGGGGACAGGTCCCTTGTCCCAGGAAAAAAATGGTGGGACGAGGGACCTGTCCCTCTGTCCCAATGGAGGTAATGGAAATGTATTTTAAGTTGTCTGAAGAGCATGAGATGATTCGTAAGATGGTTCGTGATTTTGCAAAGAATGAGGTTGCGCCGACAGCGGCGGAGCGTGATGAAGAGGAACGCTTTGATCGTGAAATTTTCGATAAAATGGCGGAGCTTGGGTTAACGGGAATTCCGTGGCCAG
Source organism: Fredinandcohnia aciditolerans (assembly GCA_003640645.1). Lineage (GTDB taxonomy): Bacteria > Bacillota > Bacilli > Bacillales > Bacillaceae_L > Ferdinandcohnia > Ferdinandcohnia aciditolerans. The sequence goes on along the minus strand of QGHH01000020.1, from coordinate 74,236 downwards.
AAGAATATGGCGGAATTGGTAGTGACTATTTAGCATATTGTATCGCTGTCGAAGAACTTTCAAGAGTATGCGCATCAACAGGGGTAACTCTATCCGCTCATACATCTCTTGCAGGTTGGCCGATTTACAAGTTTGGTAGTGAAGAACAGAAGCAAAAATACTTACGACCAATGGCACAGGGTGAAAAAATCGGTGCTTATGGATTAACAGAGCCCGGCTCTGGTTCAGATGCAGGTGGAATGAGAACAACTGCTAGATTAGAAGGCGATCATTATGTGTTAAACGGGTCGAAAATCTTCATCACAAACGGTGGGATTGCGGATATTTACGTGGTGTTTGCGTTAACTGACCCATCTTCAAAACATAAAGGTACAAGTGCGTTTATTATCGAAAGCGACTTCCCTGGTTTCTCTGTAGGGAAAAAAGAACAGAAGATGGGAATTCGTTCATCACCTACTACTGAAATTATGTTCGAAGAGTGCCGTGTTCCTAAGGAAAACTTACTCGGCGAAGAGGGTGAAGGCTTTAAGATTGCCATGATGACGCTTGATGGAGGTCGTAACGGGATTGCAGCACAAGCGGTAGGGATTGCTCAAGGTGCCCTTGATGCAGCTACTGAATATGCGAAAGAACGTGTCCAATTCGGAAAACCAATTGCCGCTCAACAGGGAGTCGGCTTCAAGCTTGCGGATATGGCAACAAGTGTCGAGGCAGCTCGTCTCTTAACCTATCAAGCAGCGTGGTTAGAATCAGAAGGACTTCCATATGGCAAAGAGTCTGCAATGTCAAAACTTTTTGCTGGAGATACAGCGATGAAGGTAACTACAGAAGCGGTTCAAGTGTTTGGTGGTTACGGCTATACAAAGGACTATCCAGTCGAGCGTTATATGCGTGACGCAAAAATCACTCAAATCTATGAAGGCACCCAAGAAATTCAACGCCTCGTCATATCTAGAATGTTAACAAAATAGTGGGTCAAGGGGACAGGTCCCTTGTCCCAATAAAAAAGGTGGAACAAGGGACAGTTGCTTCAAAATGTCTAGCTTCATGCGACGTCGGTTCTAGGTCATAAGCCAATCGTTTCGGAAGGTAACGTGCACCTTCTGTCAGCGCTCGTTTTATGCTTGTAGCCGATATGTTCGAGCGCCCTGGGCTTTATCTTTGGAGGTGAAAAGATGCGAAGGAATGATGTTCCGGCTTCAGTGAAGGATGAGCGGTTGATTAAGAAGCGGCGGGATCAGATGATTAAGGGTGCGGTGACGCTTTTTAAGGAAAAAGGGTTTCATCGATCAACAACGAGAGAAATTGCGAAAGCTGCTGGTTTTAGTATTGGCACACTTTATGAGTATATCCGTAAGAAAGAAGATGTTCTTTATTTGGTCGTAGACAGTATTTACGATCAGGTTAAAGAGCGAATGGAAGAAGCAATCAACACAAAGGAAGGTAGTATAGAGAGTCTAAAGCTTGCGATTCGCAATTACTTTCTTGTAATGGATGAGATGCAGGATGAGGTACTTGTCCTTTATCAGGAGGCGAAATCTCTCTCAAAGGATGCCCTTCCATATGTGTTGAACAAAGAAGTAGAAATGGTGGGTATGTTTGAAAGGGCAATTGAAGATTGCATTGCCAACGGGGAACTTCAATTGCCGAAAAAACAGGTTGAACTTGTAGCTCATAATATTTTTGTTCAAGGCCAGATGTGGGGCTTTCGCCGCTGGGCGATGCGCAGGCTTTTCACGCTTGAGGAATATATTGAGATGCAAACAGAGCTTTTATTAAAAGGTATCGTTTCAAAATAGGTGAGACTGGGGGAATGGAAATGAGTACGGTAGAGGTATATCGTCCTAAGCATCATGTTCGGTTTGTGACGGCTTCAAGCTTATTTGATGGGCATGATGCCTCGATTAATATCATGCGTCGCATCCTACAGGCGAGTGGTGCAGAAGTAATCCATCTTGGACATAACCGCTCGGTGGAGGAAGTAGTGAATGCAGCAATCCAGGAGGATGTGCAAGGTATCGCGATTTCCTCGTATCAGGGTGGACATGTGGAATATTTTAAATTTATGTATGATCTTTTAAAAGAGCGCGGGGCTTATCATATTCGCATCTATGGGGGTGGTGGAGGTGTAATAATCCCTCGTGAAATAAAGGAACTCCATGAATACGGAATTGCTGGGATTTTCTCACCAGATGATGGTCGCAATCTGGGTCTTCAAGGGATGATCAACAAAATGCTACAAGAGTGTGATTACCCAACAAGCACGGAGTTAACTGATGAGCTTGAGCTCCTTCAAAATGGGGACTACAAAACAGTCGCTAAGCTCATCACGATTGCGGAAAATCAAATCGGTAACAACAATGAAACCGCGGCAGCGGCTGAAACAATCATTCAAAAAGTAAAAGACCTTGAAAAAACGGTACCAGTCGTGGGAATTACAGGTACAGGTGGCGCAGGGAAAAGCTCCCTCACGGACGAACTGATTCGCCGCTTTATCAATGAATTCGACGACAAAAAGGTTGCGATTCTATCCGTTGACCCTACTAAACAAAAAACCGGTGGTGCTCTACTTGGTGACCGAATTCGCATGAATGCTATTTTCTCTCCAAGAGTTTATATGCGTAGCCTTGCTACGAGAGGTTCAAAATCAGAATTGTCGCTAGCCATTAAAGATGCAATTGCAGTAGTAAAAGCAGCGGGCTTCGACTTAATCATTGTTGAAACAAGTGGGATTGGGCAAGGTGACGCCGAAATTACAGAGGTCTGTGACATCTCCATGTATGTTATGACAAGTGAATTTGGTGCACCTTCACAGCTTGAAAAAATCGACATGATTGACTATGCCGACTTGATTGTGATTAACAAATTCGAACGCAAGGGTTCAGAAGATGCAAAACGTCAGGTGCAAAAGCAGTATCAGCGTAGCCACCTTTTATTTGAAAAAAACTACGAAGAAATGCCGGTATTCGGAACAATTGCAAGTCAGTTTAATGATCCAGGAACGAACGCCCTTTTTGCTAATCTAGTGGATAAAATCAATGAAAAAATGGGTGCAGACTGGGAAACTTCATTCGAAAAAACGGCAGATGTCCAAAAACAAAATGTCATTATCCCGAATGACCGACGCTATTATTTACGTGAGATTTCTGACACAGTTCGAAACTATCATAAAAAAGCAGCCGAACAGGTGGAAATCGCAAGAAAGCTATTCCAAATTAGCGGTACGATTGAGAGCGTGAAGGAACTGGGCAACGAGGACGTCCTCAAAGCTCTTGAAACACTTCAATTCCAATATGAAATAAAGCTTTCGGATGAATCGAAGAAAATCCTTGCAAAGTGGGAATCTTTGAAAGAAACCTATAAAGGTGAGAAATTCATTACGAAAATTCGTGACAAGGAAATCGTGACCATTTTAAAAACGAAAAGTCTCTCGGGTCTATCGATTCCAAAGATTTCTCTCCCAGGCTTTAAGGACTTCGGAGAAATTCTCCGTTGGGTCTACAAAGAGAATGTTCCGGGTTCATTCCCTTATACAGCAGGTGTGTTTCCGTTCAAACGTGAAGGCGAAGATCCGAAACGTCAGTTTGCAGGCGAAGGGACCCCAGATCGGACGAATCGACGTTTTCATTATTTATCAAAGGATGATGATGCAAAACGCTTAAGTACAGCATTTGACTCTGTCACTTTATATGGTGAAGATCCTGCTTATCGCCCAGATATTTATGGGAAAGTCGGCGAGAGCGGCGTCAGTATTTGTACTCTCGATGATATGAAAAAGCTCTATAAAGGGTTTGATCTTTGTGCACCGTCTACTTCGGTTTCAATGACAATCAATGGACCCGCACCAATTATTCTTGCCATGTTCATGAATACTGCGATTCACCAACAGGTTGAAAAGCGTGAACAGGATCTTGGCCGCATCTTAACGGTGGAGGAGTTCCAAGAGGTACGCGCAAAAACATTACAGACAGTTCGTGGAACAGTTCAGGCGGATATTTTAAAAGAAGATCAGGGCCAGAATACGTGTATTTTCTCAACTGAATTTGCGTTGCGTATGATGGGGGATATCCAAGAATATTTCATAGATCATAAAGTAAGAAATTATTATTCAGTATCTATTTCTGGTTACCATATTGCAGAAGCGGGTGCTAATCCGATTTCTCAACTTGCCTTTACCCTATCAAACGGGTTCACGTATGTGGAATATTACCTTAGCCGTGGGATGAATATTGATGATTTTGCACCAAACTTATCCTTCTTCTTCAGTAATGGGCTTGACCCAGAATATACCGTAATTGGTCGGGTGGCACGCCGCATTTGGGCAACGGTCATGAGAGAAAAATACGGAGCAAATGAGCGTAGTCAAAAGTTAAAGTACCATGTACAAACATCTGGACGTTCCCTCCATGCACAGGAAATAGATTTTAATGACATTCGTACGACACTGCAGGCGCTAATGGCTCTTCACGATAATTGTAACTCGCTTCATACGAATGCATACGATGAGGCCATTACAACACCAACCGAGGAATCGGTTCGCCGTGCGATGGCGATTCAGATGATTATTACGAAAGAGCATGGATTAACGAAAAATGAAAATCCGCTACAAGGTTCTTTTATTGTTGAGGAACTCACTGATTTAGTGGAAGAAGCAGTGCTTCAGGAATTCGACCGACTAAATGACCGTGGTGGTGTTCTAGGTGCGATGGAAACACAGTATCAACGCGGCAAAATTCAAGATGAGTCCATGTATTATGAGATGAAAAAGCATACGGGTGAGCTTCCGATTATTGGCGTAAATACGTATTTAAATCCTAATCCACCATCAGAGGAGGATTTAAACAATATTGAGCTCGCGCGTGCAACGAAAGAAGAAAAAGAACTTCAAATTAAAAATTTAAAGGAATTTCAGGAACGAAATAAGGATAAAGTAGAAGAAGCATTAAAAAGGCTGAAACAGGTTGCAGTAAACAATGGAAATATTTTTGAAGAATTGATGGAAACGGTTCAGGTCGCAAGTCTTGGCCAAATCACACAGGCGCTCTATGAAGTAGGCGGACAGTACCGTAGAAATATGTAGAAAATGATCGAGGCTGAGTCAAAAATGAATGACTCAGCCTTAAAATATGATAACACTGGCATAAAGTGGTTGATTTTGTTTATAATGAATGATATGTATTTTACAGAACTCTTTTTTATTTTTTATAAGAAGAATCCTGACAACAAGTTTTTACCAGAATTCCAGTTACATACATAGAAAGGGAGTGCCTTGATGAGTCTCGATCAATACTCACCAGAGCAAATTAAAGAAATGTCAATGCTTGAAGTAGCGTATGAGATTTTCTTAGGGAGAAAAGACGCGATTACATTTAACGAGCTAGTTGACGAAGTAACAAAAGTATTAGAGCTTTCAGAAGAAGAGGTTCGTACAAGAATTTCTCAGTTTTATACAGATCTCAATATCGATGGTCGTTTCATTACATTAGGTGATAATCGTTGGGGACTTCGTACTTGGTATCCATACGAGCAAATCGACGAAGAGGTTACTCATACTGAAAAGCCGAAGAAGAAGAAAAAGAGCAAGAAGAAGGATGAGGACGACGAACTCCTTGGCTTCGACGATCTTGACGAAGATGATCTTGATTATGATGAGGACTTTGATGAAGAAGACGAAGATGTGGATGATATCGAGGATGACGACGAAGAAGAAGAAGATGACTTTGATGACATCGACGACGAAGACGACTTCGATGATGACGATGAAGAAGAGCTTATTGATGATGAAGAATATGAGTTAGACGAGGAAGAAGAAGACGAAGAGTTTGAAGAAGAGGAAGAAGACTAATCCTCAAGACTAACTAGTTAAATTAAACTCAAACTCATATTGACTTTTTAATCTTATCTCGGTAGAATACTTTTTGGGCTCTAAAAAAAGAGTATCTACGAAACCATATTAAAGTTTCGCTCCCTTACATATTGTAAGTGGAGCTTTTTTATTTTATCCCGCGTTAACTAGCAGCAAGTCCCTTGGAGGGCGAGTGTCAGTTAAAGCTTCACTTTATAGAAGTGTAAGGTTCGGTGAGTTAAAAACAATTTACCCCCGCACCAAGAAGAATTTCTTTATACATTTTGATTTTTTGAGCAAACTTTAACTAATTACATGATTGGGGGAAAAGAGAAAGATGACTAAATATATTTTCGTAACAGGTGGGGTTGTATCATCCCTAGGAAAAGGGATTGTTGCTGCATCTTTAGGTCGTTTATTGAAAAACCGAGGCATGAATGTAACGATTCAAAAATTTGATCCATACATAAATGTGGACCCAGGAACAATGAGTCCGTATCAGCATGGTGAAGTTTTCGTTACCGATGACGGCGCTGAAACAGACCTTGATTTAGGCCACTATGAACGTTTTATCGACATTAACCTAAACAAATACAGCAACGTAACGACAGGTAAAATCTATTCAACTGTACTAAAGAAAGAGCGTCGTGGTGATTACCTAGGGGCAACGGTTCAGGTTATTCCGCACATTACAAACGAAATCAAGGAAAGAGTGTTCCGTTCTGGACGTGAAACAAACGCAGACGTCGTGATCACTGAAATCGGTGGTACAGTTGGGGATATCGAGTCATTACCTTTCCTGGAAGCAGTTCGTCAAATTAAAAGTGATGTTGGCGCCCGCAATGTAATGTATGTCCATTGTACGCTTGTTCCTTACATTAAAGCGGCTGGAGAAATGAAGACAAAGCCAACCCAGCACAGTGTTAAAGAACTTCGTAGCCTTGGGATTCAGCCAAATATCATTGTTGTTCGTACAGAAATGCCAATTTCAGAAGATATGAAAGAGAAAATTGCGCTATTCTGTGACATCGATCCAAAAGCAGTTATAGAGAGTCGTGATGCAGAAACATTATATACAATTCCTTTATCGCTTCAGGAGCAAGGCATTGACCAAATTGCATGCGAGCACCTTCAACTCGATTGCCAAGAAGCAGACATGACAGATTGGATCAAGCTTGTTGAGAAAGTGACACACCTTACAAAAACAACGAATATTTCATTAGTTGGAAAATATGTGGAGCTTCAGGATGCGTATCTATCTGTTGCAGAAGCATTAAAGCATGCTGGCTATGCATTTGATGCTGATATCAATATCAACTGGGTAGACTCTGAAAAAGTAACAGCTGAAAATGTTGAAGAATTACTTGCAGGCTCAGATGGAATTCTAGTTCCAGGCGGTTTCGGCGATCGCGGAGTGGAAGGGAAAATTGTAGCCCTCAAATATGCAAGGGAGACAAAGACACCATTACTCGGCATCTGTCTTGGCATGCAGCTTGCTTCTGTAGAGTTTGCACGAAATGTACTAGGTTTAGAAGGAGCGCATTCTGCAGAACTTAATCCGGATACTCCTCATCCAATTATTGACCTTTTACCAGAACAAAAGGATGTTGAGGACTTAGGTGGTACGCTTCGTCTTGGCATCTTCCCATGTAAAATTGAGGAAGGCACAAAGGCATATGAAGCATACTACGATGAAGTGGTATATGAGCGCCACCGCCACCGTTACGAATTCAATAACCATTATCGTCAAGCCATGGAAGCAGCAGGCTTTATCTTCTCAGGGACAAGCCCAGACGGACGTCTTGTGGAAATTATTGAGTTGAAAGACCACCCTTGGTTTGTGGCTTCTCAATTCCACCCGGAATTTAAATCAAGACCAAACCGTCCACAGCCATTGTTCAGAGAATTTATCAAAGCATCATTAACTCAAGCTGAAAAAATGTAATGAAAAAAAGCGAGTGTCAATTCACTCGCTTTTTTCTATGGGGATATGCAGGAAGAAATAGATGATGAAGTACGGTTTTGTCCCAGGTATTGGTTGGCTAAGTTCTTCTTTGGTGTTATGAAGGACGATTTGGTTGTATATATGCATAGTTATGTACTTCATCGCGCTTATGAAGAACATAACTCTCGAAGGAGGGTATGGTTATGTACTTCATCGATCTTATGAAGAACATTACGCATGAAAAAGAGGCTGGAAATGTACTTCATTGAGCTTATGAAGAGTAAAAAGCATCCGATATTGAATTTGAATCCTCTTCATCGGGCTTATGAAGAGTAAAAAGCATCCGGTTTTGAATCCGAATCCTCTTCATAGGGTTTATGAAGAGGAAAAAGCATCCGATATTGAATCTGAATCCCCTTCATCGGGCTTATGAAGAGGAAAAAGCGTATGAATTTGAATCTGAATCCTCTTCATCGGACTTATGAAGAGTAAAAAGCGTATGAATTAGAATCTGAATCCTCTTCATCGGGCTGATGAAGAGGAAAGAGCATCCGATTTTGAATCCGAATCCTCTTCATCGAGCTTATGAAGAGTAAAAAGCATCCGGTTTTGAATCCGAATCCTCTTCATCGGGCTTATGAAGAGGAAAAGCTTATGAATTTGAATCTGAATCCTCTTCATCGAGCTTATGAAAAGGAAAAAGCATCCGATTTTGAATCTGAACCCTCTTCATCGGACTTATGAAGAGGAAAAAGCGTAAGGCCCCCTAAGTTTCCTCTTCATAGAGTTAACCCTGTCTAGTACTTCATCAAATTTTATCCAATTGATTCCTTATTCAAATTCCTCGACCATTTCTTTAATTGTGAATTTTAGTCCGTAATAGGCATATAGAGCGGTCATCACGCTTGGGAATCCAAAACGGGTTCCATCATCATCGGGGATGAGAGGCTTTTGTAGCTTGCAATCGATATGAATATCGACGCTTTTCTCAAGAGTACGGTCATCTTCCGTTTTTACAATTGCCGAAATCGCTACGGTTTGAATCCCATTACCTTGCAGTTCTTCTGCAAGCTTAATAGCATCTTCATCGGTACAAAATCTTGTGATTAATAGAACAGAGTCAATATCTTCAATTTCGTTCATTTTTTCATCAGTAAATAATGGCTTTGCAGATTTTAAGGGTTCAGCCCCAGCCAGCGCCTCGGTTGCTACGGCTGCCATTTCGCCAAAACCATGTACAAAAACTGTACCATTGCTAATGACGGACTGAGCCAGTATTCTAGCCCCATCCTCCATATTCATTTCCTCATGCTCCATTATCCTCTTAAATTGACCTTGAAGTTGTGTAGTAAAAATTTTTAACATAAATGTATATTTCCTTTCTTGTCGATAGACTTATTTCCATATATTATCATAATAACGTTATACAAAAAAAATAAGAAATGATGTCGAAATTTGTAGTATTAATTGTTTCTGTCTTGGAAATAAAAGTTTTTCAGGTAAAAAGCAGGAAATTAAGTAGGTGTGGTAGAATTAAAAATGAATAACGATATAATAATATTCTAAAAAACGAACGTATCTAAAAACGATCGTGAAGACAACGTAATTTATCCAACTATTTTTATCTATTTAAGGGGGGTTATTCAAGAATGTCAGAAAAAATCTTAATTGTGGATGATCAATACGGAATACGGATTCTATTAAATGAAGTTTTTCAAAAAGAAGGTTATAAGACATTCCAAGCAGCTAATGGGGTACAAGCAATTGATATTGTTCAAAAGCACTCTCCGGATTTGGTCTTGTTAGATATGAAGATCCCTGGTATGGATGGGATTGAAATACTAAAAAGACTGAAAAAAATAAACCAGGATATTCGGGTAATCATTATGACAGCTTATGGTGAACTCGATATGATCCAAGAAGCGAAAGATTTGGGAGCAATTACCCATTTTGCAAAGCCGTTCGACATTGACGAGCTTCGAGAAGCAGTAAGAGCAAATATCCCATTAAAATCTGAATAAAAAACTTAAAAAATACAAAATACTGGTATGAACAAAATGGAAACGCTTCACGAAAAAGATGTGAAGCATTCCTGTATTGCGAAATCAAAATCTTGTGATATGCTTAGTACTGTATTGTTGCTATTCCTTAACACAAAGGGCATTTTTGTGTGCTTTTTGTCTGTTAATTTCTAACAAAAGCTTACATATTATGATTTTTTTCGGTCATTCTATTAGGTGATACGAATTCAATGGGAATAGGTAAACAATAACCCGGTGAGACTTGCCGTGGTTCTATCGTGTAATAGGGATAATGCCTTAATTTACACAATAAAACGGTACAAAAGGAGGAAATTCACATGCCTTTGGTTTCAATGAAAGAAATGCTTGAAAAAGCAAAAGCAGAAGGGTATGCAGTAGGTCAATTTAACATTAACAATCTTGAATTTACACAAGCTATTTTACAAGCTGCTCAAGAAGAAAATTCACCAGTTATTCTAGGTGTTTCTGAAGGTGCTGGCCGATATATGGGTGGATTCAAAGTTGTAGTAGCAATGGTTAAAGCGATTATGGAAGAATCCAATATCACAGTTCCGGTTGCTATTCATCTTGATCATGGTTCTTCATTCGAGAATTGTGCAAAAGCTATTCATGCTGGATTCACATCTGTTATGATTGATGCTTCTCATCATCCATTTGAAGAGAACATTGCGATTACTTCTAAAGTAGTTGAGCTTGCACATTTCCACGGAGTTTCTGTAGAAGCTGAGCTTGGTACTGTTGGTGGACAAGAAGATGACGTAGTAGCTGAGGGTGTTATCTATGCGGATGTTAATGAGTGTGTTGAGCTTGTTAACCGCACTGGTATCGATTGCTTAGCTCCAGCTTTAGGTTCTGTTCACGGTCCTTACAAAGGTGAACCAAACCTTGGTTTCAAAGAGATGGAAGAAATCGGAAACAAAACTGGTTTACCGCTAGTACTTCACGGTGGAACAGGTATTCCAACAAAAGATATTCAAAAATCAATTTCTCTTGGAACAGCTAAAATCAACGTAAACACAGAAAACCAAATTTCTTCTGCAAAAGCAGTACGTGAAACTCTAGCTGCTAAGCCAAATGAGTATGATCCACGTAAATACTTAGGACCTGCTCGTGATGCAATTCGTGAAACAGTTAAAGGCAAAATGCGTGAATTTGGTTCCTCTGGAAAAGCTAACGCGTAAGTAACCTTTTGGATGTAGAAAACGTCTAATTAAATAGATTGGAGAATGGTCTCCAACCCCAAAAAAACCGCTTATTTCCTGTTATTGACAACATGATTTGGAGATAGCGGTTTTCTTGCGTTATAATAAGAATTGCGAAAGGCGCCTCAATTCCAAGCTAAGGGCAGGCACGTCCCGAACCCTAACGGTGGAATCCTTGCCATTCTGGCATGGGCGACAAGCACAAGAAAGGCACTGATAAAAGGCGTAATTTACTTTCAGAAGTGCATGGCTTGTGACCTCGAGCCGATGGCGGCTGGAGCTTGGCAGTAAGAATTGCGCAAGGAACTTTTTGGAAAAACCTTGCCGTGTGAAATGGGAGTCTAGGGGTAATTACAGGTAATCAAACACAAAAAAAGTGGAAGGAGCTGATTTGTGTAACTTACCCATAAAAACTGAAACTTAGACGAACGCTATAACGTATAACTAGAAAAGTGCTAAGCGCGCCCGTTAATCGGCGACAAGCATAAGAAAAGCGCTGACAGAAGGTGCATTTTACCTTCCAAAAGCGATTGGCTTATGACCAGAGAGCCGATGGCGCATGGAGCTAGACAAGACTTAGACCTTCAACAAGAATCACTTCAAACACAATAAGTGCCACATAAAATGATCTCAATTTGAATATGAAATAAGAGCAATGCTTTTGTAGTACGAACTTAGACCTATTGATTTTATCCTCTTTAGGTGAATTTGCTTGTTTTAATGAAAAAGGATAAAATGGTACATGATTTTCTTATTTTCATGTAAACTAAGAGGTAATACTCGTGCAGTTAATCTATGTTAAAATATACCAATTCAAGTGAAGTGCCGTTACGAATAAGTAACGTAAATAAGGGAAAAGGACTGCCTAAAGCTAGTTTTCTTCCGGAAAATATTCCGGACAGGTTGTATCCGTGGCAATTCGAGGATTCCCTTACAAAACCGTCATCTTCGCTAGAAGGGAGCCACATATGGAAAAACTAAAAATAGCAGGCGGTTATCCACTAAAAGGATCTGTAAAAATCAGCGGGGCAAAGAATAGTGCAGTTGCCCTGATTCCAGCAACAATCCTAGCTGAAACGCCGGTAACAATTGAGGGGCTACCAGATATTTCGGACGTGCAAATTTTAGGAGATTTGCTTGAAGAAATCGGTGGTCACGTATCAATAAGTAAAGAAGAAGTTTATGTTGACCCGACAAATATTGTCTCAATGCCACTACCAAATGGTAAAGTCAAAAAGCTTCGTGCATCCTATTATTTAATGGGGGCAATGCTAGGTCGTTTTAAAAAGGCAGTTATCGGTCTACCAGGTGGATGTCACCTAGGTCCACGACCAATTGACCAGCATATTAAGGGCTTCGAAGCGCTTGGGGCTAAAGTGACAAATGAGCAAGGAGCAATCTACCTTCGAGCGGATGAGTTAAGAGGTGCCCGTATTTACCTTGATGTTGTAAGTGTTGGAGCAACTATTAATATCATGTTAGCAGCAGTGCGTGCTAAAGGTCGTACTATCATTGAAAATGCGGCAAAAGAACCTGAAATTATTGATGTGGCAACATTGTTAACAAGCATGGGGGCAAAAATTAAGGGAGCCGGAACAGATGTCATCCGTATTGAAGGCGTAGATTCTCTGCAAGGTTGCCGCCATACGATTATTCCTGACCGCATTGAAGCTGGTACATATATGATTATTGGTGCCGCAATGGGTGAAGGTGTATTAATTGATAATGTCATTCCACTTCACTTGGAATCATTGATTGCGAAATTCCGTGAAATGGGTGTAACTGTTGAAACAAGTGACGACCAAATTTGGGTTGCCAGTAATAAGAATCTAAAGTCTGTTGATATCAAGACACTTGTGTATCCAGGTTTTCCAACGGACCTACAGCAGCCTTTTACATCCTTGCTAACTAAAGCAAGTGGAACAGGTGTTGTAACAGATACGATCTATGGCGCTAGATTTAAGCATATCGATGAGCTTCGTCGTATGAATGCCCAAATTAAAGTTGAAGGCCGTTCAGCGATAGTCACCGGACCAGTTCAACTTCAAGGTGCAAAAGTCAAAGCTAGTGATTTACGTGCAGGTGCATCACTAGTTGTTGCTGGTTTAATGGCAGAAGGTGTAACTGAAATTACTGGCCTTGAGCATATTGACCGTGGCTATAGCCATTTAGAAGAAAAACTAACAGGCTTAGGTGCTACTATTTGGAGAGAAAGCCTAACAGAAGACGAAATTGAACAACTCCAAAATTCATAGAAAAACGGTTTGACCAGAAACGAGGTAAACCAGATACTTCAACCCAAGAGGAGCCATTTGCCTCTGAAGGAAGAGTTAAAGTTTATCGGATTTCTTGCCGCCGGAGCTATATGTAATTAAATAGAAAACTCAAACTCCCACTACAAAAAGTGGGAGTTTTCATGTATCCTTAAGAAGAAAAGTGCAGACGAGCGTATAGCGACGTACTGACTGAGGCCCACATGATGTGGGTCACACAGACGATGCCACAGGATGTGGCGTACTTAGTCTGTGAACCTTGCCTCTCAAGGAGATAAAGGAAACACGGCGAGTGGCGCGAGCCGATGTTGAGCTTATCGTACGGAAGGTGACGGAAGTCTCGCTAGTTGCTGCGAGTCGGAGCTAGACAGATGGGAAAGTAGAGAGAAAACGTTTTTTGTTATGTTAAGGTTATGTGGAAAAATAGAATAAAATTATTTGCTAGGGGGAAGAGAGTGTGGAAAGAAGTTTATCGATGGAGCTTGTACGTGTTACAGAGGCAGCGGCATTAGCATCAGCTCGTTGGATGGGACGCGGTAAAAAAGATGAAGCAGATGGTGCAGCAACCTCTGCAATGAGAGATGTGTTCGACACAATCCCAATGAAGGGACAAGTTGTCATTGGGGAAGGAGAAATGGACGAGGCTCCAATGCTTTATATTGGTGAAAAGCTTGGAAATGGCTATGGTCCAAGAGTTGACGTAGCGGTGGATCCACTTGAAGGGACCAATATTTTAGCGTCTGGTGGATGGAATGCATTGTCTGTATTGGCCGTAGCGGATCACGGTAATTTACTTCATGCCCCAGATATGTATATGGACAAAATTGCGGTCGGCCCGGAAGCGGTTGGGTTAATTGATATTAACGCACCGATAATCGATAACCTAAAAGCTGTTGCAAGAGCAAAGAATAAGGATATTGAAGATGTTGTGGCAACCGTTTTAAATCGACCAAGACATGAGCATATCATTTCACAGCTTCGCGAAGCGGGTGCTCGAATTAAGCTAATCAATGACGGCGATGTTGCGGGAGCCATTAATACAGCATTTGACCATACTGGTGTAGATATTTTATTCGGTTCAGGCGGTGCCCCAGAAGGTGTTCTTTCAGCTGTTGCATTGAAATGTCTAGGTGGCGAAATACAAGGTAAGCTTCTACCTCAAAATGATGAGGAGATTGCGCGTTGTATCAAAATGGGACTTGACGTTTCAAAAGTTCTTAAAATGGAAGATCTAGTTAGTGGAGATGACGCTATTTTTGCAGCAACCGGTGTTACAGATGGTGAGCTATTACGTGGCGTGCAATTTAAGGGATCAATCGGCACCACTCATTCACTTGTCATGCGTGCGAAATCGGGAACTGTTAGATTCATAGATGGTAGACACAGTTTAAAGAAAAAGCCTAATCTAGTAATTAAATAAAGTAGAAGCGAGTCTTTAGACTCGCTTCTCACTTTTACTCACATTCGTGTTGCTTAAAAGCATTCTTGACACTTAAACTTCATAACTCTATTAAAATAAGGGTATTGATTAAAAATACAAGAATAGGGTAAAATAAAGAGGATTATCTAACAGAATAAGATCCTTTATATTTAATTACGAATGATTGATAAAGTGAATATTTTTCGCAGGGGTTCAAACCCTGGCTAAATAATCTCAATATCTCCGGCGGAGACATGCGATCTTCAAAAGTTACTTTTCGCCTAGTCGCGAAGAAATTGGTCGCGAAATACGGCAAGGTGTGTTTGATCGTCTTTTTTACTTCAATTAAATTCATGTTTAGGGATTCCAATTTCCTTAACAAAAATGAGTACCGCGGTAAAGCTTCTATGCAATCCTCATAATGCTTCTATAATCATTCCATCCATAATGTTATAAAATGTTTTATCTATCTCTTATTTTTTTAAGAGAAAAATGCGAAAACGCTTTTATATAATGGACGAATGAACCAATCATCAAATGCGCTTTGGCGGGCGTTATAACCAATCAATTGGAGAGCATTTACGATTAAGTAGAAACAATTTTAAACTAGAAAAAGAGTGGTGTACGAATGAGTATTACAATTTCAAGCCTAGAAAACATGAAGCTAAAAGAATTATACGAATTAGCACGTGAATTTAAGGTTTCTTATTATAGCAAGTTAACGAAGAAAGAATTGATTTTTGCAATCTTAAAAGCACGTGCAGAGCAGGATGGCCTTTTATTTATGGAGGGTGTTCTGGAAATTATCCAATCAGAAGGATTCGGTTTCCTTCGTCCGATCAACTATTCTCCATCGTCTGAAGATATCTATATTTCAGCATCTCAAATCCGTCGTTTTGACTTGAGAAACGGGGATAAGGTTTCGGGGAAAGTGCGTCCTCCAAAGGAAAACGAACGTTATTATGGACTGCTTCACGTGGAGGCTGTTAATGGTGATGATCCAGAATCAGCAAAGGAACGTGTTCACTTCCCAGGTCTAACACCTCTATATCCAGATCGTCAAGTTATCTTAGAAACAAAGCCAAATCATATTTCAACTCGAATTATGGACATTTTGGCACCGGTTGGTTTCGGACAACGTGGTCTAATTGTTGCACCGCCTAAGGCTGGTAAAACCATGCTGATTAAGGAAATTGCAAACAGCATTACAACCAACCATCCAGAGGCTGAGTTAATTGTATTACTAATCGACGAGCGTCCAGAAGAGGTTACGGACATCGAACGATCCGTAGCAGGAGATGTTGTTAGTTCTACTTTTGATGAGGTTCCGGAAAACCATATTAAGGTTGCCGAACTTGTGTTAGAAAGGGCGATGCGTCTGGTTGAACACAAACGGGATGTCATTATCTTAATGGATAGTATCACTCGTCTAGCAAGAGCATACAACCTTGTCATTCCGCCAAGTGGACGTACATTATCAGGGGGTATTGACCCTGCTGCATTCCACCGTCCAAAGCGTTTCTTTGGAGCAGCGAGAAATATCGAAGAGGGTGGAAGCTTAACAATCTTAGCGACTGCGCTTGTTGACACAGGCTCACGTATGGATGACGTTATCTATGAGGAATTCAAGGGTACTGGTAACATGGAACTTCACCTTGATCGTTCACTCGCAGAAAGACGTATTTTCCCTGCGATTGATATTCGTCGTTCTGGTACAAGAAAAGAAGAGCTTCTTATCGAAAAAGGCAAGTTGGATAAAATTTGGGCAATCCGAAAAGCAATGTCAGATTCGCCAGATTTTGCAGAGAAATTTTTACGTCGACTTAAGCAAACTAAGACAAATGCAGAGTTTTTTGAAATGCTAGAGGCAGAAAAGAAAGCGGCAGCTGCTAGAAGAAGCGGCAATCGTTCGGATTCCTAGGGTAAATACACTGAAGCTTGGACTGCATCAAATCTGTGTTGGAAAAAATATTGAGAATTAACGTTTTTTAACAGCAGGATTAAGTTGCAATTCATAGCTTCACTTGTTATAATTTCAACATGTGCGTTTTAGGTATTCAAAATACATGTGATTTTGCTAAAACGTAACTCTGTTTCGATCAATGATTCAGGGCGGAAGGAGATGAGACGAATGAAATCAGGAATTCATCCAAACTATAAAAAAGTTATGGTGAAATGTGCTTGTGGTAACGAATTTGAATCTGGTTCTGTAAAAGAGGAGATCCGCGTTGAGGTTTGCTCAGAGTGTCACCCATTCTATACAGGCCGTCAGAAGTTCGCTGATGCAGGTGGACGTGTAGATAAATTCAACAAAAAATACGGTATTAAATAATATCGGTTTGAAAGCCAAAAACAGGCAAGTTTTTTCTTCTTGCCTGTTTTTTTTGCTACTAAACCTATTTTTTCTCGCAATTATAGATACTTACCTCTTAAAAATAATCCTCAAATCCATAGTCAATTAGTTGGCTCGGTAGAAACAACCCGAGGAAAGGAGACTTTCGTTTCATGTATATTATGAAGCAAAGTGGCTGGCTTGAAGTAATTTGTGGAAGCATGTTTTCAGGAAAATCTGAGGAACTGATTCGACGTGTACGTCGTACTGAATTCGCAAGACAATCCGTTCAGGTGTTTAAGCCTCAAATAGATAATCGATATAGTGATAATTCCGTTGTGTCCCATAATGGTTCATCGTTTATAGCAAAACCAGTTGCAACCTCAGCTGATCTTTTAAAAGAGGTCTCTGCAGATACAGATGTAATTGCAATTGATGAAGTTCAATTTTTTGATGATGAGATTGTGGATGTAGTTCAAACACTAGCAAATCGTGGTCATCGTGTCATCGTTGCTGGCTTGGATCAAGATTTCCGGGGAGAGCCGTTTGGAAAAGTGCCAGAGCTACTTTCGCTAGCTGAGCTTGTTACTAAATTACAGGCGGTTTGTTCAGTCTGTGGTTCACCTTCAAGTAGAACACAACGCTTAATTAATGGACAACCTGCATCCTATGATGATCCGATTATCTTAGTAGGTGCTTCAGAGTCCTATGAGCCACGTTGCCGTCACCATCATGAAGTACCAGGAAAACCATTATTACAATCTGCTGTTCAAAAGGATACAATGACATTATAAGGCGCTCCTGATTGGGGTGCTTTTTCATTTTAGGCATAAAAAAAGACCAGGCTTAAGCGTCCTGATCTTAGAAGAGGAATCCGAGAACTCTTTTACGTTTTCTTGAACCTTCTACTTTTTCGAGTGTAATGGCCGTTTGTTTTTGTAGTTCTTCCTTTTCTCTTTCAAGTTGCTCAATATAGTCCTCCATTTTTTGCATCCTCTTCTGAAGCTCATCAATCTCCTTGCGATGTTGAAGAAGTTGATAGGAAACAACGTCACTTGCCTTTTCTTGAATTTGTCTTTCATTTTCTTTAATCCGATCCATGATTGCGTTTAATTTTTCTGAGAGTGTTTTATCTGATGCTTGAACCATTTTCCGTGCGGTCCCCTTCCTAGGCACTGGTGTAGTTAATTCGATTTTATCAGAAGGGACACCGGATTTCACTTGATTCCGTATTCGCTCGAATAATGGAAGGTCTGTGTCCTCAAATACATAGTGTCCGTATTCGTTTTTGGTACACTGAAGATTAAAGATTTTAATCCACTTCCGAACCGTCTTTGTTGATACCCCCAATTTTTTCGCGAACTGCGCAGTATTCACACCAACCAATCCCCCTATTATCTCTATTTTATTAGTGAATGCCTTTCTTCCGATTCTTTATCTACTACTACGATTCTCCTTTTATCGATAAAATCCTTCCGTCTAGACAAAACTAGAACCTTTTCGCCAAAGAAAGAACCAATCCAACATAATATCTGTAATTCGACAGCGAAATTTGAAATTCGTAGTTCCATTGAATGATTCCTTTAGGTCTAATGGTATTTTGATAAATCCTTCTAACGTAGGATATTAGCTAGTAACAGTTATATTTAATTTTTCAAAATAATAGTATGAAAAAATACGAGGCATTGGAAAGACCAAATAAACAAATTGCTTGCTTTGAGATGAATCGAACCAGAACTAAATTTGACTGAATTATTAATGCCTTAGCTTTTTTATGTAAGATTCCATTTTGATGTTTAGGAAGCTACTTTTGGTGGTAACGACTTTGTGATGCCTTGTGGGTTAAAAAAAGTCTAGGTTCATTGACCCCGAGGCAATTCTAATAAGGAGGGTCTAGAATGACCAATGAAATTTATCAATTATTAGCAATCATTATTTACATGGTTGGTATGGTATGGATCGGTTGGTATGCATATAAACGCACCTCTAATCTGACAGACTACATGCTCGGTGGGCGTGGCCTCGGACCAGCGGTGACGGCTTTAAGTGCCGGAGCTGCAGATATGTCGGGGTGGTTACTCATGGGTCTTCCAGGCGCCATATTTGTAAGTGGGCTTGCAGAAGCATGGATTGCTGTCGGGCTGACAGTCGGTGCCTATTTGAACTATGTACTCGTTGCACCCCGTCTTCGCGTTTTTACGCAAGTGTCGAAAGATTCCATTACAATTCCGAGTTACTTAGAAAATCGATTGAAAGATAAGTCTCGTCTTTTACGTATCGCTTCAGGAAGTATTATTCTTATTTTCTTTACCTTTTACGTATCTTCAGGCATGGTTGCGGGCGGAAAGTTTTTCTTCAGTTCATTCGGACTCAACTATCACCTTGGTCTGTTAATCGTATCAGGCGTTGTTATTTTTTATACGTTGTTCGGTGGTTTTCTAGCGGTTAGTTATACTGATGTTGTCCAAGGGCTTATAATGTTTATTGCACTCATTCTCGTTCCAATAGTCGGGGTCTTTTTTACAGGGGGGCTGTCGGAAACCGCAATGAGTATCCGGGAAGTGAATCCGCAAATGATGAACCTGGTTTCTGGTGGTTCATTCCTGGGGGTATTGTCTGCAATTGCATGGGGTCTTGGTTACTTCGGTCAGCCACATATTATTGTCCGTTTCATGGCAATTACCTCAGTTAAA
This sequence comes from Fredinandcohnia aciditolerans, assembly GCA_003640645.1. Taxonomy (GTDB): domain Bacteria; phylum Bacillota; class Bacilli; order Bacillales; family Bacillaceae_L; genus Ferdinandcohnia; species Ferdinandcohnia aciditolerans. The sequence continues at coordinate 54,484 of QGHH01000020.1, read as the reverse complement.
GAAGTGAAAAGTGCCCGTCGTATTGGAATTGGGTGGATGTTGCTCTGCATCATTGGAGCTATTGCAACGGCATTAATCGGGATTGCCTATTATCAGCAAACGAACGGAAAGCTTGCTGATCCAGAAACAGTCTTCATTGTTCTTGGGCAAATCTTTTTCCATCCATTTATTGCGGGAATTATGCTTGCGGCTATTCTTGCAGCGATAATGAGTACGATTTCTTCGCAGTTGATCGTGACATCCTCTGCACTCATCGAGGACTTATATAAAGCAGTCATTAAGACTGATGCATCCGATAAGCGATACGTATTTTTAGGAAGAATGGCCGTACTTATTGTCTCGATTTTTGCGATGGCGTTAGCTTGGCCAAATAACGAGTCCATTTTAAAAATTGTTTCGTTCGCGTGGGCGGGGTTTGGCGCATCATTCGGTCCTGTTATCTTACTATCATTATATTGGCGTAAGATTACGGCGGCAGGTGCTCTTTGGGGAATGATTACAGGTGCCATTACCGTGCTAATTTGGGGTAACATTAAACTCTTAACAGATACGCTGTATGAAATTATTCCTGGTTTCTTAATTTGTTGGATTGTTACGTACGTTGTAAGTTTGGCGACGTATCGTCAGAATGCTGAAATGGATAAGGAATTTACAGAAGCAATCGAAGTTTTAAATAATGAAAGATGAATGAAAAGCCTGCGGTTTCCACCGTAGGCTTTTTACGTAGCATCCATAAATTTTCAAGAAGTGTTACGGTAGAGTGTAATTTGCTTTGACGATGTGGGTACCCTATACTATACTTATACTGTTATGGACTAAATTTTGAGGTGAAGAACGTGTTCGATCGTTTAGAGGCTGTTGAAGCTCGTTATGAAAAACTAAATGAACTATTGAGTGACCCGGATATCGTAAGTAATACAAATAAACTACGTGAATATTCAAAAGAACAATCTGATATACAAGAAACTGTAGAGAAGTATAGAGAGTACAAAGAGGTTAAGGAACAGTTAACTGATGCTAAAGCAATGCTTGAAGAGAAGCTTGATGCAGAGATGCGTGAAATGGTAAAGGAAGAAATCAATGAGCTTGAGGACCAAATGGAGGAACTCGAGGAGCGCCTGCACGTGTTACTATTGCCGAAGGATCCGAATGATGACAAAAACGTTATCATGGAAATCCGTGGTGCAGCAGGTGGAGATGAGGCTGCTCTATTTGCTGGTGATCTTTATCGCATGTACAGCCGCTTTGCTGAGCACCAAGGCTGGAAGACTGAAGTGATGGATTCAAACTCAACTGGTGTTGGTGGATATAAAGAGATTATCTTTATGATTACCGGAAAAGGTGCTTATTCGAAATTGAAATTTGAAAATGGTGCACACCGTGTTCAACGTGTTCCTGAAACAGAATCAGGTGGACGTATCCATACATCAACTGCAACAGTAGCGGTATTACCTGAAGCAGAAGAGGTTGAAGTCGAAATTCATGAAAAGGATATTCGAGTCGATACGTTCGCATCCAGTGGACCTGGAGGACAAAGTGTTAACACCACAATGTCAGCGGTACGTTTAACGCATTTGCCAACTGGAACGGTGGTTTCCTGTCAGGACGAGAAATCACAAATCAAAAACAAGGAAAAAGCAATGAAGGTATTGCGTGCCCGTGTATATGATAAATTCCAACAAGAAGCACAAGCGGAATACGACCAAAACCGTAAGCAGGCCGTAGGTACAGGTGACCGTTCAGAGCGTATCCGTACGTACAATTTCCCACAAAACCGTGTAACCGACCACCGTATCGGGTTAACGATTCAAAAGCTTGATCAAATCCTAACAGGGAAACTTGATGAAGTTATTGATGCACTCATCATGGAAGACCAAGCGAGAAAAATGGAGCAAGCCGAATAATGGCAGAATTTCATAAAATATTCGAAGCCCTCAAATGGGCTTCTTCTTTTTTACGGGAGAATGGTCGGGAAGAGAATATCGGGGAAATGCTGTTAGGTCATTATCTAGATTTAAGTCGAGCGCAACTCCTTGCGGAAATTAGAGAAGAACTTCCTCTAGATGTGAAGGAGAAGTTTGTAGCGGCTATTGAAAAGGTTGTATGCGGAATTCCAGTCCAACACATTATGGGCTATGAGGAGTTTTACGGGCGTAAATTTTTAGTGAATGAGGAAGTCTTAATTCCAAGGCCTGAGACGGAAGAACTGGTTCAAGGGTTACTTGCAAGGATGGGACGGTTGTATCCTGCAACAGATGTGATTAAGGTCGTGGATGTTGGGACCGGGAGTGGAGCGATATCGGTCACACTTGCTCTTGAAAGCAATCGACTAGATGTAATGACAGTGGATATCGCGAAGGCTTCTATTGATGTGGCACAGGAAAATGCAGCTCGGTTAGGCGCGAAGGTAAGGTTTATTGAAGGTGACTTATTAGGACCGTTAATAGAAGAGGAAAAAAAGGTAGATGTGGTTGTATCCAATCCACCGTATATTCCAGAAGATGATATTGCAACGTTGTCAACGGTTGTGAAGGATCATGAACCTCTGCGTGCTCTAGTGGGTGGCCAAGACGGATTGGACTTCTATCGTCGATTTATGAAGGAGATACCTCTTGTTTTAAAAGAAAGAGGGATCATTGCCTTTGAAGTAGGCGTTGGTCAGGGTGAAGCCGTTGCGCAAATGCTACGTAATACTTTTCCTGTAGCAAAAGTAGAAGTTGTGAACGACATAAATGGAAAAGACCGGATGGTTTTTGCAGAAATAGGATTTTAAACGGGCTTGGCACAGGTGCCAAGCCTTTTTTTCTGTTGGTATAGTGGCTGGCTTTGCATTATGATCTAATCTAATGGCCAGTCTAGTAGTTCTTTTTCCAAGAAATAAAATAAGCAATGATTTGTATCAATGGATACAACAAAAATAAGATAATTGGGTAGTAGGGTACGTTGTCTGAGACGAAGGGATAAAGTAAAAATAGGGCGCTGATGATTGGGAATGTGTACCACATACTGATATAAGAAGTGCGACATGCTTTTCCGGTGAGTTCCTTTTCGCGTTCATCTCCTTCTTCAAATTCGATTGGCAATAAAAATACGTTTTTCCATGACTTTCGTTTCTTTTTTAATTTTGGGTACGTAAATACGGTAAAAAGAGTGCCTACTATGATTGCGATAAAAATGGGTAATGTGTTTATCTCGATAGTCCATGGTGGTTCTTGATTGGTTTTTACGATTTTGGCAAAGTCCATTTGTGCATAATACATTGACGATAATGCCCAGCCCATAAGCACGATTGAAACAATTGAATACACAACATTACGAACAATACTCATCTTCATTCATCCTCCAAATAAAAAATTTTCTCGATTGGCAAGTTAAACGTTCGTGCGATATTCATTGCGAGCAATAGTGATGGTACATAGCTTCCTTTTTCCAATGCCACAATTGTCTGCCGCGTCACGTTTACTTTTTCAGCAAGAGCACCTTGGGTAAGACTGTGCTTTGCACGGAGCTCCTTCACTCGATTTTTGATTTCCATTGGTAATATCCTCCAAATGTTTCTGCTTTTATTGTAAAGTAGACTATACATTTTGTAAAGTCGACTTTACACATATTTCTTGAAAATAATTATAAAACCTAATTCTGCTTGTTCATTCCAAATTATTTTCTTATTTGGACAAAATGGAGGCAATTACTGGGTTGTACTGTCAAAATAAGTGAGGTATTCTGACTCACAGCTCGTTGAATTTGGCTATACTGTCAGAATCAGTGAGGAATTTGGACTCGAAGCACGGGGAATTAGGTCATACAGTCAGAATAAGTGTGTAATTCGGACTCACAGCACGGGGAATTAGGCTTGTACTGTCAGAATCAGTGAGGAATTGGGACTCACAGCACGGGGAATTAGGTTTGTACTGTCAGAATCAGTGTGTTATTCGGACTCACTACTCGAGGAATTAGGTTTAACAGTCGGAATAGTAAGGAATTGGGACTCGTAGCTTGGAATGCTTGGTCATACTGTCAGAATCAGTGTGTTATTGGGACTCACAGCTCGTGGAATTAGGTTGTACTGTCGGAATCAGCGAGGTATTCTGACTCACATCACGAGGAACTTGGGTTTACTGTCAGAATCAGTGAGGAATTCGGACTCACAGCACGGGGAATTAGGTTTGTACTGTCAGAATCAGTGAGGTATTCTGACTCACAGCTCGTTGAATTTGGCTATACTGTCGGAATCAGTGTGTAAATCGGACTCACAGCTCGTGGAACTTGGTCATACTGTCAGAATCAGTGTGTTATTCGGACTCACATCTCGTGGAACTTGGGTTTACTGTCAGAATCGGCGAGGAATTCGGACTCACAGCACGGGGAATTAGGTTGTACTGTCGGAATCAGTGAGGTATTCTGACTCACATCTCGTTGAATTTGGCTATACTGTCAGAATCAGTGTGTTATTCGGACTCACAGCACGGGGAATTAGGTTTGTACTGTCAGAATCAGTGAGGTATTCTGACTCACATCTCGTTGAATTTGGCTATACTGTCAGAATCAGTGCGTTATTCGGACTCGCAGCACGGGGAATTAGGTTTGTACTGTCAGAATCAGTGAGGTATTCTGACTCACAGCTCGTTGAATTTGGCTATACTGTCAGAATCAGTGTGTTATTCGGACTCGTAGCTCGTGGAACTTGGTTGTACTGTCGGAAACAGCGAGGAATTCGGACTCACAGCATGGGGAATTAGGTCTTACTGTCAGAATCAGAGAGGAATTCGGACTCACAGCACGAGGAACTTGGGTTTACTGTCAGAATCAGTGTGTTATTCGGAATCACACCACGGGGAATTAGGTTGTACTGTCAGAATCAGTGTGTTATTCGGAATCACTACTCGGAAAATTAGGTTGTACTGTCAGAATCAGTGTGTTATTCGGACTCACAGCTCGTGGAACTTGGTTGTACTGTCGGAATCAATGTGTAATAAGGACTCGCAGCACGGGGAATTAGGTCATACTGTCAGAATCAGCCACGCCCCCGTTGCGCTATTCAAATTCGCTAGTCCGAATGAGCCTTGTATTCAGACGCACAGCGGCTTTAGCAGCTCAGCTTGACCGAATCATCCTACTAAAAAATAGTTTAATAGATTTTTCAAATTTGGTAGTTTAGGATTCTATTTTTTTGGCGAGAATGGTTTGTGAAGGGATGGTGCTAGAGAGTGAGTAAACAAATTGCGATTATATCATTTATATTTTTACTGTTAATTGGGGCGAATAGCCATTTATTGATAAAAGAAACAAGTGCGCAAGGGTATCAGGTAATTCCTGATGAAGCGATTCGACTTCGCATCTTAGCAAACAGTGATTCCGAAGAAGATCAAGCTTTAAAGCGCAAGGTGCGTGATGAGGTGAACGCAGAAATTACGGAATGGGTTGCGGAGTTAACTTCAATTGAAGCAGCTAGAGAGTTGATTCAAGAGAGACTACCGGAAATTGAGAAAATCGTTGCTAGAGTTTTAGAAGAAGAAAAGAGCAATCAAAATTACTCAGTCAAATATGGACGCAATGTTCAATTTCCAACAAAGCTTTACGGTCAATTTCTATACCCAGCAGGTGAGTATGAAGCAATATTAATTTCGATTGGCGATGCTGAAGGAGCAAACTGGTGGTGCGTGTTATTCCCGCCATTATGTTTCTTAGACTTTTCAACAGGTGATGCAATTGAAGCGTCAGATGAAGAAGGAAAAGATGTAGCGATGGAGCAAGAAGAAAAAGAAGTGGAGAAGGAAGAAAAGCAAGAAAAGAAGGACAACAAAGACAGTGCGGAAAATAAGGAAAGTGAAGGAGAAGAAGTAGAGGTAAAATTCTTCTTAGTTGAATTTTTCACGTCACTTTTTAGCTAAAAGTCTAGCATTTGGTTCTATTTGTTTTGAAGCCCTCATAGAGTAGTTACTAGATAATGAAAGATGGGGTGGAGAACTATGAAACAAATTAGAACGGCGACAAAACAGGATATTGAAAAAGTAAGAGCATTTTTAGGACAAGCTGAAGTAAGTGCGGAAGGCATTGAATCGATAATTGACCATTTTATATTACTGGAAGATGCTGAGCAACAAATCCTCGCTACCTTAGGGATTGAGAGGATTGAAAAGGATGGCTTACTTCGCTCGCTCGTGATCTCTCCGGGCGTTGACCAAACGAATTTATTAACGCTGTTTAAAAGTGCGATTTCACTAGCAAAGTATAAGGAAATTAGCCGATTGTATTTAGCCACAAATAAGCAAGCGTCTATTCAATTTTTCACCATGCTTGGTTTTGGGCAAGTTGAAACGAATGAGCTACCAGCACATATAATAGGATCCAATCATATCTCACAGCTGCTTGAAAAAGCGGATCCGATGTTTATGGTTTCACAAATTGAAAAATAAAATTAGTTTTCAAACCCTTGTTTGTGGATGGAATGTTCGCAGGCGGGGGTTTTATTTGTATTTATACAATTAAATTGTGGATAATGTGGATAAGTTTTGTTGTTAAAAAGGTATAAAATATGATAGTCTATGGAACGTGATGAAAAATATGGGCTGTGGATACATTTTTTCCTATAGGAGCGATTTATGGAAAAGTTGGTTATATCCACAAAATTATCCACATTTTTGGTTAAATTATCCACAAAATGTGGATAACACTTGTTTTCTACCCATTATATACCTATACTTTTTTATATTGTAATAATAAATAAACTACATAACTAAAGGAATTTATTATAGGAGTTGCGTTACATGGAAACAAAACAATGGGTTGTGGATAAAGATGAACATAATTTAGAATCTTATCCACAGATAAAAGAGGCTGCAACGCTTTTACGGGCAAATGAAGTGGTTGCATTCCCTACTGAAACGGTCTATGGCCTTGGAGCAAATGCTTTATCTGACGAGGCGGTTGCAAAAATTTATGCAGCAAAGGGGCGCCCGAGCGATAATCCACTGATTGTCCACATCTCCACAATTGGGCAACTTTATAATATCGTACAGGATATTTCGGAGCAAGCTGAGCGTTTGATTGAAAAATTCTGGCCAGGTCCGTTAACGCTTGTTTTAAAAAAGAAAGAAAATGCTGTTGCAAGTAAAGTAACAGCAGGTCTAGAAACGGTGGCAGTCCGGATGCCAAGCCACCCAGTTGCTTTGGCATTAATATCAGCAACAGGGCTTCCGCTTGCTGCGCCAAGTGCGAATCTTTCGGGAAAACCAAGCCCGACCCTAGCCAAGCATGTAGCGGATGATTTGACTGGAAAAATCGCTGGCGTCCTTGACGGTGGAGCAACTGGTGTTGGACTTGAGTCCACGGTTCTGGATTGTTCAGGTGAGGTACCTATCATTCTACGTCCAGGCGGTGTGACGAAAGAGCAGCTTGAGGAAGTGTGTGGTGTAGTCAAGGTCGACAAGGCGATATTAAAAGAAGATGAAGCGCCAAAATCACCAGGAATGAAATATAAACATTATGCACCAACGGCGCCACTTACAATCGTAAATGGTTCAATAGAATTTATTCAATCTCTTGTAAAAGCAAAGCAAGCTGAGGGGTTGAAAGTTGGCGTTTTGACAACAACGGAACGTGAAAAGAGATACAGTGCAGATTACATTATTGCTTGTGGTTCGCGTGAAGATTTAGAATCGGTGGCAAACAGACTTTATGATGTCCTCCGCCTCTTTGATGAAAGTAATGTCGATGTTATTTTTAGTGAGAGTTTTCCAAGTGAGGGCATTGGGCAAGCTATCATGAATCGGTTAATCAAAGCAGCAGGACATAAATTGATAACTGAATAAATTGGGAAATTCTTAGCTGAGCTATAGGGTTCAAAAAGATGACGAATCTTATTGCAAGAAGGTCAAGGAACGTGAGACTTGAGGAACGGCGAGGCCGAGTGATGCAGAGATTCGTATTCTTTTCATTGGGCAACTTTTTGAACAACCTTCTTCTATTTCGTTTTGTACATGCATATGTTGAAATAGGCACGTCCAAGGAGGTAGAAGATGGATATTACAGCATTTCTCGGGGAACTTATAACCTTATTTATAATGGCATTTGCTTTAGGAATGGACGCATTTTCCGTAGGACTTGGAATGGGATTAATCCGGTTAAGGCTTAAGCAGATTTTAACAATCGGGATAACCATCGGTGTGTTTCATATGTGGATGCCTTTGGCTGGAATGATGATCGGCCATTTTTTATCAGATACATTTGGAGCAATTGCAACCTATGTTGGTGCAGGATTGCTCTTATTTTTAGGATTGCAGATGATTATTTCCTCCTTCAAGGACGATGACGGTGACAAACGCATGATTACACCTGTTGGATTTGGTTTGTTTATTTTTGCCTTAAGCGTGAGCCTCGATAGTTTTTCTGTTGGGCTTTCATTAGGGATTTATGGTGCGAAGACGATTATGGTTATTCTGATGTTCGGTGTAGTTAGCATGATCCTGTCATGGGTCGGTCTACTGCTAGGCAGAAAGGTCCAACATTGGCTCGGTACATATAGTGAGGTGCTAGGTGGTTGTATTCTCCTGGTCTTTGGAGTGAAATTGCTATTTCCTTTATAAGTGGGACAAGGGACCTGTGACCCAAGGAATCTGAAGTGGTTATGAGGAAGCTGTGACCCAAGGAATCTGAAGTGGTTATGAGGAAGCTGTGACCCAGGGAATCTGAAGTGGTTATGAGGGACCTGTGACCCATGGAAGAGTATGAGTGAAAAACTCGTGCTCTTTTTTTCATTTATTGACTATGTGTTTTGGGTTGATCTCATTTATAATAGTACTATATCGAATTTTGTCTAATTGTGCAGGTCGTTCGCAGCATAAAGGCAGGTAGAAAAGGGTGATAAAATGATTCGTGTTTTATTTGTTTGTACAGGAAATACATGTCGAAGTCCGATGGCTGAGGCGATTTTACGAAATAAAGCGGGTGAAGATATCGAAGTAAAATCAGCGGGGATATTTGCTGGGGATGGTAGTTCTGCTTCGGCTAATACGGCACAGGTCTTGAAGGAAAATGGGATTGAGTGTCAGCACTCTTCTTCCTTTTTAACACAAGAGCATATTGATTGGGCCACTTATGTGTTAACGATGACGAACCACCATAAGCAAGCAATACTTCAACGTTTTCCAGAAGCCCAGGACAAGGTACATACCTTAAAGGAATTTACAAATGGTAGTGGGGATGTTTCTGATCCATTTGGAGGGCCAGTAGAGATTTATAGAGAAACCTATGCAGAGCTCGAACCATTAATTGACGAGGTACTTTCAAAACTTAAATAGAGAGTTAGATTCAGGGGGAGAATCGGTTGAAAAAAAGGCGCTATAAATTTGGTATAAAGTTAAAATTAGTCTTACTTACGACTATTTTAGCGATTGTGACTTACTCAACATCTGCGTTATTCATTTATTTTGTGTATCCGTTCGTAAATGAGCTGATCAATCAACAAATTTTTATCATTGGCACGCTGGTTTTAGGGATTGTTTGGTCTGGGATTCTTGCGTATTTTGCGGCTTCCTTTATTACGAAACCGCTCCAAAAGCTTGAGCAGGTAGCGATTCATGCGGCGAATGGTGATATTCGTGAGGATGTTCCCGTTTCGAAATCCGATGATGAGATTCGTAGCTTGAGTCTTGCTTTTAATAAAATGCTTCACAATCTCCGCGAAATGGTTCAAAACATTGAAGGAAACTTTGAAAATACAAATGAAAAGGTTATTGAGATTACGAAAGCATCCAGTCTTGCCTCCGAACAGGCGGAAAATATTAATCGAACGATTTCTGAGATTTCCAAAGGGGCGGATAGCTCGGCCGTATCGATTCAAGAAACAGCTGAATCTGTCGAGGATGTGATTCAAATTGCTGAAGAGGTTCAAGAAAATGCGAAAACCTCCCAAAGCTTGTCTGTTGAAATGGTCGATACATTGCATGATAGCAAAGAGGTTGTTCATTCGTTAATTTCCGGTATAAACAAGCTTGTTGATAACAATCAAATTTCACTTCAAGCCGTCAATCGTCTTGAGACGAATGCGAAGGAAGTAGAGCATATTATATCTCTAGTTGGTGATATTGCACGCCAAACAAATTTACTTGCATTGAATGCCTCAATTGAAGCGGCTCGTGCTGGTGAACATGGTAAGGGCTTTGCGGTTGTTGCTGAAGAAGTAAGGAAACTTGCGGACGAAAGCTCAAAGGCTGTTCAAGGGATTACGGAACTTATCCAAAATATTCAGCAAGAGGTTCGAAATGTAGTCGTTCAAATTTCAGAACAAGTCGCTGTTGCAAATGAGGAAGCGAAAAAGGGAACCATTACAAATGAGGCGCTTGCTGAGATGACAACGTCCGTTCATGAAGTGGCAGATGCAGTAAAACAAATTGTTACCTTGGTTGAAAAACAAATGGAACGTATTCAAGAAACATCCCTGCAGTCTCAAGAGGTTGCAGCGATTGCGGAACAGACTTCAGCTGGTGCTCAAGAAGTAAGTGCGGCAACGCAACATCAAACAAGTGTAATTTGTGAAGTGGATGCATTGGCACAGGAACTTGCTACACAAGCAGGGCAGTTAAAGCAGACGATTCAACGGTTTACAATGTAATTTTTAAAAGATGGAACTCCTATTTTGGTTCGGGAGTTCTTTTTTAGGTATAATAAAAATTAATGGTATGTCTTTTGGAGAAATATCGAGCCAAGTCTCAATTCATAATAGGGGGATTTACAATGAAAGTTGCAATAGCTTCAGACCATGGTGGTTTAGTATTACGTGAGGAAATTAAAAAGGTATTGGACGAACTCGAAATTGAGTATGATGATTTCGGATGTGAATGCTCTACATCTGTTGATTATCCCGATTATGCACTACCTGTAGCGAAAAAAGTAGCGAACGGGGAGTATGACCGTGGTATTTTAATTTGTGGAACGGGCATTGGGATGAGTATTGCTGCTAACAAAGTACAAGGGATCCGATGTGCACTTTGTCATGATGTATTTAGTGCAAAGGCAACACGTGAGCATAACAACAGCAATATTTTAGCAATGGGTGAACGTGTGATTGGCCCGGGGCTAGCAGTTGAAATTGCAAAAACATGGCTCACTACAGAATTCTTAGGTGGCCGTCATGAAAACAGAATCAACAAAATCACCGCTTATGAAAACAACCCTTCTGGGGAATAACATATGAGATTTCAGCGCCTGAGGACTTGATGATCAGGCGTATATTTAATTACTTCCAATAATTTCTGGGACAAGGTACCTGTCCCAAAGGAGGGAACGAGGATGGTTGCAGATCTTGAAGTGTGGAGAAGGCAGTTTCAGACGATTCTTTCGGAGTTTGCGGAACGCGCTTCGCTGAAAAAAGGAGAACTTCTTGTTGTCGGTTGTAGTACGAGTGAAGTCATTGGTGAACGAATTGGAACGGCTGGATCTGAAGAAGTGGCGGAAATGATTTTTAGAGAATTGGTTAAGCTTCGTGAAAATATAGGCGTGGAACTCGCGTTTCAGTGTTGTGAGCATTTAAACCGTGCATTAGTGGTAGAGCGGGAAACAGCGATACATAAAAATTTCGAGCAAGTAACAGTTGTTCCGGTTCGAACAGCAGGTGGTGCGATGGCCACATATGCATATGGGCATCTTAATGATCCTGTTGTTGTTGAATTTATTAAAGCAGAAGCAGGCATTGATATTGGTGATACCTTCATTGGCATGCATCTAAAACATGTTGCGGTTCCGATTCGAAGTTCGGTTAAAGAACTAGGTGGCGCACATGTTACAATGGCCAAAGCAAGACCAAAACTTATTGGTGGCGAAAGAGCGGTCTATCCGGATAAAAACGAAAATAAGAAATGTTAATATAGCCAGGGGAATCAAGATTCCCTTGGCCTTTTTTGTTTCGTAAAAATATGTGATCATATGTGTAACATTTTAGGGTTTGGCACGTTTTGTATGTGAGGTATGATGGAGAAAGCGAGAAAGGGGGACGCAGATGAGGAAAGAACGAAATGAAAAATTGGATGATATTTATCGCCGTTATGCGGAACCCCTTTTTTATTATCTGTTACGAATGTCAGGTTCCTCTACTTTAGCTGAGGAGCTTGTTCAGGAAACATTTTTTCGGGCAACGGTTTCCTTGTCTTTTTACAAATATGAGGATGTCAAACCATGGCTTTTTAAGGTTGCCCGTAACACATACCTTGATGAATGGAGAAAGCGACAGCGGTGGAAGTGGGTCCCTTTTTACGATAAAGGGGATATGAAGAGTCCATACGGGATCCCTGAGGAAGAAGTCGTAACGAGGGAGAATATCGGGGAGTTGGCTGATTTACTGGAATTGCTTCCGGAAAACTACCGTACGATTATTTATTTTCGGGAAATCGCAGAATTCTCATATGAAGAAATTCAGGAAGCGATGGAATTGACTGAATCACAGGTGAAAGTGACACTTCATCGCGCACGAAAAAGACTGCAAATTTTAGCTGGGAGAGTGTCGAAAGATTAAGGAGTGAATGCATAATGACTGAGTGGACGAAGGATAAGGAAAAGCGGATTCTATGGAAGTATCGATTTTCACTGACTATGAGAATCATACGGGTTGTGCTCATTCTCTTATTTTTGTATGGGATCTATATGGTGTTACTTTCGATTGGTTACAGTTTTACAAAGTTTGATGATAAGAATTCATTTCATTTGAATCTAGCAATTGACTGGACGCAACCGGGTCTTCATGGTGAGTATGGTAGTCCAATCAATGCCGAAATTACCCCCTTTTTAAGTCAAAGAATGACCATCCCTATTTCACGGACAATAGGAAAAGAAGAACAAATTGTTGGTGAGTGGAATGTGACGAAGCGCTTGCTAAATATATTTTCAACAAAAGAGATGACTTATTTACAAAGCTCTGATAATAAGCAGTTCGGATTTATTTTGCCTGAGGATCCACGTACAGGTAAGAAATTGGTTGGTGTAACGAATGAGGCAGACGAACATGAGTGGAAGAAGCTCGAGATGGTTCACGAGGGAACGGTTGCAAATCTAGCATTTTCAACGTCACAATTTTATAATCCGAAAGAATTATTAAAGAAGTTGGAAAAGTATGATCTCGATGTTTATTGGATGCCTTTATATGCTGGTGAATTGAAAGCATTCGAACCGTCTTGGGGAAGGACTGGTGGTGGAGAGCATTTGTCAGTTGATACACTTGGATTATCAAGGGCCGTCGATATGGATGAAGACTATAATGGCTGGGCTGAATGGATCTTATCAAGTAAAGCCATTGAAGAAAATCAAAAGGTAATGCTCAAGAACATGAAGATTCTTATTGATCATGAAAGTAAAACCTATCTTCAAAATGTGCTCGGACTAAGGTTTTTAGAAGAACGCTACGAATATCTAAAAGAAAATGAGTTTTTAGTATATGGTGCGGTTGTTACGGGTCCGGTGAAAGAACTTTTGAAATTAAGAGAAGAACAAGATTTCAGGAATATTCAGGTTGGCGAATTCGAATACTGGAACTGGGCGACAGAGTAAAGGTAGAGACAAGGGAAGCCTTGTCTCTTTTTTTACATTCATCAATCATAAGTGAACGATACTTTACAAAAAATAGGAAAACGTTCGTGTTTTAGAAAAAACATTAAATTTTTTTAATTACCAGAAAAGGCAATAGTAATCGCATATTAACAGCGTACAGCCCCATTTTAAAGCGATTTCATCGAAAAATGAATCTAAAAGTTAATCTTCCTACTGCCGAATAAAAGTGTTACAATGGAAAAGTATTTTTCAAATTAACGGAATAATTCATAATAGATTAAAAGGAGGATTCCAAATGAAACATTTATCGGAGCAAGATCAACAAGTATTTCAGGCAATACAAGATGAACTAAAACGACAACGTACTAAAATTGAGCTGATTGCATCTGAAAACTTTGTAAGTGAAGCAGTCATGGAGGCTCAAGGTTCCGTCTTAACAAACAAATATGCAGAAGGATATCCTGGCCGTCGCTACTATGGTGGCTGTGAGCATGTGGATGTAGCAGAGAACATTGCAAGAGACCGTGCAAAGGAAATCTTTGGCGCAGAGCATGTAAATGTGCAGCCTCACTCTGGGGCTCAAGCGAATATGGCTGTATACTTTACAATCCTAGAGCAGGGTGACACTGTACTTGGGATGAATCTTTCCCATGGTGGACATTTAACACATGGTAGTCCGGTAAACTTCAGTGGAATTCAATACAATTTCGTGGAGTACGGAGTAGATCCTGAAACACATCAAATCAATTACGACGATGTACGTGCTAAAGCAGTCGAACATAAGCCTAAGCTTATCGTTGCAGGTGCGAGTGCGTATCCACGTGCAATTGACTTTAAAAAGTTTAGAGAAATCGCGGACGAAGTGGGCGCGTACTTAATGGTAGACATGGCTCACATCGCAGGTCTTGTAGCAACAGGTCTTCACGAGAACCCTGTTCCATATGCAGATTTCGTAACAACTACTACTCACAAGACATTACGTGGTCCACGTGGTGGTATGATTCTTTGTAAAGAAGAATTCGCAAAGAAAATCGATAAGTCCATCTTCCCTGGTATCCAAGGTGGTCCATTAATGCACGTTATTGCTGCTAAAGCAGTTGCATTCGGAGAAGCGTTAACAGATGAATTCAAACAATATGCAAAAAACATCATTGACAATGCGGCAAGACTAGCGGCTTCTTTACAAAAAGAAGGCTTAGACCTTGTATCTGGTGGGACAGACAATCACTTACTACTACTTGATGTTCGTTCATTAGGTTTAACTGGTAAAGTGGCTGAAAAAGTTCTTGATGATATCGGCATTACAGTTAATAAAAATACGATTCCATTCGACCCGGAAAGCCCATTTGTAACAAGTGGTATCCGTATCGGAACAGCTGCTGTTACAAGCAGAGGTTTTGGTTTAGAGGATATGGATGAAATTGCATCTATCATCGCATTTGCATTAAAAAATTCAGAAGACGAAGCGAAGTTAGCTGAAGCAAGCGCGCGTGTAGAAGCATTAACTAGCAAGTTTGTCCTTTATAAAGAGTATTAAAATAGTTGAAGGCAGGACTCCCGTTTGTTTGGGCGTCCTGCCTTTTTTGCTTGGGGCACAATTATGCGGAGATAGGGCACAATTCTCGGGGGTTAGGGCACAATTAAATAGAATTAGGGCATAATCCTATTCTGCTTTTTCCCACTCCACCGCTTATGTCCGATATATTTAGCTGAATGTCCGAAATAATTGCAATTATGTCCGATAAAATCAAATGAATGTCCGATATAGTTAAAAGTTTGTCCGATATATAGGAAGTTGTGTCCGATATAGCAAAAAATTCATCCGTACATTTCCCAATCCCACTCTAAATCACCACAAAACAAAAGCGCTTGGACCAAAATCCAAGCGCACCCTCAACTCACTGTTTATTTTTCGGTAATCGACCTGCCTTTTTGGCTGCTTCTCTTAACAAGAACTCGATATGGCTGTTGACACTGCGGAAATCATCGGCAGCCCATTTTTGCAAAATTTCATAGAGGTCAGGATCCATCCGTAATGGAAAACTCTTTTTTTTAGACATATTTGTCACTCATTAATAAAGCGTACCTGCGTTGATAACAGGTTGAGTGGATTTTTCGGAAACGATGGCGACGAGTAGGTTATTTACCATTTGAACCTTACGCTCATCATCAAGGTCAACCGTTTTATCTTGCTCAAGTTGTTTGATTGCCATCTGGGCCATTCCGACAGCACCTTCTACGATTTTTTGACGTGCTGCAATAATCGCAGTAGCTTGTTGACGTTGAAGCATCGCTTGGGCAATTTCAGTAGAGTAGGCAAGATGAGTTAGGCGAGCCTCAAGTACTTGAACGCCTGCAACTTTTAAGCGTTCTTGAAGTTCTGCTGCTAATTCATTCGAAATTTCTTCAGAGTTTCCGCGCAATGTAAGCTCTACATTTTCAAAAGTGTCATATGGATATCGAGTTGCAACATGGCGAATGGCTGTTTCACTTTGAATTTCAACAAACTCTTCATAGTGGTCAACATCAAATACTGCTTTTGCCGAATCAATAACTTTGTACACGACAACGGCTGCAATTTCAATTGGGTTACCTTCGACGTCGTTTACCTTAAGTTTTTTACTGTTAAAGTTATTTACACGTAAAGACACTGTTCTACGAAGTGAAAATGGAACAGTTAAAAACATCCCACTATCGCGAATTGTCCCTAAATATTTTCCGAAAAAGATGACAACTCCAGCCTTATTTGGTTGGACAATTGTAATTCCAGAAGCCAGAATAAAAGCCGCGGCAACAAAGAGTATCCCTAGAACAATTTTTGTGTTGATTAACATCACGGCACCTAATGCAATGAAAACAGCAATGATTAGAATGCCTAAAAACCCATTAAGCTTCCATACTTGTGATTCTTTCATGAAATCAACCCCATTTCGTTTAGATATATTTTTTATATCTTTATGATATCACTTTTGTATAATACTGTAAATTAATTCATTGCAAATTATTCATTCTATGTATTTTTAAATTTCGTCTTGAACATGTTTTATTTTTTCTGTAAAATTTATTGAAGTGTGAAAAATAAAGTTCGTGGTGTTAATTTTTCTGCTGATGGTCATTCTAAGAACAGCGATACTCAAAAAAGGAGAGATGAACGATGGGGAAAGTGTACGTTTTTGATCACCCACTAATTCAACATAAGCTTACATACATACGTGATAAGAACACAGGTACAAAGGAATTTCGTGAATTGGTAGACGAAGTTGCAAGCTTAATGGCATTTGAAATTACCCGTGATATGCCGCTTGAGGAAGTTGAAGTTGAAACTCCTGTACGCAAAGCAAAATCAAAGGTTTTATCTGGGAAAAAGATTGGGATTGTGCCAATTCTTCGTGCTGGTTTAGGCATGGTAGACGGAATTCTACGCTTAATCCCAGCTGCAAAAGTAGGGCATATCGGACTTTATCGTGACCCTGAAACATTGCAACCAGTTGAGTATTATTTTAAAATGCCTTCTGATATTGAAGAGCGTGAATTCATAGTGGTTGATCCAATGCTTGCAACAGGTGGATCAGCAGTAGAAGCAATCAACGCACTAAAGAAGCGTGGTGCTACAAATATTAAATTCATGTGCTTAATCGCAGCACCTGAGGGTGTAGAAGCAATTAAAGAAGCTCATCCTGACATTGATATCTTCATCGCAGCACTCGATGAGCAACTAAATGACCATGGCTACATTGTTCCAGGCCTTGGAGATGCCGGAGACCGTTTATTCGGTACGAAATAATTAGAAAAGTGGAGGCGCCTTGCCCAGAAACG
This sequence comes from Fredinandcohnia aciditolerans, assembly GCA_003640645.1. Classification (GTDB taxonomy): domain Bacteria; phylum Bacillota; class Bacilli; order Bacillales; family Bacillaceae_L; genus Ferdinandcohnia; species Ferdinandcohnia aciditolerans. The sequence continues at coordinate 37,132 of QGHH01000020.1, read as the reverse complement.
AAAAAACTGGCCGACTAATAACGCCACGTCCTGTGGCTTAGTCAGCACTAGCACGTCCTGTGCGTCGGAGACTCTGACTCAGAGGCGCTTTTTGCTTCTGCAGGAGGAGTTGAAGTTTCTTGAGTTTCTAGGCGCTGCAACTAGACAACATCCACATATTTGACCACCTTTTGAGAAAAACTATCTCAAAGAGGTGGTTTTTTTGTGAGAATTTTACTGGCAATCTGCATGTGTTTGATCCTCCTATTTTCATCTATACCAGCCCATGCGCACCGTTTTCCTGATAGGCCTCCATTGCCTGAGTTGGATTTGGATGAAATGGCGCATGAAATTATCATCACGGAAGCTAATCAATTTGATTTAATAGTAGAAAAAATAAAAAGAAACTATTCCTCCATTAAAATTAACCACATTTACAAACATGTTTTTCCAGGCTTTTCTGTGACAGGAAAGAGAAAGGATATACAGAAATTAAAAGCCGAAGCAGATATTCAACACAGTTCCCCTGTTGCTACATACCAAGTTTCTGTTGAGGAGAGTGTCCCTTTTATTGGCGGCAACGAAATTCGCAGTCATTTTGATAAAAAAGATCACCGCTTAACGGGTAAGGGAGTAAAAGTTGGGGTGATTGATACAGGTGTTGATTACACACACCCGGACCTTAGAATGAATTACAGGGGTGGCTACGACCTTGTTGACGGGGATGATGACCCGATGGAAACGAAAGGGATTGCAGGTCGAAATACCTCCCATGGAACTCATGTTGCGGGAATAATTGCGGCAAATGGCAAAATTAAAGGGGTCGCACCCGAGGCTGATATAATTGGCTATCGTGCTCTTGGTCCTGGTGGAATGGGGACATCTGAACAGGTTATTGCGGCCATTGACAAAGCAATTGAAGATAAAGTGGACGTCATCAACCTCTCTCTCGGCAACACCATCAATGGGCCTGACTGGCCGACTAGTCTCGCTTTGGATAAAGCAACGGAAGAAGGGATTGTTGCTGTCACTTCCAGCGGGAACTCGGGGCCGATGGTCTGGACAGTTGGGTCCCCGGGAACTTCTTCAAAAGCCATTTCTGTAGGTGCATCCACACCACCCATGACTTTGCCATATCTAACAGTTGGATTTGCTGATCGAAAAATTCAACTTCAGCCTCTCCAAGGGTCCATTCCTTGGAAACTGCAAAAGAAATATGAAATCGCAAAAGCTGGAATCGGCACAGAAACTGAATTTCCAAAAATAAAAAATAAAATTGTTCTAATGGAGCGAGGAGAAATTACTTTTACCCAAAAAGCAGTTCGAGCGTATGAAGCCGGCGCGATTGCTGTACTTATCTACAATAATACAAATGGAAATTTTTCAGGATCCCTTGAAAAGGAACTTCCGATACCAGTTGCTTCCCTCTCAAAAGCAGACGGAGAATGGCTTAAAAAACAAATCAAAATGAAAAACAATGTAGTAAGTACCTCCTATCAACGTATTAAGGACACAATTGCTGAATTTAGTTCGCGTGGACCGGTTACACATACGTGGGCAATTAAGCCTGATGTGGTTGCGCCAGGGGTTGCGATAGATAGTACTATTCCAAATGGCTATCAGGAAATGCAAGGTACAAGTATGGCTGCCCCACATGTAGCGGGGGCTAGTGCCATATTAAAACAGGCACACCCTGATTGGACACCTGAACAAATAAAAGCAGCTTTGATGAATACGGCGCTTCTTTTAAATAACGAAGAGGGGGACTTGTACAAGCCATATGAACAAGGGGCAGGCAGGATTCAACTCCATGAAGCAATTCACTCAGAAACCTTAATCTATCCAGGATCATTTTCCGCTGGATTGCTTCACCACCAGGATAGGCGAACGAAAAAAAGAATAAGAGTAACGGTAGATAACCAATCCGATGAAGAAAAAAGATACTCATTTGAGGTTCCGGATAATATGAAGGGTGTCCAGTGGGACTTGCCCATCCCATTTTCGATAAAACCAAAACAGAAAAAGATAATCACAATCGGATTGGATATTACACCGAATATCATTGGTTCGGGGCTACATCACGGGAATTTATTTTTAAAAGAAGGGAAGAATCGTTACCATATCCCATATATGTACGTGATCGAAGAACCTGATTATCCTCGTATCATGGGCTTTCAATTTGGAAAAGACGACAAAGAGGATATATTCCGGTATGAATTATACTTACCGGGTGGAGCGGAAGAGTATGGAATTGTTCTCTATGATCCAGACACGTTGAGGTTCGTCACATTTTTAGACTGGGATCGAAACGTTGCAAGAGGATTAGTAGAGAGAAAGGTGAATCGAAAAGAACGAAAGTTAAGAGGGGTATTTAAGGCTGTCATCTACGTTAAAAAAGCAGGCAAAGAGGATATACTTGAAACAGAGATTTCGTTTGAAGATACTATGGTAGGCAGCCATTAAAATAGATTCAGCAATTTCTGCTGAATCTTTTTTTAAAACAGCAGCAAAAGATCAGCCGCAAATAAGCCAAAGCGTATTTGATAGAGAGGTTAGTCATTTATGAACATTTTGTGAACGATGTTTGAATTTTTGGATTTGCACTACCATAATAGGACTAATAAAAATCACTGTTAAATCGCTTTTTGTAAGCAAAAATGGAACCCCCAAAAATGCTTGTGAGAAACTGAACTTTTTCCCTGCAAACAATTGACATTAAAGGGTGCCTATTGTATGCTTACAAAGGGTATCGATGAGAAGGTTTACATCGTATAAACTCTTGAAAAATTAAGTATTTTCAGACATGTGAAAAAACCTGCCTCGGACGCTGAAGTGAGGTATGCGGATGCGTAAAAATGACAAGCACCCTTTACGAGCCTATGCGCTCATGTCTGGTATTCTATCTCAATTAGTGGGATCAATTCTAGTAGGCATTTTCCTCGGTAGATGGGTTGATCGAATGCTTGACACAGAACCACTTTTTTTAATTATCGGCCTTCTATTAGGACTAGCAACGGGAGTATATGCAACACTTCGACTAGTCAATCATTTTTTCTCAGGAGATTAACTTGATATGCAGGATTTAACCACAGCATTTACGAGGTATCGTAAATACATATTCTACTTACTTGCAATCTATGTACTAGGCTGGGGATTTACTGCATACAAAGCTGTCTTCTTAGGATTAATACTAGGGACAGTAGGAAGTTTGTATTTCCTCTTTTCGTTAGCTCGGAAAAATAAGCAGTTTACAAAAGCTTATGAAGAGGGACGAACGGTACGCTCACTCGGGACAATGTCTCGTATGGCAATTGCTGGTTTGGCAGTATTGGTTGTAATGGAATATCCACAAGAGTTTCATTTAGGTAGTATGATTATTGGATTAATGACAGCTTATTTTGTCATTATGATAGATTTCTTTTTTCAAAAACTTCATAAATAGACTAAAGCGCGAGGCAAAGCTTTGTGCTAGACAATATGGGAAGAGAGGTGAATACTGTTGGGTCACGAAGCTCCTACGTTTAAATTGTTTGGACTTTGGTTTAGTGCATCTAACATGTTAATGATCACAATCGCAAGCGTGATTGTTTTCATTATCGCGGTTCTTGGAACTCGTACCCTTGCAATGAAGCCAACCGGTGCTCAGAACTTTATGGAATGGGTCATGGACTTTGTTCGAGGAATTATAAAAAGTTCGATGGACTGGCAAACTGGCGGACGCTTCCAAATATTAGGGATTACTTTACTTATGTATATCCTTGTATCTAACTTTCTAGGGTTACCATTCGCGGTCATTTTTGGCCATGAGTTATGGTGGAAGTCTCCAACTGCAGATCCAACGATTACATTAACATTAGCTGTTATGGTTGTTGGACTATCGCATTACTATGGAATAAAGATGAAAGGTGCTAGAGAATACGGTAAGGATTTCTTTAAACCTATGTCATTTATGTTCCCGTTAAAAATTATCGAAGAATTCGCAAACACTTTAACTCTCGGACTGCGTCTATTTGGTAACATCTATGCCGGTGAAATCCTGCTTGGATTAATCGCAGGTATGGCAGTAAGTGGTTATGGTGAAAGTTTCTTTGGTGGAATTTTAGGTACAATCGGAGCCTTTATTCCGATGATTGCATGGCAAGGATTCAGTATCTTTGTTGGTGCCATTCAGGCATACATCTTTACAATGTTAACAATGGTTTATATTTCTCACAAAGTGAGTACAGACCACTAATAAAAACTTGTCCAAAATGAGACTTTTTGGACAACAAAAATAAACTACTACTATTTTTTTATACAATTAAAGGAGGACTATTTCAATGGGTTTATTAGCAGCAGCAATTGCAATTGGTTTAGCAGCACTAGGTGCTGGTATCGGTAACGGTCTTATCGTATCTCGTACAGTTGAGGGGATTGCTCGTCAACCAGAAGCACAAGGTAAACTTCAAACTACTATGTTCATCGGGGTTGCGTTAGTTGAGGCGATTCCTATCATCGCGGTTGTTATCGCGTTCATGGTATTTGGTGCTAACGCGTAAGAAGATTTCTCGAAGCTTTCCTTGGTTGCATGTAAGGATTTCCTTATTTCGTAACCATTTAAAAGTGAAGGCAACATGAACAAAATGGCGAAGATCATTCCAAGAGAACCTTCGCCATTCCTTTGTATAAACCAAATTTTTTAAAAAATAATTGTGCGTATTTGCGCATGTTTGATGAAAATAAGGACTTCCATTCGACCTGGAACTCGCAAAAGGAGGGAATATAGGTGTTAGATCTTTTTGTCTTAGGCGCTGCCGCTGGTGGATTACCAGTAAACCTTGGTGACATCATCTTCCAATTGGTTGTATTCATCATTTTATTAGCGTTACTTCGTAAGTATGCGTTCGGTCCAATCATGAACATCATGAAACAACGTGAACAACATATCGCGAATGAAATTGATTCTGCAGAGCAAAATCACCAAGAAGCGAAAAAATTAGCAGAAGAACAACGTGAATTACTTAAAAAGTCACGTACTGAGGCTGCTGAGTTAATCGAAAATGCACGTAAATTAGGTGAAGAGCAGAAAGATGGAATTATCCAAGCTGCTCGTGAGGAAGCAAACCGTTTAAAGGAAGCTGCAAAACAGGAAATCGTTCAAGAAAAAGAACAAGCTGTTACAGCTTTACGCGAACAAGTTGCATCACTATCTGTGTTAGTTGCTTCTAAGGTTATCGAAAAGGAACTTAGCCTTGAAGATCAAGAGAAGTTAATTAACGAATATATTCAAGAGGTAGGAGAAGGGCGATGAGCAAAGGAATCGTAGCAAAGCGATATGCAGTAGCTCTTTTTCAATTAGCAAGTGAACAAAATGCACTTGACCAGTACGAAGAAGAAATTCGTATGGTTAAACAAGTGTTTTCAAATAGCGATGAATTCCAAACTGTGTTAAGAAATCCAAAGCTTTCAGTCGATAAGAAAAAAGCGATTGTAACGCAATCCTTTCAAGGATTTTCTCAGATGACATTAAACACGCTACATTTACTTATTGACCGTCATCGTGAGGATATCATCGCAGACGTTGCGGATGAATTTATCACACTAGCGAATGACAAACGCGGTATTGCTGATGCAACAGTATACTCTGTACGTCCTTTAACTGACTCAGAGGAATCAGGAATTTCAAGCGTATTTGCTAGTAAAGTTGGAAAGACATCATTACGTATTCAAAATATTGTAGATCCTAGTCTGATTGGTGGCGTTAAGCTTCGAATCGGAAATCGTATATTTGATGGAAGTGTAAAAGGTAAGTTAGAACGCTTAGAGCGTGAACTTATCCGCTAAAAGATAGGGGTGAAATTCATGAGCATCAAAGCTGAAGAAATTAGTGCGCTGATAAAAAAGCAAATTGAAAACTATCAGTCTGAAATACAAGTGAGCGAAGTTGGTACAGTTATCAGTGTCGGTGACGGTATCGCACGTGCTCATGGCCTCGACAATGTCATGGCTGGAGAACTCGTTGAATTTTCAAACGGTGTCATGGGTATGGCACAAAACCTTGAAGAAAACAACGTTGGTATTATCATCCTCGGTCCTTTCACAGACATTCGTGAAGGTGACGAAGTACGTCGTACTGGACGTATCATGGAGGTTCCAGTTGGTGAAGCATTGATCGGCCGTGTTGTAAACTCTCTAGGACAACCAGTTGATGGTCTTGGTCCAATCGAAACTACTAAAACTCGTCCAATCGAAAGTCCAGCTCCTGGAATCATGGACCGTAAATCTGTTCATGAACCATTACAAACTGGTATTAAAGCGATTGACGCATTAATTCCAATCGGACGTGGTCAGCGTGAGTTGATCATCGGTGACCGTCAAACAGGTAAGACATCTGTTGCAATCGACACAATCCTTAACCAAAAGAACGAAAATATGATCTGTATTTACGTTGCAATTGGTCAAAAAGAATCAACAGTACGTGGTGTTGTTGAAACTTTACGTAAAAACGGTGCATTAGATTACACAATCGTTGTAACTGCTTCTGCATCTCAACCAGCTCCAATGTTATTCTTAGCTCCTTATGCGGGTGTAACAATGGGCGAAGAGTTCATGTACAATGGTAAGCACGTTTTAGTTATTTATGATGACTTAACAAAACAAGCTTCTGCATACCGTGAACTTTCATTATTACTACGTCGTCCTCCAGGTCGTGAGGCATATCCAGGGGATGTTTTCTACCTACACTCTCGTCTTTTAGAACGTGCTGCGAAGCTTTCTGACGAAAAAGGTGGCGGATCTATCACAGCTTTACCATTTATTGAAACACAAGCTGGTGACGTATCTGCATACATTCCAACAAACGTTATCTCGATTACTGACGGACAAATCTTCTTACAATCTGACTTATTCTTCTCAGGTGTACGTCCTGCCGTTAACGCAGGTTTATCCGTATCACGTGTTGGTGGATCTGCGCAAATTAATGCGATGAAGAAGGTATCAGGTACATTACGTCTTGACCTTGCTTCTTACCGTGAACTTGAAGCATTCGCTCAGTTCGGTTCTGATCTTGATAAAGCAACTCAAGCGAAACTTAACCGTGGTGCTCGTACAGTAGAAGTATTAAAACAAGGTCTAAATAAACCACAAGCAGTAGAAAAGCAAGTTGCGATTCTATATGCATTAACTCGTGGATTCTTAGATGATATTCCAGTAGAAGATATTTCTCGTTTCGAAGCAGAATACTTCGTATGGTTAGAGCATAACCGTAAAGCTGAAATCTTTGATCACATTAAGTCAACTGGTAAGCTTCCAGATGATGAAGTATTTGCTTCTGCAATCAATGATTTCAAAAAGACATTTGCTGTTTCTGAATAATAAAGACAATGGTTAAGCGACGCGCAATGCGTGCGTCGCTTATCTGAATAAAGCTAGGAAGACTCGGTTCCAAAGCGTTTACGAATAATCGAGGAAAAGGTGGTGAGAACCTTTGGCATCCTTACGTGATATAAAAACAAGAATCACTTCAACGAAGAAAACAAGTCAAATTACTAAAGCGATGCAGATGGTTTCAGCATCTAAGTTTAGCCGTGCTGAAGCAAATGCAAAATCGTTTGTTCCTTATATGGAAAAAATTCAAGAGGTCGTTGCGAATATCGCAGTAGGCAGTTCGGATGCAAGTCATCCAATGCTAATTTCTAGACCAATTAAGAAGACTGCTTATATCGTCATTACTTCTGACCGTGGATTAGCTGGCGCATATAACAGTAACGTGATTCGTGGTGCATACCAAGCGATGCAAAAACGTCATAAAAGCACAGACGAGTTCACAGTAATCGCAATCGGTCGTGTTGGCCGAGACTTCTTTGTAAAAAGAGGAATTTCGGTTAGCTTAGAAATCGCTGGTTTATCTGATCAGCCATCTTTTGCTGAAATTAAAGATATTGCCAATGCTACTGTGAACATGTTCGCGGATGGTACGTATGATGAGCTTTACATGTGGTATAACCACTTCGTAAGTGCGATTCAACACGATGTAACGGAGAAAAAGCTACTTCCATTAACGGACTTAGCTGCAAACAAAAAACAAACTTCTTATGAATTTGAACCTTCACAAGAAGATATCTTAGAGGTATTGCTACCTCAGTATGCTGAAAGTCTCATCTACGGAGCACTTTTAGACGGAAAAGCAAGTGAACACTCGGCTCGTATGACTGCGATGAAAAATGCGACAGACAATGCAAAAGAGCTTATCGACTCACTTACTCTTTCATACAACCGTGCACGTCAAGCGGCAATTACGCAAGAAATTACGGAAATTGTCGGTGGAGCAGCAGCACTCGAATAGAACATTTACAACATAAGATAGATTTATCATGGCATTCAAAATGAGCGAAAAAAATTTGAATGACCTCGAAAAGTAAGTTAGGAGGGAAAACGATGACAAAAGGACGCGTTACCCAAGTTATGGGTCCTGTTGTAGACGTACAGTTTGACAGCGGCCATCTTCCTGAGATATATAACGCCCTTACTATTAAACATAGTGCGCGTGATGCAAACGAAGTTAACATCGATTTAACATTAGAAGTTGCGCTTCACCTAGGTGATGACACTGTACGTACAGTTGCGATGTCATCTACTGACGGTGTAGTTCGTGGATTAGAGGTTACTGATACTGGGAAGCCGATTTCGGTACCAGTGGGTGATGTAACACTTGGACGTGTATTTAACGTTCTAGGTGAAAGCATTGACCTTGATGCACCAGTACCTGCTGATGCACGTCGTGATGCAATTCATAGAGAAGCACCAACATTCGAACAACTTTCAACTGAGGTTGAGATTCTTGAAACTGGTATTAAGGTAGTAGACCTTCTTGCTCCATATATTAAAGGTGGAAAAATCGGTCTATTCGGCGGTGCCGGAGTTGGTAAAACGGTTCTTATCCAAGAGCTTATCAACAACATCGCACAAGAACACGGTGGTATTTCCGTATTCGCTGGTGTAGGTGAGCGTACTCGTGAAGGAAACGACTTATACTACGAAATGAAAGACTCTGGAGTTATTTCAAAAACAGCGATGGTATTCGGACAAATGAACGAACCACCAGGTGCACGTATGCGTGTAGCTTTAACTGGTCTTACAATGGCGGAATACTTCCGTGATGAGCAAGGCCAAGACGTGTTATTCTTTATTGATAACATTTTCCGTTTCACTCAAGCAGGTTCTGAAGTATCAGCCCTACTTGGTCGTATGCCATCTGCCGTTGGTTACCAACCAACTCTAGCAACTGAGATGGGTAAATTACAAGAACGTATTACATCAACAAACGTTGGATCTGTTACATCAATCCAAGCGATTTATGTTCCTGCCGATGACTATACTGACCCGGCTCCAGCTACAACGTTTGCTCACTTAGATGCAACAACAAACCTTGAGCGTAAGCTATCTGAGATGGGTATCTACCCAGCGGTGGATCCATTAGCATCTACTTCTCGTGCTTTATCTCCTGAGGTTGTTGGCGAAGAGCACTACAATGTTGCACGTCAAGTACAACAAACATTACAACGTTACCGTGAACTACAAGATATCATCGCAATCCTAGGTATGGATGAGTTAGGTGATGAGGATAAGTTAATCGTGCACCGTGCACGTCGTGTCCAATTCTTCTTATCTCAAAACTTCCACGTTGCGGAGCAGTTCACTGGACAACCAGGTTCATACGTACCAGTTAAAGAAACTGTTCGTGGATTCAAGGAAATCCTAGAAGGAAAATACGATTATCTTCCAGAAGATGCGTTCCGTCTAGTTGGTCGAATTGAAGAAGCAGTTGAAGCTGGAAAGCGCATGGGTGTTGAAGCATAATTAACGGGACCTAGGAGGGTATAAAATGAAGACAGTAAAAGTCAATGTCGTGACTCCTGATGGCCCAGTTTATGAAGCTGATGTGGAAATGGTAAGTGCCAAAGCTCAGAGCGGTGAGCTTGGTATCCTACCAGGACATATTCCTATGGTTGCTCCTCTTCAAGTAGGGGCAGTTAGACTTAAGAAGGAAGGCAACACTGAACTTGTGGCTGTAAGTGGAGGCTTTCTCGAGGTTCGTCCTGACCAAGTAACAATTCTTGCTCAAGCTGCCGAAACAGCTGAAAAGATTGACGTTGAACGTGCTAGCGAAGCGAAAAAGCGCGCAGAACAACGCTTGCAGGCGAAACAAGATAATGTAGATTTTAAACGGGCAGAGCTCGCTTTAAAACGTGCCATCAATCGATTAAACGTAACACAAAATAAATACTAAATTAGTATTTGGAACCCCTGTGGCCTATGGCCCGGGGGTTTTTTGCATAAAAGGAGACATTTACATTGACAGGCAAGAGGATGTTGCTAAAATCGATCGAACCGGAATAATATGGATAGAATTGTAAATTACCAATAGAATCAATATAACGTTGATAGTATGAAAATGTAACATTCCCTTTTTACGGTGCATACAGGGTTTTATGTGGCTGTAAAAAAAATCTTGATTTCACATACAGTCTAAAAAGAATATGGGAAATTTTTATTTTTGATGAAACCTTAGGTCTTTTTCTTGTATCTAAGAAGTAGGTTGACTCGGAAAGGAGAGCATACTTTGGATATCGCAAAAGAGGTGAAAAAGGCTAGGCGTGGGAGCAAGTCTTCCTTTGAAAAACTGATGATCGAGCATAAGCTTTTGATGTATCGCGTGGCAAAGACAATTTTATCGAACGATGAGGACTGTGCGGATGTGATACAGGAGGCCATCATCAGAGCATACGAAAAGATTGATACGTTGAGAGAGCCTAAGTATTTTAAAAGCTGGTTGTGCAAAATTGTCATAAATGAATGTTACCAGCTGCTAAGACAGAAAAAGAATGTGGTTAATATGGAGGAATGGCTAGAAACTCCAATAAAGGAAACTGGTTATGAAAAAGTCGAGGTTGAGCAAATGCTCGAAAAATTACCGGAAGAGCAATCTCGGTTGTTGAAGCTTTTTCATATTGAGGGAATATCGATTTTGGAGTTAGCTCATATTTATGAGGTTCCTGAAAATACGATTAAAACGAGATTACGCCGTTCCCGTGAAAAAATGCGTGAACTATGGAATGAAATGGAGGAGGGATCCATATGGACAAATGGGAAGAGCAAATAAGGCTAAAGGCAAATCCACAGCTTCCAGTAAGTGTGGAGCACCGCATGAATGAAACACTCCGATCCCTTCCGAAGAAGAAAACATATCTACGTTTCTATTATTCAGCAGCTGCCATTTTTATTGTAGGGTTCCTTCTCTTTGGAATATCGTTTATGTCACCGACATTAGCCGAAACAATGAAGTCTGTTCCTGTGATCGGTTCAATCTTTAGAATGGTAGGGGATATTGGTACTGAAAAGGGTGAAGAAGAAGGGCTGACGACATTACTTGGGCAACAAGTAGAAATAAATGGGCAAGTGATTACTTTCACGGAAAGCCTTTATGATGGTTCACAGATCCATATCGGGTACCTGATTGAATCGTATACACAAGTGGATCACAAACATTCTACTGATTTTCTATCCGACCTATGGTTAACCATTGATGGGAAAGGAGTCAGCTATGGGATGGGAGGACGTGGTGAGGAACTAAAAAATGGAGATTATGCTGGAGTCATAAGCATTAAAATTCATGAGGAACTTCCTGAAAATTTTACGCTAGGAATCAAGTCGAAAAAAGAAAAATCATTGGATGTGGAATTACCAATTAAGAAACAAGGAACTAATCAAGCATTTTTAGTGAATGAGTTGGTGGAAACGAAAGATTTAACGATCCAAGTCGACAAGGTTACATTTTTCCCAACGAGTACTGAAATTGCAATGCGTCAAATTATGGATGAAAAAACTTACAATAATAATAAATATGAATGGATGGATTATCAGGTTATTGACGACCAAGGACGTGTGCTACAACCATTGAGTGGAGGTGGAAGTGGTGGTTTGTCTAAGGGGAAAATTGTGCAGAATTTGAAACAATACTTTGAGCCTCTGGAAAATATTCCAAAGTCACTGACCATTAAACCATATTTGTGGGATGTAACTGAGGAGAAAGCAGAAGAAGTTAGAGCCAAGTGGGAGGGAAAACAGCTGGTACTTCCACAAGGTGAAATCGGAGAAACATCGGTATTGGATGTTAAGAGTGAAGATGGGATCGTGACGCTTACGGTAGAGACCACTGGAGATAATGGGTACTTTCAGTCAAATAGTGTTTGGATTGAGGATACAAATGGGAATGCCTATTATTCTGAGAATGCTCCAAAAAGAGTAGAAGGCACGACCAATCAGTATCTTATACAGTGTGAGGCTAATCTAGCAGTGGAGGATATTAAGGTGGTCACCTATAAACAAAAAGCTCCTTATTATTTAGATGAGCTAGAGGTGACGATTGAGTTCGAGGGGTAAATGTCAGTTCGGGGCTACTTAGTAACAATCTTTGCTCAAGCTGCAAAAAACAACTGAAGTGATTGACGTTGAACGTGCTAGCGAAGCAAAAAAGCGCGCGGAACAACGCATGCAGGTTAAACAAGATAATGTAGCCTTTAAACAGGCAGAGCTCGCTTTAAAACATGCCATCAATCGATTTAATGTAACCCAAGACATATTCTAATTTTAGTATTGGAAACCCCCAGAGTCCTTTAGATTCTGGGGGTTTTTGTAGGTGAAATCGTACTTATTACTATCTATCTTTTGTAATGCACAGTTTTAATAATATTAACTTTAACATCAATCTTTTTAATAGAATCCTTACTAACCGAATTAACCGTAGCTAAATCCCATTCTTTTAAATGATACCGATATGCCTTTTCGCTGATGTTTAATAGATCTGTTTGTATAGCTTCACTTTTCCCTATGGTCGTTTCAAGCTCTTTTTTAATTTGTTTTTCGACTTCCTTTTTTATCTCGGTATAGCTAAGATTTTCCTGGTTTTGTGCAATTTGAGCATTCATTTTAAGAGTCAATTGATAGCTGGGTGTTGAGCCACGGTCGACCTTAATTGTCAATTTAGGTTTTTGGATAATTAAACTTACCTTATCTTCTATTAAATTATATGGAATGTTGTTTATATCCTTAGATAACCACTTTAATCCTACTAAGTCTTCTTTAGCTATCCACCCTTTGTATTGTTGCTGTGATACTGCGAACCCACCTGATACAATAGCGATTTTATTTTTTTTATCCTCCTCTGAGAAACTCGCATCGTTTAATGAGAGAGAAGGGATGATAAATGATCCTGTAGGTTGATAATAGGTGGAAATAAAACGATTATACTCTTTAATTGGGATAATATAATTATTTATCAAAAGCTGGTCTGGACTGTGAATGATTGTGTAAAGGGAAGCAAAGTTAAAGAAACTATCTCCTAATAAGATATCTTTGACATTCTCCCTAGTCCCAAAAAACCAGAGATTGTACCGCAATAAAGGATTTTGGCCAATATACTCTATTACGGATTTCATTTGATCCCTGATCACATTCTCACTTAAAATGATGGTATTCACATGTCCATAATAAAATGGCAGTGGTGCTTTTTGTTCTAATTCATTTAAGGCAGCGTATATGGTTTTCGCTTTAGCTTCTCCAATCAAATTTGGTACGGATTCTTGGAGTGAAGACGTACCCTCCTGTTTTGCGATATTTGCGAAATTCTGTGCTTGGATATAGACAATAAATTCACCATCTACGTAATCAATCCCTATCCCTGTAATATATACTTGACTTTGAATTTCTTTTGCTCCACATCCGACAAGAGTCACAACGATAATCCATATGATGATAACAAGAAGAGTTTTTTTCATAGCTTACTCCTTTTGTGGCTCACGTTCAGAATCTACCGGTTGAAATGCTTGGTTTCGTTTTTTCATAAAGGGAAAGGGAAGCCTGATCAAACTATTGATCAGATCTCTAGGGTTAGGTCGATATAAGGATGTCACATAAGGATAACCAAAGCTTTCTGATGAAACAAGTACAGTCATAATAATGAATAATGCAATGAAAAAACCATATAATCCTAGGAACGAAGAAATCAATAGGACAAAAAATCGCAAGATCACGATATTGTTTGATATGGTTTGATTTATCAGTATGTAACCAGAAATGACAGTAATTGAAATCACGACTAGACAGGAAGGCGAAGTTAAGCCTGCGCGAATTGCTGCATCTCCGATAAATAATCCACCCAGAACAGCAACAGTCTGTCCAACGGGTTTTGGTAGACGAACCCCTGCCTCTTTAAATAATTCAAATAAGGCGAGCATCAAAAATGTCTCCATTGGTGCGGATAACGGGAGACCTATTCGAGAGGCCGATATCGTTGCAACGAGTGGATATGGTAGTTGGTCGATTTGAAAGGAGATTAGAGAAATATAAAATCCAGGTAGAAAAATGGTGATCAGGAGTGCAAAGAACCTGAATATCCTAACAACACTGATGTAATAAAAACTATCGTGCATATCTTCAGGTGAAAATAAGGTTTGATTAAAACTAGTTGGACCTATTAAACAAGACGGACTTCCGTCTACTAAAATGACAAATCTCCCTTGGGTCAATGATTTCACAGCGAAATCCGGTCTTCCTGAATGATCCATCAGGGGGAAGAGGGAAAAAGTATTATCAAATAGACGTTCCTCGAGTAAATAACTGCTAACAAGACTATCCACTTTAATGGATTCAATTCGTTTTTTGACTTCTTCCAATACAGATGGATTGATAATATCGTCTATATAGTGCAGGACTACTTTTGTTCGACTTCGTTCTCCAATGGAGAATTCAACACTTTTAAGAGAAGATGTTTTTAACCTTTGACGGATTAACGCCATATTATCCGATATATTCTCTACAAATCCATCTCGAGGTCCCCTAATAGAGGATTCTAAATTTGATTCTTCAGGACTCCGCTTTGGAATCTTTGATACAGGGATAAAAAAAAGATCTTTTAAGTCATAACTAAAAACAAGTAATTCACCTGAGTATAGTTTTTCTTCGATTTCTTGTTTTGCATCGTTAAAATCTTTTGGCTTACTTACATCGAGGACATTGCTGATTACATCATAAGTTAAGAATCCATTTGATTCCCACACCTCGTAGATGGTTGGAAAAATGACTTGATTCATATTATTTATATCTACTAAATGAGGGCAGTACATGAATGTTATTGTGAATTCACCATACGATTTCTCTTTAACTACGATATCTGAAGAACTTTCAAACCAATTCTTCAGATTATTTATGAGGACTTCAACTTTGTTCATTTTTACTTTCTCCATGTTTTTCACCCGCCAAATGAATCAGTAATAAAAAGAATAGTAAAATGAAGATTTGAACACCAAGACTGATCGGGAAATAAATATTTTTTAAAAATAAAAAAAAGGAATGCGCATCCCATGGAATATATACACCTAAAATTAAAATCGAATAAAGGGTAGGAAGTACCCATTTTGCGCTATTTCGAAATGTAAAGAGCTTTTCCACAATAAATAAACATAAACTTATTCGAACGAAAGCCCCTGAGAGCCACTGAAACATGGACAGGAAATCTAATCGGGTAATATGTTCACCTATTTTTAACAATCGCCATTCTTCATAGGCAGGATTTCTCAACTTTACAGCCTCTTGTAGTCCAAATTCAGATAGAGCTCCTGTTAAGGGTCCTAGAATTAAGCATATAAGCATGAATCCAGTCAGAATTAGCCACTTAGCCTTAAGTTTGTTTTGGATAAAGGGAGTTAAAAACAGTAAAAAAACGATATCAAATAAACCTGAGCATGAATAAAGGATTCCTTGCAAAAATTCACTGTACCCATTTTCAAAAATCGGAAAAAGTAATTCATAGTCCTTCCTCGGTGTGTTTCCAATTCCAACTGTAAAACCAAAGATAGATACAACAGGTAAAGAAATAAAAGCGATTGTACTTATCGTCAGTAATCCTTTTAATGAAGCATAAAAACATACAACAGCAAACATGATGATAATAACAAAATCTGGAGTATCAAGAGAATAGTTCCCTTTTGCCCAGATAAATGTGAACTTTAACGTAACCAAGGCTACAAGCAAGAAATAAGAACCGAGTAATACGTTTAGCAAAGTGTAAATCCATTTATATTTAACTTTTTTACTAAGCAATGAATATATGTCAGTTTGTCCATTTATTTTTTTATAGAGATAGTAAACAAGTAGAATCCAGATCATGAATGGAATCGTGCTAAAAATAACACTTAACCATGAATCTCTGTTCGAAGTTGATAAGAGTACAGGGAGAATCTGGACATGTACCATAAAACCGGTAGACATAATCAAAAGTACATATATATGAACTGCGCTTATAAGCTTTCCTTTCATTTAGAGCCACCTTAATATCAATCATTTCCTATTATAGGTTGTGCGTTGAAGGTAAAGCTTATGCATAACAACCGCTTGTTTTCATGGCTCTTTCCTTTTTTTGGACAATAATTTTGATTTATGGCTGATATTTTTCATTTATGGACAATAGTCTATTAGTATAGGACAATATTTAAAATTTATGGACGATAGGGGTTGGAGGGATTGAATGGAGTCGGAGATGCAGGTATTTGTGAGGCAATTTTACAGTCAAAAGGAATGGCTCTTTTCTAAAAGATTGTTGCTTTTTGTTAATAAATTGAAAACCAAGTTGATTGGAGCGTAAGGTGGCGACTCCTCGAAAATGTATTCACATTTTCTTCGTGCGTGGGTTATTTCAAAGAAACAAATTCAATGTCCAGCGGGAAAAGCGTGAGACTTGAGACCCCGCAGGAGCGGTAGCGACTTGTCCAGTTGCAGCGGCTAGAAACTCGAGAAATTTCAACTCCTCCTTCAGAGGCAAAATACGCCTCTTTGTCGGAGTGGCCAATTTTCTCGTTTCTGTGCAAGCCGCCTCCACATTTCGTTGAGGAGGCTCAAGCCACGCCCGCGGAAAGCGTCCACCTGAAGCGGAAGTCAACGATGTAAAAACAACAAAGTTTTCGAAAACAGCCAAAGGAATAAATGTATATTGCATTGATACGAATAAAGTGTAATCGTACCCTCAGTTGGTGAAAAAGCTTGTTCGAGGCATGAATCACATGATTGAAAAAATGAAGATCCTTACTATTGTTCTATAAAAATAGAAATTGTTGTTTTTGAGGAACCTAAAGCACATCATTTCAGCCCCGGCTGAAACAATAAATTAAAGAAAAAATGACTAGGAATTACAAGCTTTTTCTGCTCATTTTTACTTTATTTGTCTTAAATGGTAATTTCGTAGAATATGTGCCAGGTTTGGTCGACACTAGGCTGGGAAAAGTGCTATAATGTATTCGGTTACATTTATAATATTTTGGCAATAAAATTTTATTCAGTGCAGTTCCGAGTTGGTGATGAAATTTGAATACATAATTGTGGTGTGTTCCAAACGTTACTGAATAAAGTTTGCCTCCGGCGGATGCCTCGATTTTGAAAAGAAACTTTTCGTAAACTTGAAAATAAATCGGGCGCAAATACGCCATGGCGCATTTGATTATATTGGAAATCGGAGGGGGCTACATGGAGAATCTGTTGAATCAGTATTTGAATAATTACTTGATTGTGGTTGTCTTCTTGTTGTTGGGAATTCTACTCCCGATTGTGGCGTTGTTTTTGGGGAAGTTGCTACGGCCACATGCACCGAGTGAGGAGAAGGCTACTACATATGAGAGTGGGATTGAGCCATTCCATGATTCTCGTGTACAGTTTAATGTACGCTATTATATCTTTGCGTTATTGTTTGTTATTTTTGATGTTGAAACTGTATTTTTATATCCATGGGCAGTTGCCTACGAAAAACTCGGGATTTTCGCATTAGTTGAGATGTTGATTTTCGTTGTTATGCTCGTTATCGGCTTAGTATATGCTTGGAAGAAGGGCGTGTTAAAATGGATTTAAAAATTGATGGAATTTCAGATTTAGAGATGGAAGAGTTAAAGAGAAGTGTATTTATGACGACGCTAGAGCAGGTGAAAGGTTGGGCGCGAAGTAATTCGTTGTGGCCACTTACATTTGGTCTAGCTTGTTGTGCAATTGAAATGATGGGGACAGGTTCTTCCCACTATGATTTGGATCGATTTGGTTCCTTTTTCCGAACATCTCCACGTCAGTCCGATTGCATGATCGTATCGGGTACAGTGACGAAGAAGATGGCACCGGTTTTGAAGAGATTGTATGATCAAATGCCAGAACCAAAATGGGTCATTGCAATGGGTTCATGTGCAACAGCAGGGGGTCCTTATGTGAAATCATATGCAGTTGTGAAAGGGGTCGACCAGATTGTACCTGTTGATGTATACATCCCAGGCTGTCCACCAAACCCAGCTGCACTTATTTACGGGATTAATAAATTAAAAGAAAAGATTCGCTATGAGGCTAAAACGGGGAAGAAGGTGATTTAGCGTGAGCGAAGAAAAAGACCTGGAACAGCTTAAGCGAGAGGCTGCAGAGAAGGCGAAGGAAGCTGCAAAAAAGCGACTAGCCGAAAAACAGGCAGCTGAAGCGAAAAATAAAGAGGAATCCAAGGAAGAAAATATAGATATTGCGAAGGCAAAAGCTGCTGCGGCAGCAAAGGCGAAGGCCGCGGCACTAGCTAAGCAAAAGGCCAAACTACAAGCTGAAGAGGCGACAGCATCTAACGAAGATTCAGAATCATCAGAAGAAGTAGACGTTGACATTGCAAAGCAAAAAGCCGCAGCAGCGGCAAAGGCAAAGGCCGCGGCATTAGCGAAGCAAAAAGCGGCAGAGGCAGCATCATCGGGCACGTCAGAAGGAGACGACAAAGCAACGGCGAAAGCGAAAGCCGCAGCGGCGGCAAAGGCAAAAGCTGTGGCATTAGCGAAGCAAAAAGCGGCAGAGGCAGCATCATCGGACACGTCAGAAGGAGACGACAAAGCAACGGCGAAAGCGAAAGCAGCAGCGGCGGCAAAAGCAAAAGCTGCGGCATTAGCGAAGCAAAAAGCGGCAGAAGCCTCATCAGCGGACACGTCAGAAGGAGACGACAAAGCAACGGCGAAAGCCGCAGCGGCAGCAAAGGCGAAAGCCGCGGAATTAGCGAAGCAAAAAGCGGCTGGTGGAGCATCCGGTGATGACGACTTAGCGAAGGCGAAGGCAAAGGCGGTTGCGGCAGCGAAAGCAAAGGCTGCCGCACTGGCGAAGCAGAAGGCGGCTGAAAAAGCGGGCGAAGGATCAACAGATGATGAACTAGCAAAAGCGAAGGCGAAAGCTGTAGCAGCAGCCAAGGCAAAAGCGGCGGCAGCAGCGAAAGCCAAAGCAGCAGCTGGCGGTGGTAGCGACGATCTTGCGAAGGAAAAAGCGAAAGCAATTGCAGCAGCCAAGGCAAAGGCCGCGGCAGCAGCAAAAGCAAAAGCCGCAGCAGGTGGAGCACCTGCAGAAGTAGAAGAAGAAGAGGTAACGCCGTCACCTAACCAAAAATATTTGGATAAGTACGTGAAAGTAATCACGGAGCATCTTGGTGGCGACGTTTTAGAAGATTCATATATTAATACACTATCAAAAGACGTGCCAACACTTGTAGCAAAACCGGATACATATTATAGGATTGCACAGTTTTTAAAGTTTAATGAACAGCTTGGATTTGATTATCTATCGGAACTTCATGGAACAGACTTCCAATCGCATATGGAGATGTATGTTCACTTATACTCTTATAAAAACCGTCAATCTGTTGCGTTAAAAGTAAAGCTTGACCGTGATGAGCCAACGACTGCATCCCTACAGCCGTTATGGGAAGGGGCAAATTGGCCAGAGCGTGAAGCGTTTGATTTGCTGGGGATTAAATTTGAAGGACATCCAAATTTAACACGAATCCTATTGCCGGACGACTGGGTGGGACATCCACTTAGAAAAGACTATGAACCGTTTGACGTGGAGGTGTAGCATATGATTCGTACAGAAGAAATGCTCCTAAATGTAGGGCCACAGCATCCAAGTACGCACGGAGTATTCCGTCTTGTTGTTAAAATTGACGGAGAAATCATCACAGAAGCTACACCCGTAATTGGATACCTACACCGTGGAACAGAAAAGCTTGCAGAGGACTTGCAATACACACAAATCATTCCGTACACAGACAGAATGGACTATTTGTCAGCGATGACGAATAACTATGTGCTTTGTCATGCGGTTGAAACAATGATGGACATTGAGGTTCCTGAGCGGGCTGAGTATCTACGGATTATCGCAATGGAGTTGGGGCGAATTGCGAGTCACCTTGTATGGTGGGGCACATATTTACTTGATATCGGAGCAACAACACCGTTTCTTTATGCGTTTAGAGAAAGAGAAATGATTATTAATTTACTAAATGAGCTTTCCGGGGCTAGGCTGACTTTTAACTACATGCGTGTAGGTGGGGTTAAATGGGATGCGCCTGAAGGCTGGATTGAAAAGGTTAAGGAATTTGTTCCATATATGAGATCACAGCTTCCAGGGTACCATCAGCTAGTAACAGGAAATGAAATTTTCAGAGACCGTGTCATTGGAGTTGGAAGGTACACGAAGGAAGATGCGTTAAATTACTCCCTAAGTGGTACGAATCTTCGTTGTACAGGGGTCAAATGGGATCTTAGAAAAGATGAGCCATATTCAATCTATGACCGCTTTGATTTTGACGTACCAACGAGAGACGGTGGAGATGCATGGGCTCGTTATCACTGCCGTATGGAAGAGATTGAGGAATCTCTTAAAATAGTAGAACAGGCAGTGGAACAATTCCCTGAAGAAGGTCCGATTATGGCCAAGGTTCCGAAAATCATTAAAGCACCAAAGGGTGAAGCATATGTACGAATTGAATCACCACGTGGAGAAATTGGCTGCTATATTTCGAGTGATGGTAAAAAAGAACCGTATCGTTTGAAATTCAGACGTCCGTCATTCTACAATCTCCAGATCCTCCCGAAGCTTTTAAAGGGTGAGAATATGGCAAACCTGATTACCATTTTAGGTGCAATCGACATTGTTCTCGGGGAGGTTGACGGCTAATGATAGAAAACCTACTGAATTCACCTCCGAGTTGGCTGAATTTTGGTATTTTCTTTTTACTTGCAACCGTCTTACTATTGGTCATCCTAGGATTCGTTACGTATGGAATCCTTGCAGAGCGTAAGGTGATGGGCTTCATGCAAGCGCGTCAGGGTCCGAACCAAGTAGGGGGACGCTGGGGGCTTTTACAAACAGTGGCTGACGTATTAAAGCTTCTTATTAAAGAAGATGTAATCCCGAAAGTTGCGGACCGTCCCCTGTTTATACTTGCACCTGTGCTTGCGTTTGCTCCAGCCTTCATGGTTGTAGCAGCACTTCCGTTTACGGAAAGCTATAAATTTGCAGATATTGGGGTGGGGTTGCTCTATTACATCGCCGTATCTGGACTCACTACGATTGGAATTGTCGCAGGTGGTTGGGCATCGAATAATAAATATGCCCTCATGGGAGGAATGCGTGCAGCGGCACAGATGATTTCCTATGAAATTCCACTGGTGATGTCAGTGATTGGGGTTATTTTATTATCTGGAAGCTTGAATCTTTCAGATATTGTGGAAGCGCAGGATAAGGTTTGGTTTATTTTTGCACAGCCGATTGCCTTTATTGTATTTTTTATCGCGTCTGTTGCCGAATTAAACCGTGTGCCATTTGACTTACCTGAAGCAGAATCAGAGATTGTCGCTGGTTTCCATATTGAGTATTCAGGATTCAGATGGGCTTTCTTTATGCTTGCCGAATATGTGTATATGTTTGCGATGGCAGCCTTAACGACCGTTCTTTTCTTAGGAGGCTGGAAACCAGTTTTATTCTTAGACTTTATTCCAGGTGCCGTTTGGTTCTCCTTAAAATTTAGCTTGGTAATCTTTGTCTTAATCTGGTTCCGTTCCACCTTCCCACGTTTACGAGCTGACAGACTGATGGAATTCGGTTGGAAAGTACTCCTTCCAATTGCATTAGCAAACATTTTTTTATCAGCTTTAATTAAGGAATTATTTTTCTAGGCTCTTTTCTAAAATGGCTTCGTGTACCGAAACTACCTTATAAAGGGGTGACAAACTATGTTTGGCTTACTGAAAGGGATGAAATACACCCTTAATCAATTAACCTATAAAAAAGTCACATATGATTATCCGAATGAACCACTACCACTACCAGATCGCTTTCGTGGTATTCAAAAATTTTATCCGGAAAAATGTATCGTATGTAATCAATGTGCCAACATTTGTCCAACCGATTGTATCCAGCTAACCGGGAAAAAACACCCTGACCCGACCAAAAAAGGGAAAATAATTGATACCTATGATATTAACTTTGAAATTTGTATTCTATGTGACCTGTGTACAGAGGTTTGTCCGACAGAAGCAATTGTTATGACAAACAACTTTGAACTTGCAGAATACAGTCGTGATGACTTATTTAAAAACCTTGAGTGGTTAGATGAAAATGATACGAATGTAAGGAAGGAGAATAAAGCGTGACTGGAGAATTTTTAGCATTCATAGTCCTAGCAATTAGTGCGATTGGCGGCGGTATATTAATGCTGAACCTCCAAAAGGTCATCCACATGGTAATCGCACTTGTATTCACCTTCATTAGTATCGCAGGTTTGTATGTGATGCTTCATGCAGAATTCGTTGCAGCTGTGCAAGTCTTAATTTACTCAGGGGCCATCACCATTTTAATGCTCTTTGGTATTATGCTGACGAAACACAATGACACAAATGAACCAAAAATAAGTCGTGGTCGAACCTTTCTTGTTCTTTTTGGAATCCTTGCATTTGGCGTTGCTGTTTACCTTGGCATTTACGATTTGGATTTTGGAGGGCAAGCGACAGACCTACACGTGAACAATACAGAGAAAATTGGAATGGAGCTTTATGCAAAATACGTGATTCCATTTGAATTAACATCTGTTGTCTTACTTGTGGCGTTAGTAGGGGCAATCATCTTAGCGAAAAAAGACAATGAAGAGGAGGCGAACAAGGAATGAGTTCTGTTCCATTAGCAGCCTACCTCATCCTAGCGTTAATCTTATTTTGTATAGGTCTTTACGGGGCATTCACAAAAAGAAATACAGTTATTGTGTTAATTTCTGTTGAATTGATGCTAAATGCGGTAAATATTAATTTTGTGGCTTTTAGTAAATACGGAATGGTCCCTGGAATTACGGGTCAAATTTTCTCACTGTTTACAATCGCCATTGCTGCAGCTGAATTTGCTGTTGGTCTAGCTATTTTGATGGCGTTGTACCGAAATAAACGCACAGTTAATATTGATGAAATGAATACGATGAAGCATTAACTTTGCCTTTGTTGGGAGAACAAAACGACAATACGCTAAGTCGTATTTGATGAAGTACCGGTAAGGGCTGTGAACCAAACGGTCTGATCAGCCTTAGCCGCAAGCCAAAGAAGGGGATTGTGATACGATGATGGAAAATGCATGGATCATACCGCTTTTCCCGCTTATCTCTTTTTTGTTCCTTCTTATATTCGGTAAACGATTGAAGGAGTCGAGTGCGTATCTTGGCATTCTGCTAACATTTTTTTCATTCGTCTACTCGGTGTTGGTTCTCATTTCGAGACTTGGGAACTCAACATACAAATATGAGAGCACGTGGTTATCAATTGGGGATGTTCACTTAACAGCGGGGTTTGAAGTCAATCAATTAAATGCACTTATGTTAGTGGTAGTATCGCTTGTCAGTTTTTTAGTACATATGTATTCAAAAGGGTATATGCATGGTGATGAGCGCTTTCCTGTTTTCTATGCGTACCTTGGGTTATTTACTTTTGCGATGTTAGGCTTGGTCATTTCTCCAAACCTTCTCCAAACGTATATTTTCTGGGAGCTTGTAGGACTTGGTTCATTCCTATTAATTGGTTTCTATTTCTATAAGGAAGAAGCAAAAGCTGCAGCGAAAAAAGCGTTTATTATGACGCGTATCGGAGATGTAGGCTTATTAATTGGGATGATTCTATTATTCTGGCAAGTTAATAGCTTTGAATATGATGAAATTTTTAGCGCAGTTGGTGCTGGAGATATTTCACCAACCATGATCACGTTAACTGCGATTTTAATTTTTGTGGGAGCTATTGGTAAATCTGGTCAATTCCCACTTCACACCTGGTTGCCGGATGCAATGGAAGGTCCGACACCTGTTTCAGCTTTAATCCACGCAGCTACAATGGTTGCGGCGGGGGTTTATTTAGTGGCAACGACTTATCCATTATTTGCTGCAAGTCATGCCGCGTTGATGACAGTTGCGATTATCGGAGGAATAACCGCGATTTTTGCAGCATCAATAGGTTTAGCACAAAAGGATATTAAACGTGTTCTGGCCTACTCTACTGTGAGTCAGCTTGGCTATATGATGCTGGCATTAGGATCTGCTGGGTATGTTGCAGGAGTATTCCACTTAATGACACATGCCTTCTTTAAAGCGTTGTTGTTCTTGGCAGCGGGTAGCGTAATACATGCTGTTCACACACAGAACATTGAGGAAATGGGCGGTTTGTGGAAAAAACTTCGCATAACAGGTCCGTTATTCTTAATTGGGACCTTAGCTATCAGTGGTGTTCCATTTTTCTCAGGGTTTTTCAGTAAGGATGAAATCTTAATTGCGACCTGGGCACAAGGGAATTACGTGCTGTTCTGGTTAGCGGTGATCGCAGCTTTCTTTACTGCATTTTATATGTTCCGCTTGTTCTTCATGGTGTTCACTGGTGAGGCAAGAGGAAAACAAACAAATGTTAAAGAATCACCAAGTGTGATGACAATACCGATGATTGTTCTTGGTGTTCTGGCGGTTGTAGCAGGATATGTGAACACACCTTGGTTTGGAACCTTTTTAGGGGATTGGTTAACAGAAGGTACGAACCTATATGGACCAAGTCATCACGAAGGGCCAGGTTGGATTATGGCTGTTGCAACATTTGCGTCCCTATTTGGTCTGCTGCTTGCCTATGGGATGTATCAACGGAAGTCCATTTCACGAGACTTTTTCAGCTCTCGCGCACCAATTATGTATAGCGTCGTTTACAACAAATATTTTATTGATGAATTTTATAACATGACCGTTGTCTACGCGACTAAGGTATTTAGTTTATTCCTTCGCTATATTGATGAATTTTTAGTAGGGGGAATTGTAAAAGGCGTGGCAATGGCAACACAAGGAATTGGAAAGCTTGGAGCTAAGCTTCAAAATGGGCAAGTTCAAATGTACACTTCCGTTGCCTTTGTTGGATTAGCGATTTTACTACTTGTTGTGGCACTGACAGGGGGGTACTTAAGATGAGCTCACTTATTCTTTCACTTTTAGTATTCTTCCCGATTTTAGGTATTGCACTACTTGCTTTTGTACCAAAAACTGAGGAAAAAACGATTAAATTGGTTGGCGTATTTGCTACCCTTCCTTCATTGGTATTGGCTCTTTATGTGTACGGGTTTTATACTGGAGGCGGAGACCTTGAAAAGCTAAAGGAATCAGTCTATTGGTTTGGCTTTCTGCCAAAAGGCAATCCGTGGGAAGTCAATTATGAGATGAGTCTAAATGGATTCACCCTAGTACTCGTTCTTTTAACAACTGTGATTTCCACACTCTCTGCTATTGCATCCGTTCATATCAAGAAGGAATGGAAAGGCTACTTCATGCTCTTCCTTTTACTTGAACTAGGAATGCTTGGCGTATTCACAGCCGGGAACTTACTATTGTTCTTCGTGTTCTTTGAAATGACCTTAATCTCTACGTTTTTTCTCATTGGGAAGTGGGGATATTTTGAAAAAGAAAAAGCGGCATTTAGCTTTTTAATCTATAACGGATTAGGTTCCGCGATCTTGCTGATTGTGATCATGATTATTTTTGCAAAGGCTGGAACAACGAATATTTCGGCACTAACGGCGATTTTTGCCAGCCCGGCAGATAGTTTGCCAATTCCAGGTGCATTTTCTGAGGACCTGCGTCTAGGTTTATTGATTGCAATCATCATCGGATTTGGGATTAAGTTGCCGATTTTTCCACTTCATACATGGATGCTTCGAGTTCACGTACAAGCACCGCCATCCATTGTCATGATACACTCGGGAATCCTTTTAAAAATAGGAGCTTACGGGATCATCCGTTTCGGAATGGGATTCTTCCCAGAGGAATTCAGCACACTTGCACCAATTGTTGCTGTGCTGGGAGTAATCAATCTATTGTATGGGGCATTTTTAGCATTCGTCCAAAAAGACTTCAAAATGGTTCTGGCGTACTCGAGTATTTCACATATGGGAATTGTGTTGATAGGACTTGGTGCGATGAATGAAGCGGGAGTGCAAGGCGCCGTATTCCAAGTTGTATCACACGGCTTGATTTCTGCATTATTGTTCTTCTTAATTGGGGTCATGTACGAGCGAGCAGGAACATCGTATATTGATAAGCTTGGTGGACTTGCAAAGGTGATGCCACTAACGGCTGGATTCTTATTAGCAGCTGCGATGGCTTCACTTGGTTTACCAGGGATGTCCGGGTTCGTTAGTGAATTCATGGCATTCCTTGGGCTGTTTAAGGAAATGCCAGTTCTCGCTGCGGTTGGGGCAATCGGCATTATTATGACTGCTGTATATTTGCTTCGTGCAGTGCTAAATGTGACATATGGAAAGACGATTCATTCCTATGAGGGAGCAGTTGATTTACGTCCAATTGAAATGGTACCGGTATTGGTGTTACTAGCGTTTATCGTATTGATTGGTGTTTATCCTAACGTGCTTACACAGCCACTTCAAGTTGCACTTGAAACTATCATGCTAGGGTTAGGAGGGTGAGCCGATGGATACAGAAACTTTACTAAGCTTTGATTGGGGAGTTATGGCACCTGAATTTATCATCCTCGGTGTTGCAACCCTTCTATCGTTACTGGATTTATTTATGGGAAAAGACAAGGACCGACGGCCACTCGGTTGGATCGGAATCGTGGGAATACTTGTTGCGATCGGGTTTACAGTTTCGTTAATCGGAAATGATGTCACATCGATTTTGTACGATACATTTAGACTTGATTCGTTTGCGATTGCTTTTAAATTAATTTTACTAGTGGGGACAGGACTTGTTCTCTTGCTAGCAATAAGCTATGAACCTGAAGAGGGACTTGTTGAGTATCGTGGTGAGTTTTACTACTTACTTTTAGCAGCACTCTTAGGTACGATGATTATGACATCAAGTGGTGACTTGATTACATTATTTGTCGGATTAGAATTGCTCTCGATTTCTTCCTATATATTAGCCGGACTTCGAAAGCGCAATAAGTTATCAAATGAATCCGCGATGAAATATGTCATTAACGGAACGGTCTCCACAGCCATCTTTTTATTCGGTGTCAGTTATGTCTATGGACTCACTGGAACCTCGAATTTAAGAGAGATTTTTGGAGCATTTGGTAACCTTCAGGATCCACAACATATCTATCTTGTTGCACTTGCTTTGTTTATGATCGTAGTTGGACTATCCTTTAAGATCGCGGCTGCTCCATTCCATATGTGGGCACCTGATGTGTATCAAGGAGCACCAACACCTGTTACGGCGTTTTTAAGTGTTGTTTCAAAGACAGCGGGCTTTGTTATTATCTTAAGAATTATAGTAACAGGGTTCATCCAAGCGCCCTCAGGAAATGGTGAAGCAGAATTTTTATTGTTCCACCTGCAAGACCTGTTAGCAATCATAGCGGGTGTAACCATGATTATCGGGAATACCATTGCGCTTAGACAACGAAATATAAAGCGGATGATGGCATACTCAAGTATTGCCCACGCAGGATACCTATTAGTAGCATTTGTAGCTTTTTCATATTTTATGATGGATGCGATTTGGTTCTATTTAGTTGCTTATCTCTTCATGAGCCTTGGATTCTTCGCGGTTCTTCAGGTGATCACGCAGAAATCTGACTCCGAGGATATTAGTCAATTTGCAGGTTTATATAAGCGCTCACCCGTGTTAGCAGTTGCACTTGGAGTGTTTATCCTTTCTTTAGCAGGTATCCCGGGAACGGCCGGCTTTATCGGAAAACTAGAGATTTTTATCGGAGCGTTTGTAACGAGCCCACCACATTACGTGCTGGCATCGATTATGATTGCAACAACCGTTGTATCCTATTTCTATTACTTCGGAATATTAACACAGATGTTCTTTAGACCTGCTGCAAACGATGCGAAAATTAAATTACCTACAGGTGTGTTGATTGTTTTAATTGTTGCAGTGGTTGGGACAATTGGCTTTGGAATTTTCCCAGGTGTCGCCTTTGAATTCATCCAGCAATTCGAAAGCTTCGCAGATTTTATAGGATAAAAGTTGGGTGGCAGCACCATGAAGTGTTGCCATTCCATGTCAAACAAATAGGGGTGTATGAGAAGAAGAGGTATGGGGATGCCTCTTCTTTTGTTTTGGTGTTTATTATTGTAGCTTTTTGTAGGCTTGTTTTTGAGGACTTCTGTCACAGATAATGCTAAAATGTATAGGTGTGTGTTTCATACATATTTCCTCTTATTTATAATCAAATGCGCCTTGGCGTATTTTCGCCCAGATATTTTCGAGCTTCTCGAAAAACTTCCTTTATAAATCTGTGGCATCCGCCGGAGGTTATCTTTATTCAGTGAGGGTTTGAACCCTGGCTGAAATTTGAATGTTTTTTTGCATCATTTCCCATTTGTTGAAGGGGAATTGCTGCTGAATAAAGTTCAAGGAGTGGGTTTATGTTAGCAGGTTTTGGGTATCAAGCACTTATAAGTATTATTTCACATTTATTTTTTATTGCAGTTACGTGGTGGGCGCTGCAAAGTATTCGATATGAGCATTTGGTGAAGCCAAATCATATTTTTCAGGTGCGCGTTCTGCTCGTTCTTGTGACGATTGCAATTGGATCGACCGTCAGCAATTTTTTCTTAGATTATCTTCTTTGGTCACAACAATTACCTACTATCTTAAATTAACTGTTACTTTGTCCTTTATGAATGAATAATATATGCAAGAAGTTTAAGGTAAAAGTATTCGAAGTAGTTTTCATCTGTTCTCTCCACTACTTTCCACGTATTTGCGTGATACATCTGGAAAAAATGTAAGTAAGGAGAGGAAATCAAATAAGAGTACGAGTCAGAATGATTTTTTTAAAAACATTCCTTAGTATACCAATGGTATAGAAAAATACATTGGTTTTTGCTGGAAATAGAGTACGAAGGAACCAAAGTTGATGATTTTCACGGAAGAAATCACCCCAAGTGGTGGCCCGCAAGTTAGTCCCTTCTAGAAATGTCATCAAAAATACTTACTTTTTCAAGATAGTTATCCACATATGTAAACTGTCTAAAAAAGAAGACAAACCCTCAAAAAAACAAAGTTCCTTACGTATAATGTGTACTATGTGAGTTATGTAAAATTTTCTTGTGAAAACATTGCTACAAACGACCTGGATTTTTTCGACAATTTTTGCGAAAATCCCACATTTTTCACTTGTGCCAGAGAATGTTTAGGTGATATGATGTAAATTGGTTTTGTAAAAAAAATGAAGCCTTAAAACAATGAGGATATGCCCGTTTAGCGACGAGCTAGCCACATCAGAATAGAGACACTTGCCCGGTGGTTTGCATATACTACAGCAGTGTGAATGTACTTTCTCACAAAAAAGGTATGAATGTAATAAGATTGGGTTCTTTAAACGCATTCGAGATGGAACACCAATTGTCATGAATGAATATGAATATATAGAAAATGGGACGCGGAGGGGAATACCTTGGAAAAAATCATCGTCCGCGGCGGTCGTAAGCTAAACGGCACAGTCAAAGTAGAAGGCGCAAAGAACGCCGTTTTGCCAGTAATCGCTGCATCCTTATTAGCAAGTAATGGAAAAAGTGTAATAAATGAAGTACCCACGCTCTCAGATGTGTATACGATTAATGAGGTATTGCGTTATTTAAATGCAGATGTTACGTTTGCAAACAATCAAATCGTTGTTGATGCATCAAGAGAGCTAAAAACGGAAGCACCTTTTGAATATGTTCGAAAAATGCGCGCATCTGTACTGGTCATGGGATCATTGCTTGCACGCAATGGCCATGCGAGAGTTGCTCTTCCTGGAGGCTGTGCAATTGGCTCAAGACCGATTGACCAGCATTTAAAAGGATTCGAAGCAATGGGTGCAATTGTGAAAGTTGGAAATGGATATATCGATGCCGAGGTCAATGGTAGACTTCGTGGTGCAAAAGTATATATGGATTTCCCAAGCGTAGGAGCTACTGAAAACATCATGATGGCTGCTACATTAGCAGACGGAATGACGACTATTGAAAACTGTGCGAAAGAACCTGAAATTGTTGATCTAGCCAACTTCCTTAATGCAATGGGAGCTAACGTTAGAGGTGCAGGTACTGGTACAATTCGCATCGAAGGTGTAAAAGAATTGCATGGAGCAACTCACAGTATTATCCCTGATCGCATTGAAGCAGGCACATTCATGGTGGCAGCTGCAATCACAGGCGGTAATGTTCTTGTTCAAGGCGCAGTACCAGAACACCTCAGCTCATTAGTTGCAAAAATGGAAGAAATGGGCGTTACCATCATTGAAGAACAAGATGGTTTACGTGTCATTGGTCCAGATCAATTACATGCTGTGGATATCAAAACAATGCCACATCCTGGTTTCCCAACTGACATGCAATCACAAATGATGGCATTATTACTTCGTGCAAAAGGCACAAGTATGATCACGGAAACCGTATTTGAAAATCGCTTCATGCATGTCGAGGAATTCCGACGCATGAACGGTGACATCAAAATTGAAGGTCGTTCTGTTATCATCAACGGAGAATCCCAGCTTCAAGGAGCTGAAGTAGCCGCAACTGATTTACGTGCTGCTGCTGCCCTTATTCTTTCCGGATTGGTTGCAGATGGATACACACGTGTTACAGAACTTAAGCACTTAGACCGTGGTTATGTGGACTTCCACCAAAAGCTTGCGGCATTAGGTGCTGACATTGAACGTATAAATGAAGCAACAGATAGCCTAGTGGAAGAAGCAAAGGTAAACTTCTAACTAACCACGTAAAAAGCTAGGGACATTACCCATACATGGTAATATCTCTAGCTTTTTTATTTTTATTCCTATTATTTATTATTTTTGATAACAGGAATGATATTTGCAATGATAAGAAGTAGTAATATAACGTCAGTCGCGTGAGAGTCTGGATTCTCAATGATGAAAAGAAAGTGCCAAGACATAGTCTACTAATCCAGGTTTTACTCATCTTATTTGTTTCCCCTTTTATTTGATAATGGTAGTAATAGGAAAATTACACTATGAGTGGTAGATAATAGAACACAAATATTTTTCTGCTATTAAATGTCATAAAAGCTTGTCCACTACCATAGATATTGATATATAGGTGCATGTTTACGTTCGTGCATTAATTTCAAAGTGGAGGCTTGCATTCATGAAACAGATTAAACCAATCATTGTACTAGTTTCTGTCCTTTTCGTCTTAATTTTATTGATTCCATCAATGCTTGTCATTCCGTTCTCTGATAAAGGTGCGGGAAAGCTAGCTGAAGAGCGACAATCAAATCCGGAACCGCCTCAAATCGCCTCAGGGCCAACTGTGGAGGTTGCCGTTCACCGTGTCAGTGCTCAGAAAATTGAAAATGTGCCACTAGAAGAATATGTAGTAGGCGTGCTCGCGATGGAAATGCCTGCAGAATTTGAGTTAGAAGCATTAAAGGCACAAGCGCTGGCAGCAAGAACATACGTGGTTAGACAAATGTTGAGTGATCAAAAGCTAAAGGTGCCAAATGGTGCGGATGTTTCAGATACGGTCAGTCATCAGGTTTATAAAAACAATGAGGAACTAAAGGTCCAATGGAAAGGCGACTATGATTGGAAAATCGAAAAAATTAGGCAAGCCGTTAACGAAACACAAGGACAAATTATAACCTTTAATGGTGAACCAATTGATGCAGTATTTTACTCAACAAGTAATGGATATACTGAAGACTCGGAGAACGTTTGGAAAAATGCAGTACCATACTTAAAAAGTGTGGAGAGCCCGTGGGATGTCAATACAGAAAAGTTTCATTCTCAAGTCAATATGCCAGTATCCGAATTTGAATCTAAATTAGGGATTAAGCTTGGCAATGGTAACGATATTGGCAAG
Organism: Fredinandcohnia aciditolerans; assembly: GCA_003640645.1. Taxonomy (GTDB): domain Bacteria; phylum Bacillota; class Bacilli; order Bacillales; family Bacillaceae_L; genus Ferdinandcohnia; species Ferdinandcohnia aciditolerans. Next base: position 4,945 of record QGHH01000020.1, on the reverse strand, counting down.
ATTACTTCAAGAACGAAATCAAATCGTGTAGCATCTGTTGAAGTCGGGGGCAAGACATTCACAGGGGTGCAAGTGCGTGATGCATTAGGCCTTCGTTCTAGTGATTTTTCATGGGAGCGTAAAGGCAGCCATATCGTCATTCAAACGAAGGGCTACGGCCACGGTGTTGGCATGAGTCAATATGGTGCCGATGGAATGGCGAAGGAAGGTAAGAGTTACAAGGACATTGTGACACATTACTACCAAGGCGTAGAAATCTCATCCACAGAGAACTTTTTAAATAAATTAACCGTAAAAAAATAAAGGCAGAGGGGTTACTTCCCCTCTGCATTTTTGCTGTTTAAGCCCTCCACCCAGTAGAGGAGCTTTCTAATTCTCGGTAGTTTTTCTCCAAAATAACTAACTTTTACAATCATATAAAGCACAAGCACGCCAATTGTGTCCTTAACAAGATCAATTACAGTTGCAGATCGGTAGGGGACGAAGTACTGGTGCAACTCATCTGAGAAGCCATAGGCAATGGCAATCACAGCGGAAACGAGGCTTGCTTTAGGGCTGAACTTTCCTTGCACAAGGAAAAACGATACCCAAAGCCCGTAAAGAATTCCAAATTCGATGAGGTGCAGCGATTCTTTAAAAGCCCGGTCCCACGAAAACGGAGTGTTCACAATCGCATCCGACGGAAGACTCGACAAAATAAAAATTAAGATCATATATAAAAATGGTGCAATTAATAGTAGAAGACGTAATAATGCTCTCATGAAAATTCTCCTTTAAAAAATGTACCTACATAGTATAGCATTCATTGGAGGTGTGAGGGAGGAGTTTTTGCGTACTTACTAGGGTTTACGGTACCGAAGCGTGGTACGTCGTCTGGAAAGTTGCTGAGTTATGAAGGGGGAAATTAGAGGTGTACGCGGTGTAAAGGTCGTAATGTTGCACGCGAATCCTTATGAAGGGGAAAACAGGGGATATTTGGCGTGCGAATCCTCTTCATCGAGGTTATGAAGGGGAAAACGTGGGGTAGTTTGCGTACGAATCCTCTTCATTGAAGTTATGAAGGGGAAAGCGGAAGGAAGTTGTCGTACGAATCCTCTTCATCGGAGTTATGAAGGGGAAAGTGGAAGGAAGTTGTCGCACGAATCCTCTTCATCGGAGTTATGAAGAGGAAATCAGAAGGAAGTTAGCGTACGAATCCTCTTCATTGAAGTTATGAAGGGGAAAGCGGCAGGAAGTTTGGTGTCGAATCCTCTTCATAGAGTTTATGAAGGGGAAAGCGGCAGGAAGTTTGGTGTCGAATCCTCTTCATCGAGGTTATGAAGAGGAAATCAGAAGGAAGTTGTCGTACGAATCCTCATCATCGAGGTAATGAAATCCCGAACGAACGCCGAAGCCGCCAGCAAAGTCCTTCATCAGCGTAATGAAGTCCCGAACGAACGCCCAAGCCGCCAGTAAAGTTCCTCATCGAGGTTATGAAGTCCCGAACGAACGCCGAAGCAGCGGGTAAAGTTCTTCATCGAGGTTATGAAGTCCCGAACGAACGCCCAGGCCGCAAGTAAAGTCCCTCATCAAAAGTTAACAAGTCAACCTTCAGTCCCGTCCCCAAACCGCCTCCAATCAAAAGATCATCACCAACTCCAAAACCTGATAAATCATACGAAACCCAAAAAAGCAACGTCCAACTGGACCCCTTTTCGAAAAAAATTTTCGATTCTATGAATAATATTTTAGGCTTTGTCGAAAAATAATCGAAAAAAATTTTTTGAAAATGTATATAATTCCGCGAATGTGTTCAGAATGGTTGCTGAGGTGATAAACATGAGAGAGGAAGAAAAGAAACGTACTTCTCAAAAATCAAGTTTACAAAGTTTTTTTAGAAAGCGTTGGGTATTCCCAGCAATCTATTTGGTAAGTGCAGCACTCATTCTAACCGCGGTTTTATGGTTCCAAGGCAAGAACGATGTAGCGAAGGATGATTTGAAATATGGTGAGAATCAACCAGGAACTGCTACAGGTGAAGAGCCAAGTGTACCGGTAAACCAAGCGTCAGAAAACTTTAAGATGCCTGTCATTGACGAAGATGCAATCCAAGTCTTTAGGGAATTCTACGATGCAGAAGCTTCAGCAGAAAAGCAAGAAGCAGCTCTTGTAGTCTATAACAATATTTATTCCCCTAACAAAGGAATTGATATCGTCGCTAAAAATGGCGAGACATTTGAGGTTGTTGCATCATTAGCTGGAACTGTAACACGTGCTGAAAAAGATCCATTACACGGAAATGTTGTGGAAATTGAGCACTCTGACGGTGTTGTAACAATGTATCAATCTCTTGCAGACTTAAAAGTTGCAAAAGGTGATGTAGTTGAACAAGGTGAAGTCCTTGGAATGGCTGGCGAAAATCAATATGATGAAGAAGCAGCTATTCACGTTCACTTTGAAATCCGTAACAACGGTGTTGCTGTGAATCCAATCGAGTACTTTGGACAATCCCTAACTGCACTTGAAGAAAGTGAGCAAGGGACAGAAGACAAAGAAGCTGCAACGAAGGAAGAAGACAAGCAGCCTGCAGAAGATAAGCAACCAAATGAAGAAGAGAAACCAGAAGATAGTAAAAAGCCTGCAGATGAAGGCACTCCTGCTGACGATGAAGGATCAAAAGATGAGGAAGATGCAAACTCAAATGAAGAGGAAAATGCACACTCAACTGATGCTTCAATCGGAATGGCAAAAGCGTAAGCTAGGAGAAATAGTAGTCTAGCCTGTGGTGGCAACTTTAGCTAATAATCCAACCGATTACCCAATAGGGTAGTCGGTTTTTTTATGGGACGGAAAGTTCAGTGTCCCTGTAAAAAAATGGTGGGACGAGGGACCTGCCCCCCTGTCCCAAAAAAACTTTAATTTGTACTGAACTTTTTCCTGCTCTCGGTCGTATTATCTTTGGAAAAACATTTGAGGGGGATGTGATTCGAGTATGACAGGTATTAACTGGGCACTTATTGCTCCGATCATTGTGATTCAATTAATTTTATTGGTAACGGCTATAGTCGATCTTGCAAGAAGTGAAGAAACGAATGGACCAAAGATTTTATGGGTGTTTGTCATCCTTTTGGTCAGTATACTTGGCCCGATTCTCTATTTTGTAATTGGAAGGAAGAGATAGGATGACGGAAACATTGGTCTCTATTGAAAATTTGGTGAAACGGTTTGGAAAGGAAACGGCGGTTAATAATCTTTCCTTTGATATAAAAAAAGGAAGCTGTACAGCTCTACTAGGTCCGAATGGAGCGGGGAAAACAACGACTTTGCGGATGTTGGCTGGCCTGCTTCATCCTACATCAGGAAAAATTGCCTTTGATGGAATGGAAAATGGCGACCATCGGAAATACATCGGGTACTTGCCGCAACACCCTGTTTTTTACAATTGGATGTCGGCAAATGAATTTTTGGTGTATGTTGGGCAGCTTGCACATTTATCGAAAAAGGAATCACAGCAAAAAGCGGATGAATTACTAGAGTTGGTAGGACTGATTGATGCAAAGAAAAAGAGAATTGGCGGTTATTCGGGCGGGATGAAGCAGCGTCTTGGGATTGCACAGGCGATGATTCATGAACCAAAGCTGGTTATGCTTGATGAACCAGTCTCCGCATTAGATCCGGTCGGTCGCCGCGAAGTCATTGAAATGATGCGTGAATTGAAAAAGAAAACCACGATTCTGTTCTCAACACATGTGCTGCATGACGCTGAAGAAGTTTGTGATGATATTGTCATTATCCGAAAGGGAGAATTGGCATTAAGTGACACGCTCACGGGTCTACGAAAAAAGCACCAGCATGATGTAATCATGATTGAAGCAGAAACGGATATTACAACTTGGGCAAAAGGTTTAACCGCAATTGACTCGGTTCATGAAGTGTCGGTTGAACGCACGAATGCAACAATTGTTGTTTCTCACCTTGAACCTGCAAGAAATGCTATTTTACAAGATATATTGACTAAAAATATACCGGTATCAACGTTTAAAATTGGGCAATCGTCCCTCGAGGATGTATTCATGAAAGTGGTGAAGGCATGAGACAGTGGACAGTATTATTTAAAAAAGAATGGATTGAGATGACGCGGAATTTTAAAATTCTGTGGATCCCACTTGTCTTCATTTTACTTGGGATCATGCAGCCTGTAACCTCTTATTATTTGCCCGAGATTATCAAAGCAGCGGGTGAGTTGCCAGAAGGAGCGGTCTTTGAAATCCCGGTGCCAACGCCGCAAGAGGTGCTCGTGCAAACCTTCGGACAGTACAGCCAAATCGGAATTTTGGTGTTGGTATTAGCGTTTATGGGGATTGTTGCAGCGGAAAAAAACAGTGGCGTTTCGGATATCATTCTTGTAAAACCTGTTTCTTTCGCCAATTATATTACAGCAAAATGGGTAAGCATCACGATCATGACATTGGGTTCATTTTTACTAGGTATCTTAGTGTCTTGGTATTACACTGGAGTATTAATTGGTGACGTAGGATTTGGCGAATTACTGAAAGGTTCACTCGTGTATGGGACGTGGCTAGTGTTCCTCGTGACCGTTACCCTTCTATTAAGTTCATTATTTAAAAGTAATATCTTTGTAGCGGGTATGTCGTTGCTGGTTGCGATTGGGTTGTCAGCACTCACTTCATTATTATCTAAGTGGATGACCTGGAGCCCAGCGAGACTCTCAACACACGCAAGTTCACTACTTTTAACAGGAAGTCCAGACAAACAATTCGCTTTATCTTTGACTGTTTCCCTACTTTTGATTCTTGTCCTACTTGTGAGTTCTATTTACCTATTTGCAAAAAAAGAAAGAGCAGCGTAATAAAAACAGGCATGGCCAATTTGATATGCTCCCCTAAAGGTAGACAGATGAAATAAAAAATCTGTTTCCTTTGGGGGAGTATTTTTGTATGGCTAA